>JBMONF010000076.1:0-1686 GCA_049323455.1 Pseudomonadota bacterium | reverse complement strand
GCCTCCTCAGGACGAGGGGGTCTCACGAAATCTCGCGGATTTCCTCACGCCTCGCGGAGGGCCGAAGGCCCGTCTCGAAGGGCGAGGAAATCCGCTCCGCAGCCACATGCGATTGCCCTGCCCTCGACGGGGGAGGGTAGGGAGGGGGTGACAAGCCGAGCCGCAGCCGGAGTTGGACAACGGGCGATAGAAGCGCGCCCAGTCCGAAAGGAATAATCTCGCCTACTTCCCCGCCACCGTCATGCCGTCGATGCGCACCGTCGGCGCGTCGGTGCCATATTTGAACTCGAGATCGCTGGCGGCCTCGAGCGCCAGATACATCTCCTTGAGATTGCCGGCGATGGTGATCTCGCTCACCGAATAGGCGAGCTGGCCCTTCTCGATCCAGAAGCCGGCAGCACCCCGGCTGTAGTCGCCGGTGACGCCGTTGACGCCGAAGCCCAGCAGGTCGGTGACGTAGAGCCCCCGCTCGATCTCGCCCATGAGCTCGGCCGGGCTCCTGCGGCCGGGTGCCAGGTAGAGATTGGTGGCGCCGGGCGAGGGCGGCGAGGAGGTGCCGCGCGCGCCATGGCCGGTGCTCTTGAGGCCGAGCTGGCGCGCCGAGCGCAGATCGAGGATCCAGCTCTTGAGCACGCCGTCCTCGACCAGCTTGCGTTGCTGCCCGGCGATGCCCTCGCCGTCGAAGGGGCGCGAGCGCAAGCCCCGCCGGCGCAAGGGATCGTCGATGATGTCGACGCCTGCGGGCAGGATGCGCGCGTTCATCTTGTCCTTGAGGAAGCTGGTGCCGCGCGCGATGGCGGCCCCGTTGATGGCGGCGGCCAGATGGCCGACCAGGCTGTTGGCGACGCGCGCCTCGAACAGCACCGGCAGCTTCGCCGTCCCGGCCTTGCGCGGGTTCAGGCGCCGGACCGCCCGCTCGCCGGCATTGCGCCCCACCAGCGCGGGGTCCTTGAGGTCGGCGCGATAGACGGCGGCGGTGAAATCGTCGTCGCGCTCCATGGCCGTGCCTTCGCCGGCCAGCACCGAGACGCCGACGCCGTAGCGCGACACGGCGTAGCCGCCGGCAAAGCCGTTGGAGGCGACGAAGGCGATCTGCGAGCGGCCCCAGCTCGCTTCCGCGCCTTCGGAATTGGTGACACCCTTGACGGCGCGCGCCGCCTCCTCGGCCGCGCGCGCGGCCTCGAGCAGCCAGGCCGGGTCGGGCTCGACCGGGTCGGCCATGTCGAGTGCCGCCCAGCCATGCGCGATCTCGGCCGGATCGGCCAAGCCGATGAAGGGATCCTCGGGCACGCTCTTCGCCATCGCCACGGCGCGCTCGACCAGCTCGTTGAGCAGCTCCGAACCGAAATCGCTGGTCGAGACCACCGCCTGGCGCTTGCCCACCAGCACGCGCAGGCCCAGATCCTGGCCTTCGGCGCGCTCGAGCTTCTCGGGGCTTCCCAGCCGGACCGCTTGCGACAGCGAGGTGCCGCGCACCAGGAGCGCGTCGGCCGCATCGGCCCCGGCGCGTCGGGCGCGGACGAGGAGATCGGCCACTAGATTGAGATCGTCGGCTTCGCCGGCCGTGCGTGGGCTCGGTCTGACCGGGGCCTTCGCCGATGCCTTCGCCTTGGCCTTCGGCACGGGGCGCGGGGCTGCCGCCTCGCGCGGGGCCGGGCGGTGCATCGCCTTGCGGCCGGCCGCCTC
>JBMONF010000075.1:0-1690 GCA_049323455.1 Pseudomonadota bacterium | reverse complement strand
AAGCTTTCCAGCGGCATTCAGCGGGAGCGCTGGACGGCCCATTCGTCGGACTGCTCGAGCAGGATGGCGCCCGACGAGGCGGGCGAGCGCGGCCTCGTTGGGGAAGATGCCGACCACCTCGGTGCGACGCTTGATCTCCCGGTTCACCCGCTCCATCGTACCCATCCGGTGAAGGCCGCAGGGTATCGATCCGCGGTGCGCCGCGGCGCTGGGATCAAGCTCTTGGTTGGGTGACGCGATTGTCTCTTCGAGGAAGAGCTGAACTTCCTCGACGCCTTCATCGGTGAAGGCCAAGGTCCCGTCAGTGTCGTCGGCCCTGTAGACCCAGATGACGCCGTCTTCGGGCTCGAGGCCGAGGGTCAGCTCATGAATGAGATCCTCGCCGACGCCGAGGTTTTTGGCGACGCGCTCGACGGTGTGGACGTGGTGCACCTTGTTGCGCTGCATGGTCAGGCGGCCGCGGGTTGGGCTCGCAGTTTTTCGAGCTTCCAGTTCCACGGAAGCAGCTCATCGATCCGATGGGCCGGATAGGCGGGCAGTCGAGCGAGCACGTCGGCGAGCCAGGCCTGCGGATCGACATCGTTCATCTTGGCGGAGACGATGAGGCTGTAGAGGACCGCGGCGCGCTGGCCGCCGCGATCCGATCCACAGAAGAGCCACGCCTTCCGGCCCAATGCCACACCGCGCAAGGCGCGCTCGGCGGCGTTGTTCGACAGACAGATCCGTCCGTCGCTGAGGAAGCGGGTGAAGGACGGCCAGCGGCGCAGCATGTAGCCCATGGCCTTGGCCAGGTCGTGCCCGTGCGAGAGCTTGTCGCGCGTCTGGAGCATCCAGGTCTCGAGCTCTTCCACCACCGGCCCGCTCCGGACCTGGCGCACGGCCAAGCGCTCGGCCGGCGACAGGCCGACGATCTCGCGCTCGATGGCGAAGAGCGCGTCGATCCGCTGCACTGCATCCAGCGCCAGGGGATAGACCGGCCTGGGCGTCTCGCCGCGGGCCTTCCGGATGGCGGCCGTCTCGACATCGGCGAGCTCGAAGATCTTCCGGCGGCCGTGCGCCCAGCAGCTCGCCTCCAGAACGGGGCCGGGCTGGCGATCGGGCGCATAGAGGTCGCCGTAGCCGCCATAGGCGTCGGCCTGCAGGACGCCGCGCCAGTCCGCCAGGTGCGTCTTGGGATGCTCGGCTCTGCGGTCGCGCGAGTAGTAGAACACCCCGCCCGGCGGCGCGGGCCCGGCGAAGGGGCCGTCGTCGCGCAGGTAGACCCACAATCGGCCGGTGGCGGTCTTGCCCTTGGCCAGCACCGGGACGGTGGTGGCGTCGCCGTGTAATCGCTCGGCGGCGAGCACGTGAGCCTCCAGGCGCTGGAAGAGCGGCATGAGCGCGGCGGCGCCGGCGCCCACCTGATCGGTGAGCGTCGACAGGCTCAAGGGCACGCCCTCGCGGGCGTAGCGCTCGGCCTGGCGGTTGAGCGGCTGGTGCTGCCCGAACGTCTCGAACAGCAGCATGGCCAGGAAGCTCGGACCGGCCCAGCCGCGCGGGGTGACGCGGAACGGCGCCGGCGGCTGGCTGCGAATTCCACGCGATCGCGGGCACGAATTCCACGGCAAGGTGGGCGCGGATTCCACGCGAAGGTGGGCACGGATTCCACGGGATCATGGGCGCCCTCTGATCTGAGGGGGTGAGCGCGGTT
>JBMONF010000074.1:0-1700 GCA_049323455.1 Pseudomonadota bacterium | reverse complement strand
GCGGCGGGCAGGGTGTAACGAGCCCTTCATACGCCAATCGAGAGAAGCCGTCGCTTTCATTCAACGGAGATCAGCATGTTCGCCAAGATGGTCAGCATGGCCCACACGCCGGAAGAGCAGAAGGTCGAGGCGAAGGAGATGGCCGTCCCCTCCGTCCCGAAATACCCTTGGGGGCTGTGCCTGCGCCTCGACGAGGATTCGCTGAAGAAGCTCGGCCTCGACGGCGATCTGCCGCAGGTCGGCGAGTCCATGCAATTCGTCGCGATGGCGAAGGTGACCTCGGCCTCGATCCACGAGAGCGAGAATCCGGACGGCACGAAGCGCCAGTGCTGCAACGTAGAACTGCAGATCACGGACATGGGCGTTCCCGCGGTCGACGCCGCGGAGGTGCAGATCGAGAAGTCGGAAGCGCGCCGCAAGCGCTTCTATGGCGCCGGCAAGGTGACCGATACCGACAACGACGGCGAGTGATCGCCGCGACGAGCATGGGGCGGGAAACCGCAAACGGAGTGACACGCACATGAAGCGATATCGATTGACGGCGCGCGCCGAGATGCACGGCGCGGTTCGTGATCCGGGCTATGTGTTCACCTTGGGCGAAGGCGAGGTCGGTCCCCAGCGGACGGTCTCGCAGCGGCCCGACGGCAGCAATGCCGCCCCGGGCAACGCGCCGGGACAGCTCGTCAACGAGCCGTTGTACCGCGAGTTGAGCGACGAGGAGAGCGCCGCGATCGACGAGCGGGAGGCGGCAGCGATCGCGGAAGCCGATGCACATGCCGCGGCCTGCGCCGCGCGCGACGTTGACGTCGCCCGGAAGGACGACGGCGTTGCCATCGATCCCTCCGCGCGCGCGGAGGGCAATCCCGAGACCGGCGAGGTCGCGGGCGATCCGCAAGTCAAGCCGCCGGCCGAATAGTCCATGGCCAACGCCGTCTCGCTCTGCAATCTGGCCCTTGGCCAGATTGTGGCGCGCACGCAGATCACGGGCCTCGACCCGCCGTCGCCGCCGAACAACATCGCGGCGACGACGATGGCTGGCCTGTACCAGCTGCAGGCCGATGCCGTGTTTCGCGCGGCGCACTGGAATTGCGCGCGCAAGCAGGCGACGCTGACGCTGCTCAAGGCGGCCGTCGGCACGCCGGAGAATCCGAGCGGTGACTTGCCGGCGCCGCCGATTCCCTGGCGCTACGAATACGCCTATCCGGCCGACTGCCTGAAGGTTCGCTTCCTGATCCCGCGCCCGAGCCTTGCCGCGCCGGGCGTCGCGCCGCTGATGACCAATGTCGGCGTCAACTTCATGCCGAGCGTCAACACCTCGATGCCGTTCGTGCCGGCGGTCGATACCGACGCCGACCAGAACCAGATCCGCGTCATCCTGACCAACGCGCCGCGCGCCGAGGCGGTCTACACGGCGCGCATCAGCAATGTCGACCTCTGGGACCCCTCGCTTCAGAACGCCGTGATCGGCGCGCTCGCGGCCTGGGCCTGCGCTCCGGTCTCCGGGTCGCTCGACCGGCAGAAGCTGTGCATCGCCTCCGCCGCCGCGCTGATCCGGACCGCGCGCGATTCCGACGGCAACGAAGGCATCACGCAGATGGATATCATCCCGGACTGGATGCAGATCCGAAACACGGGCTCGGGAATGTTCGGCTGGAACCTGCCGCAGGGCGGCTACATCGCCAGCTGGGACGGCTGGGGCG
>JBMONF010000073.1:0-1787 GCA_049323455.1 Pseudomonadota bacterium | reverse complement strand
GGCTCGAATGGCAGAAGCTGAGGGAACGCAACGAAGCGCTCGACTGCCGGGTCTACGCGCGTGCGGCGGCCTGGATCGCCGGCGCCGACCGCTGGTCGGAGGCGATGTGGCGCGATCTTGAACGACAGGCCTGCGTCTCGCAGGACGATGAACTGGAGCCGACGAATGCTGAATCCGAAACACAAGCACGTGCCGGGATTATTCGTCGCAAGCCGGAGCGCCGCCCGCGACGGGTGTTTCGCTCCAGCTACCTGATCTGACATGAGGGAGAGAGCCTGTGAGCAATGCCGAATGGGCGATGATTGCGGCTTTGCTCGCGCATGCCGCGGCCGTGGTCGCGGCCCTCATCAAGCTCGTGGCCTGGGCGGCGGGGAGCCAGGCTAAGCTCGAAACGCGCCTGCTCGCGCTTGAGGACAAGGTCGATAACGACATTGCCGGCCGGCGCATTGTCGCGCAGCTGCGCGCCGATGTGGCCGCGATCAAAGCAACGCTTGCCGAGCTCAAGGATCGGATTCACCTGCTTGCCCCGGAGCATCGGTGATGACGCTCGAAGAGTTGACGGCGCAGCGCGAGGTGCTGCTTGCCGCGCGCTTTCGCGGCGTGCGCACGGTTGAGATCGAGGGCCGGCGCGTCACCTATGCCTCCGATGCCGAGATGGCGACAGCCATCACGTATCTCGAACGCCGGATTGCGGCGGCACAAGAGGGCGGCCGCAGGCGTCGCATTCTCACCTCTGCGTCGAAGGGACTGTGAGTGCTCAGATCGCTGCAACAGTTCCGGCGGCGGGTCGGCGCCTTCATCGGCGGCTTCGAGGCAGGCCTCGCCAACCGCAGGCTGAAAGGCTTTCAGCCGAGCCGAGCGCATCTCAACACGCTGATCGCTGCAGCCGGTCCCGACATCACGGCACGCGCCCGCTGGCTCGTGCGCAACAACGGCTATGCGGCGAACGCGATCGAGAGCTGGGCCGGCAATGTGGTCGGCGCCGGTATCAAGCCGTCGTCGCTGATCAAGGATGCCGGCGTCAAAGCGCAAGTCCAAAAGCTCTGGCTCGACTGGACCGACGAGGCTGACGCGGAAGGATTCACGGACTTCTACGGCCTGCAGCGCCGCGCCGCGCGCGAGGTGTTCGTCGCGGGCGAGGTGTTCTTTCGCTTCCGGCCGCGCCGGCCGCAGGACGGACTCTCGGTCCCGCTGCAGTTGCAGATGATTCCCTCCGAGATGCTGCCGCTCAATCGCAACGAGGTGGCACCGGGCGGGAATGTCATCCGGCAGGGGATCGAGTTCGATGCGATCGGGCGGCGCATCGCCTATCACTTCCTGCGGCGGCACCCGGGTGACATGACGGATCCCGGCCTTGCCGGCGAAACCGTGCGCGTTCCGGCATCCGAGATCGTGCACGTCATCGACCCCGTCGATGCCGGCCAGCTGCGCGGCGTATCCCGGTTTGCTGCCGGCATCGTGAAGCTGTTCCTGCTCGATCAGTACGACGACGCTGAGCTCGATCGCAAGAAGGTCGCGGCGATGCACGCGCTGTTCATCACGACGCCGGCGCCGGCCGAACCGCTCGATGCCGCGGAAGGGCGCGACGAGAACGACGAGCGCACGATCGACCTGCAGCCCGGCCAGATCACAATGCTGGAGCCGGGCGAGGAGGTGCAAACCTCGGCTCCCGCGGATTCAGGCCAGACCTACGAGCCGTTCCAGTATCGCACATTGCTGCAGGTCTCGGCGGCTCTGGGCGTGCCCTATGCATATCTCTCGAACGACATGCTCAAGGCGAACTATTC
>JBMONF010000072.1:10172-22943 GCA_049323455.1 Pseudomonadota bacterium | reverse complement strand
AGGGTTTACGGTCACCGGCCCGCGACTGCCGGAGCGGCGGCGCCGCCGCTCCGGCAAATCAACTCTGATTCGCTGCTCCCCGCCACTCATCCCTTCAGATACAAGGGTTGCGCAGGGTTGGCGAGGCTGAAAGCCGAGCCTTACCCGAAGCTGGGTGAGGGGGATGTGTCTCCGGTCAAATTGAATCCGCTCCGAGGAAACGGCTTTCCGGGTCGCCGTCCGGCCGGCGCCGCGAGAAAAACGGCGGTCGGGGGAGAAGCTTCTGCGGCCGGGCGGATCAGTTTCGCCGGGCGACGCCGCGGGCGACCGCTTCGGCCAGGGCCCGAAGCACCCTTGCCGCTCGATATTGGAGCCCTGCAGCATCCGGCTCGGATGACGCAGCCAAGAAAGACGATGCCGGGAGCGGGTCGGCCCGGCGCGTCGCGCCTCTTCACGTTGATGCAGGTCAAGGTAGATTTCGGCGCCATCCGCTCGGATAAGGCGCCCCGCCCGGCCATGAAGAGGCAATTCTCCGACGCTGCCGGTCAGCCCCGTTCCGATCGACCGGCGGCGCACTCGCTATCTCCATCTCCAGCGCCACGGATGGGTTACGACCGTTGAAGATTTTTCCGCTCAAGCGGGTCACGCCGACGCTCGCCCTGATCGCAGGCGGGCTTCCCGGCTGGCTGGCAATCGCCGAGCTCCTGGCCGATCCCGCCGTCAGGCGCTGGTCCGATGTCCTCTTGGGGCTGAGCGAGGTGGCCGCCCTGCTCGGCGCCGGGCTCTTTGCGGCGAGCTTCGTGCTGATGCTCCGCGTCGGCTGGCTTGCGCGCGCCTTCAGCGGCCTCGATCGCCTCTATTTCGCCCATCACCTGACCGGCCTGTCGGCCTTTCTCAGCCTGCTGCTGCACCCGGTGGCGCTCGGCATGGGTCACCTGCTCGCCGGCGACGGCGCCCTGGCGCTTGCCGCCACCGTCCCGAGCCCGGGCCGGCCGGCGCTCTTTATCGGCTGGATCGCGCTGCTCTGGCTCATGGCCATGCTGCTTGCGAGCTTCCACGCCCGCCTGGCCTACGCCAGCTGGAAATGGCTCCACGTCACGTCAGGATTGGCCTTTCTGCTCGCCCTCGGCCACATCGTCATGGTTCGGCCGAGCTTCGGCTGGGGCCACATGTTGCTGGCACCCTGGGCGGCGATGGGCGTGGCGGCGTTCGCCTATCGTGCCTTGATCGAGCACGGGCGGGCCGAGAGCAGAAGGTACATCGTCGCCGAGGTGACGCATCTGGGCGATCGCGTCGTCGAGCTGGGACTGAAGCCGGTCGACAGGCCGCTCGCCTTCGAGCCGGGCCAGTTCGTTTTCACCGCGTTCGATGCGCAGCCCGGCTATCACGGATGCGGCGAATACCATCCCTTCACGATCGTCTCCCGTCCGGGCGAGCCGCTGATGCGCCTGGCCGTCAAGGCGCTGGGCGACTGCACGACGCGGATGCAGGCGTTGCAGCCGGGCGTGATCGCGCGCGTTCAGGGCCCGTTCGGCGCGTTCCTCAGGCTGGCCCAAGCGGACCGGCCGCAGGTGTGGATCGCGGGCGGCATCGGCATCACGCCGTTTTTGTCCATGCTGCACAGCCTGGCCGATACCGGCCCGCCGATCGATCTCTACTACGCGGCTGCCGGCCGCGCGGACGCCACCTGGCTCGGCCAGATCGAGCGCGTCGTCCGGCGCCTGCCCCGCCTCCGTCTCATTACGGCTTTCGCCGATCGCGGCGAGATTCTCTCTGCCGATCGGATCGCCGCGAACAGCGGACCGCTTTCCGGCAAGGAGTTCTTCATGTGCGGGCCGCCGAGCATGGTGCGGGATCTGTCCGGCCAACTGCGCGCCAGGGGAGTTCCGTCGGACGACATCCACGCCGAAAGGTTCGACTTGCGATGAAGCGTCTCGTGCTCCTCGCCAGCATCGGCTTCTGGCTCGCGATGGCCGCGATCTGGGCTGCCGCCTCGTGGCTGCCGGCCCCGGCACCGCAGGTCTCGGAAGAGCCGCCCGCAGCGCCCGCCGAGAAGCTTTACACGACCGCGGAGATCGCCCGGCACGATTCGGCGTCGAGCTGCTGGTTGATCGTCGCCGGGCGCGTCTATGACGTGACGGCTTACATCGGGGAGCATCCCGCCGACCCCGACACCATCCTTCGATATTGCGGGAAGGATGCTACCCGAGGGTTCGACACCAAGGACCGCGGCCGGCCTCACTCCGGCGCTGCGCGACGCCTGCTGGAGGACTATTTCATCGGCCGGGTTTCCGACTAGTGTGGCGAATCCGAAATTCGCCTCATCTCGGGGGCAAGGCCGTGAGCGAATTTCGGATTCAAAGCCACACTCGCAATTTATTGAATCTAGCTGGTTTTCGGATTTGAAGTTCCTGGACGTGGATGCCATCGAAAGCTTAGGAACTTCAAATCCACCACACGAGGCAGCGGCGACGGGCTCGACCCGCCGGGCGGGTCAGCGTTGCCGGGCGAAGCCGCGGGCGAGCGCCTCGGTCAGGGCCCGAAGGCTCGCCACCGGATCGGCCTCGGCCCAGAGCGCCGGAGCCGGCAGGACGAAGTCGGCGCCCGCGGCGGCCAGCGCCTCGGCTTGAGAGCCGTCGACGACGCCTTCGGCCACGCAGGGCACGGTCATGAGCGTTGCCCACCAGCCGATCATCTCGGCCAGCCCCTCCGCCTCGCCCGCGAAGCTCACATAGTCGGCCTCGGCTTCGCCCGCGACCATCGCCGCGTGGCGCGAAAGCCCGCAAGCCACGCCCAGGATGCGGTCGGGCCCGAGCTTCCTGCGCAACTCCGCAAGACGCGCGGGCGGCTTGCTCAGATGCAGCCCGTCGAGGCCGGCCGGCGCCACCAGGTCCGGGCGGTCCTCGACCAAGAGTGCTACGCCCTGCGGCTGCACCAGCGCTCCGACGCGGGATAGCAGGGCGCGGGCCGCGGCGTCATCGAGGCCGTCGGCCGAGAGGCGCAAACAGGCGATGTCGAGGCCGCGCTCGAGCGCCCGGGCGAGATGCGTCTCGAATGCGGCGAAGCCGCCCGCGTCCGACGCCGGCGGTCCCGCGAGATAGAGCCGGCAAGCCGGCGCCTCTGCGTCCTGCTCGGCCATGGGCGGGGCTCCGGTTTCGCGCCGACCGCCCGCAGGCCGCCTACTCCTCGCCCTTATAGATGCGGATGATCTGATCCAGCATCTTGAGCGCTTCCTCGCGCGGCCGCTGGAAGGTGTTGCGGCCGATGATCGAGCCGGTGCCGCCGCCGTCGCGGATGGCGCGAACCTCGTCGAGGATGCCCTGCATGTCCTTGGCGGCACCGCCGGAGAAGACCACGAGCCGCCGGCCGTTGAAGCAGGACTGCACCACGTGGGCGATGCGCTTGGAGAGGGAGGCGATGTCGATCTTCTCCTTCTCGTAGGCCTTCTTCGCCTCGGCCTGCTCGAGAAACTCGGTCGGCGGCTTCACCTTGATGATGTGGGCGCCGAGCAGAGCCGCCATGTGCGCGGCATAAGCCGTGATGTCCATCGCCGTCTCGCCCTCCTTGGAGAGCCCGCCGCCGCGCGGGTAGGACCAGACGACCACGGCCAAGCCCACCGACTTCGCCTCCTCCGCCAGCTCGCGGATCTCCTCCATCATCTCGAAGCAGTGCTCCGAGCCGGGATAGATGGTGAAGCCGATGGCCGAGCAGCCGAGCCGGAGCGCGTCGCCGACCGAGCCGGTGACGGCCTGGTCCTTGGCCGCGGCGAGGCTGTTGGAGCTGTTCACTTTCAGGATCGTCGGGATCTGGCCGGCGAAGCTGTCGGCACCCGCCTCGATCATGCCGAGCGGCGCGGCATAGGCCGAGAGCCCCGCGTCCACCGCGAGCTGGAAATGGTAGTGCGGATCATAGGCCGCCGGGTTGGGGGCGAAGCTGCGGGCGGGCCCGTGCTCGAAGCCCTGGTCCACGGGGAGGATCACCAGCTTGCCGGTGCCGCCGAGACGGCCCTGCATGAGGATGCGGGCGAGGTTCGCCTTCGTCCCCGGATTGTCGCTCTCGTAGCAGGACAGGATCTTGCGGACCTTGGGCGTCATCTTCATGGGCGGGCACTCCCGATGGCGGTCGGAATCGAGGGGGCGAAATTCGCGCGCCGTCATAGCCGAGGGGGTGGAGATTTTCAATCCGCGCCCAACCAATGACGCAAGGCGCCCGCGGCGTCGGCCTGGCCTGCGAGCTCGAGCGCCGGCGGGCGCTTCGTGAGAAAGGTCGCGCCATAGGCCCGGGCGATGTCGGCGAGCTTCGCCGCCACGCGCGGCGATCCGGTGAAGACGATGGCGTCGGTGCCCTGGCGCAGGGCCGCCTGCGCCAGATCCGGCCGGTCGGCGCAGTCGAGGATGGTGAAGGACTGGGCACCCGGCACCGCCTTGACGGCCTCGATCGCGACCGCGACCAGCCAGCCGGGCCCGAGCCAGAGGGCGGCCTCGGGTGGGCTCAACAGTGCGACCGGCCGCTTCAGCGCCTTGGCCGCGGCGAGCGCGGCCACGGCCTCGGCCAGATCGCCCACCGTCACGGCGGGCGGAAGCGGGTGCGGCAAGCGTTTCGGCTTTCGCGGCGGGGCGGGCATCGGTGCCGATGATAGCAGCGCGGCGCCCGACGCAACGCCCTCATGACACGGCTTCGTGATGCGGCAGCGGTCGCCGATCTCAAGGGGGCGCATTGCGAGGGTTGCGCGCCCGGACTTTAATGGCGCCTCGTCGAGCAACGAAGGAGGACCCCATGCGCGCCGAGGAGCTCAAGGCCATGCAGGCGCCGCTCAAGGAGCGCTACCGGGAGAGCCCGGACGCGGCGCTGGTCACGCTCAGGGCCGAGGGCCGGCTCGACGAGCTGGGCATCGCCTGCAAGGTCGAGACCGGCCGCGGCCTGGTGGAGGCGGGCTTGCATCCCGCGACCGGCGGCACCGGGCTTCAGGCCTGCTCCGGCGACATGCTCTTGGAGGCGCTCGCGGCCTGCGCCGGCGTCACGCTCAAGGCGGTGGCGACGGCGCTCGGCATCGAGATCCGCGAGGGCCGCGTCGAGGTCGAGGGCGATCTCGATTTCCGCGGCACGCTGGGTGTCGCCAAGGAGGCGCCGGTGGGATTCCGCGCGATCCGCGTCGCCTTCGCGCTCGACACCGACGCCGATGAGGAGAAGCTCGCCACGCTCATGAAGCTCACCGAGCGCTATTGCGTGGTCTATCAGACGCTGCGCACGCCGCCCGCGATCGAGATCAAGCGCGTCTAGAATGTCTTCATATCGAGCAGGGCCGACCCCCTCACCCAGCTTCGGGTAAGGCTCGGCTTCGCAGGCCGGCTTCGCCGGCGAACAAACATAAGAGCGGGCCTTCGCCCGCGGCCAACCCTCCGCAACTCTCTCCCCCGAAATTCGGGGGAGAGGACCAAGGAACTAAACCCTCGCCCCCACGTCAGTGGGGGAGAGGGAAGAGTGAGGGGGCTTGCGCTCGCTCGAACTCTATTGTGCTCCACGCGCGTATGAGCCGCATGACCGCGCGTTGCTGCGGCTGCGAAGCGGGCGGAGGGCGGAGGCGATGTCATAGCCCGATACTACAGGATGGGATTGTCGGTGCCGGCGTCCCGGCATTTCCGGAGTATCGCGCCGCGGAAGCTTTGCCGCCGCAGGATTCTCGGCAATAATTCCTGCGCTGCGTGTGGGCATCTTGTCACAAAGGAGAGATTGCCAGGCCAATTCCCACAACGTTCAAGAACAAAAGGGAGGAAACACCAATGAAGTGGAATACTCTCGTCGCACCCGCGATCCTGCTCGGGATCGCGATCGCCGCCCCGTCCGCGGGCGTGGCGCAGGACAATCTGCAGAAGCTCGGCGAATTCAAGACGACCGGGACCTCGCTGCAGATGGAGACGATCGATCAGACCGGCCCCAACGCCGAGGCCATCAAGAAGAACCTCCAGCGCATCAAGCTGCCGCCCGGATTCGAGATCTCCCTCTACGCCGTCGTGCCGGATGCGCGGCACATGGCGGTCGGTCCCTCGACCGGCATGGTCTTCGTCGGCACGCGCAAGACCAAGGTCTGGGCCGTCACCGACCGCAACAAGGACCGCGTCGCCGACGAGGTCAAGGTGTTCGCGCCCTCGATCGACTTCGTGTTTCCCAACGGCGTCTGCTTCTCCAAGGACGGCTTCCTCTACGTCGCCGAGCAGAACCGCGTGCTGGTCTTCCCGGCGGCGGAGTTCTTCTACGAAGGGCCGGACGTGGCGGCCTTCGTCGTGGTCGACAAGGGCAAGCTGATCCCGCCGGAGGAGGAATCCTACAACCACACGGCCCGGGTCTGCCGCATCGGTCCGGACAACAAGCTCTACATCGCGCTGGGCCAGCCCTACAACGTGCCCCCGGCGGAAAAGCTCGATCTCTACACGCAGTGGGGCATCGGCGGCATCGTCCGCATGGATCGCGACGGCAAGAACCGCGAGGTCTATGCGACCGGCATCCGCAACTCGGTCGGCATGGACTTCAATCCCGCCAACGGCGAGCTGTGGTTCAACGACAACCAGGTGGACGGCATGGGCGACGACGTCCCGCCGGGCGAGCTCAACCGCGCCACCGGCCCGGGGCAGAATTTCGGCTTCCCCTGGTATGGCGGCGGCAGCGTCCGCACGGTCGAGTACAAGGACTCCGACCCGCCGGCCGATGCGGTCATGCCGCAGGTCGAGCAGGTCGCGCATGCGGCCGACCTCGGCCTGACGTTCTACACGGGCAAGATGTTCCCGGCCGAATATCGCGGCGGCATCTTCAGCGCCCAGCACGGCTCCTGGAACCGCACCACGCCGGTGGGCGCGCGCGTGATGTTCACGCGGCTGAAAGAGGACGGCTCGGCCGAGAGCGTGCCCTTCGCCGAGGGCTGGCTCGATCCCGACACCGGCGAATATCTGGGCCGCCCGGTCGACGTCGCGCAGCTACCGGACGGCTCGATCCTGGTATCGGACGATTTCGCCGGCGCCGTCTACCGCATCTCGTACAAGAAGCCTTGATCGAACACCCCTTCACCCTGCCCTCTCCCCCAACTCTGTTGGGGGAGAGGCTTGCGGAGGGTTGGGCGAGGGCCGAAGCCCGAGCCTTACCCGAAGCCGGGTGAGGGGGCGCTGCGCTCTGTTAAACCAAGACAATGGCCTGCATAGCGAGAAGGAGCTGAGACCGATGCCGCTTGCCGAGCGACCGATGAGACTGACGGCTTTCGCGATCCTGGCCCTGCTCGCGACGGCGGCACAGGCAGCCGCCGCGGGCGATCCCGCCCTCGGCCGCCAGAAGGCCGCCCTATGCCGCGCCTGCCACGGCATCGACGGCGTCGCGCGCGTGCCCAACGCGGCCACCATCGCCGGCGAGACCGAGTTCTATCTGACCAAGCAGCTCAAGGCGTTCCGCGCCGGCGAGCGCAAGGACCCGCAGATGTCGATCGTGGCGCAGTCGCTCAGCGACGAGGACATCGCCAACCTCGCGGCCTGGTTCTCCTCGATCAAGATCACCGTCCAGGTGCCGGGGGAGTAGGGGCGAGCAGTGGGCCTGCTGTCGCGAACCGGCCTCTAGCGGTCGAGTGGAAACAATCGGCACCACAAAATCAAGGCAGCGCTACAAATCGGTCACGTAGGTGCAGAATCTGGCGTTGAAACGTTGGCGAGCGCTTGCCAAACGGCAGGGTCCGGAGGCGTCCGGAAGTGGCGGCAGGCGATGAAGTCGAGCCACCCAATGCCTGCGTTAGCTGCGGAAGAGACAATCGGATCTTTGACGGGGGATTCGACGCGGGTTCTTTTCATCGCCGAACGCATTTCCTCCCCAGTTGGAGGAAGATCGATTGGCGCTTCGGCAATGCCACTTTCGAAATGCGCAGGGCCGCGATAAAGGTACGAGTCGGTTTTCTCGTCGGGATACCAAAGCTGCAAAAACGTGCCCTTAAGCCCATCCCGGCGGAGGTCTGCCAAGTTCCTGTAAGCGTCCTCCACGTCTAACACCGCCATCCACTGCGCGAGGATGGGCACCATCCAAGACGTCTCCTTCAGCTTTTCCATATCGACATCATCCCGATCGATTTCCAGTTCTACCAAGTCATCGAAGGAGTCAGTCGATATTGGGAACCATCTGCCCGATCGAAACCCGAAGGTCAAACGGCTGCTCAATTCTCGCAGCCAAGCTTTGGCTGGCTCGATTTGCTCGGCGACCATGAGAAGCGTCAGTGCCAGAGCAACATCAATGGACTGACCATCGTAGCACGGAGATCCAGAAGCGCGGTGAGTGGTCAAGAAAGCGGATAATGTGCTCGCCACAGTTCTGGCGCCCTGCACCCGCTCCTCATCCCGCGTTGCCGTTCCCCACAAAAAGTGGCTCAGTCCAATAGTTGCAACAAGCCCGATCTCTTCGAAAATCTGCTCGGCGAGAAGCGCCCATTCACGACAGTATCGAGCCAAGGCGTCTTCGGTGTGTAGGTGGGCTTGAACCTTATTGAAGTACTCGACTGTCGTGTTGAGATAGATATCAATGATTCGCCGGTATGCGTGGATGATGCTTCGATTTTCCGAAAGTCCTCTGCGGCAAATCGCATCCCAGCTCCACAGAAGGGTTCGCTCGCAAGCAATAACCGCACTCTTCAGGTTGCCATCCTGTGCAGCCCAACGGCAGAGAATGCCAAGTGCCAGGCTGATTGTCCGAAGGGCACGAAGATGGTCACTCTCAGTCTTTTCTACTTTTGTGGCTTTGTCAGGGTCCCACTCGAGTAGCGTTTGCAGAAGTGCATGGAAGTGATCCAACTCGTAGTCTGGTTCGCTGATCAGCGCGAGCGCACGCCGCAGTCTGGATCTGGCGCTTGGCGGGAGCGCATACTCATCGAGCAGATACTTTTCCATGAGCGTGGCGATTTGATCGCCGTTCCAAAACTCATACTCGCGTCCCGGCTGAGTGCTCGCGCCCGCATAGCCCACTCGTTGCTGCTCGAAGTCTTGCTTGAAATCTCCGGTTGTTGCTACGACGATTTTCACAGGTAGCCCCGCATGTTCTGGGGCAACGTTATTTCGCAAGTACACATCTTTGATTTCATCAAGCGACTGGCGCACCGACTGTTTTGTGCTGTCCCAATCCCGACGGCCGAGATCGCCACGCTTTAGAACAAAGAGCCAGAGTATCTTCTGTCCATCCTTGTTGGGGCCTACGGCTGCAAGATCGACGCCTGCTTGTCGCACTCCCACCTGCACCTTGCTGATGGGTACAATATTCATGGCCAAGAGGAGATCCGGAAGCAGAGCATCGAATTCGCCAGACTCGCGCAACATCCGCAGGTATTCAGCTAGAATGAGTCTCACGGCGTGTCCTTCTTTGCCATTCGGTAAAGAAGCCGCTCGCGGGCGGCTCCGGCCGGATCGCAAATCTCGCTGCGAGGTAACGCCACGGCGTGAGACATTTCCTTTAATTGCATCGGCTCGGTATAGCGACCGTTGAAGTTTTGAAACGTCCGGCGGCCCGCTTTCAGGACCACATTTGTCACCAGTTGACGAACTATGGACTGTTTGCTTGCCTCCTCCAGAGCCTCATTCATCTGTTTTTGTCGGGCTTTTGCAAAGCGGCGCACTTTCGATGAACTGGGTTGGAATTCTTTGAGCCGCGGGAGAGCGTCCAGGGCATCAAATCGAGCCTGAATTGCTGACGCGATGTCGGCACACAGCGCCTTGACATCGTCTGCTTCATCCTGGGCGGTTTGGCGTTTCTTGAGAAATTCGATCGCTTGGTGGGGATAATCGTAGCCGACTTGGTTGCAAAGTGCTTCGCTGACCCATGGGAAGGTCCGTTCCGTCGCATCTCGGCTGCGCACCAGTGAAAAGACGAGATGAATCTGCACTTCGTCGCCAATCACATACCCGAGGATGCGCCGTAGGAGAAATCGAATCTCATTCGGCTTTAGCTCATCGATCAGCGAAGGATCCAAGGATAGTGACACGATACCCGCGGTTCGAAAGTGCAATATGACTTTATGCGCAATCAATGGGTAACGGCTGTCGTCCTCCAGGAGCCAGCCGGTCAAGGCCTTGCTCAATAGTTGTGGTTGCTTCGCCAGTTCATGAAATATCGATGGGAAGTATGTTTCTGGATCCCCCTCTCGCAGCGTTTGGCTTGATTGCCTAGCGATCCAAGCGTTAAGAAATTCAAGTACCTGCGACTGACGAATCGGATCCGCTACCCAGCCCATAAGGATGGAGTCGATGTTCCGCAGGATACCGCGATGCTCTATTTGGGCTGCTGCGAGGTGAAGAAAGAGCGGCCAAAACCAACCTTTGCTTTCCAGCACGTCTTGTGTTCGAAGTAGCATCTCCGAGAGCGCGTACAATGCCTCGGGCGCTTCACTCTTTGCTGCTTTGAAAAGCAGCTCGACGACCGTCTCTTCGTTGATGGTAATAAGGCGCCCCAATGTGCTGACTGCCGTGCCAAGGAGGGGGTGGCCTGAGCTGTCCAAGATCTGCCTGCACTCCTGGATGACCTTCTCAACCGCTCCGCAATTCCCGGCTTTGCAGTAGTCGGCCAAGCCGAGAATGTGGAGCGCGGGCCCCGCAATCATAGGATTTTGGCTTCGCATGGCAGCGAGCGTTAATGCGAATCCGCCGACAAAATCCTGAAGGATGAGCCCGTGTAATGCGCACCCGTAGAGGCTTGCACTGCGTTCCTGTGGTTTCGCTTCATGCAACCGCTTTATCTCATGCGCGGTGTCTGCATGCCGAGCTAACCACGCCGGAAGCTCGGCGTAGAGAAGGCCGCCGAAAAGGTCATTCTTGACATGCTCATAGTGCCCGACGAAGAACTCATAGACGGCCTCCGCCGGCGCGTCCTCAAACAAAGCGATCGCGCCTTTCATAACGTGCAGGACGTCGAACACATGGACGCCGGCTTCAATGGCTTGTCGTCCCCAGGCAAAAGCATCAAGGCGGCCGGCGTTGTGTAGCGCCGCCAATACATGCCCCGACACAGCGGGTTCCTTACCTATCTCATTGCGGAATATCTCGTGGAGGCCTTCGAAGCACGCTTTCGGGCTGCTCAAAAGCTGCGCGCGCTGCGTGTGTAGGACATGCTGAGTAGCGGCGCTCACCATGGCCGTCTCATCAGCGAATCGCACTCCTTGCTCGTCTTCAAGCAAGGTTCCATTGCGTATCGCTTGCTCGAACAGAGACCCGTCTTCTTGATCGATTGCCACTGGCTGTCGACCGACGGAGCAAATCCGCCAGGCAAGGGCCTCCAGTGATTGCCGGAATTTGCTTTCGTCCATGTCAGCCACAGTGGCGCTCCAGACCCGATCTAATTGTTCTATTTTAAATCAAAGTGATACCGCTGTGATTATGAAAAGCCACGCCAGTGAAATCGAAGGCGCAGGACCTCTGCAGCTCGATCTTGCCGCTCCCGCCCAAAAGCAAAAGGGCCCCGGCGTTGCCGCCGGAGCCCTTCAGGATCGAGCAATCTGAAATAAATCGGGACAGCCGCCGCCTCACCCGAGCTTGCCCATGGCGACCGCGGTGTCGCACATGCGGTTCGAGAAGCCCCACTCGTTGTCGTACCAGGAGAGCACGCGCACGAAGCGGCCCTCGATCACCTGGGTCTGCTTGAGATCGAAGGTCGAGCTGGCCGGGTTGTGGTTGAAGTCCGAGCTCACCAGCGGCTGGTCGTTGGTGGCGAGGATGCCCTTGAGCGGGCTGTTGCCGTGCGCCGCCTCCGTGATTGCCTTGTTGACGGCCTCGACCGAGGTCTCCTTCGCGGCCGTGAACTTGAAGTCCACCAGCGAGACGTTGGGGGTCGGCACGCGGATCGCGGTGCCGTCGAGCTTGCCGGCGAGCTCGGGCAGCACCAGGCCCACCGCCTTGGCGGCCCCCGTCGTGGTCGGGATCATCGAGAGCGCCGCGGCCCGCGCGCGGTAGAGATCCTTGTGCAGCGTGTCCAGCACCGGCTGGTCGCCGGTATAGCTGTGGATCGTCGTCATGAAGCCGCGCTCGATGCCGACCGCCTTGTGCAGCACGGCCGCGACCGGCGCCAGGCAGTTGGTGGTGCAGGAGGCGTTGGAGACGATCCGGTGCGCCTTCTGCAGCTTGTCGTGGTTCACGCCATAGACGACGGTGAGCTCGGCACCCGTGGCCGGGGCCGAGATCAGCACGCGCTTGGCGCCGGCCTCGAGATGCTTGGAGGCCGCTTCCTTGCTGGTGAAGATGCCGGTGCATTCGAGCGCCACGTCGATGCCGAGCGCCTTCCAGGGCAGCTTGGCCGGATCGCGCTCGGCCGTGACCGTCATCCAGCCGCGCCCGGCGTCGATGGCGCCCTCCTTGGTCTTGACCGTGCCGGGGAAGGGGCCGTGCACCGAATCGTAGCGCAGCAGATGGGCGTTGGTCTCGACCGGGCCCAGATCGTTGATGGCGACGACCTCGATGTCCTGGCGGCCGCTCTCGAGGACGGCGCGCAAGACCAGGCGGCCGATGCGGCCGAAGCCGTTGATGGCGACGCGAACGGGCATGGCAAGCTCCCTCGTTGTTCTTAATCCTGACTGTCGGAGGTCGGAAAAACACCCCCCACCGCTCGCTGTCGCTCGCGGCCTCCCCCTCAAGGGGGGAGGCGAGTGATCGCGCTGCCTCTCTGTCTCACCTCCCCCTCGACGGGGGAGGTCGGCGCGTAGCGCCGGGTGGGGGTGGCTCTCCTCGCGCTTCCGATTTCGCGTGTTACCTACAGCCGCGCCGTGGCCGCCAAAACAGCGGCCACCGAGGGGGTGAC
>JBMONF010000072.1:0-10162 GCA_049323455.1 Pseudomonadota bacterium | reverse complement strand
CGCCTTCACGGCGGCCTCGGCGGTGATGCCGAACTGCTTGTAGAGATCGCTGGCCGGCGCCGAGGCGCCGAAGCCCGGCATGGCGAGGACGGCGCCCTTGGGGCCGACATAGCGCTCCCAGCCGAAGGCGGCCGCCGCCTCGATCGCGACGCGCACGGCCGTGGCGCCCAGCACCTCCTCGCGATAGGCGGCGGGCTGGCGGTCGAACAGCTCCCATGAGGGCAGCGACACCACCGCGGCGCCGATACCCTCGGCTTCGAGCCGGCTTCTCGCCTCGACGGCGATGGCGACCTCGGAGCCGGTGGCGATCAAGGTCACCTGGCGCGGCTGCCCGGCCGGCACCAGCACATAGCCGCCGCGCGCCGACAGGTTCTCGTCCAAGTGGCGCGTGCGCAAGGTGGGCACCGCCTGGCGGGTCAAGGCGATGACCGAGGGCGCGTTCGCCTCCGCGAGCGCCAGTGCCCAGCACTCGGCGGTCTCCACCGTGTCGCAGGGGCGGAACACGAGCAGGTTCGGCATGGCGCGCAGGCTCGCCAAATGCTCGACCGGCTGGTGCGTGGGGCCGTCCTCGCCCAGCCCGATGGAATCGTGCGTCATCACATAGACGGCGCGCCGGCCCATCATCGCCGCGAGGCGGATCGAAGGCCGGCAATAGTCGGTGAAGACCAGGAAGGTGCCGCCATAGGGCACCACGCCGCCATGGAGCGCCAGCCCGTTCATGGTGGCGACCATGCCATGCTCGCGCACGCCGTAATGGATGTAGCGGCCGCCATAGCTCTTGGACGTGATGTCGGCCATGTCCTTGGTCTTGGTGTTGTTGGAGCCGGTGAGATCGGCCGAGCCGCCGACCAGCTCCGGCATGACCGGCGCCAGCGCCTCGAGCACGCGCTGGGAGGACTGGCGCGTGGCGAGCTTGGGCGCCTCGGCCGAGGCCGCCTTCTTGGCCGCGAGGATGGCGTCCGCGAAGCCCTCGGGCAGCGCGCCGTCCATGCGCCGGTCGAACTCGTCGCGTTCCTTGTGATCGGCATGGCGCTGGGCCCAGGCCGCGTAATCGGCAGCGCCGCGCGCGCCCGCCTGACGCCAGGCGGCCAGGATCGGCTCGGGGATCTGGAACGGCGCGTAGGGCCAGCCCAGCTTCTGCCGCGCGCCGGCGACCTCCTCCGCACCCAGTGGCGAGCCGTGCGTGGCGGCGGTGCCGGCCTTCTTCGGTGCGCCATAGCCGATCACGGTGCGGCAGGCGATGAGCGAGGGCCGGTCGCTCTGCCTGGCGGCGGCGATCGCGGCGGCGACCGCCTCGGGGTCGTGGCCGTCCACGCCGGCGACCGCCCAGCCCGAGGCGCGGAAGCGTTCAAGCTGGTCGTCGGAGACCGTGAGCGAGGTGGGGCCGTCGATCGAGATGTGGTTGTCGTCGAAGAGGACGATGAGCCGGTTGAGCCTGAGATGGCCCGCGAGCGAGATCGCCTCGTGGCTGACGCCTTCCATCAGGCAGCCGTCGCCCGCGATCACATAGGTGTAGTGATCGACCAGATCGGAACCGAAGCGCTCGGCCAGCATGCGCTCGGCCAGCGCCATGCCGACGGCGTTGGCGAGACCCTGGCCCAGGGGACCGGTGGTGGTCTCGATGCCGGCGGCGTGGCCGAACTCGGGATGGCCCGGGGTGCGGCTGCCGAGCTGGCGGAAGCGCTTCAGCTCCTCGAGCGTCATGTCGGCGAAGCCGGTCAGATAGAGCAGCGCATAGAGGAGCATCGAGCCATGCCCGGCCGAGAGCACGAAGCGGTCGCGGTCGGGCCAATGCGGATGGGCCGGATCGAACTTGAGAAAGCGCGTCCATAGCACCGTGGCCACGTCGGCCATGCCCATCGGCATGCCAGGATGGCCCGAACTCGCCTTCTCGACGGCGTCCATCGCGAGCGCGCGGATGGCGTTGGCCATGTCGCGGTGGTTCGCCGGAAGGCTCGCTCGAGGGTTCGTTTCGGGGGCGGCTAAGGAAGGCACGGGCGCGGCGGTGTCCATGATAGGGGCGGCATGTCCTGGGGGGCTCGATCACCGCCCCCTAAGGAACGACCGGAAGCGGCGGCGCGCCCGGAACATGCCGTCCGACCGACCCTTCCGTCAACCCTCGGCGCCCCGCGGGGGCCCATGAGCCGGGCCGCACGGCGTTGACGCGCCGTTCCGCCGCCCCCTATGCTCGCGCATGAAGGACGGTCCGGAAGCTCTTTTCCCATCGGAATTGACGGCCCCACGGAAATGACGGCATGACGCGGTTGGCTCAAGCCCTCGACCGGCTCGACGTCGCCCTCCAGCATCTGGAGCAGGCGATCGATTCGCGCGAGCAGCGCGCGGTGGCCGAGCGCGCTCGCCTCGAATCCGAGCTCAAGGAGCTGAGAGCCGCGCACATCGCCCTCAGGGGCGAGGCTCAGAGCGTCTATAGCCGCATCGACCAGATCATCGCGCGGCTCAAGGCCGCCGCCGAGGCTTGAGAGAAGGGCTCAAGGTGAGTCGTGATTTTTCAAGAGAGAAAGTTGTTCGTCACCCTCGCGAAAGCGAGGGTCCATGGAACGGCCGGAGTATGGCATCTCCATGGATTCCCGCTTTCGCGGGAATGACGACGACGGGGCGTAGAGCATGAAGATTTCACACCCATTTTTGGTCGGGCTCTGAGAAGGGGCGGGGATGGCGACGGTCACGCTTTCGCTCAACGGCCGCCCTTACGAGATCGCCTGCGACGACGGGCAGGAGGAGCGGCTCCATACCCTGGGTGCCGAGCTCGACCGGCGCGTGAGCGAGCTGGCGCGCCGGCTCGGCCCCGTCAACGACAACCGCCTGCTGGTGATGGCGGCGCTGATCATCGCCGACGAGCTCGCGGCCGCGCGCGCATCGGCCGACGCGTCGGCCCAGCGCGCCGCCGAGCGCGACGCCGCGGCGGCGGCCGACGCCGTCGACGGCATCGTGCGGCGCATCGACGCCATTGCGACGCGGCTCTCGGGCCCCTAAATTCCACTCCGGACGGGCGCTGCGCGGTGCGACAGAGCCTCATATCCCTGGGCCCAATGACTATACTCTCGGGAGCTGTCCCTGACCGAGCCTCCGGGCCCGGACACACGGCGCCCACCTGCTGTAGCAGGCCGCAGAGGATAGAACCCGCTCATCGGCCGAGGCGGCTCCGTCCGACCTGACGTTGCGAGGCGCAAGCAGCCGCTCTCCTTTCGCATCGCAGGGGGCAGCGCGTCCGGCGGGGGGAAGCCCGGGCGATCGTCACAACAGAGCGGCGGATGGTTCCCTTGAGCGAGCCTGAAGATTTGATCGAGGCCAAGCGCGCACTGCGCGCGCTCGCGACCGAGCGCCGGCGCCAGCTCGCCGCCGCGATCGGCGCCGAGGCGGCGGGCGTGGCGGCTGCCGGGCGGTTCTTCGCGCATATCCGGCCGGCGGCCGGCGCGGTCGTCTCGGGCTACTGGCCGCTCGACGGCGAATTCGATCCGCGGCCGATGATGGAACGGCTCGCCGCGGCGGGCCATCCCGTCGGCTTGCCGGTGATCCAGGGCAAGGGCCTGCCCCTGATCTTCCGGAGCTGGAAGCCCGGCGAGGCGCTGGTGCCGGGGCCCTTCCGCGTGCCGACGCCGCCGCCCGAAGCGCCGCTGGTCGAGCCCGCGCTGTTGCTGGTGCCCATGCTCGCCTTCGACCGCCACGGCTATCGGCTGGGCTATGGCGGCGGCTTCTACGACCGCACGCTCGAGTGGCTGCGCGCGCTGCACGAGACGCTCGCGGTCGGCGTCGCCTTCGACGGACAGGAGGTGACGGCGGTGCCGCACGAGGCTTGCGACCAGCCGCTCGACTGGATCGTCACCGACCGGCGCGCGCTCCGCGTCGGCGCGCGCTAAAGAAGGCGCGGGCCCGCATGCGCCTGCTGCTTCTGGGCGATGTGGTGGGGCGCTCGGGCCGGCAGGGCGTGACGGAGCGCCTGCCCGAGATCCGCCGCCGCCTCGCCCTCGATTTCGTCGTCGTCAATGGCGAGAACGCCGCCGGCGGCTTCGGCATCACCGAGAAGATCGTGGCCGAGCTGCTCGGGGCCGGCGCCGATGTGGTGACCACCGGGAACCATGTCTGGGACCAGAAGGAGACGGCCGCCTTCATCGACCGCAGCACCCGGCTGCTGCGCCCGGCGAACTTCCCGCCGGGCACGCCCGGCCGCGGGTCCGGCCTCTTCGAGGCGCGGGACGGGCGCAAGGTGCTGGTCGCCAACCTGATGGGCCGGCTCTTCATGGACGCGCTGGACGATCCCTTCGCCGCGGCCGAGCGGATTCTGGCCGGGGCGAAGCTCGGCCGCGAGGCCGACGTGATCCTGTTCGATTTCCACGCCGAGGCCACCAGCGAGAAGATGGCCTTCGGCCACGCCTTCGACGGCCGGGTCTCGGCGGTGATCGGCACGCACACCCATGTGCCGACGGCCGATCACATGCTGCTGCCCGGCGGAACCGCCTACGTGAGCGACGTCGGCATGTGCGGCGACTACGATTCCGTGATCGGCATGAAGAAGTCGCTGCCGGTGCAGCGCTTCGTGCGCAAGATGCCGACCGAGCGGCTGACGCCGGCGGAGGGGCCGGCCACGCTCTCGGGCCTGTTCGTGGAGACCGACGACGCGACCGGGCTGGCGGCCCGCGTGAGCCCGCTCAGGGTCGGCGGACGGCTCGAGGAAGTGTGGCCGTGAGGTGACGGAAGGCGCGCGGGCTTGGGGATCGCCCGGCCGGTCAGGCCGGCTTGGAGGCGAGCACGACGCGGCTGACCTCGCGCTCGAGCGCCTCGGTGCGCTGGGCGATATCCTCGGCGATGCGCTGCGCCGCCTCGCGCGCGCCGCCGCCTTCGGCCAGCGCCAGCGCCGCGTCGAGCGCGGCGAAGCCGGCCGCCGTCACCATCTCGTCGATGCGCCCGGTCACGTGGCGCAGTTCCTCGCCGTCGCCGCGCCGGCTGGCAAGCGCGGTCGCGATGTCGGGCAGGGCGGGATCGGAGGCATGCGGCATGGACGGCTTCTCTTCGGGGCCGATGCGCAAGTCTTGGCCCGCGAAGATTAACAAGCGCTGAAGCGACCGGCCCGTGCGTGGTCGGAGCTGGAAGGGTGCCGCTCGACCGCGCGACCCCTTGGGAAGGCTGGGGAATCCTGCTAGAAGGCGGCCCCATTCTTGCCATATTGACGGGTTACCTGTTCGCGGAATACCCCCGTAACTCCCACAAAATATGGTAGGATATTTCCGAATCTTCTCAGCATCTGGGTTTTCGAGGCAATGGCCGGCCATTCGCAATTCAAGAACATCATGGTTCGCAAGGGCGCGCAGGATGCCAGGCGCGCCAAGCTCTTCACCAAGCTCATTCGAGAACTGACGGTGGCGGCGCGCAATGGCCTGCCCGACCCCGCCGCCAATCCGCGGCTGCGCGCGGCGATCAACGCGGCGCGCAGCGCCAACATGCCGAAGGACACGATCGAGCGCGCGATCAAACGCGGCAGCGGCGGCGCGGAAGGCGCCAATTACGAGGAGGTCCGCTACGAGGGTTACGGCCCCGGCGGCGTCGCCATCATCGTCGAGGCGCTGACCGACAACCGCAACCGCACGGCCTCGGACATCCGTTCCGCCTTCTCGAAATGCGGCGGCAATCTGGGGGAGAGCAACAGCGTGGCCTTCATGTTCGGGCGCAAGGGCACGCTACGCTTCCCGGCTGCGGCCGCGTCGGGCGACGCCATGTTCGACGCGGCGCTGGAGGCGGGGGCCGAGAATGTCGAGAGCGACCAGGGCGGCCATACCGTGACGACACGACCGGAGGATTTCGCCCAAGTGCGCGATGCGCTCGAGGGCAAGTTCGGGCCGGCCGAGTTCGCGCGGCTCACCTGGCAGCCGCAGAGCACCGTGCCGGTGCCCGAGGACGCGGCCGAGACGCTGCTCAAGCTCATCGGCGCGCTCGAGGACAACGACGACGTCCAGACGGTTTCGGCCAACTACGAGATCGCCGACGAGGTCCTGGCGCGCCTCACCGCCTGAACAAGGCCGGCAGCGCGACCCGGGAGGAAAGCGACGGAACGGAATTCATGCGGCTCCTGGGCCTAGATCCCGGACTGCGCCATACCGGTTGGGGCGTGATCGAGGTGCGAGGCAACCGCCTCTCGCATGTCGCGGATGGCGCTGTGCATTCCGACGGCGACAAGCCGCTGGCCGAGCGGCTGGTGCAGCTCCATGACGGCTTGGCGCGGATCATCGAGCGCCACCGGCCGGATGAAGCCGCGGTGGAGGAGACCTTCGTCAACAAGAATCCGACCTCGACCTTGAAGCTGGGATTGGCGCGCGGCGTGGTGCTGCTGGTGCCGGCGCTGGCCGGCCTGCCGGTCGCCGAATATCCCGCCAACCTGGTCAAGAAGTCGGTGGTGGGGGCGGGCCATGCGGAAAAGCAGCAGGTGCAGCGCATGGTGAAGCTGTTGCTGCCGGGTTGCCTGATCGAGAGCCCCGACGCCGCCGATGCGCTCGCGGTCGCCATCTGCCATGCGCATCACGCCGGCACGTTCGAGCGCTGGCGCCAGCCGCTCGCCGCGGAGGCCCAAAGCCCATGATCGCCAAGCTCTCGGGCCTCGTGGACAGTGTAGGCACCGACACCGCCGTGATCGACGTCGGCGGCGTGGGCTATCTGGTCTTCGCCTCGAGCCGCACGCTCGGTCGGCTGCCGCGCGCGGGCGAGGCCGCGAGCCTCTTGATCGAGACCCATGTGCGCGAGGACCACATCCATCTCTACGGCTTCGCCACACCGGCCGAGCGCGACTGGTTCCGGCTGCTGACCACGGTCCAGGGCGTGGGCGCCAGGCTGGCGCTGGCGCTTCTGGGGGCGCTCGCCCCCGACGAGCTGCTGCAGGCGGTGCTGGCGCAGGACAAGGCGGCGCTGACGCGCGCCAACGGCGTCGGCAGCAAGCTCGCGGCGCGGATCGTGACCGAGCTCAAGGACAAGGCCGGCGGCATCGCGCTCGGCAACGGCATGGCGGCGGGGCTGGCGGCGATCGCGGCCGAGGCCGAGGCGCCGGGCCCGCTCGCCGAGGCGGTGTCGGCGCTGGTCAATCTGGGCTATCGCCGCCAGGAGGCGCTCTCCGCCGTCTCCGGCGCCGCGCGCGCGCTGGGGGCCAAGGCCTCGACCGAGGCGCTCATCCGCGCCGGGCTCAAGGAGCTCAGCCATTGAGCGAGACACGTGTCATCGCGCCGGAGCCGCGCCGCGAGGACCAAGCCGAGGCGAGCCTGCGCCCGCTCTCGCTCGACGAGTTCGTGGGCCAGCAGCAGTTGCGCGAGAACCTGCGCATTTTCATCGCCGCCGCGCGGGCGCGCGGCGAGGCGCTGGATCACGTGCTGCTGTTCGGCCCGCCCGGTCTCGGCAAGACCACGCTGGCCCAGATCGTCGCGCGCGAGCTGGGGGTCGGATTCCGCGCCACCTCGGGCCCGGTGATCGCGCGCGCGGGCGATCTGGCGGCGCTGCTCACCAACCTGCAGCCGCGCGACGTGCTCTTCATCGACGAGATCCACCGCCTCAATCCGGCGGTCGAGGAGATCCTCTATCCGGCGATGGAGGATCAACAGCTCGACCTCATCATCGGCGAGGGGCCGGCGGCGCGCTCGGTCAGGATCGACCTGCCGCCCTTCACGCTGGTGGGCGCCACCACGCGCTCGGGGCTGATCACCACGCCCTTGCGCGAGCGCTTCGGCATTCCGCTGCGCCTCCAGTTCTACACGACCGAGGAGCTGGAGAGGATCGTGCGCCGCGGCGCAAGCCTGCTCGGCATGGCGCTGACGGCCAGGGGAGCCTCCGAGATCGCACGGCGCGCGCGCGGCACGCCGCGCGTCGCCGGCCGGCTCTTGCGCCGCGTGCGCGACTTCGCCGCTGTGGCGGGTCTCTCCGAGATCGACGAGCGCGCGGCCGACGCCGCGCTCAACCGGCTTGAGGTGGACGGGCTCGGCCTCGATGCGATGGACCGGCGTTACTTGCGCTGCATCGCCGAGAACTATGGCGGCGGCCCGGTCGGCGTCGAGACGCTGGCCGCCGCGCTTTCCGAGCAGCGCGACGTGATCGAGGAGGTGATCGAGCCGTTCCTGATCCAGCGCGGCCTGCTGCAGCGAACGCCGCGCGGGCGCATGCTGACCGGCAACGGCTATCGCCATCTGGGGCTGGCGGAGCCCGCGCGCCCCGGCCAGCTCGATCTCATCGCCGACGCCGATCCCGCGGAGGTGCCGCTTGATTGAGCGCGAGAGCTCCGGCGCGGCGCTGCACCGCTGGCCGGTCCGCGTCTATTACGAGGACACCGATGCGGGTGGCGTGGTCTATTACGCCAACTATCTGCGCTTCGCCGAGCGGGCGCGCACCGAGATGATGCGCGAGCTCGGCGCCAGCCATGCCGACATGCTCGAGACCGAGGGCCTGAGCTTCGTGGTGGCGCGGTGCGAGGTGGACTACCTCAAGCCGGCGCGCCTCGATGACCTGCTCGAGGTCGAGACCCGGGTGATCGAGGTGGGGGGAGCTACCCTCGATGCTCTGCAGGTCATCCGCCGCGCCGACGACGACATCGCGCGTCTCAAAGTGCGGCTGGCCTGCCTCAATCGTGCGGGCCAGCCTCGGCGGATTCCGGCCGCCGTGCGCACCGCGCTCCACCGTTTCCATCAATCCGAAGAGCGAGTCGAGTAGATATGGAGAATCAAATCAACGCCGCCGATCTGATCGGATCGGCGCCGCCTGCCGATCTCACGGTCTGGGGCCTGTTCATCCAGGCCGACGTGATCGTGAAGATCGTGATCCTGGTCTTGCTGGTGGCCTCGTTCTGGACCTGGGCCATCATCTTCGACAAGGCCATCCGCATCCGCCGCCTGAGCGGGCAGGCGCGCCAGTTCGAGGAGGCCTTCTGGTCCGGCGGCTCCCTCGAGGAGCTGTTCGACCGCATCTCCAACCGCCCGCCCGACCCGATGTCGGCGATCTTCGTGGCGGCGATGCGCGAGTGGCGCCGCTCGGCGGCCAAGGGTCTGCTCGGCTCGGATCAGCTGCGCACCAGTTTGCAGGATCGCATCGAGCGGGTGATGGACATCACGCTCGGACGCGAGATGGAGCAACTCGAGCGGCACCTGATCTATCTGGCTTCGGTCGGGTCGTCGGCGCCCTTCATCGGCCTGTTCGGCACGGTGTGGGGCATCATGAACAGCTTCGCTTCGATCGCCGCCGCCAAGAACACGACCTTGGCCGTGGTGGCGCCCGGCATCGCCGAAGCGCTGTTCGCGACGGCGCTGGGCCTCGTCGCAGCGATCCCGGCGGTGCTCGCCTACAACAAGCTCTCGGGCGACATCGGGCGTTACGGCCACCGGCTCGAGGCGTTCTCGGGCGAGTTCGGCGCGATCCTGTCTCGCCAGCTCGAGGAGAAGCGCTAGATGGCGGTCAATCTCAGCATCGCCGCGGCGGCCCGGCGTCGATCGCGCGGCACAGGCCGCTACCGGCCGATGGCCGACATCAACGTGACGCCGATGGTCGACGTCATGCTGGTGCTGCTGGTCATCTTCATGGTGACGGCGCCGCTGCTCACGGCCGGCATCCCGGTGAACCTGCCGCAGACCAAGGCCGAGGCGCTGAGCGAGCCGACCGAGCCGCTGGTCGTCACAGTCAACGGCGAAGGCCGCGTGTTCCTGCAGGAAACCGAAGTCCAGACCGATGCCCTGGTGGCGCGGCTGCAGGCGATCACGCTCAGCAAGGCCGACACGCGGATCTATGTGCGCGGCGACAAGACGATCAACTACGGCCGCGTCATGGAAGTGATGGGCTTGATCAAGAACGCGGGCTTCTCGCAGGTGGCGCTGATCGTCGAACAGCCGCCCGAGACGCAAACAGGAACCAAGATTGGCAATTGACCGTTCCATGCGGCGCGGCGCGCTCTTGAGCGCGCTGTTCCATGTCGCCGTCGTGCTGCTGATCTATTTCGGGTTGCCCCAATGGATTGCGCCCGAGGATTTCCAGCGGCCGGTGCCGGTTGAGCTCGCCACCATCGCCGACATCACGACGCCGCCGAAGCAGGAGCAGCCGACGCCGGCGCCCAAGCCCGTGGAGAAGCCGAAGCCGCCCGAGCCGCAGCCGCAGGCCGAGGAGATCCCGCCTCCGCCGCCGGCGCCGCCCG
>JBMONF010000071.1:0-1830 GCA_049323455.1 Pseudomonadota bacterium | reverse complement strand
CTATACCAGGGTGACCCTCACATGAAACTCCTCCACCTCGACTCCAGCGTGCTCGGCCCCCAATCCGTCAGCCGGCAGGTTTCCGCCGCCATCGTCGACCGGCTCCGGCAGGCGACGCCCTCGCTCGCGGTTGTCTATCGCGATCTGGCCCAGGCCCCGCTCGCCCATCTCTCCGGCTCGCACCTTGCGGCGGCCCACGGCGCGCCGGCTCCGGCGGAACTCGCGCCCGACCTCGCGGCGGGCGCCGGCGCGCTGGAGGATTTCCTTGCGGCCGACATCGTCGTCATCGGCGCGCCCATGTACAACTTCACGATCCCGAGCCAGCTCAAGGCCTGGATCGACCGAATTCTGGTGCCTGGGAAGACATTCAAGTACGGCGCGACTGGAGCCGAGGGGCTCGCGGGCGGCAAGCGCGTGATCGTCGCAATATCGCGTGGCGGCTTTTACGGCGCCGAGACGCCAAACGCGGCCGGCGAGCACCTCGAAACCTATCTGCGCTGGGTGTTCGGCTTCATGGGAATAAACAGCGTCGAGTTCATCCCCGCCGACGGAATCCAGATCGGCCCGGACCACCGCGAGAAGGCGCTCACCGGCGCTCTCCAGGCAGCAACGGGTCTGCGTGCAGCATAGCCCCGCGACCGCTGAACCGTCCGGCGCAACACACATCCTGCGCCGGACGGAATCGAGCTTGTTTGGAGCGTCAGCCGCGGTAGATCGGCGCGCCGCTCGGCGAAGCCACCGCACCGCCGTCGACGAAGATCTCCTGGCCCTGCACATGCCCGGAATCGTCGGAGGCGAGGAACAGCACCGTCTTGGCGACGTGATCGGTTTCACCGATGCGGCCGAGCGGCGTCGTCAGCGCGATCCGCTTCTCGAACTCCTTCTCGGCCTCGGGCGTCGCGGTGGCGGCCCCCCAGATCGGCGTGCGGATCGCGCCGGGCGCCACCACGTTGACGCGGATTCCGCGCGGCGACAGCTCCGAGGCCATGACCCGCGCCATCGCGCGCACGCCGGCTTTCGCCGCACCGTAAGCAGAGTAACCGGGAATGCCGAGCACCGAGATCACCGAGCCGTTGAGGATGATCGAGGCATTGTCGTTGAGATGAGGCAGCGCGGCTTGAACGGTGAAGAACACGCCGGTCAGATTGGTGCTGATGACTTTCTCGAACACCTCGAGCGTCGCTGATCCCAGCGGCGTGCCGCCGGCAATGCCGGCATTGGCGAACACGATGTCGAACCTGCCGAACTTTTCCGCGCCCTGCTTGATCGCGGCTGCGGTGGCGGCGATGTCGGTGGCGTCGGCCGCGAGTGCGAGTGCGTTCGGGCCGAGTTCCTTCGCGGCTGCCTCCAGCGTCTGCTTGTTGCGCCCAGTGATCACCACGTTCGCGCCCTCGGCCACGAACAGCTTTGCCGTCGCAAGCCCGATGCCGCTGTTGCCGCCGGTGATCAGTGCTGCCTTGTTCTTCAGTCTCACGCTCGCCTCCTTCAGTTTCATAATGAAACCAGATTGCCATCTAGGGCATTTGGTTTTATGATGCAACCACACAAGCGCGTGATCAGCTCAGGCGCCGTGCGAACGCGGGAGAGCGAGCGATGGTGAAAAGAACGAGCTTCGAAGGCGATGCATGCCCGATCGCGCGGTCGCTCGAGGCGCTCGGCGACTGGTGGTCGCTGCTGATCATCCGCGAGGCGCTGTTCGGCGTGCGCCGTTTCGGCGAATTTCAGAGCAAGCTCGGCATGGCCAAGAACATTCTGGCCGCGCGCCTGCGGTCACTGGTCGAGCACGGCATTTTGGCGACCGCGCCCGCTTCCGACGGCAGCGCCTACCAG
>JBMONF010000070.1:0-23094 GCA_049323455.1 Pseudomonadota bacterium | reverse complement strand
AGCCGCCCAAAGTGGCCCTCGTCGCTTGCATGCGCAAACTGATCGTGCATCTCAATGCCATCGTCGCGAGGCATTATGCCCAGATCGAACAAACCGCTTGACCCCGCAACACAGTCGCTCTCCCCCACTCGCGTGGGGGCGAGGGCTTCTTTCTTCTCCCTCGCCCCGCGAAGCGGGGAGAGGGTCGGGGTGAGGGGCAATCCACTCGTGAGAAAATGATCCGGCAGGTCGACCTGAATGCTGCAGCAGCTCCTCGCCACCAATCTCTTCGCCTTCTTCCTCGTCTTCGCCCGCATCGGCTCGGCGACGCTGCTGCTGCCGGGCATCGGCGAAGGCTATGTCTCGCCGCGCCTGCGGCTCGTCTTCGCGCTGGCCTTCTCGCTGGCGCTGATGCCGGCTCTCTCGCCGAACCTGCCGCCGGCGCCTGCCGGCGCCATCGCGCTCATGCTGCTCCTCGGCGGCGAGATCGTCATCGGCCTCTTTCTCGGCACGCTGGTGCGCATCCTGCTGCTGGCGCTCGAGACCGCGGGCATGGTGATCGCACTGCAGATCGGCTTTGCCAGCGCGCTCGCCCAGGACCCGACCACCGCGCAGCAGGGCTCGGTGATCAGCAACTTCCTGATCGCGCTCGCCGTCGTGTTGATCTTCGCCACCGGCCTGCACCAGCCCATGATCCGGGCGGTCGCGGATTCCTATGCGCTGTTCCCGGCGGGCGGCCCGCCGCCCGCGGGCGACATGGCGCTGGCCGTGATGCGCACCGTCGCCAACGCCTTCACGCTGGCCGTGGAGTTCGCCGCGCCCTTCATCCTGCTGGGGCTTCTGTTCAACCTGGCGCTGGGACTGCTGTCGCGGCTGATGCCCCAGCTCCAGGTGTTCTTCGTCGGCCTGCCGGTGCAGATCCTGGCGGGCTTCGTGCTGCTGATCGCGGCGCTGGGGCTGGCCATGACCTGGTTCATGGGCCGGTTCTCGGACGCTGTGCCGGGCCTGTTGTGATTCGGAGAGGGCGATAGATGGCCGCCGAGGAACAACAGGACGACTCGCAGCGCACCGAAGAACCGACCCAACGACGGCTCCAGGAAGCGCGCGAAAGGGGCCAGGTCGCGCAATCGCGCGAGGTCCAGCACTGGCTCATGATCCTCGGCATCGCGCTCGCCATCTTCGTCTTCGCGCGCCAGGCGCTGGACGGGACGGCGCGCTTGCTGCTGCCGTTCTGGGAGCGGCCCGACGCCATCCCGATGGATGCCGACGGCCTGCGTCAGACCTTCGCCGGCCTCGCCTTCGGCCTGATCAAGATCGGGCTCCTGCCGCTCCTGGTGCTGATGGCGGCGGCCGTCGCCGGCGGCTTGCTCCAACACGGCTTCCTGTTCACCGCCGAGCAGCTCAAGCCCGATCTCGAGCGCCTGTCGCCGCTGGCCGGCGCCAAGCGGCTGTTCTCGCGCAAGGCCGTGGCCGAGTTCGCCAAGAACCTGGTCAAGCTCGCCGTGGTCGGCACGGTCGCGGTGATGGTGCTGTGGCCGATCGGCACCGACGCGGCGCGCCTGATCGGCCTCGATCAGGTGATCCTGCTGGGGCTGCTGCGCCACGACGCCATCCGGCTTCTGATCGCGCTGCTCGCGATCATGGCCATCGTCGCGGCGCTCGACTATCTCTACCAGTATTTCGAGCATATCCGCCGCCTGCGCATGTCGAAGCGCGAGCTGCGCGAGGAGTTGAAGCAGGCCGAAGGCGATCCGCTGATCAAGTCGCGCATCCGGCAGATCCGCATGGAGCGGGCGCGCCGGCGCATGATGGCGGCGGTGCCGAAGGCCGACGTGGTCATCACCAACCCGACCCACTATGCCGTCGCCCTCAAATACGAGCTCGGCAAGATGGCGGCACCCGTCCTGGTGGCCAAGGGCACGGACGCGGTCGCGCTCAAGATCCGCGAGGTGGCCGAGGCCAACCGGGTGCCCGTGGTCGAGAACCCGCCCTTGGCGCGCGGCCTCTATGCCGCGGTCGATCTCGACGAGGAGATTCCGCCCGAGCATTACAAGGCGGTGGCCGAGGTCATCGGCTATGTCATGAGGCTCAAGGGGAAGCGGCCGCAACCGGCGGCGCAGCCGTGAGGCGCGGCGGCCGCAGTCGGGCCTATCGGCAGATCGATCCGCAACGAGACGAGAAAGTGCTAGGGTAAGGGGGAAAATGATAGGGGACCATGCCACCAAGCTGACGCATGCCGGGCACCGGGGGATAAGGCTCGCGCGCGCAGCCGCTCTGCTGGTGCTGCTTCTGTCGGCCCGTCCGGCTGCGGCCGCAAGCGGCATCGCGATTGACGCGCCGACCGTGGGTGCAGCCGTGGCGGCGCTGCTGGCGGCGGCGGGTGCGAGCTTCTGGTTCGGCCGGCTCAGCATGCGCAGTGCCGGCGCCATCGGCGAGCGCCAGCTCGTGGCCCTGCTCGATCGCGCACCGCTCGGCTGGTACGCGGTCGACGCCGCGGGGCGCATCATCTACATGAACGGGACCATGCGCGGCTGGCTCGGCGTCGATGAGGGCTGGACCGGCCGCCTGCACGATGTTCTGGCCGAGGTCCCGGCCGGCGCCATGCCGGCGAGCCCCTTCGGTGCCGGCATCGAGGGCGACGGAGACAGCATCTTCAAGGATGTCGGCGGCCAGGCGATCTCGGTCCATATCCGCCAGCAGGCGCTGCCGCCGGGCGCGCGCGGCGGTGCCGTCGCCTGCGGCGTGGTGCACGATCTCAGGCCCGCGCGCGCGCGCGAGGCGCAGTTGCAGATGTTCGAGCGCCGCTTCCAGCGTTTCTTCGAGCAGGCGCCGGTGGGCATCGTGCTGGTGGATCCCGAGGGCCGGCTCGAGGAGTGCAACAAGTCGTTCCGTTCGATGGTCAAGATGCGCTCGACCCAGCTCAGGAAGCTTCGTCTGATCGAGCTCATCGCCGAGGCCGATCGGCCCGCCGCCGAGGCGCGCCTCGCAGCGGCGCTCGCCGGCGCGGAGGAGGGCGAGCTCCCGCTCGACCTGCAGCTCGCGGCCGGCAGCAACGCGCGCAGCGCCACGCTCTATGCCGTGCGCCGCGAGGACGAGCCCGGCGGACGGGGCGGCCTGATCGTGCAGTTCATCGACACCACCGAGCGGCGCAAGCTCGAGCGCCAGTTCGCGCAGTCGCAGAAGATGCAGGCGGTGGGCCAGCTCGCCGGCGGCATCGCCCACGACTTCAACAACCTGCTCACGGCCATGATCGGCTTCTGCGACCTCCTGCTGCTGCGCCATCGCGCCGGCGACCAGTCCTTCGCCGACATCATGCAGATCAAGCAGAACGCCAACCGCGCCGCCAACCTGGTGCGCCAGCTCCTGGCTTTCTCTCGCCAGCAGACGCTGATCCCGCGCGTGCTCGACGTGACCGACGTGCTGGCCGAGCTGTCGCATCTCTTGCGCCGGCTGATCGGCGCCAACATCGAGCTGCAGATGTCGCACGGCCGCGACCTGTTCCCCGTCAAGGTCGACCACGGCCAGCTCGAGCAGGTCATCATCAATCTCGCCGTCAACGCGCGCGACGCCATGCCCGAGGGCGGCAAGCTCCTGATCCGCACCTCGAACGTGTCGAGCACGCTGCCGAACCTGCGCGGGGCCGAGATCATGCCGCCCGGCGACTACGTCCGCATCGAGGTGATCGACACCGGCACGGGCATCGCGCCCGACATCATCGACAACATCTTCGAGCCCTTCTTCTCGACCAAGGAGGTGGGAGCCGGCACCGGGCTCGGGCTCGCCACCGTCTACGGCATCGTCAAGCAGACCGGCGGCTTCATCTTCGTCGACAGCAAGCTGGGCGAGGGCACCGCCTTCTCGATCTACCTGCCGCGCCACGCGGTGGCGCAGAGCGAGCCGCAGGCCAGGCGCGAGGGGGAGATCCTGCAGCCGCGCGACCTGACCGGCATGGGCACGGTGCTGCTGGTCGAGGACGAGGACGCGGTGCGCCTCTTCGGCGCGCGCGCGCTCCGGAACAAGGGCTACAACGTGTTCGAGGCGAGGAGCGGGGAGGCCGCGCTCGAGATCCTCAAGGCCGGCAAGCAGCCGATCGACCTCTTGATCACCGACGTGGTGATGCCGCGCATGGACGGGCCGACCCTGATCCGCGAGGTGCGCGCCATGCGCCCCGAGCTCAAGGTGATCTTCATCTCGGGCTATGCCGAGGACGATTTCCGCAAGCGGCTGGGCGAGGGGGCCGAGATCCACTTCCTGCCCAAGCCCTTCTCGCTCTCGCAGCTGGCCGAGAAGGTGAAGGAAGTGATGCGCGAGCGGGCGGCGTGAGCCTTCGGGCCCCGGCGGGGCGCCAGCCCTGGCGCTTGCATATCCTGTTATGTCAGGCTCGTTCCGGCTCCTTGGAGGGCCGGCCGGCGGCCGTTTTCCAGCGGTTCCTAACCCTTTGCAATGCCACGCGAATCGGCCAGAGCCCGGACGGGCGTGGCGGGCGGTTTTGCCCCCGTGGCCAGCTAAGCCATTGTTCGGCCTAGATTGTCTGTTTGTTCTCATTTTGATCTAAAATCCGCTTGCCAGCACGAGAACAAACCGCGTACTCTTTCCCTCGAGTTGTCGGCCCGCGAGGGCTGTGAAATAAGGGGAGCGAGCCCGATGTCGAACGTGGCGTTGAAGGTCGTCGGCAAGGAAACCAGCATGGATCGCAACAAGGCGCTGGACGCGGCGCTGAGCCAGATCGAGCGCGCCTTCGGCAAAGGCTCGATCATGCGGCTGGGCCAGCGCGAGAAGGTGGTCGAGACCGAGGTGGTCTCCACCGGCTCGCTCGGGCTCGACATCGCGCTCGGCATCGGCGGCCTGCCGCGCGGGCGCATCATCGAGATCTACGGCCCCGAGAGCTCGGGCAAGACCACGCTCGCCCTCCATGTCGTGGCCGAGGCGCAGCGCCAGGGCGGCACCTGCGCCTTCATCGACGCCGAGCACGCGCTCGACCCCTCCTACGCCACCAAGCTCGGCGTCAATGTCGAGGAGCTGCTGATCTCCCAGCCCGACGCCGGCGAGCAGGCGCTCGAGATCGCCGACACGCTGGTGCGCTCGGGCGCCGTCGACGTGCTGGTGGTGGACAGCGTCGCGGCGCTGGTGCCGCGCGCCGAGCTCGAGGGCGAGATGGGCGACGCCCATGTCGGCCTGCAGGCCCGCCTCATGAGCCAGGCCTTGCGCAAGCTCACCGGCTCGATCTCGCGCTCGCGCTGCATGGTGATCTTCATCAACCAGATCCGCATGAAGATCGGCGTGATGTTCGGCAACCCCGAGACCACGACCGGCGGCAACGCGCTCAAGTTCTACGCCTCGGTGCGCCTCGACATCCGGCGCATCGGCTCGATCAAGGACCGCGACACGGTGGTGGGCTCCCAGACCCGCGTGAAGGTGGTCAAGAACAAGCTGGCCCCGCCGTTCCGCGTGGTCGAGTTCGACATCATGTATGGCGAAGGCATCTCCAAGACCGGTGAGCTGATCGATCTCGGCACGGCCGCGGGCGTGGTCGAGAAGTCGGGCGCCTGGTTCTCCTATGGCGGCCAGCGCATCGGCCAGGGCCGCGAGAACGCCAAGCAGTTCCTCAAGGAGAACCCGGAGGTCGCCGGCCAGATCGAGGCCGCCGTGCGCCAGAACGCCGGCATCGTCGCCGGCGCCATGATGGAAGGGGGCGCCGGCGAGGCCGCCGAGGAGGACTGAGGCCCGGTCCGCCCACCGTTTCAGGGCTCGACGGTCCTTGGACCGAAAGCCCCGAACCCGTCCTCTCGTCGCCGGTCCTCTCGCGGTTCCCCTAGACCCCGCCCGGCGAACGACAAGAGAGACCGCCGCCGACACCCCCTCGGCGGCGGTCTTTTCTTATGGCGGCCCCATGCCGCGATCCTTGTGCAACAGGAGATGCCGATGGCGACACAATTGGAGAAGGCCCACGCCTTCAAGGCGCTGCATGAGCGGCCGGGCTGCTTCGTCATTCCCAACCCCTGGGATGCGGGCTCGGCGAAGCTGCTGGCGCAGATGGGATTCGAGGCGCTGGCGACGACCAGCGCCGGGCTCGCCTTCAGCCTGGGCAGGCCCGACGGCGCCGGTCTCGTGAGCCGCGCCGAGACGCTGGCGAACGCGCGCGCCATCGTCGCGGCGACCGACCTGCCGGTCAGCGCCGATCTCGAGGACGGGTTCGGCGAGAGCCCGGAGGCCGCGGCCGAAACCATCCGGCTCGCGGCCGAGGCCGGGCTCGTCGGCGGCTCGATCGAGGATTCGACGCGCGAGCCCGGCGAGCCGATCTACGACATCGCTCGCGCGGCCGAGCGCGTGAGGGCCGCGGCCGAAGCGGCGCATGCGCTGCCCTTTCCTTTCCTGCTGGTCGGGCGCGCAGAGAACTATCTCCATGGCCGCCCGGATCTCGCCGACACGATCCGCCGCCTGCAGGCTTATCAGGAGGCGGGCGCCGACCTGCTCTACGCCCCGGGGCTTCGCACGCGCGAGGAGATCGCGGCCGTGTTGCGCTCGGTCGACCGGCCGGTGAACCTGCTGATGGGGCCGGGCGGCGCCACGCTGGCCGAGCTTGCCGCACTCGGCGTCCGGCGCGTCAGCGTCGGCGGGGCGCTGGCCCGCGCCGCGCTCGGTGCCGCCATGCGCGCGGCGCGCGAGCTCAGGGAGCGCGGCTCCCTCGGCGTCGCTGCCGAAGCGCCGCCCCATGCGGAACTGAACGCGGCCTTCGCCGCCCGCTGACGCGTCTCGCGGCGGCCCTTTTGAGGGCCTTCGAAGGGGGCGCGCTTTGGCGGCCTGCCATGCCGGTCAGGCCGGCAGCGCCGCCTTGAGCAGGCCCTCGCGATGGTGCTCGCGGTCGCTGTCCCGTTTGTAGTGCAGGGTCGCGAGATAGCTTTCCGCCGAGAAGGCCGGCTCCCGCTTCAGCACCTCCTGGGCATGGGCCGCCGCCGCGGTCTTGTTGCCCATCTGCGCCAGGGCGGCCGCGAGAAAAGCATGGTGGGTGTGGTCCGGCTGGGCGATGTGGCTGAAGGCTTCGACCGCTTCGGGATAGCGCCGTGCCGTGAAATAGGCCCGGCCCAGATGGTTCCAGAAGCGCTCGGGATGGTAGGGGTTGAGGCGCATCGCCTTCCTGATCCATTCGATGCCCTCTTCCGGGCGGCCCAGCCAGGTCAGGAGCTCGCCCTGCTGCACCACAATGAGGTCGTTGTTCGGATTGAGGCCGAGCGCGCGCTCCTGGTGATAAAGGGCCTTGTCGTGGTCGTCATGCGCAAGGCTGACGGCGGCCAGGATGCGGTGGACGTCGCTGTCGTTGTCGTCGAGCGCCAACGCGGTTTGCAGCTCCTCGATCACCTGTCGCCAGGTGGCGTCCCGGTCGTCGCACCAGCTGTGGACCCAGGACTGGCCCAGCACGCAGGCCCGCCAGGCCCGGGCATGGGCGTATCGGGGGTCGAGGGCGATGGCGCGGTCGAGCAGGCGCAGCGCTTCGGCATTGTCCTCGCGGGTCGAGCGGTGATGCAGGATCTTGCCGGCCAGCACGCATTCGTAGGCCGCCATGTTCTCGGTCGGCCGGCGCTTGACGCGCTCCTGCGCGGCGGCCTCGACGCGCCCGGGCAGCGTCGCCACGATCGCGGAGGTGACCTCGTCCTGGATGGCGAAGATGTCCGCGAGGTTGCGGTCGTAGCGCTCCGCCCAGATGTGCCGGTCGGTCTCGGCGTCGATGAGCTGCACCGTGACGCGGACGCGCTCGCCGGCCTTGCGCACGCTGCCCTCGACCACGTAATGCACGCCGAACTCGCGCGCGACGTCCTGCACCTTGGTCGCCTTGCCTTTGTGCACGAAGGCCGAATTGCGCGAGATGACGAAAAGCTGGCGGAAGCGGGAGAGCTCCGTGATGATGTCCTCGGTGAGGCCGTCGGCGAAGAATTCCTGCTCCGGGTCGCCGCTCATGTTGGCGAAAGGCAGCACCAGGATCGAGGGCCTGGCGACCGCCGCCGCGCTCTCCGGGCGAGCCTGCGCCGCTTCGGGCGGCTCCTTGTCGAGCAGAACCCGAAAGACGCGGATCGGCCGGGCGATGTTCTTGACGCTCTGTTCGCCGAGATCCTCGAACGCGACGTCGAGCCTGTCGCGGACCTGCTCGCGCACGGCTGCAGACACGCAGACCCCGCCGGGCTCGGCCAGCGCCTGCAGGCGCGCGGCGACATTGACGCCGTCGCCGAAGATGTCGTTCTCCTCGGCGATCACGTCGCCGAGATTGATGCCGATGCGGAACTGGATCCACCGCGCCGGCGATACGTCGGCGTTGCGGCGCGCCATGCGGCGCTGGATCTCGGCGGCGCACCGCACCGCGTCGGCGACGCTGCGAAATTCCACCAGCATGCCGTCGCCGGCCGTCTTGATGATGCGGCCGCCGTTCTTGGCGATGGCCGGATCGATGAGCTCGAGGCGGTGCGTCTTGAGCCGCGCAAGCGTTCCCGCCTCGTCGGCCTCCATCAACCGGCTGTAGCCGACCATGTCGGCCGCGAAGATGGCCGCAAGCCTGCGCTCAGTGCTCGGCATTTCCATGGGCCTTTCCTCGCCGAGGGCGGTGCATGCCCATCGGGCTATTCATACCGCAAGAAAGGTGCGGGAGCCACAAGGCCGCGGCTGCCTGGCGCCAGGCTGTGTGCCCGGCGCTTTGCGCATAACCGGCGCCAGCGAGCGCCCTTGAGAGGGCAGAGCCGGTCCCGACGGCGAGCCGCCCGGGCCCTCTCCGGACCAGGCTCTCAAACAGGCTCTTAAGCGGTTGGTAAAAAGCCCTATATTCTACAGCGCAAGAGGAGAGGGCCGGGACCCGCCCCCGACAGGGCGGGAGGGTCGTCGGCGTCTCTATCGCGCGTGAAGGAACCCGAGCCCCGCGACCCAGGAAACCGCCCAGGAAACCCGAGCTTTCTCATGTCCACCTCGACCTCCGCCGGCCATCTGCCCACGGCCAACGACATCCGCACCGCTTTCCTGGACTATTTCCGGAAGAACGACCACGAGATCGTGCCGTCCTCGCCGCTGGTGCCGCGCAACGACCCGACGCTGCTCTTCACCAATGCCGGCATGGTGCAGTTCAAGAACGTCTTCACCGGCCAGGAAAAGCGCGACTATGTGCGCGCCGCGACCGCGCAGAAATGCGTGCGCGCCGGCGGCAAGCACAACGATCTGGAGAACGTGGGCTATACCGCGCGCCACCACACCTTCTTCGAGATGCTGGGGAACTTCTCCTTCGGCGACTATTTCAAGGAGCGCGCGATCGGGCTGGCCTGGAACCTGATCACCAAGGAATACGGCCTGCCCAAGGATCGGCTCTGGGTCACGGTGTTCGCCGAGGACGACGAGGCCTTCGGCCTGTGGAAGAGGATCGCGGGCCTGCCCGAGAGCCGCATCGTGCGCATCCCGACCTCGGACAATTTCTGGGCCATGGGCGACACGGGCCCTTGCGGCCCCTGCTCGGAGATTTTCTACGATCACGGTCCCGAAGTGGCAGGCGGGCCCCCCGGCAGCCCGGAGGCCGAGGGCGACCGCTATGTCGAGATCTGGAACCTCGTCTTCATGCAGTTCGAGCAGATCTCGAAGGAGGAGCGGATCAAGCTGCCGCGCCCCTCGATCGACACCGGCATGGGGCTGGAGCGCCTCGCCGCCGTGCTGCAGGGCAAGCATGACAATTACGACATCGACCTGATCCGCGCCCTGATCCTGGCCTCGGCCGACGCCACCAACGTGCCGCCGGACGGACCGCAGGCGGTGTCGCACCGCGTCATCGCGGACCATCTGCGCTCGTCCTCGTTCCTCATCGCCGACGGCGTGCTGCCCTCCAACGAGGGCCGCGGCTATGTGCTCCGGCGCATCATGCGCCGCGCCATGCGCCATGCGCACAAGCTGGGCGCCAAGGAGCCGCTGATGTGGCGCCTGGTGCCGGCGCTGGTCCAGCAGATGGGCCAGGCCTATCCCGAGCTGATCCGCGCCCAGGCCATCATCGCCGAGACCCTCAAGCTCGAGGAGACGCGCTTCAAGGACATGCTGGGGCGCGGCCTCAAGCTGCTCGAGGAGGAGACCGCCAAGCTCGGCGCCGGCCAGGCGCTCGCCGGCGAGGTCGCGTTCCGGCTCTACGACACCTACGGCTTCCCGCTCGACCTCACCCAGGACATCCTGCGCGGCCAGGGCCGCAAGGTGGACACGGCCGGCTTCGAGCGCGCCATGGCGGAGCAGCGCGCGGCGGCCCGGCGCGCCTGGGCCGGCTCGGGCGAGGCCGCCACCGAGAAGCTCTGGTTCGAGCTGCGGGAAAAGGTCGGCGCCACCGAGTTCCTGGGCTATGCCACCGAGAGCGCGGAAGGCCAGGTCGTCGCCATCGTCAAGGCGGGCCTGCCGGTCGACCGGGCCGCGGCCGGCGACGCGGTCCAGCTCATCGCCAACCAGACGCCGTTCTACGGCGAGTCGGGCGGCCAGATGGGCGATAGCGGCATCTGGTTCAACGCCTCGGGCCTCGAGATCGCCATCGACGACACCCAGAAGAAGCTGGGCGATCTCTGGGTCCATTCGGGGCGCGTGCAGAAGGGCGAGGTCAAGCTCGGCGACGCGGTCGAGATGCGCGTTGACGGCGAGCGGCGCGATGCACTCCGCGCCAACCATTCGGCCACACATCTGCTGCACGAGGCGTTGCGGCGGCGGCTGGGCGAGCATGTCACCCAGAAGGGCTCGCTGGTGGCGCCCGACCGCCTGCGCTTCGATTTCAGCCATCCCAAGCCGCTGACGCGCGAGGACCTCGCGGCCATCGAGAACGAGGTCAACCGGCGCATCCGTCGCAACGCCGCCGTCGAGACCGTGCTGATGACGCCGGACGACGCGGTCAAGGCCGGTGCGCTGGCACTCTTCGGCGAGAAATATGGCGAGGAGGTGCGCGTCGTCTCGATGGGCGGCGTCGATGGCGGCCGCAACTATTCGACCGAGCTGTGCGGCGGCACCCATGTGCGCCGCACCGGCGACATCGGCGCTTTCAAGATCCTCTATGAGGGCGCCGTGGCGGCGGGCGTCCGGCGCATCGAGGCGCTGACCGGCATCGGCGCCGAGCGCCATGCGCGCGAGCAGGAGGCGCTGGTGGCCGAGGCCGCGGCGCTGCTCAGGACCCAGCCGGCCGAGTTGCCGGCCCGCATCGCCAGCCTGGTCGAGGAACGCCGCAAGCTCGAGCGCGAGCTGACCGAGGCGCGCAAGGCGGCGGCCCTCGGTGGTGGCGCGGCGGCGGCGGGCGCCCACCATCGCGAGGTCGGCGGAATCAAGCTCGCCTCGCGCCTCTTGGACGGCGTGCCGGCCAAGGAGCTCAAGGGCATGGCCGACGCCATGAAGAAGCAGATCGGCTCGGGCGTGGTGGTTCTGGTGGCGCGCGAGGCGGGCCGTGCTTCGCTGGTCGTGGGCGTGACGGAGGACCTGACGACACGCGTCAACGCGGTCGATCTCGCCAAGGCCGGCAGCCGGGCCCTGGGCGGCCAGGGCGGCGGCGGGCGGCCCGACATGGCGCAGTCCGGCGGCCCCGATGCGGGCAAGGCCGAAGCCGCGCTCGCCGCCATCGAGCAGGCGCTCGCCGAGCTGTCGCGCGCCGCCTGAGCGCGAGGGAGGCGCGGATGGCCAAGGGGGAATCCGCGACCATGTCCGGCAGCGCGCGCGCCGCGACGTTTCGGTTGGTGGGCGAGGGACAGCCGCACCGGGGCGCGCACCTCGTCATGGACGCGCTGTTTCTGGCCGCCATCGCGGCCGCGGTCGCTTCCGGCTTCGTCGACAGCCTGCCCGATCTGAGCGCGCCGCAAGCCGCGCTGTCGGAAGCGCTGGCTATCGCCGCGCTCCTCGTCTTCACGGCCGAATATGCGGTGCGGCTCTGGACCGCGCCCGAGCGCGCACCGCAGCTCATGCCGGCCGCCGCCCGGCTCGACTATGTGCGCTCCTTCCTGGGCGCGATCGATCTGATCGTGATCCTGCCCGGCTGGGTGGCCTTGATCCTGCCCGTGGGCCGCGGCGCGGTCGAGCTGGCCGATCTCCTGGCGCTGCTCAAGCTCGCGCGCTACGCCCCGGCGCTGGGGCTGGTCGCCGCCGTCATGCGCAACGAGGCGCGCGCGCTCTTGGGCGCGCTCATGGCCATGGGCGTGCTCCTGGTCCTGGCGTCGGGCATCATCTATCTGCTCGAGCGCGACGCGCAGCCGGAAGCTTTCAGCAGCATCCCGAAGAGCCTGTGGTGGGCGATCGTCACCATGGCGAGCGTCGGCTATGGCGACATGGTGCCGGTGACGCCGGGCGGGCGCATCTTCGGCGGCATCGTCATGCTGCTCGGCATCGCCATCTTCGCCGTGCCGACCGGCATCCTCGCCACCGGCTTCGCGCAGGAGATTCGCCGGCGCGATTTCGTCGTCACCTGGCAGGCGGTGGCGAGCGTGCCGCTCTTCGCCGGCCTCGACGCCACCCGCATCGCCTCGATCACGCGGCTCCTGAAGCCGCAGGTGGTGCCGCGCAACTACGCCGTGGTGCGGCGCGGCGAGCCGGCCGACGCCATGTTCTTCATCATGAAGGGCGCGGTCGAGGTCGAGCTGCTGCCGGAGCCCGTCAAGCTCGGGCCCGGGCAGTTCTTCGGCGAGATCGCGCTGGTGAAGGACACCGTGCGCACCGCCACCGTGACGGCAATCGAGGAATGCCAGCTCCTGGCTCTCGAGGTGGCGGACTTCCGCCGCCTGATGGAGCAAATGCCGGACCTGAAGGCGCGCATCGCCGAGGTGGCCGAGGCGCGGCTCAAAAGAAGCCAGCCGGACACGGCCAAGCCCGAAGACGAGCGCCTGCGCTGAAACGGCCGGCTTTGTCGTCGGCGGATCAGAGCGCCAACAAGCTCGCGGCGACGAACAGCGCCATGAAGACCAGGAAAAGACGGGTTAGCTGACCCATGTCCGGCCTCCTCCCGCTTTCGCTTCGAGCGGTCGGCGGCGATGTCCCGACGGGCGGTCGGCAGAAGATCCCGGACCAGGCGCATCGGGGGTAGCCGCCATCGACCAGGACGAAGAATTCTATCACCGAACGGGCCGTCCGGGCGTGGCAAAGCGTGGTTAAATCAAGGCAAAAATGTGCAGACGGATCCCGAGCCCGAGCCGTTATTCCCGGGCGCTCGCGGGCGGTTAGGCGCGAAGGCTCAGCCTATGGCTGAGCGTCGGCCGCCACCTGCATGCGGACGATCTTGTCCGGGTTGCGGACGAGCCCGTTGTTGTCGGGGTTTCCCTTCTTGATCTCGTCCACGAACGCCATGCCCTCGATCACATGACCCCAGACGGTGTATTGCCCGTCGAGATACTGAGCCGGGCCGAAGCAGATGAAGAACTGGCTGTCGGCGCTGTCCGGGTCTTGGGCGCGCGCCATCGACACGGTGCCGCGCAGATGCGGCTCTTTCGAGAACTCGGCCTTGAGCTTCTGGCCCGAGCCGCCGCGCCCCGTGCCGGTCGGATCGCCGGTTTGCGCCATGAAGCCTTCGATCACGCGATGGAACACCACGCCGTCGTAGAATTTCTGGCGCACCAGCTCCTTGATGCGCGCGACCGTCTTGGGCGCCAGGTCGGGGCGCATTTCGATGACGACGCGGCCGTCCTTGAGATCGAGGAAGAGCGTGTTCTCGGGGTCGTATGCCATGGCGGAGCCTCCGGTCAGCGTGAGTGCCAGGGCCAGAAGCCCCAGGATGATGGAACGCATGGAACGCGAATGCCTTGCTTGGGGTGATGCGACGCTGTTGGGTCAGCGTGCGTGATGAAATTGCATGAGCATCGTGCGTCCTTCGAGACGCGTCCCTGGCCGGACGCTCCTCAGGATGAAGTCAAGCCTTTGTGGCATGAAGATTGTTCCTCATGCTGAGGAGGCCGCGCAGCGGCCGTCTCGAAGCACGCACACTGTTCATCCAGCATCGCTCGTAGGCACTCAGCCCAGCGCCTTCTTCAGGTTCTCGTCGAGCTTGGCCAGGAACTGCTGCGTGGTCAGCCAGGTCTGATCCGGGCTGATGAGCAGCGCCAGGTCCTTGGTCATGAAGCCGGCCTCGACCGTGTCGACGCAGACCCTCTCCAGCGTCTCGGCGAAGCGCTGCAGCTCGGGCGTCCCGTCGAACTTGCCACGATACCAGAGGCCGCGCGTCCAGGCGTAGATCGAGGCGATCGGGTTGGTCGAGGTCTCGCGGCCCTTCTGATGCTCGCGATAGTGGCGCGTCACCGTGCCGTGCGCGGCCTCGGCCTCGACCGTGTTGCCGTCGGGCGAGAGCAGCACCGAGGTCATCAGGCCCAGCGAGCCGAAGCCCTGCGCCACCGTGTCGGACTGCACGTCGCCGTCGTAGTTCTTGCAGGCCCAGACGAAGGCGCCCGACCATTTGAGCGCGCTCGCCACCATGTCGTCGATCAGGCGGTGCTCGTAGGCGATGCCCTTTGCCTTGAACGCGGCGGCAAACTCCTTGTCGAAGGTCTCCTGGAACACGTCCTTGAAGCGGCCGTCATAGGCCTTGAGGATGGTGTTCTTGGTCGAAAGATAGACCGGCCAGCCCAGCGTGAGCGCGTAGTTGAAGCAGGCGCGTGCGAAGCCGCGGATCGATTCGTCGACGTTGTACATGGCGAGCGCCACGCCCGGGCCCGGAAAGTCGTAGACCTCGTGGCGGATCGGCGGGCCGCCATCGGCAGGCTCGAAGCTGATGGCGAGCTTGCCCTTGCCCGGCACCACGAAGTCGGTGGCGCGGTACTGGTCGCCGAAGGCATGGCGGCCGATCACGATCGGCTGGGTCCAGCCCGGCACCAGGCGGGGCACGTTCCGGCAGATGATCGGCTGGCGGAACACGGTGCCGTCGAGAATGTTGCGGATGGTCCCGTTGGGGGACTTCCACATCTTCTTGAGGTTGAACTCCTTCACCCGCGCCTCGTCGGGCGTGATGGTCGCACACTTGACGCCGACCCGGTGCCGCTTGATGGCGTTGGCCGCGTCGATCGTGACCTGGTCCTCGGTCTTGTCCCGGTTCTCGATGCCGAGGTCGTAATATTTCAGATCGATGTCGAGATAGGGGAGGATCAGCTTGTCCTTGATGAAGCGCCAGATGATGCGCGTCATCTCGTCGCCATCGAGCTCGACGACCGGGTTCTTCACCTTGATCTTCTGCATCGCGCGGGATTCCTCGGATGATCGCAAGGGGCAAGGGCCCGGCGCGGGACCCGGGCCCTCGGAGGCTTGAGGCGAGGGCGGGCCGGCCGCGAGGGCCCGAAGGGTGCTGGAACATAGCATCGGGCGGGCTTGGCGCAAGCGCCCGGGGGGCGAAATTGCGCGGACCTGCCGCGGGGGCTTGGGGCCGGCGCCGCCGCGACTCTCTTGGTTCTCGCGGGCTCTTCGAGCCTATGGGGTCGCGGCCTTCCCCCGGCCGCGCGCCGCCGTCTCGAGCTCGCGCTCCATCGCCTCCACATGCGCCTTGAAGCCGTGCTTGCGTTGCAGGATGTCGTTGCCACCCTGGCCCAGCCTCGCCATCAGTTCGCGGTCCTCGTAGATCATGCGGATGTTGCCGGCGAGCACGCGGTAGTCGTTGACCGGCGACAAGAGGCCGGTGCGGCCCTGGACGATGGTCTCGGGGATCGGGCCGAAGTCGCTCGCCAGCACGCATTTCGAGAAGCTCAAGCCCTCGAGGATGGCGAGCGTGATGAGGTCGTCGCGCGTCGGGAACAGCATCGCGTCGCAATGCTGGATGTAGGCCGCCACCTGCGGCTCCGGCAGCGAGCCGGTATAAAGGATGTCCACCCCGGCCGCGTCGAGCTTGGCCACATAGGGATCGTTCTCCTTGCTTCCGCCCACCAGCACCAGGGTGATGTTGGGGTTGCCCAGATGGGCCAGCGCCCTGACAGAGAGGTCCTGGCCCTTGCGCGGGTCGATGCGGCCCAGATGCAGCAGATAGAAGCGCCCCGGCTTCTTGTCGAACGGGCAAGGGCGTGGCGAGAGGTCCATGCCGATGCCGTAGGGCACGATGGTCCAGTTGTCGCGGCTGAGATAGCGGCCCCAGAGCCAGCGCGCCTGCCACAGCGTCGGGAACACGATGCGCTCGGCGGCGGCGAAGGCCTCGGGCTTGAAATCCGGCATTTTGGTGTAGCCGAGGCCGAACTTCGGCTCGTGGATCCACCACAGCACCGGGCAGCGCCCGGCAGTCTGCATGAGAATGCTCGACGCCGTCACCGTGTTGAACAGGCAGACGTCGTAGCGCCGAAGGCGGACGCCCTCCTTGAGCGGGATGCCCGCTTCCTCGAATTCGGCTTCGAGCGGCTCGGGGCCGGGGCGCTTCAGCCGCAGGATGTCGATCTCGTGGCGCTGCCTGAGCTCGCGCAAGAGGCGCAGCAGGATGATCGGCGCGCCTTCGCGCACGAAGTTGTGGCTATAGGCCAGAATGCGCATGCCTCGGCTCCCCGCAACTTCAGGCGCGGCCCTGCGGCCCGCCGCCCCTCCGCCGACCCTGCGTCGCTCCCGCGCGAGGCCTTTCGTGCGCGCGCGGCCGCCCCGCCAACCCCGCGCGCGATTCCATATCTTTGTGCGCGGCCGCCCCGCCAACCCCGCGCGCGATTCCATATCTTTGCGCGCGGACGCCCCGCCGATGCTTGCGCGATTCTGTTCTTCCTTTGCCGCGCGGGTACCTCGCCAATCCCCGCGCGGGGCTCAAATCCGCGTCGCCGCGGCGGCGCGATGCGGCGCGCGTTCGGTTTCCAGCAGCGGCAGCAGGTCTTCGACCCGCTCCACCACATGGAATAGCTTGCGGTGATCCGGCATGAAGCCAGCTTGCCGCCCGTGCTCGGCGAGCTTCAGCAGCGGCGTCCAATAGCCGACCTCGTTGATCAGCACGATCGGCTTGTCGTGCTGGCCCAGCTGGCGCCAGGTGATGATCTCGAAGAACTCGTCGAGCGTGCCGAAGCCGCCCGGCAGGATGGCGAAGGCGTCGGACAGCTCGAACATGAGCTGCTTGCGTGCGTGCATGCTGTCCACGACGCGCAAATCCTCGATGTGGCGGTTGCCGGCCTCGCGCGCTTCGAGGAAGCCCGGAACGATGCCGGTCACATGACCCTTGTGCGCGATCACGGCTTCGGCCAATGCGCCCATGAGCCCCACGCCGCCGCCGCCATAGACCAGCCTGATGTTGTTCTCCGCCAACAGGCGTCCGAGCCGTTGGGCCACGGCACGATACACGGGATTGTGACCTTCGGCAGAGCCGCAATAGACGCAGAGTGAAGCAATCGAAAGGGACATCGGTATTGTCGCCTGGTTGAGTTTGTTTGCCGGCGGGTTTCTCCATGGGCCTGCCCCGGCGCGGCGCGGGACTTTAGCCCCCCGGACCGCCGGGGCCAACCCGGTCGGTTCCGGCCCGCCTTCGCAAGGGCGGGTGGCTGCTTCCGGCCGATGCCGGCTATAGTGCCGCCGCCGGGGCCAGCCCGGCACATGGGCCGAGCCCGGGCCCGGATGCGGCACCGCCCCGTTGTCGCGCCGCATTGGGGAGGATCATCGTGCTCGCCAAACATTGCTATCTGTTGAAGCGCCGGCGGCGCTATCGGCCCTGCCGGCGGGGCGTCCGGGGCGCCCTTGGAAGCACCTTGCAGAGCGTGCTTTGGGCCGGGCTGATGGCCGGCATGGTCCTGGCGACCCTGCCCTCGGCTCGGGCCGACACCGCCGGCCCGAACCAGATAGAACGCGGTGCCTATCTGTTCGCGGCGGGCGGCTGCGCCGCCTGCCACACCGATACCAAGCATGGCGGCACGCCTTTGGGCGGCGGCGTGGCGCTCGACACGCCGTTCGGCCGCTTCTACACCCCCAACATCAGCGCCGATCGCGAGCATGGCATCGGCGCCTGGTCCGACAGGGATTTCCTGCGCGCCCTTCATGAGGGCATCGCACCCGACGGTCGCTACTATTATCCGGCCTTTCCCTACACGTCCTATACCAAGGCGAGCGACGAGGATCTGCTCGCCATCAAGGCCTACATCTTCTCGCTGCCGTCGGCGCCGACGGTGAACAGGCCGCACGAGCTGAGCTTTCCCTTCGGTTGGCGCGCGCTGCTCGGCATTTGGCGCGCCATGAACTTCGAGCCCGGCCGCTTCGCGCCGGACCCGGCCAAGAGCGAAAGCTGGAACCGCGGCGCCTATCTGGCCGAAGCGCTCGGTCATTGCGGCGAATGCCACACGCCGCGAGGGTTTCTGGGTGGGTTCGAGCGCGATCGTGCCTATGCCGGAACCGCCAAGGGGCCGGACGGCGGGAAGGTTCCGGACATCACCTCCGATCCGGACACCGGCATCGGCCGCTGGTCGAAGGACCAAATCGTGCATGTTCTGAGAGACGGCGCTTTGCCCGATTTCGACTATGTCGGCGGCGCCATGGCCGCCGTCGTGAAGGAAAACACCAGCAAGCTCACCGACGCGGACCGCGCCGCCATAGCCGATTATCTGATGTCGCTGCCGCCAATCCGCAACGACGCCGCCAAAGCGACCCAGCCCGGCTTCTGACCGGAGGAACGGGGTCTGTATATCCATGGGGGCATATTCATGGGGGGAGCGCCAGCGCGAGGACCGGGCAATCCGCCATGCTGCGGCCTTTGCGCCGCCGGACCCGGCATGACAGACTCGCTGCCGGCTGATACCTTTCATCCGCCTGAATTCGAGGGCTCCAAACGAGAGTCAGTGTGAACCGAATCCTTCTCATCGTGATCCTCGGGGCTGTCGTGGTGGCGGCGGCCCTGATCCTGCAGTTCACGATCAACCGCGAGAGCATCGACGAGACGCCGGCGCCGGTCGCGAGCCAGCAAGCCGCGACCGAGCCCGCGCCGGCGACCATCGCACAGCCGCCGGCCGAAGCGCCGGCGGGCGAAACGATCAAGCCCAGCTTCGACGTGGTCCGGGTGAAGCCCACGGGCGAAACCGTGATCGCTGGCCGGGCCCAGCCCGGTGCGCGCGTCACCATCACCGACAACGGCACGGCGCTGGGCGAGGTGGTCGCCGACGAGCGGGGCGAGTGGGTGTTCCTGCCCGAGAAACCCCTGGCACCCGGCAACCACGAGCTGTCCCTTTCCGCCCTGCCGCCCGGCGGGGGCGAAGCCGTCATGTCCGACGATGTCGTGATCGCCGTGGTGCCGCAACCCGGCACCAACATCGCGGGCCAGACCGGGGCCACGGGCGAGGCGCTGGCCGTGATCGTGCCCCGCGCGGGCGAGGGCGCGACGCAGGTGGTGCAACTGCCCCCGACCTCCGGCAACACGCCCGACGCGGCGGCACCGCGCCAGGGCGCGCTCTCGCTCGACACCGTGGACTACGACGAGCGCGGCAACATGATCGTCGGCGGCCGTGCCGAGCCCGGCGCCGAGGTGCGGCTCTATCTCGACAACAAATTGCTGGGCCAGGCCGAGGCCGGCACCGATGGCCGCTGGGAGTTGCGGCCGACCCAACCGGTCGAGCCCGGCCTGCACAGTCTGCGCGCCGACCAAGTGGGGCCTGACGGCAAAGTCACGGCCCGGGTCGAGACACCGTTCGAGCGCGCCAAGCCGGGTGCGCTCGCCGAGGCCGGTACTGCCACCGCTGGCAGCGTCGTGGTCCAGCCCGGCAACAGCCTGTGGCGGCTCGCGCGCCGCAGCTATGGCAGCGGCTGGCAGTACACGATCATCTACGAGGCCAATCGCGACCAGATTCGCGACCCCGACCTGATCTATCCGGGACAGGTGTTCGTGCTCCCGCCGCAAACCAGCACGAACTGACGATCGACGGACTTCGGCCAGCAGCCGATCCGCAGCACCCTGACAGCGTACCCGCTTCGAACGGTGTCGAAAGGAGCGAGGCGCTCGCTTGCGCCGCGTCAGGCCGCGCTGTGCGCCGGGCGCCTGGTTTCCAGGAACTCGGCGACCAGTGCCAAATAGGGCAGCAGCTCGAGCAGCAGCACCGTGGTCGCGCCGATGAGCCGGCCGGCGGTCAGGGGCCGCGCCACCGGCAGCCTGCCCTCGGCGCGCACGGTCATTGCCGGCGTGGCGACGAGGCGCGTATGCGGCAGATCGCGCGTGGCGCGCAAGAGCGCCAGCGCGCGCTGGCGACGCCGATGCGATTCGATCGAGTAGGGAAGGGGCACGAGGTCCGCGCCGATGCTGAGCAGCGCGCCGTCGGCCGTCGCGTTGGCCGCCCCGGCGAATTCGTGCCCGAGAAAGGAGAAGCGAAACGCGACGGGCGCGCAAGTCTCGCGCATCTCGAGGTTGCCGTCGGCCCTTACGGCGACCGAATTGACCTCGAGGGGAAGAACCTGGCGCGAAATCTGGGCGAACAGCGTTTCCGCCATGCTCGAACTCTCTCGAAAAAACCTAAAAGTTGTTAGCATCGGCGCTTTTAAAGATCGGTAAATCGGGGCCGGGGTTGGCTGGCGCGGCGTCAGCCCGGCGGCTGACGCTCCCGACATCGCTCGCGCAGGAGTGAAACCCCATGACTGTTGCAACCGCGCCCGCATCCTACGTGTTCGCGCCGCCGCCGATACCGGCCTTGCCGATCCGCGGGCAGGCCTTGCTGTTCCCGGTTCACCGCATCTATTGCGTCGGCCGCAACTACGCCGAGCACGCCCGCGAGATGGGCCACGATCCGAGCCGCGAGCCGCCCTTCTTCTTCCAGAAGAATCCCGACACGCTGGTCTCGAGCGGCGGCAAATTCCCCTATCCCGACAAGTCCCACGACGTCCATCACGAGCTGGAGATGGTGGTGGCGCTCAAGGCGGGCGGGAAGGACATCCCGGCCGCCCGGGCGCTCGACGGCGTCTTCGGCTATGCAGTCGGGCTCGACATGACGCGGCGCGACCTGCAGGGCGAGGCGAAGAAGCTCGGCCGCCCCTGGGAAGTCGGCAAGGCCTTCGAGCATGCGGCCCCCTGCTCCGAGATCGTGCCGGCCGCCGAGATCGGCCATCCCGTCAAGGGCGCCGTCTGGCTCGAGGCGAACGGCGAGCTCAGGCAGAAGGGCGATCTCGATCAGATGATCTGGAAGGTGCCCGAGATCATCAGCCATCTATCCGGCCTGTTCGAGCTCAGGCCCGGCGACCTGATCTATTCGGGCACGCCGGCCGGCGTGGGGCCGGTCGAGCGCGGCGACCGGCTCCGTGGCGGTGTCGAGGGCGTCGGCGAGCTCCTGATCGAGGTGGTTTGAGTTGGGCCGGTCTCGTGCCTCTCCTTCTCCTCCCTCGGCGGCCATCGGTGGCTCGAGCAGAGGCCTGGGAAATGGGGCCAGGACCGCTTAACCTTCGCTGCCCGCGCCGCTAGAATGCGCCCCCCGCTCGGGCTCGCCCGGGCGGATTGCCGGCGCCGCCGTATGACCACGGCCGCCCTGACCCAAGCCCTGTCCGGGCCCAGCAACAGGATCGTTTTCTTGCTCGATCGCATTCTCGTTCCCATCCATCGCGAGGGTTGGCGTTTCGCCGCGCTGTTCGCGCTCGCCACGATCCTGCTCTGGCTGCTGTGGGCGCCGCTCGGCTGGATCGGGCTCGTGGCCACGCTCTGGTGCGTCTATTTCTTCCGCGACCCGCCGCGCGTGACGCCGATCCGTCCCGGGCTGGTCATGGCGCCGGCCGACGGCGTGGTACAGTCGGTCGAGCCGGCCGTGCCGCCGCCCGAGCTCGGCATGCCGGCCGTGCCGCTGATGCGGGTAGGCATCTTCATGAACGTGTTCGATGTGCATGTGAACCGTATCCCCGTGGACGGCAGCGTGGTCGCGCTCAACTACCGGCCGGGCAAGTTCCTCAACGCCTCGCTCGACAAGGCGAGCGAGGACAATGAGCGCCAGTCGATCCGCCTGCGCACCGCGGAGGGACAGGAGTTCGCGGTGGTGCAGATTGCGGGGCTGGTGGCGCGGCGCATCCGTTGCGATCTCGAGACCGGGCAAACGGTGAGGGCCGGCGAGCGTTTCGGCCTGATCCGCTTCGGCAGCCGCCTCGACGTCTATCTGCCTGATGGTGCGGCACCGCTGGTGGTGGCCGGCCAGCGCAGTATCGCCGGCGAGACCGTGCTGGCCGACCTCGCCTCCTCCGAGCCTGCGCGAAAAGGAGAGATACGCTGATGAGGAGACGTCCGAACGTCGCGCGGCTGCGCGACCAGTCCTTCAACCGGCTGATCCCGAACATCCTGACGCTGCTGGCGCTCTGCGCCGGCCTCACCGGCATCCGCTTCGGCCTGCAGGAGCGCTGGGAGGCCGCGGTCGCGGCGATCGTGATCGCCGCCATCCTCGACGGGCTCGACGGCCGCATCGCCCGCCTGCTCGACAGCACCAGCAAGTTCGGCGCCGAGCTCGATTCCCTTTCCGATTTCGTCAGCTTCGGCGTGGCTCCGGCGATGCTGCTCTATTTCTGGAACCTGTCGGAGACGGGGGCACCCGGATGGGCCGCCGTGCTGCTCTACTGCGTATGCTGTGGCCTCAGGCTCGCGCGCTTCAACACCAAGCTCGACAATGCCGATCTGCCAGCCTGGACCGGGCGCTTCTTCATGGGCGTGCCGGCACCGGCCGCGGCCGGGCTCGTGCTCACGCCGATGATCGCGGCGCTCGCCTTCGGCCCGAGCTGGTTCGATACGCCCTGGCTCTCGGGGCTTGCGGCCGTGGTGGTGGCGGGGCTCATGGTGAGCCGCCTGCCCACCTATTCCTTCAAGCGCATCAAGGTGCCGCAGCACTATGTGCTGCCGACGCTCCTGGGCGTTGGAGCGCTCGCCGCCTTTCTCGCCTCGAGCCCGTGGCTCACCATGCTCGGCATCGCCGCGCTCTACCTGGCGACGCTGCCGATGAGCTGGCTCGCTTATCGCCGTCTCTCGGGCGGCGCGGCGGCGGCGGGACCGCTGCCGGGACCCGCCGACGAGGCCGAGATCGACGAGCCCGACGAGCTGACGCCGCACTGAGCAGCTTCATGATGAGCGGAGACATGCCCCCTCACCCAGCTTCGGGTAAGGCTCGGCTTTCGCCTCGCCAACCCTGCGCAACCCTTGTATCTGAAGGGATGAGTGGCGGGGAGCAGCGAATCAGAGTTGATTTGCCGGAGCGGCGGCGCCGCCGCTCCGGCAGTCGCGGGCCGGTGACCGTAAACCCT
>JBMONF010000069.1:0-25517 GCA_049323455.1 Pseudomonadota bacterium | reverse complement strand
TGCCACCAGAGGGTTTACGGTCACCGGCCCGCGACTGCCGGAGCGGCGGCGCCGCCGCTCCGGCAAATCAACTCTGATTCGCTGCTCCCCGCCACTCATCCCTTCAGATACAAGGGTTGCGAAGGGTCGGCGAGGCGAGACGCCGAGCCCACCCGAAGCTGGGTGAGGGGGAATGTTCCAGGTCAAACCGAAATTGCTTTAGAACCCTGGCAGCGCCGCGATCTCGGCGTCGGCGAAGCGGTAGGTGCGGCTGCAGAACTCGCAGGTGACGACGACCTCGCCCTCGACCCGCATCTCCGCCAGGTCCTCGCGCGGCAGTGCGGCCAGCACCCGCTCGACCTTCTCGCGCGAGCAACGGCAGCGGGCCTCGAGCCGATGGTCGCGATAGACGCGCACCCCGTCCTCGTGAAACAGGCGGTAGAGCAGATCCTCGGCCGGCAGATCGGGCCGGGTCAGCTCGGCTGCGCTGCAACTCGACATCAGGATCAGCGCGCGGCGCCATTCCTCGTCGGCCGCATCGCGCGCGATCTCGCTCCCGGCCAGAGGCAAACGTTGCAGCATCAGGGCGCCGACGCGCCAGCCCCGGTCCACGCCCGGCGCCGGCGGGCGCGCCGCCACCATGATCGCGGCCTCGAGCTGCTCGGATTGGCGGAAATAGCCATGCACGCAGTCGGCGAGCGTGGCGCCGGCCAGTTCGACGATGCCTTGATAGCGCTCGGTGTGCGGGCCCTGGTCGACCGTGAGCGCCAGATAGCCGGCGCCGAAGAGGCGCGGCACCGAGGGCGCGGGCCCGCCGCCCAAGGCGGCTACGGCCTCGGCGTCGAACTGCGCGTAGCCGCGCATATGGCCGGCGCTGGTGACATCGGCCACCATCAGCCGCACCGGCCCGTCGCCCTTGATCTGCAACGTGAAGACACCGTCGAATTTGAGGGCGCCGGAGAGCGCGGCGGCCAGCGCCAGCATCTCCGCCAGCCGCTCGGCCACCGGCGCCGGATAGGCGTGGTGGCGCAGCACCTCGTCGACGAGCGCGCCCAGGCGCACGAGCCGCCCGCGCAGGGCGCTCGCTTCGATCTGGAAAGGAAGAATGCGGTCGTCTGCGACCGTCTGTTCCATGCTCACGATCTCGACTCTAATTCATGTCGACGAGGGGTGGGATCGCCCCCTCACCCTTCCCTCTCCCCCACTTGCGTGGGGGAGAGGTAAAATTTTTTCTTCCTCGCCCCGCGGCAGCGGAGAGAGGGTTGCGGAGGGTTGGCCCGCGGGCGAAGGCCCGCTCTTTGATTCGAATGCCGGCGGAGCCGGCAGGGGCGGAAAGCCGAGCCTACCCGAAGCTGGGTGAGGGGGACGCACGTCGGCCGAATCAAACGACACGCGTACCAGGCTCAGACCCGCTCCAGGCACCACAGCAGAATGCCCTTCTGTGCATGCAGGCGGTTCTCGGCTTCGTCCCACACCACCGAATGCTCCCCGTCGATGACCTCGGCCGTCACCTCCTCGCCGCGATGGGCCGGCAGGCAGTGCATGAAGATGGCGCCGGGCTTGGCGAGGCTCATCACCTTCTCGGTCACCTGATAGGGCGCCAGCAGCACATGGCGCCCGATCGCGTCGGTGTCGCCCATCGAGACCCACACGTCGGTGACGACGCAGTCCGCGTCCTGCACCGCCTCGACCGGGTCGGCGGTGACATGGACCCTGCCCTTCTCCGACCTGGCCCAGCCCAGCACTTGGCCCGGCGGCATGAGCTGCGGCGGGCAGGCGATGCGCAGTTCGAAGCCGAAGCGCACGGCGGCATGGGTCCAGGATGTGGCCATGTTGTTGCCGTCGCCGATCCAGGCGATGCGCTTGCCGGCGATGGGGCCGCGATGCTCCTCGAAGGTCATCACGTCGGCCATGAGCTGGCAGGGATGGGTGCGGTCGGTGAGCCCGTTGATGACCGGCACCGTGGCATTCTCGGCCAGCTCCAGGAGCTTCTCCTCCTTGGTGGTGCGCACCATGATGCAATCGACATAGCGCGAAAGCACGCGCGCCGTGTCGGCGACCGTCTCGCCGCGGCCGAGCTGCATGCTGTCGCGCTCCAGCACCACCGCCTCGCCGCCGAGCTGCTTGATGGCGAGCTCGAAGGAGACGCGGGTGCGGGTCGAGGGTTTCTCGAAGATGAGCGCCAGCGCCTTGCCGGCGAGCGGCCGATCCTGGCCGCCCGGCACCTGGCCGCGCTTGCAGGCGAGCCCGGCGTCGAGCATGCGGCGCAGCGTCGGCTGGTCCAGCTTGTCGAGATCGAGGAAGTGCCGCGGCGCGGCCTTGGCGGGGGCGGATTTGGGCGACATGGTTCAGGCCTCCGGCCAGTCTTTGGCGACGCGATCGAGAATGGCCAGCGCCTCCTCGACATGGGCGCCCTCGATGATGAGGGGCGGCAGCAGCCGCACGACGTTCTCGCCGGCGCCGACGGTCAAGAGCCCGGCCTCGCGCAGGCGGGCCACCATCTCGGTGTTGGGCACGCGGCATTTGAGCCCGATCATGAGGCCCTTGCCGCGCAGCTCCTCGAAGAGGCGCGGATGGGCCGCGACCAGCCCGGCGAGACGCTGATGCAGCTTGCGCCCCACCGCCTCGACGCGCGGCAGGAATCCCTCCGCCAGCAGCACGTCGAGCACGGCGTTGGCCACCGCCATGGCGAGCGGATTGCCGCCGAAGGTCGAGCCGTGGCTGCCGACCGTGAGGGCTGCCGCCACCCTCTCGGTGGCGAGGCAGGCGCCGACCGGAAAGCCGCCGCCCAGCCCCTTGGCGGTGGCGACGATGTCGGGCTTCACGCCGGCCCATTCGTGGGCGAAGAGCCTGCCGGTGCGGCCCATGCCGCTCTGCACCTCGTCGAAGAAGAGCAGCAGGCCGTACTCGTCGCAGACCTGGCGCAGGCCCCTGAGATACTCGACCGAGGCCGCGCGCATGCCGCCCTCGCCCTGCACCGGCTCGACCAGGATCGCCCCGGTTTCGGGCCCGATCTTGGCCCTGAGCTCGTTGAGGTTGCCGTAGGCGACATGGTCGAAGCCCTCGACCACGGGGCCGAAGCCCTTCAGATGCTTCTCCTGGCCGCCGGCCGCGATGGTGGCGAGCGTACGGCCATGGAAGGCGCCCTCGCAGGCGATCACGCGGTAGCGCCTGGCATCGCCGTAATCGTCCTGCCACTTGCGGGCGAGCTTGAGCCCGCACTCGATCGCCTCCGCACCCGAGTTGGTGAAGAAGACGCGGTCGGCGAAGCTCGCGGCGCAAAGCCGCTCGGCCAAGCGCTCGCCCTCGGGGATGCGGAACAGGTTCGAGCAATGCCACAGCTTCTCGCCCTGGCGCTTGAGCGCTTCCACCAGATGCGGGTGCGCATGGCCCAGAGCCGTCACCGCCACGCCCGAGGCGAAGTCCAGATAACGTCGCCCGTCCGTGCCGATGAGATAGGCGCCCTCGCCGCGCTCGAAGGCGAGGTCGGCGCGGGCATAGGTCGGCATCAGCGCAAGGTTGGGCGACGCGGACATGGGATGCTCCTGGAGATGGCTCCTGAAATCTGAAAAACGAGGTGCGGCCCCTGGGAAAACGGCCGCGAAATGCCGCCTGGCACGGGGGCAGGAAGCTCCCCGCAGGGCCGCCCGGCGTTGGGCGCCCTTGGGTTGTCTCCGGCTGGCAAGGCGGAAGCCGCAGAATATGGGGGGTGGGCGGCGGCGATGTCAACCGAAGGGCGGGTCGAAGCCTGTAGAATGGCGCCCTGATTTTGCTCGGCCCGCCTCGGGAACTTGCGTTCCCGCGACCGGCAGCCCGCCGACCCCACCCCGGGAGCCCTCCCATGCTCTTCCCCCGCCTCGCCACGGCCGACCTCTCTCCGCAGCTTCCCGACCGCGAGACCTACGAGCGCAAGCTCGGCGCTCTCCAGCTCGACCTCCTCAAGATCCAGCAGGCCTATCTGCGTCAGGGCCGGCGCGCGGCGGTGGTGCTCGAGGGCCAGGACGCCGCCGGCAAGGGCGGCCTGATCCGCCGCCTCTCCATGCGCCTCGATCCGCGCTACTGCCAGGTCTGGCCGATCGGGGCCCCCGAGCCGGCCGAGCGCGGCGAGCACTATTTGCAGCGCTTCTGGCGCCGGCTGCCCGATGCGGGCCGCCTCGCCGTGTTCGACCGCTCCTGGTACGGCCGCGTGCTGGTGGAGCGCGTGGAGGAGCTGGCCCCGCCCGCCGACTGGCGGCGCGCCTATGGCGAGATCGTCGAGTTCGAGCGGATGCTGGTCGCGGACGGCATTCGCCTCGTCAAGATCTTCCTCCACATCTCGCCCGAGGAGCAGCTCCGCCGCTTCCGCGAGCGCATGGACACGCCCTACAAACGCTGGAAGCTGACGTCCGACGATCTCCGGAACCGCGCGCGCTGGGACGACTACGCGAAAGCCACCGACGAGATGTTCCGGCGCACCGCGAGCGTGCATGCGCCCTGGCATCTGGTGGCGAGCGACCACAAATGGTGGGCGCGCGTGAAGGCGCTCGAGATCGTCGTGCGGCGCTTGGGCATGGGCGTCGAGCTCGAGGCGCCGCCCGTCGATCCCGCGATCGCCAAGGCGATACGCAAGATGGTCAAGAAAGCCAAGCGCGGCGGGCGGGCGCTGAAGGCGTGAGTTGCTTGACCCTCCCCCTCACCCGCGTCGGGGCTTCGCCCCTCCTTTTCCTCTCCCCCTCCCGCTTGCGGGAGGGGAGAGGTGTAGGTGAGGGGGAGGGTAAAGAAAATCACGCCTTGATGCGCCAGCCCCTGGCGACGAGGCGCCAGGCGAGCGTGCCGACCGCGAGGTTGCAGCCGAGGAGCACGGCCGCTCCCAGCATCGGATCGGCCTCGCGCCAGCCGGTCATGCCGCCGCGCATCCCGTCGAGGGCGTAGAAGAACGGGTTGAGCGCCACCAGCCCTTGCGCGAAGCCCGGCAGGCCCGCCACCGGAAAGAACATGCCGGAGAAATAGGCGGGCGGGATGAAGAGGAAGGTGTGGGCGGTGGTGTAATGGTCCCAGCGCGTGGACCAGAGGCCCACCACCACGCCCAGGAAGCCGAACAGCAGGCTGCCGGCGGCGGCGAACAGCAGCAGTTCGGCCGGGCCGACCAGCGCGTAATGCGCGAAGGGGGCGAGCGCGAGCGCCACGGCGAGGCCGGTGAGAAGGCCGGCGCTGGCCGCCGCGAGCCCGTAGCCCAGCACCAGCTCGAGCGCCGTCAAGGGCGCCATCAGCACGTCGGCGAGCGCGCCCGTATGCTTGTCGAACAGGATCGAGCCCGAGGTGGCGGTGAGCGCCCGCTCGGCGATGGCGAACATGATCAGCGCCGGCGCCACGAAATCGCCAAGCGCGATGCCGGGCACCGTCCAGGCGCTGTCGCCCAGCGCCAGGCGGAACACCGCCATGAACAGCAGGTTGGTCACGACCGGCCCCAAGAGGCCGTCGACGAAGTCCTTGGCGAATCGCTTGAGCTCGCGCCGATAGAGCGACCACAGCCCGATCCCGTTGATCCAGCCGATCCGCCGCGCGCGGGGCGCGGCCAGCCGAAGCGCCGGCGCTTCGCTCATGGGCGCATCCCTCAGGGCCGGAGCTTGTAGCCGATCGCGAACAGCCGGTGGACCAGCGCCCATAAGAGGGCGTTCACCGCGATCAGCGCGACCAGGCCCGCGCCGAGCGCGCTGTCGGCATGGCCGATGAAGCCGTAGCGGAAGCCGTCGGTCATCAGGAAGAAGGGGTTGAAATGGGCCACCCCGCGCCAGAATTCCGGCAGCCGCTCGGTCGAGTAGAAGGCGCCCGAGAGGAAGGAGAGCGGCGTGATGACGAAGTTGGTCACGGCCGCGATGTGATCGAACTTCTCCGCCCAGAGCCCGCCCAGGATGCCCAGGAGCGACAGCATCAGGCTCGCGGCCACGGCGTGGAACGCCACGAAGAAGAGATCGTAGACATGCAGCGGCAGCAGCAGGGCGCAGGCCAGCCACACCGTGAGCCCCACCGCAAGCCCGCGCGTAAGCCCGCCCGCCGCCAGCGCGAAAGTGAGCTCGCCGGGGCTCAGGGGCGGCATGATCAGGTCGACGATGTTGCCCTGGATCTTGGCGATCACCAGCGAGGAGGAGGTGTTGGCGAAGGCGTTCTGCATCATCGCCATCATGACGAGCCCGGGCGCCAGGAACTCGGGCAGGGAGACGCCGCCGACCGTCTGCACCGCGCGGCCCAGCGCCAGCGTGAAGATGGCGAGGAACAGCAGCGTGGTGACGAGCGGCGCCAGGATGGTCTGCGTCGCCACCTTGAGGAAGCGGCGCACCTCCTTGAGATAGAGCGTCCAGAGCCCGATCCAGTTGACCCGGCCGAAGCGGCGGGCGGCGGGCGGTGCCGGAAGCGAGGGCGCGGGCTGGGTCATGGGCGGCTATGGCGGCGGAGAGAGCGGCTTGTCGCGGGCGCCGCGAAGGTAGGCCCCGCTCCGCGCCAGGGCAAGCGGACCCTGCCCGCCCCTCGATGCCCGATTCTTGCCCCTATCGCGAGGCAGGATTCGGCGCCTTTCAGGATTTCGCGTTCTTAAGATGCCCATGGTCCGACTTTGCGCCCCGTGCCATCCTCGCCGCCCATGACAGCTATTCCGGACCGATCCGGGCCCGATGCTCGGGCCGCCCGCGCCGCGTCCAGCACGGGATCCGACGCTTCGCCTTTGAGCGGCGAAGCGCTGGAAGCCGCGGCGCTCGACTATCTGGCGCGCTACGCCGCCTCGACCGGCGCCGTGCGGCGCGTGCTCGAGCGGCGCATCCGGCGCCGGGCAGCGGATGACGAGGAAGCCGCGCAGGCTCGCGCCACCCTCGAGACCGTGCTCGCCAAGCTCGTTCGGCAGGGCTTCCTCGACGATCGCCGCTATGCCGCGGCCAAGGCCGAGAGCCTGGCGCGCCAGGGCCGCTCGCAGCGCTGGATCCGCGCCCGGCTCGCGGCCGAAGGCGTGGCACCGGACCTGATCCGCGCGGCGCTCGCGCGGTTGGCCGAGGGCGTCCCCCAGCCCGATCTCGCCGCGGCGATCGCCTTCGCGCGGCGCCGCCGGCTGGGACCGTTCCGCCCCGAATCCCAACGCCCGGCCATGGAGACCAAGGACCGCGCCGCCCTGGCGCGCGCCGGCTTCGATTACCGGACCACGCGGACCGTGCTGGAGGCCGCCTCGCCCGACGCCCTGGCGGCGGTCCTCGACGCGCAGGCGCCGGCCGCATCGGCGCAGCGTTGAGGACGTCGCCGCCGGCCCACGAGAGCCCCATCCAGGTTCCCCGCCCCATCCCTGTCGCCCGCTTAGGTGACCCATGACCCAGGACGGATCTTCCGTCGACGCCTTCATCGACCTGTCCCAGATCGCGGCATTCGTGACCGAGATCGAGCACTGGCTCTACGCCAAGGTGCTGGTGGTCAACAATCTGGTGCAGCTCGGCGTCATCCTGCTCGCCTTCGTGATCGCGCAAGTGGCCGCCAAGCATTTCCGCAGGCTCGTCGAGGGCCAGATCGAACGGCGCCAGATGATCGGGGGCTTAAGGACCATCGCCGAGACCGCCACGCTGTTCCCGCTGCCGATCGTGTGGCTGCTGCTTCTCTGGCTGGTGACGCTGGTCGCCTCCTTCACGGCCTGGTCTCATCCCCTGATCCAGGCCTGCGCCAGCCTCATCAGCCTCTGGATCATGATCCGGCTGATCTCGAGCCTGGTGCGCCATCCGGTGCTGTCGAAGATCCTGGCCGTCACGGTGTTCGCGATCCTGGGCCTCAATGCGCTGGGCCTGCTCGACGACGCCATCCTTCTGCTCGACAGCGCCGCGCTCACCGTCGGCGGCCTGCGCGTCTCGCTCCTGACCGTCATCAAGGGCGTGCTGTCGCTGTTCGTGCTGCTGTGGGCGGCGATCGAGTTCTCGGCCACGCTGGAGCGGCGCATTCACCGCCTGCCGAACCTGGCGCCCTCGGTGCAGGTGCTGCTCGGCAAGCTGCTCAAGATCACGCTCATCGTCATCGCCATCCTGGTGTCGCTGAGCTATGTCGGCATCGATCTCACCGCCTTCGCGGTGTTCTCCGGCGCGGTCGGCGTGGGCATCGGCTTCGGCCTGCAGAAGGTCGTCTCGAACCTGATCAGCGGCTTCATCCTGCTGCTCGACAAGTCGATCAAGCCCGGCGACATCATCGAGGTCGGCGGCAATGTCGGCTACATCTCCTCGCTGGGCGCGCGCTACGTCTCGATCGACACCCAGACCGGCCGCGAAATCCTGATCCCGAACGAAGAGATGATCACGCAGCGCGTGGTCAACTGGTCCTATTCCAACCGGCTCCTCATGATCGATGCGCCGATCGCCATCGTCTACGGCGCCGACATCCGCCGGGCGATGAAGACCGCCTGCGAGGCCGCGCTGTCGGTCAAGCGCGTGCTGCGCCAGCCGCCGCCGGCCTGCCTGCTGGCCGGCTTCGGCGAGCGCTCCGTCAACTTGACGCTCTCGTTCTGGATCGACGACCCGCAGAACGGCATCGCCGGCGTGAAGAGCGAGGTGCTGCTGGCGGTATGGGAGCGCTTCCTCGCGCAAGCCATCGAGATGCCTTACATCGCCGGCGCGACGACGGGCCAGCCCGCGACCGGCGCCGACGCACCGGCGCCCGCGCTCGCGGCCGAAGGGAAGGCCGGTTAGAGCGAGGCTCGTCCGGCCGCAGTCGCACCCATCGCTGCGCCAGCGAAAACAGGAGCCCAAGCCCGAGCGACGTGAAATAGCCCTGGGCTCCGGCTTTCGCCGGGGGCGACGAGTAGGTTTGCCACCCGACCGGATCGGGCTCTAGTTGAACCGAATCCCCACCAGCCGCTCGATCCGTTCGCGCAGATCCCGGGCGGAGATGGGCTTGTTGGCGATGTCGGCGGCACCGACCTGGCGGACCACATCGAGCAGCAGCTCGCTGCGCTCCGCCGTCAAGATCAGGACCGGGATGTGGCGCTGGCGCAAGGCCTGGTCGGCGCGCAGCTTGTTGCAGAAGCCCAACCCGTCCATCCCCTCCATGATCAGGTCGCAGATGATGAGGTCGATCCAGGGCGACCTGGAATCCCGCAGCAGATCGAGCGCCTGCTGACCGTCCGAAGCCTCCAGGACCTGACCAATATGAATCGTGGCCAGGAGCTGGCGGATGATCCGGCGCATGACGAGTTGATCGTCGATGACGAGGACGGTCAGGGCCTCCTGGGCGCGTTCGATCGATCCCGCCTCGCCGGCGGGCGCAACGCGGCGGCTGTTGATCTGCGTCTCTGTCATCGACATGGCTGAGCACCGTTGCTGGTGAAGGATATAGCGCTCGTCGAGGAATAGTGTCCCGCAACCCTCGGTTTAAGTTCAATATATACTTATGAGCAAAGATTGATGCAAATTCGCGCGAATTTGCCCGCCAAGTGAGCGGGCCCAATCGCAGGCTCGGGCCGCAGTCGTTGGAGTCCATGCCTAATATTCGGTTATGCAGCGCCCGGATGGCCGTTTGGCTAAAGGGGGTTCTGACCAGATGGAATGGCAACCCGCCGCTGTCCCCAGACAACAGCCCCGTGCGCCAAAGCGTCCGCCACCTGACGGTTGCCTTTCGCCGGAGCGACGACGGGCCAGCCCGCGACCGGTGCCCACGCTCATGGCCGACGGGAAGGCCGGTTAGAGCGGGCTTCGTTCGATTTAGATCGCCCCCTACCATCGCCCCTGCGCCTGCGGGCCTCGCGCTCAACCTTGGGATCGCCGCCAAAGCCGAAGAGCCCGGACCGGAACGACCGTGCGCCCGCCCTCGCCCGGCGGCGCCCGGCGGCGCCCGACCTTCAGCCGGCCGAAGCCGATTTCGGTCGGCGAAGGCCGGAGGGCTTGGACCTGCAGAGCGAAGCCCCGGCTTTGCCCAGGCCGGCGGGCCGGGCGGCTGCTGTCGTTCCTATCGAGAACGGGGTGGGCCTCGCTCCACTCAGCCCACTCCACGGCGCTCGGCGATGCCGGCGGCTTCGTTGCGAGCACACCCCATTGCCAAGGCCCGTGCTTGCATGCTCACCTAATGACGGCGATTGCCAGGCTACGTGGCGATCCCATTTGTTCGGCCGACGATTGGGGGGCGTTGGAGACGAACAACATGGCGCTCCGGTCCGAAAAGGCGGAAATGACGCCGTCGAAACCCGGTCGGGAAACGCAGCGGCTCCGGCTGTATTTCCTATTGCCGCTGGTCATCGCCATCCTGATCACCGAGATCGTCCCGATCGTGGGCGTTTATCAGTTCACGCATCGCAGCGTCGGCGTCGGCGGACTCCACCTGCGGATGTCGGCAATCAATCTTTATAATGACACGATAGAGCAGCACGCGCGTGCGCTGGAAGCGGTCATCGATGTTCTTGCGCATGACGACGTCCTGCGCGACGCATTGGCGCGCAAGGACCGCCAGACGCTGCTCGAGCGCGCCGCCCCGATGTTCGCCAGGATGAAGAGCACATACGGGATTACGCACCTCTATTTCACGGGCCCGGATCGCGTGAATCTGCTGCGGGTGCACGCCCCGGAGCGCTATGGCGACGTCATCGATCGCGTGACCACGCGAGTGGCCGAGAGCACCGGTGCGGCCGCGCACGGTATCGAGCTTGGGCCGATCGGCACCTTCACGCTGCGCGTGGTCTCGCCTTGGTTCGACGAGCGCAGCCGGCGCCTGCTCGGATATGTCGAACTCGGCATGGAAACCCCCGAGGTGGTGGAACGGATCCGCCAATCCCTCGGTGCCCACGGTTTCGTCCTCATCAAGAAAGAATTCCTGGATCGCGCCGGCTGGGAGCAGGGCATGCGCGTCTTCGGGCGCGCGCCGGACTGGGACAGATTTCCCCATTACGTGGTCAGCAGCCAATCCACACAAATCCCCCCGGTGCTCGCGGAACGCATTGCGCGTGACGACCTGGAGACTGCCTCCAACGAGCCGGTCATTCAAATCGACGAAAACTTCTACCGGCCGCTGTTCGTACCGATCCAAGACGTCGCCGGCCGCAGCGTGGCCAACGTGGTGCTGCTCGTGGACGTGTCGCGGGAGATCAACACCACCCGCCTTGCGCTCCTGCTCGGCGCCATCACCTATCTGGCCGGCGGCATCCTGCTTTTTGTCCTTTTCTACCGTCTCGTCGGCTGGGTCGGACGGCGCATCGAGGACAACGAGCAAAGGCTCGAGCAGCTCGCCACCGTCGATCAGCTTACCGGTCTCCACAACTATCGAACCTACCGTTCCATCCTCAAAGGCGAGATCTCGCGAGCGCAGCGACATGGCCGCCCGGTCTCGGTTCTCATGCTCGACATCGACCACTTCAAGCGCGTCAACGACGAGTATGGCCATATGGCCGGCGACCGGGTCCTCAAGGAGCTCGGGCTCCTGCTGAAGGAATCCGTGCGCAGCGAAAGCAGCGTCTGCCGTTACGGCGGCGAGGAGTTCGCCATCATCCTGCCGGAACTCGGGATGGAGGCTGCGAGCATGACGGCGGAACGGCTCAGAGAAACCGTCGAGCAGGTCGATTTTGACGACGGCAAGGGTCACAAGATCAAGATCACCGTGAGCATTGGCGTTGCCGCATTTCCAGAATTGGCTGGTTCGGTCGAAGAGCTGACCAAGGCGGCGGACATCGCGCTTTATGCGGCCAAGGAGGAGGGGCGCAATCGCGTATCGCGATACAAGAAGGTGTCCACCGCAGTTGCCGAACCAGGGTTCCCACATTGATCGAAGCAAGCCCTCAACGCACCCTACACGTCCAACTCGCCGCGCTCGCTAGAGGCCGAGACGGATCGAGGCGCTCACGCACCATCACAAGCTCGTGAAGCCGCGGCGGCGGCGCTGCCAATGCCGCGGTTTTCCGCGGCGGCACCGCGCGAGCGCCGCTGCGCCGGATGGCGCGCGACGGCGACCCTGCGCGAGGGCGCCGCTATAATGCCGCCCCGATGAAGCTCTGCGCGGCAGCATCTTCAGGTTCTTGCGGCCGCATCAATCCGAACGCCACCGTCAGGAGACTCAACCGATGTCCATGATCACACGCACAGCGATCGCGGTCGGCCTGGTCGTCGGCCTCGCCTTCGCCCTGCCGGACACGCCCGCCTGGTCCTTCGGCAGCGGCTCGAGCAGCTCGTCGAGCAGTTCCTCCAGCAGCGCCAGCAGCCCCGCCGACGACTTCGCCAAGGCCAAGAAGCTGGTCGACAGCGACCGCTACGAGGACGCGATCCCGATCCTCGAGAAGCTCGTGGTCGAGAACCCGACCGACGCGGACGCGCTCAACGAGCTGGGCTACAGCCATCGCGAGCTCGGCCACACACAGAAGGCGCTGACCTACTATCTCAAGGCGCTGTCGACCAAGCCGGAGCATCTGGGCGCCAACGAGTATCTGGGCGAGCTCTATCTCGAGATGAAGGATCTGCCGAAGGCCGAGGAGCGCCTCGCGGTGCTGGCGAAGGCCTGCACGAACTGCGTGGAATATCAGACGCTCAAGAAGAAGGTCGACGCCTTCAAGGCGAACCAGCAGAGCTGAGACTTTCGTTTTTTCCATCGTCGGCTGACACCGACAGCATCATCCACCATCCGTCGTCCCGGAAGCCGCGGTAGCGGCTATCCGGGACCCATGTTTCAGGCAAACCGGTTCCCTTTGGAGCCTGCCAGGACGATGGATCCCGGCTCGCGTTCGCTTCGCTCTCTTGGCCGGGATGACGACGAGATTCGATTGCTCAGCGGGATGGCGAAGGCACGAAGAGTAGCCTTCGTGCCCAACACGGCATTGCTCCCCGCTTGACCCCTCACCCCGGCGGGGCCGCCGCGGCCTTGGCGCGGCGCCGGCTTTCCCGTTCCGGCGAACGCTCCAGTGCCGGCAGGGCGCGGGCATCGCCGATCGCCAGCACGATGAGCCGCTCGTCGCGCCCGCGCACCGCGATCTCGTGACGCTCTGGCTCCGCCAGATCGATCCCGGCTTTCTCCGCGACCTCGGCCGATATCACCAGTTGGCAGCCGAACTCCTTGGTCAGCCCCTCGAGCCGGCTCGCCGTATTGACGGAATCGCCGATGGCGGTGATCGAGCTGGCGCGACCGTAGCCCATCTCGCCGACGATGGCGGGTCCGACATGGATGCCGATGCCGATCCGGAGCGGCTCGGGCAATTCGTGCGCCAGGACGCGGTTCATTTCGTCGAGATTGAGGGCCATGCGCCGCGCCGCCTCCAGCGCCCGCCGGCAGCCCTCTGCGGGGTCGGCGCCCACGCCGAACAGCGCCATCACCCCGTCGCCGATGAACTTGTCGAGATGGCCGCCCGCCTCCTCGACCGCGCTGCCCATGGCGCGGAAATATCGGTTGAGCAGGAACACCACGTCGTAAGGCAGCTTGCGCTCGGCGAGCTTGGTGAAGGCGCGCAGGTCCGCGAACAGGATCGCGATCTCCTCCTCGTGGCCCTGGAGATGGTCGGGCCGCGCTTGGGCGTCGCGCGGGCTCGCGGTCGGCGGCAGCAGCGGCAGCACGGCGAGGTTGGCGCGCGGGCGCAGTTGGCAGGCGAGCCTGACGCCGGGCTCCGCCGCCACGCGCTCGAGCACGCGGCGCTCCTCCGGGCTCGCCTCGGGCAGCGGTCCCTCCGTCTTCAGGACCCGGATGCGGCAGGTCGAGCAGCGGCCGCGGCCGCCGCACACGCTCGCGTGCGGCACGCCGGCGATGCGGCTCGCTTCGAGCACGGTCGTGCCCGGCTGGATCACCACCCTGCGGCCGTTGGGGTAGCTCACCTGGATGGCGCGGTGACGGATGATCCAGGCCCTGAGCCAGCGCGCCGCCAGCGTCGCCGCCAGCAGTGCCGCGAACAGCGCCCACAGCCCGTCGCGCAACTCGAAGAGAAGCGCCGCCTGGGCTTCGTCCTGGAAGTTGATGGTCGCACGCGCCGCTTCGAGCCAGGCAGGATCTTGCGCCAGCCTCGCCACCTCGCGCCCGCCCTCGGCGAACCCCAGCAGCGCCAGCACCGGCAGGAGCAGCGCGCCGGCGAAGAGCGAAGGCGCCCAGGCCGGATACCAGCGCTTCAGGCGCAGCCAGAAGTGGAGCCCGATGCAGCCATGAAGCCAGGCGACCAGCGTGACGGTCGCCTGGATTACGCCTTCCGAAGGCTGCCAGACCCACAGGATCAGGAGCTCGTAGGCATAGTTGTCGTTGGTGGCGAAGAGGAGCTGGCTCACCCGCGTGCCGAGGATATGCGTCACCAGCAGCGGCGGCACGGCCAAGCCCAGCAAAAGCTGCGCCGCCTCCCAGCGTTTGAGGCGCAGCGAGCGGCGCTGATAGATCGACCAGTAGGCCAGGCCCATATGGGTCAGGAGCGCCGCGTAGAGCAGAATGTTGGCAGGCCCGTTGCGCCACAGCAGCAGGAAGAGGCCGCGGCCCGCCTCCATCGCGTCGAGCGAGATCAGCCCCAGCGCGTGATTGAGATAGTGGGTGACGAGATAGGCGAACAGCGTCAGGCCCGAGGCGAGGCGGACCCGTCGCACCCAATAGCTCGCCTGCATGGGATCCCGTCCCTCTCTCCGAGAACAAGAGCTGCAGGCGCCAGAGTGCTGTCACTTGCACAGGTTGCCTCTCTCAATCGTCACCCCCGGGCTTGACCCGGGGGTCCAGGGCATGGATTGCCGGGTCGAGCCCGGCAATGACAAGAAAGAGGGCGGCTGTGCCTGCTTCGTGAAAGCCGCTTTGGTGCCGTGCAACGGTTTGCCCGACCCCTTGGCTGTGATATTAGAGCCGGCCATGAGTCCCTGGAAACCGGCCCGCTTCCCCGTTCGCGTGGAATTGAACCGCAGCGCGCTGCCGGCCGAGGTGCCGTACCACTTCTCGTTGCTGCCGATTCTGAACCCCGACAGCTTCGCGGCCGCCGAGCGGGAGATCCGTGCGTGGCCGGGCTATCGGCCGACCGAGCTGGTGGCTCTGCCCGGCCTGGCGCGGGCCGCCGGGCTTGGCGCCATCTGGTACAAGGACGAGGGCTCGCGCTTCGGGCTCGGCAGCTTCAAGGCGCTGGGCGGCGCCTATGCCGTCTATCGCCTGCTGGCCGACGCGGTGAAGAGTGCAACCGGCCGGGAGCCCAGCTCGCAAGAGCTGATGGCGGGCGCCCACAAGGACATCGTGGGCAAGCTCACCGTCTGCACCGCCACCGACGGCAATCACGGACGCTCGGTCGCCTGGGGCGCCCGGCTCTTCGGCTGCCGTGCCGTGATCTACATCCATGCCACCGTCAGCGAAGGCCGCCGCGCCGCGATCGCGCGCTACGGCGCCGAGGTGCGCCGCGTCGCCGGCAACTACGACGATTCGGTGCGCCAGGCCGCCAGCGATGCCGCCGCCCATGGCTGGTTCGTGGTGTCGGACACCTCCTATGAAGGCTATAGGGAGGTGCCGAAGACCGTGATGGAGGGCTATGGCGTGATGGCCTCCGAGCTGCTGGGGCAACTGCCGGCGGGCCGGAAGCCGACCCATTTCTTCATCCAGGCCGGCGTCGGCGCCCTGCCGGCGGCGATGGTGGCAGCACTCTGGCAGCGGCTCGGGATCGATCGCCCCTATAGCGTCGTGGTCGAGCCCGACCGCGCCGATTGCCTCTATCAGAGCGCGGTCGCGGGCCAGCCCGCCAAGGCTTCGGGCGATCTCGACACGCTGATGGCGGGTTTGGCCGCAGGCGAGGTGTCGCTGCTCGCCTGGGAAATACTGGCGCGCGGCGCCAACGCCTTCATCACCGTCCCCGACGAGGCGGCCGTCTCCGCCATGAAGGCGCTCGCCGAAGGGGTCGGTGGCGATCGGCCCGTCGTCGGCGGCGAGGCCGGCGTGGGCGGGCTCGCGGGCGCGCTCGCCGCCGCGGCCGATCCCGCCGCTGCCGAGAAGCTCGGCCTCGGGCCCCACGCGCGCGTCCTCGTCATCGGCAGTGAAGGCGATACAGACCCCGAGCTTTACGAGCGTATCGTCGGGCGCTCGGCTGCCGCTGTGCGCGCGGCCTGAACCCCGCGCTGCGGCCGAAGGGAGCCCCGACCCCGCCATGGAAGATTTGCGCACCCGCCGGCTGCTCGAACGCGAGAAACGGCGCGCCGAACGGCTGAAGCAATTGGCCGACGGGCCGCCTTCGCCCTGCATCGGCGTGTGCCGCATCGACGAGCGCAGCGGCTGGTGCCTGGGCTGCTATCGCACCATCGACGAGATCCGCGAATGGATCATCATGCCGCCGGCCGAGCGCCATCGCCTGCTGGTGGCGCTCACGCAGCGGCGCCATGCGCAACCGCCGGCCGAGGCGCACGGTCACGGGCAGAGCGGACCGGCCGTCCTCGCCACCGGCAGCGGGACGAGCGGGGAGAAGAAGGGATGAGCGCGCCCGCCTCTTCTCGCACCGGGCTGGCGCTGCTCGCCGCCATCACGCTGTTCTGGGGCATCAACTGGCCGGCGATGCACATGGCCGTCGCCGAGGTGCCGGTCTGGACCTTCCGCTCGATCTGCCTTCTGGTGGGTGGCGGCGGCCTGCTCGCCATCGCCGCGGCGGCGCGCCTGCCGCTCCGGATTCCGCGCCGCGAGCTGGGGCCGCTCCTGATCTGCGCCTTCTTCAACATCACCGCCTGGCATCTGATGTCGGCCGCCGGGCTGACGCAGATGGCGGCCGGTCGCGCTTCCATCATCGCTTTCACCATGCCGCTCTGGGCGGGCCTCATCTCCTGGCCCGCGCTGGGCGAGCGCCCGACCTTGCGCCGACTGGCCGGGCTCGGGCTCGGGCTGGTCGGCATGGCCGCGCTGATCCTGCCCGACTGGGACAAGGTGGTGTCCCGGCCCTTTGGCGTCGTGCTGATGCTGGCGGCGGCCCTGGTGTGGGCGATCGGCACGGTCGGCCTCAAATATTGGCGCTGGACCATGCCGACCACGGTCCTGACCGGCTGGCAGGTGCTGCTGGGCGGCGTGCCGGTGATCGTCGGCATGCTGCTGTTCGACCGCGGCTTCGATCCGGGCGCGGTCAGCCTGCCCGGCTGGCTCGCCCTCGTCTATGCGGCGACGGTGCCGATGGTCTTCTGCCACTGGGCCTGGTTCAAGGTGGTGGCGACCTTTCCGGCACAGCTGGCGGCGCTGGGCACGCTCGCGATCCCGATCGTCGGTGTCGCCAGCAGCAGCGCCGTGCTGGGCGAGCCCATTGGCCTCGACCTGGTTGCCGCCCTCGTCTTCGTGGTGGCGGGGCTGGCCCTGGTGGTGTTCCAGCCGGTCAAGCGCCCGGTTCCGGCGGTGGCCGCCGATCCGGGCAACTGAATCAACCGATCGCGCGGCCTTCGAGGATGGCCGCCACGTCGGCGAGCGAGGCGATGGCGACGATCTGCTCGGCCGGCAGCTCGCGGCCGAGCTCGCGCTCGAGCGCCTGCACCAGGCGCAGATGCGCGAGGCTGTCCCAGGCCTCGAGCGTGGCGATCGAAGCGTCCCCCTGGATCGCGGCGGCGTCGACCTCGAGAGCGGCCGCCAGCAGCGCGCGGGCGCGACCGTCGGCGCTCATCGCTTGTCTCCCTTCGCCTTCCGTTTGGCCTTGTGCGCGGCCCATTCCTCCGGCAGCAGGCCGAACATGAGCTGATCGACGCGCTCGCCGGTCGGGCCGACGCGATGGCGCTTGAGCACGCCCTCGCAGCGGAAGCCTTGCGCCTTGTAGTTGAAGACCGACGGGATGTTGCGGGCCATCGGATTGCCCCAGATCTTGCCGACCTTGAGCCGGTCGAACAGGAAATCGATGATCGCCGCGCGCGACTCCAGCACCACGCCCTTGCCCCAATAGCTCTTGTCGCCGATCATCACGTTGGTGCTGGCGAGATTGTGCTTGCGGTCCCAATAGACCGAGTAGAAGCCGATCAGGCGGCCCGTCTCCTTCAGTAACACGCCGAAATGGAAGGCGGTGCGGTTGTTGAAGCGGTCGATATAGCGATGGAGGTCCGCCACCGTCATGTTGGCGGGCCTGCTGTTGACGCCGGCCATGATTTCCTCGTCCCGGGTCCAGGCGAGATAGTCCTCGCCGACATCGGCATGCGTCATCGAGCGCACGACGTAGTGCTCGGTCAAAAGGACGAGCCCCTGGCCGGGCCGCCAGCGCGCGAGCGGCACGCACTCCTCGGGTCGCGCGGGCGCACCTTGCGGGACCGGCCGCGCTGCGGTCTGCGCCGGCTTGGCCTTCGGCGTCTCGCTCATCGGGGCAGCCCCCGGCAATGATCGCGCACCGCGGCGCGGCTCACCTTGCCGCGATCCGTCTTCGGAATCTCCGGCAAAACGTACCACCGCTCGGGCACCAGCTCGCGGCGGATGCGCTCGAGGCACCAGGCCCTGAGCTCGGCCGCGCTGGGTGCTGCCCCCTCGACGGCCCGCACCGCGGCGGCCACGATCTCGCCCGAGACCGCGTCGGCCAAGCCGAAGCAGCAGGCCTCCGCCACCTGCGGATGGCGCTCCAGAAAGAGATCGATCTCGGCGGGGTTGATCTTCATGCCGGCGCGGTTGATCTCGTCCTTCTGCCGGCCGACCAGGCGCAAGGTTCCGTCGGCATCGAGCCGGCCGATGTCGCCGGTATGGAACCAGCCTTGGGTGAGCACGGGCTCGGTCAGGTCGGGGCGCCGCCAATAGCCCTGCATCAGGCTCGGCGTCTGCAGCAGGATCTCGCCCTCGCCTTCGGACGACAGGCGGCCGTCGGCGCCGAGCACCGCCGCCTGCCCGCCCCAGAGCCGGCCGATCAGCCCGTCCTCGGGTTCCGCCTCCGCCGCCGAGGCGCCGGCGACCCAGTTGGCGGTCTCGGTGATGCCATACATGTTGACGACATTGTCGGTGCCGGCCCAGCCCGTGATCTGGCGCCAGAGCGCGGCCCCCAGCGGCGCCGAGCCGACATGGACCCGCCTGAGGCTGCCGCCTCGCGGCGGCTTGCCCGCCTTGAGCGCGATCTTCCAGAAGCTCGGCACCGAGCTCATGAAGGTGATGGCGTGCTCGTCGAGCAGACCCGGCAGCGCGGCCGCAGTGGCGAGCCCGCCCTTGCCGTGAAGAAAGAGGTCGCAGCCGGCGAAGAGCGGCGTCAGGCAATTGCCGATGAGGCCGTGGCCGAAATGGGTCGGCAGCACGCAGAGCGTGCGCGCCATATCCGAAAGGCCGATGTGGGCGCGGTTGAGCGCGAGCCGCGCCAGGATCGAGCGGTAGCTGTGCGCCACACCCTTGGGCGCGCCGGTCGTTCCGGAGGTGAAGAGCAGCAGCGCCGTGTCGTCGAGCCCGCCGCCCGCCAGGCCCGCCGGCGCGTCGCCGTCGCCGCGCTCTCGGGCGAGCTCCAGGATCGGCATGGCGAGGCCCTGCCCCTGCGCGAAGCCCTCGGCCGCGAGCAGGAGGCGCGGCGAGAGAAAGCCTGCGACCGTGGCGAGCTCGTCCCGCGTCAGGCCCGGATTGGCGCAGGCCGCGATGGCGCCCACCTGCCACACGGCGAGGAGATCGCAGAAGAAATCGGGCGTGCCGCCATGGACGATCAGCGCCGCCTCGCCGGGCTCGAGCCCATGGCGCGCCAGGATCGCGGCGCGGCGCATCGCCTCGGCCAGGAGGCTCTCGCCCGTGAGGCGGGCGCTGCCGGCGAGATCGGTCACGCTGCCGAGCTTGATTCCGTCCAGTCGCATGCGGTTGCGATACTTCCCCTCGATCCCGGGTCCGCCCCATCCTCGCATAGCAAGGTCAAGATTCGGTAAGGGATTGGCAGGCCCGTTTCCCGCCTCGATGACGCGGGGCCGGCCTGCCGCGCCGCCAAGCCCGGTTCGCTCTCAAGCAAACAGGTCGCGGGGCAGCTCGGGCACCGGGATATGACAGCGGATACCGTGGCCGGGCTCGGCCTCGACGAGCGGCGGCTCCTCCCGCTCGCAGACGGCACCGAGCTTGCGCGGGCAGCGCGTATGGAACACGCAGCCCTTGGGCGGGTCGATGGCGCTCGGGATCTCGCCCTCGAGGCGGATGCGCTCGGGCTGGCGGCCGCCCAGCGTCGGGATCGCCGAGAGCAAGGCCTCGGTATAGGGGTGATAGGGGCCGGCGAAGACGCGCTCGGCCGGCCCCAGCTGCATCAGCCGGCCGAGATAGAGCACGGCGATGCGATCGGCGAGATAGCGCACCACGCCCAGATCGTGCGAGATGAACACATAGCTCACCTCGCGCGTCGCCTGGATGTCGGCCAGCAGATTGAGAATGGCAGCCTGGACCGAGACGTCGAGGGCCGAGGTCGGCTCGTCGCAGACGACGACGCTGGGATCGCCGGCGAAGGCGCGGGCGATCGCCACGCGCTGCTTGAGCCCGCCCGAGAGCTGACGCGGCTTGGCGCCCAGATAGCGGTCGGCCAAGCGCACCACGCGCACGAGATCGAGCAGCCGCGCCTGCCGCGCCTTGCCCCTGATCCCGGCCAGCTTGGCGATGGCCCGGCCGATCAGCCCGCGCACCGTGTGGGAGCGGTTCAGCGCCGAATCCGGGTTCTGGAACACGATCTGCAGCCGCTTCACCTGCGGGCCCGAGCGCGCCGCCAGCGCCGGCGGCAGCGCCTCGCCGTCGAGCGCGATGCGCCCGCCTTCGTCCGGCACCGCGAGGCCCAGCAGCAGGCGCGCCAGCGTGGTCTTGCCGCTGCCCGATTCGCCGACGAGGCCCAGCGTCTCGCCCGGCGTCAGATCCATCGAGACGCCTTTGAGCGCCGCAACCTTGTGATGGCCCGCGCCGAAGGTCTTCGACAGGTTCTTGATGCTGAGGATCGGCTGCGCGGGCGCGCTCTTGCGCACGGCCGCGATATCGGCCGGCATCACGCGCGGCAGGTCGGGCGCGCGCTCGGGATAGTGGCAGCGGCTCATGCGCCCGCCCAGATCGCGCAGTGCCGGCTCCACGGCCCGGCACTGCTCGTCCGCCATGGCGCAGCGCTCGGCGAAGACGCAGCCCCGCACATGGCTGCCGGGTGTCGGCAAAAATCCGGGAATCGTATCGAGCCGCCCATGATCCTTGCGCCGCCCGCGCCGGGGCAGGCAGCGCAGCAGGCCGACGGTGTAGGGATGGCGCGGATCGCCGAACACCGTCTCGGCACGGCCCTCCTCGACCAGCTTGCCGGCATAGAGCACGCCGACCCGCTCGCATAGGCGCGACACCACGGCGAGGTTGTGGCTGATGAAGAGGATCGAAGTCGAGAACTCGCCCCGGAGCCGCTCGACCAGGTCGAGCACCTCGGCCTCGACCGTCACGTCGAGCCCGGTCGTCGGCTCGTCCAGGATGAGGAGCGCCGGGTTGGTCGCGAGCGCCATGGCGATGCAGACGCGCTGCTGCATGCCGCCCGAGAGCTGGTGGGGGTAGCGCTCCATCACGCGCCTGGGATCGGCGATGCGCACGCGCGCCAGCATATCGGCTGCGCGCTCGCGCGCCTCCGCGCGGCCGATCCCGGCGAACTCGAAGATCTCGGCCAGCTGCCGACCGACCCGGATCGACGGGTTGAGCGCCTTGCCCGGGTCCTGATAGACCATCGACACCGATCTGGCGCGAAGCTCGCGCAGCTCGGCGCCGGGCATGGCCAGGAGATCGCGGCCGTCGACCAGGATGCGGCCGCCCGCGACGCGGCCGTTGCGGGGCAGATAGCGCACGGCGGCCAGCGCCGCCGTCGACTTGCCGCAGCCCGATTCGCCGACCAGCCCGTAGGCCTCGCCGCGACGCACGCGGAAGGTGAGGCCGCTCAAGACCTGCCGGTCGCGCCCGCGCACGCTGTAGACGACATCGAGATTATCGACGGCAAGCGCGTCGGCGCCCGTGCCGGGCCGGGGCCGTGTGCGCTCTGCCGCCGCGACTTCAGCCATCGAGCAGCCCCTGGACCGCGTCGGCGATCAGGTTGACGGCGACCACGAGCGAGGCGATGGCGATGGCGTCGAACAGCACGGTCCACCAGTAGCCGCCGCCGACGAGCCCGTAGTTGGCGGAAATGGTCAGGCCCCAGTCGGGCGAGGGCGGCTGGATGCCGAAGCCCATGAAGCTCAAGGTCGCGACCGCGAAGATGGCGTAGCCGAGACGGACGTTGAACTCGACCAGGATGGGCGGCAGGATGTTGGGCAGGATCTCCGCCAGCATGATGTAGAGCGCACCTTCGCGGCGCAGCCACGCGGCCGCCACATAGTCGAGCTCCCGCTCCGACAGCACGCTCGACCGCACGGTGCGGGCGATGATCGGCGCGAAGCCGAAGGCGATCACGAACACCACCGTCGCGTTGGAGGCGCCGAGCGCGGTCAGGGCCACGAGGCCGACGATGACGACCGGCAAGGCCAGCAGCGCATCGATGATCCGGCCCAGCACGTCGTCGACGATGCCCCGGAAGTAGCCCGTGACGAGCCCGAGCAGCGTGCCGGCGACGGTGCCGAGAAGCGTTGCCAGCGGCGCCACCGTGAGGATGTCGCGCGAGCCGACGATGACGCGCGAGAAGACGTCGCGGCCGAGCTGGTCGGTGCCGAACCAGTGATCGGCCGATGGCGGCTGGAGCACGGACAGGAGGTCGGTCGCCAGCGGGTCGTAGGGCGCGATTGCCGGGCCGAAGAAGGCGCAGAAGACCCAGAACCCCAGAATGATCGCGCCCGCGAGGAAGGTCGGCGAGCGCAGCAGCACACGAAGATTCTCGACCCAGATCTTGAGCCGGGGGCTTCTCCCGGACTCCGCGATCGAGCCGGTCGCCGATACGCTCATTGCATCGCTCCGAACCGGATGCGCGGGTTGAGGATCGAATAGAGGATGTCGGCAGCGAGCGTCGCGACCATGTAGACGATACCCACGCACAACACTCCCGCCTGGAGCATCGGGAAGTCCTTGCCTTTGGCCGCCGTATAGATGAGGCCGCCGATGCCCTGGTAGTGGAACAGGGTCTCCACGACCACGAGCCCGCCGATCAGGTAGCCGGTCTGGGTGGCGATGACCGTGATGGTCGGCAGGAGCGCGTTGCGCAGCACGTGGCGCCAGATCACGACGCGATAGGGCAGCCCCTTGAGCACCGCGGTGCGCGTATAGTCGGAATCGAGCGCCTCGATGGTGCCGGCCCGCGTCATGCGCGCGATATAGCCGAACAGCACCAGGACCAGAGGGATCGACGGCAACAGCAGGTAGTAGATCTGGGTCAGGATCCCGGCGCCGTCCGGCCAGCTCGCGGAGATGGGCAGCCATTGCAGCCAGACCGCGAAGATCAGGATCAGGACGATGCCCGACACGAACTCCGGCAGGACCGTGGTCGACAGGCCGAAAATGCTGATGAAGCGATCGATCGGCCGGCCTACATGGAGCGCTGCCCAGACGCCGCCGAGAATGCTGAGCGGGACCACCAGCACGAATGCCACCAGGGCAAGCTCGAGCGAGTTGGCCATGGCATCGATCACGAAAGGCGTGACCGGGCGCCGGTATATGTAGGACATGCCCATGTCGCCCTGGACGAACCGTCCGATCCAGTCCGCGTACTGGACCAGGACCGGACGATCCACGCCGAGCTGGTGATTGAGCACCTCGACGGCGCGCTCGTCGGCGAGGGGCCCCAGGATCGCCCGCCCGACATTTCCCGGCAATAGCTGGGAGCCGGCGAACACGATCACGCTGAGCACCCACAGCGTGATCAGGGCCATGACGATGCGCTTGAGCAGGAATCCAGCGATGGGCCGCGCTCCTTTCGTCGGGAAGGCCCATGGCCGGTCCTCGGGGGCCGGCCATGGGGAAGCCCCTAGCCTCGCGGCTCTCTCAGACCCCGGTCGTCTGGGAGAGGTATAGCTGGCCCATCGCCGTCGGCTGCACGCCGGCCATACCCTTCTTGGTCGCGGTCAGGTAGTCGTAAAAGTAGGCGAAGATGACCGGCGTCTCGTCCAGCAGGAGGCGTTGGATCTTGCCGGCCACCTCGCGCTGCGCGTCCAGATCGAGGGCCGCGATGTAGCTCGAGACCAGCTTGTCGTACTCGGCGTTCTTGAAGTGCGCCGAGTTCCAGGTGCCGTCGCTGCGCAAGGGGGCCGAGAGGAACACGTTTGGCACGCCGCGATGGCCGTAGTCGGTGATGCCCATGGTGGAATCGAGCCAGTCCGACTTGCCGTAGACGGCATCGCCGTAGTAGGCGCTCTGATCCTCGATCTTGAGCTGGATGTTGCCGCCGATCTCCTTGACCGCGCTCTGGATCAGTTGCGCATATTCGGGGATCTCCAGGTACTTCTCGGTCGTCAGCGTGACCTCGAAGCCCTTGGCCGCCCCGGCCGCTTCCATGAGCTGCTTGGCCTTGGCGATGTCGCGTTGGCGCTGCGGCACGGTCTTGTCGGTGGATGGGAAGACCGGAGCGAAGGGGCTGTCGTTGCCGACCACCGCGCGGCCCTGCATCAGGCCTTTGACCAGCTTGGGCCGGTCGAGGCAGAGCGCCACCGCCTGGCGGACGCGCTTGTCCTTGAAGGGCTCCATGTCGGTGCGCATGTGCACCTGCTGGTGCGCGACCGACGGCAGGCTGATGATGGCGATCTTGGGGTCGTTCAGGATCGGCAAGGCGGCCAGCACCGGAACCTGCTGGACGATATCGACCTGGCCACCCTGCAGCGCCAGAATCTGCGGCTGAATGTCGTTGTAGAAGCTGAACTCGAGGCGTTCGGGCAGCGCCTTCTGGCCCCAGTAGTCGTCATTGCGCACGAAGGACGCCCCGACCTTGGGCGTGTATTTCTCGAGCTTGAAGGGTCCCGTGCCAATGAAGGTCTGCTCGAAATCGCCCTTGTAGTCCGCCGGCAGGATGATGGTGTTGTAGTTGTCGGACGACACCAGATAGGGGAAGTTGCCGTTCGGCGCGTCGAGATGGAACTCGACGGTATGGTCGTCGACCTTCCTGGTGCCGCCTTTCGACAGATAGCCGGTGAAGGCCGAGAGCGCGTTGGAGGAGTTGGCGGGATCGGCAAGCCTGTCCATGGTCGCGACGACATCGTCGGCAACCAGAGCATGGCCGTTGGTGAACTTCACCCCCTGGCGCAGCTTGAAGGTCCACACCGTGCCGTCCTTGTTCGGCGACCAGCTTTCGGCGAGCACGGGCCGCAAGACCAGATCGGGACCGTCCAGCGCAAGAAATTCGCCGGTCTGGGCCAGCATGCACACACCGCCATTGTCGGCCACGGTGACGGGATCGATCGCCGCCGCCGGCACCGTCATGGCGATGCGCACCGTGCCGCCCGCAGCCGCCGCGCGTGCCGTGCGTGGCGCGAAGCCGACGCCCGCCGCGGCAGCAATGCTACCCAGCAGCGGCAGCGACATGCCGAGCAGGGCGCCGTGACGCAGGAAGTCGCGCCGGTTGACGCGACCGGAAACGAGTCCGTCGACCAGATGATTCTCGATCTCGCTCAGGCCGTGCCGAAGCCGGTCGAGCCGCCCGTGATCCTTGCTCATCGCCTTTTCTCCCAGTCCGAGCGCGCTTGGCGCTTTGCTTGTCCGGCACTTCCTTCCCCTGACCGGTTAAGCGAACCCCGGCCGACGGGAGATCGTCAAGGCCGCTTCTGAAGCTCCGATGCGAGGCCCGGGCGAGC
>JBMONF010000068.1:0-2007 GCA_049323455.1 Pseudomonadota bacterium | reverse complement strand
GCCGCGGCCGATCAATTGATGGTCGAGGTGACGCCCACGGTCTGGCAGCTGGTCAAGCGTTACGCGATCGGCGGGTTCGAGCATGTCCGCACCATCACCAAGCCGGTCGCCGGCACGGTCGCGGTCAAGATCGGCGGCGTGCCCACGATCCCCTCCGGCATCGACCATCTGACCGGGCGGGTGACCTTTGCCTCCGCGCCTTCCCAGGCGCCGGCCGCGAGTTTCGAGTTCGACGTGCCGGTGCGGTTCGATACCGACGATCTGCCGGTGCAGGCCAACGCCTTCGACCAGCAAATCGTCTCCCAGATCGTCCTGATCGAAGTCCGGGAATAAGTCATGCGCGATCTCACCGCCTTCATGCAGGAAAAGCTCGCGAGCGGGCTCACCACCTTCTGCCATTGCTGGCTCCTGGAGCGGACCGACGGCGTCAAGCTCGGCTTCACCGACCACGACCAGACCCTGTTCTTCGACGGCGTGACCTTCGAGGCGCTCGCCGGCATGACCGCCTCGGCCGTCACCCAGACGCTTTCGCTTAACGTCGATACCATGGACATCGCCGGCGCCTTGCAGAGCGACCGTCTCAACGAGGCGGACCTTGCGGCGGGCCTCTACGACAACGCCGCGCTCACCCTCTATCTCGTCGATTGGACCGATGTCGCCGACCGCGACATCGTCTTCGCCGGTTCGGTCGGGGAGATTTCGCGGGGGCTCAATGCCTTCACCGCCGAGATGCGCGGGCTCTCGCACGCGCTCAACCAGGAGCGCGGCCGCATCTATCAGCGCGCCTGCGACGCCGATCTCGGCGATAGCCGATGCACGGTCGATCTCAACGCCCCGGCCTATAAGGGCAACGGCGCCGTCGATGCCGTCAGCTCAAACCACGCCTTCTCGGCAAACGGACTGGGCGGCTTCGGCAGCGGCTGGTTCGCCGGCGGCAGGCTCGTCTGGACAAGCGGCGCCAACGAGGGCGCGGCCATCGAGGTCAAGACCCATGTCAATACCGGCGCCGAAGTGTCGTTCGACCTGTGGGAATCGATGGCCTTCGAGATCGCGCCCGGCGACACCTTCACGGTGACCGCGGGCTGCGACAAGAGCCTCGATACCTGCATTGCCAGATTCAACAACGTCGCAAACTTCCGCGGCTTCCCGTTCATTCCGGGCAACGACGCGGTCATGGCCTATCCCAACACCGGCGACCGCAATGACGGAAAGTCAAGGATCGGCAGCCAAACGTAAGTTATTCGAACAGCGGGCCAACCTTGCTCAAAACTTCATCGACGATGTAGTCGGGCACAGTCTCAAGCTTGTTGGCTTTGCGCGCACGCAGATCAAGAGCGCGCGGTTGATCGCACCGAACGACGCCGGTCGTTTTCGTGCCCGCGCCTGCGAGCGAAACCGCAAAGCCGGCAGTTCTTGCAAAACCGCCGCCAGTCGTGATCGGCAGAACCACGGGCACGCCGGTCAGCCGATTGAATTTGGCAGGCGATATGATCAGCACAGGGCGCTTGCCTTGCTGCTCGTGGCCGGCGGCCGGATCGAGCGAGACAAGATAAATGTCGCCGCGCTCCATCAAATGAGCTCACGCCCTGCCGGGCGGCCGGATGTCCATGCCCGGTCCTCGGGCGAGCGCTTCGCCTGGGGCTTGCACTGCGCCAGCAGCTCATCGAGCGAATAACGCCGCCGCTGCCGGGGCTCGACGACCAGGCGTCCGGATTTGATCGAGAGCCCGACCGCAGCGTCCGGGGCAAGATCGAGGGCTTCCAGCATGGGCTTGGGGATCGCGAGCATCACCGATCCGCCAACCTTCCGAAGCCGCACCGCATGGGGCATCGCAACCATCCTCTCAGTTATACTGTAATATAACATGAATGCCTTGGATCGACAAGCAACCCGCCAGATGCCGGGCGATGAACCGGCGCCCGCTCCAGTGACGCGCGCCGCAATTGTCGCGCAAGCGCGTTCGTGGATCGGCACGCCCTATCGCCATCAGGCTTCGCTTAAAGGCGC
>JBMONF010000067.1:0-27521 GCA_049323455.1 Pseudomonadota bacterium | reverse complement strand
GCTTCGCGGCCTCCTCAGGACGAGGGGGTCTCACGAAATCTCGCGGATTTCCTCACCCTGAGGAGGGCCGAAGGCCCGTCTCGAAGGGCGAGGAAATCCGCTCCGCAGCCACATGCGATTGCCCTGCCCTTGACGGGAGAGGGCAGGGAGGGGGTGCGGTACCCGCTATTTCACGATCTCGACATCCTCGAGCATGAACCTGCCGAGCGGGTTCTGGACGAAGCCCTTCACATATTTCCGCGAGGCGTTGCGGTAGGGCGCGTAGTAGAGGTCGATCCAGTTGACGTCATCCTTCGCGATGGCCTGGATCTTGTAGTAGATCGCCTGCCGCTTGGCCGGGTCCATCTCGGTGCGACCCTCGTCGATGAGCTTCGACACCTCGGGATTCCTGTAACGCGTGTGATAGGACATGTTGTCCGGACCGCCATAGAGGCTGAAGGAAGTCTTCTCGTCCGGATCGATGATGTCGTTGGTCCAGTAGTTCATGCTGAGATCGTAGTCGCCGGCGATCTCGGTCTCCCAGGCCTGGCCCACCTCCTGTCTCTCGATATCGACCGCCACGCCGATCTTGGCGAGCTGGCTCTGCACCAGCATCGCGACCTGCTCGGCCGTGACGTCGCCCGACGAGATGAGCAGCTCGAGCGCGAGCCCGCTGACGCCGGCATCGGCCAGCATCGTCTTGGCCTTGTCGGGATCGTAGGCGCAGCGCGGGTTGTCGGGGTTGTAGAACAGGCTGCCCTTCGGGATGTAGGAGTTCGCGGGCGTGCCGAGGCCGAAGGTCGCCACCTTGACGATGGCCTCGAGATCGATCGCCATGCAGAGCGCCTGGCGGACCTCCTTCTTGTCCAGCGGCGGATGGCTGTGGTTGATCAGCAGGAAATCCTCGCGGGTCGAGCGATCGAGATGGACCTCGAGGTTCGGATCCTTCCGCAGCTCGGCCACGCGGTCGAACGGCACGGCCGCCATCGCGTCGATCTCGCCCGTCTGCAGCTTGCGGATGCGGGTGTCGTCGTTCGGGATGTAGTGCCATTCGACGCGGTCGAGTTTGGGCTTGTCGGGCGCCTCCCAGGCGTAGGGGTTCTTCTCGATCGCGACATACTGGCCGGGCTTCCACGCCACGATCCTGAACGGACCGGCGCCGATCGGATGCTCGAGGAACTCGTCGTAACGGTTCCTGACGTCATCCTCGGGCAGGATCGCGGCCGCGAGCATCGCGAGAGACGCGATGAAGGGCGCGGTCGGCTTCGAGAGCGTGATCACGACGGTGCGGTCGTCCGGCGTCTCGATCGATTTCATCGGCGCGTATAGGCTGCGGAACACCGATTCCGTCGTGTCGCGCAGCCGCTCCAGGCTGAACTTCACGTCCGAGCCCCTGATCGGCGAGCCGTCGCTGAACCTGAGGCTCGGGCGCAGCGTGAAAGTGTAGACGAGGCCGTCGTCCGATACCGCCCAGCTTTCGGCGAGATCGGGCTCGACCCCGGTGCCGTCGACGTCGTTGCGCACCAGCATGCCGTTGGCGTTGCCGACGACCCAGAGGTCCGCATTCTGGCTGACGAGGATCGGATCGAAGGTCGTGCTGTCCTGGTCGCGGCCGATCTTGAGCGTGCCGCCCGCCGAGGCCGACGCGACGGCCAGCAGCAGGGCGAGCGCAGCCGCGCTCAAGGCGATCGCGGCGCGGCGGCAAGCGCCGGCGGCGGCTCGTCCCTGGCGCCCCGGCGCCGATCCCGCGCCGGTTGGGCGATCCGGTGCATGCCGGCGATGCGGTTCCCGCCCTCGAGGTTGCCGACAGGGAGGACTTCGTTCCGGCCTGCCTAGTGCCATAGGGCTCCCTGTCCCCGATCCTGTCGATGGGCCTTCACCCGCTCCCGCTGACGACGCGTCGGGGTCTAGGACGATCTCTCGTTGCCGGCGTTCGGCATCCACGGATAGAGGCGCGGCAGCAGAACCGTGAGAGCCGTCGCGACCGCGACCGAGATGACGACACCGACGATGCAGAGCGTCCAGCTCTCGGGGCGCGCGGCGCCGAGCGAGACGATGACCAGCAGCAGCGGGATGTCGAGGAAATGGGTAAAGGTGGGAACCTGCTCCCGGCGGGCACGCTCGAGCTCGGGCGTGACGCTGCCGCGGCGCACGGCCTCCCGGGTCAGTCGTCGCAGTCTCATGAAGTAGAGGCGCGTCACGGTGTTGCCCTCGACGAACTCGAACGCGAACAGCGCCACCATTCCCACCAGCCACGGCTCCGTCAGGAAATCCCAGCCGCCGTGGAACGACAGGATGAGCCAAGTGCCGGAAGCGAGCAGCAGCAGCGCGCCGGGCACGACGACGCCGTCGTAGAAGACGGCGATGGCGCGCACCGCCTCGGCGAAGAGCCGCAAGTCGGTCAGCTGGCGCGACCGCAGATCGGATATGAACACGCCGATCAATCCGCCGGAGAGCAGGGCCAGGCCGATGAGGTGGACGAGCTTCAGCAGCTCATAGCTCATCCGCCCCGAGCCCCGTCAGCCGCGATGCTGCGCCAGGAAGGCCGAGAGCCGCGCGAAATAGGCCTTGGGCTCCTCGTACATCGGCATGTGCGAGCTGTTGGGAAAGACCGTCAGCTCGGCCTTGGGCAGCGCGTTCTTCATGCGCATGGCGCAGGCCGGCCCGATCTCGTCGTGATGGCCGGTCAGGATCAGCACCGGTTGGGTGATCCGGTGCATGTCGGGGATGCGGTTCCAGTCCTTGAGGTTGCCGACATAGAGGAACTCGTTCGGGCCCTGCATGGTGCCGTAGGGCCCCATGTTCCAGTCGGCGAGCGAGACCTTCACCGGCTCGGGCCAGGCTTGCAGCCGGCAGACATGGCGGTAATTCAAGATGGTGACGGCGGCCTGATATTCCGGATGATCGAACGTTCCCTCGGCCTCGTGATGCTGCATCATGGCCACCGTCTCGGCGCCGAGCGCCGCGCGCAAGCGGTTCAGCTCGCCGACGAGATGAGGCATGTCCCCGCAGGTGTTGGAGAGGATCAATGTCTTGATCGCCTGCGGGTGGGTCAGCGCGTAGTCGATCGAGAGCCAGCCGCCCCAGCTATGGCCCAGGAGATGCACAGGCCCCAGGCCCAGCGCCTTGCGCACGGTCTCGACCTCGGCCACGTAGCGCGCCATGGTCCAGAGCTTGGGATCGGTCGGCCGATCCGAGGCGCCGCAGCCGAGCTGGTCGTAAGTGACCACGCGGTAGCCCTGCTCGACCATGCGCAGCATCGGCTCGCGCAGATAGAGCGAGGGCAGGCCCGGGCCGCCGTTCAGCAGGAACAGCACCTCGCTGCCGCTGCCGTAGCTGTAGGTCACCACCTCGTAGCCGTCGACCTTGACCCGGGTCGAGGTATCCGGTTTCAGCGTCGTCATGTCGTTTCGTCCCCCCAGTTGGCGGGCGAAAGCCTGCGGTGCCGGACCGAGACGCGTCAAGCCGCTTGATGCGACCCAGCCGATTCGCGGCTCTCAGTCGAGCGCCGTTGTCAGATGGAGCCCGCCATCGAGCGTCAGGAGCGCACCGGTCACATGCCGCGCCCCTTCGATCAGCCAGCAGGCCGCATCGGCCACGTCCTCGGGCTCGGCGACGCGTTTCAGCGGCGCCGCATCGGCGACCTTCGCCATCTGCTCGAGCGAGGCCGACCGGCCGAGCCCCTTCGCCAGCCACTCGGTGTTGGCGAAGCTCGGGCAGAGGGCGTTGACGCGGATCTCCGGCGCCAGCACGCGCGCGAGCCCCAGCGTCAAGGTGTTGAGCGCGCCCTTGGAGGCGGCATAGGCGAGCGAGCTGCCGAAACCTTTGAGGCCCGCGAAGGAGGAGATGTTGACAATGGCGCCGGCGCCGCTGGCGCGCAGAGCGGGTGCTGCGGCGCGCGCCATCTGGAACGCGCCCACGACGTTGACGGCGTAGAGCCGCTGGAAGTCTTCGGCCGTCAGCGCCTCGAGATCGGCCGGGCTCGCGAACTTGGTGACGGCCGCGTTGTTGACGAGCGCGTCGAGGCGCCCGAAGCGCGTCTGCGCCAGCGCCGCGAGCGCCCGGCAATCCTCGTCGCGCGCCACGTCGCCTTGCGCTGCGATCGCCTCGCCGCCGGCCTCTCTGCAAGCGATAGCGACCGCCTCCGCGCCCTCGCGGTTGTGCGCGTAGTTGACGATCACCGCCCAGCCGCGACGCGCCAGCACGGTTGCCACGGCGGCGCCAATGCCGCTGCCGGCGCCCGTCACGATGGCCGTCTTGCGCGAATTTGCCACAGCCTCCTGCCCGGGCCGAGCGGCCCTAGGTTTTGATGAAGAGGCGCAACCGCTTGGCGCCGAAGCCCGGCCTTGTCATGCCGGTCAGGCTCCGCGGCTTTGCATGGCCGGTCAAGTCCCGAGCCGTTGCCGGCCGCTTCCGTGGCGCCCATTTAACTATGCATGAAAAAAATTCGTACCCTGATGCTCGCGACGGCGCTGGTGGTGGTCGAGGTCGCGCGTGCATCCGCCGACCCGCTCGGTAGCAGCTCCTCGGGCAGCGAGCTCTGGACCGGCCCGAACATGATCAATCCGGGCTCCCGCTTTCAGCTCAACACGATCCAGCCGGGCCGGCCGCTGACACCCGACGGCTCGCTCTCGGCGCCGCCGAGCCTGGGCCAGCCCGGGCCGCTTTCGCCCAGCCTGGGCGTGGGCTTGCAGCCGGAGCCGCGGCGTGGCGTCGATCTCGAACGTCTGAGGCCGGGCGCGCCCAGCATCCCGACTGGCCGGGACATCTATGGCCGGGATGTCTACGGGTGCCAGGGCAAGGTGGTGACGCCGGCCCAGCAGATCGGCTCGGACAAGACCTTCTGCGGCTATGGCCGGCGGTGAGGTGGGGGCCGTTTTTGCGCGGGCAGGCCGAAAGACGATGGTGCCGGGTGTCAGAATCGAACTGACGACCTACCGCTTACAAGGCGGTTGCTCTGCCCCTGAGCTAACCCGGCACCGGTCTGCGAAGAATCGCCCGGCATCATAGCCGAAAAGCGGCCGAAACCGGCAACCCGTGGCCGCCCCTCTTGTCGCCGTCGGGATCCCAACGGGCCTTGTTACGACCCCGCGGCTTGGCCGCTATACTCCGCCCTCGGGTCGCCTTGGGATAGGCTGTCCGGGCGCGTCCATTTATCGTTGCCGGGACGGGATGACGAGAGGAGGGGAGGAAGCGCCATGACGAGCAAATTCCGCGTCGCCGTCGTGCAGAACTGCGCCGAGCGCGAGATGGTGCCCTCGATCGCGGCGATCGAGCCCCTGATCCGCGCGGCCGCGCGCGACGGGGCCGATATGATCCAGCTCCCCGAGATGGCGACCATGATCGAGCCCGACAACGCGGCCGTGCTGCGCAAGACCACGACTGAAGCGGAGGATCCGGGGCTCGCCTGCTTCCGCCGCTTGGCCGCGGAGCTCGGGCGCTGGATTCATGTGGGCTCGCTCCTGATCAGGGAGAAGGAGGCCGCGCGCGTCGCCAACCGCGCCTTCGTGATCGATCCTGAAGGTCGCATCGTTGCGCGCTACGACAAGATCCATCTCTTCGACGTCGAGATCAAAGACGGCCAGTTCTACCGCGAATCCGCCACCGTGGCGCCGGGCGACCGCGCCGTGCTCGCGGCCCTGCCCTGGGGCCTGATGGGGCTCTCGATCTGCTACGACCTGCGCTTCGCCCCGCTCTATCGCGCGCTCGCGCAGGGCGGGGCCGCCTATCTCGGCATCCCCGCCGCCTTCACCTACAAGACCGGCGAGGCGCACTGGCATGTGCTGGTGCGCGCCCGCGCGATCGAGACCGGCAGCTACGTCTTCGCCGCGACCCAGAGCGGCACCCATGCCGAGGGGCGGCGCACCTTCGGCCATTCGCTGATCGTCGGCCCCTGGGGCGAGGTGCTGGCCGACGCCGGCCAGCAGGTCGGCTACGCCATCGCCGAGATCGATCCCGCCAAGGTCGAAGAGGCGCGCCAGATGATCCCGGCGCTCCGCCACGACCGTCCGTTCCAGGCGCCCGAGCGCCGCGTGCCGCTGGCGGCCGCGGGCGAATAGGGGCGGGGGCGAGCCCGGTTCCTGATCACGATTGCGTCGTGCCGATCGGATCGGTGCGGCGGCGCCTTACGGCCTGTTGGCCGGCCACGAAATCAACGGCTTGGAACAAGCCCATCCGTCGAAAGCGCGGGCATCGACCGACAGTGAAGGTCCTGTCGGTCGGCTCCCTGGACATCGCGGTGCCGCCGCAACGCGCGCCTATGGCTCCGCCGCTCTCGGCGCAGGGAGGAATGAGGGTGCCGACCCAAAGAGCGCCGCGCGCCGCGATCTTCTTGCCTAAAAATCATAATTATAGTGATAATTGAAAAGATCGGGTGGCGGCTGCTCGCTTATGAAATCGCGCGTTCAACGGCAAAAGCTCTCGGATATCGCGGCCGAAGAGGTCAAACGCTGGATCATGGCCGCTCGGCTGAACGCCGGCGATCGTCTGCCGCCCGAGCGCGAGTTGATGGAGCGCCTCGGGGTCAGCAAAGGCACGGTGCGCGAAGCGCTCAAATCGCTCGAAGTCCAAGGGGTGATCACGATTTCGGCCGGCGCCAATGGTGGCGCTTCGGTTGCCGAGGTCGGCTACGAAAGGACAGCGGAGCTGCTGGGGAACTATTTCTTCTTCCAGCAGCTGGATGCCCAGAAGATCTACGAGTTCCGCTGCCTGGTCGAGCCGAAGATGGCCGCTCTCACGGTCGGGCATCTGACGGAAGAGCATTTCCGCCGGCTCGAGCAATCGATCCATGCGTGCTCGCGCGAGCCCGAAAAGCCGGAGGCCCGACGCCTGCAGCGTATCGAAGAGCTGAATTTTCACAGCATTCTCGCGGAAGCCTGCCCGAATCCGCTGCTGAGCTTCACCTGCCGGTTCGTCAACAAGCTGCTGGCCGATTTGGTCGTCTTCAAGAAGATGTACCAGCTCAAGCAAAAGCGAATCGCCCAGGCCAATCACACGGCTCATCTGAAGCTGCTGGAAGCCTATCGGCGGAATGACCTCGATTCCGTCCGCGACTTGATGCAGGCGCACATGCTCGAATGCGCCGATCACATCGTCGAGTTGGAGGCGGTCGTGGAATCCCGCTTCCTCGACGGCTTCAGCAATCGGCCGATCACGGATCTGTCCCGATGAATGCCGTCGCCAGCTCGGCCGCGCCGCCCACGGATCCGGGCAGACTTCTGAAGATCGAGGGGGTTCGGAAGACCTTCCCCGGCGTCGTGGCGCTCGACGGCGTCGATTTCGACGTGCGGGCCGGCGAAGTGCATGCGCTGCTCGGCGCCAACGGCGCAGGGAAGAGCACTCTCATCAAGTTGGTATCGGGGCTCTATCGACCGGACGCCGGTAAGATCAGCATTAACGGCACCCAAGTCGATTTGCGCAGCCCCCACGAGGCGCGCGAACTGGGCGTGAGCGTCATCTATCAGGATTTCGCGCTCGTTCCCGACCTCTCCGTCGCAGAAAATATCTTTCTCGGACGTGAAATCCTGACGCCGCTCGGGCTGGTCGACTGGAAGCGTACGCATGCGGAGGCCCGTTCGCTGCTCGATCGGGTGGGTGTCGCCATTCCCGCGACCGTCCGAGTGCGCGATCTCGGTACCGGGCAGCGCCAGCTGGTCGAAATCGCCAAGGCCCTTGGCGTCAACGCAAGATTGCTGATCCTGGACGAGCCAACGGCAGCGCTCAGCCAGGGCGAATCCGAAAGGCTGTTCGCGTTGGTGCGGGATCTGGCGCGTTCCGGCGTTGGAATGATCTATGTCAGCCACCGCCTGGAAGAGATTGCGAACCTGGTCGATCGTGTCACGGTGCTGCGCGATGGCCGTCTCGTCGGCACCTATCCGGCCCGGGAAATCGATCGCGCCAAGGTCGTGTCCCTGATCACCGGCCATGAGCTTGCGGATCGGCGACGGGAAGCCCCAAGTTCGCGCCAGCCCGCCGAGGCCGTTCTCGAGACGCGAGGACTGACGCGTACAGGCGAGTTCAGGGAGCTGTCGCTGGTGGTCCGCCGCGGCGAAGTCGCGGTCATGACGGGGTTGGTCGGCTCGGGACGGACCGAGTTTCTGGAAACGCTTTTTGGCGCTCGCCCGGCGGAATCCGGAGAAATCCTGCTTCGCGGCCGGCCTGCGCGCCTGCGGCAACCCAGCGACGCCATCAAGGCGGGCATCGCCTTGATACCGGAAGATCGGCGCGGCCAGGGCATCGCGGTCATCATGCCCGTCTTCGTCAACATCACGCTGGCCTCGCTGGGCCGCTTCGTGAGAGCTGGCGTTCTCAGTCTTCGCCGCGAAATGGCGCACGCCCGCAAGATGATCGCCAGGTTGGCCATCAAGACAGCGCATCCGCGCCTCCCGGCAAACACCCTTTCCGGCGGCAATCAACAAAAAGTCGTATTGGCAAAGTGGCTGTCCACCTCGGCGGAGATCTACCTCTTCGACGAGCCTACGCAAGGCGTCGATGTCGGGGCGAAGGACGAGATCCACCGCCTGATCGGCGAGCTCGCGCGCGGCGGCAAGGCGGTTCTCGTCTCCTCCTCCGACCTCGAAGAGGCGCTGGCGATCGCCGATCGCGTCATCGCATTCCGCAAGGGCCGGATCGTGGGCGAGTTCGCGAAAGGAGACGTCACGGCACGCGCCGTAATGGAAGCCATCGTGCACGGGGACATAACATGACGGGCACCGCCTCCTCCGCCACCGAAACGACCATGCCGGCAGCTCTGCTTTCGCGCATCGAGCCCGCGACGCTGGGCCCGAGCATCGCGCTGGTCGTCATGTTCGTCGTCTATTCGATCCTGAGCCCGCATTTCCTGACCGTATCGAACATCACCAACGTTCTCGTTCAGAGCGCGCCCTTGCTGATCCTGGCGACAGGTCAGACCTTCCCGCTCCTGATGGGCGGTCTGGACCTCTCTCAGGGATCGATCGTCAGCCTGGTCAGCGTGGTCACCGCGGGCGTGATGATGAATTACGGCCTGGAGGCGGGGGCCGCGGCAGGGCTTGCCGCGGGGCTGCTGGTGGGTCTCCTCAATGGCCTGCTTATCGGCCGCGCTCGCATACAGCCCTTCATCGTGACGCTGGGTACGCTCTACATGGCAGCCGGCGCGGCGATGGTCTACTCCGGCGGCTCGTCCATCTTCGGTCTGCCGAAGCCCGATGTGGACCACTTTTTCTGGTTTGGCGGCGGGTTCATCGGCCCATTGCCGGTGCCTGTGCTGATCGCGGCCCTTCTCATTGTCACGGCATACTTTCTGCTCGTGCGGACCCGGATCGGCCGTCACGTCTATGCCATCGGCGGCAACGAACAGGTGGCCGTCATGTCGGGCATCGACGTCGCCATGGTCAAGATCTTCATCTTTCTGATGAGCGGTGGCTTCGCCGCCATTGCCGGATTCATGCTGAGTGGTCGCGTGATTTCGGGACAGCCGCTGATGGGTGCGGGCGACATTCTCCTGCAGTCGATCGGCGCCGTGATCATCGGCGGCACCAGCATTTTCGGCGGTCGAGGCGGCGTGCTGCGCACGGTTCTCGGCGTCTTTGTCGTCGCCTTTCTGGTCAACGGGCTCAATCTCCTCGCAATCTCGACTTTCGCGCAGCAGATCATCGTTGGCGCGATCATCATCCTATCGGTCTGGTTGAATTCCTGGCAGCGACGCAGGCGCTGACCAAACGAGCTTTGTCTCTCCGCAGGGAGGCAGGGGCACAGAAGAGTAGAAAACAATCCCGGAGAAGAGAAATGTCGACATATTGGAGCAAGTTGCGTTTTGGCACGCCGCTCGCGATGGGGCTGGCCCTCGCGACGCAGATCGGAATCGTGGCGTCCGCCGTTCCGGCCCATGCAGCCGAAACGAAGGAGATTGCGGTCATGTTGCCAGCCGCAGGCGATCCCTACTTCAAGCTGAAAAGTTGCGGCTATGTCGAAGCCGGCAAGAAGGCGGGCTACGACGTCAAGATCTACGACGCCGGAGGTTATGGAAACCTCAACACCCAGATCACACAGTTGCAGGACGTCATCCAGCGCAAGGTGAAGGGCATCGTTCTGGTCCCTGCGAGCTCCGACGGCACGGTGCCGGCGGTCGAGCAGGCCGTTGCCGCCGGAATTCCGGTGGTCAATGACGGCATCGCCACGCACAGCGACAAGGTCACCGGTTTCGTCGGCGAGCCCTCCTACGTGATGACCGAGATCTTGGCCGCCTATGTTGCCGACGCGCTCGGCGGCAGCGGGGAAGTCGCCATGCTGTCGGGGCCGAGCGGCCTCGACCTCACGAAGTTCCGCGTCGACGGGTTCAAGGACTACCTTTCCAAATACAAAAAGATGCAGGTCGTCGCCGAGAAATTCACGTCGACCGCTTCGGCGGAAGCGCTGAACACCATGCAGGACTTCCTGCAGGCCCACCCGAACCTCAAGGCGGTTTACACCTTCAACGGGCCGATCGCGATTGGCGTGGTGCAGGCGCTTCGAGCCGCCAACAAGAAGCCGGGCGAGGTCGTCGTCGTGACGACGGACATGGAGCCGGAGACCGAGCGTCTGATCAAGGATGGGTGGATTCAGGCAACCATCGTCAGCCAGCCGGTGACCATGGCACAGCTCGCCGTCCAGCGAGCGATCGAGGCTGCCGAGGGCAAGGCCATTCCGAAGGAGACCCTGACCCAGGCCACGATGATCACCAAGAACACGGTGGACGTGGTCGATCTGTCCGGGCAGGAATGCCAATAAGTTAAGCAGGCGCATTTGGACGCTGCGGCCGGCACCCGTGGGGCGCCGGCCGCGGCGGTTCCTTGTCCGCCTCGCCGACATCAAGGGAAGGACACATGAAGACAACGACCCGGTTCGACGGCGCAGCGATTCCGGACGCCATCGTCAGCGGATTGGGAAGCCGCAGGCGGATAGCCGCCGAGATCGATGGGTTGGGGCTGAAGCGCGTGCTCGTCGTCTGCGGACCGACCTTGCGTCGCAAAACCCCCTTCATTGCCGAGATCGAGGCCGCCCTGGGTGCGCGCTTGGTCGGCGTCTATGACCGTGTCCGGCCGAACACGCCGGAATCGAGCATCCGCGAGGCCTCGGAGTTTGCGCGCGCCTGTTCGCCGGATTCCATTCTGTCGGTCGGCGGCGGAGCCGTGCACGACACCGCCAAGGGCATCGCCGTCATGGTTCCGAGCGGCCGCAGCATCACCGATTTCGTCAGCCGCTTCGAGCCGCCGAGCACATTTCATGCGCCGGAAGTGGATGTCGAGCCGTTGCCGGTGCTGACGGTGCCGAGCACTTTATCGGCCGCCGACGTGGTCGGAGGCGGTGCCGTTACGGACGAGACGAAGGGCGAGAAACTCATTTTCGTTCACCCGAAACTGACGCCGATCAGGGTTTTTCTGGACGGCGAGGTGGTTGCAACCACGCCCCGGCCGACGCTGGCAGCAAGCGGAATGAATGCGGTTCATCATTGTCTCGAGGCCATCTATTCGAAGGGGCATCAGCCTTTCACCGACGCCTTCGCCTTCGAGGCGCTGCGCCGGTTGGTCGAGACCTTGCCGGGCCTGGCACCTTCGAAGGCCGCACCGGAGCCGGCGGTCTTTCAGGCGGCGCTGGAAGCGGCCTCGATGTCCGGCCTCACCTATGCCAACTCCTGGCTCGGCATCGGGCATTCCGTCTGTCACAGCCTCGGCGGCCGCTATGGCCTGTCCCACGGCGCGGCCAATTCAGTCATGGTCCGTCACAGCGTTCGCTTCAACCTCTCGCACGCGTCGGATCGCCTGGCGCTGGCGGCCCGGCTAACCGGCGCGGCCTTTCCTCCTGCGCAGGAGGCCCTGGCGGCGCGCCACATGATCGCGGTGGTGGATTGGCTCGGCGAAACCCTGCAGACGCCGCAAAGGCTGCGCGACATCGGCCTGCCCGACGGGCAATTCGAGCGCATTGCCAAGGATGTGATGGCCGATCCGCAGACTTACTGGAATCCGCGGCCCGCGAGCGAGCAGGACGTCGTCGAAATGTTGAAGGCGGCATGGTGATACCTCGCACCACAACAGCGCTATGGGACCAACCATGAGCGGAAGGCGATGTGACGCGGCGGCTCTTGTTCGCGGCGTCCTGCCCGACGAGTGCCGTCCGCTTGCCCTGCACTGGATCGACGGCAGCTGGCGCCGCAGCGAGCCGGGCGATGTCTTCGTGACTGTGGATCCCACAACCGCGCAGCCTCTCTATGAGGTCGCGTCGGGCGGAGAAGCGGATGTCGCGCAAGCCGTCGCGGCTGCCCAGCGGGCACAGCCGCTCTGGTGGAGGCTCGACGGCCAGGATCGCGCGCGAGTGCTGCGCCGGGTCGCCGAGGCCATTCGCGCTCATGGGGAAGCGCTGGGCCTGCTCGACACGCTCGATGCAGGTCGCCCGATCCGCGACACGCGGCTGCGGGACACCGAGCGCGCGGCCCGGCTGTTCGAGTATTTTGCGGGCACCACCGACCGCCTGCGCGGAGCGAACATCCCGGTGCAGCCAGGACGGAGCAACGTCACCGCGCTCGAGCCCTATGGCGTCGTCGGCTGCATTGTGCCGTGGAACTATCCGTTGACCAACGCGGCCGTGAAGATCGCCCCGGCGCTGGCGACAGGCAATGCTGTCGTTCTCAAGCCCGCGGAGGAAGCGCCGCTTTCGGCCTTGCTCCTCGCCCGGGTAGCGGAATCGGCGGGTTTGCCGGCTGGTTTGCTCAACGTAGTCAATGGCCCGGGCTCGATCACCGGCGAAGCTCTCGTTCGCGCGGATGGCGTTTCGAAGCTGGCATTCACGGGATCGACCGAGGTCGGCCGGCGGATCGCCGCGATCTGTGGCGAATCCTTGAAACCGGTGACCCTGGAACTCGGCGGCAAGACCGCGTTCGTCGTCTTTGCCGATGCGGATCTGGGTCGGGCCGCCGACGCGCTGGTCTTCTCGGCCTTTTCGAACAACGGGCAGACCTGCACGGCGGCAAGCCGTCTGCTTCTCGACCGCCGGATCGCGGACCATTTTCTTGAACTGGCGCTCGATCGCATTGCCAAGGTGACGATCGGCGATCCGCTCGACCCAGAAACAACGATCGGTCCGCTGATCTCGCAGCGACATTTGCGCCGGGTGCAAGGCTATATCGAGGACGGGCTGAGGGCCGGGGCCCGGATGATAGAGCCGCGCGTGGAGCAGCCGACCCTTGCCGGCTACTTTCAGCGCCCCGTGGTCTTCCGGGATGTGCGTGCGGACATGCGTATCGCGCGCGAGGAGATCTTCGGTCCGGTCCTCTCCGTCATCGAGTTCGGCGAAGAGGACGAGGCCGTGGCCACCGCCAACGATTCGCCCTACGGCCTGGCGGCCACCATTTGGACCGCCGACATCGCTCGCGCCCAGCGCCTTGGCCGGTCCCTGCAGGCCGGGCTTCTCTGGATCAATACGGTGCACAGCCTTCACCCCGGCTCGCCCTATGGCGGCTTCAAGCAGAGCGGTCTCGGCGCCGAGATGGGGGAAGAGGCCGTTCGGCAACTGATGAAGGTGAAGAGCCTCTGGGTCGAGGAGAACTGGCAGAGTCCCTGGGAATGCAGGATCTGAGTGGCCTGACTCGCTCTCCGGCTGCTCCTGATGGGATAGGCGTCGGATCGGCGGGTTGTTGCGAGGCGATCGCATAGAAACCATTTTGTGCCAGCTTGCGCCAAGGGGCTTTGAGGGGCCGGCCGGGCCATGGTTGTATCGGCTTCGAGACTTCATTCCGAAGGACCACCGGCTCATGGTTTTCCGGTACGGCCGCGGAATTTCTGCAAGGGGAACAGAACATGGATCGGATCATCGTTCCGCCGGCCGAAGGCCGGGCGGTGCGGGTGGCGAAGGGCAAGCGGGTGCGCGTGACGACGCCCCAGGGCCATCAAGCCGCCGACTTCTTTGCCTACAACGCGGCCGATCTCGGGGAGTGGCTGTCGCCCATGCACACCTGGGTCACGACGCGCTCGATAAAGCCTCGGGTCGGCGACGAGTTCCTGAGCCGCTTCCGCCGGCCGATGCTGCGGCTGGTCGAGGACGGTGCCGCCGGCTGCCACGACATGCTGATCGCGGCCTGCGACCAGGCGCGTTATGCGCAGTTCGGCCATCACGCGCCGCATCGGAGCTGCTCGGCCAATCTCGCCGAGGCGATGGCGACGCTGGGCCACAAAATCGCGGTCACACCGCAGCCGGTGAACTTCTTCACCAACACTCATGTGGAGTCCGACGGCAAGCTGATCTCGCCGCCGAACCCCGTGACGCCCGGCAGCCATGTCGAGGTCGAGGCACTGATGGACCTGATCGTGGTGGTCTCCTCCTGCCCCTTCGACCTCAAGGTCCCGGGCTGGACCATCAATGCCGAGAGCGGCGTGACCGAGCTGGTGGTCGAGGTGAAGTAGGGCCGGTCAGACTCGGTACTTCACCCCCGGCAGCACGCAGAGCATCTCGTAGAGCAGGTTGGCGCCGACCAGCGAGGTGTTGCCGCTGGGATCGTAGGGCGGGGCCACCTCGACCAGGTCGCAGCCCACGATCTCGAGGCCGCGGCAGCCGCGGATGATCTCCATGCCTTGCGTGATGGTGAGGCCGCCGATCTCGGGCGTGCCGGTGCCGGGCGCGAAGGCTGGATCGAGCCCGTCGATATCGAAGGTGAGATAGACCGGCCCGCCTCCGACTTGGCGGCGCACCTCTTCCATCAGGGGTGCGAGCGACTTGTACCAGCACTCCTCGGCCTGGACGACGCGGAAGCCTTGCGCGCGCGGCCAGTCGAAATCCTCCGCCGCATAGCCCGAGCCGCGCAAGCCGATCTGCACCACGCGCTTGCCGTCGAGCAAGCCCTCCTCGACCGCGCGGCGGAAGGGCGTGCCATGCGCGATCGGCTCGCCGAACATGTGCTCGTTGATGTCGGCATGGGCATCGACATGCACCATGCCGACCGGCCCGTACTTCCTCTTCATCGCGCGCAGGATCGGCAGCGCGATGGTGTGGTCGCCGCCCAGCGTCAGCGGGATGCAGCCGTGGCGCAGAATCTCCTCGTAGGCCGCCTCGATCAGGCCGATGCTCTTCTGCAGGTTGAAGGTGTTGATGGCGACGTCGCCGATGTCGGCGACCGACAGGCTGTCGAAGGGGGCGGCGCGGGTTGCCATGTTGTAGGGGCGGATCAAGCAGCTCTCGGCGCGAATCTGGCGCGGCCCGAAGCGCGCGCCCGAGCGGTTCGATGTGCCGGTGTCGAGCGGCACGCCGACGAAACAGGCGTCGAGCCCCTCGGCCGAAGGCCTGGAGGGCAGGCGCATCATGGTGGCGGGGCCGCCGAATCGCGGCATCTGGTTGCCGCCGAGCGGCTGGTAATGGGTCTTGGTCATCTCTCGAACATCGCGGGTTTGGGGAAACGGAGCCGCGGGACCAGGGCAATCCACGCGGCGGATTGCTCTTGGGCCCGCCGTCTGCTATCGAGCCCGAACCGGTTCTTCAGGTCAATCCCCGAACGGTCAGGCAGCACGCACCATCATGCGATTCTCCTCTTTCGTCGAGCGCATCGGCGGCGAGGGCGCCGCCGCCTGGGACATCCATTTCCGCGCCGCGCAGATGAGGCGCCAGGGCCGCGACGTGATCGTGCTCAGCGTCGGCGAACCCGATTTCGACACGCCGCCCACGATCGTCGAGGCGGCCGCCGCTGCCATGCGCAGCGGCCGCACCCATTACGGCGAGATCGTCGGCGAGCGCGAGCTGCGCGCGGCCATCGCGGCGAAGCACCATGCCGAAACCGGGCAGAAGACCGACGCCGACCAGGTGGTGGTGATGGCCGGCGCCCAATGCGCGCTCTACAGTGCGGCGGTCTGCGTGCTCGATGCGGGCGACGAGGTGATCGTGCCGGAGCCCGCCTATGTCACCTACCAGGCCGTCATCGGCGCCAGCGGCGCCAGGATGGTGCATGTCCCGCTCAGGCCCGAGCGCGCTTTCCAGATCGACCCGGAGGACGTGGCGCGCGCCATCACGAGCCACACCCGCGCTCTCCTCGTCAATTCGCCCAACAATCCGACCGGCGCGGTGGTCACGCGCGCCCACTGGGAGCGCATTGCCGAGATCTGCCGCCGGCACGACCTCTGGCTCTTGTCGGACGAGGTCTATGCCAGCCTCGTTTACGAATCCCAGCATGTGAGCCCGGCCGGCTTGTCTGGCATGGCCGAGCGCACCGTGACGATCAACAGCCTTTCCAAGTCCCACGCCATGACCGGCTGGCGGCTCGGTTGGAGCATCTCGCCGCCGGAGCTCGCGAAGCATCTCGGCAACCTCGCTCTCTGCATGCTCTACGGCTCGCCGCCTTTCATCCAGGATGCGGCCCTGGCGGCCCTCGAGCGCCCGCCGGCAGAGCTGGCGCAGATGAAGGCCGCCTACCGGCGCCGGCGCGACCTCGTCTGCGGTCGGCTCGGCAACGCCAAGGGGTTGCGCTGCCACCGGCCCGAGGGCGGCATGTTCGCCATGGTGGACGTGCGCGGCACCGGGCTCTCGGCGCACGACTTCGCCAGCGGCCTGCTCGATGCCGAGGGCGTATCGGTGCTGCCCGGCGACGCCTTCGGCCCCAGTGCGGCCGGCCATGTGCGCATCTCGCTCGGCAATTCGGACGGGGAGCTGGCGCGCGCCTGCGAGCGCATCGAGCGCTACGCCGCCGGCCTGGCGAGATAAAGGCTTCGGATCATCCCGCGCCCATTTCTGGCCGGTTCCCGGCGCAGCCGCGACGAGACCATCACTCGGCCACGACGGAGATCATCGTCGCCGTCGTGCAGGTGGCCTCGGCAACCAGCGTGCACTCGAACGAGTATCGGCCCTCCTTGAGCGGCACGAAATAGAGATCCGAAACCTCGCCCGGTTCGACATCGATCGACCTGATCATCGGCCCCGACGTTAGAGACGTCTCGGAGATGCTGCCCGGAACCCTCTGGACCACGGTCCCACCAAGGCCGCACACGATGGGCAAGTTCTGACTCCGCCCCTTATGCACCAGCTTCCAGGGCGCGATCGCGGCGAAGAACTCGGGCGCAGCGAAGGAATACCGCGATTGCGAGTTGTTCCAGATCCTGAGGATCGACGCCTTGCCCTTCACGAACCGCAAGGGGGTCGACTCGATGCCGGTCTCCGTGGCTCCCAGCGTGCATATCGTCGGCGCAGACCAGTCGGCAGACGCTGCCGGGCTCCCCGCCGGGGGCGCGGACGTACCGCTCGGGGCGCAGGCGGCCAGAACGGCCGTGAGTGCGACAACCATTGGCCACTTTTTCATCATAGGCGCTCCTATGCTCGTAGGCCAACTATGCCCCGGATGAACCCGGCCCCGCGAACATCAGCGTAGCCATTTATGCTCTCCGCGACAATCTCGAGCGCGGCAAGCGCCACAGCCCGGATGCCGACAGAAGAGCGTGCCGCGATGGGTGGAAAGGACATTCCCGACCGGCCGCCAGAAACTCGACCGACGATGGCGCGCGCGGATCAGACCATCCAGCTTTCCGGGTTCGGATAGGGCTCGCCGCGCCCCAGAACCTGCATGCCTTTCACGCAGCGGAGAATCCACCAGATCAGGACCAGCAGCAGGATGAGCCAGCCGATCAGAATGAAGGTTGTGGCGAGTCCGATCACGGAGAACAACAGGCCGATCCAGAAAGTACGAATCTGGAAGGTATAGTGCGTCTGAACCCAGCTCGGCGCCTCGCTGCGATACACATAGGCCATGATCACGCCGATGAGAGGCGTGATGCCGACGATCACCCCGGCCAGATAAAGAATGTAGACGATATTCGCGGTGCTGCCGGCCTTGGCATCGCCTGTGCCGACTTGCTCGCTCATGTGGCTTCCCCGCTTTGTTTCCTCCCATGCGCATGGCTGCGCAAAAGGGAGTGTAGGGCAATCAATCGCCCTTGTCGCCGCCGTCGCCCGGCAGCAGCCCCGCGAACACCACACGGACTTGGCGCGCCATCTCGCGCTTGAGCTCGGCCAGCGTCATCTCCTCGCGCGCCACGAAGCCCATGAACAGGCTGTTGCAAATGCAGAACAGCACATCGCCGGCGGCGCGGCAGTCGATGGTGCGCGCGATCCGGCCGCGCTTCTGCAGCACGCGCAGGAGATCGCCCACCTGGTCGGCGAGCTTGCGGTCGAGCTCGGCATAGCCGATGCCGAAGGGCGTGTCGGCCTGGGTCAGCGCCGTCGCCATGGCGTTGCGCCACATGCCCTTGCTCAGATGCACGAGCGAGTGATCGACATAATGCTCCAGGAGCTTGCGCACCGCCGCGACCGGGTCCTTGGAGGGGTCGGCGATCATCTCGCGTCCCGCCGCGCGCACCTCCTCGCCGTCCTGCCCCACCAGCGCCAGCAGCAGGTCGCCCTTGGACTGGAAATGGTTGTAGACGGTGCCGGCCGCGACCTCGGCCCGCTCCGCGATCGCCTCGATGGGCGTCTCGTCGAAGCCGTCCTTGCGGAACAGAATCTTGGCGGCCGCCAGGATCGAGCGGCGGCGCCCCGCCTTCTGTCGTTCGCGCAAGCCGGCCATGCCTCTGAGCTTCTCCCGTCCGGGCACTCGTTGGAGCTTGACGCAAATTTAGAGACGGTTCATTTTTTCGGCAATCCCTTCCTTGGGTTGGGAAGGGCAACCGGGTCCCAAGGACCCGCCACTCTCGAGGAGGCCTGCCCCCATGATCCGTTCGCATCTCCGTGTCTCGCGTCGCCGTCTGCTCAAGACCGGCGCTGCCGCTGCTGCGGTCGGCAGCTTCGGCATCGTCGGCCGCGCCCGCGCCGCCGAGGAAATCAACGCGCTCGTCTGGTGCGATCATTCCGACCCGAATCTGCTGGAGCCGTTCGAGCAGACCTACGGCATCAAGGTGAACACCAAGGAATTCGCCGCCACCGGCGAGGCGCTCGCCATCCTCGAGCAGTCGCAGCCCGGCGACTGGGACGTGCTGGTGCTGGACACGGTCGATATCGTGAAGCTCGCCAAGATGGGACATCTGGCGAAACTCAACAGGGCCGACTATCCGTGGGACGACATCTTCCCGGAGCTGACCGACGAGCGGCTTCACTATCTCGACGGCGATCTCTACGGCGTGCCCGAGAAGTTCGGCTACAACACGGTCGCCTACAACGCCGAGAAGGTCGATCCCGCCGACATGCGCAAGGCGGCGGTGCTGTGGAATTCGAAATATGCCGGCCGGATCGCCATCTACGACTATTACGTGCCGCTGATGCAGATGGTGGCGATCGGGCTCGGCATCGTGCCGCCGCAGCTCAAGCCCGAGCATCTGCCGGCGATCAAGGAAAAGCTCCTCGAGATGAAGAAGCTGGCGGCGCTGGTGGGCGACGTGGTCACGGTGCAGAACGCGTTGGTCACCGGCTCGGCCGACATCATCGCCGGCGGCGGCGAGTTCGCGACGGCGGGTCTCCATGCCGAGAACCCGGCGCTCGACTGGGTGCTGCCGGACGAGGGCGGCATCCGCTGGATGCAGTCGCTCGCCGTCTTCGAGAAGAGCCAGCGCAAGGAGGCGGCGACAAAGTTCGTGAAATACGTCATGAGCCCGGCCGGGCAGGCGCGGCTCGCCACCTCGGCCTGCTACTGGGCGATGCCCGCCAACAGCAAGGCCGCGCTCACGGACGAGCAGAAGAAGATCCTGCGCTGGGACGAGCAACCGACCTTCCTGCCGAAATCCTATCACTACATGTCGCCCGACCCCGAGATGGACAAGGCGATGCTCGAGGTCTGGACCGAGTTCCTGAACGCGTGACGTGCCTGCGACGGCGCGCAGAAAAAAACTCGTCCGCATCTTGCAAAACGGACATCAGAGGATGAGGCCTAAGTCTCGTTGTCAGGGGCCCTCATGGTGAGCCTGTCGAACCATGAGGGCGAAGCAGATCCGCTCAAGACGGCATGACCCATCCATTTTCTCGCCGCCTCGAACTCAAGAACTGGGCGGCTTGGCCGGCCACGCTCTGGACCGGCGCGTTCTTCGTGCTGCCGCTTCTCGTCATGCTGGCGGTGAGCTTCTCCGAGCGCGTCGGCGGCGCGATGCTGGGGAGGTTTTCGCTCGCCAACTACGTCGCCTTCTTTACCCAGGGCGACGGCGTCTATGTCGCGGCCCTCGTCAACTCGATCGAGGTCACGGTCATCACGACCGTGGTGAGCCTCGCGGTCGCCTATCCGCTCGCCTACATCCTGGCCTATGGCGTGCCGGCGCGCTGGCAGCGGCTGCTGCTGGTGATCATCGTGCTGCCCTTCTGGACCTCCTATGTGATCCGCTCCTATAGCTGGCTGCTGGTCCTCTCGGAGAAGGGCATCATCAACGATCTGCTGCTCGATCTGGGGCTGCTCGACCGGCCGGTGGGGTTCGGCAACACGCGCGGCGCCACGGTGCTGGGCTTCGTGCATTTCTTCACGATGCTGCTGACGCTCACGATCTACGCCAACCTGGTGCAGATCAAGGAAAGCTACCGCAAGGCCGCGGCGGACCTCGGCGCCTCGCCGCTTCAAATATTCCTGCGCGTCACGCTGCCCTTGAGCCTGCCCGGCGTGGCGGTCGGCGCCTTCCTCACCTTCGTGCTCGCGATCGGCGACTACATCACGCCGCAGATCCTGGGCGGCAGCAGGGAGCTGCTGCTGCCCCAGGCGATCATGCTGCAGGTGGGGCGCCAGGCCAATTTCGAGATGGCCTCGGCCCTGAGCATGATGCTGATGCTGGTGGTGACGGCGGCCTTCCTCCTGTTCGCGCGCCATCTGCGCATGGAACGGGTCTAAGGGCACCACGAAGATGAATGCCTGTTCCTCGGCTTCCTGCGATTTTTTCGATCGTCATTCCCGCGAAAGCGGGAATCCATGTCGAGCCCGTGTCTCGATGCGGACATGGACCCTCGCTTTCGCGAGGGTGACGAACGAGGACTGTCGGAGCCGCAGTGCCTTCTCGGTGGTCCGCTGAGGTGCCGCCTCCATGAAGTTCAGCCGCATCCTTGCCACCGCCTACCTGCTGCTCGTGCTGGGCTTCGTCTTCCTGCCCGTCGTCATGCTGGTGCTCTATTCCTTCCAGGACGGGCTTCTGCCGGTGCCGCCCTTCAAGGGCGTGTCGCTGCGCTGGTACGAGGCGTTTTTCGCCAACAACCGGCTGCTGCACGCCATGGGGAACTCGGTGCTGGTGGCGATCGCGTCCTCGGGCCTGGCGACGGCGCTGGGCTTCCTCGCGGCCTACGGCATGGCGCGGCGCCGGCGGCGCATCAATCTCTGGCTCCAGTTGCTGTTGATGGCGCCTATCGCCGTCTCCTATCTCATCATCGCCATGGGCCTCTTGATCGTCTTCAACTGGCTCGGGATCCAGCGCTCGCTGCTGGCCGTCGGCATCGGCCATGTGGTGATCAACCTGCCGCTCTGTTTCGCCATTGTCTATTCACAGCTCGGCGAGCATCAGGCCAACATCGAGCGCGCCGCGCACGATCTGGGCGCCTCCGATCTCAAGGCCGTGCTGCTCGTCACCGTGCCGATGCTGTGGCCGGCGCTGCTGGCCGCCTTCCTCATCGCCGCCACCTTGTCCTGGGACGAGTTCGTGATCGCTTTCCTGTTGTCGCGCTTCGAGGTGACCATGCCGGTCGTGATCTGGAGCATGCTGCGCTCGGGCCTAAACCCTGCCTTGAACGCCGCCGGCACCGTCGTGTTCGCCATCTCGGTGCTGTTCGTGATCCTGGTGGAGATCCTGCAGGCGAAAGGGCGCAAGAATGTCTGAGCCGCTCGTCCGCCTCGAGGGCCTGCGCAAGACCTATGACGGCCAGGTCGCGGTCGAGCGCTTCGATCTCTCGATCGCCAAGGGCGAGTTCGTGGTGCTGCTGGGCCCGTCAGGCAGCGGCAAGACCACGGTGCTCTCCATGCTGGGCGGCTTCACCGAGCCCAGCGAGGGCCGCGTGCTGATCGAGGGGAAGGACGTCACGGCCCTGCCGCCTGCCAAGCGCCCGACCGCGACCGTGTTCCAGGACTATGCGCTCTTTCCGCACATGAGCGTGCGCGCCAACGTCGCCTTCGGGCTTGCCATGCGGAAGGTGGGGCGGGCAGAACGCGAGCGTCGGGCCGACGCGATGCTGAAGCTGGTGGGGCTCGAAGGCTTCGGGCCGCGGCGCGTGCATCAGCTTTCGGGCGGCCAGCGCCAGCGCGTGGCCTTGGCGCGTGCCATCGCCGTGGCGCCTGCCGTGCTGCTCCTGGACGAGCCCCTGGGCGCACTCGATCTGGCGCTGCGGCGCCAGATGCAGGAGGAGCTGGTCCATATCCAGAAGCGGCTCGGCACCAGCTTCGTCCATGTCACGCACGACCAGGAGGAGGCGATGAGCATCGCCGACAAGCTCGTGGTCATGAACAAGGGGCGGGTCGAGGACATGGGCGCGCCCGCGCGCATCTATCGCCGGCCGGCCAGCCTCTTCGCCGCCACCTTCATGGGCGAGAACAATATCCTGGTCGGCAAGCTGGCCGCGGCAGAGCACGGCGAGCTCATGGTCGAGACGGCGCTGGGCCGCTTTCTCGTGTCGCGCCCCGAGGGTGGCGAAGCGCTTCAAGCAGGCGCTACGCTCTCCCTCGCGTTGCGTCCCGAGCAGATTTTTCCGGCGGCCACAGCGCCGGAGCACGCCGTGCCGCTGGGCCCCGCGCGGCTCGGCGAGCTGGTGTTCCACGGGACGCACTGGCGCGCGCGCGCGGCGGCCGGGCCGGACGGCTCGATCGAGTTGCTGCTGCGCCTGGCTCCCGACATGGCGCCAGCGGTCGGCCAGACGCTCGATCTCTTCGCGCGCCCCGAGGACATGACGGCGCTGGCGCAGTGAGAGATCGCTAATTCCGTTTTTCAGCGAGATAAGCCTCGATCAGCGCGACGAACCGCTCGCGCCCGAAGCTCGGGAAATGGCCGCCATGGACCACGCGCACCGGCAGGTCGCGCAGCCGCTCCATCGAGCGGATATAGGCGGCGACGTCGGAATGGTAGGCGTCGTCGATCAAGGGCCCGTCATAGACCGTGTCGCCGGCGAAGAAGATGCCGCTCGCGGCTTCCCATAAGCCGATCGAGCCCGGCGAGTGGCCCGGCAGGTGGAACACCTCGAAATGCCGGTCGCCGAGATCGATCACATCGCCCTCGGCCAGGATGCGCGTGGCCGGCGCCGGCGTGACCGCATAGGCCGCCGCGTCGAAGCCGCCGGGCGGCAGGCCCGTGAACATCTCCTCGGTGGCATAGAGCGTCGCCAGCGTCTCGGCGCGGCCGGGATGGGCGAGGAGCTCGGCCTCGTCGGCATGGATGGCGCGCTCGGCGAACTCGTGGTGATTGCCGATATGATCGAAATGGCTGTGGCTCGCGACCGCCAGGAGCGGGCGCTCGGCCACGATCGCGACCTGCCGGCGCAGGCTCACCACGCCAAGCCCGCTATCGACCAGGAGATCGCGCTCGCGCCCGCGCACATGCCAGATGTTGCAGCGATAGAAGGGTTTGATGTGCGGCTCGTCGATGTGGGTGACGCCGTCGCCCACGGCGCGCACGCGATACCAGCGATCGGTGGTCACGATCTCCATGGGATCAAGGTGTCGCGGCCGGGGTTGAGGCCAGCGGGTCATTGACGGCATTGCCGGCCCCGTCTTCGGCGGCCGCATCGGTCGCGCCGACGTCGGTCGGCTGGCCTGCCGGGCTCGCCGCGGCCAACCATTCCTTCACTTGCGCCTCGGCGCGGGCGATGTCGTCGCGCGACAGCTTCTTCCCGAGCCGCTTGGCCGCATCCTCTGCATGCGGATGGCTCCGGGCCGCTGCAAGGCTGTACCAGAAATAGCCGCGGGGCCGATCCTGCTCGACCCCGTCGCCGTTGGTGTAGAGGATGCCGAGGCGATACATGGCATCGATCACGCCCCCTTCGGCGGCGCGCTCGTACCAGCGGGCCGCCTCGGCGTCGTCGCTGGGGATGCCGTCGCCATGATCCAAGGCGAGGCCGAGGCGATATTCGGCCACAGGCTCGTCTTGCGCGGCCGCCTTCCGGAACCAGCGCACGGCCTCTTCCTCGTTCTGCTCGAGACCGCCCACACCCTTCTCGTAGGCCAGTGCCAGCGCCAGCTGTGCGCGCGCGTTGCCAGCCTCGGCCGCGCGCTTGTACCAATCGAGTGCGGCGCCTGGATCCTTGCGCGTGCCGCGGCCCTCCTCGATCATGCGCGCGAGGTTGAAGGCGGCGCGATCATTGCCGGCCTCGGCCGCGCGGCGGAACCATTGCACCGCCTGGCCGTCGTCGCGCCCGACGCCGCGCCCGGTGGCATAGGCGATGCCGAGGCCATAGGCCGCGTCGATCTCGCCGCGCTCGGCGGCATCGTGGAAGAGGGCGACGGCCGCGGCCTCGTTCCTCTCCACGCCGTCGCCCGCAAACAGCATACGGCCGAGCTTGGCTTGAGCCTCGGGCAGGCTGCGCCCCGCCGCGCGCCCGTACCAATAAGCGGCGGCCGGCTTGTTCGTGGCAACGCCGTCGCCGAGATAATAGGCATCGGCGAGCGCGAGCTGGGCGCGGCGCTTGTTGCCTTCATAGGCCTGCACGAACAGATCGAGCAGCTGGGTCTTGTCGGCGGCGACGCCGCGGCCCGAGGCGTAGAGCCGCTGCAGCGATTCGGCGGCCATCTGCACGCCCCGGTCGGCCGCCTTCTTGTACCAATAGGCGGCCCGGATCTCGTCGGGCGGCCCGTCATAGCCGCGCTCGAACAAGAGCGCCATGATGAACTGCGCGCTCGGGTCGCCTTCCTTGGCGAGCGGCTCGGCCGCGGCGCGGGCTGCCGCATAGTCGCCCTTTTCGAAAGAGGTCAGCGCGCCCTCGATGTCGGCACGGGCCGGCATCGCTGCGAGGAGGGCAAGAGCGAAGGAGAGCGCAAGCGGCAGGAAGCGACGCATGAGGCAATTGTCTCTAGAGAATGTCCGCGAGGAATTCGCGCATGCGTTCAAGATAGAACGCCACCTCGGCTTCGGCCATGGCGAAGGACACGGTGGGGCCGGCGGTCGCCACCGATTCCCAGACGCCCCGGTTGGCCATCCAGAGCCGCAGGAGCCGGTAAAGCTCGGGGCGCGCCAGCGCGCGCGCCTCCGCGGCGTTGGCCGGCAGATGGTCGGCGAAGGTGAAGCCCGAGCGGCTGGCGAGGCGATGCACCTGCCAGTCGAGCCCGGCGGCGGCGAAGGTGGCGGCAAGCCCGTCGGCGAGTTGGGCGCCGAGCGCCGTCGTGCGCCGGAAGCCCTCGGCTGTCAGCACCTGGGCGAGCGCGGCGCGGCAGGCGGCCAGGGAGAGCGCGTTGCCGTAGAGCGTGCCGCCGGTGGCCACACCGCCTACCGATTCCATCGGTGCGCCGGGCATCGAAGGCGGGTTCTCGAGATGGCGCGCCAGCGCCTCGGTCATGCCATAGGCGCCGATCGGCACACCACCGCCGATGGACTTGCCGAGCCCGACCGCGTCGGCCTCGAGCTTCCAGAGCTGCTTGAGGCCGCCGGGTGCCGCGATCTGGGTGTGGGTTTCGTCGAGAGCGAGCAGCGTGCCGTAGCGGCGCGTGAGTTGGCGCAAGCCCGCATGGAAGCCCTCGGCCGGCAGCACCACACCGACATTGGTGAGGGCCGGCTCGACCATGCAGAGCGCCACGTCGCGCGGGGCGAGCGCGCGCTCGACCGCCTCGAGGTCGTTGAAGGGCACCATGCGCGCGCGGGCGGCGGCCGCGTTGTCCAGCCCGTAGAGCTCGGGCTTGACCGCGCCATCGATCAGCATGACCAGGCTGTCCTCGATATGGCCGTGATATTTGCCGTCGAATAGAAGGACCTTGCCGCGCCCAGTGGCGTGGCGCGCCAGGCGAATGATCTCGGCATTGGCGCCCGAGGCCGAGAGCGTGAATTGCCAATAGGGCAGGCCCCAGCGCGCGGCCAGCTCCTCGGCGCACCAGACGGCGTCTTCGGTCGGCAGCATGAACTGGCTGCCGCGCCGCATGCGCTCGGCCACCGCCGCGACCAAGGCTGGCGGGCCGAAGCCGCAGCTCATCGACAGATCGGCCTGGTTCATGTCGAGATAGCGATGGCCGTCGAGGTCGGTGAACCAGGCGCCGTCGCCTTCCACCGCGAAGACGGGCGGATGGCCGTGCATCGCGGCCATCCACGCCATCGGCACGCCACCCGGCATATGGAGCCGCGCGCGCTTGAGCAGCGCCTGGGAGCGCGGACGCGCGCTGAGAAAGCGCCGCTCCTCCTCGGCCGTCAGCCGCTCGAGGCGAGCCGGGTCCGGCTTGGTACGGGACGGGGAAGCCGTCGGCGTCAGAGCGCCGCCACCAGCGCCAGGAACCGGGCCATGCTCGATCTCCCGCGTAATCGGACGAGTGTGCCAGAGGGGCCGAGACCCTTCTGCTGCGGCCGCACTCTAACGGCGGGGTCTTGTCGCGACAATAGGAAGGGCGGCCGATCCCGGCGGGGTCCGACCCGGTCTTCTCAGACCCCGGCGCCGGCGGCGCCGCTGGCGCCGAGCAATTGCCGGCGCGCGTAATGGAGGTGGTTGGTGACGATGGCGACCGCGCTCTCGACGTCGCGCGCCTGGATCGCCTCGACCAGACCGCGATGCTGGCGGTTGTATTCGGCGATGCGCTCGGCCGTCAGGACCTTGTCCTTCATCGCGTTCCACTGGGCATGCGTGCGCACGTCGTTGATCTGACGGTAGAGCGAGACCATCAGCGGGTTGCGGCTGCACTCGGCGATGCGCAGATGGAACTGCTCGTCGAGCAGCGTGAAGCTTTCGGCATCGACGCTGGAGCGCTCCATCTCCTCGAGACTTTCGGTGAGACGATCGAGATCGCGTGCGGTGGAATTGAGCACGGCGAGACGCACCATATGAGGCTCGACCGCGAGCCTGACCTCGATCAGTTCGAGCGGGCTCGTGAGCTCGGCCACGTCGTCCTGGGGCGCGCGCGGCTGGAAATTGACGAAGGTGCCGCTGCCCACGCGCCGCGTGACCAGGCGCTCCTCCTCGAGCTGGTTCAAGGCACTGCGCACAGTGGTGCGCGACGCGCCGAACATCTCGGCCAGTTGACGCTCCGCCGGCAGCTTCTCGCCGTGGCGCAGGTTGCCCTCGGTGATGGCCTGGCGCAGCTGCTGCGTGATCCAGGCCGAGCCGCGCACCGGGTCGGCGATGGCGCGGGATTCGGCGCGCGGCAGCAGGAGGGCCGGCGCCTCCGCGCCCGTGCGCTCCTTCAGCGGCCGGCCACCAATTCTCGCCATTTCTGTGCCTTTAGAAAAAAGCGGTTTGAAAACGGCTCGGCTTATGTTTCACTAAACCCGCCTTCCGATCAAGCCCGGTGACACGCCGCGAATGGAGGCGGCCGTGGGTCGGTGCGTGGTCGGCGGTAGGTCTGATCATTGTCCAGGGGACTTCCACGCGTCATGGCTCTTCCGTCGCATGTGAAGTACGTGATCATCGGTGCCGGCATTCACGGCTTGAGCACGGCGTGGCATCTGGGGGCGGCGCTGCGGCGGACGGGGCGTGGCAGCGGCAAGGACATCCTGGTG
>JBMONF010000066.1:0-2090 GCA_049323455.1 Pseudomonadota bacterium | reverse complement strand
AGCGTCCGCCAGGGCAAGGTCTTCGAGATCGAGCTCGCCGAGACGGACCCGGCGAAGGCCGAGGACGCGCTCAAGGCGATGTGCGAGCGGCTCCTCGCCAACACCGTGATCGAGGACTATTCTGTCAGCCTCGGATGAGGCTCCGCGCGGGCGACGGTGGCGTGCATGGCTGAGGTGAATGGCGAATTGACCTACGAGATCCTGAAACAGCTTCAGGACCGATCCATCAGCATGGACCACAAGCTCGACGAGTTGAAAGCCGAGATGCAGGCTTCCAGCGGGCACCTCGTCGCCGTCCAGCAGGACATCCACAACATCTACATGACGCTCGCCCGCCATGAGACGCGGCTCGACCGCATCGATCGGCGGCTCGGGCTGCTCGAGCCGGCGGCACCCTGAGACAACGCTCCGGCGAAGGCTCGTCCGTCGCCGGCGCTGCACTGGCCCCCGGCTTTCGCCCACAGGCGCTAAAATAGGCGTTGCATTTTTTGATAGGTCCGTCGTCGGGGCGGCTCGCGCAGATGTCGTTTGAGGGCGACGGCGGCTTGCTGCAGGCAGGCGATGGTCGGCTCGGGCCTTATGGCCTGAAGAAGGGTTGCTGCGAGTTGGTGCAGCAGACGCCAGAGGGCGGGCCGCGTCAGACGACGGCAAGCGAGCGGGGAGAGTCCTCGAACGCGTCGACGAGCGGTTCGAGCAGCAGGATGGTCAACAGATGAGCCAGCACATAGGGTCTGGCGGAGCGTTCGTCGGTGCCCGGCGGCCCCTTCAAGCCGATCAGGCTTTTCAGCCGCTTGAAGGCGAGTTCGATACGCCAGCGCAGGCGATAGAGCGCCAGGACGTCGGCGGTCGTGAAGGCCTCGGGCCGGAGCGAGGTGATCAGGATCACCCATTCGGCTGCCGCGAGGGTGCCCTTCGATATCTGATGACCGCCTTTGCGGGCCGCCTGGCGGGCCTTGCGTTTGGCGACCTCGACCGCCTCCGGTGGCTTCTTGACGGCGACCATGCGCAGCGCCAGGGCGTCGCCGCCCTTGCGGGCGATCAGGATCGGTCGATCGATCAGTCCCTGTGCCGAGCCGTTGCGGAAGGCGGCGATGAGATCGACCGGCGCGCCGTCAGCCTCGAGCCAGCGTGCATTGCGCCAGCCGGCCCGCACCAGGATGTCGGCGCCCGCCTCCAGCACGCACGCCATGCGGTCAGGCTGCAGATAGGCGCGGTCGGCGATGCGGATCTCGCCCGCAACCACCGGGATCCGGTCCAGCCGCTCGCCGCCCGTCTCATCGGTCAGCTCAAAGAAGCCGAAGCGCTCGCCCGGCAGATCGAAGGCGCCGTGCACCCGCCACAAGCGGTTCCTGGTCTTGGCGAGCCGCCCGGCCTTCGGCACCGTCGTGGCATCAACGATACGGATCAAGCGCCCCTGGCTGGCCTGCGGCGCGCCCGCCGCCAGCGCCTGGCCGACCAGCATCGCCAGCCAATCCCCACACCGACGCAGCCGGTAGAGCAGCGCCACGTTCGAGACATCGACCAGCCCGATCGATGTCGCCCAGGCGGCGGTCGACCGCAGACCTTTGTCGCCCAGGCAATAAGCCAGGATCATCCGCAGCAGATCGACCGCGTTCTTGAAGACACGCGCCCGCACCAACGCTCCCGTCCCCCGCGCGCCCGCCTCCAGCGCCGCAGCACCGCCAAGCCGGTTGACGATCTCTTCCCAGTCTCGGGTCATCAGCGAAGCGAGAGTCATCCCATCCTGGAATCACAAACCGCTCCTCTGTGCAACTCTATTTTAGCGCCTATGGGATCAAGTCCGGGGCAGGCTCCTCCCGCAAGGGGAGGGTTGGGCGGCGGCGTCTCGCCCTTGACTCATCCCTTTCCGAAAGCGGGCACTAGCGAGCTAAAGCCGGAACGGGGCGAAGGCGATGGCGCCCTCGGCGGGCTGGCCGGGCTCGAGGACGATCACGCCCGAATCCTCTCCGCCGCCGGCGGCGGCGCTGCGGGTGAAGGCCGAGACCAGGTTCGTCTGCGGCTCGAGGCAGAAGACCGGTTCCGGCGGCGCCGGGAAATAGACCATCAAGTGGCGGAACACCGGCTCGGCG
>JBMONF010000065.1:0-213600 GCA_049323455.1 Pseudomonadota bacterium | reverse complement strand
AGAGATTGCTGCGCGCGACAGGTCCCGAGAACAACGCTTCGGCACCCGGGCCTCAAGCCCAAGCGCCTCGCCTTCCCGCAGAACCGCCGCCCGCGCATCCCTTCCCATATCACAATGTCAAACAGCGCAAAAAACCACTCGCGGCCAACATGTTCTGGCATCCCGGCCGCGTTGGGGAGCGCGCTTATACGCCTGCCGCAATCGATCTGTCAAATGCTTTTGTGCATGGCCCGAGAGGCGCAGAAATCCGCCAATTTTTCCTCCTGACGCCGCCCTTATCGCGAAATTTTTCATGCCGTCTGATGCCTGCCGAGGAACTCCGCTTCAGGCTCCGCTTGGCATGCATGGTCTTAACCATAATGCAACGGTTCCAAGCTGTGCCCGTTATTTGTTACCAACATATTGATCCGCTGTGGAAAAACGCTTCGCTATCGGCTGTTTTAGATTGACAGCCTGGTGCATGGCTTGCATCCTGCCCGCGGTCGTTAACCCCAATTGGCGTGTTCTGCGGGGTTGGCGGGCTTTGGCCGTCGGGGGCGCCCAGGGGGGCGTGGTCGGCAGGTCGCCACCGGAACCATCAACCGCGAGGGGGAATCGCCGTTGGCCCAGCGTATGCGTCTGATCGGAGCGGCGCTCAAGCGCCATTCCGGAAAGTGTGGATTCGCCGTCGTTGCCGCCGCCATCACGCTCGTGATGCGAGTAACGACCCCCGACTTTGCGCCGCCCGTGGACGCGGCCGTACCGAACAAAGCTGTGCCTGCCGCAGCAATCCGCACATTGCCGCATCCCGTCGAGCCCGGCCCCAGCATCGCCGCGCTGCCGACGGCCCGTGTGCATGACCGCGACACATCGCTGCCGCCCGCTCCGGATTTCGTTCCTAACGCCGAGACGAGCGGCGACGCCGCACCGTCGGCCCCGGCCAACCCCAGCGCCGCCATCGCGCAGACCGTGCAGGTGCAGCGCGGCGACACCCTCATCAGCGTGCTGGTCAATGCCGGCGTCAGCCACGACGACGCCTACAGCGCGGTCGAGGCGCTGCGGGACCTGTTCGCGCCCAAGGATCTGAAGCCCGGACAGGAGATCGCGCTCACTTTCTCCGCGCCGGAGGCCCAGCATCAGGGGCCGATCGACTTCCAGCTCGTGAGCCTGAGCTTGCAGCCCTCGGTCGAACGCGATCTGCAGGTGACGCGCGGCCTCGACGGCGGCTTCACCGCCTTCGCCATCGACCGTCCGCTCGTGCATCGCAACGTGGCGGCACGCGGCCAGATCGATTCGAGCCTGTTCGAGGCGACGCAGCAAGCCGGCGTGCCGCTGGCGGTCACGACCGAAGCGATTCGCGCCTTCAGCTACGACGTCGACTTCCAGCGCGACATCCAGCCGGGCGACAGCTTCGAGATGGTCTATGACCGGCTCGACGACGAGGACGGCAATCTGGCCAAGCCGGGCGACCTGCTCTATGCCGCGCTCACGCTCTCCGGCAAGAAGCTCGAGATCTATCGTTACGCGCTCGATGACGGCTTCGTCGACTATTTCAATCCGAAGGGCGAAAGCGTGCGCAAGGCGCTGCTCCGCACGCCGATCGACGGGGCGCGCATCACGTCGGGCTTCGGCATGCGCAAGCACCCGATCCTCGGCTACAGCAAGATGCACAAGGGCGTCGATTTCGGCGCGCCCCAAGGCACGCCCATCTATGCGGCAGGCGACGGCGTCGTCGTCAAGATCGGACCCAATGGCGCCTACGGCAATTACATCCGGATCAAGCACAACACGGACTACTCGACCGCCTACGCCCATGTCAGCCGCTTCGCCAGAGGCTTGCGCGTCGGCTCGCGCGTGCGTCAGGGCGACGTCATCGCCTATGTCGGCGCCACCGGTCGCACCACCGGCCCGCATCTGCATTACGAGGTGCTGGTCGACAACAAGCAGGTGAACCCGACCGCCGTGAAGCTGGCTTCCGGCACCAAGCTCGCCGGCGCCGACCTGCGGAAGTTCAAGGCGGCGATGGCCGACATGGTGGCGCTCAGGGACAAGATCGAGTCCGAGACGACGCAGACGGCCGAAGCGCCCGTCGAATCGACGACCGGCTGCAATGTGGCGCAGTCGGGCGAATGCAATTGACGCAAAGCGCGGGCTTCAACTCCTGACCATTGCGAAACGCGGGAAGACCCGATCGGGTCTTCCCGCGTTTTTCATGCGCTCGCGCCGCGCCGGCCCGCTGGCGCATCGGATCGTTCAGGCGGCCTTTGCCACCGCCTCGCCGTTGATCGTAAGTCCCTTGGCGTCGGCGCTCACCTTGACCGTGTCGCCGTCGGCGATGCGTCCCGCCAGGATCAGGCTCGCCAGCGGGTTCTGCAGCTCGCGCTGGATCACGCGCTTGAGCGGCCGGGCGCCATAGACCGGATCATAGCCAGCCTCGGCCAGCCAGGCCTTGGCCCGCTCGTCGAGATCGAGCGTGATCTTGCGGTCCGCCAGCAGAACGGCCAGCCGCTTCAGTTGGATATCGACGATGCCCGCCATCTGCGCCTTGGTCAGGCGGTGGAACAGCAGGATCTCGTCGAGTCGGTTGAGGAACTCCGGCCGGAAGGCGGCGCGCACGACCTCCATCACCTGGTCGCGCACGGCCGAGGAATCTTGCCCCTCGGGCTGGCTCGCCAGGATGTCGCTGCCGAGATTCGAAGTCAGCACGATCAGCGTGTTGCGGAAATCCACCGTGCGGCCCTGGCCGTCGGTGAGCCGCCCGTCGTCCAGCACCTGCAGCAGCACGTTGAAGACGTCGGGATGCGCCTTCTCGACCTCGTCGAACAGCACGACCTGATAGGGCCGGCGGCGCACCGCCTCGGTCAAGGCGCCGCCCTCCTCGTAGCCGACATAGCCGGGGGGTGCCCCGATCAGCCGCGCCACGGCGTGCTTCTCCATGTACTCGGACATGTCGATGCGCACCATCGCCTGCTCGTCGTCGAACAGGAAGGCGGCCAACGCCTTGGTGAGTTCGGTCTTGCCCACGCCGGTGGGGCCGAGGAACAGGAACGAGCCGATCGGGCGATTGGGGTCCTGCAAGCCCGCGCGGGCCCGACGCACCGCATTCGAGATCGCCACGATCGCGTCCTGCTGGCCGATCACGCGCTGGCCCAGCACCTGCTCCATCTTGAGCAGCTTGTCACGCTCGCCTTGCAGCATCTTGTCGACCGGGATGCCGGTCCAGCGCGAAACCACCTCGGCGATCTCGTTCTCGCCGACCACCTCGTTGAGGATGCGATGCTCCTCGGCATCCTCGGCCCTTTCGATCTGGCGCTGCAACTCCGGAATCACGCCGTAGAGCAGCTCGCCGGCACGCGCCAGATCGCCCTTGCGCTGGGCCTGCTCGGCCTCGGCACGGGCCTGATCGAGCCGCTCCTTGAGCTTCTGCGCGCCCGCGAGCTGCTGCTTCTCGGTCTGCCACGCCGCCGTCAGCTCGTCCGACTTGCCTTCGAGCTCGGCGATCTCCTTCTCGAGATTCTTGAGCCGCTCGGCCGAGGCACGGTCGGTTTCCTTCTTGAGCGCCTCGCGTTCGATCTTGAGCTGGATCAGCTTGCGGTCGATCTCGTCGATGTCCTCGGGCTTCGAATCCATCTGCATGCGCAGCCGGCTCGCCGCCTCGTCAACGAGGTCGATTGCCTTGTCCGGCAGGAAGCGGTCGGTGATATAGCGGTTGGAGAGCGTGGCCGCCGCGACGATGGCGCCGTCGGTGATGCGCACGCCGTGATGCAGCTCGTACTTCTCCTTGAGGCCGCGCAGGATCGAAATCGTCTCCTCGACCGAAGGCTGCGACACGAACACGGGCTGGAAGCGCCGCGCCAGCGCTGCGTCCTTCTCGATGTGCTTGCGGTACTCGTCGAGCGTGGTGGCGCCGACGCAATGCAGCTCGCCGCGCGACAGCGCCGGCTTCAGCATGTTGGAGGCGTCCATGGCGCCTTCGGCCGCCCCGGCGCCGACCAGCGTGTGCAGTTCGTCGATGAACAGCACCACCTCGCCCGCCGCCGCCGAAATCTCCTGCAGCACCGCCTTGAGCCGCTCCTCGAACTCGCCACGGAACTTGGCGCCGGCGACGAGCGCACCCAGATCGAGCGCCATCAACCGCTTGTCCTTCAGGCTTTCCGGCACGTCGCCATTGACGATACGCTGCGCCAGGCCCTCGACGATGGCGGTCTTGCCCACGCCAGGCTCGCCGATCAGAACCGGGTTGTTCTTGGTGCGACGCGAGAGAACCTGAATGGTGCGGCGGATCTCCTCGTCGCGGCCGATGACGGGATCGAGCTTGCCGTCGCGCGCCGCCTGGGTCAGGTCGCGGGCATATTTCTTGAGCGCGTCGTAGGAATCCTCGGCCGAAGCGCTGTGCGCCTGGCGGCCTTTTCTCAGTTCCGCGATCGCCTTGGCGAGCGCCTGGGCCGTTGCGCCCTGGCGCGTGAGGATGCCCGCGGCGGGCGTGCCCGTCGCCAGCGCCAGCGCCTGCAGCAGCCGCTCGGCGGTGACGAAGCTGTCGCCGGCCTTCTTCGCGAGATCGGATGCGCCGTCGAAGAGGCGCGCCGTCTCGGGCGCCAGATAGACCTGGCCCGCGCCGCTGCCCTCGACGCGCGGCAGCTTGGCCAACTCGGCCTCGGTGTCCTTGAGGGCCTTGACCGGATCGCCGCCCAGGCTGCGGATCAGATTGGCCGCCAGCCCCTCGCGATCGTCCAGCAGCACCTTGAGCAGATGCTCCGGCGTAAAACGCTGGTGATTGCTGCGCAGCGCCAGCCCTTGCGCGGACTGAATGAAGCCGCGCGCACGCTCGGTGAAATTCTCGAAGTCCATGGCCCCTCTGCCCTCTCTCGACCGCGTCCGGTTTTCCCAGCCCGCGACCCAAGATGCGTCGACCTGCGTCAGGCAGCCGGCCCAATCCGCGCGGCCGGCCCCGTCGGCTTCCAGCAGAAATATGGGCGGCGGTCAAAAGGACACAAGAGGCGGAGGCCGTCCCGGACGGCGCTACGGGCCAGCGGCAAGACGCCCCGGCCGCGCCATCGGCGGGGCTCGGGCGGAAGGTTTTGCGGCAAAGGGGCCTAGGCCCGAAGAGGCAGCCGCGCGCCCGGAAAAGCGGGGAACGCGCCGCTATCGATTTTGCGAGGGCAGCCCCGAGGGCCGCAGGCTTATTCGCCGGCGGGCTCGGGCGCCTTGACGGCGCTGCCATTGACCGGCGCGGGCGCGTCGCCCTCGGCTTCGCCGTCGTCGCCATCCATGCCGCCGCTGCCGTCCGGACGCTGCATCTGGCGGTGACGGTTCTGGCCGTGATCGTCGCCACTGAAGGCATTGATGAGACGGTAATAGTGCTCCGCATGCTGCAGGAAGTTCTCGGCAGCGATGCGATCGCCGGCGGCACTCGCGTCGCGCGCGAGCGCCAGATACTTCTCGAGAACCTGGTATGCGTTGCCGCGGACCCGAACATCGGGACCGTTGCTATCGAAGGTCTGCTGCCGCGGATTGAAATGCGGCTTGCGCTGGCCACGGCCACGCGAACGCCGGGGATTCGAGCCTTGCCTCATCGCTTTGTCACTTTGCTATGACACGGTCTTTTTTCCCGCTCCCTGCGCACACGGCGCCGCTCGTCGAGGCTGCCGTCGCATCACATCAAGCATCGGCTCGGGAGGAGGGGACAGAGCTTCGGCCCGGCCCCCTTGGCCGGGCGTCTCGGGTCTGTTGCCGTGGCTAACCTAGACGGTCGGGGGCGCCTTTCCAACTGTTTTTTTGCGCCCATTCCGAGCTGCCACGAGGCAGCGCCGACGCCCTCCAAGATCGGCACGCCGCTTGCAAATTACAAGACCCGCCGTGGCATAAATGCGCTCGGCGGCGGGCCCTTGCCCATCGCCATGTTCGATCACGGCGATACCCGCCGCGGCCAGTCGCCGCGGCAAGACTCGCGCCAGCGCGCGATGGGCGGCAAGACCATCGGTGCCGCCGTCGAGCGCCAGCCGCGGGTCGTGGCGGGCGACCTCGGGCGCCAGCGCGTCGATCTCGCCGCTCGGAATATAGGGCGGGTTCGAGACCACCACATCGAACCGGCCGGCGATCCCGGCATCCCAGTCGGCCACGAGAAAGCGGGCGCGGGCCCCGAAGCCCAGCGCTTGCGCATTGGCGGCCGCGGTCGCTACCGCTGCCGGCGCCAAATCCACGCCAAGGCCGCGTGCCCGCGGCAGCTCGGCCAGAAGCGCCAGCAACAGGCAGCCCGTGCCGCAACCGAGATCGAGAATCGACAGGGGTGCATCGCGATCCTCGATCTCCTCCAGCGCCGCCTCCACCAGCGCTTCGCTGTCGGGACGCGGATCGAGCGTGGCCGGCGAAAGCATGAAATCGAGGCTCCAGAATTCGCGGGCGCCCAGAATCCGCGATACCGGCTCGCGCGCCGCACGACGCGCGACAAACCGATCGAAACGGTCGGCCGCTTCGCCCGTGACCGCGCGCTCGGCACCGCCCGTCAAATCCTCCCACCGCAGCCCCATGGCCGCGGCCAGCAACAGCCGCGCCTCGCGGCGGCCGGATTCGATGCCGGCGGCGCCGAGGCGCTCGGCGCCGGCAGCGATCAGATCGCAGACGGTGGCGCTCATTCCGATTCGGCCAACTCCGCCAACCGCGCCGCCTGGTCCTCGGCGATCAGCGCCTCGATGACCTGATCGAGGGCTTCGCCTTCCATCACCTCGGCGATCTTGTAGAGCGTGAGGTTGATGCGGTGGTCGGTGACGCGCCCTTGCGGGAAATTGTAAGTGCGGATGCGCTCGGAGCGGTCGCCCGTGCCGACTTGGCTCTTACGGGCGGCCGCACGCTCGGCCTCGCGCTTGGAGCGCTCCATCTCGAACAGGCGCGCACGCAAGACCTTCAGCGCCTTGGCCTTGTTCTTGTGCTGCGATTTCTCGTCCTGCTGCTGGACCACGAGCCCGGTCGGAAGGTGGGTGATGCGCACCGCGCTGTCGGTGGTGTTGACCGACTGGCCGCCGGGACCCGAGGCGCGGAACACGTCGATCCGGAGATCCTTCTCGTCGATCTGGATGTCGACCTCCTCGGCCTCGGGCAGCACCGCCACCGTCGCGGCGGAGGTGTGGATCCGGCCGCCGGCTTCGGTCGCGGGCACGCGCTGCACGCGGTGCACGCCCGATTCGAACTTGAGCCTGGCGAACACGCCGCGACCCGTGATCGAGGCGATCGCTTCCTTGTAGCCCCCGATCCCGGTTTCGCTCACGCCGATCACCTCGAAGCGCCAGCCGTGCAGCTCCGCATAGCGCCTGTACATGCGGAACAGTTCGGCCGCAAAGAGGGCCGCTTCCTCGCCGCCGGTGCCGGCACGCACTTCGAGGATGGCATTGCGCTCATCGGCCTCGTCTTTCGGCAGCAGGAGAAGCTTCAGCCGCTGATCGAGCTCGGGCAGGCGCTGCTTGACCGCGCGCAACTCCTCCTCGGCCAGTGCCCGCATCTCTGGATCGGCGGCGGCATCCTGGCTCAAGCCCTCCAGCTCGCCGATCTCCTCGCGCGCCTTTCTCAGCTCCAGGATGGTTTCGACCGTCGGCGCCAGGTCGGCATACTCCTTCGACAGGCGCGCGAATTCCTGCGCGTCGCGCTTGCCCTCGGCAGCCAGCGCCTGGGCCAATTCCTCGTGCCGGCGCACCACCCGGTCGAGCTTCTGGTCGAGATTCACGTCCGCTCCTTCTCGTCGCCGCCGCGCCCCGGCGCGTCGGGTCCTTCGTCCTCGAGGCCGAACAGCCGCTCGACCAGCCGGGCCAGCCGCACCGTCTCCTCGCCTTCGGCGGCAATGGCGCGCAGCGCCGTGCTGGGTCCGTGCAGCAACCGGTTCACGAGCCGGCGCGTGGCTTCCTCGGCGTCGCCGCCGGCTTCGGCCAGCGCGCGGCGCCGCTCGGCCTCGAAATGACGCCTGAGCGCCACCAGCGCCGGCACCGCCGCGCGCTCGGCCTGGCGCGTCTCGAAGGCCGCCGCCTCCTCGCTCAGGATCCGCGCCGCCGTCTCGGCCGCGGCACTGCGCGTGGAGCGCCCTTGCATCGCCAGGCGCTCGAGATCGTCGAGGTCGTAGCGGAAGGCGTCGTCGAGATCGCCGACCGCGGCTTCGACGTCGGGCGGCAATGCCGCATCGAAGAGCAGCATGGGTTTGTGGCGCCGCGCCTTGAGCGCCGCCTTGACCGCCGGCGCCGTGACCGCCTCGCGGCCGGTGCCCAGCGCCGCGATCACGATATCGGCCCCTGCCAGCGCCGCGTCAAGCTCGGACCAGTCCCGGAAATGGCTGCCCAGGCGCTTGGCCAGGAGCTCCGCGCGCGGTCTGGCCGGATGCATCGCCGTGAGCCGGGCGAGGCCCGCCTTCTGCAGCTCGATCGCCATCATCTCGCCCATCTCGCCGATGCCGACGAGAAGGCCGCTGCAGCGGGCCAGATCGCCGAAGAGTTCGCGCGCCACGCCGATGGCGGCGGTCGCCATCGATACCGGCTGCTCCGCCAGCTGCGTCTCGCTGCGCACGCGCTTGGCCGCGAGATAAGCCGCCTGCAACATGGCCTCGAGCTCGGGCCCGATCAATCCCGCCTCGGCCGCCATGCGGTGATTGGCCTTGAGCTGCCCCAGCACTTGCGGCTCGCCGACCACGGGACTGTCGAGCGACGCCGCCACGGCGAAGAGATGCCTGAGCGCGGTGGTGCCGCGCCGCTCGAACAGCTGCGGCACCACCAGCTCGGCGCCAAGCCCGGACGCCGCCGCCAGAATGGCGCGCAGGGCCGGGGCTGCGCCGGCCGGGTCGGGATGCAGCACATAGAGCTCGCAACGATCGCAGGTGACCAGCGCCAGCGCCTGATCGAAGCCTTCCTGCTTCAGCCGTTGCAGCAGGCCCGGCGCCGCGCTTTCGTCGAGGAACAGACGCTCGCGCAGCGCCTCGGTCGCGCTGCGGTGGCTGGCCCCCACCAGCAGCAGCTCGCGGAGGGCGGCGTCGGATGCCAAGGAGCCCGCCATCGGGCGGCGCCCGCTAGCGATGACGGGCGAGGCGATCCTTGAGCGCGTCGAGCGCGACCGCTTCCTGCGACCCGCTGTCGAGGTCGCGAAGCGTGACGACGCCGCGCTTGATCTCGTCCTCGCCCAGGAGAAGGGCGACCGAGGCATTGAGACGGTTGGCGCGCTTGAGGCGCTTGGCGAGATTGCCGCCATAGCCGAGCTCGATGACGAAGCCTCGAGCGCGCAAGTTCTCGGCCAACTTGAGCGCCGGCCGCTCGGCCGCCTCGCCCACCGGCACCACCGCGATCGGCCGGCGCGCCGGCGGTGCCTCGCCCAGCATCATGGCCAGCCGCTCGATGCCCGAGGCCCAGCCGACGCCGGGCGTGGCCGGGCCGCCCATGGCCTCGATCAGCCCGTCATAGCGACCACCCGCCATCACCGTGCCCTGGGCACCCAGCGCATCGGTCACGAACTCGAAGGCGGTGTGGCAATAGTAGTCGAGGCCGCGCACGAGGCGCGGATTGATGCGATAGGGAATGCGCAACTCGTCGAGACCGCCGGTCACGGCGGCGAAGAAATCGCGGCTCTCCGCGGTCAGGAAGTCGCCGAAGAGCGGCGCCTCGGCGATGAGGCGCCGATCGCCCTCGTCCTTGGAATCGAGGATGCGCAGCGGGTTGCGCTCGAGCCGCTCGCGCGAATCGGCGGAGAGCCGGTCGCGATGCGCTTCGAAATAGCGCACGAGCGCCGTGCGGTAGGCCTGACGGCTCGCGGCATCGCCGAGGCTGTTGATCTCCAGCAGGATGCGGTCGGCGAGGCCCAGCGCCACCAGGATGGCGTAGCCGGCCGCGATCACTTCGATATCGCCCGCCGGCGCCGCGACGCCCAGAAGCTCGATGCCGATCTGATGGAACTGGCGCAGCCGGCCCTTCTGCGGCCGCTCATAGCGGAACATCGGCCCCTGGTAGAAGAACTTGAGCGGCAGATGCTGGGCGAGCCCGGCCGAAATGAAGGCGCGCGCCACGCCGGCCGTGCCCTCGGGCCTCAAGGTCAGCCGCTCGCCGCCCCGGTCGGTGAAACTGTACATCTCCTTGGTCACGATATCGGACGTGTCGCCCAGCGTGCGCTGGAACACCTCGGAGAATTCGAAGATCGGCGTCTCGATCTCGAGATAGCCGTAACGCTCCGCCACCTCGCGCGCCGTGTCGACCACGCGGCGATGGCGGCGCATCTCGTCAGGCAGTAGGTCGTGCGTGCCGCGAACCGGCTGCAGCGTCGTCAACGGATGCTCCCTGGCGCCGCTATTCGGCGGCGGTCTTCGCGCCGGGGCTCCGGGCGCCGGACGTCGCAGCCGCAGCGTTCGCCGCCTTGGCGGCCTCGATCTCGGCCGCCTTCTTCTCGATCAGCTCGACCAGGTGATCGACGATGTTGGCGTCCTTGAGACGGTGGTGGGGAACGCCCGCGATATAGACCTGATGCGTGCCGTTGCCGCCGCCGGTGAAGCCGATGTCGGTCTCGCGCGCCTCGCCGGGGCCGTTCACCACGCAGCCGATCACCGATACGGTCATCGGCGTGTTGATATGGGCCACGCGCTGCTCCAGCGCTTCGACGGTCTTGATCACCTCGTACTGCTGGCGCGCGCAGGACGGGCAGGAGATGATGTTGACGCCGCGGTGGCGCAGATTGAGCGACTTCAGGATGTCGAACCCGACCTTGACCTCCTCGACCGGATCGGCCGAGAGCGAGACGCGGATGGTGTCGCCGATGCCGGCCCAGAGCAGCGAGCCCATGCCGATCGCCGACTTCACCGTGCCCGAGCGGAAGCCGCCGGCCTCGGTGATGCCGAGATGGAGCGGATAGTCGCAAGCCTCCGCCAGGCCCTGATAGGCCGCCACGGCCAGGAACACGTCCGACGCCTTCACGCTGATCTTGAACTCGAAGAAGTCGTTGTCCTCGAGGATCTTTGCGTGATTGAGCGCGCTCTCGACCATGGCCTCGGGGCAAGGCTCGCCATAGCGCTCCAGAAGCTCGCGCTCGAGGCTGCCGGCATTGACGCCGATGCGCATGGCGCAGCCATGGTCCTTGGCCGCCTTGACCACCTCCTTCACGCGCTCGGCCGAGCCGATATTGCCGGGATTGATGCGCAGGCACGCGGCCCCCGCCTTGGCCGCCTCGATCGCGCGCTTGTAGTGGAAATGGATGTCCGCGACGATCGGCACCTGCGCTGCCGCGACGATCTCCTTGAGCGCCGCGGTCGATTCCTCGTCGGGGCAGGAGACGCGCACGATGTCGGCGCCTGCGGCCTCGAGCTGGCGCACCTGCTCGATAGTCGCCTTGGCGTCGGCCGTCAGCGTGTTGGTCATCGACTGCACCGAGATCGGCGCATCGCCGCCCACCCGCACCGCGCCGACACGGATCTGTCGGCATTTGCGCCGGGCGATATCGCGATAAGGGCGAACGCTCATGTCGGGCCTCGAAGGGCTGGCTGGATCGGGGGATCGCGGGTATCCGCAGGGCCGGCTCCTCGGCCCGGCGCCAAGATGCGCCGGCCGCGCGCGAAGATCAAGCGCCGCCGGGCCCGTGGCAAGCTCTTGAGAAAGCTAAGGTATTGCCGTGCCGTCGAGGAGGCGTTTGGGATCGAGCGAGATGCCGCGGCGAACCACGCCCACGGGGCCGAGCGAGGAAATCTTGCGCCCGTCCACCAGGATGTCGAGCCCGCCGGCATTGCCGGTCGAAAGCGTGAGGGTGGGATCGTTGGGCACCAGATAGCGGTCGCCCGGGCGCAGCACGCGCGTCCACACCTCCTGATTGGCGCTGCTCACCTGGACCCAGGATTCCTGGCGTGCCACCAGCACCACCCGCGCCTCGCCGTTGGCGACGCCGTAATCCTGACCCTTGGGCAGAGATTCTTCGGGCGGCATCGGGGCTGCGGGCGGTGCCGGCGGCGTCGGCACGGCGGCCTGCTGGCTCCCGGTCGACGAGGTGCCGGCGGCCGTGGCGGCGCCCGAAGTCGCGGCGCTTGCGGTGGCCGTTGCCGCGGTGGTCGGCGGAGCGGCCACCGGAGCAGTCGCCGCGGTCGCCCCTTCGAGTGAGGGCGGCGTTTCCTCCGCGGCCGGCGGCATCCCTTGCGTTGCGGCGCGCGTAGCGGCATCGGCATTGTCGGGAGCGGCCGGGACCTGGTCCTCCTCCTCGGCAGTGCCGGCCGTGTCGGCAGAGGGCGCCGGCGCCAAATTGATCGTCTCGGCCGCGCGCGCGTCGGCCGCGGTCGCCACGCCGGCCGTCGTTTCGGCTCGGCCTCCGTCGGTCGAGGCTGCTTGCGTTTCGGCCGCAGCCTCCGGCGCGTTGGCCGAAGCCGCCGGCGCCTCGGTCGAGGCTGGCGCCGGGTTCGCGGCGACCGCATCGGCCGGTGCCGCCGCCGTGGTTGTGGCACCGGAGGGCGCGTTCAAGGGCGCCGCCCCTGTCGTGGTGGCGGCCTGCGAGTTGCCGTTCAGCACCGCCTTCAGCTCGGCCGGGACCTCCGGAATGAGGCCGGCCAGGCTGCGGTCGCGATCCGACATGTAGAACCAGGCGCCATAGGCGATGGCGGCGATGACGACGGCGAGGAGCAGGATCGCGCCGCCGGGGATCTTTCCTTCGGCCGGCGTGGAGGGGAAGACGAGTTGGGTGCGCCGCCCGAGCTCCTCCACCTCCTCGCGGAAGCGCCGAACGATGTCGGGCCCGTTGAGGCCGAGATAGTCGGCATAGCTGCGCACGAAGCCGACCGCGTAGGTCGTGCCCGGCAGCGCGCCGAAGTCGCCATCCTCGATCGCGCGCAGATAGACCGCGCGGATGCGCAGCTGCTGCGACACGCTGGCCAGATCGCGGCCCTTCCCTTCGCGCGCGGCGCGCAGCAACGCGCCCACCCGGCTCTGATTGCGTCCGGCGCTCTCCTCCGTGACGCTCGCCTGCAGCTCTTCCGCCATCGCCTCTCGTCCGTCGCTTGGGCCCGAAACGGACGCCCGCCGGTGCGGCCGTCGGACCATGCTCGCCGCAAGGTCCCGTCCCCGGCCGTTCTCGCGCGGGCTTCCGAGCTCTCGTCGACCCGGTTCAGCCATCGCGCCCTTGCGTGCGGCTCCGCCCCCTATCGGGCGGACTCCGACCGGCCGCCGACCAGCGCATCCTTTTTCCGAGGGCGGAAGTTAGCAAATCCGGATCGCCAACGCCAACGCGCCAGCTTGGCGCGCAAAGACGCGAGAAATCGTTAAGACGCCTTGTCGAGATTGTTGTAGGCGGCCTCTCGCGCGGCGAGCGCGGCCACCGCCTGGTCCACCAGCTCGCGCAAGATCTCGGCTGTGGACTGCTCCTCGCGCACCATGCCCACGCTCTGGCCCGCCATCACCGATCCGGTTTCCACGTCGCCCTCGATCACGGCGCGCCGCAGAGCCCCGGCCCAGAAATGCTCGATCTCGAGTTGGGCCGCCTTCTGGTCGATCTCGCCGCGGTTGAAGCGCTCGATCACGTCGCGCTGCGTCTCGAGAAAGCGCTTGGTGGCGGCATTGGCCAGCGCCCGCACGGGGATGACGGGGAAGCGCGGATCGAGCTGCACCGAAGGCACCGCATCGCGCGCCTGGGCGCGGATGAAGGCCTGCTTGAACTTTGGATGAGCGATCGATTCGGTGGCGCAGACGAAGCGCGTGCCCAGCTGCACGCCCGCAGCCCCCATCTCGAGATAGCCCAGGATCGCCTCGCCCCGGCCGATGCCGCCGGCGACGAACACCGGCACCTCGCGCACCTCGGGCAGGATCTCCTGCGCCAGCACCGAGGTCGAGACCGGCCCGATATGGCCGCCCGCCTCCATGCCCTCGATGATGATCGCGTCGGCACCGGCCTTGACCAGCTTGCGCGCGATCACCAGGGCCGGCGCGAAGCACATCACCTTGGCGCCGCCCTGGCGCACGCGCTGGATCGCCGCCCCCGGCGGCAGTCCGCCCGCCAGCACCACATGGCCCACCTCGAGGTCGAGGCAGACCTCGATCAGCTCCATGAGCTGCGGGTGCATGGTGATGAGATTGACCCCGAACGGGCGCTGGGTCAGCTCGAAGGTGCCTTCGATCTCGGCCGCCAGCAGATCGGGCGACATCGAGCCCGAGGCGATGACGCCGAAGCCGCCACCGTTGGAGATGGCGGAGACGAGATGGCGCTCCGACACCCAGGTCATGGCGCCGCCCATGATGGCGAATTCGCAGCCGAGGAACGCCCGGCCACGCGCCCACAGGCGGTCGAGATGGCGTCGGGCGGCCGCCTCGTCCATTGCGATCAGGCCGCGTCGAGACCGTAGGCGGTGTGGAGCGCGCGCACGGCGAGCTCCGTATATTCCTCGGCGACCAGCACGCTCACTTTGATCTCCGAGGTGGAGATCACCTGAATGTTGATGCCCTTCTCGGCCAGCGCCTTGAACATGCGCTGGGCGACGCCGGCATGGCTGCGCATGCCGAGCCCGATGACCGACACCTTGACCACGTTCGAATCGGGCACCAGCGCCTGATAGCCGAGGCTGTCGCGACGCTCCTCCAGCACCTTCTTGGCGCGCGCCAGGTCGGCCTTGGTGACGGTGAAGGTCAGATCGGTGAACTGGCCGCCTTCCGACACGTTCTGGACGATCATGTCGACGTTGATGTTGGCCTCGGCCAGCGGCCCGAAGATGGCGGCCGCGACACCCGGGCGGTCCGGCACGCGGATCAGCGTGATCTTGGCCTCGTCGCGGCTGTAGGCGATGCCGCTTACCACTTCCTGTTCCACGATTTCGTCCTCGTCAACGACCAGGGTGCCGGGTTTGTCCTCGAAGCTGGAGAGCACCTGCAGGCGGACATGGTGCTTCATCGCCATCTCGACGGAGCGGATCTGCAGGACCTTGGCGCCCTGCGACGCCATCTCGAGCATTTCCTCGTAGGCGATCTTATCGAGCTTGCGGGCCTTCGCAACGATGCGGGGGTCGGTCGTATAGACCCCGTCCACGTCGGTGAAGATGTCGCAGCGATCGGCCTTGAGCGCGGCCGCGAGCGCCACGGCCGAGGTATCGGAGCCGCCGCGCCCCAGCGTGGTCACGCGGTGGTCGGGGCCGATACCCTGGAAGCCCGCCACCACCGCCACCTGCCCCTCGCCGAAGCGCCGCTCGATCTCGGCCGTGCGGATGTTCTGGATGCGGGCCTTGCCGTGCGCATTGTCGGTCTCGATCGGGATCTGCCAGCCGAGCCAGGAGCGCGCGGGCACGCCCAGCTCCTGCAGCGCCAGCGCCAGGAGCCCCGTGGTCACCTGCTCGCCCGTCGCCACCACGACGTCATATTCGCGCGCATCGTGCAGCCGGGCGATCTCGCTGGTCCAGCCGACCAGCTGGTTGGTGACGCCCGCCATGGCCGACACCACCACGGCAACCTCGTGCCCGGCATCGACCTCGCGTTTCACGCGCCGCGCGACGGACTTGATGCGCTCGACGTCGGCGACCGACGTGCCGCCGAATTTCATGACAATGCGGGATCGCTTCACCGGGGTCCCCTGGGCTGGTCGGCGCGGGCGACGAGGCGGGGCCGGCCTCGCGGAAAGGCTCGCCGGTTGCCGCGCGCGCGGCGCGTATCCATACTCATTTGGCCATGCCGAGGCAAGGGAAAGCGGCCTCGGAAACGGGCATGGGACCGCCCCGCCAGGGCGATTTTCGAAGGAGCCGATCTTGACCGCTTCGCCCGCGACAGCGCACCCCGGCAATGGCGCGCCAGATAAGGCCGCACCGGCCGAGATGGCCGAGGGCACCAGCGTCGACCCCGCCGAGATCGGCAAGTTCGAGGCCATGGCCGAGGCCTGGTGGGACCCCGACGGCAAGTTCCGGCCGCTGCACCGTTTCAACCCGGTCCGCCTCGCCTATATCCGCGACCGCGCCTGCCGGCATTTCGGCCGCGACCCCAAGGCCGCAGCGCCGCTCGACGGGCTCGACCTTATCGACATCGGCTGCGGCGGCGGGCTCCTCAGCGAGCCCATGGCCCGGCTCGGCGCGAGGGTTGTCGGCATCGACGCCGCCGCCCGCAACATCGCCGTCGCCAAGCTCCATGCCGAGCGCATGGGGCTCGCGATCGACTATCGCTGTGCCACGGCCGAGGCGCTGGCCGAGGCGGGCGCCGAGCGGTTCGACGTCGTCCTCAACATGGAGGTGGTCGAGCACGTGGCCGATGTCCGCGCCTTCCTCGAAGCCTCGCTGAAGCTGCTGAAGCCCGGCGGCATGATGGTGATCGCGACCCTCAACCGCACGCTCAAGAGCTACGCGCTCGCCATCCTCGGCGCCGAATACCTGCTCGGTTGGCTGCCGCGCGGCACGCACGACTGGAACCGGTTCTTGAGGCCGTCCGAGCTGGCATCGCTGGTCGAGCGCGGGGGCGGCCGCGTGGTGGCGCTCGACGGCGTCGTCTACAATCCGTTAACTGATAGTTGGCGGCTCGCGCGCGATCTTGACGTGAACTACATGGCGCAGGTCGAGCCGGCCGCGAAGGGCTGAAGGACGCCGGGCCGGCCGGACGTCCATAAAGCCGCGCGGGGGGCAAGCGGGGGAGCGGGATGAAGCTGGAGGCGACGGGCACGCGCACGCCGATGGGCGTGATGGTGTTCGGGCTTGCGCGCAGCGGCACCACGCTGGTCTCCGACCTGCTCACCGTTCCCGGCCGTTCGGTCGTCATCAGCGAGCCCGAGATCTTCAAGCACTGGAGCCGCAAGACGGCCGAGCGCGTCCATCGACTGGCGCGCCTGGTCGGGCTCGATGTCGGCGAGGAGCCGCCCGCAGCACAGGCTTACGGCAACAGCTACGCGCGCTATTTTCAGGAGGCGCTGCTGCCCGAGCTCGCCAAGCTCGATCTCTGGGGCATCAAGAACGTCGATTTCAGCGGCTGGCGCCAGCTCTTCGCCGCCTATCCGCCGAAGAAGCTCATCTTGTGCGTGCGCGACCTGCGCGACACCGCGATCTCGGGGATCGACCGCATCTGCCGGCTCGCCATCACCTTCCGCGGCACGCCCTACTTGCGCGACGAAGCCTGGGTCCTGGCCGGCCTCGCCTTCAGCGTGCGCGAGCTGATGCAGATGCGAAAGCTGCCGCACCTCCTGGTCCGCTACGAGGATCTCGCGACCGATCCCGACATGCGCCGGCGCATCGCCGACTATGTCGGGCTCGACCGGTTGCAGGAGGACCGCCTCAATCTGAAGGCGGCCGAGATGCGCCGCGCCTGGGAGGTGGAGAAGCACCGGGGCACCATCGGCGCGGCCTCGGTCGGGCGCTTTGCCGCCGAGCCCCCGGGCCCGGTCAAGGCGCTGGCCGAACGGCTCTGGCGCCTCCTACCGGAATATTCCGAGGCGTTCGGCTACGAGATGCCGCCCGCCGATCCGAGCCTCGCCAATCACGACTTCGCGCTGGCACCCAGCGTCGGCGCGCCCACGCTGCGCTATCTCGACACCGAGACCTGGGACTGGAACGGCCCGCGCCAGTTCGAGCCGAGCTTCGCTCAGCGCCGCGCGCGCATCGCGGCCGCCGGGCTGGTGCCGCCGGGCGCCAAGGTTCTCGAGCTGTGTTCGGGCGCACCCGGCCTGGCGCGCATGCTGCCCGCCGGCGCCGAGCTGATCCATGCCGACGCCGTGGCGCGCGCGCCCGAGTTTCGCGTCGCGGCGCTGCAGGAGGGCGCGCTGCCCTCGCTCGCAGGTGCCGATCTTCTCGTCATGCTGGGCCAGCTCGAGCATGTCCGCGATGCGGCCGGCATGCTGGCCAAGCTCGCCCGCACCGGCCTGCCCCTGATCCTCGGCTATCACGCCGCCGACGACACGGCCGGCCTCGACCGCCGGGCGCTCGGCTGGACCAGCCATCTGGCCCGCGCCGATCTCGAGCGGACTTTCGCCGCTGCCGGCTACGCGGCCGAGGCGCGCTGGGCCTTCGACGGACGGCAGAGCCTGTTCCGCTTGGTCCCGAAACCGGCCGCAGGCAGGGGAACCGCGACATGAGCGAGGCCGGCCGGCTAGCCGCAAGCGTCCCCGCCAGGAGCGACGGGTCGGAAGCCAGGATGGGCATCGCCATCATGGGGCTGATGCGCACCGGCTCGACCCTCGTCACCGACATGCTGAGCCAGCGTGGCCGCAGCCTGATCCTGAGCGAGCCCAACATCATGGGCATGTGGAGCCCGCACACGGTCGAGCGCATCCACCGCCTGGCGCTCAACAACGGCCTCGATCCCGGCCCCGAACCGCCGCGCCGGGACGAGTGGCCCGCCTATCGCGACTATTTCGACGCGGTGCTGGCACCGCAGCTCGGGCGGCTGCCGCTCTGGGGCGTCAAATATGTCGATCTGGTCGACTGGCGGCCGACTTTCGAGCGCTATCCGCCATGCCGGCTGATTCTCACGGTGCGCGATCTGCGCGACGTGGTGATCTCGGCGGTCGACCGCATCGGCCATCTCGGGCTCGCCTTCTACGGCCGGCGCTACATGCGCGACGAGGCCTGGGTGATGGCCAACATCGCCTTCAACGTCCACGAGCTGATGGCGCTCAGGGAGCGGCCGCATTTCCTGGCCCGCTACGAGGACGTCGCCGCCGACCCGGGCTTGCGCCAGCGCATCGCCGAATATGCGGGCCTCGAGCGGCCGGTCGAGACGCGCGAGAACCTCGCCGCCGACGGCTTCGCCCGCCGCTGGGAGCTGAGCAAGCATGGGCCGGGCGTCTCAACCCGCTCGGTCGGGCGCTTCGCGAACGAGCCGCCGGGTCCGGTGAAGGCGCTGGCCGAGCGGGTCTGGCGCCTGCTGCCGGAATATTCCGAGGCGTTCGGCTACGAGATGCCGCCGCCCGAGCGCTGGGTCCACGGCCACGCCTTTCAGCGGCGCGCCGGCGTCGAGGGCAACCCGGTCGATTATGCGAAGAGCGAGACGCCGAATTGGACGGGACCGCCGCAGCTCGAGCCCTGCTTCCAGTTGCGCCGCGCCCGCTTCTTCGTCGCCAAGCGGCTGCCCGAGGGTGCGGTGGCGCTCGATCTCGCCTGCGGCACGCCGGCTCTGGGCGTGATGCTGCCGCCCGGCCGCCGGCATGTTCCGGCCGACATGGCCGCGCGCGGCGCCGGCTATCGCGTCGCCAAGCTGCACGAAGGCCGATTCCCCAAGGTGCCGGAAGCCACCGTCGTGCTGGCGCTCGGCGCGCTCGAGTTCCTCGACCCCGACCTGCCGCGGCTGCTGCGCCGGCTGCGGCTCTACGGGCGGCCTGTGCTCGCCACCTATCACGCCGCCGACGATACGGCCGGCATCGACCGCGAAGCGCTCGGCTGGGTCAATCACCTGACGCGCGCCGAGCTGATGGGAGCCTTCCGCGCCGCCGATTTCCGGGCGGCGGCGCGATGGGCCCTCGACGGAAGGCAAAGCTTTTTTCACCTGAAACCGGTAACGCTCGGGCAGCGGGCGGCGCCGGGCGGCGGCAGCGACAGCGCGGCCGTCGGTTGACAGGGGCCGCCTCGGGCGGCCGAATAGGGTCCGCATATCCGGCCCGCGCGTGCGACGTCCGGAGTCGAGCCGGTAGGGGATGAGCGAAAAAAAACGAAGCATGGGCGTCGCCATCATGGGGCCGATGCGCAGCGGCACCACGCTCGTGGCCGACCTGCTCACGGTGCGCGGCCGCTCGCTCGTTTTCAGCGAGCCCAATCTCCTGGGCCAATGGCATCCGCAGACGCCCCGGTTGATTCATCGGCTCGCGACCGAATTCGGGCTCGAGGTGCCGGAGCCCCCGGCCGAGGGCCCCAAGCGCATCTTCGAGTATTTCGACGGCGCCGTCCTGCCCGAGCTGCAGGGGCTCGATTTCTGGGGCGTCAAATATGTCGACCTCTATGGCTGGCGGCAGCTGTTTCAGCGCTACCGGCCGAAGAAGCTCGTGCTCTGCGTGCGCGACCTGCGCGAGGTTGCGCTGTCCGCGATCGAGCTGGTCGAGCGCATGAAGCTGGGGTTTCTCGGCGGCGCGCATATGCGCGACGAGGCCTGGGTCTTCGCGCGCCTGGCCTTCACCGCGCACGAGCTGATGGCGCTGCGCTGCCTGCCGCATTTCGCGGTCCGGTACGAGGATCTGGTCGAGGACCCCAAGGCGCGGCAGCGGCTCGCCGACTATGTCGGGCTCGACGAGTTGGGGAACGATCGGCTCAATCTGATGATCGAGCGCGACAGCCGGCAGAAGTGGGAGTCGCGCAAACATGGCGAAGGCGTGACCAACAAGGCGCTGGGCCGCTTCGAGCGCGAGCCGACGGGACCGGCCAAGGCGCTGGCCGAGCGGGCCTGGCGGCTGTTGGGCGAATATTCGGTCGCCTTCGACTACGAGGTCGCCGAGCCCAAGGCGCGCATCGCCGGCCACGATTTCTCCGTGGGGCCGCGCCCGGGCCACAACCCGATCCGCTACTACGAGGAACTCGAGCGCTGGAACTGGACCGGCCCGCGTCAACTCGAGCCGTGCTTCGCGCGACGGCGCGCGCGCCATCTGGCCGCGCTCAACATTCCGGAGGGGGCTCGCGTGCTCGATCTCGGCGGGGGTCTGAGCGCGATGCTGACCGAGCTGCCCCGCAGCGCTACCTTGCGCCTCTCGGACGTGACCCCGCGCACGCCGCAGACGCTCGCCGCCGACCTGCTGCAAGGCAAGCTGCCGCCCAAAGGCAAGGCGACCTTCGTCATCGCCCTCGACATCCTCGAGCAGGTCGAGCAGCCCGCCCGCTTCCTCAAGGCCCTCAGGGCCTACGGCCTGCCCGTCCTTCTCTCCTATCACGCGGCCGACGACACCGAAGGCGTCGATCGGGCGGCGCTGGGCTGGCGCAATCATCTCACGCGCAAGCAGCTCCTGCGCGGCCTCGCCGCGGTCGGCTTTCGCGCCACCGCACGCTGGGCCTTCGACGGACGTCAGAGCATGTTGAAGCTCAAGCCGGTCGAGATTCCGGCCAAGGCGACGGCGGTCGCGGCAAATGCGGCCGGGGCGGAGGCCGGGTCGTGAGCGACCGGGAGCCGTCGAAGCTCGTCCTGCCCGGCCGCGGCACGCCGATGGGTGTCGCCGTGATGGGATTGATGCGCAGCGGCACGACGCTGGTTTGCGACCTGCTGACGCTCAAGGGCCGGTCGCTGGTGGTGAGCGAGCCCGATCTGATGGCCCTCTGGGAGCCGTGGCTGCAAACCAAGCTCAACCGGCTCTATCGGGAATTCGGCCTCGAGGTCGGCGAGGCGCCGCCGGCGCCGGGCGAGTACCGCACCAATGTCGAGTATTTCGACCAAGCGATCCGTCCGCAGCTCCAGGGCCTCGAGCTGTGGGGGGTGAAATATGTGGATCTCGCCGACTGGCGGCGGCTGTTCCGCCTCTACCCGCCCAAGCGCGTGATCCTGTGCGTGCGCGATCTGCGCGCCGTCGCGATCTCGGCGCTCGAGCTCGTCAACCGCATGGGGCTGGTCTTCGCCGGCGCCCGACGCATGCGCGACGAGGCCTGGGTGTTCGCCCGGCTCGCCTACTGCGTGCAGGAGCTGATGGCGCTGCGCACGCTGCCGCACATGGTGTTGCGCTACGAGGACCTGGTCGCCGAGCCCGAGGCGCGCCAGCGCCTCGCCGCCTATTGCGGCCTCGACCGGCTCGGCGAAGACCGCCTCAACCTGATGATCGAGCGCGAGACGCGCTCCAAATGGGAGCTGGACAAGCACGGGCACGAGATCACCCAGAAGGCGCTCGATCGCTTCGAGGACGAGCCCGAGGGGCCGATGCGTGCCATGGCCGAGCGGCTGTGGCGGCTCTTTCCCGAATATTCGCTCGCCTTCGGCTACGAGGTCGCAGCACCCCGCCTGCGCATCCGCCGGCACGATTTCGCGGTCAGGCCCGATCCCACCGTCAACCCGATCCGCTTCCGCGACGTGGAAACCTGGAACTGGCGGGGCCCGCGCCAGCTCGAGCCGGTCTTCGGGCGCCGCCGGGCGCGTGCCATCGTCGCTCTCAACCTCAAGCCGGGCGCGGTGCTGCTGGATCTCGGCTGCGGCACGGCGGCGATGCGCAAGATGCTGCCCAAGAGCGCCAGCCATCTGCCCGCCGACGTCACGCGCCGCGCACCGCTTTTCTCGGCGGCCGATATCTACAGGGGCGAGCTGCCGCCGGCGACCGAGGCCACGCATGTCGCAGCCTTGGGCGTGCTCGAATATGTCGAGGATGTGCCGGCGTTCCTGAAGGCCTTGCGCGCCTACAACCTGCCGGCCTTCGTCAGCTACTACGCCGCCGACGATACGCCCGATGCCGATCGCGCCGCGTTCGGCTGGAAGAACGCCTATCGGCGCAACGATCTGATGCGCATGTTCATCGCGGCCGGGTTCCAGCCGCAGCCGAAGTGGTCGTTCGACGGGCAGCAGAGCCTGTTCCGCCTGGTGCCGCGCCAGCAGATGGCGAGGAAGCGCCGGCGCCCGCGCGCCAGGCTGCGCATCCAGCCGGGTCCGAACCGGCCCGGCGGCGGCAAGCCGGCGCCGAAGGGCAAGGCGAAGCCGAAGAAGGTGCTCGAGCCGGCGTGAGGCGGACGAGCGCAGGCGAACACCCTGCTTTCTCGATGATGGCCGTTTCTCATTCCGTCGTGCCCGCGCAGGCGGGCACCCAAGAACACGGACTCTGCCAACGAGCGCTCAATGGCGACGCTGGTGTTCATGGGCCCCGGCCGTCGCCGGGGCGACGATCAGGTACTACGATGTATGGGCAGAACCGGCTCGCCGACGCTCAGCTGTCCTGGCGCGGCACCCAAGGAATGCGGGCGACCTCGATGCCTTCCTCGTCGAGCGCCGTGGCCTCTTCCGGCGTCGTCTCGCCGTAGATGCCGCGCGCCTCGGCCTCGCCGTAATGGATGCGGCGCGCCTCCTCGGCGAACTCGGGCCCGACATAGTCGCAGTTCGCCTCGATCTTCTGGCGCAGCTCGCGCAGCATCTGCACCGCCTTCATCTCGGCCTGCTGCTTTGTGGATATGGAAGCGGCGGGGCTCTTCCCCTCGCCGTCGCGCTGGCGCGCGCCCTTGCCGATGCGCGGCGCCATCATCGCCTTCTCGATGCGACGGCTGCCGCAGACCGGGCAAACGATCTTGCCGGCCTTGGTCTGAGCCTCATAGCCCTTGCCGTCGCGAAACCACCCCTCGAACTGGTGGTGCCGATCGCATTTGAGTTCGAACAGGATCATGGCATTCGCCAAAAATGCCCGCGTTGTTACCTTAGAATAGAATGGGTTGACAAGACGCTACTCGCAAGCCCTTTCCGACCCAAAGGATTGATTTGCAAGCAGATTGCAGCGGGAACCCGCAACCGCCAGAATGCCGGCGGCAACGGGGCCGGCCAGGCCCGAACCAGGTAGGCGGTGAAGGAAGATGGCGGCAGCGAGCGAAGCGCCAGCACGGGCCGATCTGATCTTTCGTGGCGGCGCGGTGATCGACGGGACGGGCCGCGCGCGCTTTCGCGCCGACATCGCGGTCGCCGACGGCCGCATCCTCGCGCTGGGAGATCTCGGCCGCACCGTCGCCCGGCAGGAGATCGACGCCTCGGGCCGCGTCCTGGCGCCGGGCTTCATCGACGTGCACACGCACGACGACGGTCTTCTGCTGGTGGACCGCGACATGACGGCGAAGGTGAGCCAGGGCGTCACCACGGTGGTGATCGGCAATTGCGGTTTCAGCCTGGCGCCATTGACCCCGAGCACGCCCTTGCCGCAGGAATTCCGCCTGCTGGGCGAGGATGCGCTCTACCGTTTCCCGACCATGGCGGGCTATTTCGCCGCGCTCGACGCGGCACCCGCGGCCACCCATGTCGCGGCGCTCGTCGGCCACTCCAGCTTGCGCCTCGGTACGATGGCGGATCTGGAGCGTCCCGCCACGGCGGAGGAGACGCAGCGCATGCGCAGCCTTCTGGCCGAGAGCCTCGAGGCCGGCGCCATCGGCTTCTCGACCGGGCTCGAATATCCGCCCAACCGCGCCGCCACCACCGACGAGATCGTGGCGGTGGCCGAGCCGCTGAGCGCGCAGGGCGGCCTCTATGTGACCCATACCCGCGACTATGTGGACGACATCGACGGTGCGATGGAGGAGGCGTTCGAGATCGGACGACGCGTGCGAGCGCCCGTGGTGCTGTCGCACCATCAGGGCGACGGGCCCAAGAATTACGGCCATGCGGCTCGCACGCTCGCGCGCTTCGACCGCGCGCGGGAGCGCCAGCCGGTCGGGCTCGACGTCTACCCCTATATCGCCGGCTCGACTTCGATCCTGCCCGAGTTCATCGACTGCGCCGAGCGCGTGGTCATCGCCTGGTCGGAGCCGGTGCCGCAGGCGGCGGGACGCGATCTCGCCGAGATCGCACGCGAATGGGGTGTGGGCCTGCACGAGGCGGCCGGTCGGCTGGCGCCGGGCGGGGCCATCTATTTCACGCTCGACGAGGGCGACGTGCAGCGCATCCTCGCGCACCCGCAGGCGATGATCGGCTCGGACGGTCTGCCCTTCGGCAAGAAGCCGCATCCGCGCCTGTGGGGCACCTTCCCGCGCGTACTGGGGCATTATGCGCGCGAGCTCGGCCTCTTCACGCTCGAGGAAGCGGTGCGCAAGATGACGAACCTCTCGGCCGAGCGTTTCGGCCTCGAGGGGCGCGGCCGCTTGGCACCCGGCCTTGCCGCCGACATCGTGATGTTCGACCCCTTGGGCGTGATCGACCGCGCCAGTTTCGACATGCCGACCGAGCCGGCGGCCGGCATCGATCTGGTGCTGGTCGCGGGCGAGCCGGTCTGGCGTGCCGGCCGGCCGACCGGCGCCAGGCTCGGCCGCGTGCTGCGGCACGGGCGAAGCTGATGGGCATCAACTGCTTCGATCCGTCATGAATCCTCCCGATCGACCGATCACGTTGTTGCCGAACGAAGCGGTTGTCGACGACCGGTGGAAGGGGATTCCCGGTGGCACGACCTCTCTCCGGCTCGCCGATATCGGCAAGCAGGGCTGGAACCTGCTGCGCGGCGACCTGCCGCTGCCGATCGCCCTGCTCAAGCTGTCGGCGCTCCGGCACAACCTCGGCTGGATGCGGCGCTGGGCGGAGGCCAACGGCGTGCGCCACGCCCCGCATGGCAAGACGCTGGTGAGCCCCGAAATCTGGCGGCTCTGGTTCGAGGAGGGCGGCGCTTGGGCGCTGTCGGTGGCGACGGCGCACCAGCTTCAGGTGGCGCGCCGTTTCGGCGTGCCGCGCATCTTGATGGCGAACCAACTGGTCGACCGCGCCGGCATCCGCTTCCTGCTCGACGAGCTCGCGCGCGATCCGGCTTTCGAGTTCTGGGCCCTGGCCGACACGCTTGCGGGCGTCGAGCTGCTGCGCCAAGCGGCGGCCGAGCGGCGCATCGGCCGCCCGCTCGAGCTTCTGGTCGAGATCGGGGTCGCCGGCGGACGCGCCGGCAGCCGCAGCCTGACCGAGGCACTCGCCGTCGCGCGCGCCGTCAAGGCGGCCGAGCCCTACTTGGCGCTCGCCGGCATCGAGAGCTACGAGGGCGTGATCGAAGGCGACGGCGCGGCGCGCCAGGAGGCGGCGATCCTCGACCTGCTCGAGCGCACCGTCGCCGTGGCGGAGGCCTGCGCCGTCGAGAAGCTGTTCGCGCGCGAGCAGGTGATCCTCAGCGCCGGCGGGTCGAGTCATTTCGACCTCGCCGCCGAGCGGCTGAAGCGCGCCTATCTGCCGCAGCCGCCGATCGTGGTGACACGCTCCTCGGCCTATCTGTTCCACGACCATGGCTGGTACGAGCGCGAGTTCGAGCTCACGCGCCGACGCCGGCCGGAGTTGCGCGGGTCCGCGGGCCCGCGGCCGGCGATCGAGATCTGGGCGGCGGTGCAGTCGCTGGCCGAGCCCGGCCGCGGCCTGTTCTCGATGGGCCGGCGCGAGGCCTCTTTCATCTATGGCATGCCGACGCCGATCCTCTGGTACAGAACCGGCACTCACGACCGCCCGCAGCCGATGCCGCATGGCCATCGCGTGACCCGGCTCAACGACCACCACGCCTTCTTCCAGCGGCCGCCGGAGAGCCCGCTGGCGGTGGGCGATCTGGTCGGGCTCGGCGTCTCGTTGCCGCCCGCCGTGTTCGACCGCTGGCGCCTCGTCTTCCTGGTGGACGACGACTACACGGTCGTGGGCGCGGTGCAGAACTATTCCTGAGCGTCCAATGCGTCCGCATCGCGGCCCCGATCGCGCCTCGCCCTGGGTGGAGCGCTTTGCGCCCTTGGTGCCGCCGGGCCCCGTGCTCGATCTCGCCTGCGGCGCCGGCCGGCACAGCCGCCTCTTCCTCGATCGGGGCCACCCTGTCACGGCCGTGGATATCGACCTCTCGGGCATGGCCGATCTCATCGGGCGGCCGGGCTTCGAGGCGATCGCGGCCGATCTCGAGGCGGGCGGCCCCTGGCCGGTGGGATCGCGCCGCTTCGCCGGCGTGGTGGTGACGAACTATCTTCATCGGCCGCTCTTTCCGGCGATTTTCGGGAGCCTGGCGCCGGGTGGCCTGCTCATCTACGAGACCTTCGCCGAGGGCAACGAGCGTTTCGGCAAACCGCGCAACCCGGATCATCTTTTGAAGCATGGCGAGCTGCTCGAGGCCGTGCGCGGCCGGCTGCGCGTGTTGGCCTATGAGGATCTGGAGCTCACGGATCCCTGGCCCGCCTGCGTTCAACGGATCGTCGCCGTAAATTGATGCTGATCGGCCTAGGGCGGCCGTGAAACCGCGCCTATAATCGGGCCAAACGCAGGCATGAGGTCCATGAAAAGCAGGCGACAGAGGAGACAGACATGAGCATCCGACTGGGCGATACCGCTCCCGATTTCGAGGCGGATACCACGGAAGGCAGGATCAGCTTCCACAAGTGGCTGGGCGATAGCTGGGGGATCCTGTTTTCGCATCCCAAGGATTTCACGCCGGTCTGCACGACGGAGCTCGGCTACATGGCCAAGCTGAAGCCGGAGTTCGACAAGCGCAACTGCAAGATCATCGGCCTCAGCGTCGATCCCGTCGGCAACCATTCGAAATGGGCCAAGGACATCGAGGAAACCCAAGGCGCCAAGGTCAACTATCCGCTGATCGGCGATCCCGAACTCAAGGTAGCGAAGGCCTACGACATGCTGCCGGCCGGCGCGGGGACCACATCGGAAGGGCGCACGCCCGCCGACAACGCCACCGTGCGGTCGGTCTTCGTCATCGGACCCGACAAGAAGGTCAAGGCGATGCTGACCTATCCCATGAGCACCGGGCGCAACTTCGACGAGGTGCTGCGCCTTCTCGACTCCTGCCAGCTCACGGCCAAACACACCGTCGCAACGCCGGTCAACTGGAGGCAAGGCCAGGACGTCATCATCCCGCCTTCGGTCTCGGACGAGGAGGCAAAGAAGAAATTCCCCAAGGGCTGGAAGGCGCTGAAGCCCTATCTGCGCATCACGCCGAATCCGGAACGCTGAGAGCGCAGCGGCGACGAGCACGAAGCGGCGGCCCTACTGACCGCCGCTTTTCGTTTGACACCTTGAGTCGCGTTGCGCTGGATCGACGCCTTTCACCCCTCCCTACCCTGCCCCGTCAAGGGGAAGGGTCAGTTTTTCTTTCACCCCCCTCCCCTTGCGGGCTTTCGCCCGCCGAAGGAGCTGTCGGCAAAAGCGCCAAGACTGCAAGGCTTCGGCCCGCAGGCGGGAGGGGTAGGGGGAGGGGTGTGCCGCCGACGACGAGCCGCTACTCGCCTGCCGCGCGCAAAGCGGTCGGCATGGCCGGCCCCGTGAATTCGCGGTCGTGCGTCAAGGCCGGCACCATGGCGCGCGCCTCCGCCACCTTGGCCGGATCGATCTCGGCGATCACGATGCCGGGCTCCGTGCCGCCGTCGGCCAGGACCTCGCCCCATGGCGCCACGATCAGCGAATGGCCGAAGGTCTTGCGGCCCTCGGCATGCTCGCCGCACTGGGCCGGGGCCAGCACGAAGCAGCCGGTCTCGATCGCGCGGGCGCGCAAGAGCACATGCCAGTGGGCCTCGCCGGTGGGCCGCGTGAAGGCCGCCGGCACGGTGAGGAAGCTCGCCCCCGCCTTGGCGAGCGCCCGGTAGAGATAGGCGAAGCGCAGGTCGTAGCAGATGGTCAGGCCCAGCCGGCCCCAGGGCAGGTCGGCCACCACCGCCTCGCGCCCCGGCCGGAAGGTCGCGGATTCGCGGTAGCTCTCGCCCTCTTTGAGGTCGACGTCGAACATGTGGATCTTGTCGTAGCGCGCGACGATCCGCCCTTCGGGATCGAACAGGAAGGAACGGTTGGCGCATGTGCCAGCGTCGAGCTTGATCGCGATCGATCCCAGAAGCAGCCAGGCGCCCGTCTCACGGGCGAGATCGGCCATGGCCGGCAGCACCGGATGCGTCGCCTCGGGCTCGGCCTTCTCCAGGAGCAGCGTCTTGTTCGGCTCCATCATGCCGGTGTTCTCGGGCGTCAGAATGAAGTCGGCGCCCCTGGTCCTCGCCTCGCGCACGAGCTCGCGCGCTGCGCGGATATTGAGCTCGGCGTCGCGCGCCGCATTCATCTGCACCAGCGCGGCTTTGAAGATCTTGCTCATCCCGCCCCCGCCACCAGCGGCATCAGGCCGCCCTTGTGATCGAGCGCATAGAGATCGTCGCATCCGCCGACATGGCGGCCATCGACGAAGATCTGCGGCACGGTGCGCCGGCCGCCAGCGCGCTTCACCATTTCCTCGCGTTTGGCGGAGTCGGCGCCCACGTCGATCTCGATGAAGGGGATGCCACGCTCGGTCAGGAGCTTCTTGGCGCGGTAGCAATAGCCGCAGAGCTGCGTCGTGTAGATCTCGACCCTGGCCATCTCGTCCTCGTCGCCGCGAATAGGCGGCGCAGGCCAACGCGGGATTCCGACCGTCAGCCGGCCCCGAAAGTGGCACGACCCGCCCGGTTTGTCATCAGGGCCGGCCAGGCTCGGCCATCTTCGTTAACTTGATATGGTGATGAGATCTCGACCGGTTCAGCCCGGCCCGCTCAAGACGGCCGAACCACGCGCGCGAGCGTAAGGAGATCCACTCCCCCGGCACCGGCGGCCAGAAGAGCCCGGGCGCAAGAGCCCGCGGTGGCGCCGGTGGTCAGCACGTCGTCCACCAGCAGCACGCGCCGGCCGCCGAGCCCCGCCCGATGACGCGCGCGCACGGCGAAGGCGCCCGCCACGTTGCGCCGGCGCTCGGCGGCGCTCATGCGTCCCTGCGAAGGGGTGGCGCGGCGCCGCTCGAGGAGATCGGGGCAATAGGGCTTGTCCGCCGCCCGCGCCACTTGCTGCGCCAACAGCGCTGCCTGGTTGTAGCGGCGGCGAAACAGCCGCCAGCGATGCAGCGGCACCGGCGCCACCAGATCCGCCTCGGCCAGAAGCTCGGCGCCGGCACGGGCCAGCCAGCGGCCCAGCGCCGGAGCGGCGTCGGTGCGGTCGCCATGCTTGAAGGCGAGGATCAGCCCCTTGCTGGCCTCGTCGTAGCGCAGGGCCGCACGCGCACGGGCGAAGGGTGGACGCTCCTTGACGCAGGCGCCACAGAGCACACCGTCGCCCTCGGCCTCGTCGTCCCGAGACCCATCGCCCATGTCGTAATCGAAGGGGTAGCCGCAAACGGCACAGCAAGGCGGGCCCAGCACCGCCATGCGCGACCAGCAGCCAGCGCAGAGCGCGCCCGCATCCGCGACCGTCGCGCCGCAGAGGAGGCAGCGCGGCGGCAGGAGCGCGTCGAGGGCGAAACGGCCGATGGCGACGGCGCGTTCGCCCAACTCGGCGAGATCGGCCATGACAAGACATTCGGCTGGCCGGCGCGGCGCTGTCAATCGAGCTGCAAGGACGGGTCCGATCGCCCCCGACCGTCTCATGCCACCGGGCTTTCGAGGCCAAACGGCCCGCTCAGCATCGATTTTGCGGTTCTCCGCCCGGCCCTCCCCAATTTGTAGGTGGGTTCGCCCAAATGGGAAGCAGTTCATGACTAAATCTGTGGTTCATTATGCATATGGAGGAATCCGACACCGGTTGATATGATTTAATTCTTGAAGAAGAGAGATTTCGCGTAAGGACGAAATCTTCGATCTGGGAGAGTTTGACCGGCCCAGCCATGGTTCGGCCATGTGCGAATCGTGAGGTCGATTTCGTCAACGAATCAATTTGCGGTGGCAGCCGTATCGGGGCTGCCACGTTTGGCCGGCACAAGACCGGACCCAACGCTCTGCCGGTCTTCCGCGGCTGTGCTCTGGCGCGAAGCCATGGCCACGACAATGGCTTCGCCGTGGTGTCGGCTCTGTCGAAGTCGACCTTGGGGAGGGGGCCATGGCAGGCAGCATCAGCGGTGTTGCGACACGCGCATCAATACGAGCTGTCCGAGCGGCGGCTCAGGCATTCGTGCTCGTGATCTTGTCGTGGTTATTCGTCCCGCTGGCGCAAGCCGCAGAGTCCGGCATCAAGCTGGAGGTCGCTCAGTGGGTGCCAACCTTTACGGACTCCAATGGCTGGTGGGGCGTCGTCCATGCGGGCAACAAGCCCCGGGAGCCGGTGGCGAAGACCAATAGCGCCGATACGCTTCAGCTGCCGCCCGGTTCCTACGATCTCTACTGGGTCCAGGGCTACGACACCTCCGATCAGCCGATGCGGCTGGCCGCCGGCGTCACGGTCGAGGCCGGCAAGGTGACGGCCGTGCGTGCCGACGCCGGCATCAAGCTGGACCTGGCCGATTGGGTCCCGCCCTTCACCGATTCGAGCGGTTGGTGGGGCGTCACGGTCGCCGGCGATGCGCCGAAAAAGAGTGACGCCATCAACTGGACCAAGAACCCCGCGGCGCCGCTGCTGCTGCCGCCCGGTTCCTACGATCTCTACTGGGTCCAGGGCTACGACACCTCCGATCAGCCGATGCGGCTGGCCGCCGGCGTCACGGTCGAGGCCGGCAAGGTGACGGCCGTGCGTGCCGACGCCGGCATCAGATTGAAGCCGGCGGCAACTGCGCCGGCATTCGGCGACAGCAGTGGCTGGTGGGGAGCCGTCCCCGGCGGCGGTGCTGCAGACAAACGCGTCAACTGGTGGAAGGGCCGCGCCGACGCACCGCTTTTGCTCGCGCCTGGCAGCTACGACGTTTTCTGGCGGCAGGATTACTCGCAAGAGCCCGAGCGCAAGGTGAAGTCGGTCGCCGTCGCGCCCGGACAGTTGGTCGAGATCGACCTCTCGAAGGGGACGAGCAGCGAAATCGCGAGCCAGCCGTCGAACCAGGATGCGGCCGAGAGCCAGGCTGCAGCCGCCGACGGCCAGCAAGGCGCAAAATCTTCGAGCGCTGCCGATACGGACATGGCGAACACAACCGCCGTGGACACGGGCGCAGCCGCCGCGCCGTCCGTCGTTACCTGGTTCCGGATCCGATCCAAGGATGGCGAGAACACCGGATCGAGCTTTCCGGAAGGCATCCACGAAGTCGAGGCCTGGTACGACTGGGAGAATGCCGAGGTCGGCTCCCCGCTCGGGGTCAAGTGGTACATGGACGACCGGCTGATATTGGAGGAGGGCGAACCGGTCGCTGCGGCATCGGGAAGCACGGGCTGGATCCTCAAGATGTCGCAAGGCGGTGCCTTGCCCGACGGCAATTACCGGGTCGAACTGATCGAGAACGGTCAAGCGCGACAATCCCTCGATTTCACGATCGGCAAGGGCAGCGCCGCCGCGCCGACGCCGGGAACAGCGCCGGCCGCCGAAACGATGGCTCTGCTGAACCAGTTGCTGGCAGGCACGCCGCCGGGCGACGTGATCGACAGCAACGATTTCGACAACCCGGTCCCGGGTTGGTCGACCACGAATGACGAGGGCGTCAAGACCGGCGACGCGGCCGGCCAATACTTCATCGCAATGACGGGCAGCCATGGTTGGATTTTCCGCGGTCCGCCGACCGTGTTCAGCGACAGCCTGTTCGAGATCGATGCCACCCCCGCCGCGGAATCGGCAGGCCATCCCTTTGGTCTGTTCGCGCGTTATCAGGACCCGGGCAATTTTCACGGGTTCGTGATCGGCATCGACGGCTCCTTCGCTGCCTTTCACGCCAAGGACGGGCAATTCGGCCTCGATAGCGCCGCCAATGCGATGCTGCCGCCGGGAACTCTGAATGCGAACGGCGCGACGAATCACCTGCAACTGGCGGCCAGCGGCACGAATCTGGATTTCCTGGTCAACGGCAAATTGGTTGCGACGGCCAAAGCGCTGTGGCCGCAAGGACAGGCGGGAGTGCTCGCCGGCCCCAGTCTCAAAGGTGCGGCCGTAGAGATCGATTACGACAATTGGCGCGTGCGATCCTTGGCTGCCCTCGCGCCGGCCGGCGCCACGTCCGCGGCCTCGCCGGAAATCGACTCCGACGGCTTCTCCGTTCCCTCGCTCGAAGGTTTCAAGAAGAAGCAGACCATGCAGATGGACCTGAGCCCTGCCGTGGAGGGAAAAGAATCCATCGTCGAGGCCTTCGTCGGGCCGAATGGCGACACGATCAGCCGCATGCTGACGGGGGATGTCCTGTGGGGCTATGGCTGGATGCCCAACGGAGATGCCAACAAGGGCTATGTTCTGCGCGATCCTGCCTGCAGCGGAAACTTCACCGAGAAATGGGCGCCCACGGTCCCGTTCAGCGCACCAGACTGCGCGATCGGCCAGAAACGCAGCGAGGCGCCCGCCGTCGGCAATGCGAGCCTCGCCGATTACACCCCCCAGGATCCGAATGCGGCCATCAAGGAAGTGAGCCTGGGCTATACCGACGCCGACGAGGACGGATTCGATCCGAAGCGGCGCGGCACCCGGTTCCCCCAGGGTGTCACGCGCGTGGTGGTGTGGTTTCGCTACGCCGCCGAGCCCGGCCGTACGCTGATTTCCCGTTGGTATCTCGAAAACGAGCTGCTTTACGAGTCCAGCCCGCTGCAGCCGACGGAACCGGCGGGGTCGTCCTTCTGGGGTTTCGCGGATTCCGGCATGAGGCCGCTACCCATCGGCAATTATCGCGTCGAGCTGCTGGAAGACGGCCGCGTCGCGACCGCCATTCCGTTCCAGATCGATGCGCGCGACACCTCGGCGACGCCCTGGGCCGGCCGCGGCTGGACCCCCGGGGAGAACGGCGGCTTCGTCAACGACAGGTACGGGTTGCGCCTGACCGTCCCGAAGAATTGGGTAGTGGGAAACGAGTTGAAGTTCGACGTTCGGCTCCTTTGGGTCATGGCGAAATTTGACGCGAACGGCCGTGAGAAGTTGACCGTGAGCATCATGCGTCTCAGGAACAGCCAGTGGTCGAGCAGCGAAGGATTCTTCGACGACCAACTGAAGACATTGAAGGCGAGCACCATAACCGTCGACGGCTCGACCAAGCCGTTCACCGACGTCATCCGTGCGGGGCGGGTCGGGGATTCCGACCTGTACGAGGTCGAGCACGTCATGACGAACGGTCATGCCCGCTCGCACCAGTTCTACTTCCTGCGCAACGGAATCGCCTACATCGTCACCTTGAAAGCGGAGGCCGATGCGAGCGATGACGAGCTGGCGGAGCTCGACGCCGTGCGCAAATCGATGGGGCTCTGACCATGCCCGGGCGCCAATGGTATGTCCTGGCGGCAGCGATCTTCATCGCCGGCGCGGCGGCTGCGGGAATGCATTTGTATTCGCGGCTGCCGGCCCTGGCGTTGGAGCTGCCGCAGTTCGTGGTGCCCGGCTCTGCGGAAATCGACCTGCCCGAACCGGGCACCTACACGATTTTCCATGAGCGGGTCAGCGTCGTCGATGGCCGCTACTACCAGGCAGATGACGTTTCCGGGCTTCGGATCACGATCGAATCCGAGGACACGGGCGCCGTCGTTGCGCTCACCGCGCCGAGCATGACGACGAGCTACGAATTCGGCGGCCGGTCGGGGGTCTCGATTCTGTCGTTCGAACTCGATGCGCCGGGACGCTATCGCCTCGCCGCCGCCTATGGCAACGGCCAACGGGCGCCCGCCGTCGTCTTGGCGGTTGGCCACGGTTTTGTCGGCAAGCTGATGGCGATGATCCTTTCCACCATGGCCATAGGACTCGGCTCGGCGGCACTGGCGATCGCCATCGCGGTGGTGACGCTGCTCAAGCGACGCAAGGCGCACCGCGAGGCCGCGGGGCGGCCGACGGTTGCGGCTTGATACGGAAATGTCGTTAGGCGACGCAAGGAGGGGGATATGCAATATGCAAGAATCGGTGTGCGCGTGGTCGCGACACTCATCGACACTACGATTCTGTTCGTGGCCTTCTATATCGTGGCCGCGCTGACCGGCCAGACGACCGAGAGCGGCTTCGATCTCACCGGCATGCCGTTCTTTCTGGCCGTAGCGGTGTTTTTCGCCTACTACGTGGTGCTGGAGGCGCTGTCCGGAGCGACGGTCGGCAAGCTTGCCGTGCGGCTGCGCGTCGTAAAGGAAGACGGCTCCGCCATCGGCTGGCGCGAATCCCTGATTCGAAATCTGCTCCGGATCGTCGACGGCTTCGTGCTGTATCTCGTCGGATTGATCCTCGTCATGACGTCGGCGAAACGCCAGCGGCTCGGCGATCGCGTCGCGGAAACCGTCGTGGTGCGCCGGTAACGCGACGCACCGTCCGCCGGCCGAGGCAAGTCGGGCACGAATTGCCGAGGCGCCGCCGCGACCGCCAGGATGAGGACGGGTCATGGCCATTCATCCATGCGGTGCGGCGGCGTATCCGCGGCTCTTGCGGGACCTTCTTTGTCTCTGTGCCGTAACGATGTGGCTCGGCTGTGCCGCTACGATCTCGCTCGCCAGCAACACGAACGAGGCGGCGCTCTATGCACGGTATTACGAGACGACCGAAACGACCTGCATCGAAGTGGTCGTTGACGAAATGGAACTGCGCGCTACCCGTTTCGTGGACGCCGTCGGTAAATGCACAATGTGGTTCGAGCAAAGCCCATGCCGGAACGCCGCGGGCCTCCAGACCCGGCGCGCAGCGTTCACTCCGGAAGATCTTCGGGAGCTTCGCGTGGCCATCGAAGAATCCGGCTTCATGGCGCTGGATGCGGTTTATGGCGGCGCGAAACCCGATCAGAGATTCTATCCGATGATCCTGTCGGTCGCGCTTGAAGGGCCGCAACGCGACGTGATCTATCAGAGCTTCCCGGAGGCTGTACCGATGCCGCGGGCCTTTGCAGAGATTCGCGACAGGCTGTTGGACCTTGCCGTGCGCAGCCTGCCGACGGCCGATGCGCAAGGCGGCACGGCGTCCGGGCGGTGCGAGCCGAACAATTATTCCGAAACATGCGGCTATGGCGGCTGCAGCCCGGCGCCGGCCGGCGCTTACGATCCGGCGCTGGATGGCGGCTTCTGAAGCCGGCGCGAGAGATCGGGCGACGCCTTTTGGGGAGCGCGCACTCCTGCCCCGAGGCTCACAGCCTCTTTGCGAAGCCCGGCTTCAGGCTTCATCATGGCACCCCATGGATCCTGGACTGGCCCCCTTCGACCGCCGTCGCCTGCGCCGCCGGCGCGACCGCGCCGCGCGCGGCCTCGCGGCCCACGATTTCCTCTACCGCGAGGTGGCGCAGCGCCTGGCCGACCGGCTCGCCGATATCGCACGCCGCTTCTCCCTGGGCCTCGATCTCGGCTGCCACGGGGGCGAGCTCGGCGCGGCGCTCGAGGCCGGCGGCAAGGTCGAGCGGCTGGTGCAATGCGATCTCTCGCCGGCGATGGCGCGCCTGGCCGCGGCCTCGGGGGCGCCGACGCTGGCAGCGGACGAGGAGGCCCTGCCCTTCGCGGCCCAAAGCTTCGATCTGGTCTTGAGCAATCTCTCGCTGCACTGGGTCAACGACCTGCCCGGCACGCTCCTGCAGATCCGCCATGCGCTGAAGCCGGACGGCCTCTTCCTCGCGGCCCTCTTCGGCGCCGGCACGCTCCAGGAGCTGCGCGACGCGCTTGCCGGCGCGGAGGCCGAAGTCGCGGGCGGCGCCTCCCCACGCGTGGCGCCGTTTCCCGAACTGCGCGATGCCGCCGGCTTGCTGCAGCGCGCGGGCTTCGCGCTGCCGGTGGCCGATGCGGAAACCGTCACCGTGACCTACGCCGATCCGTTCCGGCTGATGGCGGAGCTGCGGGGCATGGGCGAGACCTCGGCGCTCAAGGAGACGGCACCCCTGACGCGCGCGGTGCTGGCGCGCGCGGCCGAGCTTTATGGCGCCGGCCATGCCGCCGGCGGGCGCATCGCCGTCAGCTTCCGCATCATTTTCCTCGCCGGCTGGGCGCCGCACGAGTCGCAGCAGAAGGCGCTCAGGCCCGGCAGCGCCCGGATGCGGCTGGCCGACGCGCTCGGCACGGTCGAGCAGCCCCTCGACCGCGATCCGGACGGCAACACGGGGCCGGCCGGGCGATGACGGGTGCCGAGACAGCGGCGGCGGCCCTCGCCCGCGAGCCGCGCTGGCTCCTCTGGGCCGAGCGCGGCGGCCTCGCGGTCTGGGCGATTTTCCTTGCCGCCGTCGTCGTGCTGATCGCGATCGATCCCGGGGAGAGCACCGTCACGAGCGTCTATCGCGCGGCAGCCCTCGGATGGTGGCGCGGCGAGGACGTCTGGGGCACCGGCGCTGCCGGTTTCCTCTATCTGCCGAGCTTCGCCGTGATCTTCACGCCCTTCGCCCTCTTGGGGCCGCGCGCCGGCGACATCGCCTGGTGCCTCGCATCGGTCGGTCTGCTCTCGGCCGGACTTTGGCAGCTCTATCGCCGCCTGATCGGACCGGTGCCACCCTTGCGCCTCGGGGCGACGCTCCTGATCTCCTTTCCGGCCGCTGCCGCCGCCATCCGCGACGGCCAGGCCACGCCGGCCATGCTGGCCCTCATGCTGCTGGCCGCGGCGGCGGTGGCCGATGGGCGCCGGCTGGCCGCCGGGCTCTGGCTCGCCGCCGCGATTGCGGTCAAGCCGCTGGCGTTCGTCATGGCCTTGCTCATGGCTGCTCTTTATCCCCGCACCATCCTGCCGCTGGCGCTGGGACTTCTCGTCGTGCTGGCCGCACCCCTGATCCACCCGCACCCGGAGACGGCGATGGCGCTCTATCGCGCCGCCTTCGAGAAGATGCTGACGGCGAGCGCGCCCGGCCCCGGCCCTTGGGCCGACCTGAGCGGCCTTCTGGGCGCGCTCGGATTGTCCCTGTCCGACAATGTCATGACGGTCATTCGCATCGCCGCAGCCCTCGCCACGCTGGCATTGGCGCTGCAGATGCGCCGGCAGAGCGAAACCGAGGCGGCGCTCGGCCTGCTGACGCTCGGCAGCGTCTATCTGATGCTGTTCAGCCCGCGCACGGAGATCAACACCTACATCATGCTGGTGATCCCGGTGGCGCTCTATGCGGCGCTGCTGTGGCATCGCGAGCGCGCCCATGCCGCCGCCTGGGGGCTCACGGCGATCTCGCTCGGCCTCGGCACCCAGGCCTACGGCACGTTCCTTTTCAAGGCGACCGAGCTGTGGCTGAAGCCGCTGCTGGCACTGGTCTTCCTCGCGGCCTTCCTGCTGCCGCGCTGGCTCGGCGCCCGCGCTCAGCTCTCGGCCTCGTCCTCGGGAAAGCCGTAAGAGCGTCGGACGATGTAGAGCGGCCGGCCCTTCACCTCGTCGAAGATGCGACCGATATAGCCGCCGAGCACCCCCAGCGACAGCAGCTGCATGCCGCCGAGGAAGGTGATCGAGACCACGATGGTCTCGAAGCCCGGCACGTCGATGCCCCAGAAGATGGCGCGGACGACGCGCCAGGCGCCGTAGAGAAAGCTCAGGCCCGCCACGGCGGCGCCGATCCAGCTCCATAGGCGCAGCGGCAGGGTGGAAAAGGCGCTGAGCGCATCCATCGCGAAGGCGATCAGCTTGGCGAGGCGCCAATGGCTGACGCCGTCGGCGCGCGCGTCTTCCCGATAGCGCAAGCCGATCTGTCGGAAGCCAACCCAGCTATAGATGCCCTTGAGAAAGCGCGTGCGCTCGGGCAGGCGGCCGATGGCGCGCAACACGCGCCGATCCATCAGCCGGAAATCGCCCGCTTCGGGCGGCAGCTTGATGGGCGAGGCGAGCGCGAACAGCCGATAGAAGGCAGCGCGCAGAAGCCGATGCAGGCCGCGTACTTGGCGCGCCTCGCGCACCATATAGACGACCTCGTAGCCCTCGCGCCACTTGGCGAGCATGGGCCCCAGCATCTCGGGCGGGTGCTGGCCGTCCCCGTCCATGACCACGACGACATCGCCCTCGGCGCGGTCGAAACCGGCCGTGAGCGCATATTCCTTGCCGAAATTGCGCGAGAGGTCGACGATGCAGATCCGCGCGTCGCGCTCGCGCGCGTGCAGCAGGACGCCGAGCGTGTCGTCGTCGCTGCCGTCGTTGACGGCGATGATGCGCCAGTCGAGGCCGGCCGGCGCGGCCCGCTCGATCTCGGCCAGGGCGCCGGTCAGGCGCTCGAGGAAAGCCGCGGCACCGGTCCCTTCGTTGTAGAACGGCACCACCGCCGCCAGCCGGACCGTCTTCGCTTCGCCTTCGCCCATTCCCCTGCTCCCGGGCTTCGCTTGTTCCGCTGCGCCAGTATAGTGCAGGGTCCCGGCCGCCGCGAAAAAGGGCGGTTGCGCTTTTGACCATCGCTCGAGGCTCGGCTTCGCATGAACGCCCCGCCGACCGATCGGATCCGCTTTTGCGCCGACGATTACGCCCTTGCGCCGGGCGTCGGCCGGGCCATCCGGCGCCTGCTGGCCGAACGGCGCATCGACGTCACCAGCGTCATGGTCCTGTTCCCCGAGTTCGACTCGGAGATCGCAGCACTCAAGGCCCTGGGCGGCGATTTTGCCGTCGGGCTTCATCTGACCTTGACCGACCACGCACCCTTGGGCGCGATGGCGCGTCTGGCACCGGACGGGCGTCTGCCCAGCCTGAGCCGGCTTCTGGCGCTGGCCTTCACCGGCGGGCTCGATGCGGCCGAGATCGCGGCCGAGGTCGGACGCCAGTTCGACCGCCTGGCGGCGGGCCTCGGCCGGCCGCCGGATTTCATCGACGGGCATCAGCATGTGCAAGCCCTGCCCGTGGTGCGCCAGGCCGTTCTGGCCGTGAGCCGGCGCACGGGCGCGCGCCTGCGCCTCGTCGGTCCGCCGCCGGGCGCGTCGCCCTGGCGTCTGCCGGCACCGGTCAAGGCTGCCACCCTCGCCGCGCTCGGCAGCCCGCTCGCCCGCGAGGCCGGCGAGCGCGCAATGAACACCGGGCTCCTGGGCCTGCGCCGCTTCGTCGAGGCCGCGCCCTATCGCGCGCTGTTCCGCCGCTGGCTCGCGGCCGCCACGCCGGGCACGATGATCATGTGCCACCCGGGCGAGCCCGACGACGCGCTCGCCAGCCGCGATCCGGTCGTGGGCCCCCGCGCCGAGGAGCTCGCTTATCTCGCGGGGCCGGCGTTTGCGGAGGATGTCGCGGCGGCCGGGAAGAGAATCGCATGAAAGCCGTGAAGCAAATCCCACCGACAGCATTCCACGCGGAATCGACACCCCCTCACCCTTCCCTCTCCCCCACTTGCGTGGGGGCGAGGGTAAAATCTCTTCTCCCTCGCCCCGCGGCAGCGGGGAGAGGGTTGCGAAGGGTTGGCGAGGCTGAAAGCCGAGCCTACCCGAAGCTGGGTGAGGGGGACCTGCTCCGAATGAATGGGACGGCGCCTACAGCAGATCCTGCAGGATCGGGATCAGCGGCAGGTCGGCCGGCGGCATCGGGTAGTCGGCGAGCTTCTGCGGCCTGACCCAGGCGAGCTTCTGGCCTTCGTGCGGGTGCGGCGTGCCCTTCCACACACGGCAGACATAGAGTGGCATCAGCAGGTGGAATGTCTCGTAGCGGTGCGAGGCGAAGGCGATCGGCGCCAGGCAGCTCTCGGCGGTGTCAAGCCCCAGCTCCTCCTTGAGCTCGCGCACGAGCGCCTGCTCGGGGCTCTCGCCCGGATGGAGCTTGCCGCCGGGGAACTCCCACAAGCCCGCCATCGGCTTGCCGGGCGGGCGCTGCGCCAGCAGCACGCGTCCGTCTGCATCGATGAGCGCCACCGCGACCACCAGCAGCAGCGGCAAGGCCGTCTCGGCCCGCCGCCGATCCCAGGCGGCGCGGTCGAGGACCCGACGCTCCACCGTCATCTTGCCGCCGCGCGCCGGCGCGTCGATCTCGCCCGTCCCGGCGAGAACGAAGCCGTTCTTCTCCTGAACGCGGATCGAGGCCGGATTCTCCGGCATGGCCGCGGCGGTGAGGCGCTCGAGGCCGAGCTTGCGGAAGCCGTGATCGACCAGCGCCTCCAGGGCCTCGCTCGCATAGCCCTGGCCCCAATAAGGCTTGCCGATCCAGTAGCCGACCTCGGCCTCCCTGCCCGCGCGCTCCAGCCCGATCATGCCGACGGGCTTGCGGTCGGCGCGCCGTTCGATGGCGAAGGTGAGGTCGGCCGCGTCCCCAAGCCCGGCGATGAACGCGACAGCCCCGCCCAGCGGATAGGGGTGAGGGATGCGCGCCGTGTAGCGCGCCACCTCCCAATCGCCGGCGAGCCGCTCGATCCAAAGCGCATCCACCTGCATGACGGGGCGCAGGATCAGCCGCGGCGTCTCGATCCGGGCAGCGGCACAGCCGGAGGCTTCCTCAGCGAGCGTCATGAAGCTCTCGCCAGCGCGCGCGATCCAGCGTGCGCCGCTCCAGGAGCCGCCTACCGCCGCGCGCCGGAAATTCCCGCTCCTGCGCGCCCGCATAGATGAAGCCCAGCCGCTCCTGGACGCGGATCGAAGCCGGGTTCTCCGGCAACGCGGCCGCGGTGACGCGTGCCGCGCCGCGATCCTCGAACAGATGCTTCACCAGGCGTCCGACCGCCTCCGTCGCGTAGCCCTGGCCCCAATGCGGGCGGCCGAGCCAATAGCCGACATCCGGCACCCCGTCGGCTTCGACCGTGCAGCCGCAGCAGCCGAGAAAGACGCGATCGGCGCGCCGTTCGATCGCCAATGCGATCTCGCCGCTTCGGGCCAGCGAAGCGATCCATGGGGCCGCCTCGCCCGGCGGAAAGGGAAGCGGTGCCTGCGCCAGATAGCGCGCCACCTCCCATTCCCCCGCCAGCCGCTCGATGACGGGGCTGTCGTCGCGGCGCAAGGGCCGCAGGCGCAAACGCGCCGTTTCGAGCGTCGAGCGACGACGCCGCTCAGCTCCGATAAGAGCCATTGATGTCGATGTAGCCGTGCGTCAGGTCGCAGGTCCAGACCCGCGCCTTGCCGCGGCCGACCCCGATATCGACGGCGATGTCGATTTCGCGGCCCTTCATGTGCAGCGCCACCGGCGCCTCGTCGTAATCGGGCACGCGCTGGCCCTTGGCCGCCACGGCAATGCCGCCGATCGCGATCTCGAGCTTGTCGCGGTCGACCTTCTCGCCCGACTTGCCGACGGCCATGACGATGCGGCCCCAGTTGGCGTCCTCGCCGGCGATCGCGGTCTTGACCAGGGGCGAATTGGCCACCGCGAGCGCGATGCGCCGGGCCGCCTTGTCGGTGGCCGCCCCCGTCACGTCGATGGTGACGAACTTGCTGGCGCCCTCGCCATCACGCGCCACCTGGCGGGCGAGATCGATCAGCAGATCCTCGAGCGCCGCTTTGAAGCCTCTGAGATGCGCGTCGGCCGCGCCCTTGACCGCCTTGTGCCTGGCCTGGCCGGTCGCCACCAGCAGCAACGTGTCGCTGGTCGAGGTGTCGCTGTCGACCGTGATGCAGTTGAAGGAGCGATCGGTGGCGGCGGTCAGGAGCTTCTGCAGCACCGGTGCGGGAACCTTCGCGTCGGTCGCCACGAAAGCCAGCATGGTCGCCATGTCGGGGGCGATCATGCCCGAGCCCTTGGCGATGCCGTTGATCGTCACCGGCACGCCCGCGATTTCGGCGCGGCGCGTGGCGAGCTTGGGGAAGGTGTCGGTGGTCATGATGGCCTCTGCCGCGCCACGCCAGCCATCGGGGCCGAGGTCCCGGACGAGCCCGCCCAGCCCTGCTACCAGCTTCTCGACCGGCAGCGGCTCGCCGATCACGCCGGTCGAGGCCAGGAACACCTCGCTCCTCTTGCAGCCGAGCGCCTCGGCCACCGCCTTGGCCGAGCGGTCGCAGGCGGCTTGGCCCAGCTTGCCGGTGAAGGCGTTGGCGTTGCCCGAGTTCACCAGGATCGCGCGCGCCTTGCCGCCCCCGAGATGCTTGCGGCAGAGATCGACCGGGGCGCCCGGCGCGAGCGAGCGGGTGAAGACGCCCGCCACGGTCGAGCCAGGCGCGAACTCGATCAAAGTCGCGTCCTTGCGGCCCTTGTAGCGGATCTCGCAGGCGGCCGCGGCGAGCCGCACGCCCGCCACGGCCGGCAGGGTCGGGATGGTCGCGGGCGCCAATGGCGAGCGTTCCAGCATGGCCGTCCTCGCTCCTACTGCGCGGGCGGGTTCGCCGGCGCTTGCGGCTGCATCGGCGAGCCGTCCGGATTAAACATCTCGATCTTGGCCGCCGCGCGCAGTTCTTCGACCTTCTTGTTCACGAGGTCCTGCGAAACCTGGCTGCGCAGCTCGTCCTTCATCTCATCGAAGGTCGGCACCTTGCGCTCGCGCTTGTCCTCGAGCTTGATGACATGCCAGCCGAACTCGGTCTGAACCGGGGTTTTGGAATAGGCCCCCTTCTCCAGCCCGATGGCCGCGTCGGCGAAGGGCTTCACCATCTCCTCGGGCAGGAAATAGCCGAGATCGCCGCCGTTGGCGGCGGCCGGATCGGTCGATTTCTGCTTGGCGAGCTCGGCGAAATCCGCACCCTTGTCCAGCTCGGCGATGATCGCTTCGGCCTCCTCCTTGGTCTTGACCAGGATGTGCCGGGCGCGAATCTCGGTCTGTGGCGGATGGCTCGCCACATACTCATCATAGCGCTTCTTCAGCTCGGCGTCGGTCACGCCCGTCTCGATCAGCCGCTTGACGTAGACGCGCCGGATCGCCTCGTCCTCGTAAGCCCGCATTAGCTCCTTGACCTCGGCGTCGTCGGCGAGCTTCTGCGCACGGCCTGCCTCGGCCAGCAGCTCGAGCCCGATCAACCGCTCGACCAGGGCCGGAAAGATCACGTCGATCTGCTGCTGGTACTGCTCCGGCAGGCCGCGGGCGGAGGCCACCACATCGGAGCGATGCAGCTCCTTGCCGTTGACCTTGGCCACGACCGGGTCGTCCTCGGCGGCGAGCAGCGGTTGCGCCGTCAGGACGAGTAAGGCCGCGGCGCCGGCCATGAGCAGCTTTTTCATTGAGGACTCTGGAAAGGTTGAGGGTGCGCCGGGCTCTTGCGAGCGACGGACAGCCACCCGGCCGCGCCCATCATGCACAGCCCCCGCTCGCACACAAGGCCGAGCATCGGGGCCGACGGCCGGGGCAAATCGAGCGAAACCGTCACAAAATCGTGACGCAGCGCCGTTGCCGGCGGCGCGGCGGCATGACGGCGCCCGCGGGATAGCCGGCACCGGCCGGCGCCCCCCGCGTTGACAGGCCGGGGGCGGGGTCCTATCTCTCATGCGCCCATCGGCACATGTTTAGAGCGGCCCGGCCGCCGCGCCGCCGCCCGGATGTGCCAACCGGCAGCGCGTCCGGAGGGGGCGCTCCCTTGCCATTCGAGGTTTGAATGCTTTCCGCCCTTGCCAAGCGGCTGTTCGGCTCCGCCAACGACCGCTACATCAAGACCCTGGCCAAGATCGTCCAGGAGGTCAATGCGCTCGAGGCCGAGGTCAAGGCGCTCGACGACGAGGCCTTGCGGGCGCGCACGCCCTGGCTCAAGGAGCGGCTCGGGAAGGGCGAGAGCCTCGACGACATCCTGCCCGACGCCTTCGCCACGGTGCGCGAGGCGGCGGTGCGCACGCTGGGGCAGCGCCATTTCGACGTGCAGCTCATGGGCGGCATCGTGCTCCACCGCGGCACGATCGCCGAGATGAAGACCGGCGAAGGCAAGACGCTGGTGGCCACGCTGCCGGTCTATCTGAACGCTCTATCGGGGCGGGGCGTGCATGTCGTGACGGTCAACGACTATCTGGCCAAGCGCGACGCCGAATGGATGGGCCAGATCTACCGCTTCCTCGGCATGAGCGTGGGCTGCATCGTGCACGGGCTCACGGATCCCGAGCGGCGCCAGCAATATGCCTGCGACGTCACCTACGGCACCAACAACGAGCTTGGCTTCGACTATCTGCGCGACAACATGAAGTTCCGGCTCGAGGACATGGTGCAGCGCGAATTCAACTACGCCATCGTCGACGAGGTGGACAGCATCCTGATCGACGAGGCGCGCACCCCGCTCATCATCTCGGGCCCCGCCGAGGATTCCTCCGAGCTCTATGTCAAGATCGACGCGCTCATCCCGAAGCTGACCGAGGCCGATTACGAGAAGGACGAGAAGCAGCGCCAGGTGACGCTGACCGAGCAGGGCGTGGAGCATATGGAGGAGCTGCTCCGGGAAGCCGGGCTCCTGCGCAGCGCCTCGATGTACGACATCCAGAACGTGGCGCTGGTGCACCACAGCCAGCAGGCGCTCCGGGCGCACAAGCTGTTCCAGCGCGACACGGACTACATCGTCAAGGACAACAAGGTCGTCATCATCGACGAGTTCACCGGCCGCATGATGGAGGGCCGGCGCTACTCGGAAGGCCTGCATCAGGCGCTCGAGGCCAAGGAGCGGGTGCAGATCCAGAACGAGAACCAGACGCTGGCCTCGATCACCTTCCAGAACTATTTCCGCCTCTATCCGAAGCTCGCCGGCATGACCGGCACGGCCATGACCGAGGCGCCCGAGTTCTCCGATATCTACGGCCTCGACGTGATCGAGATCCCGACCAACCTGCCCTGCATCCGCAAGGACGAGGACGACCAGGTCTTCCGCACGGCCAAGGAGAAGTACGACGCCATCATCGAGGCGATCCTGGAGGCGCGCGAGCGCAAGCAGCCGGTCCTGGTCGGCACCGTCAGCATCGAGAAATCGGAGCTGCTCTCCGCCATGCTGAAGCGACGCAGCATCCCGCACCAGGTGCTGAACGCGCGCTATCACGAGCAGGAGGCCTACATCATCGCCGACGCCGGCGTGCCGGGCGCGGTCACCATCGCCACCAACATGGCCGGCCGCGGCACCGACATCCAACTGGGCGGTAACGTCGACATGCGCATCCGCCGCGAGACCGAGACGCTGACCGACGAGGCGCAGCGCAAGGCCCGGATCGAGAAGATCAGGAGCGAGGTCGCCGCCGCCAAGCAGGTGGCGCTCGAGGCCGGCGGGCTCTTCGTGCTCGGCACCGAGCGGCATGAAAGCCGGCGCATCGACAACCAGCTGCGTGGCCGCTCCGGCCGCCAGGGCGATCCCGGCGCCTCGCGCTTCTATCTCTCGCTCGAGGACGATCTCATGCGCATCTTCGGGTCCGAGCGCATGGACTCGATGCTGCAGAAGCTCGGCCTCAAGGAGGGCGAGGCGATCGTCCACAGCTGGGTCAACAAGGCGCTGGAGAAGGCGCAGCAGAAAGTCGAGGCACGCAACTTCGAGATTCGCAAGAATCTGCTGAAGTACGACAACGTGATGAACGACCAGCGCAAGGTCATCTACGAGCAGCGCAAGGAGCTGATGCGTGCGACCGATCTGGCGCAGACCATCGTCGACATGCGCCACGAGACGATCCAGAACCTGGTCGAGCGCGCCATCCCCAAGGGCTCCTATCCCGAGCAGTGGGAGGTGACGCAGCTCCACGAGGAATGCCTCAGGGTGCTCGGCCTCGACCTGCCGATCGCGGCATGGGCCAAGGAGGAGGGCATCGACGTCGAGCAGGTGCTGGAACGCATCCGCGACGCCTCCGACATGCGCACCGCCGAGCGCGAGCAGCGCTTCACCCCCGAGGTCATGCGCGTGGCCGAGAAGAGCCTCTTGCTGCAGCTCCTCGACCAGCTGTGGAAGGAGCATCTCCTGGCGCTCGATCATCTGCGCCACGGCATCGGCTTGAGGGCCTACAGCCAGCGCGATCCGCTCAACGAGTATCGCCGCGAGGCCTTCGAGCTGTTCGAGGGAATGCTGGTGCGCCTGCGCGAGACCGTGACCGGCGTGCTCTCGCATATCGAGATCCGCGTCAGCCGGCCGGAAGAGGCCGAGGTCGCGCGCGCGCCCACGCCGATGCGCGAGACGCGCCAGGATCCGGCTCTCGCGCCCGCGGGAGCCATGGTCGGCGTCGGGTCGGGCGCGGGCGCCGGCCCTGCCGTCGCGGCGCGGCCCCAAGCCGGCGGCGGCAACGGTCCTGCCAGCGTGTTCGCGCGCCAGCCGGCGTCTCCGCCGGCAGCCCAGCCGCGCATGCCCGAATCGAACTGGGGCAAGGTGCCGCGCAACGCGCCCTGCCCCTGCGGCTCGGGCAAGAAGTTCAAGCAGTGCCACGGCAAGGTGTGAGCGGGCGTCGCTCGTAGGTCTGCGCGACGCCTCATCCTGAGCTTGTCGAAGGATGAGGCGGAGCTTCCTCATGCTTCGACAAGCTCAGCATGAGGTCGCTTCTGAGGCCGAAGCCTCGTTACGCCAGGCTCTTCTGCCCCATGGCGAGGAACTTCTCGCGCCGCCCGCGCTTGAGCTCGTCCCCCGATTGCCCTTCGAGCGCGGCCAGCGCCCTTTCCAGCGCCGCGCCCAGCGCCGCGACGGTCTCCTCGCGGCCGCGGTGCGCGCCCCCCACGGGCTCGGGCACGACCTCGTCGATCACGCCCAGCTTGAGCAGGTCGTCGGCCGTGAGCTTCAGCGCCTCGGCCGCCTCCTTGGCCATGTCGGCCGAGCGCCACAGGATCGAGGCACAGCCCTCGGGCGAGATCACCGAATAGACGGCGTGCTCGAGCATCAGCACGCGGTTGCCGGCGGCCAGCGCGATGGCGCCGCCCGAGCCGCCCTCGCCGATGATGGCGGCCACCAGCGGCACGCGGATCTTGAGACAGGTCTCGATCGCGCGCGCGATCGCCTCGGCCTGGCCGCGCGCCTCGGCATCGACGCCGGGATAGGCGCCGGGCGTATCCACCAGCGCCAGCACGGGCAGGCCGAAACGGTCGGCCAGATCCATCAGGCGCTGCGCCTTGCGATAGCCCTCGGGCCGCGCCATGCCGAAATTGTGGCGCACGCGGCTCGCCGTGTCGGCCCCCTTCTCGTGGCCCAGCACCATCACCGAGCGGCCGCGGAAGCGGCCGAGCCCGCCCAGGATGGCGCGGTCGTCGGCGAAGCTGCGGTCGCCGGCGAGCGGCGTGAAGTCCTCGATCAGCGCGTTCACATAGTCGAGGAAATGCGGCCGCTCGGGATGGCGCGCCACCAGCGTCTTCTGCCAAGGGGTGAGCTTGCCGTAGGTCTGGCGCAGGAGCTTGTCGACCTTGGCCTGCAGGCGCGCCACCTCCTCGGCGATGTTGAGATCGCCGCCGCCCTCCAGATGGCGCAGCTCTTCGATCTTGCCTTCGAGCTCGGCGATCGGCTTTTCGAAATCGAGGAAGGTGGGCATCGGTCCTTGAGATCAGGATCGGAACCCGCGGGCAGGTCGGCGCTCCCCCGGGTGTTCCCCTAGGCGGGGCAAGCAGATAGCACAGCCCCGCCCGCCCCGCGACCGCAAAATGGCCCTTGACGCTCCCCGCCAAAGGCCGCTTGTGCCGATCCCGCATTCTGGCAAATTGGCGCGTTCTTTCGCGGCCTTGGCCGGCGCGCGGGAGCCGGTATCGGAGGCTTCCCGCGGGCCCGCCCGGGCCGCCGCCTCTCGCCAGGAGCCCCGCACCCATGTCCAACGCCCAGCCTCGCCCTGGTGCCGCCCATTATGGCGACGCCCCCTCCCTGCCCAAGATCGCCTGGGGCAAGGGTGCCTATGTCTATGACGCCGCCGGCAAGCGCTATCTCGACGGCTCCGGCGGACCGGCCGTGTTCTGCCTCGGCCACGGCAACGAGGAGGTCAACGCCGCAATCAAGGCGCAGCTCGATCGCGTGGCGCACGGCTATCGCTACACCTTCACCAGCGATCCTCTGGAGCAGCTGACGGAGATCGTGGCGCGGCGCTGCGGCGGGGCCCTGAAGCGCATGGTGTTCGTCTCGGGCGGCTCGGAGGCGGTCGAATCCTGTCTCAAGATCGCGCTGCAATACCACTCGGCGCGGGGCGAGACCTCGCGCCGGCGCTTCATCTCGCGCCAGCGCTCCTGGCACGGCAATACGCTGGGGGCGCTCGCCATCTCCGGCTTTCGCGAGCGCCGCGCGCCCTTCGAGGGTGCGCTCACCGAAGCGAGCTTTCTCTCCGCCGTCAACGAGTACCGCCCGCCCAAGGGTGTCAAGCCCGAGGACGTCGCCGAATATTGCGCCGACGAGCTCGAGCGCGAGATCCTGCGCCAGGGACCCGAGCGCATCGCGGCCTTCGTGTTCGAGCCCGTGGTGGGGGCCGCCGGCGGCGCGGTGCCGGCGCCGGCAGGTTACGCCAGGCGCATCCGCGCGATCTGCGACCGCTACGGCGTGCTGATGATCGCCGACGAGGTGATGTGCGGCGCCGGGCGCTGCGGCACCTGGCGCGCGCTCGAGCATGACGGGGTCGAGCCGGACATCATGTCGGTGGCGAAGGGGCTGGCCGGCGGCTATCTGCCGCTGGGGGCGGCCGTCTATCAAGAGCGCGTGGCGGGCCCGATCCTCGAGCGTTATGGCGCACCGCTCACGGGTCACACCTTCACCGGCCACACGGCGGCCTGTGCGGCCGGCGTCGCGGTGCAGACCATCGTCGCGCGCGACAAGCTGGTGGAAAAGGTCGCGCGCGAGGGCGTCCTGCTCAAGCAGGCGCTGGCCGACCGGATCGGCGGGCGCGACTATGTCGGCGACATCCGCGGCCGCGGTTTCTTCATCGGCATCGAGTTGGTGGCCGACCGCGCGACCAAGGAGCCGTTCGATCCGGCCCTGCAATTGTTCGCACGGGTGCGCGACCGCGCCTTCGCCAACGGCCTCATCTGCTACCCCACCGGCGGCAATGTCGACGGTGTGCGCGGCGACCAGATCATCCTGGCCCCGCCTTATAACGTCACGCCGGCCGAGCTCGACGAGATCGTGGAGCTGCTGGCCAAGAGCCTCGCCGAGGTGATGGCGCCGCTGGGCCGCTGAGGCGGGCGAGACGCGCGGCACATCTTTCATCGTCGTTCCTGCGAAAGCAGGAACCCAGGGGCGAGCGACGTGCGGTGGCCCTGGGCCCCCGAGCCGACTTCGCCGGCAAATCAAAGGAAGCGGGCGAAGCCCGCGGGCGCGGGAGCGACGAAGGGGTTTCGCCTAATCGGAATCTGTCCTACCCCAAGCTTCGCCGCCCTATCGACCGATCGGCTTGTGCTATCGATCGATTCTTGGTCAACTCGCCAAAATACAACGATAACGCGAGCCGGCACCCGTGCCACGCGGGACCGTGAACGGCTCGCGCGGCGCAAGGCCCGCCAACGAAGCTGGGAGAGGAACGTTCCCGTGATGGAAAAAACCGAGTTCATGGACCGGCTCGCCGAGGGCCGCCTCACGCGCCGCGACTTCGCGAGGGCGCTGGCCGCGATGGGCCTCGGGCTCGCCACCACGATACGCTTCGGCCGGCCGGCCCGAGCCGCCGAGGCCAATGCGCTCCAGGTCTTTACCTGGGCCGGCTATGACATCCCCGAGCTCCATGGCGAGTACATCAAGAAATATGGCGGCTCGCCGAGCTTCACCCTCTTCGGCGGCACCGAGGAGGCGTTCCAGAAGCTGCAGTCTGGCTTCGTCGCCGACATCTCGCATCCTTGCGTGGAGGACATCGCGCGCTGGCACAAGCTCGGCATGATCAAGAAGATCGACACGGCGCGCTTGAAATATTGGAACGACATCTGGCCCGAGCTGTTCGATCTGCCCGGCGCCAGGATCGACGGCGAGCATTGGATCGTGCCGTTCGATTGGGGCAACGGCTCGCTGCTCTACCGCACCGATCTGGTGCAATCCGACGAGCCCTCCTGGAAGCTCGCCTTCGACGAGCGCTACGAAGGCAAGATCTCGATGTACAACGCCACGCCGACCGTGACGGTGGCGGCGCTCGTGCTCGGCATCGATCCGTTCTCCTTCTCCGACGAAGAAGGCGCCAGGATCAAGGAGCTCCTGATGCAGCAGCGCAAGCTCGTGCGCTTCTACTGGGATTCGCCCTCGGAATATCAGCAGGCCATGGCCTCGGGCGAGATCGCGATCGCCTATGCCTGGAACGACGGACTGGCGGCCTTGCGCAAGCAGGGCGTGCCGGTCGACTACATGGTGCCCAAGGAGGGCATCCTCTCCTGGACCTGCGGCCTCGTGCACATGGCCAACGCCACGGCGCCGGACGAGCAGGTCTATGATTTCATCGACGCCATGTGCGCGCCGGAGACCGGCAAGTACATGATCGAGCAGTATGGCTACGGCCACTGCAACCGGAAGTCCTTCGAGGTCGCCGATCCCAAGATCGTGGCGGATCTGGGCTTCTCCTCGCCGGCGGCGCTGTTCAAGAGCAGCGTGTTCGAGACCGAGACGACGCCGGAGATGGAGCTGAAGCGCAACCAGATCTTCGAGGAGGTACGCGCGGGCGGATGATCGACGTGCCTTACCTGCTACGAGCCCTCGGTCGCTATTCCCGCTATTTCTTCCGTCATTCCCGCGCAAGCGGGAATCCATGGCGATGTCGTGCTCCGGCCGTTCCATGGACCCTCGCTTTCGCGAGGGTGACGAGTAAATGTTGAACAAGAAACGCATAGCATCGTCAGCAGATCCCTCGAGAATCCCCATGTACGAAATCGACCCCGACCGCCCCGACCTCGCGCGCGAGTTTCGCGCCCGCCCCTATGGCCGCCACAGCGGCGAGCTGCAGCGCGTGCTGAACCGCATGCGCGGCGGCGCGAACGCCGGCCGCTACGTGCTGATCTGCACGAAGCGCCACCGCGAATGGGTGCTGGGCCGCATGGGCGCCAATCCCGGCGATCCGATCGAGCGCGTGCCGGGCTACGTCTTCTATTCCTGGGAGGACGCGGAGTGGGGCGTGTTCAAGCTGCGCTGGCGCGAGCTCACCGGCCGCGCACTCGAGCTCGACTGACCTTTCCCTCTTTCGCAAGAGACCGCCGATGCTCGAGATCCTGGGCTATGCCGACCGCCACAGCGTGAGGCCGGGCGACCGGCTCCAAGTGAAGGTGAGCTGCGAGGCGGGGGCTGCGCGCTATCGCGCGGAGCTGGTGCGCCTCGTTTGCGGCGACGATTCGCCGGGCGGTGCGGGCTACAAGGACGTTCCCGTGGCAAGCCCGGCCAATGGCGACTATCCGGGTCGTCGCCAGCCGCTCGACGCGGGCTCCGCCGTGCTGGTTCCGGCAGCGAGCCCGCTCGATGCGATCGAGAGCTTCACCCTCACCGCGCTCGTCTGGCCGACCATGCCAGGCAGAAAAAGTCAGACGTTGCTGGCACGCTGGTCCGAGCCGGCCAAGGCCGGTTTGCGCTTGCGCCTCGACGAGACCGGTGCCTTGACGCTCGATCTCGGCGACGGCAAGGGCGGGCTTGCCACGATCAAGACCACAAGGCCCTTGCGCGAGCGCGCCTGGTACCGCGTGGCGGCGAGCCTCGATGCCGGCTCGGGCCTGGTGCGGCTGGTGCAGCGGCCGCTGGCCCATCTGGCGCGCGACGATTCGGGTGCGGTCGCCGAAGCGGTGCTGCGGGTAAAGCCGCGCCCGCCGGCCGGCACGCCCTTCACCATGGCGGCGCATGTCGCCGGCGCGCGCGGCCCCAAGGCCCTGCTCGGCGGCCACTACAACGGCAAGATCGAGGCGCCGCGCCTCGTCGCCCGTGCGCTCGACGAACCCGAGATCGAGGCGATTCACCCGGGCACCGTGGCGGCGCTCGCGCCCCACATGGTCGCGGCCTGGGACTTCGCGAGAGACATTCCCACGACGCGCGTGGTCGATCTCTCCGCGAACCGCCTCCATGGCGAGACCCACAATCTACCGACGCGCGCCATGAAGGGGGCGGTCTGGACCGGCGAGGTCCTGCGCTGGACCGACAAGCCCGAGCATTACGCCGCGATCCATTTCCACGAGGACGATCTCTACGACGCGGACTGGGAAACGGACTTCGAAGTGCCGGTCCCGGCCGAGATGCGTTCGGGCATCTATGCGATGAAGCTCTCCTGCGGCGAGGCCTACGAGCAGCAGGCCTTCGTCCCCTTCTTCGTCCTGCCACCCAAAGGCCGGGCGACGGCGCCCGTGGCCTTCCTCGCGGCCACCGCCACCTACATGGCCTATGCCAACAGCCATCACGGCTGGGACGATCCCTTGGCCGAGATCTGCTACGGCGCGCTACTCGAGTTCGGGCCCACGGAGCTCACGCTCAACGACCGACGCGAGCTCGGCGTCTCGACCTACGACGTCCACACCGACGGCTCGGGCTCCTGCTATAGCTCGCGCCTCCGCCCGATCGTCAACACGCGGCCCAAGGGCGCGCTCTGGAACTTCGGCGCCGATCTCCACATCGCCGACTGGCTCGAGGCCATCGACCAGCCCTTCGACGTCGTCACCGACGAGGATCTGCACCGCGAGGGCACGAGCCTGCTGGCACCCTATCGCTGCGTCATCACCGGCACGCACCCCGAATACCACTCGCTCCAGCAGATGCGCGCGATCGAGGCCTATCTGCAACAGGGCGGCCGGCTGATCTATACGGGCGGCAACGGCTTCTATTGGCGCATCGCCTGGCACCCGACGCTGCCGGGCGTGATCGAGATCCGCCGCGCCGAGAACGGCACGCGCACCTGGATCGCCGAGCCCGGCGAGTATTACCTGAGCTTCACCGGCGAGATGAGCGGGCTGTGGCGCAACAGCGGCCTGGCGCCCCAGGCGCTCGTGGGCGTGGGCTTCGGCTCGGAGGGCTTCGACGAATCCTCCTGGTATCGCCGCAAGCCCGGCAGCTTCGATCCGCGCGCAGGCTTCATCTTCGAAGGCATCGGGCCGGACGAGAAGATCGGCGATTTCGGCAGCATCGGCGGCGGCGCCGCGGGCCTCGAGCTCGACATCGTGGACGCAAGGCTCGGCACGCCGCCCCATGCGCTGGTGCTGGCCGCCTCGGAGATGCATACGAACGTCTATGTCGTGACGCCCGAGGAGCTGATCTCGACCCATCCCGGCATCGACGGGATCGAGCATCCGAAGGTGAGGGCCGACATGGTCTTCTTCGAGACGCCGAACGGCGGGGCCGTGTTCTCGACCGGCTCGATCGCCTGGGCCGGCAGCCTCGCGCACAACGGTTACGACAACAACGTCGCGCGCATCACCGGCAACGTGCTCAGGCGGTTCATCGATCCGAAGCCGTTGTGAGTTTCTTCCACGCCCTCCCCTCGCGGGAGGGCGGGTGAGGACGGCGCCAGCCGTCCGAACCGGGAGGGGGAGCCTTGGTCACCCCTCCCCGCTCGATTCGTCGCTGTCGCGACGAGCCTTCGCTGCCCCTCCCGCAAGGGAAGGGGCCGACATTGATCTTACTTCGCCCCGGCGATCTGCTCGGCCTTGCGCACCAGCACCTCGGCCTGGCGGATCGAGGCGATGTCGATGAGCCGGCCGTCGAGCGCCACGGCACCCTTGCCCTCGCGCTTGGCCTGCTCCATGGCCTCGAGGATGCGCCGTGCGCGCGTGACCTCGGCCTCCGACGGGCTGTAGACCTCGTTGGCGAGCGCGATCTGTGTGGGATGGATCGCCCACTTGCCCTCGCAGCCCAGCACCGCCGCGCGGTAGGCCTGCGCCTTGAAGCCGTCGGGATCGGAGAAGTCGCCGAAGGGGCCGTCGACGGGCCGGAGGCCGTTGGCGCGCGCCGCCACCACCATGCGGGCGATCGCGTAATGCCACATGTCGCCCCAGTGGAACTCGCGCGGCGCCTCGCCCTCCTTGTCGGTCAGCACGCCATACATCTTGTTGGGGCCGCCGATGCCGGTGGTGCGCGCGCGCGTCGAGGCGGCATAGTCGGCGACGCCGAAGTGGAGCGATTCGAGCCGCTTCGAGGCTTGCGCGATCTCGTTGACGTTCTGCATGCCGAGGGCGGTCTCGATGATGAGCTCGAAGCCCAGGCGCTTCTTGCGCTTCACCGCGTCCTCGCACTGGGTCACCAGCATGTCGACGGCATAGACGTCCGCCGCGGTGCCGACCTTCGGGATCATGATGAGATCGAGCCGCTCGCCGCCCTGCTCGATCACGTCCACCACGTCGCGATACATGTAATGGGTGTCGAGGCCGTTGATGCGCACCGAGAGCGTCTTGCTGCCCCAGTCGATCTCGTTGAGCGCCTGAACGATGTTCTTGCGCGCCTGCGCCTTGTCGTCGGGCGCCACCGCGTCCTCGAGATCGAGGAACACCACGTCGGCGGCCGACTTGGCGGCCTTCTCGAAAAGCTGCGGCTGCGAGCCCGGCACGGCGAGTTCGCTGCGGTTGAGGCGTGCGGGCGCCTGCTCGACGATCTTGAAGCTCATGGTTCTGGCTCCCCGGTCAGGATTGTTGCGATCATGTGGGATGGGGTCCGGCGTTCCTGCGGACCCTGCCCCAGGGAGTGCTCGACCGAAGCCGATTTAATGACGGCATCGGCGCCGCCCTGTCAATCGGGCGTCGGGCCGCCCTCGTGACCACTGTGGGACCGAAGGCCCGCCAATGCGAGTTCTGTTCGGTTGGAATCGAAATTCATCGTCATTCCCGCGAAAGCGGGAATCCGGGGGCAAGCGGCGCGCTGCTGCCCTGGGCCCCGGCTTTCGCCGGGGCGACGAAAGGGCAAATAGATACCGCCTCAGCCCCGCTTGCGCGCCTTCGAGAGCGGGTGATGGTCGCGCACCAGCGCCTGCCGGCGCTCGCCCGCGACATGGGTGTAGATCTGCGTCGTCGAGATGTCGGCATGGCCCAGGAGCTTCTGCAGGCTCCTGAGGTCGGCGCCGCGGCCCAGGAGATGGCTCGCGAAGGCATGGCGCAGCACATGGGGCGAGACGCGCCGGGGATCGACGCCGGCCATCACGGCAAGCTCCTTCAGGAGCTGCGCCACGCGCACGCGCGTCAAGTGGCCCGAGCGCCCGCGCGAGGGGAACAGCCAAGGCGAGGGCGCCGGCCGCTCGGGCGGGCCTTGGAGGAATTCGCGCCGCCGCTCGAGATAGGCCTCGAGCGCATCGAGCGCCGGCTCGCTCAAGGGCACGAGGCGCTCCTTGCCGCCCTTGCCGCGCACCAGGATCACGCGCTGGTCGCGCGTCACGGAAGCGAGCGGCAGGCTGACGAGCTCGCTCACGCGCAGGCCCGTGGCGTAGAGCAGCTCGGCGATGGCGACGAGGCGGGCACCCTCGGCACCCGGCAGGCGCGCGGCCGCTTCCATCAGCCGCTCGACCTCGCCTTCCGTCAGCACCTTGGGCAAGGCGCGGCCGAGCTTGGGGCTGTCGATGGCCACGGTCGGATCGTCCGCGCGCCAACCCTCGGCGACGAGGAAACGGTAGAATTGCCGCAAGGCCGAGAGCCGGCGCGCCGCGGTGCGCGGCGCCATGCCGGCGCCGTCGAGGCCTGCCAGGTAGGCGCGGACCGCTTCGCTGTCGGCAACGGCGAGACTGGTGCGGCGGCGTTGCAGGAAGGCCGCGAAATCCGCGAGATCGCGCTTGTAGGCCGTGCGCGTATTGATGGCGGCGTTGCGCTCGGCCGCCAGCATCTCGAGGAAGGCCTCGAGCTCCTTCGGCACAGGCGCCTCCGGCTTGCGCCGGCGCCGCCGGCCGTCAAATACCGTTAGCGATGACGGTTTCGAACGCAATGGCCCGCGCCTCGCTCTCAAGCCCGACCGCGTTCAAGGCCGACAAGATCCTGTTGACCACCAGCGGATGCGCGCCGGCCGGTCCGCCGGGTCCCGCCGCGACCAGCGAGATCAGCACCGCTTCGCCGCGCCGGCCCGCGGCCGCGGCCGCATCGAGACGGCCGAGCAGCGTCGTATCGGGAATCGACGACGCCGCGGCCTGGTCGCCGCCGGCGAGCTGGCGCCAGCCATCGCCCACCGGCTCGCCGAGCGCCGACAGCACCGCAAAGAGGCGCGCCGCGCGCATGGCGGGATCGGGATCGCCGGCCTTGGCCTGGGCGTCGCGCCACTGCTCGACCGCGTTGGGCGCCCAGACGAGCGGCTGGCCGGCGCCGGCGATCTGAGCGAAGAGCGCCAGCGTCGGCACGGCCTCGCGCGCCTGCGCATCCGCCTCGGCGCGATTGCGGGCGATGTTGAGCCAGGCCTGGGCCCGCTCGTAGTGGCCGGCGAGATAGAAGGCGCGGCCCGCATCGCCCGCGAACGAGGCGAGCTCGGGGCCCGGCTGGAGCTGCAGCAGGAAATTCAGGTTGGCGTCGACCGCCATCGGATAGCCGCCGAAGCGGCGCGCCATCTCGAGCGCACGATGCAGGATCTGGGCGCGGCGCGGCGGTTGCTGGGCGCGCTGCACGCCCTGATAGAGCAGCGCACGGCCGCGCGGCCCGTCGTCGCGGTCCTCGGCGGCCAGGACCTGGTCGATCTCTTGCGGCGTCGCCGGCTGAGCCGCGTAGAGCCTGGTCAGCGCCTCGACATCGAGCGCGCCGGCGGCGAAGGCGCGCTCGGCTGCCGCAAGGCGCGCCGCGCCATCGAGCGTCTCGTCCTCGGCCAGCCGCGCCAGGAGTGCCGGCCCCGCCTTGTCCACCCAGTCCGGCGGCACGGGCAGGTTCGCCTTCTTCAAGAGCGCATAGAGCGCCGCCGAGGGCGGCAGGTCGGATGGCAGCTTGGCATCCTTGCCGCCGGCGAGCGCATCGGCCAGCAGCACCAGCTTCGGGTCGGAATGGCCTTGCTCGCGCAGCATGTCGATGCCGAGCTGCGCCACCTTGGCCTGGCCGGCGGCGGCCTGGCACAGAATCTGCTGGCGCGCGAGCTCGACATCGCTCGGCAGCACGGCGAGATCGGCATCGATCTGGCCGCAGGCGCTGTCCACATCGCCCTTGAGCCACATGACTTCGCGGCGGAAGGCCGTCAACGTCGGGTCGCGGGTGCTCTGCGGCACGACAGTGAGAAAGCTCTCCATGTCGGCAAGGTTGCCGATGGTGGCGAGCCGCTCCGCGCGCAATGCCAGCAGATCGCGATCGGCCTTGCCCATCGGCGCCTCGGCCGAAGACAGCAGCAGCCGGCGCGCGAGCGCGCGCATCGAGGGCGAGGTGCCCGGCAGCGGGATCTGCGGCAGCAGCACCTCGAGGTCGCGCGCCGAGGTGCCTTTCCACATGTCGTAGCCGAGCCCGCCTTGCGCCGGATCGAGCGGGCCGGCGTAGTTCTCTTCGCTGCCGATCTCCTGGACCTGGATGCCCGAGGGCGCCGTCGGGCCGGGCGGCGGCGCCACGCCGGGCGGCAGCGGCTCCGATGGCGCTATCGGCGCGGACGGCGGCGTTGCGCCCGCCGGCGTCGGCGGCAGCAGCTGGATCGGCTGGCCGCTCGTCTGCGCCAGCACAGATGACGCGCCGGCGCCCCATCCGACGAGGGCGGAGCCGGCGAGAAGGACGGCCGCCCCCAAGCGGCGGCCCGCGCTACTGCGCCAAACGCTCATTCGGAACCGGGATTTCCATGCGCTGGGTCGGGGCCGGCAGGTCGATGCTGGCCAGGACGACCACGGCGCCAACGACGCCGACAACCACCAGAGCGAACAGGACGGCGAGAATTTTCTTCATCGGCTGGGCACCTTGCGCACCGCTTTCCCGGAACCGACCGCGGGAATCGAAGGACCCGCGGCAAGCCGCCCGTTTGCGCGGCAGTGGCGGGATTGCGACACGAATGGGGATTTGTGATAGGGTCCGACTATGGCGAAACTGCGGCAGTTGGGCAGGCGCGGCGCGTGCGATTCTAGGACGCCGCGGTCGGATCGGCAATGAGCGGCGAGATCACGGTGGACCGGCCACTCGTGCTGGTCGGGCTCATGGGCGCCGGCAAGAGCTGTATCGGGCGACGTCTCGCGCAGCGGTTGGGGCTGCCCTTCGTCGATGCCGATCGGGAGATCGAGCAGGCGGCGGGTTGCAGCATTCCCGAGATCTTCGCACGCCATGGCGAGCAGGCTTTTCGCGACGGCGAGCGGCGCGTCATCCTGCGGCTGCTCGAAAGCCCGCCCTTCGTGCTGGCGACCGGCGGCGGCGCCTTCATCGACCCGCGCACGCGCGCGGTGATCCGCGAGAAGGCCATCTCGATCTGGCTCAGGGCCGACCTCGATCTCTTGGTCAAGCGCACGGGCCGGCGCAACGACCGGCCGCTGCTGCAGGTCGAGGATCCGCGCGCCAAGCTGGCCGAACTGATGGCCCAGCGCTATCCGATCTATGCCGAGGCCGACATCACCGTCGACAGCCAGGACGGCCCTCCGGACGCGACGCTCGAGCGGGTCCTGGCCGCGTTGACGGACCATTTGAAGCGCCGGGCCGCCGAAGCCGCCGGCGTCGCGCCGGCCCGCGCGACCGATCGCCGGATGGCCTCGTCATGAGCGAGCCCGGCCCATCGAGCGCGCTTGCGGGCGTCGGCCGGCTGACCGTCGATCTGGGCGCGCGCAGCTACGACATCCTGGTCGGCGGCGGGCTGATTCCCCGAGCCGGCGCCTTGATCGCGCCGCTCCTGAAGGAGCGCCGCGTCGCCATCGTCACCGATGCCACGGTCGGCCGGCTCTATCTCGACGAGCTGATGCGCAGCCTCGACACGGGCGGCATCCGCCATGACGCGGTGGTGCTGCCGCCGGGCGAGGCGACCAAGGATTTCCATCATCTCGAGGAGCTGTGCGGCCGTCTGCTGGGCCTGCACATCGAGCGCGGCACCATGATCCTGGCGCTGGGCGGCGGGGTGATCGGCGATCTCGCCGGCTTCGCGGCCAGCATCCTCCTGCGTGGGCTAGACTTCATCCAGATCCCGACCACGCTCCTGGCCCAGGTCGACAGCTCGGTCGGCGGCAAGACCGGCATCAACACGCCCCAGGGCAAGAATCTCGTCGGCAGCTTCCACCAGCCGCGCCTGGTGCTGGCGGACACCGACGCGCTCGACAGCCTGCCCCGGCGCGAGCTCCTGGCGGGATATGCCGAGGTGGTGAAGTACGGCCTCATCGGCGATCCCGCCTTCTTCGCCTGGCTCGAAGGCCATGGGTCCGACGTGATCGAGGGCGAGCCGGCCGCGCGCCGTCACGCGGTGCTGACGAGCTGTGCGGCCAAGGCCGCGATCGTGGCTGCCGACGAGCGCGAGACGGGCCAGCGCGCGCTCCTCAATCTGGGACACACCTTCGGCCACGCGCTCGAGGCCGAGTGCGGCTATTCGGGCGAGCTTCTGCATGGCGAGGCGGTGGCGATCGGGATGGTCATGGCGTTCGAGCTCTCCGCCCGGCTCGGCCTTTGCCCCAGCGAGGATGCGGCGCGGGTCGCGCGCCACCTCGCCGCCGTCGGCTTGCCGACCTCGCCCGCCGCGATCGGCCGAGGCTTCGACGCGGCCCGCCTGGTCCATCACATGCATCAGGACAAGAAGGTCAAGGACGGGCGCCTCACCTTCGTCCTCGCGCGCGGCATCGGCCAGGCCTTCCTGTCGCGCGACGTCGAGCCGGCCGAAGTCGAGGGCCTGCTCGCCCGCGCGCTGGCCGCCTGAGGAGGTTTCCGCGGCCACTATCCGCCGCCATCTGCCATGATCGCCATCATCGTCTTCATCTTCTTCCTGCTCTGCTGCTCGGCCTTCTTCTCGGGCAGCGAGACGGCGCTGACCGCGGCTTCGCGGCCGCGCATGCACGCGCTGGCGCAGCAGGGCAATCGTCGCGCCACCATGGTCAACCGGCTGCGCGAGCATATGGAGCGGGTGATCGGCGCCATCCTGATCGGCAACAACCTCGTCAACATCATGGCCTCGGCGCTGGCCACCAGCGTGCTGATCCAGCTCTTCGGCGAGAACGGCGTCGTCTACGCCACCGCCGGCATGACCGTTCTGGTCGTGCTGTTCGGCGAGGTCCTGCCCAAGACCGTCGCCATCAACAACGCGGACCGGACGGCGCTGGCCGTCGCCCCGGCCATGCGCGGCTTCGTGGCGATGATGTCGCCGCTGGCGCGCGTGACCCAGCTCCTCGTGCGCGGCATGCTTCAGCTCTTCGGCCTGCGCCGCATCACCGCGCTCGGCCGCGAAGAGGCCGAGGAGGAGTTGCGCGGTGCCATCGATCTCCACGCCAAGGCGGCCGCCGAGGTGTACGAGGCCGGCGCCATGCTGCATTCGATCCTGGACCTCAACGAGGTGACGGTCGCCGACATCATGGTCCACCGGCAGAACGTCACCATGATCGACGTCGAGCAGCCGCCGGCCGAAACCGTCAAGCAGGTGCTGGCCAGCCCCTACACCCGTATCCCCCTCTATCAGGGCAACCCGGACAATATCCTGGGCGTGCTGCACGCCAAGGCGCTGCTGCGCGCGGTCCGGGCCGAAGGCCAGCCGATCGACACCCTCGATATCGCCAAGATCGCGGCCAAGCCCTGGTTCATCCCCGACACCACGACGCTTCTGGCGCAACTGCGCGCCTTCCGCGAGCGGCGCGAGCATTTCGCCCTGGTGGTGGACGAGTACGGCGCGCTCATGGGCATCGTCACGCTCGAGGACATCCTCGAGGAGATCGTGGGCGAGATCGAGGACGAGCACGATATCCGGGTCCGCCGCGCGCGCCGCGCTGCGGAGGGCGGCATCGACGTGGAGGGTCAGGTCACGATTCGCGACCTCAACCGCGAGTTCGGCTGGCGCCTGCCCGACGAGCACGCCTCCACCATCGCCGGGCTGGTGCTGCACGAAGCGCGCCGCATTCCCGAAGTCGGGCAGGTCTTCATGTTCTACGGCTTCCGCTTCGAGGTGCTGGAACGCCAGCGCAACCGCATCAAGCGGCTGCGCATCACGCCCCTTGCGCCCGAGACGGCGACGATGAGCGAGACGGCGGGCGCGTGAGGCGCGCCATCCGCGGGCTTTCAGGCAGCGAGCGGCCCGGCAGCGCCCGCAATTGACCGCCGCGCCGAGGCATCGCTAGCCTGCGGCCGTTCGCGAAAGCTGAAAGCTCGAAAGGATGGTGGCTCATGCCCTTGCCCGCATCGGTCCAACGCGAGCATCTGCATACGCGCCGCTACGAGTTCTGCGGTTATCGCCGCGAGGACGGGCTGTGGGACATCGAAGGCCACTTGACCGACGTCAAGACTTACAGCTTCCCCAACGACTATCGTGGCGAGATCGAGGCGGGCGAGCCGGTTCACGACATGTGGGTCCGCCTCACGCTCGACGACGATTTCAAGGTGGTCGACATCGACGTCGCGACCGAGGCCGGACCCTTCCGCATCTGCCCGGACATCGCGCCCGCTTTCAAAGTGATGAAGGGCGAGCGCATCCAGCCCGGCTGGCACCAGCGCATCAAGACGCTTCTGGGCGGCGTCAAGGGTTGCATTCATCTGAGCGAGATGCTGGGCGCCATGGGCACGGTCGCCTTCCAGACCATGTACGGGCGCGGGCAGCGCAAGCCGGACCCGGCCCGGCGACCGCCCCATCTCGACAGCTGCCACGCGCTCGCCAGCGACGGCGAGTTGGTCAAGCGATATTGGCCGCGGTTCTACAGCGGCAAGTGAACGAACCGCTGTTCGAGCGCAGCGTCAGGGCGACGTCGACCGGGCGGCGCGTACCGAGTTGCGGGCGTGGCCCGAGTTGCGGCCGTGGCCCGAATTGCGGCCGTGACCGGCCGAGCGATGGCCGGGCTCGGTCGTGGCGGCGCGGTAATAGCGAAGCACGAAGAGCCGCACGGCGGCCGTGAGGTTCGCCGCGCCGCGTCGGCCCTTGATGCGTTCGCACAAGGCGCTGAGCGACGACCCTTCGCGAACGACGATTTCGTCGAGCGCATCCCAGAATTCGGGTTCGAGACGCAAACTGGTGCGACGGCCCGCGAGCTTGATGTTGCGCACCTGCGGCCGCCGAGACTGGTCGGTGGTCATGGTTTTCTTGAACGAGTTGAAACCCCCGGCGCAATCTACAACCCCGCGACGGAGCGAACAAACGATTTCTTGCATCGGTTGTCGCAAGCTTTAGCGCAAATTTTATCCATGCGGCGCGGCCGACGTGATGGAACGCTGCGACGGGCGGACGGTCAATCTGGCCGGGTGGAGAAAACACGCCACAAAAGGATGCGGTCGAGGGCGCGGTCGCCTCGCTCGCCGGCGTGCCGTCGAAGCGTCATCGCTCGGCGCTTCGCTCGCCCGGCGCCGCCAGCGCCAGCGACAACGCATGAACCGGTCCAGAGAGTTCGGCCGCGAGGATCGCGTACACGCGGCGCTGACGCTCGAGGCGCGAAAGGCCGGCGAAGGCCGCGGACTCGATTTCGACGCGGAAATGGCTCTCGCCGCCGGGCCGAGCGCCTGCATGGCCCACATGCAGGCCGGACTCGTCGATGACCTTGAGCCGGGTCGGCGCCAGCGCCGCCTTGAGCTTGGTTTCGATCGAACGTGCCACCGATCCGGTCATTGCCTCAATCCATCATCATTCATATTTATCGGCTCATTGCGCGATCGATCCGGGATGGTGCCGATCTTTCCTCGCCATGTCGGTGCGGCTTTACTCCCTCGGTCCCGGCGAATCAACCGCGCACTGCCGATGCGCGATGGCTCAGGTGAGACGATGAAGGCGACGGCTTCCGGATCCGTGTCACAAGCAGGCGAGCGCCGCGACGCATTCATGCTGCTGGCAGCCATCGTGGTGCTGTGGGGCATCAATTGGCCGATCATGAAGGTGGGACTCGCTTCGGTGCCACCCTTCTGGTTCGGCGGCATCAGACTCCTTCTTGGTTCGGCGAGCCTGGCGCTGATCCTGGCCTTCCAACGCCGCCTGGTCCTGCCGGCGCGGGCCGACTGGCCGGTGGTGGCAAGCGTCGGGCTGCTGCAGATGGGCGCCTTCCTCGCCCTGGTCAATCTCGGCCTGGTCCATGTGCCCGCCGGGCGCTCGGCCGTGCTCGCCTATACCACGCCGCTCTGGGTAGCACCGGGCGCAGCATTCCTGCTCGGCGAACGGCTCAGCCGGCGCAAGCTTGCGGGGCTGGGCCTCGGGCTTGCCGGCCTGTTGCTGCTGTTCGAGCCGGGCAGCTTCGACTGGAACGATGCCGAGGCGCTCAAGGGCAATGCGCTGCTGCTCGCCGGCGCCTTCTTCTGGGCCCTTGCCATCCTTCATGTCCGGGGGCACCGCTGGCAGGCAACGGCGCTCGAGCTGGCCCCGTGGCAGCTCCTGCTTGGCGCGCTGCCGCTTCTTGCCATCGCGCTGGTCGCGGAAGGCCCGAGGTCGATCGACTGGTCGCCGGCGAGCCTCATGGTGCTGGCCTATAACGGCCCGATCACATCGGGCTTCTGCTATTGGGCCGCGGTCACCGTCACGCGGCGGCTGCCGGCCCTGACCGCCTCGCTCGCCTTTCTCGCCGTGCCGGTCATGGGGCTCGCCAGCGCCGCCCTGACGCTGGGCGAGCGGCCTTCCCTGTCTCTCATGCTCGGCTTCGTCCTGATCCTGGGTGGCCTGGCGCTGGTCGAATCGAAACCGCGGGAGCCGAGAAACTGAGCTCGCCCCCCGGGGCCGGAGAGCGGCCTGAAGGCCCTCGCTTGCAACACCGGAACCGGGTCCCCATACTCTGTGCATGTCGAGACCGAAAACCACCACATGTCGCTGGGAGGAAGAACGGGCCTCCGAGCCCCTGGCGCCGCCCTGCGACCATATGGATTGCGATCAGCCAGGCCTTTACCGGGCGCCCAAGTCGCGCGACCGGCTTAACGACTATTTCCGTTTTTGTCTCGAGCATGTGCGGGCCTACAACAAGGCCTGGAATTATTTCGAGGGCATGGGCCCCGAGGAGATCGAGCACCAGATCCGCCGCGATACGGTGTGGGACCGGCCGACATGGCCGCTCGGCGGTTGGCGCATACCTCGCCCGGAGGAGATCGATCGCGCCTTCTGGCGCGCCATGGGGCTCGACCCCGAGGAGCGAACCGCCCGCTCGGCGGAGGGACAGACGGTGAAGGCGGGCCCGGCCGAGCAGCAGGCGTTCCGTGTCCTCCAGCTCAAGCCCGGCGTGACATGGAACGAGGTCAAAGCCCGTTACAAGGGCCTTGCCAAGCAGCTTCACCCCGACGCTAATGGCGGCGACAAGGCGGCGGAAGAGCAACTCAAACTGGTCAATCTGGCTTACAGCACGCTGAAGAACAGCGCGCTCTTTTGACGCAATAGGCGGGCCTCGCCGGCCCCCGACACTCGGATAGAAACGAATGGCAATCGAAACGACCACGCCCAACGGGCAGCCGCAGCTGCCTGACATCACCATCTCGGTGCAGCAGACCTTCGGGCTCGACTGCGACATGCAGGTGCCTGCCTTCAGCCAGCCCTCGGAGCATGTGCCCGACGTCGACGAGGCCTATCGCTTCGATCACGACACCACGCTCGCGATCCTGGCCGGATTCGCCTACAACCGGCGCGTCCTGATCCAGGGCTATCACGGCACCGGCAAGTCGACCCACATCGAGCAGGTGGCCGCGCGGCTCAACTGGCCCTGCATCCGCATTAATCTCGACAGCCACATCAGCCGCATCGACCTGATCGGCAAGGACGCGATCGTGCTGCGCGAGGGCAAGCAGGTGACGGAGTACCGCGAAGGCCTGTTGCCCTGGGCGTTGCAGCACCCGACCGCGCTGGTGTTCGACGAATACGATGCGGGCCGCCCGGACGTGATGTTCGTGATCCAGCGCGTGCTCGAGGTCGAGGGCAAGCTGACGCTGCTCGACCAGAACAAGGTGATCCGGCCGCATCCGGCCTTCCGGCTGTTCGCGACCGCCAACACCATCGGGCTCGGCGACACCTCGGGCCTCTATCACGGCACGCAGCAGATCAACCAGGGCCAGATGGACCGCTGGAACATCGTGGCCACCCTCAACTACCTGCCGCACGACGACGAGGTGAACATCGTGCTGGCCAAGGCGCCGAGCTACGACACGGAACAGGGTCGCAAGACCATCTCGGCCATGGTGGCGCTGGCGGATCTGACGCGCTCGGGCTTCATCGCCGGCGACATCTCCACGGTCATGTCGCCGCGCACCGTGATCACCTGGGCCGAGAACGCACGCATCTTCAACGACGTCGCCTTCGCCTTCAAGGTGACGTTCCTCAACAAGTGCGACGATATCGAGCGCGCCACGGTGGCCGAGTACTATCAGCGCTGCTTCGGCACCGAACTCAAGCAGGCCGGCAAGACCCAGCTCGTCTAGGCGTCCTCGCATAGGAACGCATGGCCCAGAACGAGAGCGCAGTCGAAGGTTTCCGGCGCGTCACCGCGGCGACGATGCGCGCGATCGCGCGCCGCACCGAGATCAACGTCACCTTCGCGCCCGGCCAGCACGGGCTCTCCGGTGCCGAGGCCAGGCTGCCGCTGCCGGCGCGCGACCTGCCGACGGCCGAGGTGGCGCAGGTGCGCGGCGAAGCCGACGCGATCGCGCTCAAGCTCAGGCTCCACGACGCCGAAACCCACCGCCGCGAGGCGCCCAAGAGCGAGATGGGCCGGCAGATCTTCGACGCGGTCGAGCAGGCCCGGGTCGAGGCGGTGGGCTCGCGCCACATGGTGGGCGTCGGCGAGAACCTCGCCGCCGCCCTGGAGGAGCATTGCCACCAGAAGGGCTATGCGCGCGTCACCGAGCGCGAGCAGGCGCCGCTGGCCGAGGTCTTGCGCCTGATGGCGCGCGAGGCCATGACCGGCCGACCCGTCCCGACCGCGGCCAAGCGCATCGTCGAGCTGTGGAAGCCGGTGCTGGGCGACAAGGTTCTGGCCGATCTCCGCCGCATGGCCGGCAGCGCCGAAGATCAGCGCGCCTATGCCAAGGCGGCGCGCCAGCTGCTTTCCGATCTCGATGTCGACCTGGGGCCCGAGGACCTGCAGCCCGAGGACCGCGAGGAGAGCGAACAGAACGACCAGCAGGACGATACCGACCAGACCCGAGGGCAGGGCGGCGAGCAGCAGAAAGCCGAGGCCGCCGCGCTCGAGACCGAAGCCGGCGATCGCGGCCAGGAGGACGCCGAGGCGCAGGAGACGGAGGCTTCGTCCGAGGAGTTGACCGACGCCGAGGAGGAGGCCCCTGGCCGCCCCGGCCGGCCGCCCGAGTTCGATCTCAAGAACAGCCGCGGCGAGCCGGCCTACAAGGCCTACTGCCAGGACTATGACGAGGTGGTGGAGGCGGCCGACCTGTGCGATCCCGACGAGCTGGGGCGCCTGCGCCAGCTCCTCGACCAGCAGCTCCAGCATCTGCAGGCGGTGGTCGGCAAGCTCGCCAACCGGCTGCAGCGCCGGCTCATGGCGCAGCAGTCGCGCTCCTGGGAGTTCGACATCGAGGAAGGCCTGCTCGACACCGCCAAGCTCAGCCGCGTCGTCGTCAATCCGGTCCTGCCGCTCTCCTTCAAGCGCGAAAAGGACATGGAGTTCCGCGACACGGTGGTGACGCTGCTGATCGACAATTCGGGCTCGATGCGCGGCCGGCCGATCACGGTCGCCGCCATGAGCGCCGACATCCTGGCGCGCACGCTCGAGCGCTGCGGCGTCAAGGTCGAGGTCCTGGGCTTCACCACGCGCATGTGGAAGGGCGGGCAGTCGCGCGAGCGCTGGCTCGCCGGCGGCAAGCCGGCCAATCCGGGACGGCTCAACGACCTGAGGCATATCGTCTACAAGCCGGCCGACGCGCCCTGGCGGCGCGCGCGCAAGAGCCTCGGCCTCATGCTGCGCGAGGGCATCCTCAAGGAGAACATCGACGGCGAGGCGCTGCTGTGGGCGCATGAGCGCCTCCTGGCGCGCCCCGAGCAGCGGCGCATCCTGATGGTGATCTCCGACGGCGCGCCGGTGGACGATTCCACGCTCTCGGTCAATCCGGGCAACTATCTCGAGCGGCACTTGCGCGAGGTCATCGACTGGATCGAGACGCGCTCGCCGGTCGAGCTCATCGCCATCGGCATCGGTCACGACGTGACGCGCTACTACCGGCGCGCGGTGACGATCGTCGATGCCGAGCAGCTGGGCGGCACCATGATGGAGAAGCTGGCCGAGCTGTTCGACGAGGAGAAGGCGCGGCCGCGCACCGCACGCGCCGCCGGCCAGCGCACTCGTCTGCACTGACACGCGCGATGCGGCCGGCCCGCCAGCGCCGCCCGCTCGTTCTTCATGCCCTCTCGGTCGCGTTGCTGCTGCTGGCGGTGCTGGGCCTGCCGCGGGCGCACCACCTCACCGCCGCCGAGCTGGCGCTTCAGGCCCAGCCGGTGGCGCTCGACCCGGTCCATCCGGCGGTTGCCCAAGTCGGCGCGCTCGACTATGTGGCCGGCTTCTCCCTGATGCCGGCGCCAAGCCTGATGCCGCAGGCGCCCAGCGCTCCCTTCGGCGGGCTTTCCGACATGCATCTGGCAGCCGACGGGACCGCGCTTCTGGCCGTGAGCGATATCGGCTGGTGGTGGCGGCTTGCCCTGGTCCGCGATCCGCAGGGCCGGCTCAGCGGCGTCGGCGCGGCCGAGGCGGCACCGCTGCTCGACGAGAGAGGACGAGCGGTTGGCGCCAAGAAGAAGGAGGCCGATGCCGAGGCGCTGACGCGGCTTGCCGACGGGCAGTGGCTGGTCGGGCTCGAGCGGCACCACCGCGTATGGGCCTATGACGGCGGCGCAGACGGCACGGCGGCGCCGCCAGGCCCGGCCTCGCTCTATCCGGCACCCGCCGCCATCGCGGATCTGCCGGAGAACAACGGCATCGAGGCGATGGCCGCGCTGCCCGACGGACGATTGCTGCTATTGGCCGAAGGCAGGGAGAACCAGACCCAGGGCAGCGCGGGCTGGGTCGGCCGACCCGGTGCCTGGAAGCGGCTCACGCTGGCGCGCACCGGCCGTTTCCGCCCGACCTCGCTGGCCCTGCTCCCCTCGGGCGACCTGCTGCTGGTCGAGCGCAGCTTCACCAAGGCCGAGGGGCCGGCGGTGCGGCTGTCGCGGCTGGCGGCGTCATCGATCGGGCCGGGCGCCCGGCTCGTACCCGAGCCGATCGCCGAATGGCGATTGCCGCTGACGGTCGACAATTTCGAGGCGGTCGCGGCCGAGCCCGCGCCCGGCGGCGGCACCTACATCTTCCTCGTCTCGGACGACAACCAGAACCCGCTGCAGCGCACGCTCTTGCTGCAGTTCCGCTGGGCAGGAGAGTGAGGCCGCATAGCTCAGCGTCGTCCCGGGCAAGCGGCGAAGCCGCGCGACCCCGGACCCATGCCGGAGACTGATGGAAGCTTGGGTTCCGGGTCTCCGCGCTTCGCGCTCCGCCCGGAACGACAACCAGAAAATCAGATCTGGTAATCGAGATGGATGCCGCATTCGCGTTTGTCGATGCCGGCCCAGCGCCCGTCGCGCCCGGTCTCGCCTTCGAGCAACGGCCGCGTGCAGGGCGCGCAGCCGATCGAGGCATAGCCTTCGTCGAACAGCGGGTGGCGCGGCAGCTTGTAGCGCTTGAAGGCCTCGTCGACATCCGCCGCATTCCACGCCGCGAGCGGATTGATCTTGATTCGCCCGCCGGCGGCTTCCGCGAAGGAAAGCGCCGCGCGCTCGCCGCCGTGATAGCGCTTGCGGCCCGTGATCCAGGCGTCGAAGCCGGCGAGCGCGCGCTCGAGCGGACGCACCTTGCGCAAGGCGCAGCAGCGATCGGGATTGCGCTTCCACAGATCGCCGTCGGGATCCTCGGCGGCGATTTCGGCGGGATCGGGCTCGATCGAGCGCAGGTCGGCGAGACCGAAGCGCAGCGCCAGGATGTCGCGATAGGTGAGCGTCTCGTGGAAATGCTTGCCGGTCTCGAGGAAGATCACCGGCACGCAAGGATCGATCTCGGCCACCAGCTGCAGCACGACCGCCGCCTCGGCCCCGAAGGAGGACACCACGGCGATGCGGCCCGGAAAAAGATCGCGGATGGCGCAGGTCAGGATCTGCTGCGCCGTCATGCCGCGAAAGCGCAGATCGAGATCGGTGGCATAGGCGGCAAGCGGCGCGCGCTTCACCGAGGGAAGCGGGATGCGCGGCTCCCCGGCCAGCACGTCTGGCAGGTTCGATGCGGGGATCGCGGCGTCCTGGCAATCGGCGAACATGATATCCATGGCCTTCTGACCTTTCCTCAGAACCCCGGCTCGCCGCCGCCTTCGATCCCCTGGTCGCGGGCGGCGCCAAATTCGCAGGGTTAGCCCTGATTACCTCGCATCGGAGCGAGGAAAGTCAAATGAAATACGGACAATTGTGATGATTAAATAAATAACACATTTTTAAAATGTTAAATGTAGACGGAATTGGGGCTTTCAGGCCCCGATCGCCAGGACCCTGCGACCTTCAGCCCTCATGCTTCGATAGGCTCGGCATGAGGGCCTCATCCCGAGCCTGCCCGAGGATGAGGCCCACTCACTCGCTTTGATGAAGGGGTGGCTAACCCAGATTCGCCTTGAGGAAGTCGAGCGTGCGCTTCCAGGCCTGCTGGGTTTCGGGCCGCTGGTAGTTCTTCCCCGTCGGGTTGGCGAAGGCGTGGTCGGCCTGGTACCAGTGGATCTCGAGCTTCTTGCCCGCCTTCTTCATCGCCGCCACGAAGCCTTCCACCATCGGCTTGTTGATCCACTGGTCGCGCGTGGCGAACTGGCCCAGCACCGGCCCCTTGAGCTTGGCGAGATCCTTGGCCGGCCGGTCGACGCGGCCGTAATAGATCACCGTCGCGTCGACCGGATCGGCGATCGAGGCATTGAGCGACCAGCCGCCGCCCATGCACCAGCCGAGCGTGGCGACTTTCCCGTTGCAGTCCGGCTGCTTCCTGAGCCACTCGATCCAGGCGACCAGCGTCTCGGTCGCCTGCTTCGGATCGAGCTTCTCCATCCAGGCGCCGGCCTGGCTCGCATCGCTGGTCACGCGGCCGTCATAGAGATCGGCGCAGAGCGCCATGTAGCCCTGCTCCGAGAGATCGGCCGCGACCGCCTTGATCTGATCGTTGAGACCCCACCATTCGTGGATCAGAACCACGGCCGGCGCCTTCTTCGCCGGCTTGGCGACGAAGGCCTTCACGGCCTTGCCCGAGGCCGTCTGGGTGCTGACGGGCACGAGCGTCGCGGCCGCTTCGGCCGCAAGCATCGGGTCGGCAAGGATCGCGGCCAGGGGCAGGCCCGCGATCAGAGTGCGTCGCGCAAGCGGGGTCGTCATCGCATACCTCCTACTCGATGGTGGTCCGGATTTTTCCCGATGTCGAAGACGAAGCGCCTAAGGCGCGTGCAGGCTCGGAGAGAGGCGCCGTCGGCCGCCCGGAAGCATGCCCCAAGGCAACGCGCTCTGACCAGCCCCGCGCCCGGCGGTCACGCCCCCGTCGCTCGCTCGCTTTTTCCCGCCCGCCCAAAGGGGGCGGCACGAAGCCACCCGTCCGGCGCTCGCCGGCCGAAGCCCGAAAAAGCAAATGCCGCCCGCTTGGACCCGGGCGGCATTTTGCCGTCTTCAGAGAGGAGATCGGAGGGCCATTCGGCCCGATTCCGTTCGGGCGATCCCGGCCCGGCAGGCGACGTTCTTCCGCGAGCGCCTAAGCCGCCTTGGCCTTGGCCATCGCCTTCTCGATGCGCCGCTTGAGCCGGCGCGCCTCGTCCGAGAGGCGTCCGTTCGGGGTCGCCAGCAGATAGGCGTCGATGCCGCCGTTGTGCTCGACCGTGCGCAAGCCGTTCACCGTCAGGCGCAGATGCACCACCGCGCCCAGCGCATCGCTCAGGAGCGAGGCCTGCTGCAGGTTGGGCAGGAACCGCCGCTTGGTCTTGTTGTTGGCGTGGCTCACATTATGGCCGGACTGGACGCCCTTGCCAGTCAGGGGGCAGCGACGCGCCATAGCTAAACCCTTCTTTTAACTCGATTTTGCCGGAGCCGCCCGCGGCGGAACCCCAGCGAGGGGGCGAGTTTTACGGCAGCGGCAGGGCTTGCGTCAAGCTCGGAGCCTGGCTCCGCGTCACTCGGGTTCGCCAACCCCGGCGGGCCTATCGAGCTGCCCTCGAAACGCCGCCAGCAGCTCGGCCGCCGCCGCGGGCGGGCTGACCCGCCCGCAAGCGACCTGGGTTTCCAGCTCGGGCCAGCGGCGCGCCACTTCGGGATGGGCCTTGAGCGCCGCCAGCAGGCTTTCCGACAGCTCGTTCCTGAGCCAGGCCCGGGCCTGGGCCGCGCGCCGCGCCGCCCAGGCGCCGCGGCTTTGCGCGTCTTTGGCTTTGGCCTCCACCGCCTGCCAGAGCTGGGCGATGCCTTTGCCGGTAAGCGAGGACACTTCCAGGACCGGCACGGCTCCCTCCCCGGCCGGCCGCAACAGGCGCAACGCCGCCTGATAGTCGGCCGCGGTGCGCCCGGCCGCGGCCTCGAGCTCGCCGTCCGACTTCGTCACCACCACCAGATCCGCAAGCTCGACGATGCCGCGCTTGATCCCTTGCAGATCGTCGCCGCCGCCGGGCTGCACCAGGAGCAGGAACAGATCGACCATGTCGGCCACCGCCGTCTCCGACTGGCCGACGCCGACCGTCTCGATCAGCACCAGATCGAAGCCGGCCGCCTCGCAGACCAGCATGGCCTCGCGCGTGCGCCGGGCGACGCCGCCCAGCGTCTCGCCCGCAGGCGAAGGACGGATATAGGCGGCGGGGTGACGCGCCAGTTCGGCCATGCGGGTCTTGTCGCCGAGGATCGAGCCGCCACTCACGCGCGAGGAGGGGTCGATGGTGAGCACCGCCAGCCGGTGGCCGGTCTCGACCAGGTGCAGCCCGAAGCGCTCGATGAATGTGGACTTGCCGACGCCAGGCGGCCCCGAGATGCCGAGCCGGATGGCGCGGCCCGTGGCGGGCAGCAGCCGCTCGACCAGCTTGTCCGCCGTCGCACGGTCGGAGGCCTTGGTCGATTCGACCAGCGTGATGGCGCGGGCGAGTGCCCGGCGGTCCTGCGCCTCCACACCGGCCGCGAGCTCGGCGATGGCACGCATCCCCTCACCCGCCATGGCTTGCTCCACCCGAGACCGCGCGCGCCGGAGACCCGGGTTCGGCTGCCGCCACGGCCTCGTCCGACAATTCCGCCTTCTGCGCCTGATCGCGCGCCTTCGCCTGCTGGCGCGACCACATGGCCGCGTACTTGCCGCCCTGCATGAGCAGCGTGTCGTGCCGGCCGCGCTCGACGATGCGCCCCTCCTCGAGCACCAGGATCTCGTCGGCATGCACGACGGTCGAAAGCCGGTGCGCGATGACGAGCGTCGTGTGATCGGCCGAGACCTCGGCGAGGCTCTTCTGGATTTCCTTCTCGGTGCCGCTGTCGAGCGCCGAGGTGGCCTCGTCGAACAGCAGGATGGCCGGACGCTTCAGGATGGTGCGAGCGATGGCCACGCGCTGCTTCTCGCCGCCTGAGAGCTTGAGGCCGCGCTCGCCCACGCGCGTCTGATAGCCATCGGGCAGGCTCGCGACGAAATCGTGGATGCGCGCGAGCTTGGCCGCGGCCTCGATCTCCTCGCGCGTCGCGGTCGGCCGGCCATAGGCGATGTTGTAATAGACCGTGTCGTTGAACAGCACCGTGTCCTGCGGAACGATCCCCAGCGCCGCGCGCAAGGAGGCCTGCTGCACCTCGCGGATGTCCTGGCCGTCGATCAGGATGCGGCCGGCGCCCGCGTCGTAGAAGCGGAACAGCAGGCGCGAGAGGGTGGATTTTCCCGCACCGCTGGGGCCCACCACCGCCACCGTGTGGCCGGGGGCCACGCGGAAGGAAACATCCTTGAGGATGGGCCGGCGCGGGTCGTAGCCGAAGCCGACATGCTCGAAAACCAGCTCGCCGCGCGTCACGCCAAGCGGCGGCGCGCCCGGCCGGTCGGCAATCTCGACCTCGAGCCCCAGGAGCTTGAACATCTGCTCCATGTCGATCAGCGACTGCCTCAGCTCGCGATAGACCGTGCCCAGGATGTTGAGCGGCAGGTAGAGCTGGATCAGATAGGCGTTCACCAGAACGAAATCGCCCACGGTCATATGTCCGCCGACCACGCCCGCGGCCGCCATGCCCATCATGGCCGTGACGCCCGCCGCGATGATGCCGGCCTGGCCGACATTCAGCAGCGACAGGCTCACCCGCGTCTTGATCGCCGCCTTCTCGTAGGCCTGCAGCGCCACGTCGTAGCGGCGCGCCTCGTGCTCCTCGTTGCCGAAATACTTGACCGTCTCGTAGTTGAGCAGGCTGTCGATCGCCTTGGTATTGGCCTCGCTGTCGCTCTCGTTCATGCGCCGGCGGAACTTGATCCGCCATTCCGTGACGCCGAAGGTGAACCAGATGTAGGTGCCGATGGTCGCGACCGTGACCAGGGCGAACCGGACATCGTAGAAATGCCAGAGCACGGCGCAGACGAGCCCGATCTCGACGATCGTCGGCACCACGTTGAAGAGCACGAAGAACAGCAGGAACTCGATGCCCTTGGCGCCGCGCTCGATGGCGCGCGAAAGCCCGCCGGTCTGCCGGTCGAGATGGAAGCGCAAGGAGAGCCGGTGCAGATGGCGGAAGGCTTCGAGCGCCACGCGCCGGATCGCACGCTGCGCCACCTTGGCGAAGATCGCGTCCCTGAGCTCGGCGAAGCCCTGCGCCGTGATGCGCACGAGGCCGTAGGCCGCGAGCAGCCCCAGCGGGACCGCCAGGGCAGCACCCCCCGGCCCCAGCGCATCGACCATGCGCTTGAACAGGATCGGCACATAGATATTGGCGAGCTTGGCGACGACGAGGCAGAGCACCGCCGCCGTCACGCGCGCCTTGAGGCCGAGCTCGCCCTGGGGCCAGAGATGCGGCAGCAGCGCCTTGAGCGCCGCCCACTGGCCGCCGGGCGTGGAGGCGGCAGCAGGGCGAGGGGCGGTAGGAGGAGTCATCGGGAGATGCTGGGCTTTCGCTAGCTAGAGCCGGCGGCCGTCTATGTGGTGCGCAACACCCCCACCCCAACCCTCCCCCGTCGAGGGGGAGGGAGAGATATCTAATGCAACCCTTACTTTCCCTCCCCCCTTGAGGGGGAGGGAAAGGGTGGGGGGTGTCAGACGCATCTAGCGAACGCTCTGCGGTTCAAGGCCGCTTCGCCCGATCGAACAGGCGGTTGAGCACGGTCGCCTTGCGTTTCCGGCCGTCGGCATATTCCCGCATGAAATAGATCGGTCGGTCGGGGTAAAGCAAGCGCGCCTGTCGGATCTGGTGGAGGGTGACGGCATTGCCGGGCGAGACGAAGGTGATGAGCACGCAGGAATCGCCGCCGGTGCATTCCTTATAAGTGGGCGTGTAGCCGCGCTCCATCCAGGCCTCGGCCACCTTCCGGTCGCACTCGGCCCAGCCGATATAGCCGACCGGCCGGTTGCCGCGGAAGGTGAAGAGATAATGGCCGCGCTTGATTTGGCCGCGGATCACGCCGGTCAGCTTGCCGAACTTGAAATTGCTGAAGGGCGGGCGCCTGTGCAGCAGCTCGGCCGCCAGCCCCAGCGCCAGCATGCGGTTGGCGAGCTTGCGGCTCACCAGCGGCGCCTCGCCCTGGTCGACGATCTGAGCCGCAGGCTCGGCCCCCAGGAAAGCGGTGCCGGAGATCGCCTGGCGTCCTTTTGCCGGGGCCGCCGCGGGCCGCGCGGCGGCGGCGGACGGGCGAGCCGCGGGGCCGCCGCCGGGCCCGGGCCGTTGCGCCGGCGGACGCCCACTCTCGGCGGGTGCCCCCGGCGGGCGCTTGGGTTTGGACGGCTCCATGCCGGTTCCTCCGGTTGGGCGCGAGGGGATCAGTGCGCCGCGCCGCGGCCGACCGAGCGCGACAGCAGCAGATAGAGCTTGCCGACATCGGCCGTGATGAAGGCGGCGTTAAGCACGCTTTCGGGATCCGCCTCCTGGGCCTGGGCCAGGAGCTCCTCGAAACGATCCAGATAGCGCGTGACCAGATCGCGGAAGCGGTCGTCGTCCTTGTAGCGCTGCTCGATCGCCGGCACCAGGTAGCTGTCCTTGGTGCGGAACAGGCGGCGCGCGAAGATCGAGCGGTCGCCCTTGTGGTAGTCGCGCCAGACATCGTCGGGAACGTCGGTTTCGAGCAGCTTGTCCATGTCGAGCGCCAGCGAATTCAGCTCCTCGACCATGACCGCCGCGGCACGCAGGAACAGGTCGCGCGTGACATTCTCCTGCATGCGCTTCAGGTTCTGCACCTGATCCTCGGCGGCGGCGGTCGAGCGCAGGAGCTGCTGGCTCTGCTGATCGAAGCGCTGCGCCAGCTCGCTCACCTGGCTCCCAATGCGGTCCACCGTCTCGGTCAGGAACTGCGCGCGCTCGCCGAAGGTGGCGCCGATCTCGGTCGAGCGGCGCGCCACATAGTCGGTCGCCTCGACCAGCTTCTCGGCCCGCCCGTCGAGCGTGCCGCCCATGCGATCGAGCCGCTCGGCCACCTGGTCGGCGATCTGCGTCAGGGTCTGGACCTGGCTCTCCAGCTCGCCGCGGATCGCGGCCGTATCGGCGCGGGCACCCGCGGCCACGGCGGCGAAGCTCTCGGCCTGGCCCCGCAGGCTGTCGCGGATGGTGTCGACGAGCTGGCCCACCTGTGTGGAGAGCTGGCCCAGCTCGGCCAACTGATCCTTGACCACGCCGCGCACGGCGGCCACCTGCATGGCCGCCCGGCGCGCCATGCCGACCAGGCGCTCGGTGTCGCCGCGGAAGGTCTCGGCGATGGCGCGCGAGTTGCGCGAGGCCTCGTCGGCCGCCGAGGCGAGGTCGCCCTTGAGGGTGCCCACGATCCGCTCCAGCTCGCCGATGCGCTCGGCACCCGTGCTGGTCGCATCGCCCAGCGCCTCGGACAGCTTGCCGATCGCCTCGCGCGCCTGCTGCTGGGCGGCGAAGGCGCCAGTCGCGACGGCCGCGAGCCGTGCGGCCTGATCGGAGAAGAGGCGGCCCGCCGTCTCGATCTTGCCGGCGCCGTCGGCCGCGGTGGCGCCGATGCGGTCGGCCTGGTCGCGGCCAGCGACGATCATCGTATCGATCTTCTCCAGCATGGTCTCGGCGCTGCGCCGGTAGTCGGCCAGCCTCGCCTCGGCCTGCCGCAGGGACGCCTCCATGCGCTCGCCCGCCTCGACCGAGCTGGCCTCGAGGCCGGCGGCTTGGTCGGCCAGCCCACGGCGCAGCCTTTGCGCCTCTTCCGTAGCCTCGCGCCATTGCTGCCCGACGCGATCGGTCTCGGCCCCGACCGATTCGAGCAGCGCCTTCGCCTCGGCGGCGAAAGAGGCGGAAGCGGCCGCGAGCTGCCGGCGCATCTCCTCGCCCTCGTTGCGCGCACCGATGGCGAGATCGGCCAGGAGCCCCTCGCCCGTGCGCCGGAAGGCGGCCAGCGCCTGCTCGAGCTCGGCGCGCAGCGCCGCGGCCGAGGCTTCGCCATCGGCCTTGAGGCGCTCGGTCGCCGCGGCGACCTCCTCCATCTGGCGCGCCAACGCCGTACCCAAGGCCGCCGCCTCATCCTGCGCCGCCGCCGAGCGGGCGCGCACATCCTCCGCCTGATGCGCCAGGTCGCCGGCGAGCGCCTTGGCATTGGCCGAGGTCTCAGCAGCAATCGTGCGCAGATTGGCGAGCGCGGCCTCGAACGGCCGCTGCATCGCCAGCGCTGTCTCGTCCGCGAGCCGGCCCAGCGCCTGGCCCGCGGCGTCGGCCTGCGCCGTCGCGGTCTCGCCGGTGCGGGTGAGTGCCGCCGCCCGCTCGGCCAGCACGCGCTCGAACTCGGTGCCGGCAGCACCCGCTGCGCGCACCGCCTCGCTGATCTGCCGGGTCTGCCTGTCGGCGGCCGCGAGCCGCGCCTCGATGTCGTCGGCCAGCCGCGTCAGGCTCTGGGTCAACTCGCCGGCAGAGGCGCCGATATCGGCCTTGAGGCGGGCGCTGGCGTCGTCGGCCGTGCGGCCCAGCTCGCCCATCTGCCGCTCCAGCGTCGCCACCAGCTCGCCGCCCCGCTCGGCGGTACGGTCGCCGGCCTGCGCCAGCTCGCGCACGAGCCGCGCCATCGCCTGGCCGAAACGGTCGATGGCGGAATCGACCGCTTGGCCCAGCTGCTCCTCTTGCATCTTGATCTCGGCCGCCATCGACGTGCCCTGCTCGAGCGCACGGGTGACGGCGGCGTCGATCTCGTCGGTCCGGCGCTCCATCTCGCGCGCGATCTGGTCGGCGGCAGCACCGGCTGCGGAGGAGACGGTGTCGCCATGGCGGCGCACCACCTCCTGCCAATGGAGCCGCTCGGCATCGAGCTTGGACGCCACCTCGCGCGCCGCCTCAAGCTCCAGGGCCAGCCCCTCGCGGATACGGTCGGTCTCGGCACGCGCCTGGCGCACCGCCTCGGCCAGCGCGCCCGCCTCGCCTTGGAAACGCTCGGCGAGGCCCGCAAGAAGGCCGGCGCTCTCGTCCGACACGGCCTTGAGCGCTTCGGCCTGGCGCTTCAGCGCCGCACCCGCGCTCTCGACCTTTTCGGCCGCCACTTCGGACGGGAAGGCCAACCGATCGAGCTGCCGGTTGATGGCATCGGTCGCCTCCGCCAGCTCGCGCCCGCGCGTCAAATTGAGAAGCACGAGCCAGAGGAACACGAGCGGCGCGACCACGCCGGCGATGGCCGCTCCCAGCTCGTGCGGCAGCATCGACTGGGTGTTGTCCCAGCCGATGTCGCGATCGACATAGATCCAGCAGAGCGCGAGCCATGCGAGCGTCAGCACGAGGCCGATCGCCGCCCCCAGCCTCCGTCCATCCTTGCCCGTCATTCCCGCTCCCCCCAGAGCCCGGGATGGTTCAATCTGCTAACATTGCCTATCGGCAATCAGCGAACCACCCCCACCCGGCGCTGCGCGCCGACCTCCCCCCTCGAGGGGAAGGTGAAACAAGGTTCCGCGGCTATCCTTCGCCTCCCCCCTTGAGGGGGAGGCCGCGAGCAACAGCGAGCGGGCCTTCGCCCGCCGAAGGATTTCGCCGAAGCGAAGCCTCGGCATAAGGGCTTCGGTCCGCAGGCGGGTGGGGGGTCTTTCGCGCATGCCTGAAATCCCCAACTAGGCCGCCTTGCGGCGCCGGCGGATCAGTTCGATCATCTCGGAGGCCGCCAGCGGGATGTTGGTGCCGGGGCCATAGACGGCGGCCACGCCCGTCTTCTTGAGAAAATCATAGTCCTGCGGCGGGATCACGCCGCCCACCACCACCAGGATGTCGCCGGCCCCGGCCTTGCGCAGCGCTTCGACGAGCTGCGGCACCAGCGTCTTGTGGCCGGCGGCCTGCGAGGACACGCCGATGACATGGACGTCGTTCTCGATCGCTTGCTTGGCCGCCTCCTCGGGCGTCTGGAACAAGGGCCCGATATCGACGTCGAAGCCCATGTCGGCAAAGGCGGTGGCGATCACCTTGGCGCCGCGGTCATGGCCGTCCTGGCCGAGCTTGACCACCAGCAGGCGCGGGCGCCGGCCGGTCGCGTCGGCGAAGGCCCTGACCTCGGCCTGGATGCGCTTGAAGCGCTCGTCGCCGGCATAGGCCGCGCCATAGACGCCGCTGATCGCGCGCGTGGCCGCACGGTGGCGCGTGAAGACCTTCTCGAGCGCGTCGGAGATCTCGCCCACCGTGGCACGGGCGCGGGCCGCCTCGATCGAGAGCGCCAGCAGATTGCCCTCGCCCGACTTGGCCGCGGCGGTAAGCGCGTCCAGCGCCTTCGCCACGCGCGCCGCATTGCGGTTGGCTCGGACCCGCTTCAGGCGCTCGATCTGCGCCTCGCGCACCTTCGTGTTGTCGATGTCGAGAATCTCGACCCGGGCGGCCTCGCCCGAGCGGAATTTGTTGACGCCGACGATGATCTCCTCGCCGCGATCGATGCGCGCCTGCCTGCGCGCCGCGGCCTCCTCGATCCGGAGCTTCGGCATGCCGGCCTCGACCGCCTTGGTCATGCCGCCCATGGCCTCGACCTCGTCGATGAGCGTCATCGCCTCGCCAGCGAGGCTCTGCGTCAAGTGCTCGAGGTAGTAGCTGCCGCCCAAGGGATCGACCACATGGGTGATGCCGCTCTCCTCCTGCAGGATGAGCTGCGTGTTGCGCGCGATTCCCGCCGAGAAGGGCGTCGGCAGCCCGAGCGCCTCGTCGAGCGCGTTGGTGTGCAGCGACTGCGTGCCGCCCAGCACGGCGGCCATCGCCTCGATCGTGGTGCGGATCACGTTGTTGTAGGGATCCTGCTCGGTCAGGCTGACGCCCGATGTCTGGCAGTGCGTCCTGAGCGCCAGCGAGGCCGGGTTCTCAGGTGCGAAGCGCTGCATCAGCTTGGCCCAGAGCAGGCGGGCGGCCCTGAGCTTCGCCACCTCCATGAAGAAATTCATGCCGATGGCGAAGAAGAAGGAGAGGCGCGGCGCGAAATCGTCGATCCTGAGGCCACGCGAGAGCGCGGCGCGCACATAGTCGAGCCCGTCGGCCAGCGTGAAGGCCAGCTCCTGCACCGCTGTCGCCCCCGCCTCGTGCATGTGGTAGCCCGAGATCGAGATCGAGTTGAACTTGGGCATGTGCCGGGCCGTGTAGGCGATGATGTCGGCCACGATCCGCATCGAGGGCTCGGGCGGATAGATATAGGTGTTGCGGACCATGAACTCCTTGAGGATGTCGTTCTGGATGGTGCCGGAGAGTTTCTCCTGCACCACCCCCTGCTCCTCGGCGGCGACGATGAAGCCGGCCAGCACCGGCAGGACCGCGCCGTTCATGGTCATGGACACGCTCATCTTGTCGAGCGGGATGCCGTCGAAGAGGATCTTCATGTCCTCGACGGAATCGATCGCCACGCCGGCTTTGCCGACATCGCCCACCACGCGCGGATGATCGGAATCGTAGCCGCGATGGGTGGCGAGATCGAAGGCGACCGAAAGGCCCATCTGGCCCGCGGCGAGGTTCTCGCGAAAGAAGCGGTTCGATTCCTCGGCGGTGGAGAAGCCCGAATATTGCCGCACCGTCCAAGGCCGGTTGGCGTACATGGTGGCGCGGGGTCCGCGCAGATAGGGCGGGAAGCCCGGCAGGCTTTCGATCGCCTCGAGCCCTTCGAGATCGGCGGCGGTGTAGAGCGGCTTGACGGCGATGCCCTCGGGCGTGTTCCAGGTGAGCCGATCGGCCGGCTCGCCGCCCAGTTCCTTGGCCGCGAGCGCGGCCCAGTCCGAAAGGGATTTCTTCGGAAAATCAGACAATTCCACACCCCCGCCAGCAAAGGTGGGGCAGTATAGCGGAGGGGGCTTCGCGGCGTCTATGCGTTGCGCTGCAGCAATGAGGGAAGAAACGGCGTGCATGCCGATTGCCGGCGCGCCGGCTTACGGGCCATAGTCGCGCCCGGACCAGCTCGCTCCGCAACGCAAGCTCGCAAGCCGTCTCGCCCGCCATGCCCGCCGACCGCATCGGCTCCGCCGCAACGACCATGGACGCGCCGGCTTATGGCCGCGCCCTGTTGGCGCTCTGGCATCTCGATCCCGCGATCGCCTATCTCAACCATGGCGGCTACGGCGCCACGCCCAGGGAGGTGCTGGCGGCGCAAGAGCGCTGGCGGCTCGAGCTCGAGCGCGAGCCGGTGCGCTTCATGCAGCGCAGGCTTCCCGACGCGCTGCGCGCGGCCGCGGGCGAGATCGCGCCGTTCTTCGGCGCCGAGCCGCAGGACCTCGTCTTCGTCGAGAACGCCACCGCAGGCTGCAACGCCGTGCTGCGCTCGCTCGATCTTTCGCCCGGCGACGAGCTGCTCACGACCACCCATGCCTATCCGGCCGTGCGCAACGCGATGCGCCATGTCGCCGAGCGTAGCGGCGCGCGGCTCATCGAGGCGCCGGTGCCCTACCCGCTCCACGATGCCGAGGCGATCCTGGGCCAGGTGGCGCGCTACATCACGGGCCGGACACGGCTCCTCGTGCTCGATCTCGTCACCTCGCCGACCGCGATCGTGATGCCCGTCGCCCGGCTGGCGCGCGCAGCGCGCGCGATGGGCGCCAAGATCCTGGTCGATGCCGCCCATGCGCCGGGCCAGGTCGCGCTCGACCTGCCGGCGCTCGAGGCCGACTTCGTCACCGGCAACCTGCACAAATGGCTGTTCGCGCCCAAGGGCACGGCCTTTTTGTGGGCGCGGCGCGAGGCGCAAGCGGGCCTGCACCCGACCGTGATCTCGCACGGGTTCGGGCAGGGCTTCGCGGCCGAGTTCGACTGGGTCGGGACGCGTGACCCTTCGGCCTGGCTCGCAGCGCCGGCAGCCCTCGCCTTCTATCGGCGCATGGGCGACGCTGCCATCCGTGCTCGCAACCATGCGCTCGCGAACGAGGCGGCGGCGTTGCTGGCGGCAAGCCTCGGCAGCGAGGAAGGCCAGGCGCCTGCCCTGCGCGCCGCCATGGCCACGGTCCGGCTGCCGGGAACGGAAGGCCAGGACAAGGCCGCGGCGCTTGCCCTCAACGACCGGCTCTATCGCGAGCATGGCGTCGAGGTGCCGGTGATCCCCTTTGCCGGCGGTTTGTGGGTGCGCGTCTCGGCGCAGATCTACAACGAGATCGCCGACTATCGCCGGCTGGCGGCGGCGCTGACCGCGGTCCTCGCGCGCTGAGAGATCAACTTGCGGCGCGCTTGCGCGCCTTGCTCTTGCGCAGCTGCGGCAGATCGACCGCGTCGGCGCGACGGCGCTCGGGCCCGTCGAAACCCTGGCTGCGCAAGCGCCGGTCGGGCCCGGCATGAGCCGGACTGCGGATGAAATCGCGCGCATCGCTCAGCACCTGGAGCACCCGGGTCATGATGGCCGGCGGCGAGATCGGCTCGACCAGAATGGCGTTGACGCCGGCATCGCGGGCGAGTTGGACCCGATATTCTTCGGCCGGGTTCGTGATCATGACGATCGGTGTGCGCGACAGGGCGCCGTCGGCATGGCCGCGCACGCGGCGCACGAACTCGAGGCCGTCGAAGGGCGTCATCCTCCGGTCGGCGAAGACGAGATCGGGCCGGATGCGCTCCAATGCCGAAAGCGCCGCTTCGCCGTCGGCAACGCCGATGACCTCGCGAATATTCATGCCCATGAGCACGCGGCGCAGCAGCGCCAGCAGGAGCGCGCTGTCGTCGACGATCAGCACCTTGAGCTCGCTCAAGCTCCGCGGCGGAGCCTGCGTAGCCGACACGCCCATGACTCGCCCCCTTGGAGAGTCGTCGAGCAGCCCGGTTCTCCCGGCACCCGGGTCATGGAACCCGGTCGTGAACACGTCGCGCAAGATCGGGGGAGGTTAGGAAAGATGCCGTGAACAGCCGGTTAAACGCGCCGCAGCCGCTTGATTCGACTGGAGATAACCGGCCCACGATAGCCCGCGGATATCTCAGCGCTTGCCCATCAGGGCGTCGATGGCGGCCTGGTCGTGGCGCGTGGAGGGCTCGCCCTGGATGATGCCGCCGGCCTCGGCGACCAGTTCCTGCAGCCGGTGCGCTTCGGTGGCGAGCGTCGCAAAGGCCGCCGCGTCGCCGGTCCGCACCGCATCCGCCGCCTTATGCGCCGCGGCGACGACCAGGGCATTCATCTCCGCAACCACCAGCTCGAAGGCGACGCGATGTTGCGGCAGCGCCGCGGCATAGGCTTCGACGGCGATCTCCGCGTAGGAGAGCCCGCTCGCGCGGAAATGGTCGGTATAGCTGAGCGGCTTCCAGGCCGTGAGATCCTCCAGCGCCTCCGGGCTGTCGGCCAGGATCTCGAGCAGCATGGCCGGCTCGTTGAAGTGGTTGAGATAGTCGGTGGCGAGCAGCGTCTGGGGGTGGATCGGCGTGCCGGCCATCCGGGGTCGCAGCCGCTCCCGAGGATCGGTCGGCAAGGGGCTCGGCGCGCTCTGCGCGGCGCCGGGCTCGGGACCATGCAGCGAAATGGTGGCAGGCACGAACGACCACCCTCCTGACGCGCGGGGCAGCGGCCCGTCGCGAGGGGCCGTCCAACGCGTCACGCTAGAAAGAACAGCGCTAACAAACCGCTAACCGACGGCTTCACCGGACGGCGATAGCGGGCCGGGCGCCGCCGGCACTCGACCTTCGGCCCAGGGCGGTTGTCACCAGCCAAACCGGGTCATGAGATAGGTCGGCCGATGCGGCCAGGGCTCGAACAGCGCCGCCATCCGCTGGGGATCGGCGGCGGCCTCACGCATCGCGGCCTCGCCGCCCAGCTCCTCCTCGTGCAACCCGCCGAGGACGAGGATCGAATCGATTCCGGCCGCGCCGGAACCGGCGATGTCGGTGCGCAGGGAATCGCCCACCGCCAGCACGCGAGTGTGGCGGATCGGCGCCAGCCGGTCGAAGCAGCGGCGATAGATCCCCGCGTGCGGCTTGCCGTGATAGCGCACGCGCCCACCCATCGCCTCGTAGGCCTCGGCGATGGCGCCGGCGCAGATTTCGCGCACGCCGCCGCGCACCACCTCGAGGTCGGGATTGGCGCAGACCATCGGCAGGTCGCGGGCGCGGGCCGCCTCGAGCAGCGGGCGGAAATGACCGACGCGATCTTGCGGGCCCTCGACGCCCACCGCGAGCAGGAAGTCCGCCGCCTCGGGGTCCGCCGCGATCGCGAGGTCGAGCCCGTCCAGGAGCGAAGCGTCCTTGCGCGCCATGATCGGCAGGCAACGCCGCCCGAGCCCGGCATAGAACGGATCGTCGAAGGCCTTGAGGTCGCGCCAGGTCTCCTCGCCGGAGCAGATCAGATCGTCGTAGAGCGCGGGATCGATGCCGATGCCGGCGCTGCGCCGCTTGGCATCCTCGGCGCGGCGCGGCGCGTTCGACAGCAGCAGGACATGCTTGCCCTGGCGCTTGAGCCGGGCCAGGCAGTCCACCGCCGCCGGATAGGGCGCAACGCCGTTGTGCATCACGCCCCAGAGATCCACCAGATAGCCGTCATAGCGCTCGGCGATCGCGCCGAGCCCGGCAAGCAGCGGCGGCGGGGATGACGGATCGGCGGACATGGCGGGGAACGGGGATGCGACAGATGAACGGAGAACGGAGGGCTCGAGACGGTGGCGCTCTTCATGCCCCGCGCGCGGACGGCGCGCAAGGCCGAACAGAATCCGCGCGGACGGCGCGCAAGGCCGAACAGAATCCGCGCGGACGGCGCGCAAGGCCGAACGGGACCGAGTGGCGCCGATGGGCAGGCGTTCGCGCCGGATCAGAAATCGGCGCGGGAGAGCCGCGGCTCGCCGAAGAGATAGCCCTGGCCATAGTCGATGCCGAGGTCGAGCAGCTCGACCAGCATCGGCTCGGTCTCGACCTTCTCCGCGATCAGATCGAGGCCCGCCACGTCGAGCTTTCGCTTGACCATCTCGGGCGCCTCCTGCGCGCTGCCGAGCGGCGGGGGAACCAGGCGGCCGGCCTCGATCTTGACGTAGCGGAAATTGCGGCGCGCCAGCTCGATCGCATCGAAGCCGACGTCCGTGACCTGATCGAGCGAGAAGCGGAATCCGAGCGCCGCCAGCCGGTCGAGGTCGCGCCCGAGCGCCGGGTCGTCGCGCTCGAGCGCGGCTTGCGGAAACTCGAACACGATCGAGGACGCGATCTCGGTGTGTTCCGCCAGCATCGCGATGAACTGCTTGAAGAAATCGCGATCGGCCAGCGAGCGCGGCGAGACGTTGCAGAAGAAGCCCGCCGTCATCTTGCGCTCGTTGAGCTTGCGCAGGATCTGGATGCAGCGGAACAGCAGGATGTTGTCGATCGCGGTGATCATGCCCGTGCGCTCGGCGAGGCCGACATACTGCTCGGGCAGCACCATCGCGCCGTCGCCCGCGGGGATGCGGGTGAAGCACTCGAAGAAGCGGCGCTTGCGCTGCGGCAGGCTCACCACCGGCTGGAGCCACAGCTCGACCCGGTCTTCGCGCAGCGCCGTCTCGACCGCGTCCAGCACCTTGCGCTCGTCGAGATCGCGACGCACCGCCGGCTGTGCGCGGACCACCGTCCCGACCGCCGCCGTGCCGGCCGCAACCGCAACGGCCGCCGTCTCGGCCATAGACGAGTCGGTCAGGCCCTGCGTCGCCGCACCGGTGCGCGACGCGTAGAGCCGCTCGATCAGCGACTGCAGCAGCTTGACCTCTGCGATCACGGAGGCCACACCCGGCTCCTGGGCGCGGGCCTTGAGCGTATCGCGGATGACGTCGGCCTCGTCCCTGAGCCGCAGGATCTCGCGGCTCTGCTCGCCCAGCGCGCGGACGAGCTCCGCCCGCTCCGCGGCCGCCTCGCCCGCACGCGCCCGATGCGCCAGCGCCTGATGCAGGGCCGCCCCGGCGACGAACAGGATCGCGGCCCAGATCAGCGCCGGCTCGGCGAGCCAGGCGGGCGCCGTCTGCGGCAGCAGATAGGCGGCGGCCACGGCCGCGCCGGCGTAAAGCAGGAAGAGGCAGAGGTGGCGAACGAAGGACATCCTGGCAGCGCGCGAATCCCGGGTCGTGGACGCGGACAGTGGAGAAGATTCCGATCCGGTGGAATCGCATCCGTCCGTCATTCCCGCGAAAGCGGGAATCCAGGTCAAGCGACGTGCGGCTGCCCTGGGCCCCCGCTTTCGCGAGGGCGACGAGGGCGTGTTCCACCTGAGCGAAACCTGCTCCGGCCCCGAGACTGCGCGGCAACTGCTTGATTTATGCTTAATGCGGCCTTAACGCGCTATGACCCGCGATGATCGGCCCCGACGGCGTCCGCGATCCGGGTAAACCCGTCGCGGCGCAGCAGGGCCGCAAGCTCGCGCTTGATGCGGCCCACCAGCCCCGGCCCCTCATAGACGAGTGCCGTATAGAGCTGCACCAGCGAGGCGCCGGCGCGGATCTTGGCGTAGGCGTCGGCACCGCTGGCGACGCCGCCCACGCCCACCAGCGGCAGCCGCCCGCCGGTGAGCCGGTACATCTCGGCCAGGAGCGCGGTGGAAGGCCCGAACAGCGGGACGCCGGAGAGCCCGCCCGCCTCGCGGCGACGGGCGCTCTTCAAGCTCGCCGGCCGCGCGATCGTGGTGTTGGACACGATCAGGCCGTCGATGCCGGCCTCCTCGGCGACGGCGGCGATGTCGCGCTTGTCCTCCTCGGTCAGGTCGGGCGCGATCTTGACCAGGAGCGGCGGCGCAACGGGACAGGCCTCGGCCCGCGCCGCCTTCACCGCAGCCAGCAGCGAGGCCAGCGCCGCGCGGCTCTGGAGCGCCCGCAAGCCTGGCGTGTTGGGCGAAGAGACATTGACGACGAGATAATCGGCGAAGCGGCCGAGATGGCGCACGCCCGACGCGTAATCGGCGGCGGCATCGGCGCTGTCCCTGTTCTTGCCGAGATTGACGCCGAGCGGCCCCAAGAGACGGCCGCGATGCTTGAGGCGCGCCGCCACGCGCTCGGCGCCGTCATTGTTGAAGCCCATGCGGTTGATGACGGCGCGGTCCTCGACCAGGCGGAACAGCCGCGGGCGCGGGTTGCCGGCCTGCGGGCGCGGCGTCACGCTGCCGATCTCGGCGAAGCCGAAGCCCATGGCGAGGATCGCGCGATAGGCCTCCGCGTTCTTGTCGAAACCGGCGGCGATGCCGAGCGGGTTGCGGAAGCGCCGGCCCCACAGCTCGATGGCCAAGATGGGGTCGTCCTCCCCGGGCATGCGGGGCCCGAGGCCCGCCGCAAGCGCGCGGATCGTGAGCCGGTGGGCGGCCTCCGGCGGCAGCAGCCGCGCGAGCCGCGCCGCGAGAGCGAAGATGACGGGCATGGCGGCAGGGTCGCGGCAACCTTCTGACGAATGTAATGAATTGGTCAAGCGATCAATCCGTCTGCCGCTGCCGGCGTGCCACAAAGAGAATTGACCGGCAAGTTAGGATCAAGGGTTGACGCATGCCCGAAGCCGGTAGTAGGCAGAATTTCGGCTCGTCGTCAGGCGCATAACGAGAAGAAAACGCATCCCCGTGGACTGCGTTCTCAGGACTCCTTTCGGGTTCATCGATGGCGAGGAGATGAGATGTTACGACATGCGGATGTATGGCGGGCGATCGACCGGCTTGCCGCCAAGCACGGCATGAGCCCTTCGGGGCTCGCGCGCGCGGCAGGGTTGGATGCCACGACCTTCAACAAGAGCAAGCGCAAGAGCCCGGAGGGCAAGCTGCGCTGGCCCAACACCGACAGCATTGCGCGCATTCTCGAGGCCACCGGCGAATCGCTGCATGGCTTCGTGGCGCTGATCGGCTCCTCGGGCGGCGGGCCCGATCGGCGGCGCCTGCCGTTGCTGAGCTATCACGAGGCCAGCCGCGCGGGGCTGTTCGACGAGGCGGGATTTCCTTCCAGTCGCGGCTGGGACGAGATCGAGCTTCCCTTCGTCGCCGATGCCGGCTCCTATGCGTTGCGCATGACCGGCAGTGGCATGGAGCCCGCCTATCGCGCGGGCGACCTCTTGATCGTTTCGCCTGTGGCGCCCATTCGGCGCGGCGACCGCGTGGTGATCAAGAGCCGAAAGGGCGAGGTGATGGCGAAGGAGCTGCTGCGCCGCACCGGCAAGCGCATCGAGCTGCGCTCGCTCAACTCCGCCCGCGACGACCGCGCCTTTTTGCCCGACGAGCTGCGCTGGATGGCGCGCATCCTCTGGGTGAGCCAATAGCGTCCTGCGCCGATGCGGTGACGCCCCGATCTGTCTCCGCGTCTGGCCACTGCATTGCGCCTTATCAGAACGGGGCCTCTGGCGGCAAGCGAACAAGTTCTTGATTTCTTGAAGAACTTTTGGTAGTATTTCGCATTCTCATACAACTCGATGGGAGAGTGCGATGCCGACGGCGCTGCGGCTGGCCGAGCTCTACCGCATCTATGACGGCCCGCCGCCCTGGCCGTTGGCCGAGGCCCTGCGCCAGGGCGGCCTCGGTCTCTTCCGGCGCCAGCACGGCCGGGCCTTGAGCCGGCAGGCGGACCGGCTTGCCGATCGCGCCCGGCGCGCCGGGATCGCGAGCCGGCTCCTCGATGCCGGGCTTGCCGGCGAGGCTGGCGCGACGACCATCCTGCAATGTCGCCAGGCCGGCTTCGCCGCACGCGAGAGCGCAGATTGAGCGCTCTTTCGTTTCACCCGCACGCTCATCGTCGATTCTTCATACCCGTGTCGCAGTGACATCGCGCAAGAAAACGAGAGCGCGGCTTCCTGCATGCGCGCGATGCAGCGCTGCCTTGCCGCCTCCGCTTTGCCCGCTCGCGCCCGACCGGCTATGCTTGAGGACTTCACGTCCAGATTCCTACCGACAAGAGCGTTTCGGACATGGCCAAGGCTGCGCACGCGGCGCCGATGAAGGCGCTTCATTACATCGACGGCAAATGGGTCGAAGGAAACCCGCTTCTCCTGGGGGCGTGGTCGCATGCGACCTGGATGGGCTCGGCTGTGTTCGACGGCGCGCGGGCCTTCGAAGGCGTGGCCCCCGATCTCGATCTGCATTGCCAGCGCACCATCCGCTCCGCCACGGCCCTGGGCCTGTCGTCGCCGCTCACGGCGAACGAAATCGAAGAGATCCTGCGCGACGGCATCGCGCGCTTTCCCAAGGGCACGCCGCTCTATCTCAGGCCCTTCCTGTGGTCGGAGGACGGCTTCATGGCGCCCGATCCGGCCTCGACGCGCATCGCCATCTCGGTGGTGGAATCGCCCTTGCCCGAGCCCAAGGGCTTCTCGGCCTGCCTTTCCAAATGGCGCCGGCCGAGCCCGGAGACGGCCCCCACCAACGCCAAGGCCGTGGCGCTCTATGCGCAAGCGGGGCGCGCCAGCGCCGATGCGCGCGCCAAGGGCTTCGACGAAGGCGTGATGCTGGACCCGCTGGGCCATGTCGCGGAGTTCTCGAGCTCCAATCTCTGGATCGCCAAGGACGGGATCGCGCATACGCCGGTGCCGAACGGCACCTTCCTCAACGGCATCACCCGCCAGCGCGTGATGAAGCTGCTGCGTCGGGCCGGCGTCGAGGTGCATGAGCGCAGCCTCGCCTATCAGGAGGTGATGGACGCCGACGAGGTGTTCTCGACCGGCAATTACGGCAAGGTGCTGCCTGTCACCAACATCGAGGGCCGGCATCTGCAGCCGGGCCCCGTGTTCCAGCTCGCGCGCCGGCTCTACTGGGAATTCGCCCACGGCGGGTGACGCGGGTTTGCGCGAGCACCGACCCGGTTATCGAATCGCAAACGCGCTCGAACTCGTCGCTCCTGCTGCCGCGGCAGCGGGCAACTGCCGAAACCCGCGCCTTCTCGAAGCGAGGCGACGAGGACGAGCGGCGGCCCCTCGCGCGCCCGATCATCCTGGAATTTCAGCATGCCGCAATGCAGCATATTTCTCTCGAAAAAGACATATTTTCATTATACGCCAGCACCATAATTCAGAGTCGGGGTGTGGTGCGATGCGATATGCCAAAGCACGGTCGGCCGCCCGGACCGGTGAGCCCGCGAAGGTCCATGACGGTGGGCGGCGTCATCCGAGGCGCCGTCCTCTGATCTTGCGGGCGCTCCGCCGCCCGCGGCGCAACGAAGAAGCACCGCGGCTGCTGTCGCTGGCGCTCCAGGGCGGCGGCTCGTTCGGCGCTTTCACCTGGGGCGTGCTCGACCGGCTGCTCGAAGAGGACGGGATCGCCTTCGATGTGCTGAGCGGCACCAGCGCCGGCGCCGTCAACGCGGTCCTGCTGGCCGATGGGCTTGCCGCGGGTGGACCCGAAGAGGCGCGGCAGCGGCTGCGGCAGTTCTGGAAGCGAGCCAGCGATGCCGCCTTGTTCATGCCCTTCGGCCGCCTCGCCGGCGCGGGTGCTGTGGCGTCGGCGGCCACCACCACGCTGGCGCTCTCCACGCAGCTCGTCTCGCCCTACCAGTTCAATCCGCTGGGCCTCAACCCCTTGCGCACGGCGCTCGCCGACCTGGTCGACTTCGAGCGGCTGCGCAAGGCTTCGCCGCTGCGCCTGCTGGTGGCGGCGACGCAGGTGAGGAACGGACGGCTGCGCCTCTTCCGCGAAACCGAGCTCACGCTCGACGCCGTGCTCGCCTCGGCCTGCCTGCCGCTTCTCCATCACGCCATCGAGATCGAAGGCGAATGGTACTGGGACGGCGGCTTGAGCGCGAACCCGCCGCTGCGCCAGGCCGTGATGGCCTCCGAGACGGATGACGTCGTGATCGTGCAGCTCACGCCCGAGAATCTGGACGAGGTGCCGCAGCTCTCGCCCGCGATCCACCGGCGCGTCAGCCAGATCGCCTTCAACAGCCCGTTGCAGATGGAGATCGAGACGATCGCCGATCTCTGCGAGCGGTGCAGGAAGGAAGGCCTCTTCCGCTCGCGCTTCTGCCGCAAGCTGCAGCGGCTGCGTCTTCATCGCATTGCCGCCGAGGATGCGGTCGACGGGCTCGATCGCACCAGCGCGCTCAATCTCGACTGGGCCTTCTTGACGCGGCTCATGGAGAGCGGGCGCCGCGCCGCAGAAAAATGGCTGGCCGAGCTCACCGCGAGCGCACCGTCACAGTAGAAAAGAGGGGTCGCCCTCGCGAAAGCGAGGGTCCATGTCGACGCCAGCACCGGTATCGCCATGGATTCCCCCGGCCGGCTTCGCCAGCGTTCAAATAGTAGCGGGCAAAGCCCGGGGCGCGGGAATGACGTTCTGAAAATGCCCCCTCAGCCCGCCAGGCTCTCCCCGGCGATGGCGCGCTTCACCAGCGCCTTGGTCTCGTTCAGGCCATAGAGCGCCACGAAGCTGCCCATGCGCGGGCCCTGGTCCTGTCCCAGCAGCACCTCGTAGAGGCACTTGAACCAGGCCCTGAGCTCCGGGAAGGGGTGGCGCTTGCCGACCTCGTAAACCTCGTTCTGGATCGCTTCGGCTTCGGCGTCGGCCGGCAGATTCTCGAGCGCCGCCAGCAGGTCCGCGAGCGCCTTCTTTTCCATCTCGTTCGCGGGCCGGTACTTCTTCGCCGGCTTCACGAAGTCGCGGTAATAGGCGATGGCATGGCCCACCAGCTTGTCGAGATAGGGCGCGCTCGAAGGATTGGCCGCGGGTGCATAGCGCGAGATGAAGCCCCAGAGCACGGCCTTGTCCTCGGCGTGGCAGACGCTCGCGAGGTTGAGGAGGATGTTGAAGGAAAGATGCGCCTTGGCCTCGGGCGGCTTGCCGTCATGGATGTGCCAGACCGGGTTTTCCAGGCGCTGCGCCGGCCCCTCCTCGGGGAACTTCTCGAGCAAGGCCAGATAGTCGTCCACCGCGCGCGGGATCACGTCGAAATAGAGCCGCTTGGCCGCGCGCGGCTTCTGGTACATGAAGAGCGCCAGGCTCTCGGGCGGCGCGTAGGTCAGCCACTCCTCGACCGAGAGGCCGTTGCCCTTGGACTTGGAGATCTTCTCGCCCTTCTCGTCGAGGAAGAGCTCGTAGTTGAAGCCCTCGGGCGGCGGCGATCCCAGGATGCGGCAGATCTTGCTCGCGAGTTCGACCGAGGGGATCAGGTCCTTGCCCGACATTTCGTAGTCGACGCCGAGCGCGTGCCAGCGCATGGCCCAGTCGGGCTTCCATTGCAGCTTGCAATTGCCGCCCGTGACGGGCAGCTCCGTCAGCGTGCCGTCCTCGTCCTTGAAGGTGACGGTGCCGGCATCGGCGTCGTGCGCGACGATCGGCACCTGCAGCACGCGGCCGGTCTTGGGGCTGATCGGCAGGAAGGGGCTGTAGCTCAGAGCCCTCTCCTCGCGCAAGGACGGCAGCATGACCGCCATGATCTCGTCGTAGCGGCTTAAGACCTCGAGGAGCGCCTTGTCGAAGCGCCCGCTCCTGTACCAGTCGCTCGAGCTCTGGAACTCGTACTCGAAGCCGAAGCCGTCGAGGAAGCCCCGGAGCCTCGCATTGTTGTGATGGCCGAAGCTCTCGAACTTGCCGAAGGGATCGGGGATCGCGGTCAGGGGCCGGCCCAGATGCGCCTTGAGCATCTCCTTGTTGGGCACGTTGTCCGGCACCTTCCGCAAGCCATCCATATCGTCGGAGAAGGCGAAGAGCCGGGTCGGGATCGACGACATCCGCCGGAAGGCCTGGCGCACCATGGTGGTGCGCACGACCTCGCCGAAGGTGCCGATATGCGGCAATCCCGAGGGCCCGTAGCCGGTCTCGAACAGGACGTAGCCTTTGGCGGGCGGCTTGTCGGCATAGCGCGCGAGGAGCTTGCGTGCCTCCTCGAACGGCCAGGCCTTTGCCATCAACGCCAGATCGTGCTCGCTCGTCATGATCTCGGATCCCGGAGCCCTGGATGCGGGTGGATCGGCCTTTTTGCGCGGCAGGAGGCAGCAGGTCGCCGCCCCCGTTCAAGGCCGGGCGGCGACACTACGGAGCGGGCTGCCGTGCGTCAACGGCGAGACTGCTGCGGAATAAGGGTTTTCGCACCAGCCTAAGGCACAAGTTTTGGTCGTCGTCCCGGACGCCAGGCGAGCCCAAAGCCCCAAAGGGCTTGGTCCCTTGGGGCTTTGGGTTTGCGAGCCTTGCGACCTGCCTTCGCCGACCTTCCTTCGCCCGCCGGAGCACGGCTGAGACGCTGTACCGAATGCTTAGCGGCGGGCTTCGCGAAGGCGGGAGCGAAGCCGCTCCGGCTTCGCGCCGGCAGGTCCGGGACCCGGGGCCACATCCAGCTCGGCATCGACATGAGTCCCGGGTCGCGCGGCTTCGCCGCTTGCCCGGGACGACGAGAGATATGGAGCGCGGGGAAATTCTCTCTCCGAAACGCGCCATATACTCCCGCCTGCGCGGTCCCTATGTTCCGCCCATGGCCGCCTCGTCCCCGCCCCTGTCCCGGCTCTTGCGCCTGCCCGAAGCGCCGGCGCTCGCCATCGGCCATGCCCAGGCGGCGTTGGTCGATGCAGACGGCGTGGCGCGGCGCCTGACGCTCGAAGAGGCAGCCGAAGCCGTGCGCCGGCAGCCGCCGATGCTGGTCCATGCGCCGGTCGCGGCGCGCCGGCTGGGGCTCGAGCCCTTCCCCGCCCTCGACCTGCTGCAGCTCTTCGCCTTCGTGCGGCCGGCGCGCTTCTGCCTGCCGACACCGCGCGGGCTCGCCCGCGCGCTGGGCCTCGCCGTGCCGACCGATCTCCAAGGCGAAGCCGTGAGCTTGTGCGATGCCGCGCGGGCGTTGCTGGCCGAGCTCGCGGAAACGGAGCCTGCGCTCAAGCCCCATCAGGCGCGACGGCGCCGTGCCATAGCGACCGCCATGGCGGCGGGCGGCTGGCGCTGGGGACCGGCCGTGCTGGCGGCGCTCGGCGCCGACGGCGCGCAAGGCGAGCGGCTCCATCCGACCAGCGCGCGGGCCCAGAGCGCGCTCGCCGTGTGGGACGATCTGCCGGAATGGTCCGAGCATGCGCCCGAGCCGCCACCGGGCAACATTCCGGTCGAGCCCGCCGAGGCGCGCCAGCGCCTGGCCGAGCTTCTGGGCGAAGGGGCCGAAGCGAGGCCGCAGCAGGCCGATTACGCCTCGGCCGCGGCGGCCGCCTTCGCCCCCCGCGAGCATGAGGGCGAGCCCAACTTCGTATTGGCCGAGGCCGGCACGGGCGTGGGCAAGACGCTAGGCTACATCGCGCCCGCGAGCCTGTGGGCCGAGAAGAACGGCGGCGCCGTCTGGGTCAGCACCTTCACCCGCAACCTGCAGCATCAGATCGACGGCGAGCTCGACCGGCTCTATCCCGATCCGGCGGTCAAGGCGCTCAAGGCCGTCGTGCGCAAGGGCCGCGAGAACTATCTCTGCCTGCTCAACCTCGAGGAATCAGTCCGCGCGCTGCCCACGCGCCCGCAGGAGGTGGTGGCGCTGGGCCTCATGACGCGCTTCGCCGAGGCCACGCGCGACGGCGATCTCGTCGGCGGCGATTTTCCCGGCTGGCTTTCGGACCTGATCGGCCGCCCTCGCTCGCTCGGCCTCGCCGACCGGCGCGGCGAGTGCGTCTATTCCGCCTGTCCGCATTATCACCGCTGCTATATCGAGCGCTCGATCCGCCGCGCGCGGCGCGCCGAGATCGTGATCGCCAACCACGCCCTCGTCATGATCCAGGCCGCGGTGGGACCTGAGGAGCGCAGCCTGCCGCAGCGCTATGTCTTCGACGAGGGCCATCACCTGTTCGACGCGGCCGACGGCACCTTCGCCTCGCATCTGACCGGCTTCGAGATGGCGGAGCTGCGGCGCTGGATCCTGGGTGCCGAGGGCGGGCGCAGCCGCAGCCGTGCAAGGGGGCTGAAGCGCCGGGTCGAGGACCTGGTCGCGGGCGACGAGGCGGCGACGGAGGCCGTGGCGATGGCGCTGGCCGCCGCCCGCGCCCTGCCGGGCGAGGGCTGGCATCAGCGGTTGCCCGAGCGCCCGCAAGGCCCGGCCGAGCAGTTCATGGCCAAGGTGCGCCAGCAGGTCTATGCGCGCGATTCCGACGCAAGCAATCCCTACAGCCTCGAGACCGACGTGCTGCCGCTGGTGGAGGGGCTGGCCGAGGCGGGCCACGGCTTGAAGCGCGCGCTCGAGGCGCTGGAGGAGCCGCTGAAGCGGCTGATGGCGCGCCTCGCCACTCTGCTCGACGCGCAAGCCGACACGCTCGACACCGCGACGCGGCTTCGGATCGAGGCCATGATCCGAGGCTTGAAGCGCCGGGGCCAGATGGAGATCGCGGGCTGGCGCGCCATGCTCGAAGGGCTGGGCTCCCCGCCGCCGCCCGAGTTCGTCGAGTGGCTGAGCGTCGAGCGCGTCGAGGGCCGCGATCTCGATGTCGGCATGTATCGCCACTGGCTCGATCCGATGCGCCCCTTCGCGGCCGCCGTGGCCGAGCCGGCGCAGGGGCTGCTGGTGACCTCGGCCACGCTCACCGACGGCAGCGGCGACGTCGAGGCCGACTGGCGCGCGGCCGAGGCGCGCACGGGTGCGGTGCATCTCCCCAATCCCGCGATCCGCGCGCGCGTGCCCTCGCCCTTCGACTATGCGAGCCAGACGAGAGCTTTCGTCGTGACCGACGTGCGCAAGGACGATCTGGCGCAGGTGGCGGCGGCCTACCGCGAATTGATCCTGGCCGCGGGCGGCGGCGCGCTCGGGCTCTTCACCGCGATCCAGCGCCTGCGCGAGGTCTACCGCCGCATCGCCCCCGCGATCGAGCGCGAAGGCCTGCAGCTCTTGGCCCAGCATGTCGATCCGCTCGACACGGCGACGCTGGTCGACATCTTCCGCGCCGAGGAGGACGCCTCGCTCTTAGGGACGGACGCGGTGCGCGACGGCGTGGACGTGCCGGGCCGGTCGCTCAGGCTCGTCGTCTTCGACCGCGTGCCCTGGGCCCGGCCCGACATCCTCCACCGCGCGCGGCGCAAGGCCTTCGGCGGCAAGGACTATGACGACCGGCTGGTGCGCTTGCGCCTCAAGCAGGCCTTCGGCCGGCTCGTGCGCCGCGCCGACGATCACGGCGTGTTCGTGCTGCTCGATCCCATGATGCCCTCGCGCCTCAAGGGCGCCTTCCCCGAGGGCGTGGAGCTCAGGCGCGTCGGCCTCGCCGAGGCGGTGGCCGAGACGCGGGGGTTTCTCGCCACGGCGTGAACCCATGGGCGCGCTTTTTGGACATCTCGCCGGATTCCGTTTGGGGGCCGTAAGCGGCTAGCCGGTTCTCCCGAGGGCGGCGCTCCTGCTATCTTCCCAGGGACGGCGGGGGTCGGGGGAAATGAAGCCATCGCTCCTGAACATCGGCGTTCTGGCTCTGGGCCTTTGCCTGGGTCCCTCCCTGGCGGGCCGCGGCGAGAACCGATATTCGCTGGCGACAAACGGCCCTCAAACGAATGGCGATCGGGCCGTCGAGACCTCGACGAGCCATCCGGCGCCGGCGGCGGCGGACATAGATAAGGTCCTCACGGCCGACGCCGTGATCGTCGAGAAGAGCGAGCGGAAGCTGCGGTTGCTGCATGGCGGCGCGGTGATCGCCACCTTTGGCGTGGGGCTCGGCCCCCATCCGCAGGGCACCAAGACGCAGCAGGGCGACGGGCGCACGCCCGAGGGCGACTATGTCCTCGACTGGCGCAACCCGCAGAGCCGCTTTCACCTCTCGATTCACATCTCCTATCCGAACGCCGCCGACCGGGCGCAGGCGGCCGCACGCGGCGTGTCGCCGGGCGGCGACATCTTCGTCCACGGCACGCCCTGGCTGGACAATGTCGATGGCTTCGACTGGACGAACGGCTGCATCGCCGTGACGAACGCCGACATGGACGCGATCTGGGCGATGGTGCCGGACGGCACGCCCATCACCATCCTGCCGTGACGACACGGGTCCCCCAAGGTCGGGGCTCCATCGAGCCACCGGAGACGGGCGGGGGCAAGGAAGACGGCTGATAGGAAGCTATCGGCGCACAGGACTGGCGCAAGCGCAGCTTGCGCTTACCCGAAGCTGGGAGAGGCGGGCCTCTTCTGGCCACACACCCTCTCCCAGCTCCGGGTAAGCCTTCGCTTCGCTTCGGCCAACCCTGCGCGGCCCTCTCCCCCACTTCGTGGTGGTGGGGAAGTCATTCACGACAGAAAATCCTCGATGCGGGCCCGCACGTCGCCTCGAGCCCGTCGTCGGCGACGAGGCTCGGTGCCGCCCCGCGTGTCAAGTTCGGCACGCCAGCATCCGGCCCAGGAACCCCGTTTCCGCCGGTGATGACGACCTTCACGTTCCGCTCCTGTTGCACTTCGAGCCCTGTTTCAGCACCTTCTGTTTGAGTTGAACCACTTCCTTCCGTCGTCCCAGCGGAAGCGGAGACCCAGGGGCAAGCGACGTGCAGTCGCTCTGGGCCCCTGCTTTCGCAGGGGCGACGATGGAGTGTTCACCCGCATCAGCCGATGCCATAGCGCGCGGCCCAGGCGAGGCCGTCGCGCGTGACACCCCGCGGGCGGTATTCGCAACCCACCCAGCCGTCATAGCCCGCCTCGTCGAGTGCGGCGAAGACGGCGGGGTAGTTGATCTCCTGACGATGGTCGGGCTCGTGCCGGCCGGGCACGCCCGCGATCTGGACGTGGCCCACCACCTCGCGATGGGCCGCAAAGCTGTCGATGAGACGGCCGTGGGTCATCTGCGCGTGATAGACGTCGTATTGCAGCTTCAGATGCGGGCTGGCGATCTCGTCGATGAGCGAGCGCGCGGCCACGGGCGAGCCGATCAGGTAGCCTGGGACGTCGATCGGGTTGAGCGGCTCGAGCAGCAAGGTCACGCCCGCAGGCGCCGCCAGCCCCAGCGCCCAGCGCAGGTTCTCGGCGAAGACCTCGCGGCAGCGCTTGGGGTCGGCGCCAGCCGGCATCAGCCCGGCCATGACATGAAGGCGCGGGCAGCGCAGGGCGGCGGCGTAATCGAGCGCCGTGTCGATCGCGCGGCGGAACTCCGTCTCGCGGCCGGGCAGGCCGCCGATGCCGCGCTCGCCCCTGTCCCAATCGCCCTGGCCCGCGTTGAAGAGAACCTGCTCGAGCCCGTGCGCCTCGAGCCGCGCCTGCAGCTCGCGCTTGGGATGGGGATAGGGGAACAGATACTCGACCGCGCGGAAGCCGACGGCGGCGGCCGCTGCAAAGCGGTCGAGGAACGCGTGCTCCGCGAACATCAGACTCAGATTGGCGGCGAATTTCGGCATGGCGAGGGCTCCGCTCCGCGCTCGGGGCTCGCCAAGGCGCGGCAGGGAGGGCACCGCTCTCCGAGACGCGCTTTGGACGAAGCGCCCTCCAGAATGCGGAGCAAATCCCGCAGCGCCAAGACCATTCCTCGTGCCCGGAGGCGCAAGCCTGAGGGCCGCCCCATGCGGTGTCCTTCGGGCTTGCGCCGCCGTTCCCACCCTTTAGAGTGGGCGCGCAATCGGGGAGGCCTTGTCATGGCGACGATCAATCACCACGCTGCGCTCATCTACACCATGGTCCTCGTCTCGGCGTCGGATCGCGACATGACCGACGCCGAGCTCGCCTCGATCGGCGACATGGTGCTGCACCTGCCGGTGTTTAAGGATTTCGACCGCAAGAAGCTGACGAAGGTCGGCGCCGAGTGCGCCAAGCTCCTGCAGAAGGAGGACGGGCTCGACCAGGCCTTCAAGCTCATCAAGCGGGCCCTGCCCAGGAAGCTGCGCGAGACGGCCTATGCGCTCGCCTGCGATGTCGCCGCCGCCGACGGCAGCGCCACGCAGGAGGAGCTGCGTCTGCTGGAGATGATCCGCGACCGCCTCGACATCGACCGGCTGACCGCGGCCGCGATCGAGCGCGGCGCACGGGCCCGGCACCTGACCGTCTGAGGCGGCGTCGCCATGCCGGCATCGGGCGAACCCCGCGAGAAAGGGCGCCTCGCCGGCCGCCGACTGGGACTGGTCGGGCTCGGCCTGATGAGCCGGCCCATGGGGCGCAACCTGCTCGAGGCCGGCGCCGATCTCACCGTCTTCAATCGCACCCGCGAAACGGCCGAGGCTTTCGCGCGGGAGAACGCGGGCGCACGCATCGCCGCGACGCCGGCCGAGGTCGCGCGCACAGCCGAGATCGTCATCGTCAATGTGAGCGACCCGCCCGCGGTGGAGGCCGTCCTCCTCGGCCGGAGCGGCATCGTCGAGGGCCTGAGCGCCGGCAAGATCGTGGTCGACATGGGCACGACCGCCCATGACGCCACGCTGGGCTTCGCCCGGCGCGTGACGGAAGCGGGTGGCGCCTATGTCGATGCGCCGGTCTCGGGCGGGGTGGTGGGTGCCGAGGCCGCCAGCCTCGCCATCATGGTGGGCGGTACGGACGAAGCCGTGGCGCGGGCACGGCCCGTGCTGGAGTGCCTCGGCAGCCGCGTGACGCATGTGGGCGGCATCGGTGCGGGTCAGGTCGCCAAGGCCGCCAACCAGATGATCGTGGGGCTCACCATCGGCGCGGTGGCCGAGGCCTTCGCGCTGGCCCGCAAGGCCGGCGTCGATCCGGCGCGGTTGCGCGAGGCCTTGATGGGCGGCTTCGCCCATTCGCGCATCCTCGAGCTGCATGGACAGCGCATGGTCGAAGGCCGCTTCGCGCCCGGCGGACGGGTCATGCTCCAGCGCAAGGACGTGCGCCAGGCGCTCGATCTCGCCGCCTCGCTCGGGATCGAGCTGCCGGCCGCCGAGCTCAACCTTCGCCTTTGGGACCGGATGGTCGAGAAAGGTTGGGGCGATCTCGACCACAGCGCCCTCATCAAGCTCTACGAATAGCTGGAGAAAGTCTCTCTCCCCCTTCTGATCCAGATCACGGACGACAAGGCGGCTGTCGAGATGCCCGACGATGCCGCCCCTTTGCCCGGATGAAAAAACGTTCACGAAGCGGGGATCGGGCATAATGGCCCCTTTCGATCCGGCCGCGACGGATTAAGTCAGAAGGGAGCGTCGAGCGACAGCGGGGACCTTCATTCGCCGCTGCCACGGACGCGCCCCCCGTTCGGCGATCGGCAGGCGCCGAGACGCCGGGGTGGGGCACCGCCGTCATTTGCCGATGGAGTCTTCGAGGGAGAGGTCGAGATGATGGGGGAGCGGGAGACGACGATGCCCACCCGGAGCGCCGCCACCGCCGGCAACGGCGCCTCGGACGAGGCGCCGGCCGCAACGCGTCGGGATTTTCTCTATCTCGCGACTGCCGCCACGGCGGCAATCGGCGCCGCGGCGCTCGCCTGGCCCTTCATCGACCAGATGAACCCGTCGGCGGACGTGATTGCCGCCGGCGGCCCGCTCACGGTCGATATCTCCAAGATCCAGCCCGGCCAGCAGATCGTCGTGACATGGCGCGGCCGGCCGATATTCATCGTCAACCGCACCAAGGAAGCGCTGGAGAAGCTGAAGTCGCCCGACTTGCTGAAGCGGCTGCGCGATCCGGATTCGCAGGAGTTGCAGCAGCCCCCCTATGCCGCCAACTGGTCGCGCTCGCTCAATCCGGAGTTCGCGATCCTGGTCGGCATCTGCACCCATCTGGGCTGCGTGCCGAGCTTCAGGCCCACGCCCGATGCCGATTGGCCGGGCGGCTATCTCTGCCAATGCCACGGCTCCAAATACGATCTGGCGGGGCGCGTCTACCGCGGCGTGCCGGCGCCCTATAACCTGCCGGTTCCGCCCTACCGATACGCGAACGACACGACCGTCGTCATCGGCGACAACCCGCCAGGCTCGAACTACACCCTCGATCAGATCCGGCAGATCTGATGTCGACGGGGCTGCGGCGTTCGAGAGCCTCGATCCGCATCGCCGCGCCTGCAGCCGCCGAAGCGCTCGCCTGAGGCGAGCCGTTCGCCGAACGATAATCGTGGCGCCGGTCTGGCGCCGCACACGAAAAAGGGCCGCGCCCCCGAAGGGACGCGGCCCCGTTTTCTCGAGCCTGGGAGGCCCGGACGTCCGGACTTCTTAGAAGTCCATGTCGCCCATGCCGCCCATGCCGCCGCCCGGACCGCCGGCCGCGGGCGCCTTCTTCTCCGGCCGCTCGGCGACCATCGCCTCGGTCGTGATCAGGAGGCCCGCCACGGAAGCCGCGTCCTGGAGCGCGCAGCGCACGACCTTGGTCGGGTCGATGATGCCGGCCTTGACCAGATCGGTGTACTCGCCGGTCTGCGCATCGAAGCCCCAGTTGGCGTTCTTCGATTCGAGCAGCTTGCCCACGACGATCGAGCCGTCGGTGCCGGCGTTCTCGGCGATCAGCCGCGCCGGCGCCGTGATGGCGCGGCGGACGATGTCGATGCCGACCTTCTGGTCGTCGTTGGCGGGCCGCAGCTTCTCGAGCGCGCGCACGCCGTAGAGGAGCGCCACGCCGCCGCCGGCGACGATGCCTTCCTCGACCGCGGCGCGGGTCGCGTGCATCGCGTCGTCGACGCGATCCTTGCGCTCCTTCACCTCGACCTCGGTGGCGCCGCCGACCTTGATCACGGCCACGCCGCCCGCGAGCTTGGCAAGGCGCTCGGCGAGCTTCTCCTTGTCGTACTCGGAAGTGGTCTCCTCGATCTGGGCGCGGATCTGGTTGCAGCGGCCCTCGATCTCCTTCTTCTTGCCGGCGCCGTCGACGATGGTGGTGTTGTCCTTGTCGATCACCACCTTCTTCGCCTTGCCCAGCATGTCGAGCGTGACGTTCTCGAGCTTGATGCCGAGGTCTTCGCTGATGACCTGACCGCCGGTCAGGATGGCGATGTCCTCGAGCATGGCCTTGCGGCGATCGCCGAAGCCCGGCGCCTTCACCGCCGCGACCTTGAGGCCGCCGCGCAGCTTGTTGACGACGAGCGTGGCCAGCGCCTCGCCCTCGACGTCCTCGGCCACGATCAGGAGCGGCTTGGCCGACTGCACCACCGCCTCGAGAACCGGCAGCATGGCCTGCAGGCCGGACAGCTTCTTCTCGTGCAGGAGGATGTAGGGGTTCTCCAGCTCGACCTGCATCTTCTCGGCGTTGGTGATGAAGTAGGGCGAGAGGTAGCCGCGGTCGAACTGCATGCCCTCGACGACCTCGAGCTCGGTCTCGAGGCCCTTGGCCTCCTCGACCGTGATCACGCCCTCGTTGCCGACCTTCTGCATCGCCTTGGCGATCATGTCGCCGATCTCGCGCTCGCCGTTGGCCGAGATGGTGCCGACCTGGGCGATCTCGTCCGAGGTAGAGACCTTCTTGGAACGCTTCTGCACGTCCTCGACCACGGCGTCGACCGCGAGGTCGATGCCGCGCTTGAGATCCATCGGGTTCATGCCGGCCGCGACCGCGCGCACGCCTTCGCGCACGATGGCCTGGGCCAGGACGGTGGCGGTGGTGGTGCCGTCACCGGCCATGTCGTTGGTCTTGCTCGCCACCTCGCGCACCATCTGCGCGCCCATGTTCTCGAACTTGTCGGAGAGCTCGATCTCCTTGGCGACGGTGACACCGTCCTTGGTGATGCGCGGCGCGCCGAAAGCCTTGTCGATCACGACGTTGCGGCCCTTGGGGCCGAGCGTGACCTTCACCGCGTTGGCGAGAATGTCGACGCCGCGCAGCATCCGCTCGCGGGCGTCCGTGCTGAAACGAACGTCTTTCGCAGCCATAGTGATAGGTCCTCCTGAACCTTCGCGCCCTTAGGCGACCTTCTTCTTCGAGGCCTTGGCGCCCTCGATGATGCCCATGATGTCGGACTCCTTCATGATCAGGAGCTCCTCGCCGTCGATCTTCACCTCGGTGCCGGACCACTTGCCGAACAGAACGACGTCGCCGGCCTTCACATCGAGCGGGATCAGCTTGCCGTCCTCGGTGCGCGCACCGGGGCCGACCGCGATCACTTCGCCCTGCATCGGCTTCTCCTTGGCCGTATCCGGGATGATGATGCCGCCGGTGGTCTTCTGCTCTTCCTCGAGCCGACGCACCACCACGCGGTCATGCAGCGGGCGGAATTGCATGGTTGAACCTCCACAAGTCATTGATTTCGCTTGAAGACCGGGAAACCGCGCCGAGGGGGAGAGTCCCTGTCAGCACTCCCGGCCGGTGAGTGCCAGCGATGTAGGCCGCTTGCGCGAACGAGTCAAGAGGACCTCGCGCTCGAGAGAGGAAGTTCCGCAAGCACATGGTCCAGGCGCGCGCGATCGAGGTATCCGGCCTCAAGCCGGCCCGCCAACCTGGCAGCACTCCCGGCGGCTCGCTGATAATTTATTGGTTTAATTGAATTTTTTCTTTTCCATGAAAGACTCATCGGCAAAAATCGGGAGGCGCCTCCGATCCGCTCAAGGAGGAACCCGGATGACGTTGGCCTTGCAGTTGAAGGACTACCGTCTGACCACGGCGGAGATTTTGTACCATCTGCCCGATCACCCGCAGATCCTGCAGAGCTATGTCTGGCAGGATTATGACTTGGCGCCCGACTTCCCGGTGCTGCAGCGCTTCCTCGAGTTCTGGCGCCGTTCGCTCGACGGCAAGCTCCATTCCGTCAAGGTGGCCTCGAGCAAGCTGATCAAGCCGGCCGAGTTCCGGCTGGCCGGCGCCTATATGACGCTGCACTGACCGGACCCCGGCACACCGACCGCCGCGCCAGCGAAAAGACCGGCCGCGGCTTCATGCCGCCGCGGGCCCGGCTTCGCGGTCTTGCCGCGAGGGCCGGGCTCGGCTACATCCCGCGGGACCATGCGGACCGCTACTCCCGCCTCCCATGTCGCCGCCGCCGTCCCGGCTTCGGTTCGCGACGATCGCGCCATCGCCCTTTGGCTCATCGGCTGCTGCGTCATGGTGTTCGCCATGGTGGTGATCGGCGGCATCACGCGGCTCACGCAGTCCGGCCTCTCGATCATGGAATGGGCGCCGATCTCGGGCGCGTTGCCGCCTCTGAGCGAGGCCGAATGGCAGCGCCTGTTCGCCCTCTACCAGCAGATCCCCGAATATCAGGAGATCAACCGCGGCATGACGCTGGCCGAGTTCGAGGGCATCTTCTGGTGGGAATGGGTGCATCGGCTGTGGGGCCGGCTGATCGGCGTCGTCTTCCTCGTGCCCTTCCTCTGGTTCCTCTTTCGCGGGCGCATCCGGCGCGGGCTAGCTCCGCGGCTCGCGCTCATCTTCGCGCTGGGTGCCGCCCAGGGCGGCCTCGGCTGGTTCATGGTGGCGAGCGGCTTCGCCGAGCGTGTCGATGTGAGCCAGTACCGTCTGGTGGCGCATCTGGCGCTGGCACTCGCCATCTACGCCGCCATGCTGTGGACGGCGCTGGGCCTCCTGGGCTCGGCCGAGCGCTGGCCGGTGGCGCGGCGCTTGCGCCCGCATCTGGCGCTGGCGCTCCTTCTCCTTGCCGCCACCATCGCCATGGGCGGCTTCACCGCCGGGCTCCATGGCGGGCTCGTCTATAACAGCTTCCCGCTGATGGGGGGCCGGTTCGCGCCGTCCGATCTGTGGAGCATGGCGCCCGCCTGGCTCAACCTGTTCGAGAACCCGCCGGCTGCGCAGTTCGTCCACCGCTGGCTGGCCGTCGCCACACTCCTGGTCCTGCTGGCGCTCGGCTGGCGCGATCGCAAAGCGGGCAGCCTGCCGGTGCGTCTGGCGACGGGCATGGCGCTGCTGCAGGTGGCACTCGGCATCTCGACGCTGCTGCTCCTCGTGCCAATCCCGCTCGCCGCCCTGCATCAGGCCGGCGCGGTCATGCTGCTGACGCTGGTTCTCTGGGCGCTGCACGGCGCACGCGGCGCGCCGATGGGGGCCCGCGCGTGAGCGCCGACATCGCGCTCGAGGAACGGCTGCCGGCGAGCCTGCTGACCGGCTTTCTCGGCTCCGGCAAGACCACGCTGCTCTCGAAGCTCTTGCGCCAGCCGGCGCTGGCCGACACCGCCGTCGTCATCAACGAGTTCGGCGAGATCGGGCTCGACCATCTCCTGGTCGAGAGCGCGCCCGAGCAGCCGGTGCTGCTCGATAGCGGCTGCCTCTGCTGCACCATTCGCGGCGACCTCGTGAACACGCTGCGCTCGCTCCTGCACCGACGCGCCCGGAGCGAGCTGCCGGCCTTCCGGCGCGTGGTGATCGAAAGCACCGGGCTCGCCGATCCGGCGCCGATCCTGCACACGCTCATGTCCGACCCGGCGCTCGCCGACCGCTTCCGTCTCGACGGCGTCATCGCCACGGTGGATGCGGTCAATGGCATGGCGCAGCTCGACCGCCATTTCGAATCGGTGAAGCAGGCGGCCGTGGCCGATCGGCTGGTTCTGACCAAGACCGATCTCGTCGGTCCTGCGGACATCGCGGCGCTGCAAGCGCGCCTGAAGCGCCTCAATCCCGCGGCCCCGCAAATGCTGGCGGTGCAAGGCGAGGTCGATGGCGCCAAGCTCTTCGATGCGGGTCTCTTCAACCCCGCCTCGAAGACGCCGGACGTGCGAGGCTGGCTCAGGGCCGAGGCCTACGCTGCCGACGAGGATCGCGACACCGCTCATGAACATGATCACGAGCACGAGCACGGCCACGAGCACGATCATGCGCATGGCCCCGGGGACGCGCTCGACCGCAACCGCCACGACGCGCATGTCCGCGCCTTCTGCCTGACGGCCGAGCGCCCGCTCGATTGGGACCGCTTCGCGCGCTGGATCGAAGGGCTGATCGCGCGCGACGGCGACAAGCTGCTGCGCCTCAAGGGCATCCTCGACGTGAAGGGATTCGATGCGCCGGTCGCCGTGCACGGCGTGCAGCACCTGTTCCATCCGCCGGCCCTGCTGCCGGGCTGGAGCGAACCCGACCGCCGCTCGCGCCTCGTGTTCATCCTGCGCGACGTCCCTGAGGCCGAAATTCGCCAGCAGTTCTCGGAAGTTACGGCCGAGTAGCCGGCGCAGAAACTCGCCGCCCCCTTTGCATTCCGGGCGCGGGCCGGCTAGGTTGCAGGCGCAGCGGCCCGGGACCTCTCAATCAGGGCCGCGCCAGAGGCGTTTCGCGACAGGACAAGGAGGCAATGATGTCAGGGATCAGACTGCGCGCGACGGCGGGGATCGCCGTGCTCGCGGCGGCGGCGGTGGGTGCCGGCGTCGCCAGGGCCGACATGATGACCAAGATCGGTCCGGGCGAAGGCGAGGTCGCCATCGTCGCCTGGCCCGGCTATATCGAGCGCGGCGAGACCGATTCGAACTACGACTGGGTCACGGACTTCGAGAAGCAGACCGGCTGCAAGGTCACGGTGAAGACGGCCGGCAGCTCGGACGAGATGGTGTCGCTGATGAATGCGGGCGGCTTCGACCTGGTCACGGCGTCGGGCGACGCCACGCTGCGTCTCATCGCCGGCGGCAAGGTGCAGGAGATCAACACCGCGCTGGTCCCGAGCTGGAGCACGATCGATCCGCGGCTGCAGAACGGCCCCTGGTTCACGGTCGACGGCAAGCATTACGGTGTGCCCTATCAGTGGGGCCCGAATGTGCTCATGTACAACACCACCGTGTTCAAGGAGCCGCCCACGAGCTGGAGCGTCGTGTTCGAGGAGCAGAAGCTTCCCGATGGCAAGTCCAACAAGGGCCGCGTCGAGGCCTATTACGGCCCGATCTACATCGCCGACGCCGCGCTCTATCTGAAAGCGCACGAGCCGGCGCTGGGCATCACCGATCCTTACGAGCTGACCCAGCAGCAGTTCGACGCCGTCGTCGAATTGCTGAAGCGCCAGCGCGAGATCGTGCAGAAATACTGGAGCGACGCCACGGCCCAGACCGAGGACTTCAAGAGCGAGGGCGTGGTCGCCTCCACTTCCTGGCCCTATCAGGTGAACCTGCTCCAGGGCGAGAAGGCGCCCATCGCCAGCACGGTGCCCGCGGAGGGTGCCACGGGGTGGGCCGACACCACCATGATGCATTCCGAGGCGCCGCATCCGAACTGCGCCTATATGTGGCTCGAGCACTCGCTGAGCCCCAAGCTGCAGGGCGATCTCGCCTCCTGGTTCGGTTCGGTGCCGGTGGTGCCGTCGGCCTGCAAGGGCAACGAGCTCCTGGGTGATACCGGCTGCGAGACCAACGGCATCGAGAACTTCGACAAGATCTCGTTCTGGAAGACGCCGGTGGCGGATTGCGGCGACGGCAAGAAGTGCGTGCCGTACAAGGATTGGGCCGCCGCCTATCTCGCCATTCAGAGCGGCCAGTAACCGATGGGCCCAAGGGCGGGCGCCGGCGAGAGCCGGGGCCCGCCCGCTTCATTTTTTAAAGTCCGTTTCCACCTCATGACGACAGCTTCCTCGATCGCCGTATCGTTCCGGCAGGTGAGCCGCCATTACGGCGAGGTGCGCGCCGCCGACAATCTCACCTTCGACATCCAGGACGGCGAGTTTTTTGCCATGCTGGGCCCCTCGGGCTCGGGCAAGACCACCTGCCTCAGGCTCGTCGCCGGCTTCGAGCAGCCCACCTCGGGCGAGATTTTCATCCATGGCCGGCCCATGGCGGGCGTGCCGCCCTACGAGCGCGACGTCAACACGGTGTTCCAGGACTACGCGCTCTTTCCCCACATGTCGGTCGCCGACAACGTCGCCTACGGCCCCATGATCAAGGGCGTGGCGCGGCCTCAGCGCCTGCGCGAGGCCGAGGAGATGCTGAAGATGGTGGCGCTCGAGGGCCTGGGCGGACGCAGGCCCAGCCAGCTCTCGGGCGGCCAGCGCCAGCGCGTGGCCTTGGCGCGCGCCCTCATCAACCGCCCGAGCGTGCTGCTGCTGGACGAGCCTCTGGGCGCGCTCGACCTCAAGCTCAGAGAGCAGATGCAGGTGGAGCTCAAGGCGATCCAGCGCCGGGTCGGCATCACCTTCATCTACGTCACCCACGACCAGGGCGAGGCGCTCGGCATGAGCGACCGCGTGGCGGTGTTCAACAAGGGCCGCATCGAGCAGATCGGCGCGCCGACCGAGGTCTACGAGCACCCGGCGACGGTCTTCGTCGCGGGCTTCGTCGGCGTCTCCAACATTCTGACCGGCACTGCCGCCGCGGCGATCGCGGGGGCGCCGGCCGCCTTCTCGATCCGGCCCGAGAAGATCACCATGCTGCTGACGGGCGAAGGCGCGCCGCCGGCGAGCGCTTGCGTGGCGCGCGGCAAGATCGAGAGCCTGCTCTATCTGGGTGCGGCCACGCGCTTCAACGTGTCGCTCGAGGGTGGCGGCGAGCTCACCGTGATCGAACAGAACCGCGAAGGCGCCGCGCGCGGCGGAGGCGAGATGCAAGGCCGGCCAGTGCTGCTGTGGTGGCAGCGCGACCATATGCAGGCCATGGCCGCGGCGGAGGGAGCATGAGCGCCGTCGCCGCCGCAGCGCCGTCTCCCGCCACGAGGCTGTCGACCTTCCTTTACTTGCGGCCGCGCCTCGTTCTGCTGCTCCTGCTGGTGCCGCCGCTCTTGTGGCTCGGCATCGTCTATCTGGGCTCGCTCTTCGCGCTCCTGGCGCAGAGCTTCTTCTCGATCGACGACTTCACCGGGCTCACCATCTACGAGCCGACGCTCGCCACCTACGGCGAGCTGTTCACGCCCGCCAACCTCGCCATCATCCTGCGCACGGTGACGATGGCCGCGACCGTGACGGTGATCTGCGGGCTCATCGCCTTCCCGCTCGCCTACTACATGGCGCGCTATGCCGGCCTGACGACGAAGGCGGTGTTCTATCTCGCCATCATGCTGCCGCTCTGGTCCAACTATCTGGTGCGCGTCTATGCCTGGAAGCTGATCCTGGCCAAGGAAGGCGCCATCACCTGGATCTTCGATCAGCTCCATCTCGGCTGGCTCATCGACGGCGCCTTGGCGCTGCCGGTGATCGGCGGGCCCTCGCTCTCCTCCTCCTACATCGGCACCTGCATCGTCTTCGTCTATATCTGGCTGCCCTACATGATCCTGCCGGTGGAGGCGGCGCTCGAGCGCGTGCCGCGCTCGCTGATCGAGGCTTCGGCCGATCTCGGCGCCCGGCCGCGCGAGACCTTGCGCAAGGTGATCCTGCCGCTCGCCGTTCCGGGCATCGCCGCGGGCTCGATCTTCACCTTCTCGCTGACGCTCGGCGACTACATCATCCCGAACCTGATCGGCTCCTCGCGCCCCTTCGTGGGCCAGGTGGTCTACAGCCTCCAGGGCACGGCCGGGAACCTGCCGCTCGCCGCCGCCTTCGCCATGGTGCCGGTGCTGGTGATGGCGGGCTATCTGGCGATCGCCAAGCGCTTCGGAGCCTTCGATGCCCTCTGACGCGCGCACGCCAAGCGCCCGCATGGGCGAGCGGCCGGGGCTCGGGCTCAAGCTGGCGGCCGGCTTCGGGCTTGCCTTCCTCAACCTGCCGCTCGCCTTCATCCTGCTTTACGCCTTCTCGACGGACGACCGCAGCTTCACCTTCCCGCCCCCGGGCCTGACGCTGCAGTGGTTCGCCGTCGCCTGGGAGCGTGGCGATGTCTGGGCCGCCCTCTCGCTTTCGGTGCGCGTGGCGCTCTTCGCCACCGCGCTGGCGCTGGTGCTGGGGACGCTGGCCGCGGCTGCGATGTACCGGTTCCGCTTCTTCGGCAAGGAATCGATCACGCTGCTGATCCTGCTGCCGATCGCGCTGCCCGGCATCGTCACGGGCATCTCCCTGCGCTCGGCCTTCGGCTTCGCCGACATCGCCTTCAGCTACTGGACCATCGTGCTGGGCCACGCCACCTTCTGCATCGTCGTGGTCTACAACAACGTGATCGCGCGCCTGCGCCGCTCCTCGCCCGCCCTGATCGAGGCCTCGATGGATCTGGGCGCCAACAGCTTCCAGACCTTCCGCCATGTGCTCCTGCCCAGCATCGCCACCGCGCTCTTGGCCGGCGGCATGCTCGCCTTCGCCCTCTCTTTCGACGAGGTGATCGTCACCACCTTCACCGCCGGCCAGCAGGAGACGCTGCCGATTTGGATACTCGGCCAATTGCTGCGCCCGCGCGAGCGGCCGGTGACCAATGTCGTTGCCGTGTTCGTCATCCTGGTGACATTGTTGCCGATCCTCGGCGCCTACTGGCTCACGCGCGACACGCACGACGGCGCTGGCAGCGGAAAATGAAATTTAGTTTATGGTGGCAAAAGCATGGCAGCCGCGGCGACGGGCGTGAAAGCCCTTGCCAGTTCGCGCGGACGACGGTGAAAATACCGGTCACGATCATTGGTCCGGGCGCTGCCGCGTCGCTTGCCCAGTAGGGCGTCCTGACAACGTTTTCCCCCCGAACCGCTGATTGCTTGGCCTGCCGCAAGCGTGAACATGCGGCGCCAAGAGATGTGCCAACTCGGCGAACTCGACTAAGGAGACTCTGATGGCTACCGGCACCGTAAAGTGGTTCAACCCGACCAAAGGCTACGGCTTCATCCGTCCGGACGGCGGCACGAAAGACGTGTTCGTGCACATCACGGCCGTCCAGCGCGCCGGGCTGCAGACGCTGAAGGAGGGCCAGAAGGTCGGCTTCGAGATCCAGAACAGCAAGGACGGCCGCCTGTCGGCGGAGAATCTCGCCGTCGTCTGACCACCAGCGGACGAGCCAAGAACACCGACGGGCCGGGGCTTCGAGCCCCGGCCCGTTTCGTTTGCGTCTTGGGTCGGGCTCTCCAAAGCCGATTTGCCGGGCCGAGGTCAGCTCTCCTCCGGTCACCCCCGAGCTCGACCCGGGGGTCCATGGCATGGATTGCCGGGTCAAGCCCGGCAATGACGAACGGGAAGGCGGCTCGATCTCGTCGAAGCCCGGCGCAGGGCGACGGCGTTCCCAACGCTGCGATTGCCAAGACATCGCCCGGACGGGCACTCTCGGCTCCGCCATCTCTCGGTCGGCGAGGCGCCATCACCCATGAGCGGTCGCGATCCGCTTCCCGTGAACGACCGCGATCCGCTGCGGCCGAGCTTCGCGCAAGCGCTCGGCGTCTGGTTCAAGATCGGTTGCCTCGGCTTCGGCGGACCCGCCGGCCAGATCGCGCTCATGCACCGCATCCTGGTCGACGAGAAGCGCTGGATCGACGAGCGGCGGTTCCTGAATGCGCTCAATTTCTGCATGCTGCTGCCGGGGCCCGAGGCGACGCAGCTCGCGACCTATGTCGGCTGGCGGCTGCATCGCTGGGCAGGCGGGCTCGCCGCCGGCATTCTGTTCGTGCTGCCGGGCGCCCTCGTGATCCTGGCCTTGAGCGCGATCTATGCGCGCTTCCAGCAGGTGCCGGCCATCGCGGCCCTGTTCTACGGCATCAAGCCCGCGGTCGCCGCCATCGTGGTCGAGGCACTCCTGCGCATCGGCAAGCGCGCGCTCAAGGACGGTTTCGCGCTCGCCATCGCGGCCGCGGCTTTCGCCGCCATCTTCGCCCTCGACCTGCCTTTCCCGCTGGTCGTGCTGGGCGCGGGCCTGCTGGGTGCGCTGCACGGAGGACAGGCGCATCGGGCACCCCCGCCCGACGGCAACGACGCGCCGCGGCCCTCGCTCGCGCGAAGCCTCGGCACCGCGCTGCTCTGGCTCGCCATCTGGCTGCTGCCGGTCGCGGCCATCCTGGCGTGGCTCGGTCCCGGCGACGTATTCGGTCAGATCGCGCTCTTCTTCAGCAAGATGGCGGTCGTGACCTTCGGCGGCGCCTATGCCGTGCTGGCCTATGTGGCGCAGCAGGCGGTCGGCCATTACGGCTGGCTCGGCCCTGGCGAGATGCTGGACGGGCTGGGCCTGGCCGAGACCACGCCGGGGCCGCTGATCCTGGTGCTGCAGTTCGTGGGCTTCGTGGCCGCCTATCGCGCACCGGGCGCGCTCGACCCGCTCCTTGCCGGCACGCTTGGCGCCGGCCTCACGCTCTGGGTCACCTTCGCGCCCTGTTTTCTCTGGATCTTCCTGGGCGCGCCCTATATCGAGGCGATCGCGCGCATCGAAGCGCTGGCCCGCGCGCTCGCCGCCATCACCGCCGCCGTCACGGGCGTGATCTTCAATCTGATGCTGTGGTTCGCGCTCCACGTGCTGTTCGGCACGGTCGAAGAGGTCCGTTGGGGCCCCTTGCGCGCCTGGTCTCCGCAATGGAACACGCTCGATCCGGTGGCGCTGCTCTTGGCGCTGGCGGCGCTTCTGGCGCTGCTGCGCTTCAGGCTGGGATTGCTGCCCACACTCGGCGGTGCCGCGCTGCTGGGCGCCCTCTGGCAGTTCGCCGTTTGACGCTCGCCTCAGCCGCCGGCCTTGCCGCGGCGCCGGCCTTCATAAACCTCGAGATGGCAGGCGGCGGCGGCCAGAAGCGGCGTCGCGATTCCCGCGGCCTCGCCCCGCGCCACCATGTCGCCCAGCACATGCGGGCCCTCGGTCGGCCCGCCGCGCTCGATGTCGCGCAGCATCGAGGCCGTAACGGCGGAGGCCGGATCGGTCAGGCGCTGGCGCGTGGCCTCGAGGAACTTCGAGCGCGGCGCATGCCCCGCCGCCTCGGCGACCGCGACGCATTCGGCCAGCATGGCCTCGGCCAGCCGCACGCCGCCCGCACGCGCGATCTCGCCCAGGCTGCCGCGCATCAGGCAGGTGAGCCCTGCCAGCGCCGCCAGCATGACGAACTTCTCCCACATGTCCTGCAGGATGTCGTCGCTCAGCAGCCACTTGAAGCGGGCGGGCGCCAGCGCCGCGCCGATCGACTCGGCGCGCGGGCTCGAGCCGCCGGCCCGCTCGCCATAAATCAGCCGCGGCGGCAGGTCGAGATGGCGAATTTCCCCGTTCGGCCCCAGCGTGGCCGAAATCTGGCACAAGCCGCCCAGCACACGGGTCGCGCCGAAGGCCGCATCGAGGCGGTCGAGATGCCTGAGCCCGTTCAAGAGCGGCAGCACCGCGCTGGCGTGGCCGAGATGAGGCTCGATCGCGCCGATGGCGTCCTCGAGGTCGTAGGCCTTGCAGGCGAGGAGCGCGACGTCGAAGGGCTGCGGCGCCGTCTCGCCCGCAAGCAGCAGGCGCGGCTCGAGCGTCGCGTTGCCGTCCGGGCTCTCGATGACGAGGCCGGTCTGCCGCAGGCGCGCGGCGCGCGCGGGGCGCACCAGGAAGGTCACGTCGGCGCCCGCCTCCAGCAGGCGGCCGCCGAAATAGCCGCCGACCGCGCCCGCCCCCAGCACCAGCCATCGCATCGCCTGACCCTCCTCGTCCGTCCAAAGGCAGCAAAGCTGCGCCGATGCTGGCGCACGAGGCAAGCCCCATCGCCTCCCGTTAACCTAACCGGCTGCGACCCGCTTCACCCGTTGCTTCGCGGCCCCACGCGGCGGCATAGTGGCGCCCGCTTTGGGGGAGGCGACCGCCATGGCGGTCTCTTCGCGCGTTCTCCCGCCAACCGCGTCAGCCAGGGGCTTCGCCAAGTGCAGGAACTCAAGCGGCTCATCGACAACGGCCGGTTCTATCATCGCCAGGGCCGCCTGACGGAGGCGGCCGAGATCTACCGCCAGGTCCGCCGCGCCGACCCCCGCTATGCGCTGGCCCATCATCTGCTGGGGCTGGTGGCGCACCAGCAGGGCAAGAACGCAGAAGCGCTCGAATCGCTGGCCGAGGCGGTGCGGCTCATGCCCGACAATGCCGCGTTCCGCGTCGGGCTCGCCGAAGCCCATGCGCTTGCAGAGAATTTCGATGCGGTCCGCGAGCAGCTCGCCGCCGCCCGGGGCCTGGAGATGCAGACCGCGGAGCTTCTGGTCCGCCAGGCGGTGCTGTGGGGCCAGGCCGAGCGTCCCGAGGAGGCCATCGCGGCGGCCGAGCGGGCCGTCGCCGCAAAGCCCGATCTGGCCGCGGCGCATCAGGTTCTGGGCATGCTGCTGCGCGAGCAGGGCAAGCTCGCGAAGGCGGCCGATCATCTGGGCAAGGCGCGGATCGCGACGCCGCCGGCGCAGGACCCCCAGACGACCTACGCGCTGACCTTGTTCGCGCTCGCCCGTTATGACGAGCTCGCGTCGCTGCCGCCGCCCGCCGACGAGCGCAACCGCTATCGCGAGGCGGTGCTGGCCGCGATCGCCGCCTGGCAGCAGGGCGACATGACCCGGATCGAGGCGGCGCTCGGCGCTTGCGAGCGGATCGCGCAGGAGCGCGGCGGCCGGACCGAGGACGTCTATGCCGCCTATCACAGCCAGATCGCGCTCTTGGCCGATGCGCGCAAGCGCGAGCCGCAGCTCTATCGCGGCAAGACGGAACGGGAAGTGGCGGTGATCGGCGACATGCAGTCGCTCTCGGCCGCCAATCTGGTCGTGCCGCTCGGCGGCGAGACGGTGCGCCTCGGCACCGCCTTCGTGCCGGGCTGCATCGCCGTCAATCTGTTCAAGCCGGCGGCCAATTCCTGCCGCGCCGGTTTCGAGGCGGCGCTCGACCGACAGCCGGAGGGCGCCACCGTGATCGCGTCGGTGGGCGATCTCGATTGCCGCTACACGATCGGGTTCATGGATTATCTGCGCCGGCATCCCGAGCTCGATGGTCGCCAGTTCGTCGGCGAAACGGTCCAGCGCTATGTCGACTGGGTCGTCGAGGCCGCCAACCGGCGCGGCCTCGACCTCGTGCTGCAGGGACCGCCGGCCTGCGCCGCGCCGCTGACCCTGGTGCAACCGGCCGAGGCGCGGCATTTCCTCGAGCTGGTCGAGCATTTCAACGCCGAGCTGCGCGCGGCCGCGGGGCGTGCCGGCCTGACCTATGTCGATCTCTACGCATCGACCGTCGGCGCCAACCGGCGCGGGCGCGAGGAGTGCTATATCGACACGAGCCACGTCCATCCATCCGCCGTGCTCGCGGCCATCCGCGCGGCGAATTTCTGACCGGACTATCGAAGGGGAAGATCCAGCTCATGAAAATGACGATGATGAAGGCGCCCGCCTCGATCCCGAGCGCCGAACTCGAGGACTGGGGCCCGGTGGGCCTGCCGCTGGGCGAGCCGGTGGCCCATCTCCGAGGCCGCCCGCTCGCCGCCAGCGCCGACAAGAAGGTGGAGAGCGGTGTGTGGGAATGCTCGCCGGGCCGGTGGCGCCGCCAGGTGAAGAAGGCCGAGTTCTGCCACTTCGTCGCCGGGCGCTGCAGCTTCACGCATGATGACGGCACGAGGATCGAGATCCGGGCCGGCGACTGCGTCTTCTTCCCCGCCAACACCAATGGCGTGTGGGACGTGCAGGAGACGGTGCGGAAAGTCTATCTGGTGTTCGAATGACGCCCGCGCGCGCACGAAAGAATCCTCCGCAGGGAGACTTGTCCGCCGAAACCTCGGCAAAGGCGGAGGCCGGGCATCCGCCCGAGCCGGGCATGCCGTGAACACCGTCTTGACGCTTTACGGTCTGTGGGTGCTGTTGCCGGGTCTGGCGGGTGCAGCGATCGGTGCCGCCGCCTATCGGCGCAACCGTTTCAAGGGCGCGCTCTTGGGCGCGGCGGCCGGCTTGGCGCTGGGCCAGACGACGATGCTGGCACTGGCGCCGCGGGGCTGATGCGCGGCGTCTCGCCGGGGCCGGAAGGCGGCCGCTCGGCGCTTGGCTGCTGGACCACCCAAGCAATCACCGCAGCCAGACGACTTGGCGAAAGCCCTTTCCAGATCAGCATGCGATCACGTTCCTCTCGCCCCCAAAATTGCGAGTGCGTTGCAATTGCACAGATGATGCCGGAAAAGACCGCCCTTGGCAATGGCGCTCATACCGTCGGCCCATCCTTGGCGACCAGTCCGGCGCTTGCCGCACGGGCCTGCGCTCTTCGGCTACGGGTCTCGGCGCTGCAGCCCTGCGGCTCCGAGGCGATTTATCGCCCCTCCGTTGCGGAAATCCTTGATCGCGCGAAGCGCGGCGTTGCGGCCCGGCACGCCCGAGACGCCGCCGCCCGGATGGGCCCCCGAGCCGCAGAGATAGAGGCCGGCAACCGGCGTGCGGTAGCGCGAGGCCGCGGGATGGGGGCGCAGGCTGAAGATCTGATCGAGATCGTGACGGCCGTGGAAGATGTCGCCCTCGGTCAGGCCGAACACGCGCTCGAGGTCGAGCGGCGTCAGGAGCTGGCGGCCGACGACAAGCTTCCTCAGGTTGGGGATATGGCGCTCGATCTGGTCGAGCACGCGCTCGGCGACCGAGGCGCCGATCTCGTCCCAGCTCAATCCCCGAGCGAGCTTGTAGGGGCAGTATTTCGCGATCAGGCTCATCACGTGATGGCCCTCGGGTGCCAGGCTGCCGTCGAGGGCGGAGGGCAGGCGGATGTCGATATAGAAGCCGTCCGGAATCTCGCCCGCGCTCGCCTTGCGGTAGCCGGCCTCGATGCCGGCGCGGTCGGGAAACAGGATGATCGAGGACGCCAGCGCGATCTCGGCCTCCCTTCCCTGGAGTGCCGCAAACTCGGGTGGGCCCGCAAGCGCCAGGTTCATGCGCAGCGTGGCGTGGCCGTAGCGCAAGGCCCCGATATCGCGCGCGAAGGCTTCCGGCAGGTTCTCCGCGCCCACGAACTTCAGGAAGGTGCGCTTGGGGTCGGTGTTGGCGAGCACCAGGCGCGCGCGGATTTCCTCCCCGCCCTCGAGCCGCACGCCCACGGCGCGGCCTCCTTCGACGAGGATGCGCTCGACCGGCGCGCCGGTTCTGAGCTCGACGCCGCGGGCGCGCGCCGAGCTCGCCATGGCCTGCGTGATGGCGCCCATGCCGCCCTTGGCCATGCCCCAGCCGCCACGCACGCCCTCGAACTCGCCCAGCGCATGATGGAAGAAGGGGATGGCCGAGCCCGGCTGATCGAGGCTCGAGAAGTTGCCCGACACGCAATGCGCCGCATAGATGTTGCGGATCGGCTCGCTCTCGAACCAGCGCTCGATCACCGTGTTGGCCGAGCTGGTGAAGAGCTGCAGCAGCAAGTGGCGGTCCTCGGGCGCCAGCGCCTTGATCTTCCGCCCGGCGCCGACCAGCGACAGCAGCTCGAGGAAGCCGCCGCCGAGATCGGGCGGCTCCTTGAACCATTGCGCCCGGATCACCTCGCCGACCCGCTCGACCGCGGCATCGAACCGGGCCATGGCGTCGTAATCGCGGTTGGAGAAGCGGCCGACGGCGGCGCGGTCGTGGGCTTCCTCGCCCGTCAGCAGCAGCGGCCGGCCGTCCGGGAACAGCGCCAGATGGCCTTTGAGCGGGATCGTGCGGTAGCCGTGCGCGGGCAGGTCGAGGTCGCGAATCACCTCGGGCTGCAGCAGGCTCACCGTGTAGGAGGCGACCGAGTTGCGATAGCCGGGATGGAATTCCTCGGTGACGGCGGCCCCGCCCAGCACCGGCCGGCGCTCCACCACCAGCGTCTTCAGCCCCGCCTTGCCCAGATAGGCGGCGGCGGTCAGGCCGTTATGCCCGCCGCCCACCACGATCGCGTCGTAAGCCATGTCCGCGTCCCCCCTCCGACCCGCAGGCAACCAGTCTAGGGACGCGGGTGCGGCCCGCCAATCGTCCGCGACCAGATCGGAAGACGGAGGCGCCGCTCTGGCCAGCCTGCCCGGGCCGCGCTAGCCTCGGGGCCGTTTCCGAGGGCAGAAGCGGGCCTCGCGGGACCTCGCCCCGGCCGGGCTTTTCGCCCAAGGGACGGACAAAAGGGAGCAGTCTCATGATGGCAGCGATCATCCGGCAGGTGCCGGGCATCATCGGCGCCGTGTCCGGCTATGTCGTGCTGAAGCTGTTCGGGCTCTTGGGCTTCCAGTCGCTCGCCGGCGAGATCGTGGTGTTCCTCGTCGCGGTGATCGTGGTCGCGCTGATCGCCGATCGGGCGATGCGCCGCTACGAAGCCACCAAATTCTGAGCGCCCCGGCCCCGCTCTGTCGCCGGCCGGGCGCGGGCTGGATCAATCCTTGCAGTCAAATCCAAGCGGGTTGAATCCAACCCGGAATCCCCCATCCATAGAGAATCCTTCGAACCGAGTTGTCCCCGACACGGACGAGATCATGCGCACCATCCTGCTGCTCATCGGCTCCAACGTCTTCATGACCTTCGCCTGGTACGGCCACCTCAAATACAAGAGTTCCCCGCTCTGGCTCGCCATCCTGGCGAGCTGGGGCATCGCCTTCTTCGAATATTGCCTGCAGGTGCCGGCGAACCGGTGGGGCTATGGCGAGTTCAACGGCGCCCAGCTCAAGACCATCCAGGAGATCGTCACGCTTTCGGTGTTTGCCGGCTTCTCGGTGCTCTATCTGGACGAGCCCTTGCGCTGGAACTATCTGGCCGGCTTCGTCTGCCTGGTGGCCGCGGCCTTTTTCATGTTCAAGGCCTGAGCGACCTACCGCCACCTCCCCGCCGCGGCCGGTCACGCTATGATGCAAGGGACCGGCAAAGGGGATGTCCGACATGTCTTTGCTAGCGCCGCGCCGCCGGCCTCATGCGACACCGCCGCTGCCGGAGGATTTCTGGAACCTGGAGCCCGAGCGGATCGCCACGGCGCTCGAGGCAGGCCCCGGCGGTCTCGCCGAGACCGAGGCGGACCGGCGCCGGCAGCGCTACGGCCCCAACGACGCGGCGGCCCTCGCCCGCGTGCCGCTGTGGCTGCAATATCTGGCGCGTTTCAAGAATCCGCTGGTTCTGATCCTGCTGGCGGCCAGCCTCGTCGCGGCCGTCACCGGCGAAACCGCGAGCCTCGTCATCATCGCGGTCGTTGTCGTGCTCTCGGTCACGCTCGATTTCGCGCAGGAGGTGCGGGCCGAGCGCACGGTCGAAGCGCTGCGCCGATCGGTGGCGCTCACCGCGCGCACCTGCCGCGACGGACATTGGACCGAGCTGCCGGCCGACCGGCTGGTGCCGGGCGATCTGGTCGAGCTCAAGGCGGGCGATCTGGTTCCGGCCGATGGGATCTTGCTGGAGGCGCGCGATCTTTATGTGAACCAGGCGATCCTGACCGGCGAGCCCTTTCCCGCCGAAAAGCGGGCGGGGCCGCGAGACGGCCCGCGCGAAGGCGCCGCCTCGGGCCCGAGCGAAGCCCTCAACGCCGCCTTCCTCGGCACCTCGGTCGTCAGCGGCACCGCCAGGCTGCTCGTCTGCCGCACCGGCCGCGCCACGCTCCTGGGCGGGCTCGCCGGCGAGCTCGGCACCCGCGCGCCGGCCACCGCCTTCGAGGCCGGCATCCGCAGCTTCGGCCTGCTCATCATGCGCCTCACGGCGCTTCTGGTGCTGTTCGTGCTGCTGGTGAACGGGCTGTTCGGCCGGCCGCTGCTCGAAAGCTTCCTGTTCGCGGTCGCTCTTGCCGTGGGGCTCACGCCCGAGCTCCTGCCGATGATCACGACCGTGACGCTGGCGCGCGGCGCGCTGCGGCTCGCTGGCCGGCGCGCGATCGTGAAGCGCCTGCCGGCCCTGCACAATCTCGGCGCCGTCGACCTGCTCTGCACCGACAAGACCGGCACGCTCACCGAAGCGACCGTGCGGCTGGAGCGCGCGATCGACGCCGACGGCGCGGAGAGCGAGCGCGTGTTGGCCTTGGCCTGGCTCAACGGCCATTTCGAGAGTGGGCTCAAGAGCCCGCTCGACGAGGCGATCATGGCGCGGCCCGCGCCGGCCGGCGTCGAAGATTGGGCCAAGCGCGACGAGCTGCCGTTCGATTTCGAGCGGCGGCGCGTATCGATCCTGACCGAGCGCGAAGGGCAGACGCTGCTTTTGGTCAAGGGCGCGCCCGAGAGCGTGATCGGCCTGTGCACGCGCGTCGAAGGCGAGGACGGCGCCTTGCGCGACCTCGACCCGGTGACGCGAACGCGGCTGACGGCCGCCTTCGAGCGTCTCGGCGAGGAGGGCTTGCGCGCGCTCGCGGTCGCCTATCGCGCGATGGCGCCCGACCACGGCGCCGTCACGATCGCCGACGAGTCCGATCTCGTGTTCGCAGGCTTCGTCGCCTTCGCCGACCCGCCGAAACGGGAAGCGGCCGAGGTCGTGCGCGACCTCGCACGCGCCGGCGTGGCGGTCAAGATCCTGACCGGCGACAACGAGCGCGTGACGCAGCATCTATGCAGAGCGCTTGGCCTCGAGGTGAAGGGCATGCTCACGGGCGCCGAGCTCGGCCGGCTCTCGGACGAGGCGCTTTACGCCCGCCTTCCCGACACCGACCTCTACTGCCGTCTGACGCCGCAGCAGAAGACGCGGGTCGTGCTGGCGTTGCGCCGGGCCGGCCATGTGGTGGGATTCCTCGGCGACGGCATCAACGACGCGCCGGCGCTCCACGCCGCCGATATCGGCATCTCGGTCGATCGCGCCGCCGACGTCGCCAAGGAGGCCGCCGATCTAATTCTGCTCGAGCACGATCTGGCGCCGGTGAAGGCCGCGGTCGAGGAAGGCCGGCGCAGCTTCGAGAACATTCTCAAGTACATGCTGATGGGCACCAGCTCGAATTTCGGCAACATGTTCTCGATGGCGGGCGCCACGCTGTTTCTGCCCTTCCTGCCGATGCTCCCCGTGCAGGTGCTGCTCAACAACCTGCTCTACGATCTGTCCGAGCTGGGGATTCCCTTCGACCGCGTGGATGCGGAAGCGTTGGCGCGCCCGCAGCATTGGGACTTGCGCTTCGTGCAACGTTTCATGTGGACCATCGGCCCGGTGTCCTCGCTGTTCGACTTTCTCACCTTCTTCCTGCTGCTGCACCTGTTCGGCGCGGGCGAGGCGCTGTTCCAGACCGGCTGGTTCGTCGAGAGCATGATCACGCAGACGCTGGTGGTGCTCCTGATCCGCACCCGCGGGCGCCCCTTCGCGAGCCGCCCCGACCGCGTGCTGGCCGCGACCGTGCTCGCGGCAACCGCGGCGGCGATCCTGCTGCCTTTCACGCCGGTCGGGGCGTGGTTCGGCTTCGTGCCGCTGCCGGCACCGCTCCTGGCCGCGATCGCGGCCGTTGCGCTGGCTTATTTCCTGATGGTCGAGATCGTGAAGCGCGCATTGTGGCGCCGCGCGGCGCGGCCAGCGCGCAAGCGCCGGCGCATCTGAGGCATCCGCGGCCGGTCCGGCACCTGGCTCGACGACCAGGACACGCGGCCGGGAACGACCGCATGTTCGGACGCCGGACGGCAAGGATTTGACAGGATTGGGAAAAGAGCCCAACCCGCAGTGGGTCCAAATCGCCTCGGAAATAGCGCTGTCGGTTAAAGTCCGCCGGTGCTACCGATTGGTCGTTATCGGATTGTCGTCCGCAGGGACCAGCCGCAATGGCCGATCCGGACGGCGGTATGGGAGCGACGATTCCATGAGCGACGATCGTCTTGACCGTGCGCGCACCGGTTTGGCGCCGCGCGCCCTCATGGCCGCGACGATGCTGGCCGTGAGCCTCGCCGCCGTCGGCGCTGCGGCAGAGCCGCCGCCGATCGGCGAGGTGACGCAAGAGGAATACAAGGGCGCGCTCGGCAGGTTGCCCGACCGCGAGGACAAGCTCATCCACCAGGTCGCGGTGTTTTCTCAGGAGCGAGTCACGACGCCGCTCTGGGGCCAGACCGCGCTGGGCTTCCACGACGGGACCAGCCTGCAGGTCGGCCCCGGCTCCGAGGTGACCCTCGACGAGTTCGTCTACGATCCGAACCAGAGCCTCACCAAGGCCGTGATCAATTTCAATCACGGCCTGTTCCGCTTCGTCACCGGCGAGACCACCCACAAGGAAGGGGTGACCCTGAACACGCCGGTTGCCACGCTGTCGATCCGCGGCACCGATCTCATCATCCAGGTCGACCTCGACGGCACCACGACGGTGTCGGTGCTGAAGGGCGCGATTGCGGCGAAGTCCTGCGACAGGCCGCAGGAAACCACGGTTCAGGCCGGCTTCTCGCTCGTGGTGAAGGGCAATTGCTCCGAGAAGGAGAAGACCGTGCCCTACACGCCGACCTATGGCGGGCTCTTCGGCATAACCACCGAGGATGGCAGACCGAATGGACCCGGCGGCGATCGCGAGCACAGCTCGGGTGGCGGCAACAGCATACGCTGAAACTAAGGATCGTGGCGCGCCTTGGGGGCGTTTACCTTCCCGCCTTTGCCAGCCTCTCATTGAGGCCGGGCGGGAGACGGTCTAGGCTGCCTTCCGGGTGGGGACGTCGGAGGGAACGGTCTGCGCGACATGCAGACCGCCGACGCTCGTGTCGTGAGGGCGACATGCAGGACCGGGGGATTCTCTATTTCGCGACCGGCGCGAAATATGTCGCCGAGGCGGCGGCGTCGGCCGCGTCGGCCAAGCAGCAGATGCCGGACGTGCCGGTGGCGCTCGTTACCGATCAGGTCGATGCGCCGGCACCCTTCGACCAGGTGGTGCGCATCGCCGACACCGCCTATCCGCTGTTGGTCAAGGTCAAGGCGCTCGCCCTCACGCCGTTCCGCCGCACCGTCTTTCTCGATTCCGACACCTTCGTGGCGCGGCCGGTGGAGGAGCTGTTCGACCTGCTGGCCGATTACGACATCGCCGCGGCGCACGCGCCGCTGCGCCTCTCGATCACGCGGCACAAGGAGCAGGCGATCTTCCTCGGCGGCGTGCCGGTCTGCTTTCCCGAGTACAACACCGGCGTGGTCGCCTACCGGCACAGGCCGGCCGTTATCGAGGCGCTCGAGGCCTGGGCCGCGCTCTACGAGCGGCAGCTCGAAGGCCCGGTCAAGCCCTGGACCTGGGACCAGCTCTCCTTCCGCGAGATCGTCTACAAGAGCGGCCTCAAGCTCGCCACGCTGCCGAACGAATACAATTATCGCCTGCCCTTCCCGCAGGTCACCTGCGGCCCCGTCAAGATCCTGCATGGACGGCACCCGAACCTGGCCAATCTGCTGAAGCGCATCAATCAGCACCGGCGCTACCGCGTGACGGTACCGGCCAAGTTCCGGGCCGTGGCGATGTTCATCGCCGACAGCCAGTAGGCAAAGCGCATCCGCGGGCCCCGTGGGATCGCCCCGACCGGATCCAAGCCGGCCCCCGTGCCCGATGACGATCGGATGAATGTCCCGAGGCGCGATGGCGCGGGCCGCCACCCTTGCGGTTGCCGCTCGGTCGAGAAGCCCTATAATTCCTCATGCCCAAGGGGGAAAGGGGCACGCGGCCGTCGGGCCACCGGCGCCGGCACGGATCGCCCTCACCAAAAACGGGTTCGTTCAATACGCCCATCCATCAGGGAGACTCTCACCCATGAAGCGACGTAAGTTTCTGAAGTCCGCCGCCACGGGCCTCGCCGCCGCGCCGATCGCGGCCGCGTCGATCGCCGCGCCCGCCATCGCCCAGACCGCGCCGGAGGTCAAATGGCGGCTGGCCTCGAGCTTCCCCAAGAGCCTCGACACCATCTATGGCGCCGCCGAGGTGGTCGCCAACCGCGTCGCCGCCGCCACCGACGGCAAGTTCCAGATCCGCGTCTTCGCGGCGGGCGAGATCGTGCCCGGCCTGCAGGTGCTGGATGCGGTGCAGAACGGCACCGTCGAATGCGGCCATTCCGCCAGCTACTACTATGTCGGCAAGGACCCGACCTTCGCCTTCGACACGGCGATCCCCTTCGGCCTCAACGCCCGCCAGCAGAACGCGTGGATGTATTACGGCGGCGGCCTCGAGCTGATGCGCGAGTTCTTCAAGGACTACAACATCCGCCAGATCCCTTGCGGCAATACCGGCGCCCAGATGGGCGGCTGGTTCCGCAAGGAGATCAACACCGTCGGCGACCTCAGCGGCCTCAAGTTCCGCATCGGCGGCTTCGCCGGCAAGGTGCTGACCAAGCTCGGCGTGGTGCCGCAACAGATCGCCGGCGGCGACATCTACCCCGCGCTCGAGAAGGGCACGATCGACGCGGCCGAGTGGGTCGGCCCCTACGACGACGAGAAGCTCGGCTTCAACAAGGTGGCGCAGTTCTACTACTACCCCGGCTGGTGGGAAGGCGGGCCGCAGCTCTCGCTCTATGTCAACATCGCGCAGTGGGAGACGCTGCCCAAGAGCTATCAGGCGGCGCTCGAGGCGGCCAGCGGCGAGGCCAACGTCCTGATGCTGGCCAAGTACGACGCGCAGAACATGCCGGCCTTGCGCCGCCTGGTCGCCGGCGGCACGCAGCTCAAGCCCTACTCGAAGGAGATCATGGAGGCGTCCTACAAGGCGGCCTTCGAGGTCTATGACGAAACGGCAGCGGCCAATCCGAAGTTCAAGAAGATTTACGAGGCGTGGAAGCCGTTCCGCGAGGAGCAGGATCTCTGGTTCCGCGTCGCCGAAAACACCTTCGACAACTTCGTCTTCGCCAAGTCGGCGCAGAAGAGCTGATCGCCGGGCCAGAGCCCGCAAGGACGGAAGGCCTCGGGTGCCGTGCCCGAGGCCTTCTTCTCTTGAGCCCTTCCGGTTTGACTTGAACAACACATCGTCGCCCCTGCGAAAGCAGGGGCCCAGGGGCCGCCCCACGTCGCTCGCCCCTGGGTTCCCGCTTTCGCGGGAACGACGAGGAGATGCGATACAAGCCAAACGGAATTCGTGCCTACTGGATCTCGATCGGCGCGGGCGCCTCTTCGCCCGTGGAAGGCAGCTCGATCTGGATGTTCTGCAGGTCTTCCGTCGGCGCCTTCTGCACCTGGTTCAACACCAGGCCGGGCAAGCCGATGATGATCGCCACCATCAGAATCTGGATGCAGACGAAGGGCACCGCACCCCAGTAGATCTGGCCGGTGGTGACCTTGGCGAGGCGCCGGCCGGTGATCTTGTCGATGTAGTCGACCGCCGGCGCCACGCTGCGCAGATAGAACAGGGCGAAGCCGAAGGGCGGATGCATGAACGAGGTTTGCATGTTGACGCCCAGGAGAACGCCGAACCAGATCAGGTCGATGCCGAGCTTCTCGGCCACCGGCGCCAGGAGCGGCACGACGATGAAGGCCAGCTCGAAGAAATCGAGGAAGAAGGCCAGCAGAAACACCATCAGGTTCACGACGATGAGAAAGCCGAGCTGGCCGCCCGGCAAGCTCGTGAGCAGATGGTCGACCCAGAGGTCGCCGTCGACGCCCCGGAACACCAGCGTGAAGACCGTCGAGCCGATCAGGATGAAGATCACGAAGGAGGAGAGCTTCGCGGTCGTGTCCATCGCCTGCTTCAGGAGCGACCAGTTCAGGCGCCGGTTGATCAGCGCCAGGATCAACGCGCCGGTAGCCCCCATGGCGCCGCCCTCGGTCGGCGTGGCGATGCCGAGAAAGATGGTGCCGAGAACGAGGAAGATGAGGATCAGCGGCGGCAGCAGCGAGAAGACGACGCGCCGGAGCAGCGCCAGCCCCTTGAGCGTACGCGCCTCGAGCGGGAGCGCCGGCGCCCAGCCGGGCTTCGCGACCGCGGTTCCCAGGATGTAGAGGGCGTAAAGGCCGGTGAGGACGAAGCCCGGCACGAAGGCGCCGGCATACATGTCGCCGACCGAGCGGCCGAGCTGGTCGGCCAGCACGATCAGCACCAGGCTCGGCGGGATGATCTGGGCCAGCGTGCCCGAGGCGGCGATGACGCCGGTGGCGACCCTCCGGTCGTAGCCGTAGCGCAGCATGATCGGCAGCGAGATCAGGCCCATCGAGATGACCGATGCGGCGACCACCCCGGTGGTGGCGGCGAGCAGCGCGCCGACGAAAACCACGGCGAAGGCCAGACCGCCGCGGATGGGGCCGAACAGCTGGCCGATGGTGTCGAGAAGATCCTCGGCCATGCCGCTGCGTTCGAGGATCAGGCCCATGAAGGTGAAGAAGGGGATCGCCAAGAGCGTGTCGTTGCGCATGATGCCGAACACGCGGTCGGGCAGGGCTTGAAGCAGTGCGGGCGTGAGCAGCCCCAGCTCGATGCCGAGAAAGCCGAACAGGAGCCCGTTGGCGGCGAGCGCGAAGGCGACCGGATAGCCCAGCAACAGCAGCAGGACGAGCGCCATGAACATCAATGGCGCTATGTTGGCGGTGACGAATTCGATCATACCGGCTCGCTCGCGGCGGGAGCGTGATGCGGACCGTGCGTCTTCACGGCCGGATCCGGGATCATGCCGAGCAGAAAGGCGATGCGCTTGATCAGCTCCGAGACGCCCTGCAGCGCCAGCAGCGCGAAGCCCACCGGCATCAGCAGCTTCACCGGCCAGCGGATGAGCCCGCCCGCGTCGCTCGACATCTCCTGGCGCAGGTAGGAATCGACCAGGAACGGCCAGGACAGCCAGCCGATGATCACGGCCATCGGCAGCAGAAAGAAGAGCGAGCCGACGACGTCGATCCAGGCGCGCGCACGCGGCGAGAGCCGGCCGGTGACAACGTCGATCCGGACATGCTCGTTGCGCAGCAGCGTATAGCCGGCGCAGAGCAGGAAGACCGCCGAGAACAGATACCACTGAATCTCGAGCCAGGCGTTCGAGCTGGTGTCGAGGGTGTAACGCACGACGGCGTTGCCGGCGCTGATCAGGACCGAGATCAGCACACACCAGTATGTCAGTCTGCCGATATGCCCGTTGATCCAGTCGATGGCGTGGCTGACGCCGAGCAGAAACCTCACGAAAGCTCCCCTGCTGATTTTCTTGTTACGCCTCTTGGACATGGGCGTTCAGCGGCGTTCCGGGCCAAGGGGGCCGTCGGCCGCTGGCGGTTAATGTGCGCTGCAAGCCGCCCGAAGCTCAACGGGAATCTGCGGCCCCGTCATCCGACTTTCGAATGACCCACGGCTTCGCGGCGAGACGGAACGGGACCCGGCAAATTGGCAGCCTGACCAACCCGACGATCCCCGGATTTCGTGCCGCGTGGCGCCTCGGCCGGCAGGGACTCCAAGTCCCCATGGTCGGCGACGGTCGGCGGCGGGCGAAGGAGGGGCAGGAGCGGGGAGCTTTGGCGCAAGGACCGTTCTGCGGCCTTCTCTCGAGCGCCGGAAGCGGCGGTCCGCTCGTTGCGGCGAGAAGAGTCGGAGAATCTCCGGCAGCGGCCGGTCGGCCGCCTGCGATGGTGCCCCCGGGGAGACTCGAACTCCCACACCGTTGCCGGTAACAGATTTTGAGTCTGCCGCGTCTACCGATTCCGCCACAGGGGCCGCCCACGGACGGCGGGCATCATAGCGGCCGCGGCGCCCGAGGCAACAGCGGCCCCGTAAAACGCTCGTGGCGCGGCAACCCTCCCGTTGCCAGCCCGGCCCCGCCCTGCTACATCGGCCGCCACCCTCTCCTCCGCCGGAAAACGATACGCCCCATGCTGCGCCGCCTCTACGACTGGACCATGGGGCTCGCCTCGCGTCCCAACGCGCTCTCGGCCTTGGGCGCCGTGTCCTTCACGGAAAGCTCGTTCTTTCCGATCCCGCCCGACGCCATGATCGTGCCCATGGTGCTGGCCCGCCCCGACCGCGCCTGGGCCATCGCGCTGGTCGCGACCGTGACCTCCGTCATGGGCGGCGTCGCCGGCTACGCGATCGGCTACTACCTGTTCGAGACCATCGGCCAGTCGATCATCGCCTTCTACGGCTACCAGGACAAGTTCGAGGCATTCCGGCAGGCCTACAACCACTGGGGCCTGTGGATCATCCTCATCAAGGGCATGACGCCGATCCCCTACAAGCTCGTCACCATCGCGAGCGGTGCCGCCGCGTTCGACTTCCCCACCTTCGTGCTGGCCTCGATCGCGACGCGGGGCTTGCGCTTCTTCCTGGTCGCGGCCCTGCTTCGTGTCTTCGGTGCGCCGATCCGCGATTTCGTCGAGCGCCGCCTGACCCTGGTCGCGACGCTCTTCGTCGTCGCCGTGGTCGGCGGTTTCCTCATGGTGCGCTACTGGCTTTGAAGGCGCCGCCGGGTGCCGCAATTGCCACTAGGCCGCAAGCCCGTCGATCGCTAGGCTCCCCGCCCGATGACGATCCTTCGCTCGCTCACCCCCGCCCGCGCCGCGACGCTGGTCCTGATCGGCGCGCTGGCGCCGCTGGCCGTGGCGCTGGCCGCGCAATATTGGGGCGGGCTCTATCCTTGCGTGCTCTGCATCTATCAGCGCTGGGCGCTGCTGGCGGCGGGCCTGCTCGCCGCGCCCGCGATCTTCCTCGAAACCAAGCCCAAGGCGGCGCGCCTGTTCCTGGCGCTGGCCGGCCTTGCCGCGCTGGTCGGCGCAGGGATCGCGGTGTTTCATGTCGGCGTCGAGCGGCATTGGTGGCAGGGCACCGTGGAATGCACGACGCAATTCAAGGCCGGCATGACGGCGCAGGAGTTCGAGGCGGCGATCCTGGCGGCCCCCGTCGTGCGCTGCGACGAGGTGGCCTGGTCGCTGTTCGGCATCTCGATGGCGGGCTACAATGTGCTCTATTCCGGCGCGCTCGCGGCCTTCGCGCTGTGGCAGGCGCGCAGGCACTGAGATGACGGCCCGCGCCGGAAGGCGGTGACCGAGGATGCCATGACCGACCACAGGCCCGCCGACACCGAAAACGCGAACGACCGCGCGGAGCCCTCACGCCGGCGCCTGCCGGGCGATCTCGAGCCCGAAGCGCTGCTTCACCGCATGATCCGCGTCGACCAGGCGGGCGAGTATGGCGCGCGGCGCATCTACGAGGGCCAGATGGCGGTGCTGGGCGCGCAGGACCCGCAGCTCAGGCACATGGCCGAGCAGGAGCGTCGGCACCTGGCGCTATTCGACGATCTGATGGTCGAGCGGCGCGTGCGTCCGACCCTGCTGCAACCCTTCTGGCATGTGGCCGGCTTTGCGTTGGGTGCCGCCACCGCCATGCTCGGACGCGAGGCGGCGATGGCCTGCACGGTCGCGGTCGAAGAGGTGATCGACGAGCATTACCGGCGCCAGGGCGAGGCGCTGGGCGAGGCCGAGCCGCAGCTCAAGCGCATCATCGAGGAATGCCGACAGGAGGAGGTCGAGCACCGCGATATCGGGCTCGCCGAAGGCGCCGAGAAGGCACCGGCCTACCCGCTCCTCACCGCCGCCATCAAGGCCGGCTCGCGGCTCGCGATCTGGCTGTCGGAACGGGTGTGAGCCCGGGCCGAACGGGCGAGGCTTGCACCAGGGGACTCGGTCGTCACCCTCGCGAAAGCGAGGGTCCAAGCGGCGGTTATCCGGGAAGCCGAGGCATGGATGCCCGCTTTCGCGGGCATGACCGTCGAGATTGGCAATGCCGGTGCAAAGCGAATGTGCGGGCCTTATGCCGGCTCCAGCTCGCTGTCCCAGTAGAGGAAGTCGCGCCAGCTCTGGTGCAAATAATTGGGCGGGAAAGCCCGCCCATTTTCCTGCAACTCGAATGTCGTCGGCTGATAGGGTCTGGTGAGCGGGTGCATATCCGCCTGGTTCGGCAAGCGGTTTCCCTTCAGCAGATTGCAGGTCTGGCAGGCGGTCACGACGTTGTTCCAGGTCGTGCGCCCGCCGCGCGAGCGCGGGATGACGTGGTCGAAGGTCAGATCGTGGGTCGGATGCTGCTGGCCGCAATACTGACAGCTGAAGCGATCGCGCAGGAACACGTTGAACCGCGTGAAGGCGGGCCGGCGCGTGAGCGGGATGAACTCCTTGAGCGAGATCACGCTCGGCAGCCGCATCTCGAAGCTCGGGCTGCGCACCACCTGATCATATTCGGAGATGATGTTGACGCGGTCGAGGAACACGGCCTTGACCACTTCCTGCCAAGGCCAGAGCGACAGCGGGAAGTAGCTCAACGGCCGGAAATCGGCGTTGAGAACCAGTGCGGGGCAACTGTCAGGCGATGCAACCACCTCGGCACCCAGTCACGGGAAACAGGTTATCCACACCCCACAAGAAGTAAGGGAGGCGCACGGAAAACTCAAGATGTAGCGGGCCTTGTCGCGGGCCGCTGTCATGCGGCTGTCATCGCTGCGCAACGGCTCCGCCATGCGAGAGGAGTGGGGGCGGCGGCCTCGTTCACCTGGCCTTGGCGAAAGCCTCGACCAGGAAGCGCCCACCCTTGGCGAGGCCGGTCGGGTCGATCGCATGCGGCAGGCCCGGCCGGCGCTCGGTCTCGACCGGCACGCCCAGCGCCGTCAGCGTCTGGGCCGCCGCCGCCATCGCCGGGAACGGCACCACCGGATCCGCATCGCCATGGACCAGCAGCACGGGCGGGCGCGATCGGAGCTCCTCGGCCAGACGCTCGGGCGCGATCAGCGCGCCCGAATAGCCGACGATGCCGGCGACGGCATGCGAGCGCCTCAAGGCCACATGCAGCGCCATCATCGTGCCTTGCGAGAATCCCACCAGCGCCAGCTTGCTCGCCGGCAGCCCGAATTCCGCCAGCGCCAGGTCGAGGAACTTGTCGAGGATCGCGCCCGCGGCCTCGGCGCCGGCGAAGAGCGTCTTCTCGTCGCGGCCCTCGAAGCCGAACCATTGCCGCCCGAACGGGGCCGCCTCGCAAGGAAACGGCGCGTGCGGCGAGAAGAAGGCCGCCTGCGGCAGGATGTCGGACCAGTGCGGCGCCAACTCGATCAGGTCGTTGCCGTCCGCACCGTAGCCATGCAGCAGCACGACGAGCTGCTGCGGCGAACCCTGCGCGGCAGGGCCCACGCTCGGGCCATCGAGATCGAAGGGGCCGGTCATGCGGGAAGATTCTCCTCAGGCGAGGCCAGGGTGATCGACGCGACGATGTGCCGTCGACGCTCTGCCTTCCTACCGGAAAGACCTCCGTCGCGCCAGCCAGGCGAAAACGGTTCACGCTATTTCAGCGAGTGCGATTTTCAAAAAATTCTCCACCCCTCTGCGGGAGCTATTGGATTCCATAGAGAATGGCCACGCTCAGGAACAGCTTCGGCGATCGAGCCCAGAGCAGCGCGGCGTCGAGGGCCCGCCCATACTTGCGCTTCTGGTTCCAGAAAAAGGGGCGCAGATACCCCGCGTAGGAGCCGATCGGCTTTGCCGCTATGCGCATGGGGATTTCCTCCGAGCCAAGGCGTCGTACCCCGGTCGATGCTCACATCTGGTGCGGCCTATAAACGACGCCGTTGGCTTCCTGCAGCTCGCGCACGTAACGTACGATCTCCGCCAGTTGCACATTCGTTACTTGTGGTTGTGGCGGCATGTTTCCGAAGGGCCAGTGATGCTGCCGCACCCCCTGGCGCGCCGCGTAGTAGAACGACTCATCGGGGTGGTGTCCGGGATTGTAAATGTCGTGCACGAGTGGCGGTCCCTGGTTGGTGCCCGCGCCGTTTTTCCCATGACACTGCGTGCAGTTGGCATCGAATGCCACCTTGCCAGCCGCCGCTACCGACGACAGCGGCGGCACCGTGACATTGGCCGCTGACTGGTCGCCACCCATGTCTAGCAATCTCGACGCGAGGAGACCAATGCCACCGGCAATCACGGCCACGACCAGGAACTTGGGAAGCTGCTCAGTTTTTATCATTCTTTCCTCGCGGTGGCGTCGCGGAAGCGCCGCTCCGACCCGGTTCTCGAAGCTCGACCTGCGGAAGCGGAACGCGTTCCCGGCAGATCTTTTCGGTTGGTGCGATAACCTCTGCCGAACCGCTGATGGCCACCTGACCATCTTGCTTGACAACACCGCAGTCGAATGTGATGCGGTGCCTGACCTCGTCCTTGGCCTTGGCACGGACAGTGACGGTGACCGTATCGCCCAGACCGATCGGCCGCCGGAACTTGAGCGTCTGGCCAATATAGATCGTGCCGGGACCGGGTAGCTGCGTGCCAAGCAGCGTCGAGATCAGCGCGCCTCCCCACATGCCGTGGGCGATGATCTTGTGAAACATGTCGCTCTTCGCGAACTCTTCATCGACATGAGCGGGGTTGACATCGCCCGACATGACTGCGAACAGCTCGACGTCGCGCCATGTCAGCGTCCGCGAGAGGCTTGCCTGGTCGCCGATCGAGATCTCGTCGAAGGTGCGGTTCTCGATGCACTGCCTGTCGGCCATGGTGTTTCGTCAGTCAAGAGGGGTGCTTCTCGATTGCGTGCCTTGCTCACGGACCGCCCCGTCGCCGCCGGTGCCGCCCAGTCACTCACTTCACAATGTAATCACGGGCTTCTTGAAATCCTGCCTCCGATCGCGTTGTGCCCTTCCACTCTCCAGATATCGGCCATCACGGCATGACCATCATCTGATGCCCTTCTCCCTGGATCGTGATGACGCCGCGTGGTGCCAGCGTCGCCTGATCGATCACCCAGACCTTCGGTTCGTCGCGGCTGGAGACATAGAGTTTGCCGGTGCCGTGAACGACGGCGAGGTGATAGGGACCCGGACCCAGCGGCGTCGTGCGCATGTCGCCCGATACCAAGTCGATGGCGGCGAGCTTGTTTTCGCCCTTTCCGCTGACAAACAGCATGTTTCCGTCATCGGAAAGGTCGAGCCCGTGCAGTTCTCCGCCGACCGTGAAGGATCGGACGATCTCGCCCTGCTCGAGAGCGAGGACGGAGACCGTGCCCGTTTCGACGTTGGCGACGTAGAGGGTCCGACCATCCGGCGTCAGCGCGAGGTGCTCGGGCGTGTCTCCGGCAAGCAGGTTGCGCCGGACGAACCAGCGATCGGTATCGATCTCGCTGACCGTGCCGTTTCCGCTGTTGCTGACATAGACCCGGCGTCCGTCCGGACTGAACACCGCGTAGTTGGGGGTTGGCCCGGTCCGGACGAGACCGCGAACACGCAGATCCGAGAGATCGATGATGCTGACGCCGTCGGCGTTGGGATGCGTCGCAACGGCATAGCGGCCGTCGGGCGAGACGGCGACATGATGGACCGCGCCCGGCACTTCGAGCCGGCGCACCGGCGACCCGTCTGTGACGTCGATGATCGTGAGGATGCTGACCACGCCGCCGGGGGCCAATGCCGATCGCCCTGCCGCGTCATGATGAGCCGCGTGCTCGTCCTCCGACATGCCGGCCGGCTTGGCCACCGCCGGCGCTTCGCCGGCAGAGGTCTCCGCATAGCTGCCGGCAACCAGGTAGCGAGCCCCGGGCGCGCCACCCAGCCCGTGGACGTCGGGCAGCCCCTCCAGACGGCCCACGACGGCGTCCGTTGTGGCGTCCACGACCAGCACCTCTCCGGCGCTTCCCTCTGGAATGTAGACGTTCGCCGCTCTTGCGGCCCCGAACCCGGCGATCGATAACGCCAGTGCTCCTGCGAAAGTCGTGATGCCTCGGTGCATGAGACCCTCCTTTTCCGGCATTAAAGCGATGACCCGCTGCTGCAATCGACGCATACGTGCCTCGACGGCCGGGTCGCCTGGAACCACCGTATGCACCGAGCACTGGCTGTGATGCATGCAATGCTCATCGGCGAGCGCGTGCTTCGCAGGAAACGACGTGCCCGTGTGGCGGATGGCCGCGACCGTTGCATGCTCGGGACATCACAGCCGCTGCCGCCGGCTGCCCCGAATGGCCGATCGTGGCCGTCATGAGCACCAGCAGAAAACAAGCGCACCAAGGCAACGGCGCCACGTCGCCGGGCCATTACGGCTATGGCTGCGAGGCTTGGCGTGCATATCCAGCTGGCCTAGCTTGCTCACGGCCGAATTTTTGCCGCCGTCGCATGCTACGGGCCTTGATCTGTATCAAACCTCCCAACAGACATAGCACCTAGCCTTGTTGGGGCTACTTCCGGCCTCTTGATGCTCCCTGCTTATCGATCCCCAGGTACTGTCCGCTGACCTCATTTCCATATCCTCGGGCGGCAGTCGGTTTCCGGCGAACATCTAGATCAAGATTTAGTGGCACCGTCGCGCGTATGCTCAATGCAACCCCTCACAGCGGTGCGTTGCGGTAATAGTGCCAGAGGAAGCGCGCGGCGACGGAGCGCCACGGCCGCCAGGGCTCGGCCATCTCGATCAGCTCGCGCGGCCTGGGCCGCGCCGGCAGGCGCTTCAGGCGCTGGGCCGCCACCAGCAGCGCGAGGTCGCCCGCCGGCATCACATCCGGCCGGCCGAGCGCGAACAGCAGATAGATCTCCGCGGTCCAGGGACCGATGCCGTCGATGGCGGTGAGCGCCGCCATGGCCGCCTCGTCCTCGGCCTCTGCCAGCGCGTCGAGATCGAGCCTTCGGCTCTTGACCGCCTCGGCCAGCGCGCGGGCGAAGCGCATCTTCTGGCGGCTGAAGCCGATGGCGGCGAGATCGCGGTCGGCGAGGCGCAGCAGGGCGCGAGGGCTGGGCTCGCCGAGCTTCGCTTCGAGCCGCTCCCAGATCGCCCGCGCCGAGGCGACCGAGAGCTGCTGTCCTAGAATAATTCTGAGCAGGCCGGCGAAGCCCGGCGCGATGGCGCGCGGCGGCAGCGGTCCGATCTCGGCCAGGCTCTGCGCCAGATCCGCGTCCGCTGCCGCCAGGTGATCGAGCGCCACCTTGAGCCGTCGCCCCTTGATCTCGAATCCCGCCATGACGACCTTTACCTAAAGGTTGCGCGTGGTTTATGGAGGGCCTGCCTCGCGCATGCATGATGGCGCTCGCGCCCGCGGCCATTCTGCCTGGCCCCCCACCATCCCGGAAGCCGCCGCCCCCGGAAGCCGCTCACCCGCACGCATGATCGTCACGCGCTTCGCACCGAGCCCCACGGGCCGCTTGCACCTGGGCCATGCCCTCTCGGCCCTCGAAGGTTGGCACGCGGCCAAGACGGCGGGCGGGCGCTTCCTGCTGCGTATCGAAGACATCGATCGCGCGCGCTGTCGTCCCGAATTCGAGCAGGCGATCGCGGACGACCTCGCCTGGCTCGGCCTCGATTGGGAGGGCCCTGTGCGCCGCCAGTCCGAGCATATGGAGGATTACCGCGAGGCCCTGACCAAGCTCGAGGCGATGGGCCTGGTCTATCCCTGCTTCTGCACGCGCAAGGAGATCGCCGCCGAAGTCGCTGCGTCGGGCGCCGCGCCGCAAGGGCCCGACGGTCCGCTTTATCCCGGCACCTGCCGCGGCCTCTCGGCGCATGAGCGCGAGCGGCGCATCGCGGCCGGCCTGCCCTTCGCGCTCAGGCTCGATGTCGCTGGGGCCGCGCGGCGCGCCGGCACGCTCGCCTGGGAAGAGGAAGGGCGCGGGCCCATCGCCGTCGATCCGCTGCTCTATGGCGACGTGGTGATCGCGCGCAAGGACATCCCGGCCTCCTATCACCTGGCCGTCACGCTGGACGACGCGATCCAGGGCGTCACTCTCGTCACCCGGGGCGAGGACCTGTTCCCTGCCACCCACCTGCACCGCCTGCTGCAGGCGCTCCTGGACTTGCCGGCACCGCGCTACCGCCACCACCGCCTGATCCGGGACGCCAACGGCAAGCGGCTCGCCAAGCGCGAGGATGCCGAGAGCCTGGCGGCCTTGAGAGCCCGCGGTGCCGATCCGGCGCGAATCCGGGCCGAACTCGGATTCGGTGAAGCCCGGGGCGCGGCATTTCGTGGCTAGGAACTGTCAACACTCCCATGCCACCATGCGGGCCCTTCCGAGCCTTGCCCCGTGATGGACCTCCCGATCACCCTCGCCGAACTCAGCGCCTTCCTCCAGGTCATCATGGTCGACCTGGTGCTGGCGGGCGACAACGCCATCGTCGTTGCCGTGGTCGCCAGCTCGCTGCCGCGCGAGCAGCGCACGCGCGTCATCTTCCTCGGCATCATGGCGGCGACCGCGATGCGCGTCGGCTTCGCGGTGATCACCACGCAGCTCCTGCAGATCATCGGCCTCACGCTCGCCGGCGGGCTGCTGCTGCTGTGGGTGTGCTGGAAGCTCTGGCGCGAGGTGGAGCAGCAGCGCAAGGAGCGCAAGGCGCAACGCGCGCTGGCCGAAGCCCAGAAGGAGATCTCGGCCAGCATCGTCGGCTCGATCGACGATCCGCCCGCCGACCACGCGGTGCACAAGACGAAGCGGCAGCCCAAGACGATGCGCCAAGCGGTGTGGCAGATCGTGCTGGCCGACCTCTCCATGTCGCTCGACAACGTGCTGGCCGTGGCCGGCGTGGCGCGCGATCATGCCTGGGTGCTGATCTTCGGCCTCGCGCTCTCGGTGGCGCTCATGGGCGTGGCCGCCACGCTCATCGCCGACCTGCTGCGGCGCTGGCACTGGCTCGTCTATGTCGGGCTCGCCATCATCTTCTATGTCGCCGCCCACATGATCTGGGAGGGCTCGATGACGGTGCTGCAGGCGACGCAGGCCGCGGGGCTGATCTGAGCGCGACTTGCCCCTTTCGTTCGCCCCCACCGGCGTTCGAAACAGCCCCCTCACCCTGCCCGCTCCCCCGCAAGCGGGGGCGAGGGGCGGCCTCATCACCCCGCCGGCGCGGGGAAGTGATCCTTGATGCGCATGGAGAGAACGATCTCCGCATAGTCGGGATCCTCGGGCGAGATAAAGCCGTGGCGCACCAGGAACTCGATGATCGCCAGCGCCACGTTGAACTTGAACTCTTCTCCCGCCGCCAGCGTCTCGATCACCTTGTCGATCGGCCAGAGGTAGAATTCCTCGATCTCGCCGTCGGTGTTCGTCGGCCGGAAATCCTCGGGCAGCTCGATGTCGTAGCAGAACATCACGTCGTTGCGGATGCCCTCGTAGTTCTCGATCAGATAGGAGATGAAGCCGACGGGATGCGCCCGCTTGGCGAGCGCTTCCGGCATTCCCGCCTCTTCGGCACATTCCTTGACGAGGTTCTGCATCAGCGAGAGCCCGATCGGCTGACCGCCGGCGACGATGTGGTCGAGCTTCAAGGGCGCTGTCGCCTTGTGGCGCGAACGCCGCGCAATCCACATCTTCGTGCCGCGCCCGCGTCCGACAAAGCCGTTGAGATGCACGCCATAGGCGAGCGTGCCGAAGGAAGGCACGGCCGAGCGCTCGAGCGCCAGGAGCGGCTTGGCGTAGAACGAGGCCGCGACCGGATAGCGCTCGTTCCTGAGCTTCGGCAAGGCGCCTTCCGCCGCGAGCGCCGCCACCACCTCGGCCATGGCGGCGCTGCGGCTGTCATAGTCGCGATAGCGGTCCTTGAGCGCCACCGCCTCGGGCGTGACCTCGAACGCCTCGGGAAAGCGCGCGAGCCGCTCGGCGAAGGGATGCAGGATCCAGCCGAGCCTCTGGCCGTCGATAACGAGCGGCCGCAGCCGGGAGAAATCCGGCAGGCGGAACAGGCGGACGCGATCGACCAGGCTCATGAGCCTCATCTCCGATGATCACGGCGAAGGCGACGGGCGAAGCAGCGGCGACGCGTCGCCTTCCTTACCAGCTTTCGCCGATCACGCAATGCGCTCGAGCGGGACGGCCGGCACGCTCACGCAAGTGAGCACGCTCGCCACCAGCACCTGCTGGCGCAGATGGCGAGCGATCTGATCGCCCTCCTCGGGCGCGAGGCCTGCCACCTGAACGTCGATCAGGAGCTCCTCGCGTTCGGGCCCGGCGAGCACGGCATGGCATCGGCTCGGCACCAGGCCGCGCTTGGCGAAGGGCTCGAGCACGCGCGCGATCGCGCCCGGATCGGCGGCAGCCTGGATGGCGAAGCAATAGACGGGACGCGGGTCGGCGCCGGATGCGCGATCAGCGGGGGCCGGATGAGAGGTCGATCGGTGTGGGGAAGGCATGGCACGCAGACTCCGGAAGAGCGACAAGGGCGAACGCGACGGCCGGGCGCCCGAGGGACGCCCGGCGAATAATTCGCGTGGCCTGAAGCCGGCCGCTTTCCAGGAGAAAGCCATGCATGCGCGAGAAGCTATCGGTTGCGGCGGGCGGGGTCAACCGGCCGGGCTTCGCGGCACCGACCGTCGCCGGAAGGCGCTTCCAAGGCTTGCCACGGTTCTTGCGCTATACTTGCCGCGTCGATTCGTTCTATGGGGAGGCATGGTGCGAAGACCCTGGGCATGGAAACCCTGGCTTCTCTATCTCGCGGGGCTGCTGGCGGTCGGACTGCTGGTGGCGGCGCTTGCAGAGCGCTTCCCCTGGGCGCTCGACGGCGAGAGCGAGGTCCAGCGCCTCGTCTATCTCCTGGCTTGGCTCGCTCTGCTGGGCGGCGGCGGCGTGGCGATGGCCCGCCTGCGGCCCGGAAAGGCGGCGCTGCAGATCGCGATCTGGGCGGCCATCATCCTGCTGCTGGCGCTGGGTTACGGCTTTCGCGATGAGCTCGGCCAACTGCGCGATCGGCTTGTGGGCGCACTCCTGCCCAATCAGGGCCAAGCGGCCGCCGATGGCAGCGTCGTCTTCAACCGGTCGAGCGACGGCCATTTCCACGTGGCCGCCGTCGTGGATGGAACGCGGATCGATTTCCTGATCGATACCGGCGCCAGCGGCGTGCTGCTGAGCCCGGCCGATGCGCAGCGCCTCGGCTTCGATCTCAAGGCACTCGATTACAGCGTCTGGACCTCGACCGCCAATGGCGAGGGGCGGGCGGCGCCGACCGTGCTGGGCTCGATCGAGATCGGCCCCATCCGCCGCAGCGACATGCCGGCGCTCGTCAACGAGGCGGCCATGAAAGGCTCGCTGCTCGGCATGCGCTTTCTCGACAGCCTCGGCGGCTTTGCCGTCGAGGGCGACCGGCTGGTGTTGCGGCCATGAGAGCGGCGGCGGCATCGAGCCGTCCGGCCTCGATCGCTCTCGCGCTCGGTTCGGCAGCCCTGCTGCTGGCAAGCTGTGCTGCGCCGCGCACGCTGCCCGAGGCGACGGCCCTGCCGGAGCCCGCGCCGGCATCCTTCGCCGCGCCGCCACCGCCGCCCGATAGCGCACGCATGTCTTGCGTGCCTTACGCCCGCGCCCTGACGGGGCTCGATATCCGCGGCGACGCCTGGACCTGGTGGAGCGGCGCCGATGGACGCTATGCGCGGGGGAGCCGGCCCTCACCTCATGCCGTGCTGGTGCTGGCCCGAGGCCTGCGCCTCGATCGCGGCCATCTCGCTGTGGTGGGCGAGGTCGTCGATGCCCGGCGCATCCGGGTAAATCATGCCAACTGGAACAACGACAAGCGCATCGTCAAGGACATGATCGTGGTCGACGTGTCGGCGGCGAACGACTGGACCGAGGTCAAGTTCTGGAACGCGAAGGCCGGAAGCTGGGGCAATGTCTATCTCGCCTATGGCTTCATCTACCCGCCCGGCACCGAGCCTCCGGGCACGGCGACGGCGCAGGCGCCGTGAACCGCGGCGATCGCCGCTTGGACAGCCGGCATCATGCCGAATTTTATATGGACTTTGTGCGCCGCCGATGCATGACCAAGAAGCAGGAACGGATGGCGCAAGCACTGGCAGGGCGCCTCGGCGCGATACGTAACCGAGTTTCGCATCGAACCTTGCCGGACCTGCGGCGCAATCCTATCTGACTCAAAAATCTCGGCCCCGTCCGGCGAACAGGGATCGCCGGATGTCTCGAATCCATAACGTTTCGGAGGAATCTCCGCATTCCTTGTCCGGTCATTCTCGCCGGCAAGGGGCGATTCCGTGAACGTCTCCGTCATCGAGAGGGAGAGCTCGAATGATCAAGCTCAAGATCAATGGCCAGGAGCAAAGCATCGATGTCGATCCGCAGACGCCGCTGCTCTGGGTCATCCGCGACACGCTCGGTCTCACCGGCACGAAATATGGCTGCGGCGCGGCCCTGTGCGGCGCCTGCACCGTCCATCTCGACGGCCAGCCGACGCGCTCCTGCAGCGTGGCGGTCGGCGATGTGGGCGGGGCCAGCATCACGACGATCGAGGCGATCGACAGCAGGGCCGCCAAGGCGGTGCAGGCGGCCTGGCAGACTCTCGACGTGGTCCAGTGCGGCTATTGCCAGTCCGGCCAGATCATGGCAGCGGCGGCGCTCTTGGAGAGCAACCCCAAGCCCAGCGACGCCGACATCGACGCGGCCCTCACCAACATCTGCCGCTGCGCCACCTATCAACGCATTCGCGCCGCCGTCCACGAGGCGGCACGGCTGATGGAGATCTGAACCATGCTGCCGCTGACCCCGTCCCGTCCTCACCCCTCCTTCGCGCTGCGCACGAGCCGGCGCCAGCTCCTCAAGGCCGGTGCGTTTGCGGGCGCCGGTCTCGTCATCGGCCTCGTGCTGTCATCCGGCCGCATCACCGCCGCCCATGCCGCCGACGCGACCTCGCCGTTCCAGGGCTATATCCGCATCGGCCCCGACGACACCGTGACCGTGCTCTCCGCCCATATGGACATGGGCCAGGGTTGCTACACCGGCATCGCCACGCTGGTCGCCGAGGAGCTCGACGCCGACTGGTCGCAGATGCGCGCCGAGGGTGCTTCGGGCAATCCCAAGCTCTATGGCAACCTCGCCTGGGGCGGCACCGTGCAGGGCACCGGCGGCTCGACCGCGATGGCGAGCTCCTTCGAGCGCTATCGCAAGGCCGGCGCCATGGCGCGCGCCATGCTCGTCGCGGCGGCCGCGCAGAGCTGGAGCGTGCCGGAGCAGGAAATCCGAATCGAGAACGGCCTCCTCACGCATCCGGGCGGCAAGCAGGCCACGTTCGGCGAGCTGGCCCAGAAGGCCGCGACCCTGGCGCCGCCGGCCGATGTGCAGCTCAAGGACCCATCGGCCTGGCGCTATATCGGCAACGCCAAGCTGCACCGGCTCGACCACATTTCCAAGACCAACGGCCAGCAGCAATTCACGCTCGACGTGATGCTGCCGGGCATGCTCACGGCCGTGGTCGCGCGCCCGCCGCTCTTCGGCGCCACCGTGAAATCGGTCGACGACGGTGACGCCAGGAAGGTCAAAGGCGTGGTCGACGTCGTCGAGATCCCGCGCGGCGTGGCGGTCGTGGCCGACAGCACCTGGGCCGCGATCAAGGGTCGCAAGGCGCTCAAGCTGGAGTGGGACGACAGCAAAGCCGAGAAGCGCGGCACCGCCGATCTCCTGGCCGAATACAAGCGGCTCGCGGAGGACGCCCAGACCCAGGCCGCCGTGGCGCGCCTGGAGGGCGACCCGGCTAAGGGCTTCGAGGGTGCCGCCAGGGTGATCGAGGCAGCCTTCGAGTTCCCCTATCTCGCCCATGCGGGCATGGAGCCGCTCGACGCCGTGGCCTGGAAGAACGGTGACATGATCGAGGTGTGGGGCGGCCATCAGATGCCCGATCTCTATCAGGCGGTGACGGCGCAGATTGCCGAGCTGCCGCCAGAGCGCGTGAAGCTGCACGTCATGATGACGGGCGGCGGCTTCGGCCGGCGCGCCGTGCCCGATGCCGACGTGATCGTCGAGGCGGTCTCGACCGCCAAGGCCATCGGCTGGAAGGCGCCGGTCAAGCTGGTCTGGACCCGCGAGGACGACATGACCGGCGGGCGCTATCGGCCGATGTACTACCACAGGCTCAAGGCGGCGCTCGACGCGCAAGGCAAGCTCGTCGCCTGGCAGCACCGCATCGTCGGCCAGTCGATCATGAAGGGCACGCCGTTCGAGGGTGCCCTGGTCAAGAACGGCGTGGACGGGACCTCGGTCGAGGGTGCCTCGACGCTCCCCTACGCCATCCCGAACCTCGAGGTCGATCTGGTGACGACCGACGTCGGCGTGCCGGTCTTGTGGTGGCGCTCGGTCGGCAGCACGCACACGGCCTACTCGACCGAGGTCTTCATCGACGAGCTGGCCCAGGCGGCGGGCAGGGACCCGATCGAGTTCCGCCTCGCGATGCTCGAGGACAAGCCGCGCCACCGCGCCGTGCTGGAGCGGGTGCGCGACGCCTCGGGCTGGGGCACGGAACTGCCCAACGGCAAGGGCCGCGGCGTGGCGGTGGCCGAGTCCTTCGGCTCCTATGTGGCCCAGGTGGCCGAGGTCAGCGTGCAGAAGGGCGGCGTCAAGGTCGAGCGCGTGGTCTGCGCGGTCGATTGCGGCACCGCCATCAACCCGGACGTGATCAAGGCGCAGATGGAGGGCGGCATCGGCTTCGGGCTTGGCGCCATCCTCAAGGGCGAGATCACGCTCGACGGCGGCAAGGTGCAGCAGACCAACTTCGACGGCTACGAGGTGCTGCATATCGACGAGATGCCGGCGGTGGAGGTGCATGTCCTGCCCTCGACCGAGAAGCCCACGGGCGTGGGCGAGCCGGGCGTGCCGCCGATCGGGCCCGCGGTCGCGAACGCCGTCTTCGCCGTCACCGGCAAGCGCATCCGCGTGCTGCCGATGAGCAAGACCAACCTCAGCGCGACGTGAGACGAAAGGATTCGGTGCTTCTTTCCTCTCCGCCCGCGAAGCGGGAGGAGAGGGTTGCGGAGGGTTTGCGCAAGCGCAGCTTGCGCTTACCCGAAGCTGGGAGAGGTGGGTCTTGCTGGGCCACACGCCCTCTCCCAGCTTCGAGTAAGTCTCCGCTTCGCTCCGACTAACTCTTCGCATCCCTCTCCCTCACTTCGTGAGGGCGAGGCGAAAAGGGCGCTAAAATGCCGGATTGTCTTTCGCGTGGCTCTCGAGCGGTATCGCGAGCTTGACCCAGGAGAGCTTGTCGGAGGCCCAGCCTTCCGCGGTGGGCACGAAACGCTCGGGCTCGTCGAGGCTGCCGATGGTGACGCCGTGCAGTTGCGCGTTGCCGCCGCCCATCATCGCCATGGGCGTACCGCAGCGCCCGCAGAAATAACGGAAGGCGCCGGGCGAGGATTCGTAAGAAGCGGGCTTGCCCTTGGTCCAAGCGAAGCCTGCCGCCGGCACCGCGATCCACGCGATGAAGGCGGCACCCGCGCTCTTCCGGCAGATCGAGCAATGGCAGATATCGGCGAGCTTGGGCTCGGCACTCACGCGATAGCGCACGGCGCCGCAGAGACAGCCGCCCTCGGCGGGGCGGAAAGTCATCGCTAAGCCGCCTCGCGATGGTGACGATCCACGAGGTCGACGATGTCGGCCATGATGGCGTTGAGGTCGTAGTCCTTGGGCGTGTAGACGCGTGCGATGCCGGCCGCCTCGAGCTTGGCCTCGTCCTCGGGCGGGATGATGCCGCCCACCACCACCGGCAGCTCGGCGAGGCCCAGCGCCTTCAGCCTCGCCATCACCTCGCCCACCAGCGCCACATGGCCGCCCGAGAGGATCGAGAGCCCCACCACGTGCACGCCCTCCTCGAGCGCGGCGTTGGCGATCTGCGCCGGCGTCAGGCGGATGCCCTCATAGACCACCTCGAAGCCCGCATCGCGCGCGCGCACGGCAATCTGCTCGGCGCCGTTCGAATGGCCGTCGAGGCCGGGCTTGCCGACCAGCATCTTCAAGCGCCGCCCGAGCCGGCCCGACACCTCCTCCACCCGCTTGCGCACTTGTCTCAGCGCATCGCCGCCGGCCGCACTCATGGCGCGGCCGACGCCGGTGGGAGCGCGATACTCGCCATAGACCTCGCGCAAAGCGCCGCCCCATTCGCCCGTGGTGACGCCGGCATGGGCGCAAGATATCGAGGGCTCCATGACGTTGCGGCCTTCGGCGGCGGCGCGCCTGAGTTCGATGAGCGCGGCCTCGGCCTTCTTCGCGTCGCGGGCTTCGCGCCAGGCCTTGAGCCGCTCGATCTGCTCATGCTCGGCACGGTCGTCGACCGCAAGGAAGCCCGGGACATCGCCCGTCGTGAGCGGCGAGGGCGCCGTCTCGGTGAAGCGGTTGACCCCGACCACGATCTGCTCGCCCGCCTCGATGGCGGCCAGGCGCTTGGCGTTGGATTCGACGAGGCGCTGCTTCATGTAGCTCGATTCGACCGCCGCGATGGCCCCGCCCAGGGCCTCGATGCGCGCCAGCTCGGCCTTCGCTTCGGCCTTCAGCGCCTCGACCTTGGCCTCGATTGCGGGCGAGCCGTCGAAGACGTCCTCGAACTCGAGCAGGTCGGTCTCGTAGGCCACGATCTGCTGCAGCCGGATCGACCATTGCTGGTCCCAGGGCCGCGGCAGGCCCAGCGCCTCGTTCCAGGCCGGGAGCTGCACGGCGCGGGCGCGGGCCTTCTTCGAGAGCACCACCGCCAGCATCTCGAGCAGGATGCGATAGACGTTGTTCTCGGGCTGCTGCTCGGTCAGGCCCAGCGAGTTCACCTGCACGCCGTAGCGGAAGCGGCGATATTTCTCCTCCATGACGCCGTAGCGCTGCCTCGCGATCTCGTCCCAGAGCTCCGCGAAAGCCCGCATCTTGCAGATCTCGGTCAGGAAGCGGATGCCGGCATTGACGAAGAAGGAGACGCGGCCGACCACTTGCGGGAACTCGGCCGCCGGCACCTGGCCCGACGCCTTCACGGCATCGAGCACGGCGATCGCGGTCGCGAGCGCGAAGGCCAGCTCTTGCACCGGTGTCGCCCCCGCCTCCTGCAGGTGGTAGGAGCAGACGTTGGTGGGGTTCCATTTCGGCACCTCGCGATAGGCGAAGGCGATGGTGTCGGTGACGAGCTTGAGGCTGGGCTTGGGCGGGAAGATGTAGGTCCCGCGCGAGAGATATTCCTTGATGATGTCGTTCTGGACCGTGCCCTGGAGCTTGGCCCGCGCGACGCCATGGCTCTCGGCGAGCGCGATATAGAGCGCCAGCAGCCAGGGTGCGGTCGCGTTGATCGTCATGGAGGTGTTCATGCGATCGAGCGGCAGGCCGTCGAAGAGGGTGCGCATGTCGCCCAGATGGCTGACCGGCACGCCGACCTTGCCGACCTCGCCTTTGGCCAGCGCATGATCGGCGTCGTAGCCGGTCTGGGTCGGCAGATCGAAGGCGACCGACAGGCCCGTCTGGCCGCGCGCGAGGTTCTGGCGATAGAGCGCGTTCGAGGCCGCGGCCGAGCTATGGCCGGAATAAGTGCGGATCAGCCAGGGCTCGTCGCGCCCGGCGCGCGCCGGTGGCGCGCCAGCAGACGCGGCTCCGCCGCCCTCGCCCGTCCCGCTCCTCTTGCCTTTGGCCTCGGTCATGGCTCCTCGCCTCGCCCTTCGTCCCTCGGGCGAACGACCTTAAGGCGAGTCCTTTGTGCGGTGCAATAGAGGCGGCGCGCGCCGCGTCATTGCCATGCCCATTTGTTGTCGCCCCGGACAAGCGTCGCATCAGCGACGCGATCCGGGGCCCAAGGCCACCGCAAGCGAGGCGCCGATCCATGGATCCTCGCTTGCGCGAGGATGACTGAATGGAGCGCGCCCTTGCCGCAACACGGTCCTGGTCGAGTTTGACGAGCCTATCGGGCCCGCCGCTAGACCGCCTCCAGCGCCTGCGCCAGATCGGCCTCGAGATCCTCGGGCGCCTCGAGCCCGACCGAGAGCCGCACCAGCCCGTCGCCGATGCCCTGCTGCGCGCGGGCTTGCGCGCTGAGGCGCTGATGCGTCGTGGTCGCCGGGTGCGTGACGAGGCTCTTGGAATCGCCCAGATTGTTCGAGATCAGGATCAGCTTGAGCGCGTTGAGGAAGCGGAAGGCGCCGGCCTTGCCGCCCCTGAGATCGAAACTGACCAGGCTGCCGCCGGCCGACATCTGCGCCATCGCCAGCTTGTGTTGAGGATGGCTCTCGAGCCCCGGATAGAGCGCCGTCTCGATCTTGGGATGGCGCTCCAGAAATTCGGCGAGGCGGCGGGCGGTCTTGCATTGGCGCTCGAGCCGCAAGTCCAGCGTCTCCAGCCCCTTGAGCAGCAGCCAGGCATTCATCGGCGAGAGCGCCGGGCCGGTATGGCGTAAGAAGGGCTGCAGCTTGTCGTTGACGAAGGCGGCCCTGCCCAGCACCACGCCGCCGAGGCTGCGGCCTTGCCCGTCGATATGCTTGGTGGCGGAATAGACCACCACGTCGGCGCCGAACTCGAGCGGCTTCTGCAGCAACGGCGTGGCGAACACGTTGTCGACGACGACGCAAGCGCCGGCCTCGTGCGCGAGGCTCGTCACGGCCGCGAGATCGACGATGCGAAGCCCTGGGTTCGACGGCGTCTCCAGGAACACGGCCGCGGCCGGTTTCGACAAGGCCTTTCGCCAGGCCGCGAGGTCGCGGCCATCGACCAGCACGGTCTCGATGCCGTACTTCGGCAGGATCTCGACCAGGATGAACTGGCAGGAGCCGAAGAGCGCGTCCGACGCCACGACGCGGTCGCCAGCCTTGAGCTGGCAGGCGAGGCTCGCGAACACCGCCGCCATGCCGCTCGCGGTCGCGCGCGCGGCCTCGGCCCCCTCGAGCAGCGCCATGCGGCTCTCGAACATCTGCACGGTCGGGTTGGAGAAGCGCGAATAGACGAAGCGGGGCCGCGTGTTGGCGAAGGCGGCCTCGGCCTCCTCGGCCGAGCTGTAGACGAAGCCTGAGGTCATGTAGATGGCCTCGGCCGTCTCCTTGAACTCGGAGCGCAACACCCCGCCATGGATCATGCGGGTGTCGGGGTGCCAGCTCGCCGGCCCGTCGGAAGCAGGTTTGCTTGCGGGAGGCTTGCCGATGGACGCCGACCGCTTTGCGGTCGTGACGGCCCGGGCCTTTGCCGGAATGGATTGGGAGCGGCCCTTGCCGCGCGACGGTTTCGCCATGGACGTCTCGCTTCCCCGGCCGGATCGCTCCGGCCAAAAAAAACCTCGACCGGAAAGGCCGAGGTTCAAGCGTCCCTGGGCCTTTTAGCTGCATGTTTTACGTGGCCGCAAGCCGGCGCAAATCGCCACGGACCCCGCGCTCTCGCGCGAGATCGCGGAAAAGTATGAGCGGCCGGCCGGCAAAGTCAATCCCCGCGAAGGCGTTAACAGCCTGCCGGGCAGTCCGGCATGGGCACGACAGCGGCCACGGAAGAGCAGCGCATTCCGCTCGGTGCTCGCCCTCGGGGCCGAGGCCGGGCATGCTGATGGCGGTGGGACCCGTCGCCGCAAAGGCCGCCGCCGAGCGGCCGTCTCCGGCGGAGGGAACGGGAGGGACATTGCCATGCGTATCTCATGCGCGGCCATTGCGCTCGCCCTTGTGGCGGCGACGGTGCCGCTTTGCCCTGCGGCGGGCGCAGGCGAGCCCGGCCGCGCCGAAGGGACGCTCACGCTCGACCGGGCATCGGTCGCGCTGACCCATGTTTACGCTCGCGAGATCCTCGAAATTCCGGAGATGCGCTATCCGGACTGGCCGGCGCGCACCATCACCGTGATCCTGACGGACCGGCCGATGCCGCAGAATCATCGCGTCAGCTACACGCTCGCCGTCGAGCTGTCCTTCGCCGGCCAGATGCGCGGGCTCATGCTCGAGATCGATCCCGCAACCCGCACGGTGCGCAGCGGGCGCACGCTGGTGCCCGACGCCGAACGGCCGCAGTTCTTCACCGTGATCGGCGACCCGCCGATGGTGGCGCTGGAGGGTTTCGCCGAGGACGGCGCCGCCGGCATCGTCACGGCCCGCGCATGGACCCGGCAGCCGATGGAGGTGGTGAGTTTCGACGACCAGCCGGGCCCCAAGAGCTTCACCTTCGACGTGAGCTTCACGGCCCGGATCATGCCGGCACCCAAGCTGCTCGAGACGCTCGAAGGCGAAGCCGCCAAGGCGAGCGCGCCGGGCCAGGCCCTGAAGCGGTTCCTCGAGGCCGTCGCCGCCGCGGACCCGGCGGCGATCAGGGCCGCTGTGATCAGCGACCATCCGGCCTTGGCCATGCTCGATCCGGGAGGCCTGGCGCAGTTGAAGGAGATGGTGCTCACCGGCGGAGCGTCGCCCGACGCGGCCTATGGCCGGCTTGCCAAGGTCTATGTCTACGAAAACGGCGCCACCGTGCTGCTGAAGGAAGCCGAAGGCTGGAGCAGCTATCTGGTGGCGCGGGAGGACGGAACCTGGAAGTTGGGCGGTCCCTAGCATCTCCTTTCGTTCCTCGCCGAAATTCGCGGCCAGCGGGCATCCGGGGCTTTGCTGCAACTGCGCCGTGACGCCCTGGTCCGGGGCCATCCCGGCGCCGTAAAATCTGCCAGAAAGCAATAATATTCTATGATAGTGCACGTGCAGGAAACAAGCTGACGAACAAGCTCAGAATGTCGTAATTTTACTCATATTTGTGCATTGCAAAATACGGAGCCAGCCGGTACACCCGGTAGCCTTCAGCCGCAGCGCCATCGGCCAGCGGGCCCGGACAAGAAGCCAGCAGGGTGCGCCCGATGGAGAGAGCACATAGCAAGGAGGGGTGGTCGAGATGAGCGAACCCGCAAAAGTCGTGACACTGCATGGCGAGCCGGCGCGCCCGGCGAAGGACCTTTACGAGATCGGCGAGATCCCGCCGCTGGGCCATGTGCCGGCCAAGATGTATGCCTGGGCCATCCGGCGCGAGCGCCACGGCGAGCCCGAGAAGGCGATGCAGGTCGAGGTCGTGCCCACGCCCGCCCTCGACAGCCACGACGTGCTCGTGATGGTGATGGCCGCGGGCGTCAACTATAACGGTGTGTGGGCCGCGCTCGGCACGCCCATTTCCCCCTTCGACGTGCACAAGGCGCCCTATCACATCGCCGGGTCGGACGCCGCCGGCATCGTCTGGGCGGTCGGCTCCAAGGTGAAGCGCTGGAAGGTCGGCGACGAGGTCGTGGTCCACTGCAACCAGGACGACGGCGACGACGAGGAGTGCAACGGCGGCGACCCGATGTTCTCGCCCTCGCAGCGCATCTGGGGCTACGAGACGCCGGACGGCTCCTTCGCCCAGTTCGCGCGCGTGCAGGACCGCCAGCTCATGCACCGGCCCAGGCACCTGACCTGGGAAGAGAGCGGCTGCTATGTGCTGACGCTCGCCACCGCCTACCGCATGCTGTTCGGCCATCGCCCGCACATCCTGAGGCCCGGCCACAACGTGCTGGTGTGGGGCGCTTCGGGAGGCTTGGGCTCGATGGCGGTGCAGCTCATCTCGACCGCCGGCGCCAACGCCATCGGCGTCATCTCCGACGAGAGCAAGCGCGATTTCGTGATGCAGCTCGGCGCGAAAGGTGTCGTGAATCGTAGTGAGTTCAGATGCTGGGGCCAGTTGCCGAAGGTGAACGGGCCGGGCTTCGACGACTACATGAAGGAGTGCCGCAAGTTCGGCAAGGCGATCTGGGACGTCACCGGCAAAGGCAACGATGTCGATTTCGTGTTCGAGCATCCGGGCGAGGCGACCTTCCCGGTCTCCTGCTTCGTGGTGAAGCGCGGCGGCATGGTGGTGTTCTGCGCCGGCACCACCGGCTACAACATCACCTTCGACGCGCGCTTCGTCTGGATGCGCCAGAAGCGCATCCAGGGCAGCCACTTCGCCAACCTGCTGCAGGCGAGCCAGGCCAACCAGCTCGTGGTCGAGCGGCGCATCGACCCCTGCATGTCCGAGGTGTTCTCCTGGTCCGACATCCCGCGCGCCCACACCAAGATGTGGAAGAACCTGCACAAGCCCGGCAACATGGCCGTGCTGGTGCAGGCCAAGCGCCCGGGCCTGCGCACGCTCGAGGACGCGACCGAGGCGTAAGGAAGACACGACAAGAGCCCCTCACCCCGGCCCTCTCCCCGCTACGCGGGGCGAGGGAGAAAATGCCCTCGCCCCCGTCAGGGGGAGAGGGAGGGCCCCAGCCGGCTTCGCCGGCAAATCGTAAGGACTGCGGGCGAAGCCCGCAGGGGGCGGGAGGGTGAGGGGGTCTTGCATGGTACAGACCGGAGATCCTCCTTGCTCCTCCCCGACCTGACCCGGACCTGCCGCCAGGCTTTGGCCGCCGCCGAGCGGCTGGTGGACGAGGCGCGGATCGCGCTGGGGCGCGATCTCGCCCCCGGCGGGCGCGTCGATGCCGCCGCTCTCGACCGGCAGCAGTTCGCGGCCCACGCGCTCGCCTGGTATGCGACCTATGCCGAGGCGCTGCGCCAGGCACTGGCCTGGGCCGAGCGGCTGGAGAATTCGGGCCGATTGGCCGAGCGCGAGGCGCTGATCCTGCAGATCGGCTTCGGCGAATATCTGGCGCAGATGGCGGGCGGCATCGCGCTGTCGCAAGTCGAGATCGCGCGGCCGCAGGATCTGGGGCTCGAGGCGGGAGCGGCGGCGCTCGCCTCCGAGCCCGCGGTGGCGACCCTGATCCGCGCCAATAAATCTTCGGCCAAGGAGCGGCTGGCGGCCCTCATCGCCGATCACGATTTCGGCGAGGCGGCGCTCGACGACGAGATCCTGGAGATGACCCGCGCGCAGTTCCGCCGCGTGGCCGAGGACCACCGCGAGGACGCGCATCGCTGGCATCTGAAGGACGAGCTGATCCCCTTGACGGTGGTCGAGGAGCTGGCGGGCCTCGGCGTCTTCGGCCTCACCATCCCCGAGGAATTCGGCGGCGCCGGCCTCGGCAAGCTCGCCATGTGCGTCGTGACCGAGGAGCTCAGCCGCGGCTATATCGGCTTGGGCTCGCTCGGCACGCGCTCCGAGATCGCGGCGGAGCTGATCCGGCTCGGCGGCACCGAGGCGCAGAAGCGGAAATGGCTGCCCAGGCTCGCCTCGGGCGAGATCCTGCCCACCGCCGTCTTCACCGAGCCCGGCACCGGCTCCGACCTGGGCTCGCTCAAGACCCGCGCCGTGCGCGATGGCGATCTCTATCGCATCACCGGCAACAAGACCTGGATCACGCACGCGGCGCGCTCGGACCTGATGACGCTCCTGGCGCGCACCGACCCTAGGAGCAGCGACTGGCGCGGGCTCTCCATGTTCCTGGCCGAGAAGCCGCGCGGCACCGACGAGAACCCCTTCCCGGCCGAAGGCATGACGGGCGGCGAGATCCCGGTGCTGGGCTATCGCGGCATGAAGGAGTACGAGCTCGGTTTCGACGGCTTCGCGGTCGAGGCCGAGAACCTCCTCGGCGGCGTCGAGGGGCAGGGCTTCAAGCAGCTCATGGCGACCTTCGAATCCGCGCGCGTCCAGACCGCAGCGCGCGCGGTCGGCGTGGCGCAATCAGCGATGGAACTGGGGCTCGACTATGCCAGGGGCCGCATCCAGTTCGGCAAGCCGATCCTCGAGTTCCCGCGCGTGGGCGTGAAGCTCGCCTGGATGGCGGTCGAGACCATGCTCGCGCGCCAGCTCACCTGGTTCGCCGCGCGCGAGAAGGACAGCGAGCGGCGCTGCGACATCGAGGCCGGCATGGCGAAGCTCCTGGCCGCGCGCGTGGCCTGGGGCAATGCCGACAACGCGCTGCAGATCCATGGCGGCAACGGCTACGCGCAGGAATATGCGATCAGCCGCGTGCTCTGCGACGCGCGCATCCTCAACATCTTCGAGGGTGCCGCCGAGATCCAGGCCCAGGTGATCGCGCGGGGGCTCTTGAGCGGACGGAATTAGCACTCGCTATCATAAAAGCGTGAGTCGGGCCTCATCCTTCGACAGGCTCAGGACGAGGCCCTCATGCTGAGCTTGTCGAAGCATGAGGGCCGGCAGCACGTAATAGGCTTCTGCGATTCCTGGTACTAGGGCGGAGCGCCGTTAACCTTCCCCCCTTGCCGAACAGGAAACCTGTCAACGATCTATCCGGTCCAAATTGCCAACCATCTATCCGGTTCGGACCCTCCCCCTTCCCCCTCCCGCAAGGGGAGAGGGTCAATTTTCTTCTCACCCCCCTCTGCCCTTGCGCCCGGCACCTGCTGAAAGCGTGGCGAGCGAAGCAGTCGGGTGTGCCGCGCCGCCGCTCAGCCCGGCCCGGCATAGCCGGTCAACAGACGGCTGCGCTCCGCGGCGAACCGGTCGTTCGGCGCTCGACCCTCCGCGTCCGCCGCCAGCTCCGGCTTGATGCGGTTGAGGAAGAACATCTCGAGCCGGCGCTCGTGCTTGGCGGCGACCTCGCCGCGCGGCTCCATCTCGAAGAGCGTGCGCACGCGCCCGGCGACCGTGCCCGAAACATTGATGCGGCCCGCAACGCCGTTGGCCTCCATGAGCGCCGCCGCATTCACCGCATCGCCCCAGACGTCGTAGGTGAAGCGCTGCCTGCCGACGACGCCGGCAATGACAGGACCTGCGTGAATCCCGATCCGCGGCTCCAGCGTCGGCAGGCGCAATCTCTCCCGCTGCGCCCTGATGAGCGCGACCCCATGTTGTATTTCCAGCGCTGCGAGGCAGGCATCGATTTCGTCGAGCCGCTTGGGCGCCGGCAGGCCCGCGACCGCGATATAGGCGTCGCCGACCGTCTTCAGCTTCTGCAGGCCGTGCCTGGCGACCGCGGCATCGAAGCTCGAATAATACTGGTCGAGCAGGCCGATGACCGCGGCCGGCTCCCAGCGCTCCGCGAACAGGGAAAAGTCCTTGAAGTCGGCGAACAGGATCGCGGCCGACGGAAAGTAGCGCGGCTCGACCTTGCCATTGCGCTTCAGCTCCTCGGCGATCGGCTGCGGCAGGATGTTGGCCAGCAGCCCTTCGGCGCGGGCCTTCTCGGTCGCGATGTCGTGCCTTGCCCTGTCGAGCTCCCTGAGCGTCTGGTCGAGCCCGACCAGCTGGCGGCGCATCTCGAGCTGGGTCACGAGCAGATGCGCCAGGCGCCGCAACGCGTCCTGCTGCTCGATGGTGAGCTCGCGCGTCTGGAAGTCCATCACGCACAGCGTCCCCAGCGCATAGCCTTCGGGCGTGATGAGCGGAACGCCGCAGTAGAACCTGAAATGGGGCTCGCCCGTGACGAAGGGAAGGTGATTGAAGCGCGGGTCCTTCGTCACGTCGGGCGCATGCACCATGTCCACGCCGCAGACCGTGGCGGTGCAGAACGCGATCTCGCGCGGGCACTGGTGGAAGTCCGGCGGCAGGCCGTACTTGGCCTTGAGCCAGAGCCGGTCGTCGTCCATGAAGCCGACATAGGAGATCGGGCAGCCGCAGATCTGCGCCGCCAGCTCGCCGACGTCGTCATAGGCGATCTCGGGCGCGCTATCGAGGATGGCGTAGCCGCGCAGCGCCGCGACCCGCGCCGCCTCGTTGTCCGGAACCGGGAAAGACATGCGCCGCGCCTCGCCTTCGACGTCAAGGGATGGGACCGCTGTCCGAGCGGCCAGCCTAGTCAATGACGTCTTGGCCCGCAATTTCGTTCGGCGGGTGCAGCGCAGCACGGCCCGGCATGCAGAAGAATAGCGCTCGATCGCGGCTGCAACGCTCGGCGCGAGAGGCCGCAAGCCGGCACCGGCTCCAGCGCAAAATCCCATTGTCCATCGCTCTGCCCGCGCCGGCGCCGGGCTCGCCCGGATTGGCGGCCGGGCCCTTGCCCGCGCGGGCTTTCGAGCGGGAGAAACCGGAGCGGATTTCGTTTTGGTTTGAACCGCACGCCTCGTCGTTTGCGCGAAGGCGAGGGCGACGATGGGGCATTCCACCCGGTCGGCGCCCGCCTTCGCGCGGGGGCGCCCGGCTCAGAACCGCCTCAGAAGTCGCCCGCCTTCACGTAGGGCCAGGTCCACAAGATCGCCTGCAGCAGCACGGCCTTGGTCCATGCCGCGTGCATCTTCTCCACCGTCTCGGCCGGGTGCCCCTTCTTGGCGAGGAAGGGCTTGAGCGTCGCCGTGATCGGATAGACCAGCGCGATCATGTAGCGGTAGGGGATATGTGCGGCCGCCTTCACGTTGTCGATCTTGTTCTTCTTGGTGCGATGATGGCGCAGCCCGATCTCGTGCTGCCAGTCGAGCCAGGCCTGGTCGAAGCGGACCTCGGCCGTGTCGAGGATCCACTGGCCGAAGCGCTTGCGTACCGCCGCGAGATAGGCGCCGTCGGGCTGGCCGGCGGCGCTGTCGCGGAAGGAGTCGAGCAGGTGCGGGTTGGCGCCGACGAAGCCGTACCAGACGTCGAGGATGGCCTCGACCTGATCGGCCAGCACCTCGCGCGACAGCCGAAGGTGGCTGAGGTCGTCCTCCTCGAGGAGCAGGGTCTTTTTCAGAAGCGCGAGATCGTCCGGCGTGACGGGCGAGCGCGCGAGCTCCGCACTGCCCTTGAGATAGCCCGGGATCGAGACGCTGGTGGCGGTCATGGCTCTCCTCCGTCGCAGGATCGAGGGTGGTTTCGGTCCGAGGGTTGCGGGGCGCCCGCCAGGAAGGCGGACCAGTTGGCGGCGGCGAGCTCCGGCTCGGCCGGCGCGTGGTCGGCGCAGTCGAGCCTCAGATGGCGGTCGCCGAAGGGGGCGTCGACGAAGGCGCAATGATGCGGCGCTGCGGCGTCGGCATGGGCATAAGGGCGGAAGAACCGGCAGCTCACGCACAGGCGCGAGACCGGGATCTCGCCGCGCTCCTGCAGGCTGCGGATCATCTTGACGAGCCCGCGCAGGAACACCTCCTGTTCGCTCGGCGTGAGCGCGTCGATCGCGCCCAGAAGGAAATCGGGCCACTGCGCGGCCCGGGTCGCCGCGCGCCGGCCCGCGCGCGTCAGCCCGAGCCTGACCGCGCGGCCGTCGGTCGCGTCCGCCTCGCGGGCGAGCAGCGCCTTCTCGATCAGGGCCGCGACCGCGTTGCTCGCCGTCTGCGGCGTGACGGCGAGCGCTTCGGCGATGGCGGTGAGCCTCGCGCCCGCCGGCTCCCGGGCGCGCAGGAAGGCGAGGATCTGGCCTTGCGTGGGCGTGAGGCCGCTGGCTTCCGAGCCTTCCCAGGCCTTGGCCCGGAGCGCCATGCCGATCTTCGAAAGGCCGGCGGCCAGGCGGCGCGCCAGCGGCTCGCCGATCTCGTCGAAACGACGGGTGTCCATGCTCGCCTCGACCCAGTTAATCAGTAGTGCTGAATATATACCGGGACCCGCGCGCTGTCAAGCCGCGCCGTCTTTCGGCTTCGCTCCTCCGCCCTCGACGCCATCGCCGAGGACGCGGCCGAGACGGGGCCCGGGGCGATCCGTCGGGGGATTGCCGGGAGAAATCGGCATGGGGCGAGGGCACGCGGCATCGGACGGCCGCATTTCGCGCCACCCTTCGTCGAAGCCGTCTTTCAGATCGGGCCGACGAAGCTCGGCTGGCGCAGGGGCCCGGCGCCGGATGTCGTGCCGTTGCTCGGAAGGATCGGTGTCGTCGGCTGGGGTGCGGTCGGGTCGGCCGGCTCCATCCAGAATGGCCGGGCGACGCCGCGCGTCGATCGCGTTGCGGCGCTGCCGGTGGACGGCCGGCCTGTTTCCAGCAACGGCCCATCGATCGTCCAGGCGGTACCGGGATTGCCTCTGCCGTCCGTGACCTCGACCGGCTCGGTCGCAACGAACAGGTCGGTCGCGACGCGCTCGCCCAGGACGCGGGCCGCCTCGGCGAGCTCCCGGCGCAGCAGCGCGCCATCCTCGCGCGCCAGATCGAAATAGCCACGTTCCCGGCCGCGATAGGCCCAGCTTCGCCAATAGAGCGTTTGCCCCGTGTCCGTTCGCTGGATCTCGGCGCGCAGGATCAGATAAAGCGTGGCGTCGGGCTCGATCTTGCCCTCGCTGGCGAAGCCGGCGCTCGTCACTTGCAGCGCCAATCGCCATGGCGGGTTCCGAGGCGCAAGCTCGCGCGCTGCGATCGGGTCAGGCGACGACGACACGAAGGTGACCCCCGGCATTCTCCGCCCCGCCTCGATGACGGCCTGCCCGATCCGCTCGGCCAGGAGACTCTCGTCGATCGCCCGGCGGATCGCCTCGTCGGCTGCAGCCACTTCCGCAACATCGTGCGTGCGGCCGGCCGACACGCCTGCGCCGACGCCGACCGCCACCGGCAGAATCGCGACCGACAGGGCGAGACCCATGAGACAGGTGATCGGCTCGCCCGTTTTGCAGGCGCTGCCGCCGATGGCGAAGGCTCCGTCCGCACCCTGACCGGCGCCGTAGGCCGCGGCATCGCCCGCGTCGCTGATCGGCTGCGCCGGCGCTGCGGGGCCACTCCCGCTCGCATCGACTCCGATTTCGCCGAGCTGCGCACGCAACTCCGGCGAAGGCGGCGCGAACTTCGCCGTCTCGCAAGCCGCGAGCCCCGTCGCCAGCGCCACCGTGACGCCGAACCGCGCGACGCGTCGCCGCCGCTGAGTGCAGCGCCCCCGCCGGATTTGACAGACGAACGCAAGATTGGCCGACAAGGGCGAGGATCGGGCGAGGTCTTGCATGGGGCCCCCTCCGCCGCTCGCGGGGTTCGCCCTCCCACGCGGGCACGCCCCGTCCCTTTCAGTAAACGCCCGCGGGTCCGGTGGCGCAAGCCCGCCTCCGCCTTCGCAATTGGTGCAAGGACTTAAGTCCCCGCTCGCCCGCGTCGCCCCCAGGCTGCGGGGTTCGCGGGCACCGGGACGCACGATTGCCCGGGCAAGAGGCCGAACGCTAGGCTGAGACGAGTGAAGCGATCCTCCATCGCGTGGACGCGCCATGCCACCCACCATCGATTTCTATTTCTCGATCGACAGCCGCTACTCCTATCTGGCGGCCACGCAAATGCCGGTGCTCGAGGCCGGGTTCGGCGCCCAAGTGCGCTGGCGCCCGCTCAGGCTCTCGGCGCTGCTCGCCGCGCGCGGCGCGAGCCCGTTCGAGGGAAGGCCCGTCTCCGGTCAGTACGAGGCCGCCTATCGCGACACGGACACGGCGCGCTGGGCCGCCTATTACGGCGTGCCGATCGTGAGCCCCGACTGGGGCAAGGGCGACTGGGAGCGGATGAACATGGCGGCGGTGGCGGCGGCGGTCGAGGGCTGCTGTCCCGCCTTCGTGCGCGCGCTCTATGGCGCGGTCATGGTCCGCAACGCCATCCCCGAGACCGACGCCGCCATCCGGCGCATCGCCGATGCGGCCGGACTTCCAGGCGCCCGCATCGTCGCCGGCATAGACGCGCGCGAAACCGCCCAGCGCCACGGCGCCCATATCGAGGCGGCCCTGAAGGCGGGCGTCTTCGGCGTGCCCAGCTTCGTCGCCGACGGCGAGATGTTCTGGGGCAACGACCGCCTGGTCCTGCTCCGGCATCTACTCGAGACCAAGGCGGCTAAAGGCTCGCGCTAGCGACGCCGCTGCCGCTTTCCCCTCGCCCTGGGGCCCGGCCGCATCCTATATTCGCCCCATGCGCGGCTTTCTGTTCGTCCTTCTTCTCGTCGCCATGCTCGGCACGCTGGCCGTGCTGTTCGCCGGCCTCTTCACCATGGCGCGCGGCGGCGAGTTCAACAAACGCCACGGCAACAAGCTGATGCGGCTGCGCGTGGCCATGCAGGGGGCCGCGATCCTGATCTTCCTCGCCCTCATGATGGCGATGCGCAGCTAACAACCGAGCAGGCCGGGCGCTTCCCTCCCGAAAAAGCGAGTCTTCCGACATGGTCCGGCTCACCCGCATCTACACCCGGGGCGGCGACAAGGGGAAAACCTCGCTGGGCACGGGTGCCCGCGTGCCCAAGCACGATCTGCGTGTGGCCGCCTATGGCACGATCGATGAAGCCAACGCTGCGATCGGGCTCGCCCGCCTCCATACCCGGGGCAAGGCCGACCAGATGCTGGCGCGCATCCAGAACGACCTGTTCGATCTGGGGGCCGATCTCTGCATGCCGGAAGAGCCGGGTGCCACGGGCAAGCGGGTTGCCTCGGCCTTGCGCATCCTGCCGGCCCAGACCTTGCGGCTCGAGCAGGAGATCGACGCGATGAACGCGCATCTGGCGCCGCTCGCCTCCTTCGTGCTGCCGGGCGGCAGCGCGGCTTCTGCGCATCTGCATCTGGCGCGCACCGTCGTCAGGCGCGCCGAGCGGCTCATCACCGAGCTCGCCGAAACCTCGGCCGTGAGCCCCGAGGCGATCCGCTACGTCAACCGCCTCTCCGATCATTTGTTCGTACTGGCCCGCTGGCTCAACAAGAAGGGCCGCGCCGACCTGCTCTGGAAGCCCGGCGCCAATCGTTAATCATTCTTGCCGCCACGGCCAGACGCTGACGGCGCTTTCTCGCCGGATCAAGGCGTTGCGACCCGGATGGCGCGATAGAAAATTGCGCGCCGGCGCGTTGACAGGCCCCAACCCTGTCCTTATTGTGCGCTGCGAAATCGAGCAGGGGTCGGCCTTGCGGCCCGTTGGGGGCGCCGCGGCCGGCCTTTTCCACAAGTGACATTTCGGAGCCTGGTCCAGAGATGAAGGTACTGGTCGCGGTCAAGCGCGTGATCGATGCCAATGTCAAGGTGCGGGTCAAAGCCGACGGCACCGGCGTCGAGACGGCCAATGTGAAGATGGCCATGAACCCGTTCTGCGAGATCGCCGTCGAGGAGGCGGTGCGCATGAAGGAGGCCGGCACCGCGACCGAGGTGGTGGCCGTGGCCTGCGGGCCCGCGACCTCGCAGGAGACCATCCGCACCGCGCTCGCCATGGGTGCGGACCGCGGCATCCATGTCCAGACCGACGTGGAGCTGCAGCCGCTGGCCGTCGCCAAGCTGCTCAAGGCGGTGATCGAGAAGGAGCAGCCGCGCCTCGTCATCCTCGGCAAGCAGGCGATCGACGACGATTCCAACCAGACCGGCCAGATGCTGGCGGGCCTGCTCGGCTGGCCGCAGGGCTGCTTCGCTTCCAAGCTCACGGTCGAAGGCGACAATCTCAGGGTCAAGCGCGAGGTCGATGGCGGCCTCGAGACGGTGCTCTTGAAGCTGCCGACGATCGTCACCACCGACCTGCGCTTGAACGAGCCGCGCTACGCCTCGCTGCCCAACATCATGAAGGCCAAGAAGAAGCCGATCGAGGCCCTGACGCCGGAGGCGCTCGGCGTCGATCCCTCGCCCCGCCTCAAGGTTCTCAAGGTGGTCGAGCCGCCCAAGCGCAAGGCCGGCCAGAAGGTCAAAAGCGTGGCGGAGCTGATCGACAAGCTCCGCAACGAGGCGAAGGTCATCTGAGGCGAGAGGGCTAAGAGACGATGAGCATTCTGGTTCTGGCCGAGCACGCGAACGGCGCCATCCGCGAGGCCACGCTGCACGCCGTCACCGCCGCGCAGAAGATCGGCGGCGAGATCCACCTGCTGATCGCGGGGCAGAACTGCCGGCCGGCGGCCGAGGCCGCGGCCAAGATCGCCGGCGTCGGCAAGGTGCTGCTCGCCGACGACGCGGCCTATGCCAACGGGCTCGCCGAGAACATGGCGAAGCTCCTGGTAGGCCTCGCCCCCGCCTATACGCATCTGCTGGCGACGGCCACCAGCGTGGGCAAGAACATCATGCCGCGCGTGGCGGCCCTGCTCGACGTGGCGCAGGTCTCCGAGATCGTCGCGGTCGAGACGCCCGACACCTTCGTGCGCCCCATCTATGCCGGCAACGCGCTGGCCACGGTGCAGGCGACCGACAAGATCAAGGTCGTGACCGTGCGCGCGACCGGCTTCGACGCGGCCCCCGCGCAGGGCGGCAGTGCCGCGATCGAGACCGTGGCGTCGGCGGGCGATGCGGGCCTCTCCAGCTTCGTCGGCTCCGAGCTGTCGAAGTCGGAGCGCCCCGAGCTGACCTCGGCGCGCATCGTGATTTCCGGCGGCAGGGGCATGCAGTCCGGCGAGAACTTCAAGCTGCTCGAGGCGGTCGCCGACAAGCTGGGCGCTGCGGTCGGCGCCAGCCGCGCGGCGGTGGACGCCGGCTTCGTGCCGAACGACTATCAGGTCGGCCAGACCGGCAAGATCGTGGCGCCCGAGCTCTATATCGCCGTCGGCATCTCCGGCGCGATCCAGCACCTTGCGGGCATGAAGGACAGCAAGGTCATCGTCGCCATCAACAAAGACGAGGACGCGCCGATCTTCCAGGTGGCCGACTACGGCCTGGTGGCGGATCTGTTCCAGGCGGTGCCCGAGCTGGCGCAAGAGCTCGGCAAGTAGCAAGCGGCCGGCGGGCGGCCCTTGGCGGGCCGCGGCAAGCGCCGGCCCCGCGAGAGGATGACGCAAGGATGATTCAGAAGATCGGCGTGATCGGCGCCGGGCAGATGGGCAACGGCATCGCCCATGTCTGCGCGCTCAAGGGCTTCGACGTCGTGCTTTCGGACATCGACGCGGTCCAGCTCGACAAGGCGATGAAGACGATCGAGCACAACCTCGACCGTCAGGTCCACGCCAAGCGGGAAGAGCATCGCATCACCGAGACCGACAAGAAGGCGGCGCTGGGGCGCATCCACACTTTCGTCGGGCTCGATCGTTTCGGCGACCGCGATCTCGTGATCGAGGCCGCGACCGAGAAGGAAGAGATCAAGGTCCAGATCCTCAAGGAGCTGTGCCCGATCCTGAAGCCAGAGGCGATCGTCGCGACCAACACCTCCTCGATCTCGATCACGCGGCTGGCCGCCGCCACCGACAGGCCCGCCAAGTTCATGGGCATGCATTTCATGAACCCGGTGCCGCTGATGCAGCTGGTCGAGCTGATCCGGGGGCTCGCCACCGACGAGGACACCTACCGCACGATCAAGGAGCTGACCGAGAAGCTCGGCAAGACCGCGGCCCCGGCGGAAGACTTTCCCGCCTTCATCGTCAACCGCATCCTGCTGCCGATGATCAACGAGGCGGTCTACACGCTCTACGAGGGCGTGGGCTCGGTCGAGGCGATCGACACCGCCATGAGGCTGGGCGCCAACCACCCGATGGGGCCGCTGGAGCTGGCGGACTTCATCGGCCTCGACACCTGCCTCGCGGTGATGCAGGTGCTCTATGAGGGGCTCGCCGACAGCAAGTACCGGCCCTGCCCGCTGCTGGTGAAATATGTCGAGGCCGGCTGGATCGGCCGCAAGGCCGGCCGCGGCTTCTACGATTACAGCACCGAGAAGCCGGTCCCGACGCGCTGAGGCGGCCGGCCGGTCCGGCTCAATCAGTCAAGTCCCGTTTGGCCGGATTGCCATATCGTCGCCCCTGCGACAGCAGGGACCCAGGGGCCACCGCACGTCGCTTGCCCCCCGCTTGCGCGGCGACGACGGAAAATGCGATTCAAGCCGGACGGAAACTGCTCTAGAGTTTTTCGGAGCCCGCGGCTGCGCCGCCGCTCTCGATCAATTTTCCCCACGCCATAAGGCCCCTGGCCCGCTCCGATGACCGTCAAGCCCAGCCGCGAAAGCCCGCCCGCCGAGGGCGCCACGAGCCGTCCCGCCGACAGCGCGGCCGGTCGCCCCGCCGCCAAGGGCGGTGCAAGCCGCATGTGGGGCGGCCGCTTCGCCGGCGGGCCCGCCGAGATCATGGAGCGCATCAACGCCTCCGTCGATGTCGACCGCCGGCTCTATGCCGAGGACATCGAGGGCTCCCTCGCCCATGCCGCCATGCTGGTGCGCCAGGGCATCATCAGCCCCGAGGACGGCGCCGCCATCGAAAAGGGGCTGCAGCAGATCCGCCGCGAGATCGAGGCCGGATCCTTCGCGTTCTCGCGCGCGCTCGAGGACATCCACATGAATGTCGAGGCGCGCCTCAAGGAGATCGTCGGCGCGCCCGCGGGCCGGCTGCACACGGCGCGCTCGCGCAACGACCAGGTCGCGACCGACTTCCGCCTCTGGGTGCGCCGCGCGACCGACGGGCTCGAGCAGGAGCTGAAGGCCATGACCGCGGCTTTGCTCGACCTTGCCGAGCCGTACGCGGCCACCGTGATGCCGGGCTACACGCACCTGCAGCCGGCCCAGCCCGTCACCTTCGGCCATCACCTGATGGCCTATGTCGAGATGATCCAGCGCGACCGCGGCCGGCTCGCCGATTGCCGCCGGCGCATGAACGAGTGCCCGCTGGGGGCGGCGGCGCTGGCCGGCACCTCCTTCCCGATCGACCGCGATGAGACGGCGAAGGCGCTGGGCTTCGACCGGCCTTCAGCCAACTCGCTCGACGCCGTCTCCGACCGCGACTACGCGCTCGAGTTCCTGGCGGCGGGCTCGATCCTCGCCATCCATCTCTCGCGCCTGGCCGAGGAGATCGTGCTCTGGACCTCCGACGGCTTCCGCTTCGTCAAGCTCAGCGACGCCTTCACCACCGGGAGCTCGATCATGCCGCAGAAGCGCAACCCCGACGCGGCCGAGCTGGTGCGCGCCAAGGCCGGCCGCGTGATCGGCGCGCTGCAGTCGCTCCTGATCGTGATGAAGGGGCTGCCGCTGACCTACGGCAAGGACATGCAGGAAGACAAGGAGCCCACCTTCGAGGCGGCCGACAACCTCACGCTGTCGGTGGCCGCCATGACCGGCATGCTGCGCGACATGACGCCCGATCCGGCGGCCATGGCGCGGGCCACGCAGAGCGGCCATCTGACCGCGACCGATCTCGCCGACTGGCTGGTGCGCGCACTGGGCCTGCCCTTCCGCGAGGCGCACGAGATCACCGGGCGCATCGTGCGGCTCGCCGACGAGAAGGGCCAGGCGCTGTGGGAGCTGCCGCTGGCCCTCCTGCAGAGCGTCGAGCCGCGCATCACCGCCGACGTCTTCACGGTGCTGAGCGTCGAGCGCTCGGTGGCGAGCCGCACCAGCTATGGCGGCACCGCGCCCGACATGGTGCGCCGGGCGATCGCCCGCGCGCGGGAGTGCTATCTATGACGAACACGCCGCGCCGCCCGCTTTTGTACCGCGCCCTGCTGGCGCTGGCGCTGGCCGCCCTGATCCTGCCCCTGGCCGCCTGCGGCAAGAAGGGCCCGCCGGGCCTGCCGGAGGGCCAGACCGACCAGTATCCCCGCCAATATCCGAACCCGAACGAGCCATGAGCCATTTCGCCTACCGCCAGGGCGAGTTGCATGCCGAGGCCGTGCCGCTCGCAAGGCTCGCGGCCGAGGTCGGCACGCCCTTCTACTGCTATTCGAGCGCGGCGCTGGAAAACGCCTATGACGAGTTCGCCGCCGCCGTCCGCGATCTGCCGGCGCTCGTCTGCTATGCGCTCAAAGCCAACTCCAATCTCGCGGTCGTGGCCACCTTCGCGCGGCGCGGCGCTGGCGCCGACGTGGTCTCCGAGGGCGAGCTGAGGCAGGCGCTCGCCGCCGGCGTGCCGGCCGACAAGATCGTGTTCTCGGGCGTGGGCAAGACCGCCGCCGAGCTCGAGTTCGCGCTCGAGACCGGCATCCGTCAGATCAACGTCGAATCGCTGCCCGAGCTGAGGCTGCTCGACGAGATCGCGCGGGGGCTCGGCCGCAAGGCGCCGGTGGCCCTGCGCATCAATCCCGACGTCGACGCCCGCACCCACGCCAAGATCTCGACCGGCAAGGCGGAGACGAAGTTCGGCATCGATCTCGGCCATGCGCGCGAAGCCTACGCCGAGGCAGCAGCGCTGCCCGGCATCGAGCCGCACGGGCTCGCGGTCCATATCGGCTCGCAGCTCTCCGAGCTCGAGCCTTATCGCGTCGCCTTCACGCGCATCGCGGAGCTCGCGACCGAGCTGCGCCGGGCGGGCTTCACGGTCGACCGGCTCGATCTCGGCGGCGGCATCGCCATCTCCTATCGCGGCGAGTCGCCGCCAGCCATCGCCGACTATGTGCGCCTGGTGCGCGAGACGGTGGCGCCGCTCGGGACCGAGCTGGTGTTCGAGCCGGGTCGGCGGCTCGTGGGCAATGCGGGCGTGCTGGTGGCGCGCGTGCTTTACGTGAAGGAGGGCGTGAGCCGCGACTTCGTGGTGATCGACGCCGGCATGAACGATCTGCTGCGTCCCACCCTTTACGACGCCTACCACGCCATCCTGCCGGTGACGGAGCCCGCCTCCGACGCGCCCGTGAAGCGGTTCGACGTGGTCGGGCCGATCTGCGAGACCGGCGACCGGCTGGCCGAGCAGCGCCCCCTGCCGCCATTGAAGGCGGGCGATCTGGTTGCCGTCTGCCAAGCCGGCGCTTACGCGGCGGTCATGGCTTCGAGCTATAATACACGGCCGCTGGTGCCGGAACTCCTGGTCCGCGGCGATCGCTTTGACATCGTGCGGCCGCGGCCCGACTATCAATCGATATTGGCAATGGATCACATCCCGGCTTGGCTCGGGCCGGCGCCCGGCCAAGCCATGGCGCGGCCGGCGGCGAAAGGAGCGCGCGGCGCAGCTTGAACGGGCCGGCGACCGAGGCCGCCGGCCCTCGGAGGCGCGTAAAGCAATGGTCCAGCAGAGCGGCACAACCCGAACAGCGCTGGAACGGCGGCTTCAGGCACGCCTGAAGCCCTGGCTCTGGCTGGCGCGGGCGGGCCTGCTGTGGGAGCGGCTCTGGCCGGCCCTGTGGCCGGCGGTTGGCCTGGGCGGCCTGTTCCTGGTCCTGGCTCTGTTCGACCTGCCGGCACGGCTGCCCGCTTGGCTCCACGCGCTGCTGCTCGCGCTGTTCGCGGGCGCTATCGGCTTTCTGCTGTGGCGGGGCCTGCGGGCCCTGGCGCGCCCGAGCGCGGCAGAAGCGCGCCGGCGGCTCGAGACGGACAGCGGGCTCGCCCATCGGCCGCTGGCGCTGCTCGACGAAGGGCTCGCGGGCGGGGCCGGCGATCCGGCGGCCGAGGCCCTGTGGTCGCTTCACCGCGCGCGGCTGCTGTCGGCCTTGGGCGCGCTGCGGCTCAAGCTCCCTCGGGCCGGTCTGGCGGCGCACGATCCCTGGGGTCTGCGCGCCGGCCTCGTCCTGCTGCTCGTGATCGGCTTCGTCGCCGCCCGCGGCGACATCGCCCCGCGGATCGAGCGTGCTCTGCTCCCGGGCTTCGCGCCGGCGATCCCGGCCGAGCCGCCGCGTTTCGACATCTGGATCACGCCGCCCGCCTATACGGGGCTGGCGCCGATCCTGCTGTCCTCTACCCGACCGACGGCGCCCCAAGATGCGCAAGCGGACGGCGAGCCTGCGGCGCCGCGGGCCCTGTCGATCGCCGAAAACAGCGCGGTGCTGGCCCAGATCGAAAACAGCCGCGAGCGGCCGACGTTGCAGCTCGGCGACCAATCCAAGCCCTTCGAGCCGCTGGCCGAGCGCAGCTGGCGGCTCGAGGGCGCGCATCTCGTGACCGGCGACGCCATCGCGCTCCAGGCCGGCGGCCGCACGCTCGGCCGCTGGCCGATCGAGATCGTGCCCGACCAGCCGCCGACCGTGCAGCTGACCGCCGATCCGGGCCAGACCGAGCGCGGCGTCCTCAAGCTCAGCTATACCGCAAGCGACGATTACGGGGTCGAGCACATCGCTGCCAAGATGACGCCGGTGGGCGCTGCGGCCGGCGTGGCACCGATCGAGCTCGATCTGCCCGTGCCGGGCGATGGCGCCCGCCAGGCGCGGGCCGAGAGCTTCCACGATCTGACGGCCAACCCGCTCGCCGGCAGCCACGTGCTGCTTACGCTCGAAGCGCGCGACGCGGCCGGCCAGATCGGACGCAGCGAGACCCATGCCATGGTGCTGCCGGAGCGGCCGTTCCACCATCCGGTGGCGCACGCGATCGTGGCGCTCAGGCGCGCGCTGGCGCTCGAGCCCGATCGGCGCCGCGCCATCGCCAACGCGCTGGACAGGCTGGCCGCCGACACCGAGGCCTACAGCAACGATACCGTCGTGACCCTGTCCCTCTCCGCCGCAGCGGCGAGGCTGCGCTACGAGCGCGATCTCGATGCAGGGCTGCCCGCCGTGCAGCAGCTGCTCTGGGACACCGCCCTCAGGGTCGAGGAGGGCGAGACGTCGGTGGCACTGCAGCGGCTGCGCGACGCCCAGGAGGCGCTCGAACGCGCGCTCGACCAGGGCGCCTCGGACCAGGAGCTCTCCAAGCTCATGGACGAGCTGCGCCAGGCCATGAACCAGTTTCTCGACGCGCTCACCGAGAAGATGAAGCGCGAGTTGGCGGAAGGGCGCCGCTTCGAGCTCATCGATCCCGACCAGATGACGCTCGGGCGCGAGGATCTGCAGCGCATGCTCGACCAGGCACAGCAGATGGCCGAGGCGGGCGCGCGCGATGCGGCGCGCAGCCTGCTGTCGCGCCTGCGCGAGATGCTGGAAAACCTCGAAGCCAACCCCTACGCAGGGCAAACGCAGCAGGGCGAGAACGAGGCTTCCCAGCTGATGCAGAAGCTGCAGGGTCTGGCGCAGCAGCAGCAGCAACTGCTCGACCGCAGCTTCCGCGACGCGCAGCGCAGCGAGCAGGGCGCCGAGCCGCGGGAAATGGAGGGTGCCGCCGGCGATCAGGAGGCGCTGCGTCAGGGCCTGGGCGAGGTGATGCGCCGTTTCGGCGAGATGACGGGCGACATTCCCGCGCCACTGGGCCGCGCCGAGCGCGCGATGAAGGATGCCGTCGGCGCGCTCCAGCGCCAGGATCCCGGCGCCGCCGGCCAGGCGCAGGCGCAGGCGCTGCAGGAGCTGATGCAGGGCACGCAGGAGATGATGAGGGCGCTCGCCGAGCGCTTCGGCAGCCGGCCCGGCGGTGCGCCGCGCGACCAGCTGCTGGGCCAGCAGCCCGATCCCAACCCGCGCACCGAGGAAGGCAACGGCTTGATCGACACGGGCGACGTGAAGATCCCCGACGAGGGCGATCTGCAGCGCGCCCGCGAGATTCTGGAGGAGCTACGCCGGCGCTCGTCCGAGCAGTTCAGACCGAAGATCGAGCGCGACTATCTGCACCGGCTGCTCGACCGGTTCTGACCGGCGACGGCCCCAGCGTCGCTCCTGCGAAAGCGGAACCTCGTCGGAGTTCCACCAGCGGCGCCAGTCCGCAACTTTCCGCTGTCGCTTTGAAGCGAGCGCATCAAAGGGATCAACACAGCTCTCTATAAGATACTTAGCAGCTCCTGTGAGATATTTTTGCAGCTCTTGACTAAAATGCCAGAGAGCTGTATCTGTAGACTCCAACAGCTCGCCAAACCCTCTTGAGCGATGGTCGCTCTGTGAGGCAATAGAGCTACGAAGGAGGCTGCTGTGTACGTACACGTCCCCGCCATGAAAGGAAAAATGGGCAGCCGCACTTATTACGCGTGCCTAATGCCCCTCAGCGCAATTCCCAACCTGTTCAAATTCACCGACTGGGTGGATTTCACGCCTGAAGATCGAGAACAGCGCGTGCTTAATCAAAAGCGCGTCCCGGACCTAGCTAATTACATGCTGGAGAACGAGGACGATTATCTCTTTGCCTCGATCACCGCGTCTTTCAAGGTGGAGCCAGTCTACACCAGCCTGCAGAACGACGGCGATGTTTCAATCGGCATACTCAAACTGAAGCTTGGCGATGAGCTTATCATCAATGATGGGCAGCATCGTTGCGCAGGCATCGCGCAAGCGCTCAAGCAGAACCCCGCCCTGGGCGACCACACGATTTCGGTACTTCTTTTTCCGTATGAAAGTCGCGACCGCGTTCAGCAGATGTTTTCTGACCTGAACCGATTTGTGGTCAAAACGTCGAAGTCGCTCGACATCCTGTACGACCGCCGAGACCCTGTTTCGATCGCCACGATGTTCGCCCTCGACAAGATCGAGGTCTTCAAGGAACTCACCGAGAAGGAAGATGTCTCGCTCAAGGCGAAATCGACCAAGCTCTTTACGCTCGCGGCGCTCTACGATGCCAACCGCGAACTGCTCAAGGGCAGGGACGAAGAAGACGCCGAAGAGATGGCGAAGGTGATTACAGAGTATTGGACGGCGGTTGCCTCCAATATGCCGGACTGGACGAAGGTTCTCAAAGGTCAAAAGACCTCCGTCGAACTGCGCGCTGAGAAGATTTCCGCGCACTCTACCGTGCTTCGTGCATTCGGTGGCATTGGCGCAGAATTGATAAAGGAACCCGACTGGAAACAGCGGTTATCCGGTATCAAGTCTATCGATTGGTCCAAAAAGAACCCGGACTGGGAAAATGTTTGCATCGTTGCAAACTCCGTCGTCTCCAACCGTCAGGCACGTGCTGCCACCAAGGCTTACATCAAGAATAAGTTGGGCATGGCCTTGACCGAAGGCGAACAGCGTTCGGTTGCCAACGCGGCGTGAATGATCGGGGCGGGAATGAACTTCCCGCCCCTTTTTCCTGATGGGAGGGGGACCATGAAATCCGATAACGGCAAGACCAAACAATTATGCCTTGACCTGATTCGCGCCGACACTGAACCCGAGGTGATCCGGCTACTACGCGGTGCCGGATACTGGGATGATGCAAAAGCCTGGCGCTACCTTGGAGACGAAGAGTTCAATTATTCGTCTGTAGGCAATCAGCAGAGCAGAGCGGAACAGGCGATTATCGAGAAGCTCATTAACTCGATTGATGCGAAGCTGATTGGTGAGGCGCGGCGTACAGGTTGCCTTCCGCTCATAGGAAGCAGCCCGCAAGCGTCAGACACACCGACGACGATCGCCGAGGCCCGGACAAGATTCTTTGGCACTCGGCTCAACGATCAAGAATCATTATCGCGCAGCATTACTGTCGCTGCCACGGGTGCGAAGCCGAAGGAGGACAACGGCCGGCCCTGCTTCACGATTGTCGATGATGGCGAGGGCCAAACACCTGCGAAAATGCCCGATACCATTCTGTCGCTGCACAAGGGCAACAAGGACAAGATCAAGTTCGCCCAGGGCAAATTCAACATGGGCGGAACCGGGGTGTTAGAATTCTGCGGGATGGAGCGAAATCTCCAGCTCGTGGTTAGCAGACGCTGCCCCGACCTGATCTCCGCGGAGCTTGAACACCCTGATGATCGGGACTGGAGCTTTACCGTAATTCGACGTGACGACCCGACCTCGGAGGGTAAGAGCAGCCGGTTCACTTATTTGGCTCCGGTCGGCTCCGATGCCCGGCCAGGAAACGGTGCACTATTGCATTTCTCCTCCGAGGTGATGGCGCTGTTTCCCGACAAGAATCAGCCCTATGTTCGCGACACGGCGTGGGGAACTCTGCTCAAGCTCTATGAGTATGACGCTAGAAAATTTGCGACCAACATGATGTTCGCCGATGGTCTGATGTACCGAGCGAGGTTGCTGTTGCCGCAGCCCGCCCTTCCCATCCGCTTTCACGAATGCAGACCATACCGTGGCGACCCGAATCGCAGTTTCGACACGACGATGGTGGGCCTTGTCGAAACGCTACAGCGAGATCTCGATGACCAGAAGCGCGATCACGTCGAGTGGTTCGACAAGCTGCCATTCGACGTGGATGGTGAAAAGTTTGAAGCCAGCATTTACTTATTTAAAAACAAGGATGCCGCGGACACGTATCGCCGTGATGAGGGCATCTTGTTTACCTACAATGGACAGTGCCACGCGGTAATGACCAAGGACTTCTTCCGTCGTAAGAAGGTCAAGCAGGACTACCTATGGCATTCCTTGCTTCTCATTGTTGATTGTAGCGCTATTAGCCGGCGAGCGCATGAAAAGCTGTTTATGAACAGCCGAGACCGGCTCCGCGAGACCGACTTGAAAGCCAAGCTGGAAGCGGAGCTTGAAGATCAACTCGGTCGCCACGAGCAACTGCGAGAGCTGGCATCCGAACGCCGCAAGAAAGAATTAGCCGAGCAACCAAAAGCCACCGAATCGATGGCAAAGCTCATCGAAAATCTGTTGAGCAAGAATCCAGCCCTTGCCGCGCTCCTTGGTCAGGGAATGAGGATTAAAAACCCCCATAAGCCCGAGACCGCGGGGACAGGCATCGCAGGATTTATCGGCAAGCGCTTTCCGACCAAATTCCATTTCAAAGGACACGAGCCTTCGTTCCGGCTCATTCGAGATGCTTACATCGGCTCGCACGCGCGCATCACGTTCGAGACTGATGCCGCCAATGATTACTTCAAGCGTGATGAACAGCCCGGTTCCTTTGAGCTGTTTCGCGTGACCATCAATGGGCGAGTCCCCGCCACGAACTACCAATGGCCGCGACTACACAACGGATTTGCTCACCTTTCCCTGACGTTGCCTGACGGTGCATCGGAAGGTGATGATCTTGAATTTGAGGCCGTCGTTGCAGATCCAAGTCGTGTTGAACCATTTGTAAACTCTTTCATTTTGACCGTGCAACCTGAACGCGAGACGAGCGGCGGTGGCGGTGGCGGCCGCAACACGAACGCCGACAAAGAAGGGGAAGATGGCAAAGGAACCAATAACAAGGGTTCCGATCAGAACCGCGACGGTTTCTTGGACATTCCCGAGACCATCCCCGTGTACGAGAAGGATTGGAAATCGAAGGAGCCTGAGTTCGACAAGTTCACCTGCATGCGTATCAAGCGACAGCCGGATGCCAAGGAGACCGAAGACCGCTACGACTACTTTTTGAACATGGACAACGTTCACCTGCAAACGTACTTGAAAGCGCGTCCGAAGGATGCCCCCGGCATGAAGCTACGGTTTACGGTCGGCATGACACTAGTGGCGCTCGCTATCCTCCACCAGGAGCAGCTTCGCAAGAAGGACGCCCGATTGTCTGAGGACATGCCTGACGGCAAGATCGATGTTACGGATCGCGTGGCTCAGGTAACGAGTGCGCTAGCACCATTTCTGCTCCCGATGATCGACAGTGTGGCCGAACTCGAAGACGCAGACGAGGAAGAATCACTCTCCGAAAGCGCAGGAGAAGCAGCTTGATTGGTGATTATCGCTTGCGGTGAAGGAGCACGACTTCACGCGCACCCGGCGAATGCCGCTTTTGTCGCGCGTGCCATTTCCTATTCGGCACTTCACGCCAAAGCCTTCCCTCGATGAGATCGCAATCATTCCATGGTACTATTTCGCTAAGGCCGCAATCGGTCATCACTTCCAGATAACCAGGAAGCTGCCAATCGGGCTCTGAGAAAGCGACCATTTGCGCGATGATTGTGTCCGGGCCGCAGACTTGCGTGATTGAGCTGAATGCAGTTCTCAAATTATCAAAGTAGGTTTTCAGGTTAGGATATTTTCGGTCTCCCATCGTGTAATATGATGAGCCTGCGCCATCGAGACGATTCGCAATCCAAAATGGCGCCGGTGCTTCTTTACGGCCGTCAACCTGCCAGCGATGGTAAAGGACATGGATTCCGGGATAAGGAGGCGAAGTAAGAATAAGACGCGGGGCCGGGATTGACCGAAAGATTTCTTCCTGTTCCAGTCCGGAAGCAGATCGGTTGAGGCAGATGGCCCTCACCGCGTTATTCGCCCGAACCCGCGCACGTAAGTCTTCGGACGCGAACAGCATCGTCTCGCCTTGCTGCTGTAACTCTGCTCTAAATTGAGCCACGGTGGGCAGAGATTTTCGGGCATCCAACGCCCATTGCGCCGTCTTAAGTAGGATGCAGCGAGCCAGTATTTGCGCGCGCTCATGTTTGAGACGAACTATGGACGCAAGAACTTGCTCGATTGCTTTTCGCAAGCGCCAATAGGGAGCACCCTCTAAATTCCGGTAGTATCCGGCATCGGCAAAATCGTCGAAACGACATGCGGGCCGGTGTATGTTCACGACCTCCGGGAGGCGACCGATCCAGCGGCGAATGGTCTCTGCCCCTTGCTCATCGAGGATGAGCGTCTTTGCTTCACTGATGAAGGTCGCGAGCGAGCTAACATCGACGCCGATCGCATGACGTCCGTGTGCAATTGCCTCGACGAGAGTCGTACCACCGCCGGCAAACGGATCGAGAACCCAATCGCCGGGCTCACTAAAGGCTTTGATCGCTGCGCGAACGAAAGCCGGGGAAAACCGGGCGGGGTAGCGATAGAAATTGTGTGTTAGCCCAGAGACGGTCGCGGTATCTCGTGCCCCGCAAATCACATCGGCTAGTCCCTGGATTTCAGGTGATTCGATCCAACTTTCATTCATATTCATTGCCGTTAGCCGTTATGTGCTGCAACTATATGAATCTATTGGCTGAATCTGACAAGCGCTTGCGGTAAGTGCCTGGTTTTGCCTGGCTATTTGGTACGGACACCGCCCGCACTAACTGTTCAGGCCGCTGTTCGCCTCCGATTCCGGTGACCCACTCTTGTTGTTCGTTCAGAGGCTCCGCCCCTCGCGCAGTCCAGGGATCGCGTCTTTGGCGCTCGTTCGGCTATCGATGACGTATTGGATCTTTCGCACAAGTGAGCGGGCCGCGCCTTACGCCCAGGCGGCGCAGCCGCGCTCGGTCACGCTGCCCGAGAGCGCGTCGGCGAGCGCGATCCTGAACTGATCGAGCGTGAAGGGCTTGGTGAGAACGCGGTGCACCAGCACGTCGAGATCGTGCGCGCGCTGACGCTCGTGCGCGTAGCCGGTCATCATCAGGATCGGCAGGTCGGGGTGCGACTTCCCGAGCTTGAGCGCGAGCGCGATGCCGTCGAGCCGCGGCATGACGATATCGGTCACCAGGAGGTCGAATTCCTCCTCGCCCAGCGCCTCGAGTGCGAAGGCGCCGTCGACGACGGCGCGAACCTGATGGCCCGACGCCTGGATCATCCGCGTGACCAGTTCGCGCACCGAGGGGTCGTCTTCAGCGACCAGAATGCGTGCCATCGTCGTCCGTCTCGCCCGTTCGAACGCTTCGCGGCGTCTGCAACGCCGCGTCGCGACCGCTTCTTTCGAATACCCGAATGCGGCGGCCGCGAAACCACATCGAATTATCGCGGCGTCGCGGTCCTCGATCAATGATTCAACAGTAAATCTTACGGCCATACCGGTTAATCGTTCATTAAGATGACCGCGCCATTATGCGGATTCATTTTGGATTAATCATAATCTTCAAGGAACCATGAGGCGGAACGGGCGGATCGAGCGGCGGCTGGCGCGCCGGCCGGCTCCCGAGCGCGGGGGCGCGGCGCCGCTCTCTCGGGTTCAGCCGCCGATCGGCTTGCTGGTAAAGGTGACGGAGAGCCGCCGCGAATCTTCAGGCGGGTTCTTGGCGGTCGTGGTGAAGGTGGTGGTCTCGCCCGGCTCGAGCTCGGCCTTGTCGATCTTGAACACCCAGTCGAACAGCCACTGGTTCTTCTCGGTCCTCAAGGTGGCGAGCAGATTGGGCAATGGCTGCTTCGTCTGGGTCTTGTTGAAGATCTCGCCATGAACCACCAGCACCGGCTCGCCGTCGATGGTCTGGCGCACGAAGGTGACGTTGCTGAGCTCGAGGCCCTCGCCGAGGATCGGCACCTCGATACCGACGGACGCATAGAGGTCGCGAGCCTGGGGCCACTGAGCTACGACGGATTGCCGCCAAAGATAAGCGGCGCCGGCCGCCAGACCGAGCAGGGCTAACAGCAGCACCAGGGACCCGAGGCCGGTGCTGATGCCACCGCCGCGCGGCTGCACCGGGCGTGGCCGGGGCGGAATCGCCACGCTGTCGGGTTGCACGGCCACGCCCGGCGCGCCGGCATCCGCGGGCCCGCGCATCGCCAACGACATGTCCAGTGCCGGATCGGGCGGGGCCAGATCGACGCGCCGCGGCATGTCGTCCGGCGGCGCCTGGTGCCAAGTGTGCTTGCACTTCGCGCAGCGCACACGCCGCCCTTCCGGGCCCAGCGAGGCCGGGTCCATCGAGTAGCGCGTTGCGCAGGCGGGGCAGGTGACGATCATGCAAATGGCGCGGATTCGGCAGGCTTTCTGCCTTATAGGTTCTGGACGCGGTGATGGCAAGCCAGCCAGGCCCGGGTCACGCCGCGCGGCCGCCGACTCGGGGGAAGCGGCGCCGTTCCCCGATTCGCCGGCGCATGACCGAAAGCAGGAGACGGCTTGTCGCGCAGGCGATGGCGCGACAAGCGGCATGCCGAACGGGTGGCTCGCTGGACGGGCCCCCGCAGCCCATGTCATGTTCTCGCGGCATTCGCGAAGCACGAGGACCGAGCGCCGTTGGTTCTGCTCGAACATGTGGCCGTGCGCTATGGCGGCGGGCCGGAGATTCTGCGTGACATCTCCTTCGCGCTCGCCCCCGGCTCGTTTCATTTCCTGGTGGGCCCCAGCGGCGCGGGAAAATCCACGCTGCTGCGCCTGCTCTATCTGGCGCTGAAGCCGACCGAGGGGCGGCTCAGCCTGTTCGGCCGCGACGTGGCGGCCTTGAAACGCCCCGATCTGCCGCCCTTGCGCCGGCGCATCGGCGTGGTGTTCCAGGATTTTCGTCTGCTCGATCACTTGACGGCCTTCGACAACGTGGCCCTGCCGCTCCGGCTGGCCGGTGTGCGCGAAACCGAGGTCAAGAAGCATGTGAGCGAGCTGCTCGACTGGGTGGGGCTCGGCGACCGGCTCGGCTTCCTGCCGGCGACACTCTCGGGCGGCCAGCAACAGCGCGTGGCGATCGCGCGCGCCGTCATCGCTCGCCCCTCGCTGCTGCTCGCCGACGAGCCTACCGGCAATGTCGACGACCGCATCGCCGTGCGGCTCATGTATCTGTTCGAGGAGCTCCACAAGCTGGGGACCACCGTGCTGATCGCCACCCACAACGAAAGCCTCGTCGGCCGCTTTGCGCATCGCCAGCTGCGCCTCGAGGCCGGCCGGCTGGCTGCGTCCGCGCGGGCGCAGGCCGCGCGCTGAGGTTGGAATCGATGCTGCGCAACGACCTGCCGCTGGGCAAGGACGGTTCGGCCCGTTTTCTGCCCTGGATCGTGGGCGCGATGGTCTATCTGGCGGCCTTGGCGCTCGCGGGCGCGCTCGCGGCGGGCGAACTGGTATCGGGCTGGCGCGCCGAGCTCACCGGCGCGCTCACCGTCGAGCTGCCCTATCCGGTCGAAGCGACCGACCTCGATCGCCAGGCGCGCCTCGATCGGGCGCTGGCCATCATCACCGCCACGCCCGGCGTGGCCGGCGCGCAAGTGATCGGCCCCGACGCCATGGCCGCGCTGATCGGTCCCTGGCTCGGGCCCGACGCCGCCACGGCCGATCTGCCGCTGCCCGATCTGATTGCGGTCGAGCTCGAGCCCGACGCCGGGATCGATGCCGCGGCGCTGGGCCAGCGTCTCGCCCAGGCGGTGCCGGAAGCGCGGCTCGACGACCATCGCGACTGGCTCTCACGCGCCGAGCGGCTGGCTTGGCTGGTGCGTCTCCTGGCCGCGCTGGTGCTGGGGCTGGTGGGCGGCGCCGCCGCGCTCGCCGTGCTGTTCGTGACCCGCACCGGGCTCGACATCCATCGCGAGGTGATCGAGCTGGTTCATCTGCTGGGCGCGCCCGACAGCTATATCGCGCGCCAGTTCCAGCGCCACGCGCTGGTTCAGGGCTTCGTCGGCGGCGCGCTCGGGCTCGCCGCCGGGATCGCCACCGTCAGCGCCATCGGCTGGCTCGCGCTCAGGCTGGGCGGCGATCTGCTCCCGCTGGTGCGGCTCGGCTGGGGCGACTGGGCCATCATTGCGGGCCTGCCCGTTGCCGCCGCCCTCGTCGCCATGCTGACCGCGCGCATCGCCGTGTTGCGTGCGCTCGGGCGCAGCCTGTGAGGCGGGGAGTGCGCCCGACCCGACGCAGCGAGGTCGAGCAGCGCCGGCGCCGCTGGCTGCGCCGGACCCTGCTGCTGCTGTTCGTCTTCCTGCTGCTGTGGGTGATCGGCCTGGTCGCCTTCGTCACGCGCATTCCGCGCCAGGCCGAGGCCGACCCGGCTCCCACCGACGCGGCCGTCGTGCTCACCGGCGGCAGCGAGCGCCTCGAAGCGGGGCTCGATCTTCTGGCCCGGGGCCTTGCCAAGAAGCTGCTCATCAGCGGCGTCAATCAGGACGTGGACATCAAGACGCTGCTGGCTGCGCTGCCGGCGGGCGGCCTGCCGCCGCTCGAGCCCGGGGCCATCACCTGCTGCATCGCGCTGGGATACAGCGCCGAGGACACGCGCGGCAACGCGCTCGAGACCGCGGCCTGGATGCGCAAGGAGGGATTCCGCTCGATCCGGCTCGTCACGGCCGCCTACCACATGCCGCGCAGCATGCTCGAGTTCCATCGCGCCATGCCGGAGGTCGAGATGCTGCCCTATCCGGTGTTCCCGCGGCAGGTGCGCCAGGAGGGCTGGTGGCGCTGGCCCGGCACGACCAACCTGCTCGTGCGCGAATACAACAAATATCTGGTGGCGCTGTTGCGCGGGTTGGCGCTGCCGGGCGACGCCGGGCTGGCCCCCTGAGAGCCTGACTCGAAATGAGCTCTGATACCGAAGTTGTTTATTCGTCACCCTCGCGAAAGCGAGGGTCCATGCCGGCATCGGAGCGTGGCATTGCCATGGATTCCCGCTTTCGCGGGAATGACGGTGAGGGAGATCGCAGCATTTGAGAAATCTACGTCCATTTTCGGTCGGGCTCTGAGCGGCGGAGCGAAGCGATCCATGGCCTATATTCGCGCCTTCCTGTTCAATGCGCTGTTCTATCTGGTGACGGTCCTGCTCGCCGTGGCCGGCCTGCCGACGCTGCTCTTCGGCCATCGCGCCGTCGTTGCGCTGGCCCGGCTCTGGATCGGGGTCACGCTCTGGCTGCTGCGCCATCTGATCGGGCTCGATCACCGCGTGATCGGCCGCGAGCGCATCCCGAGGGAGCCCGTGATCTTCGCGGTCAAGCATCAGTCGACCTGGGAGACGCTGGCGCTGGTGCGGCTGCTCGACGACCCGATCTATGTGCTCAAGCGCGAGCTCACCTGGATCCCGCTGTTCGGCCAATACATCCTGGCAGCCGGCGCGCTCGCGGTCGACCGCGGCGCCGGCGCCGGCGCTTTGCGCAAGCTCGTCCGCGCCGCCGAGCGTGCCGCTCCTTCGGGCCGCCCGCTTCTGATCTTTCCCGAAGGCACGCGCGTAGCGCCCGGCCAGCGCCGCCCCTATCAGCCGGGCATCGCGGCCCTCTACGACAGGCTCGGCCGGCCGGTGGTGCCGGTGGCGCTCAATTCGGGGCTGTTCTGGGGCCGCCGGAGCTTCCTCAAGAAGCCCGGCACCATCACGCTCGAGTTCCTGGAGCCGATCCCGCCCGGCCTCAACCGGCGCCGCTTCATGGCCGAGCTCGAGGCCCGCATCGAGGGCGCAAGCCAGCGGCTGATCGCCGAGGCCGGCGCGTCCGTTCGGTGAGCCGAACATCGCCCACAGGCTTATCCACGAGTCGCTCGGCAATTTTCCCAGCTTGTTCCCCGCTTTTCTTGCAATTCACGGCGGCCTTGCAAAACTTCGGGGAGAGGTCGATTAATTATTTGATTCGGAACGAAAATATATCGAGCGCACAGAAAACGGAACGTGAACGAAACTTGATTTAAAGAACCCGCGCGCCTAAACTTTTTGCCCCCGCAACGCCGCCTTATCGGGACAAACCGGAATGCCGCAGGTCGCCGCCATCTCCCAGCAAATCTGGGACATGAAATACCGCCTCAAGACGGCCGACGGCCGCCCCGTGGACCGCAACATCGAGGACAGCTGGCGGCGCGTGGCGAAGGCGCTGGCGGCACCGGAGCGCGAGCCCGAGCTCTGGGCCGAGCGCTTCTACCAGGCGCTCGAGGATTTCAAGTTCCTGCCGGCCGGCCGCATCCTCGCCGGCGCGGGCACCGAGCGCACGGTCACCCTCTTCAACTGCTTCGTGATGGGCACGATCCCCGACGACATGGGCGGGATCTTCACCCATCTGCGCGAGGCCGCGCTCACGATGCAGCAGGGGGGCGGCATCGGCTACGACTTTTCCACCCTGCGCCCGCGCGGCGCACCGGTGAAGGGGGTGGGGGCCGACGCCTCGGGCCCGCTCTCCTTCATGGACGTGTGGGACGCCATGTGCCGCACCATCATGAGTGCGGGCTACCGGCGCGGCGCGATGATGGCGACGATGCGCTGCGACCACCCGGACATCGAGGCCTTCATCGAGGCCAAGCGCGAGCCCGGCCGCCTGCGCATGTTCAATCTCTCGGTGCTGGTCACCGACGCCTTCATGACGGCGGTGAAGCAGGATGCACCCTGGGAGCTCAAGTTCAACGGCACGACCTTCAAGGTGCTGCAGGCGCGCGAGCTGTGGGACAAGATCATGCGCGCGACCTACAGCTACGCCGAGCCGGGCGTGATCTTCATCGACCGCATCAACCGGCGCAACAATCTCCATTACGCCGAGACCATCAGCGCGACCAATCCTTGCATCACCGCGGAGAGCTGGGTGCATACGGCCGAGGGCCCGCGCCAGGTCGCCGAGCTGGCCGGCAGGCCCTTCACGGCGATCGTCGACGGCCAGGCCTTCGCTTCCGGCCCGCAGGGCTTTTTCGCGACCGGCCGGAAGCCGGTCTTGTGCTTGCGCACCCGCGAAGGCTTCCGCCTGCGGCTCACGGCCGATCATCCGGTGCTGAAGATCGCCAGTCACACCCGCTGGCAGCAGAAGACCCTCTGGACCAAGGCGGGCGAGCTTGCGCCCGGCGACCTGATCAGGCTGCAGGACCACCGGGCCCAACCGTCATGGCCGGGGCCTCATCGCTTCGAGGAAGGCTACCTCATGGGCCTTCTCGTCGGCGACGGCACGCTCAAGCGCGACAAGGCGGTCTTAAGCGTCTGGCGGCGCAAGGCCGCTGTCGGGGAGAACCTGCCGGACGGCGCCGAAGGCATCATGGCGGCGGCGCTCGCGGCGGCGAAGAGCCTGCCGCATCGGACCGATTTCTCCGGCTGGCTGCCGGTCGCCGGACGCGACGAGTTCCGCCTGGCGACCGGGGCGTTGCGTCGTTTGGCCGAAGAGCTGGGCCTGGCGCCAGGCAGCAAGGCCATCACGCCGGCCATGGAGAAGGCCTCGAGCGAGTTCTGCCGCGGCTTCCTGCGCGGGCTTTTCGATTGCGACGGCGCCGTGCTCGGCGGACAGGCCAAAGGCGTCAGCATCCGGCTCTCGCAGAGCGATCTGCCGCGCCTCGAAGCCGTGCAGCGCATGCTGCTCAGGTTCGGCATCGTCTCGACGATCTATCGCGAGCGGCGCCCGGCCGGCCAACGCATCCTGCCCGACGGGCGCGGCGGCGCGCGCGCCTATGAGTGCAAGGCGCAGCACGAGCTCGTGATCGCCAACGAGAACGTCGTCCGCTTCGCCGAAATCGTCGGGTTCGAAGACCTGGGCAAGAAGGCGCACCTCGGCCTGGCGCTGTCGAACTATCGGCGCAAGCCCAACAAGGAATGGTTCGCCGCCGAGGTCGAAAGCGTCGAGCCCGATGGCGAGGAGGAGGTTTTCGACGTTCAGATCCCGGGCCTCAACGCCTTCGACGCGCAAGGGCTCACGGTCCACAATTGCGGCGAGCAGCCGCTGCCGCCCTATGGCGCCTGCCTGCTCGGCTCGATCAATCTCGCCGCATTGGTGAAGGCGCCGTTCGAGGAGAGCGCGGAGATCGACCTCGCCGAGCTCGACCGGCTGACCCGCATCGCCGTGCGCGCCATGGACAACGTGGTCGACATCTCGAGGTTCCCGCTGCCCCAGCAGCTCGAGGAGGCCACGGCCAAGCGGCGCATCGGGCTCGGCGTCACGGGGCTCGCCGATGCGCTCGTCATGTGCGGGGCGCGCTACGGCTCGGCCCAGGCGGTTGATCTGACCGAGCGCTGGATGAAGGCGATCCAGCGCGCCGCCTACCTGGCCTCGGCCGAGATCGCGGCCGAGAAGGGCAGCTTCCCGCTTTACGACCGCGAGGCCTATCTCGCCGGCGAGACGGTGCGCGAGCTCGATCCGGACCTGCAGGAGGCCATCGCCAGGAACGGCATCCGCAACGCGCTCCTGACCTCGATCGCGCCCACCGGCACCATCTCGCTTTTCGCCAACAACGTCTCCTCCGGCCTCGAGCCCGTCTTCAGCTTCAAATATACGCGCAACGTCCTGATGCCGGACGGAACCCGCGCCCAGGAGGAGGTGAGCGACTACGCCTATCGCCTGTTCCGCCTGCTCAAGGGCGAGGCCACGCCGCTGCCCGACTATTTTGTCGACGCGCAGAAGCTGACGCCGGGCGACCATGTCGTCATGCAGGCGGCCGTGCAGAAATATGTCGACAGCTCGATCTCCAAGACCATCAACTGCCCGGTCGATCTCTCCTTCGAGGCCTTCAAGGACGTCTACCTCCAGGCCTACGAGCTGGGCTGCAAGGGCTGCACCACCTACCGGCCGAACGAGATCACCGGCGCGGTGCTGGAGACCAAGCCGGCCGAGCCCAAGGCGCAGGCCGAGCTGCCGCTGGCGGCCCCGCCGCCCAAGCCCAAGGACGTGTTCGAGGCGGGCGGCGTCGTCTACATGACACGGCCCTTGGACCGGCCGGAGGCGCTGCCGGGCCAGACCTACAAGCTGCGCTGGCCCGAGAGCGACCATGCGCTCTACATCACCATCAACGACGTGGTGCAGGACGGAAGGCGCCGGCCCTTCGAGGTCTTCATCAACTCGAAGAACATGGAGCATTACGCCTGGACCGTCGGCCTCACCCGCATGATCAGCGCCGTGTTCCGGCGCGGCGGCGACGTCTCCTTCGTGGTCGAGGAGCTCAAGGCCGTGTTCGATCCGCGCGGCGGCTGCTGGATGGACGGCAAGTACGTGCCCTCGCTCCTGGCCGCGATCGGCGAGGTGATCGAGCGTCACATGATCGATATCGGCTTCCTGCCGCGCCATCAGGCGCCGGGCCTCGCGGCCGAGGCCACGCGCAAGGTGGTCAACCTGCCGGACGCGGCGGGAGCGCAGAATGGCGAGCCGCGCGCGCTGCTGCCGCGCTGCCCCAAATGCAGCCAGCCTTCGCTGATCCGCCAGGAAGGCTGCGACCTCTGCACCTCCTGCGGCTATTCGAAGTGCAGCTGAGCGCTGGGCGCTGAACCCGATCCTGCCTGGATGAAACCGCCTTTCTTCCCGTCACCCCCGGGCTTGACCCGGGGGTCCATGGCATGGATTGCCGGGTCAAGCCCGGCAATGACGAAAGAAGAAACGGTTCCGTCGCGGCGAAGCCGACCCTGACGGCCGCCGGCCATGGCCCGTCCCTGCCCTCATTGCGGCGCGACCGTGAGCCGGCTTGCCGATCAATGCCCGCAATGCGGCACCAAGCTCGAAGCCGAGCGGCCCTGGTATGTCTGGGTGCTGGGCGGGCTCATCGTGCTGCTGCTGTTCCTGGCGCTCGGCGACATCGGCAGCCTGGTTCGCTTCGCCGAGACCTTGCTGGGCTTCTTCCGCGGGATCGAGAACCAGACGCCCTGAAGGGTCTCGCGAGGAACGGCGGGCCTCAGAGCGCCTTCCGCTCCTCGGGGCGCACGGCCGTCTCCTCGACCGGTTCGGGCTGCGCCGGCGAGCCCGGGATCCAGCCGGCCGGCACGGCCTCCCGCACCGGGCGCAGCAGCGAGGCCAGGATCGAGCCGCCGATGAGCGTGGCGGTGATGGCCAGCGCCGTCCAGGTCGGCAGCTTGTAGAAATCCGCCGCCAGCATCTTGCCGCCGATCACCAGCAGCACCAGCGACAAGCCGTATTTGAGATAGTGGAAACGGTGCACGACGGCGGCCAGCGCGAAATAGAGCGCGCGCAGGCCCAGGATCGCGAACACGTTCGAGCTGTAGACGATGAAGGGATCCTGCGTGATGGCGAAGATCGCGGGAATCGAATCGACGGCGAACACCAGATCCGTCAATTCGATGAGCACCAGGGCGAGGAACAGCGGCGTCGCCCAGAGACGCCCGTCGCGGCGGATGAAGAAGCGCTCGTCGTGATAGGCGTCCGTCACGCGGAATCGGCTGCGGACGAAGTTCAGCACGCGGTTCCTGGAGAGGTCCGGCTTCGCATCGGCGGCCAGAAGCATCTTGATCGCGGTCGCCACCAGGAACGCGCCGAAGAGATAGAGGATCCAGTGAAAGGCCGCGATCAGCGCGGCGCCCGCCCCGATCATCAACCCTCGCATCGCGAGCGCGCCGAGGATGCCCCAGAACAACACGCGGTGCTGATAGACGGCGGGCACCGCAAAGTGGGTGAAGACCAGGACGAAGACGAAGATGTTGTCGAGGCTGAGGCTCTTCTCGATCAAATAGCCGGTCATGAACTCCCAGCCGGCCTGCTCGCCGCGCAGCCGGAACACGCCGGCGTTGAAGACAGCCGCCAGAAAAAAATAGACGAGGCTGAGACAGAGCGCCTCGTTGACCTTGATCTCGCGCTGCTTGCGGTGCAGCAGGCCGAGGTCGAAGGCGAGCAACAGCAAGACGAAGGCGAGAAAACCGAGCCAGACCCAGATCGGCGTATCCATCCTTCCCTCGAACGAACCGCGTGGCGCCGGAGCGGCTCGGTTCGATATGGGCGCGGACGATCGCGTTGCAACCCGGCCGCGCGCGGGATCATGTCGATTTCGATCGGAATTCCGCGAGTTCCACAGTGCCACGCTGCAAAGACGACGGCGCCCGTTGCCGCGCTTTCACAAGCATGGCTTGTGAATTCGGCGACGGCGATCGATGGCACGGCGCGGCCGAAACGTCGGCTCGGCCGCCACTCGCCCGCGCCGGTGGCGACGCCAAGAGCAGGCTCAGGTGTCGCCGCCGCCCTCGCCGCGCGTCTCGGCCATGACCAGCAGCCGATGCAGCGGGCCGTCGGCGATGCCGAGCTCGTCCAGATGCGCCACGGTGTTGCGCAGATAATCGAGATTGCTGCCGGCGGACCCGTGGGCGGCGCAGATGATCTCGAGCAACCGTTCGGGCGCCAGCTTGCCGGCATATTGCGGGTGGCGCCGGTCGGCGAGATAGGCGGCGGCGCGCACGCGCCTTCCGTCGGCCAGCTCGATCGTCAGATAGCGCGGCTCGTACACGCCCGTGATCATCTCGCGTCCGTGGAGATAGCGCGCGACCTCGGCACCGTCCTTGCGCGCGATGAGGAAGGCGCGGCCACGGCAAGCACCGCCGCGATCGAGCCCCAGCACGAGCCCCGGCCGCGCCCGCGTGCCGCGATAATGGTGGGACCAGATGCAGAAGGCGCGGTGCCAGCCCCTGAGCAGGGCCGATTCGACCTTCCGATAGGGAAATTCGGGCCGCCACATCAGCGAGCCGTAGCCGAACACCCAGAACTCGCCCTTGGGCGGCGGCTCGAGGCGCCGGGTCTCGATCAAATGGCTTTCGTTCATGCCGGGGGCACGGACCTCATTTGCGCATCACCAGCGCCACGCCCGCGGCCGCCAGCGCCATGCCGAACAATGCCGGCGGCGCCAGCCGCTCGTCGAACATCACCCAGCCCATGAGGGCCGCCACCGGCGGCACCAGATAGAACAGGCTGGTGACGCGCGAGGCCGCCCCGTGGCGGATGAGCCAGGTCAGGATCGAGACCGCGCCCAGCGACAGCACCAAGACCAGCCAGCCGAGCGCGAGCACGAACTCGCCGGTCCAGCGCACCTGGCCCCAGCCGAGCCACGCCACGATCGGCAGGGTCGAGAGCGTGGCCGCGGCATATTGGATCACCGCGCCGGTCCTGAGATCGACCGCGCCGCAGAAGCGCTTCTGATAGAGCGTGGCCGCCGTGATGGCGACAAGGCCGATGACCGCGAACAGGACGCCCCAGCTCTGCGCCCGGTCGAATTCCAGCTTCTCGCCCAGCACCAGCGCCACACCGGCGAAGCCCAGCGCCAGCCCCAGCCATTGGCGCGCGGACACGCGCTCGCCCAGGAACGGGCCCACCACCGCCGCCGTCAGCACCGGCTGGAGACCCACGATCAGCGCGCTGATGCCCGAGGGCACGCCGGCCGCGATCGCCGCATAGACGCCGCCGAGATAAGCGGTCTGCAGCAGCACGCCCACCACCGCCACGTGGGCTGCCTGGCGCCAGCTCCGCGGCCAGGGTGCCTGCGTGACGAGGCTCACCGGCAGGATCACCGCCACCACGGCGATGAAACGCAGCAGCAGGATGGTGAAGGGCGGCGCGTAGGGCAGGCCCAGTCTCGCCATGGCGAAGCCGGTGGCCCAGAGGACCACGAACAGACCGGGCGCGCCGGCCTGGAGGAGCCGGGCCGTGGCGGGAGCCGCGGGCGCGACCGGAGGAACGCTCATCGCAAACTGAGGAAGATGGAAAGCCCAGAATTTTCGCCATCATAACGGCAGGCCCGGGCCTCGCAAGCGCGAGGGGTATGGCCACTTCGAGCCTACTCGGCAAACGGCGCAAGCCCGGAACTCTCGACGATCCCGACGAGTTTCGCTATGCCGCGCCGTCCAATCTGCTAGAGCAGGCTTCGCTCAGACGGAATCGCAACCCATCGTCGTCCCGCGAAAGCGGGGACCCGTATCGATTGTCGAGCCTGGTGTCGCCATGGATCCCGGACCTGCCTGCGCGAAGCCGGAGCGGCTTCGCTCCCGCCTTCGCGAAGCCCGCCGCTAAGCATTCGGTACAGCGTCTCAGCCGTGCCCGGCGGGCGAAGGAAGGTCGGCGAAGGCAGGTCGCAAGGCTCGCAAATCCAAAGCCCTTTAGGGCTTTGGGCTCGCCTGGCGTCTGGGATGACGAATAAGGAAAGACGTTATGTGCATGCCCTGGCGCGAAGGCGGGGACCCAGCGGCAAGTGACGTGCAGTAGCCCTGGGCCCCGCAGCCGGCTTCGCCGGGGCGACGAAGGGGTGTTCCACTTGAACGGGATAGGTTTTAAACCTCGTGGGACCATGCCCCCGCGTCTTCGGCGCATCCTTCTCATTGCCGCCATCGCCGCGGCCGTCCTCGCGGCCGGATGGATCGGTTGGTGGTATGTCGCCGCCGGCCGCTTCGCCGATGCCATCGACGGGTGGATCGCCGCGCGCCGCGCCGAGGGCTACCACGTCGAAGCCTCGCGCATCAGGGTCTCCGGCTTCCCGCTCCGGCTCAAGACCAGCGTCGCTTCGCCCGAGGCTACGGCGCCCGACGGCTCCTGGTTCTGGAGCGGGCCGGACATCGCGCTCGCGGCCCCCGCCTGGGCACCCTTGCGGATCGCCTTCACCTTTCCCGGCCTGCACAGCCTGACGCTGAAGGACAAGCGCTACGAGGCGTTGACGGCGCGCGCCGACGGCCGGCTCGATCTGGCCAGGGACGGCCGTATCGACCGGCTCACGCTCGACATCGCCGAGGTGAGCGCGCGCGAGGCGGGTCGCACCGCAACGACGATCCGATCCCTGCTGCTGGTGGCCAGCGAGCCGCGAGGCGACGGCGCGGGACCGATGCCGACCGCGCTCGCTTTCGATCTTGCCGCCAACGACATCGCTCTGCCGCCCGACCGGCCGGCACCGCTCGGGTCGGCGATCGACGAGATCCAGCTCGCCGGCCGCCTCGAAGGACCGGCGCCGACGGGCACCGATGCCGCCGCCTTGTCCCTCTGGCGCGATGCCGGCGGCGCCATCGATCTCGACCATATAACGCTCAGCTGGGGGCCGCTGCACCTCTCCGGCAATGCGACCTTCGCGCTCGACCCGTCGTTGCGGCCTTTGGCGGCCGCATCGACCGAGATCGAAGGTGCGCCCGAAGCCATCGCGGCCTTGGCCGACGCCCGCCTGATCGATCCGCAGAACGCCCAGCTGGCCGTGCTCGGCCTGGCGGCGCTCGCCGACGGCGAGGGCAAGGTGAAGCTGCCGCTGACCGCCCAGGACGGCGCGCTCTGGGCCGGTCCGATCCGGCTCGCCGACCTGCCGCCGCTGGCGGGGCCGTAAGCAGTACCGATATAGGCCCTCCCCCTAGCCCTCCCGCCTGCGGGCTGCGCCCGCTGGGGAGGGGGTCAGCTTTTCTTGACCCTCTCCCCTTGCGGGAGAGGGAGGCGAGCGAAGCGAGCGGGTGAGGGGTAGAACGCGTAGCTCCTCAGCTCACGCGGAAATTCCGGAACTGCCAGGGATCGTCCCAGTCGAGGCCGTCCTCCTTGAAGAGGCGGCCGCGGTCCTTGAGCGGCGTCCAGTCGCTATGCACGCCGACCACCGGACCCAGATAAGGCCGGCAGATGTCGAGCACGAAATCATGATCGAGGTCCTCGGGCTCGAGCAGCCCGCGCGTCGGATGCTCGATCACGTAGATGCAGCCGGCCAGCACCGGGGCGGCCACCTGAATCGAGGTGGCGTTGAACTCGGGACCGAGCAGCTCGCGCGCCTCCTGGATCGAGAGCTGCGAGCCGTACCAGTAGGCGCCGAAATCGCCCATCAGGAGCGCACCCAGCTCGTCGATGCCCTCGGTGATCTCGTGGCCGAGGATGCGGTGCTGCTTCTGCATGCGGAAGCCGTTCATCTGCAGCTCGCGCACCGACAGCACCGCGTCGTTGCAGCAGTGATAGGAGTAATGGCAGGTCGGCCGGTACACCGCCTGACCGTTCTCCCACACCGTGAAATAATCGGGAATGGAGATGGCCTCGCCATGGGTGATGAGGAAGCCGATCAGCGGCCCGCCGATCGGCGTCCAGGAGCGCACCTGCGTCACGCAGCCGGGCTGGTTCAGATAGATCGAGCATTTCGGCCCGACCGGATGCTCGTTGGCGTCCATTGGCAGGCGGTTCTCGTGCGTGCCCCAGCCGAGCTCGGCCGGCTGCAGGCCCTCGCCGACGAAGCCCGGCACGCTCCAGGTGTTGACGAACTCGCCCGGCTTCTTCGGCACGCTCGAAACCTGGGTGTCGTGCTCGGCGACATGGATCACCTTGGTGCCGGACTTCATCATCAGCCGCGCCCATTCTTCCTTGGATTTGGGCTTGGTCGCGGGAAGCCCGCGCATCTTGCAGATGTCGAGCAGCGCCTGCTTGACGAAATGGCTGATGAGACCGGGATTGGCGCCGTGGGTGAGCAGCGCCGAGGGCGAGCCCCTCGGCCAGGACTTGGCGTTCTCGCGCGCCATGTAGCGCAGATAGTAGTTGCTGCGCTGGTGCGGCGTGAGCGCCGCGTTGTCGTAATAATTGGCCCAGGGCTCGATGCAGGTATCGATATAGAGCACGCCATGTGCCTGACACCAGTCCATGAGATCGATCGAGCTGACCTCGACGGCCAGATTGATGAGCAGGTCGCCCTTGCCGACATATTTCGAGACGACGGAGGCCATGTTCTCGCGCACGATCGGCGTCACCTCGTAGTTGAGGCCGCGCGCGATGTAAGGCGCCAGATGCTTGTGGTTTTCGTCGGCCTCGACGATCGCCATGTGGCTCATCGGCATGTCGAAGTGCCGGTCGATCAAGGGCAGGGTGCAACGGCCGACCGAGCCGTAGCCCAGCATCAGGATGCGCCCTTTGTAGTGAAACTTCTTCGTCATCTCGTCACCTCCGCTCGGCGTCGCTCATGCCGTCCGGAGGGCGAGAGACCCCAACGCCGGCCGGCAAGCATCGACGGCTCCCTCTCGGGCACCGGCGCCCCAATCCCCCGGGGCGCCGATCGATCCAAAAAGGACGCTTTCGGCCGTTGCCTGACCCGACCTAGGGCCAGTTGCACGTGCGTGCGGCGTCTTCGGGGGCGGATATTCAGCAAATCGACAGGGCGCGCAAGAAAAAAATGGCGCGGGGTGCTCTCACATGTCATCGCCGGGCTCGACCCGGCGATCCAGGACACAGCCTCATGGGGAGCTTGTCGAACCATGAGGCTGACCTCGTCCTTCGACAGGCTCAGGACGAGGTCGTCTCTGGATGCCCGGCTCAAGGCCGGGCATGACACCGAAGGAGAACCAAGCGCGGAGCCTGCTCTACGCCTGCTTGGCGTCGATGATGCCGCGCCGGATGGCGCGCGTGCGGGTGAAGAGCGCCTCGAGCTTGTCGCCCTCGCCCCAGCGGATGGCGCGCTGCAGCGCCGTCAGATCCTCGGTGAAGCGGCCCAGCATCTCCAGCACCGCCTCGCGGTTGTTGAGGAAGATGTCGCGCCACATGATCGGGTCGGAAGCCGCGATGCGGGTGAAATCGCGGAAGCCCGAGGCCGAGAACTTGATGACCTCGCTCTTGGTCGCCTCCTCGAGGTCGGTGACCGTGCCGACGATGGTGTAGGCGATCAGGTGCGGCAGATGCGAGGTGATGGCCAGCACCTTGTCGTGATGCGAGGCCTCCATGATCTCGACCTGGCTGCCGCAACGCCGCCAGAACTCGGCCAGTCTCTCGACCGCCGCCTCGTCGGTGCCGGGCGGCGGCGTCAGGATGCACCAGCGCCCGTCGAACAGCGTGGCGAAGCCGGATTCCGGCCCCGAATGCTCGGTGCCGGCGACGGGGTGGCCCGGCACGAAATGGACGCCGTCGGGGACGTACGGCCCGAGATCGCGGATCACCGCCTGCTTGACCGAGCCCACGTCGCTCAGGATCGCTCCCGGCTTCAGCCGGCCGGCGATGGCGGCGCCGATCTCGGCATAGGTGCCGACCGGCGAGCAGACGACGACGAGGTCGGCGTCCTTCACGCAAGACCCCGCGTCGGCATGGATGCTATGCGCCAACCCGAGCTCGACCGCTTTCGCGCGGGTGCGCTCCGAACGCGCGGTGCCGGCAATGTGGCCGGCAAGCCCCGCCCGGCGCATCGCATGCGACAGCGAGGAGCCGATCAGGCCGAGGCCGATCAGGGCGACGCGGCCGAAGAGCGGGGCCGTCATGACCCGCTCCCGCTCTGTCGCACGAACTCGCCCAACGCTGCCGCCGTCACTTCCATCTCCTCGGCGGTGCCGATGGTGAAGCGCAGGCAGTCGGCGAGCCCGTAGGCCGCCATGCGGCGCGGGATGATGCCGCGGCCGTTGAGGAAGGCGAGCGCCTTCTCGGCATCGGGGAAGCGCACCAGCACGAAATTGCCGAGACTGGGATAGGCCGTGAAACCCAGCGCCTGGCATCTCTCGCGGAACCAGGGCAGCCAGCGGTCGTTGTGGGCCTTGGCCTTTTCGGTATGGGCCCGGTCCTCGAGCGCCGCCACGGCCGCGGCCTGGGCGGGCGCGCCCGTGTTGAAGGGGCCGCGCAGGCGGTTGAGCACGTCGGCCACCGCGGCCGGGCAGTAGGCCCAGCCGATGCGCAAGGCCGCGAGCCCGTAGATCTTGGAGAAGGTGCGCGTCATCACGACGTTGTCGAAGGCCTCGACCAGCGCGGCCCCCGCCTCGTAGTCCGCCCGCGATACATATTCGGCATAGGCCGCGTCGATCACCAGCAGCACGTCGGGCGAAAGCCGCTCGCGCAGGCGCCCGATCTCCGCCGCCGGCAAGAAGCTGCCCGTGGGGTTGTTCGGGTTGGCGAGGAACAGGAGCCGCGTCCGCGGCGTGACGCGCGCCAAGAGCGCGTCCACGTCCGCCGTGAGATCGCGCTCGGGTGCGCTGACCGGCGCGGCGCCGACGCTCTGCGCCGAGATCGCGTACATGAGGAAGCCGTGGCGGCTGTAGAGCACCTCGTCGCCGGGCCCGACATAGGCGCGCACCAGGAGCCCGATCAGCTCGTCCGACCCGGCGCCGCAGACGATGCGCGCGGCGTCGAGCCCGTGATGGGCGGCGATCGCCTCGCGCAAGCGGACCGCGCCGCCGTCGGGATAGCGATGCAGCTCGTTCGCCAGCGCCTTGTAGGCCTCCACGGCGCGAGGGCTCGGCCCCAGCGGCGATTCGTTCGAGGCGAGCCTGATGACGCGGTTCTTGCCCGGCAGGCTCGATTCGCCGCCGACATAGGGCGCGATCTGCATGATTCCGGGGCGCGGGGTCGGCGTCATGGGTCACCTCCGCTGGGACTTGGGCGGCAGGCCGAGCTCCTCGGCCGTGAGCGGCTCCGCATAGGAGCCGAGCGTCCAGACCTGCTGCAGCGCCGGCCCCAGCCGGCGCGCCAGCCGCGCCAGCCGCTCGTCGTCGGGGGCGAGGAAGCCCGGAACCTCGATCAGATGCAGATAGCCGCCGGTCTCGCTGGGGCCGATGCCGAAGGCGAGGAAGCTGGGCGTCATCTCCTCGGCCTTGAAAGCGGCGGAAAGCGCGCTGCGCGAGAGTTCGGCCGCCGTTTCGAGCGCGACCAGGCTGCGATCGAGCCCCGTGGGCTCGGGCACCACCGGCCCCACTACCAGCCCCTCGACCGGGGCCCCGCGCTCCGAGCCGCGCGCCCCGAAGGGGAGCCGCGCCAGCACGCGCGGCGCCTTGGGGTCGCGCGTCAAGAGCAGGCGCCACCAGTGGTCGGTATCGGTCTGCTGCGGCATCGGCAGCACCGCGACCGAGGCGTCGCCGTCGAACACGGCGCCCAGCGCCTGGCGCGCGGATTCGCGCGGCAGCAACGGCGTCAGGCTGCCGAAATAGTCGCGCGCGAGGTCCCAGTAGCCGCCGACATCGGCCGCCGGCACATAGACCGCCACCGAGAAGCTGCCTTCCATGCGCAGCGAGGCCGACATCAGCTCGCACCACATGCGCACCAGTGCCGCTTTCGACAGGGGGCCGCGATGGCGCGCGACCAGATTGCGCAGAATCACGGCCTCGCGGGCCGGGCGCATATGGACCGCGTGCCGGCCATTAACCCTGTTCTTGAGCTCGCCCACTCGCGCGACGATCTCGGCGCGGCGCACGATCAGCTCCTGCAGCGCGATGTCGATCTCGTCGATCTGGCGGCGCAGATCGTCGAGGGTGGGTTCGGCCTCGGCCATGGGTTGGGGTCCCGGGATCTTGAGAGCGCCTAGTGATAGTCGGTGGCCAGGGCAAAATCAAAGAAAACGTTGACAGTATCGGGGCCGCGCCCCTAGCTAATCCGCTGGTTTCCATGCCCTCTTCGACCGCCTTTCAGGGACTGCCGATGGCAGGCTTGCCGCGCAATTCGCCCGAGGTCCGCGCCCGGCTCCCGGGCGGCCGCGCGGTGTTCGGCCGGGATCGGCCGATGCCGCTCGATTGCGGCATCGCGCTCGGCCCCTTCACCGTGGCCTACCAGACCTATGGCCGGCTCAATGCCGACAGGTCGAACGCGATCCTGGTCTGCCATGCGCTGACCGGCGACCAGTTCGTCGCCGAGCCCCACCCCATCACCGGCAAGCCCGGCTGGTGGGACCGCGTGGTCGGCCCCGGCCTGCCGCTCGACACCGACCGCTATTTCGTGCTCTGCGCCAACGTGCTCGGCGGCTGCATGGGCACCACGGGGCCGAGCGACATCGATCCTACCACCAACCGACCCTACGGGCTCCACTTCCCGGTGGTCACGGTCGCCGACATGGTGCGGGCGCAGAAGCTCCTGATCGACCATCTCGGGATCGAGAAGCTTTTCTGCGTGATCGGCGGCTCGATGGGCGGCATGCAGGTGCTGCAATGGGCGGCCACATATCCCGAGCGCGTGTTCGCCGCCGTGCCGATCGCCTGTGCAGCGCGCCATTCGGCGCAGAACATCGCCTTCCACGAGGTCGGGCGCCAGGCGATCATGGCCGATCCCGACTGGTGCGGCGGCGACTATCTGCTGCAGGCCCGGAACCCGTCGCGCGGCCTGTCGGTCGCGCGCATGGCGGCGCATATCACCTACCTGTCGGAGGCGGCGCTGCACCGCAAGTTCGGGCGCACGCTCCAGGATCGCTCGGAACTCACCTACGGCTTCGACGCCGACTTCCAGGTGGAGAGCTATCTGAGGCATCAGGGCTCGACCTTCGTCGACCGGTTCGACGCCAACTCCTATCTCTACATCACGCGCGCCATGGACTATTTCGATCTCGCGGCCGAGCATGGCGGCAGCCTGGTCAACGCCTTCCGCTCGACGCCGGTGCGCTTCCTGGTGGTGTCCTTCACCGGCGACTGGCTGTTTCCGACGCGCGAGAGCCGCATCATCGTCCACGCCCTCAACGCGGTGGCCGCCAATGTCAGCTTCGTCGAGATCGAGAGCGACGCCGGCCATGACGCCTTCCTGCTCGAGGTGCCGGAGTTCTTCCGCACCCTCTCGGGCTTCCTCGCCGGCTGCGCCGAGCACCGCGGCCTGAACCGCGCCTGATCGACCGCGCCCGACTTCGCCCGAGACGCGCCGGAGCCCCGTTCCACAGCCCGCCCCAGAGCCAGACCCTCGAGAGCCCCGCCCGATGAACCGCGCCTCCATCCGCGTCGACCTGCAGCTGATCGCGGACATGATCCAGCCGAAGACGCGCGTGCTCGACGTCGGCTGCGGCGACGGGGCGCTGCTCGACTATCTGGTCCATTTCAAGCAGGTGGACGGGCGCGGCATGGAGTTGAGCCAGGCGGGCGTCAATGCCTGCGTGGCGCAAGGCCTGTCGGTGATCCAGGGCGACGCCGACACCGACCTCGCCGACTATCCCTCGGACGCCTTCGATTACGTGGTGCTGAGCCAGACGCTGCAGGCGACGCACAACCCGCTGGCGGTGCTGCTGCAGCTCGCCCGCATCGGCCGGCGCGCCATCGTCTCCTTCCCCAATTTCGGCCATTGGCGCGTGCGCTGGCATCTGGGCGCCATGGGCCGCATGCCGGTAACGCCGACGCTGCCGGCCACCTGGTACGACACCCCCAACATCCATCTCTGCACGATCCGCGACTTCTTCGAGCTGTGCCGCGCGCGCTCGATCGCGATCGAGCGCGCCATCGCCATCAACGCGTACGGCCGGGCGCGGCCGATCCGCTCGCTCCATCTCGCCAACCTGCTCGGCGAGCAGGGCCTGTTCCTGCTGAAGCGGAGCGGCTGACGCCGCTTGCAGATCGACGAACCACCATGGCGTGGCGGGCGTGGCCTGCCCGATCTCTTGCTCGGAATAGGGCCGGGATTGCGACTTCAGCCTGCGGCGAACGAATTCGATCGCCGTGCCGTGCCGCCCTGCAACGGGCGACGGGCTATCCGACCAGATCGCCGTTCCGATAGAGGCAGACGCGCTCGGGCGGAAAGACGACCCAGCCCGCTTCGGCGGGAATCGGCAGACCGCGCGCCATTTTCACCTTAATGCGGGCGCGGCCGACGGCCGCCGTCACGATGCGCAGGTTGCCGAGATCCTCCACATCGAGAATTCGGCAGGGCAAGGCATTGTCCATCGGCCGGTCAACGATGGACGCGAACTCGGGGCGAATGCCGATGACGTATTCGCCCGGGGTATCGGGGAGTATCCCGGCGCGCAGCGCGACGCGGCCGCCATCGAGCTCGACGCCGCCCGCGCTCGGCCGGCAGTCGAGGAAGTTCATTGCCGGGGAGCCGATGAAATAGCCGACATAACGCGTCTGCGGCCGTTCGAACAGATCCTGGGGACTGCCGGACTGCACCACGCGGCCGTCGCTCATCACGACGATGGTGTCGGCGAAGGTCATGGCCTCGTTTTGGTCGTGGGTGACATAGACCAGGGTGAGACCGAAGCTCCGGTTGACCTGCTTGAGCTTGCGCCGCAGATCGAACTTCAACTGGGGATCGATCACCGTCAGCGGCTCGTCCATCAGGATCGCCGAGACGTCGTTGCGCACCAGGCCCCGGCCGAGGGAGATCAGCTGCTTCTCATCGGCCGTGAGTCTGACGGCGGCCTTCTCGAGCTTGTCCGACAGACCGAGCAGCTCGGCGACCTCCGCGACGCGGACGGCGATTTCGGCCCTCGGCACACGCCGGCAGACCAACGGAAAAGCCAGATTCTCCCGTACCGTCATCGACGCATAGATGACCGGGAACTGGAACACCTGGGCGATGTTGCGCTTGGGCGTCGGCAGCCTGGTGACATCGCGGGCACCGAACATCACCCGCCCTTCGGTCGGCGTCACCAGGCCCGATATGATGTTAAGCATGGTGGTCTTGCCGCAGCCCGACGGACCCAGCAACGCATAGGTGCCGCCGTCCTCCCAGACCATGTCGAGCCGTTCCAGGGCGTAACGCCGTGGGAGTGCCTTCGGCTCATAGCTGTGCGCCACCGCGTCGAGCGCGATCCGGGCCATGGCTCAGACTCCCCGGCCGGCGTCGCCGGGGGCGCGCAGCAAGCCGCCCTCCCCGCCGAACACGAACATCCGGTCGCTCGGCAGCAAGACGCCGACCCGATCGGAGATGACGTAACCGTGCACGCCCTCCATTTGCAGCACGAGCCGGCCGCAACTGCCGACGACATGCAGAAGGGTCTCCGAGCCGCTGATCTCCGCGAGCTCGACCTGCATGGCGACGCCATCCGCCGCCGGGGTGACGTCCGTCGCACGCAGCCCGAAGCGGTAGGCGCCAGGCGCGAGGCCGGCCATGTGCCGCGGCAGCGCCAGCCGGGTGTCGCCGGCAAGCCGGATGGCGCCGTCGGCGATCACGCCGTCGATCAGGTTCATCGGCGGGTCGTTGATGATGCCGGCGACGCGGACATCGGCCGGCCGGTCGAACACCGTCGCCGGATCGCCGACCTGCAGGATACGGCCCTCGTGCATGACGGTGATGGTGCGGCCGAGCAGCATCGCTTCCGCGGGATCGGTCGTCGTATAGAGAACGATCGAATGGGCCTGTTCGGAGAGGATGCCGCGAAATTCCTCGCGCAACTGTTCCCGCAGCTTGTAGTCGAGATTGACCAGCGGCTCGTCCAGAAGGAGCAGGTCCGCATTCTTGACCAGCGCGCGCGCCAGCGCCACCCGCTGCTGCTGGCCGCCCGAGAGCTGCGAAGGCCGGCGATTCTCGAACCCTTGCAGCCCGACCCGCGCCAGGGTCTCGCGCGCCCGCCGGTCGGCTTCGGCCGGATCGACGCCGGCACGGCGCAGCGGAAAGGCGACGTTCGCCAAGGCGTCGAGATGCGGATAGTTGATGAACTGCTGATAGACCATCGCCACGCTGCGCCGCCACACCGGCAGGCGCCGATAGTCCCGCCCGTCCAGCGCGAGCGTGCCGTCATCGACCGCCTGCAGGCCGGCAATGACCCGCAGCAGCGTCGTCTTGCCCGCCAGCGTGCGGCCCAGCACCGTGTAGAGCCCGCCGCGGGCCAGAGTGACGCCGATGCCGGCAAGATGCGGGACGCCGTCCACCGTCAGCGACAGATCCTGTGCCACGAGCGCCATCACCGCGATCTCACCGGATGGCGCCGGCCAGATCGCCGCGCGACAGGAAGCGCTCCACCAGGAACGCCACGATCACGAGCGGCGCCACCGAGACGAGAGCCGAGGCCGAAAGGCTCCACCAGGGCGTCACCGAGGAATTGAGCGCCACCACGGCGACGGGCAGGAGCTGCGTCTTGGTGAAGGTCATGGTGAAGGCGAAGAAGAAGTCGTTCCAGCCGAAAATGATGCAGAACAGCCCGGCCACGACCAAGCCGGGCAACGAGTTGGGCAGGATCACCCGCAGGAAGGTCTGGATCGGCGTGCAGCCGTCGATCATCGCCATCTCGTCGATCTGCTTGGGCACGTTGTTGAAGAAATCCACCATCACCCAGACGGCGATCGGCAGAAGCAGGGCGACGTACACCAGGATCAACCCCGGAATCGTGTCGAGCAGGCCGAGAAAGCGGAGCATCAGGAAAAACGGGATGGCGAGCACGATCGGCGGCATGATCCGCTGGGAGATGAAGAAGAACGTGATGTCGCCGGTCTTCACGAAGCCCCATCGGTAGCTGAAGCGCGACAGGCCGTAGGCCGCGAGCGTGCCCAGGACCAGGCTGATGGCGCTGGCGCTGAACGTGACCACGATGCTCGACAGGTAGGGCCCGACGATATCGATTCCGGTCCCGTCCCGGCGCACCAGGACGCGCCAACCTTCGAGCGACGGCTCGTACTGCAGCCACGGAATGTAGGTGGCGCCGCTCATCACGCCGTTGGCCGTCTTGAACGACGTGGTCAGCGCCCAGAGAAACGGCCCCGCCACGAAGCCCGACCACAACAGGATCGTCGCATATTTGAGGGCGAGATAGAGGGTGCGCATGGGATCGCTCATGCCCGCGGCAGCATGACCCGGACCAGCAGCTTCGCGATCACGGTCAGGCAGACGATCATGATGACCAGGTAGGTCAGCGACAGCGACGCCGCGTAGCCGATCTGGAAATCTCTGAGGCCGCGGATGTAGATGTAGTAACTGGACGTCTCCGTGGCCGTGCCCGGCCCGCCCGAGGTCATGACATAGACCGTCTCCATGATCTTGGAGGCCTCGATCAGCCGGATCACCAGGGCGCCGATGGAGATCGGCGCCATCATCGGAAAGGTCACGTTCACGAAGGTGCGCAACGGCCCGGCGCCGTCGATGGCGGCCGCGAGAAAGGGCTCGCGCGGCAGCGACAGCAGGCCGGCCAGCAGCAGCAGGAACATGAACGGCGTCCACTGCCAGACCTCGACGATGAGGACGCTCGCCACCGCCATCCCGCCGTCGGTGAGCCAGTTCAGCGGCGCGAAGCCCAGGAGCCGCACGAGGTCGTTCGCGGGGCCGAGCGATTCGTGGAAGATGGTGCGCCAAATGACCGACATGATGACGGGCGTCGTCATCATCGGGATCAGGAAGAGAACGCGGATGAACCGCTTCAGCGCCACATCGCGCCAGACGAGCAGAGCGAGCCCGAAGCCGATGACGTATTGCAGGACGACGGAAGCGACGGCGATCAGGCCGAGCCGGAGCAGCGCCTGCCAGAAACGGCCATCCACGATCAACCGCGCGTAGTTCTCGCCCCCGATCCAGTCGAGGCCCGGCTGCGTCACGTCCCAGCTCGAGAAGCTCACGCGGATCGTGAAGAGCAGCGGAAACAGGATGATGGCCAGGAGAACAAGCAGCCCCGGTAGGAGGAATGCGTATTTCTGGCTGATCATGGCGGCTTCGATCGTTCCCCGGCGACGCCCGGCGCTCCGGGATGGCTGTCCCGAGAGCGCCGGTGAAATCCTCGGCAGCATCTGTCCGGCGTCCCCGGGACGCGACGCCCCCGAGGCGCCGGACAGATTCCGGTTCGCTCAGCGAAGGTTGTCTTCGAGCGCGACCACCTTGGCGTAAGCTTCGCGGACCTTGTCCTTGCCGACCCGGTCGACGATCTTGCGCCACTCTTCGGCAACGCCGTCGAGCGCCTCCTGCGGCGTCTTCTGCCCGGCCAGCGCCTCGGATACGCCGGCCGCGAGCGAGGACATGAACTGGCTGACACCCGGGACGCGCAGGTCGAAGACGCGGTTCTTGCTCAGATCCATGCCCGACAGCGTTTGCACGTAAGTCGTCGCCGTTTTCTCGTCCCAGCCCAGCTTGTCGATCCAGAACTTCGCATCGAAGTGCGCGTTGCGGTACGGGTTCACGCCGAAGCGGCCGATCTGCAGGTCGTGCAGCGTATTGGCCTCGTTGCTGAAGAAGCAGAGATAGTCGAACGCCATGTCCTTGTTCTCGGATGCCTTCGAAACCGCCGATGTCCAGCCCCAGGTGATGTAAGGCGCGCGGTTCGGCGTGTCGAAGTGATCCCACTGCTGGGTCTTGCGGTTCCACACCTCGTGGGCGCCCGGCAGCGGCGCGGCCGCGACCTTGTTGCGGATACGGCTGTCGGGCTGCATCGCCTGGATGAAGGCGTCGTCCCAGCTATAGCTCATCAGGGTCTGGCCGCCGCCGAAGGAGAAGATCTCGTCGCCCAGGCCGAAATTGCTGCCGCCCGGCGGGAAGGCCTTCTGGGCCTGGACGAAGAGCTCGAGGCCCTTGACCCAGCCCGGCGTATTGACCAGCGGCTCCATGGTCTCGAGGTCGAAGTAGAAGCCGCCCTTGACGTTCGGATTCTTCGCGTAAGGCGCGACGCGGCTGATGAAGGCCGAGAACATCAGGTCGTCGCGCTTGGCGACCTCGGCGCTGCCGAAATTGGGGTTGCCGTCGCCGTCCCAGTCCCAGCCCGAGAAATACTGGGCGACCTCGTTGTATTCCTCCCAGGTCTCGGGAACCTTGAGATCTTTGCCCGTGTCCTTCTTGTATTTCGTCTGCATCTCCGGGTTATCGAAGATGTCGGTCCGGTATTTGAGATAATGCCGGTCGCCGTCGACCGGATACTGAACCATGGTGTCGCCCCAGGTGGCGACGTCCTGGTAGTTCTTCGTCACGTCCTGCATGCCGCTGGTCTGCTTGTAGGCGTCGGGCACGGGTGCCAGATAATCGTGCAGGTCGCCGATCCACAGCGAGCCGTAGAACATCACGTCATAGGCATTCTGGCCGGTCTGGAACGGGATCATGATGCGCTGGAACAGGTCGCCGAACGGCACATGCACGACGTTCACCTTGGCGCCGGTCAATTCCTCGAATTGCTTGGCGTGGAGCGCCGTCGGCTCGCCCATCACCGGGATCGCGTGGGTGATGATGTTGAGCGTACGGCCGGTATAGTCCTTGGCGTCGATCGAGGCGTAGGAGCAGGCACCCGGAACGTCCTTGTCGATTCCGTACTGGCTGTAGTCGGCGGCCGAGGCTGCAGGGCCCAACAGCCCCGCGGCACCCGACAGGGCCAGAGCAGTCGCAGCGAGCAGCGCTGCGCGAACGGTTCTCATCTGTTTCCTCCCCAAATGAATGTTGTCTGCGCGTGTTTTCGAGAGGCGTCCCGGACGGGAGGCTCATGGAATGAGCACGGCCCGTCCCTTCACCTTCCCCTCGTTCAGATCCCTGAGCGCCCGGTTGGCGTCGTCGAGCCGGTATTCCTGGACGGCGAGCTCGACCAGCCCGCGATCGGCGAGCGCCATCAGCTCGGTCAGCTCCGCCCAGGTGCCGACGAGATTGCCGATGATGTTTCGCTCGGTGATGATCATGTCGACGGCGGGAATCTTGATCTCCTCGCCATAGCCGACGATGTAGTAGTTGCCCATCGGCCGGGTCATCTTGAGCCCCTTCGCCGTGGTTCCCTTCTCGCCGACGAAGTCGATCACGGCCTCGGCGCCGGCCCCGCCGGTCAGGGAAAGGACGGCTTCGACCTCGTTGCCGTCGGCGACGACCAGGTGGTCGGCGCCGCTCTCCTGGGCGAGATCGAGCGCGATCTTCGACTTGTCGACCACGATGATGGCGGCCGCGCACATCGCCTTGAGGCACTGGATGCCGATATGGCCCAGGCCGCCGGCGCCGATCACGACGCAGTATTCGCCGGGCATCAGGTGACGGGTCGCCTTCTTGACGACGCGATAGGCGGTGAGCCCGGCGTCGGCATAGGGCGCTACGTCCTTGGGCGCCAGCGTGGTCGGCAGCTTGACGATGTTGCGCACCGAGGTCTTGAGCAGCTCGGCATAGCCACCATCGCTGTCGAGGCCGGGGAACTTGCCCGGCCCGTGCATGTCGTGGCCGCGCCGGCAGGCGAGGCAGATGCCGTCCGTGATCTTCGGATGGACGATCACCGGATCGCCCTTCTTGAAGCCCTCGACCTCGCCGCCGACCTCCTCGATCCAGCCGGCGTTCTCGTGACCCATGATGAGCGGCAGCAGATGCTTGCCGTCGGGGTCCATGTGGGGCTTCCAGACGCCTTCGATGATGTGCAGATCGGTGCGGCACACGCCCGCGCCGCCGATGCGCACGATGACGTCGGTCGATTTCTCGATTTTCGGATCGTCAACCTGCTCGAGCGTGACCCAGCTGTCCGCTTTCAGGCTTTCGTCGTAGCGGTGGAGTACCTGCGCTCTCATTTTCTTCCCTCTTGCGCGTGGACCGGCTTCACGGCGCCCGGCGGTTTCGACGGGCGACGATCGTTCCGCTTCTGGCGGCCTTCCTTTCCAAGAGCCGTGCCAACCGGCGAAAACCGCGGATTTTCGCCACTGCGCGGCACGCGCGACGATGGGTCGCTGTCCAGTTTCTGAACAATCTCGCGACCGGATGCAGCGCCGTTGAACGGTTCACATTGACAGAACCGGTCCCGTCCGGGATCGTTTCCCGGCCGACGGCACAACCGAGCGAAGAAGTCGGGCTCCATCGGCGAAAGAGGAAACATCCCGATGGCGCCTTCTCAGACGGCCCTCGACCAGGCGAGGACTGCGATCGAGCGCACCGGTCGCCTGCCGCCCGGCATGGTGCCGCCGCACATCGCCGCCAGCTGGCAACGGTGCCTTTCCACCGGCCTCAACCCTCGCGAGCGGCCCGAGGCCCTGCGGCACAGCTCGGCGGAGCTGCGGCTGCGCCGCGAGCGAGCCGGGCGGGCGCGCAGCCTGGCGCTTGCCGAAATGCAGCTGCTCTACAACCAGATCGCGGGCACGAACTTCATGATCGCGCTCGGCGATCCGGAGGGGGTGGTGCTCGACACCATCACCGATCCGGCCTTCGGCACCAGCGATTCCGGCCGCGAGATCGTGCCGGGAAGCGCCTGGTCCGAACGCAGCCACGGCACCAATGCGCTCGGCCTCGCCGCCGTGACGCGCGACCCCGTCACGGTCCATGGCGGCGAGCACTTCTTCTTGTGCCACCGCCACGTCAGCTGCATGGCCTCGCCGATCCTGAACAGCAGCGGCGAGCTGGTCGGCTTGCTCGACGCGTCGTCGAATTGCGAGACGCGGCAATATCACACCCTCGCCCTGGTGCAGATGGCTGCGGCCCATATCGAGAACGGGCTGATTTTCGCCGAGCAGTCCGACGCCCTCGTGCTGCTGTTCCACCCGCGGGTCGAGTTCCTGAACACGCTCAGCGCCGGCGTGCTGGCTCTGTCCGGCGACGGCACGGTCCGGTCGATCAACCGGCGCGGCAGCAGGCTGCTCGCCGGGCTGGGAGCCGAGCGAGGCAGCCGCTTCGACGCATTGTTTCGCAGCCGGTTCGACGAGGTCCTGCCGCGGCTGCTCTCCGGCAACGTGCTGCGCATCCGCGACCATGCGGGCAGCGCGGTGTTCGTGGTCTGCCGCCAGACCGGCGAGGCGGCCGGCGGTCGCCCGGTCGGCGCGGCGCGCCCGCATATCGTCGTTGCGCCGCCGGCGCCCGACAGCATCGAGTTCGTCGCCGAGGACAGCCGCGTCACGAGCCAGTTGCGCGTGCTGTCCGGTGCCGTATCGGCGCGCATGCCGATCCATGTCACCGGCGAAACCGGCACCGGCAAGGAGCTGATCGCCCGTCACGTGCATGCCGTCAGCGGACGGAAAGGGCGTTTCGTCGCGGTCAATTGCGGCGCGCTCCCGGAAAGCCTGTTCATCGCCGAGCTGTTCGGCTACGGCCGCGGCGCCTTCACCGACGCGCGGCGCGAAGGATCGAAGGGCCTGATCCAGGACGCCGACGGCGGCACGCTGTTCCTCGACGAGGTGGGCGAGATCCCTCTGCCGGCGCAGGCCGCGCTGCTGCGGTTCCTCGACGACTATGAAGTGCGCCCGATCGGCGAAGCCAAGGCGCATCGCGTCGACGTTCAGATCGTCTCGGCGACGAACCGCGACCTGGACGCTCTCGCCGGCGGCGGCGGCTTCCGGCGCGACCTGCTCTACCGGCTCAACGCCGTCACCGTCGCTTTGCCGACGCTGCGCAGCCGGTCGGACTTCCAGCGCGCGGTGCAATTCACGCTCGGCCGGATCGCCCCCGGCCTCGCCATCACCGACAGTGCGATCGCGGTGCTTGCCGGCCATGACTGGCCGGGGAACTTCCGCGAGCTGCGCTCCGTGCTGCAGCGCATCGCACTGGGGGCCGGCGAAGGCCCGATCGACGAGACGATGGTCGCGGCCGTCCTGTCGCCGGCGGAAGCCGCCTGCCCGCACTGCCGCGGCAGCGAGCTGCGGCGCAGCCGCTGCCAGCAGATCCTGCGCACCTTCGAGGAAACCGGGCGCAACGTGAGCGAGGCCGCGCGCATTCTCGGCATCTCGCGCACCACGCTCTACCGTCACGTCGAAGGCTTCCTTCGACCCGACCAGGACCGCAAGTGAGCCGACGAAGCCGATGCGGAAGCGGCACCGCGCCCCGCGCTCACGCGCCTTCGCCGTCGCGCCGGGCGATCTGCGGGAAGGCGACGACCGCAGCGCGGCGCTTGGCCTTGGGCCTGGCGGCAGCCACGCCGTAAAGCTGCTTGCCGGCCTCGATCATCACCACGCCCGCGAAGCGCGGGAACCAGCGGCTGCCGACCCGCTCCCAGGCGGGCGCGGTCTTGAGCAGCCAGCCCGAGCGGAAGGGCGGCAGGAACAGGGCCTCGCCGCTCTGGGTCGGCGTGAACATGTTGTCGCGCATCAGGCGCGAGAGCTGCGGCGGCGAGAAGGTCTGGCCCTGGCCGAAGGGGGTGCGGTCGCTCCTCGCCCAGATGCCGCGCCGGTTCGGCACCACCGCGATCAGGCGGCCGTTGTCGGCCATGACGCGCCAGATCTCGCGCAAGAGGTCGCGCAAATGCTCGGCGCACTCGAGCCCATGCACCAGCAGCACGCGGTCGATCGAGCGGTCGGGCAGCGGCAGGTCGGTCTCGTCCACCAGCGCCGCGAGGCCCGGTCCCTCCGGCGGCCAATGCACGATGCCCTGCGCCGCCGGCATCAGCGCCAGCACGCGCTGCGCCTCCGGGCGGAACTGGCGCAGGTAGGGCGCGGCATAGCCCAGCCCCAGCACCGACAAGCCGGCGAGATCCGGCCAGATCTGCCGCAGCCGGCGGCGGATCAGGTGGCGCGCCATCTGGCCCAAGGGTGTCGCGTAGAAATCGCGCAGATCGACGGCGTCGTTCCACATGGCGGCATTATAGCAAGGGAAGGCTAACGGGGCATCGCCGGTTCGGGGCCGCGCTAAGGCATGCATGTAAGTTTAAGTCGTCCCGGAAGCCGGTTTGCCCGAAATCTTCGATTTCGTTGGCAAACCGAGCTATCCCGGACCCATCCCGATGCCGGGCTCGATGTCGCTCTGGGTCCCAGACCTGCCTGCGCGAAGCCGAGGCTTCGCTTCGGCGAAGGCAGGTCGCAAGGCTCGCAATCCAAAGCCCTTGCGGGCTTCGGGCTCGCCTAGCGTCTGGGACGACGAATGAAGGAACTTTATGCGCATGACCTCGCTCCGCCGCGGGCACGACAGGTGAGTGATGACAGCCCATTTGCCGCCCGACGCCCTCGCTTGCTAAGGTTCGCCCCCGGCAAGAAAGAGCCCGCTTCATGGCCTCGCTCGAGATCGCGCTCGTCCCGCTGCTCAGGGACAATTACGGCTATCTGCTGCACGAGCCCGCGAGCGCGCTCACGGGCGTGGTCGATCCCTCCGAATCCCAGCCGGTGCTGGAGGCCGCGGCCGCGCGCGGCTGGCGGCTCACCCACGTCCTCAACACGCACCATCACGCCGATCATTGCGGCGGCAATCGCGGCATCAAGGCCGCGACCGGCGCTCGCGTGGTAGGGCCGGCCTATGACCGCGCCCGCATCCCCGAGATCGACGAGGCGGTGGACGAGGCCTCGGGCTTCCGCTTCGGACGCCTGGCTGCCCGCGTGCTGTTCATCCCGGGCCATACGCGCGGCCATATCGCCTTCTGGTTCGAGAGCGCGCACGCCCTTTTCTGCGGCGACACCCTGTTCTCGCTCGGCTGCGGGCGGCTGTTCGAGGGCGACCCGCCCACCATGTGGGGCTCGCTCTCGAAGCTCAAGGCGCTGCCCGGCGAGACCCGCATCTATTGCGGCCACGAATATACCGAGGCCAATGCGCGCTTCGCGCTGACGGTCGATCCCGACAACGAGGCGCTCAAGGCGCGCGCCGCCGAGGTGAAGGCGCTCAGGGCGCAAGGCCGGCCCACCATCCCCTCAACGATGGAAAGCGAACGGGCCGCCAACCCGTTCCTGCGCGCCGACGATCCGGCGATCGCCCGCCGGCTCGGGCTCGAGGGCGCGCCGGCCCACGAAGTCTTCGGCGAGATCCGCCGGCGCAAGGACAGTTTCTGAAGCCCCGCTCGCAGCGCCTGCCCTAACGGCGACAGAGGAGATCCCATGACCGACAAGCTCGTTCTGCGCTACTCGACCACCAGCCCCTTCGTGCGCAAAGTCCTGGTGATGGCGCACGAGACCGGCCTCGAAGGCCGCATCGAGCGGGTCTTGACGCTGCCCTGGGATCCCCACACCGACCTGCCGAAAGACAATCCCCTGGGCAAGGTGCCGACCCTCGACACGCCGGAGGGCTGGCTCTACGACTCGCTCGTCATCTGCGACTATCTCGACAGCCTGCACAAAGGCCCGAAGATGTTTCCGCCCTCGGGCCCCGAGCGCTGGCGGGTGCTGCGCCGCCATGCGCTGGCCGACGGCACGCTCGATGCCGCGGTTCTGCGGCTGAACGAGACGCGGCGCCCGGCCAACGAGCAGTCGCCGGGCTGGATCGAGCGGCAGAAGGGCGTGGTCAGGCGCGGGCTCGACAAGCTCGAGGCCGAGGCCCGCGGCTTCGGCGACAAGATCGACATCTCCCTCATCGCCACCGCGGTCCTGCTCGGCTGGCTCGATTTCCGCTTCCCTTCGGAGGATTGGCGCCCCGGCCGGCCGACGCTCGCCGCCTGGTACGCCAAGTTCAGCCAGCGCCCCTCCATGCTCGCGACCGTGCCCCACGAGCCCAAATGAAGGGCTGGCGCGAATGAGCCGCCCGCTGTCGGATACCGCCCCCGGCCTGATCGAGCAGCTGGGCCTCGTCCGGCATCCCGAGGGCGGCTGGTATCGCGAGACCTACCGGCATCAAGGCCCGGGCGGCGGGCGCGGCCATATGACGGCGATCCACTATCTGCTCGAGGCGGGCGAGATCTCGCGCTGGCATCGCGTCACCGATGCCGACGAGCTCTGGATCTTCCACAGCGGCGGCGCCTTGGAGTTGACGCTCTCGCCCGACGGCAGCCGGCGCGAGGAGCATCGCCTCGGTCTCGATCTGGCCGCGGGCGAGCGGCCGCAGGCGACCGTGCCGGCCGGCTGCTGGCAGAGCGCGCGCACGCTGGGGCTCTTCACGCTGGTCACTTGCGTGGTGGCGCCGGCCTTCCTCTTCGAGAGCTTCGAGCTGGCGCCCGAAGGCTGGCGGCCGACGGGCGAGCCCACGCGCGAGCGCCTCGGCGCGGCGCCTTGGCGCAGGGGCCTCCCGCTGCGAGGCCCGCGCGGGCGGCGCTGAAGCCTTCGCCTGGATCTGCCTAACACCCCCTCCCTACCCCGGGCCATTATTTTAATGTGTGGAAACTGAGCTCAGGACACCAGCGGCAGGCGGTTTCGGTTCGGTTCCGCTCGCCCCAAACTTCGGGAATCAGGCCTTAGCTCGGCATGGTGCGCGAACTGCCATCACTTCGCAGTTTGACCCCAAGCCGACGTTTCGTCATGTGCAAGACAAGTACGCTCGCATAAAATGGCCCGCTTCCCCGCCGAGCCGCGCCAGCCGCCCGACGCGCGGCGGCGGTTCTCTTGAATCATCAATTCTCTTCGATGCATCAATCTTCGATGGTTTCGCGGGTGCCCGGAATGTCCTCATTCCGCAACGTTCTATCGAGTACCTCGACGTAGACGGTCCCGTCCTCCGGATATTCACAGACCTCGTACGATACGCGATTGCCCGTAGCGATGAATTCGAGCGGCTCGGAGCCGTTGTTCACGAAGGTGTGGGGCGCCCGCTCTCCCGGTGGATAAACGATGAAGTCGCCCGGCCCGACTGGAACTTCCCGATCGCCGTGACGCAGCACTCCCACCCCACCGAGAATCAAGAACAGCTCTTCTTGCAGGTGATGGCGATGAAGGGGCGATGCCTGCTTGCCGGGCGCCAGGCGCTCAATCCGAAAGCCAGAGACGGTTGACCCGAGGTGGCGGGCCGGATCCTTGAACTCGATGGTGATGCGCTCACTTCGGGAGCACCGTCGCCACGGCAGTTCGGCGATGTTAATGATCCTTGGATTACTCATTGGGGCCATCCGCGCCGGCGGACGCTTCGTGAAGAGCCATCGTTGCTCGCCCGTTCTACGATTAAACCGAATCGATTAGGATGATCGTGCCGGCGATCGCAAGCGCTGCGCCCGCTGCGTGGTGCAGCCAGCGTCCGTGAGGAATGAGCTTCTCGGCTAGTACGTAGCTGGCGATCCCCGCGATCCAGTAGAGGTTCATGACACCCCCGAAGAATAGAAGCCCCATCAGGAACCAGCAGCATCCCAGGCAATAGGTGCCGTGCGTGGCACCCATTCGGAGTGCACCCGAGATCCCCGTCCGCCAGCGCCAAGTGATGAACTTGGCTGGCTGACGACAGTGACCGAGGCACGCCTGCTTGAGTGGCGTCAACTGGTATAGCCCCGCCCCAGCTAACACCAGGCCATCGAGCAGCCCACTGGATGTGGTCATCATTGGCGTCAGCAGCCCGCTCGCTTCCAGCCCCCAATGCAGGAACGCCGCGACGGCGCTGAAGAGGCCCCACACCGCCAGGTAGCCGGCGAGGAACGCACTCGTCGCGAGGTATGGCATCGCCTGGGTCTGCCGCTTGCGAGCGATCGCGGCAAACAGCAGTGCCATAGGGCCGGCGCTCGGGACCATCATGGCAATCATCATGATCCACCACATCAGGAAGACGAACACCGCGTCGGTCGCCGACCACGGCGCCGGCGCCATCGTCGTGGCCCCCATGTCGGCCATTGCCGACATATCGATGGCGCTCATGCTCATGCCAACACCGGCGAGGATGTATGCCCAAGCAAAGCCCGTGATGCCAGCGAGCGCGAGGATGACGATCGGACTGTGGTGCCGCAGGACGGTATCCAGGGGTGCGCGTCTGTGCACGTGCGGCATCTCCCGAATTCGGTGCGATCCTCAACGCCCACGTGACGTCAACCCACACACCCCTCCTCCGTGAACCTTACCCGGGCGACGGCCCCGTACTTGTTGGCGTAGCTCGCCAGCAGCTCGTCGTCGCGCCACCACCAGCGCTTCGCATTCGTCATCAGGCCTTTCTTGTACTCGATGCCATGGGGCAGCTCCTGCCACGGCCAAATGGTCGTGCCGTCCGGGTAACTGATCAGTGCGCTCTCGGCCTCGCCGAAACCCTCGATACGTGCGCGGCCCGCGCCGTCGCTGAACTCGAATTCGATGGGGACGACCTTCGTTGGCAGCCAGGTGGTCACGAGCTGGGTGCCGAACAGTTCGAAGAATCCGCCGCCCACCTTGCCCCTGCCAATGGCCTCCAGGGCCTGCTGCTGCTCCTGGGTGGCGCGCGTGTCGATGTACAGGCACGACGAGCCCTGGCCCTGCTCGACCCGGCCCGGAAACTTGTAGTACTGGGCGAATCGCGCGCCATCTAATGGCGTTGTATCAAAGTGGCCGGTGATGATGCTCCAGGTGTCAAAGCCCATGCAGCGCCCTTCGGTCGGCCGCGCGTTGAAGTTGCACGGGCAGCCCCAGTCACAGTTGCAGGCGGTGAAGAAGTCCGCTTCGAAAGCCCAGTTCGTCATGTGTACCCCTCCTCACCCATTGGCGAAGGATGCACGCCTCGCGCACTGCCCTGCGCATGCTGTGACACCTTCGGCATGTGAGAGTAACGACCAGTTCCATTGGCCGCTTCGCCCGCTCGGGCCATTTTTAGGAGCACGGGGCAGGGCCCGAATGGGCCATCCGTTAGGGCTAAGCGGTGAAGCCACACCGCCGCGGTGAACAGGAGCCGACGCTGCTGGCTCGGATGTCGGTGATCAGAAGAGGCCGCGTTTGGCAGCATAGGACACTGCCGCAGCGCGCGACGGCAAGTCGAGCTTGGTGAGAATGTTGGCCACGTGGCGATGCACCGTATGCTCGCTTCGGCACAGCCGGGCCGCGATCTGTTTGTTGGTCAGGCCCTGCGCGACCAGCTGCAGGACCTCGATTTCCCGGCTACTCAACCAACAGGAAACGTCAGTCGCCGACGCCGGACCGCCGGCTCGCTCGAGCTCATGCGCGAGCGCCTCCGCCCGACGCGCCGCTCGCATCGCGCCGATTGCATGCAATGATTGCGCGGCGGCGCGCACCTCCTCGAGGGCCGCCGCGCGGCGCCCCAGTCGGAACAGGGTTCGGGCAAGCTCGATGCGCGCGCATGCCGCCTCGAACGGCGCGCCGCCGTGGGTCCACAATTCGATCGCATCCTCGAAGCACGGCTTCGCCGCGGCCGGGTCCGCCGCCGCGGCGACGAGGCCCTCGGCGAAGCGGACCGCTGCCAGCATCGGGCCGGTCGCGACGATTGCCGCCACGACGCGCAGTTCCTGCAACGCTTCGTCCGCCTTCCGGCTGTTGCCGACCGCGGCATGCGCGCGGACGAGCAGCTCCAGTCCGGCGGCGCGCTCCAGCCGGTCGTCCATCGGTATCGCCCGCAAGAAGCGCCCGGCCAGATCGAGTGCGGCTTCGGCGTCACCCCGCTCGAGCGCCAAGGCGGCCCGCCCGAGCAGGCACAAACTGCCTGCGAGCATCTGGAACGGATTGGCCTCGGCGCGCGCGAACAGGGCCGCCGCCTCGTCGAGCCGACCCTGCCGGCAGCGCAGCTCGGCGAGCGTCACGAGCGCTTCGGCGGCCTGCGCGCGATGCGTCCTCTCAAGCTCGCCGATCGCCTCCTCGAGGACTGCCTCGGCTTCGGCCCAGGCGCCGCGCCAGATCAGCACCCCGGCATAGTGCGCCCGGCACAGGGCGAACATCAGCCGGTACGAGGAGCGCCGGGAGCGATCCTCCAGCTGCACACACCATTGGGCCGCGCGCTCGATGTCCCGTGTCTTCTCGCAGGCATAGATGAGACAACAGCAGGCCGTGCAGGTCGCGTCGACATCGCTCATCTCGCCGGTTACGGCCGCGACGGTCGCTTCGTCCAGGCAGCGCATGCCATCGGCAACTTTGCCGAGGCTGACGAGAGAGAGGCCCTCATAGGCGAGCGCCAGCATCTCAAGATCGGTACTGCCGAGCGCCTTACCAAGCGATCGGGCCTCGGCCGCGAAGCGGTGAGCAGATGCCGGGTCGTGTTCGATCATCAGGGCCATGTGCGCCTTGACGATCAAGAGACCACCGAACTCGTGGCAGGCCTCCCCTTCCAGCAGGCGTTCGGCGCGCCTGATCCAGCCGCTGGCCAGGACGGCTTCGCCGCGGAAGGTGCAGTGATCTATGGCCAAGCTCGTCGCTATGCGTGCCGCGCCGTGGTTGTCTCGTCGGTCGCGGTATAGCCGGTAGGCCCGCTCGCGTACGGTGAAGACGGCGGTGGCGTCGCTCAGCCACCACGCCGCCGCGCCGAAGCCCTCGAGTGCTTCGGGCGTCTCCTGCTCGGCCAGGGCCGCCTCGAAGAGGTCGCGCGCCTCCTGCCATGCGGCGCGTCCGAGGGCGATTTGGCCGGCATGAACAGGGTCGTTCTGCTCAAGACGAGCGCCGGTCATGACCTTGTCCACCTTCCCTGCTGCCTCTGACGACTGACTATAGCGCCGTCCCGCCAAGTGCAGAATTCGTTTCGAGGCTCTCCCGGGGAACCGGGTTTCGGCACTCGGCAAATCCGGAGGCGGCACGGGCCCTGCCTGCGTCCCTTCTTGGCACAGAGCCGTAGTGACGACACGAGCGGTTGGACGTCCGCGATCAACCAGGAGCAGACAGCACTCTTCGCGGAGGACATTGCCGTCAAGCTGCCAGCGCACCTGCTTTGATGGAATCATCCTCGCCGCCCCAGCCATCGCTCGGCCAGTGATGCAATCCAGATGAATGGCTTAGCAGATAAAATCGGGCGCCGGTCCACACTTTAGGATAATGGCCCCCTCCCTACCCTCCCCCGTCGAGGGGGAGGGTCAGATTTTTTTGACCCCCTTCCCTTGCGGGAGGGGGTAGGGGAAGGGGTGCTCAGACGCTCTTGTTCTCTCCTGGCCAGCGCCGCGCCCGCATGCCAGCATGCCCCGCGCGAACGACCGCTCCCGGGAGGCGATCTTGACGGTGACCGATCTCTCCTTGCGCTCTTATGGCGACGCGACGCTGAGCCACGCGCACGATTTTCATCAGGCCGTGCTCGCGCTCAAAGGCTCGCTCGAGATGGAGGTGGCGGGGCGCGGCGGCCGCGTCGAAGGCTGCGCGCTCGTGGCCGTCGCCCCCGGCCGTCTTCATAGCTGCCGCGCCTCGGGCCCCAACCGCTTCCTGGTGCTCGACTGGGAAGGCGAGGACGGCGAGGCGGTGGCGCGGTTGATGGGCGCTTGCGAGCGCGAGCCTTTCCTGGCGCTCGATCCGCGCCTGCTGCCGCTCTTGCGCTTTCTCGAGCGGGTTTGCGCCGACGAGGCGTCCGCGGCCGAGGCCATGGGCCCCGAGGAGCGCCGCGACTGGGGTCGGCTGCTGTTGCGCCGGCTGGGATCGGGCATCGAGCGGCGGCCCTTCATCCTCGTGCGCCGGCTCGACCGGGCGCTCGCCTTCATCGAGGCGAACAAGGCCGAGCGGCTGACCGTGGAGCGGATCGCGGCTGCGGCTCATACCAGCGCCGGCCACCTGCATGCGCTCTTCCGCCGCCATCTGGGCGTGACACCCATGGATCATCTGGGCGCGATCAGGCTGGATCATGCGATGGGGCTCCTGGCCTCGAGCGACGTCTCGATCGCCGCCGTGGCGGCGGCGTCCGGTTATGCCGACCAGAGCGCGCTCACGCGCGCCTTCAAGCGGCGCTGTGGCATGACGCCGGCGCGCTACCGGCAAAGCCAGCGGCTGGCCGCGCCGCCTGAGGCCCGATCAAAACGATCTCAGCCGCGGCCAAGATAGAGCGCGTCTCCTGTGGGATGATGCAATCATCCTGCGGTGCGCACCGATTCGTGTTGACGGAGACGCCCCCTCGCCCTTCCCTCTTCCCCACTCTCGTGGGGACGAGGGTAAGATTTTCTTTCCCTCTCCCCCGAACTTCGGGGGAGAGGGTTGAAAAGGGTTGGCGAGGCGGAACGCCGAGCCTACCCGAAGCTGGGTGAGGGGGCGGCTGCATCGAAACGAAGCTGTGCCAGCGCTGCCGGCTCCTTCTTTCTGGGGGTATCCCATGCGACTGGCCGATTTCGACGCCCTCACCTTCGACTGCTACGGCACGCTGATCGACTGGGAGAACGGCATCCTTGCCGCCCTCGGTCCCTGGCGCCGGCGCGCCAAGATCGCGGCCGACGACGAGGCGCTGCTGGCGCTCTTCGGCGAGATCGAATCGAGGCTCGAGGCCGAGCACCCCGCCATGCTCTATTCCGACCTGTTGGCGGCGGTCCTGACCGAGATGGGAACGCGCATGGGCGCCGCCGCGACGCAAGCCGAGGCGAAGGCCTTCGGCCAGTCGGTCAAGGACTGGCCGGCCTTCCCCGACAGCGCCGCGGCGCTCGCCTATCTCAGGCGCCATTACAAGCTCGCCATCCTCTCCAATGTCGATCGCGCTTCCTTCGCGCACAGCCGGAAGAAGCTGGGCGTCGATTTCGATCTCGTCGTCACCGCCGAGGATGTCGGCTCCTACAAGCCGGCCCTGAAGCATTTCGAGGTGGGACTGGCGCAGCTCGCCGCCATGGGCATTCCGAAAGCGAAGGTGCTGCACACGGCGCAGAGTCTGTTCCACGACCATGTGCCGGCCAAGAAGATGGGCCTCGTCACCTTCTGGATCGACCGGCGCGCGGGCAAGTCCGGCGGCGGCGCCACCAAGACGCCGGCCGAAGCGGTCAAGCCCGATTGGCAGGCGCCCAGCCTCGCCGCCATGGTCGAGATGCACCGGCGCGAGATCGGCGGGTGAACGAGGCCGCTGCGCCTCGTTCAGCGCCCGCACGGATCATTTATCCTCGATCGTCACCCCCGGGCTTGACCTGGGGGTCCATGACAGGATTGCCGGGTCAAGCCCGGCAATGACAACTGCGAAATACGCGCCGAGCCGATCGGAACCAATGGCCGCGCCTTCGCGCTGATGACGACGCGCCCTTCCTGTGCCAGCATCGGCCGCGAGAGCTGGCGAACGAAGGAGGCGGGCATGGCGCTGGTGAAGCTGATCGAGTACGCGGAAGCGAGCCCGGAGGTGCGCGCGGTCTATGACGACATCATGGCCACGCGCAAGACCGACTGGATCAACAATTTCTGGAAGGCGCTCGCCAACGATCCGCCGACCTTGAAGCGCACCTGGGAGAGCGTGAAGCAGATCATGGCGCCGGGTGCGCTCGACCAGCGCACCAAGGAGCTGATCTACCTCGCCGTCAGCGTCACCAACAATTGCGAGTACTGCATCGTGAGCCACATGGCGGGCGCGCGCAAGGCGGGCGCGACCGACGCGATGCTGGCCGAGATGATGGCCGTCGTCGGCATGGCGAACGAGACCAACAGGCTCGTCGGCGGCTGGCGCGTCGAGATCGACGAGCGGCTGGTCGAGGCGGCGAGGGGCGGGTGAACGAGATGCCCAGAGCCGACGATCTGATCCCGCTGCAGGCCTGGCAGGTCGAGGAGATCAAGCGCGGCCTGGCCGAGGCCGATGCCGGCGACTTCGCCTCCGACGAAGAGGTCGAGAAGGTCTTCGCCAAATGGCGCGGCGTGAAACCCAAACCGGAACTGCCTTGATCTGAAACGCAGCCAAGGCAGTGGCGCATGTTTAGATCGAAGGGGGATGACCGCGCCCCTTCCCCTCGCCCTTCGCCCCGCGCCATAATCCCGCACGCCCGCCCGTGGCCTGCGAAGGACGACCGTTCTTCCGGCCCATGACGGGCGAAGCCTCGAAGGGGCGCCAGACCCCGCCGCTGCCGGAAGGAACAGCCATGACCGCAATCCGCGCCAACTATGACGCCGCCCGGCTGCGCCGGCTCGACGCCGAGCACCACATCCACCCCTTCTCCAACGCCAGGCAGGTGGTCGAGCAGGGCGGCGGCCGGCTCTATGCCCATGCCGACGGGGTCTATATCTACGATGTCGAGAACAAGCGCTATCTCGACGGCATGGCGGGGCTCTGGTGCGTCAATGTCGGCTACGGGCGCGAGGAGCTGGTCGAGGCGGCCGCGCGCCAGATGCGCGAGTTCCCCTACTATTCGAGCTTCTTCGGCGGCACCACGCCGCCGACGGTCGAGCTGGCGGCGAAGCTGACCGAGCTCCTGGGCCACGGCCTCAACCATGTGATGTTCGCCAATTCGGGCTCCGAGGCCAACGACAGCGTGGTGCGCATCGTGCGCCACTATTGGAACCTCGTAGGCAGGCCCGGCAAGAAGACCTTCATCGCGCGCCGCCACGCCTATCACGGCTCGACCATGGCCTCGGCCAGCCTCGGCTGCTGGGGCCCCATGCATCTACAGGCCGATCTGCCGCTGCCGGGCTTCGTCCATGTCGAGGCGCCCTACTGGTATGGCGAAGGCGGCGACAGCGATCCGGAAGCCTTCGCGCTCGCCCGCGCCCGCGCGATCGAAACCAAGATCCTCGAGCTCGGGCCCGAGAATGTCGCGGCCGTGATCGGCGAGCCGGTGCAGGGTGCCGGCGGCGTGATCGTGCCGCATCCGAGCTACTGGCCCGAGGTCGAGCGCATCTGCCGGACATACGACGTGCTGCTGATCTCCGACGAGGTCATCTGCGGCTTCGGGCGCACCGGCAACTGGTTCGGCTTCGAGACCATGGGCTTCACGCCCGACATCGTCTCCATGGCCAAGGGCCTGTCCTCGGGCTATCAGCCGATCTCGGCCGTGGCCATGACCGACCGCATCGCCGGGCCCTTGATCGAAGCGGGCTACTGGCTGCACGGCTTCACCTATTCGGGCCATCCGGTGGCGGCGGCCGTGGCGCTCAAGAACATCGAGATCATCGAGCGCGAGCGGCTGGTCGAACGCGTGCGCAGCGAGACCGGCCCCTATTTCGCCGAGCGCCTCAAGACGCTGGAGCAGAGCCCGATCGTCGGCGAGGTGCGCACGCTGGGTTTGCTCGGCGGCATCGAGCTGGTGGCCGACAAGAAGACGCGCACGCGCTTCGAGCCGCTCGGCATGGCCGGCGACCTCTGCCGCGAGCGCTGCCTCGCCAACGGGCTCATCATGCGCGCGAGCTTCGAGACCATGGTGCTGTCGCCCCCGCTCACCATCACCAAGGCCGAGATCGACGAGCTGGTGACGCTCGCCGGTCGCGCCCTCCAGGAGACCGCGCAAGCGCTGGGACAATAGACGGAGAACAGGCGGGCGCTTGATCTTCGTCGCCTCGCACCCGCCTCTCTTGAGCCTTTCTAATTCTTGATCCGAAGGGCGCAGAGCCCCGAGCGGCAACGTGGCGCAGTGCCGGCTCGGGGCCGAACTGCTATGCGTCTGCGACGTGGGGAACGAACTCATGTCTGCGCATCATCAGCTCGCGCTCGCCCGGCCCTGGGATCGCGGCTGCGCGAGCGCCGCCGCGCCCGCGCCTTTCGTCTGGGCGGTGGAAAACCGACGCTGCGGCGACACCGAGCAGACACTGGCGCTGGTCGAGGCGCTGCCCTGGCCGGTCTCCGTCATCAAGGTCGGCGACCAGAAGGCCAACGCACGCCTTCTCGAAGGCATGCGCCGGGCCTGGAGCGCGGTGCCCGCCCTGCCGCTGCCGGGGCAGCCGGAGCGCCCCGACCTCGTCATCTGTTGCGGTCACGAGGCCGAGCTCTTCGCGCAGGAGATCCGCAAGGCTGGCTCGCCCGACACGCGGCTGGTCTATATCGGCCGCCCGCTCTCGCCTCTCTCGGACTTCGCGCTCATCGTCTCGACGCCGCAATATGCGCTGCCGGCCAGCGACAACGTGATCGAGATCGCGCTTCCCTTTCACCGCGTGCGGCCGGAGCGGATCGCGGCGGCGGCGAAGGCCTGGGCGCCGCGCTTCGCCCATCTGCCGCGACCCTACATCGCCCTCATGGTCGGCGGCAGCACGGGACCCTATCTGCTCGATTCGCGCACGGCCGTGCGGCTCGCGCGCCAGGCGAACGAGCGCGTGCGCGAGACCGGCGGCTCGCTGCTGGTGAGCACCTGCCACCGCACGCGGCCCTGGGTCATCTCCGCTCTGACGCAGCATCTCGAGGTGCCGGCCCATGTCTATCGCTGGTCGGCCGATGCCGCGGAGAATCCCTATCTCGCCTATCTCGGTCTCGCCGACGAGATCATCGTGACCGGCGACAGCATGTCGATGCTCTCGGAGGCGGCCGCGACGGCCAAGCCGCTCCATATCTTCGATCTGGGCGAGAGCGCCTACACCATGCGCCAGGAGTGGCGCGCGGAGCCGGGCCTCCTGTGCCGGCCCAAGGTACTCGCCCGCGGCCTGCAGTTCAGGTTGGCCGAAGCCACCATGGCGCCGAACCGGCGGCGCGACATCCGGCGCATCCTGCACAATCTGGTCGCCTCGGGCCACGCGGTCTGGCTCGGGGACCCGCTGCCGGCGGCACCGCCGCCGCTGCCGCCTTCGGGCATCGACGCCGTGGCCAGGCGCGTCGTGGCATTGTTCGAGCCTACGATCAGCGCCGACAGGCACGCCCGCATCTGCGCATGATCGACGACGCCGCGAAGACGCTAAGAAGCTGACCTGCGCTTCCATCAACCGGCCTTCGTGCCCCCATCACCCCCTCCCTCCCCTCCCCCGTCAAGGGCAGGGGAATCGCATGTGACGCCCTCATCCTTCGAGACGGCCGCTTCGCGGCCTCCTCAGGACGAGGGGGTCTCACGAAATCTCGCGGATTTCCTCACGCCTCGCGGAGGGCCGAAGGCCCGTCTCGAAGGGCGA
>JBMONF010000064.1:0-2143 GCA_049323455.1 Pseudomonadota bacterium | reverse complement strand
TGGATGAACGGATCCTGACGGCCATCGTGCCGGGCATCGGGCTTGTCTCGGGTCTCATCGCCACCTACGTCAGCCTCCAGAACCGGGCGCTGCTGGCCGAGGTGCGCAAGGAGCTGGCCGAACTCGAGAGCCGGATCATTCTGCGCCTGAACGGTCTGTACATCCGGCGGGCCGAATGCGAGTTGCACAATGCGTTGCTAGAGGAACGGATCGAGAGGATCGTGCGGCAGAAGAGAGAAGCCGCCAGCGGCTGAGGCTGGCGGCGGGGAGTGGAGGGGATGTTGCTACTGGGCGGCGATGCGGTAAGCCCGGGCGCCTTCGGGCGTCTTGAAAGACTCGACCGCGAGGCCCATCTTCTTGGTGAGCGCGCCGGACAGGAACCCCCGGACGCTGTGAGCCTGCCAGGAGGTCGCGGCCATGATGTCGGCGAGCGTGGCGCCCTCGGGGCGGCGCAGAAGTTCGAGCACGATTGCCTTCTTGCTTCCTTCGCGCGCGTCCTTGGACCCGGCGGCGTCGCCTTTGGGCTTGGCCTCCTTGGCCGCCTTGGCTTTCTTTGGCGCGGCAGGGGCCGCCTGGGGCGCAGGGGCGGGCGTCAGGGCCTGGATGGCGCGCCAGATGCGCGCGACGGCGGTCTTGCGGTCGGTGAACTTCTTCACCGGTTTCAGGTCACCGAACGGTGGCACGCCGGCGAAGTTGTTCCAGATCTCGACCAGCCGCTCGGCGGGCCAGTGCGCGGCGAGCTTGGCCAGTTCCTTCTCGCTCGCGAATCGGGCCTGGTTCTCGGGGATCGCCTCTCCGGGCAGGTAGGCGGTGATGGTGTTGTCGTTGTCGATGGCGAACAGAGTCACGACAGGTCTCCTTTCTATCGGGTCATGCCGGCGAGCCGATCGTCGGCAGTGATGCGCAGGTTCTTGTAGTAGCCGCTGGCCAGGCGCACCCAGCCTGCCGGCGTCGAGATCTCATGGCGCGCGGCGATGCGGCTCAACTTGAGCCGGTGCGCGCCGTTGGGGAACTCCTTCTTGAGGTGGCCCCAGCGGTCGAGCTTCCAGCCGTTGCGGGTGGCCCAGGCGATCAGGTCTTCGCGAGTGACGGCCATGAGGTTCAGTCCTCCTGGCGGCGGTCGATGAGGCCGCTAGCGTCCTCGACCGACTGCCGGACGTCGTTCCAGCAGTCGCGGCAGAAGCGGGCCCGGTCGAGCAGCAGCCCCTCGCGGTTGGTCAGCACAAGCTCGCGGTGGATCGGCTTCGCCTCATCGCAGAGCGAGCATTCGTCGTAGGGTTGTGCGGTCATGGTTCGTCTCCTGGTGGTTCAGTACTCGAGGCCCTTGGCTTCGGCCGCGCTCGCATCGCCCAGGCCGGCCAGGACGTAGGCGAGCTGCTCGGTGATGCGGCCGAGGTCGCCAGTGTAGCCCCAGTCGGCGCTCCGTGCGGCCTGCCGCTGCTTGTGCTCGGCCAGGCGGCGGGCGATGCGCTCGAGCAGGTCCTGGGCCTCGGCGTGGCGCGCGGCGTACAGGGCGGCGGCGTTCTGCGTGGTCGATTGTGCTTTGGTGTTCCTCATCGCGACTCCATAGATCGCTTCATCGGGGCGGAATAGCAAGCGGAATCTGCGGATCGCGGAAAAAAAGAAGCCCTGGCGCGAGGGCCAGGGCGAGAGGAGCGCGGATCTGTGGGCTCAGGGGGCGAGACGGGCGGCAACCTGGTAGGCGCCGCCGATTCCGCGCGCCCAGACCACGTACTCTTCCGGGCAGGGCGGATCGCCGCCGGCTTCGAGATCGCGCATCCTCCTGCGCAGGTCGTCCTGGGCAATCCCTCTTGCCTCGGCGATGCTGATGACGCCGCCGAGCGGCTGGTAGCCACCGCCGTCGAATTCGGCGATCAGGAAGGCGCCGCTGAGCTCCGTGTGCTCCTCGATGCGGATGGTGAAGCCCGGCGTGGGAGCGGCGGGCGTCCTGGTGTGGCGGGTGGGGTTGTTCATCGTAATTCCATAGATCGCTTCGTCGGGGGCGGAATAGCAAGCGAATTCCGCACTTGAATCGCGAGAAAGTGCGATGCCTCTGCTGAGCCTGCGCGCGTATGCCAAGCATCGCGGCGTAAGCCTGGCGGCGGTGCAAAAGGCGATCCAGTCAGGCCGAATCACGCCTAAC
>JBMONF010000063.1:8775-29410 GCA_049323455.1 Pseudomonadota bacterium | reverse complement strand
ATCTGTTCCAGTACATCGAGGGCTTCTACAATCCCCGCCGCCTGCACTCAGCCCTGGGCTACATCAGCCCAGCCGACGCCGAGCGCAGAGCGGCCTAACCCCGTCCACTTTTTCGGGGGAAGATCAGCGCTGCTGTGTTGGCGGTGGCAGGCGTGGCGCTCGCGGCGCAGCAGAACCATGAGGCGAACGAAAACCGCATTATCGGCGAGCATAGCGAGGAAGAAGTCGCACTCGACCAGGTGCCGGCGGCCGCGATGAACGCCGCACGCACACGACTCGCGTCCGTCCGCGAAGCCGAGCTGGTGACCCGAAAGGCGGACGGCAGCACGCTCTACGAGATCGAAGGCAAGGACCAAGCTGGCAAGAACGTGGAGCTGTTCGTAACGCCGACAGGCCAAATCCTCGGGAATGAAAACGACAGCGATGAGGATGGCGACTGAACTCTCAGTCGCCTGAATGGGCCTGAATGAGGGTAAGGCCCATTCCTTGACCACAACATCCGAGGATCAAGTATGTTTAGGACTATCGGTTATTGCATCGGAGCGTGTCTATCATCCGTCGTGCTCGCTGCTTCTAGTTATGCGCAGGAACAACCGACTCACACGAACGGCTCTGAACTTGTTGCAAGTTGTCGCGCCAACAACCCAGCGTGCGGCGCGTACCTTCAAGGCGTGCTGGACATGATGATAGTGGCGCGGGGTAGCGAGTGTGGGGCGCCGCGTTACGATCGGAATAGATTGCGTTCAGCCTATCTGCGCTGGGCAGAAGACAATACCTACTTCATGGACGTTCACATGGTCGCTGGCGCCGAACAAGCATTGGCTGAAGCTTGGCCTTGCGCGCCGCGACGATAGGAGGAAGTTGCGTCATTCCCAATCGCTCCGCAGCGGCGCTCAGATAGGGTTGTTTCTGGCAGGTATCTGATATCACTGAACGGAGTAAGGAGTTCTGCTTGCCCTTTGAAATCCGCCAGCTTCGTTATGCTATCGCCGCTGCGGATCATGGTAGTTTTTACAGAGCCGCCCGGGCACTTGATATTGAACAATCGACCCTCAGTCGCTCCATCTCGAAATTGGAGCGCTCGATAGGAATGTCTATCTTCGAGCGGTCGCGGGCTGGGGTCAAAACGACGCTCGCCGGAGCCGCGTTCATTCGTGGCGCGCGACCAATGGTGGCAACGGCAGACAAGCTAGTCACCATGATGCTCGCAGCCGGCCAGGGCCGCGCTGGCGGTTTATTGCTCGGGTATAATAGTTCGGTCTCCGCCGGCAATCTCCGAGCGACCCTCATTAGCTGGCGCGAAGCGCATCCTGACGTCGAACTGGAATGCGTCGAGGCGGATCGCAGCGTTCTGCTCGCTGGGCTCGACACGGGCGAAATCGACATAGCGATCCTGATGGGGACGCCCAGCCACAACGGGTTTCGCTGCGAGCCGCTATGGAGCGAGCGGATGCTAGCCGCGTTGCCCGCCTCACATCCGTTGGCTCAACGTGACATCATTCACTGGACCGATCTTCGGGGCGAGCACTTCCTTCTGCCCGCGGCCGATCCCGGCCCGGAAATCCGCGACATGCTGCTTGGCAGACTTCCGATCTCCGGCGGTAAGCCTGACATCCGGATGTCGCGGGCGAGCCGTGAGACCGTGCTGAGCATCCTCGGCGCCAACTCGGGCGTTACCATTGTCTGCGAGGGATCGACCGGAGCGATCTATCCTAGTGTCGTCTATCGGCCAATTCATGGCGAACAAGGGCCGGCACTGACAGGATACTCGGGTTGCTGGCGAGACGACAATCGCAATCCAGCGTTGCGGCGCTTTCTTGGATTCATCAAGACCCGCTATGCCCTGTCTTTCGATTTCTCGACAAGAGTCCGGTAAAATAGACGGCCAGTTGGCGGAGTTAATTTCCATGTCGCAAGGCAGGACCATCATCATCGTTCTTGTTACTTTAGTCATCGGTTTCGCAGGCGGCTTTGTCTTGCGGCCGGTCCTCGCCCCTCTTCGCCAAACAGCGGTCGCCGTCAGTCCGGCTCCCGCCGCGCCTCAGCCGACCGCAGCGCGCGGGACGCAGTATTTTGCGGCCAATCTCGACGAGGCTCGGCAGATCGTAGCAGGGTGTCGTGACGGCTCGGCGCGCGGTGATGAATGCGCCAATGCGGAACAGGCTGTCATTGAGGCCGATAGCCGGGATCGCTTCAAGCGCTTCACCGGCAACTGAAAGCCGGGAACCCCTTAACGGCCTTGCGCGCGGTGGCGACGAAAGCCGCGGTCGGTGTCCATGAAACGCGCAAGCATAGGCGCCACCAGCTTTTCCGGCGGCATAGGTTGCTGGCCGGTCTCCGCCGCGAGCGCGGCGGCGTAGGCGACAAGATCGCGGTGGACCCCGGCGGGTAGCTCCACCGTCAGTTTGACAGGCCGATCGTCCACCAATGGCCCCAGCTTCAATTTTGTCATCGTGTCGCTCCCAAAGGTTCGAGCACCAGGTCGCGGGTGATGACCACGCGCAGCGGATGGCCCGGCCGGATGGTGAGGGTCGGCTGCACGTTGAGCTGCCGCCGAACGATCTGCTGGCCGGTCTGATTGATCGTGTCCTGCGAGCCGCGCTGAAGCGCGCGGGTCAAATCATCCTCGCTGTCGGCTCCCAGCTCGGCGCCGACGCCGAGCAGCGTCGAGACGGCCGCCGCCCTGAGCAGATTGCCCCAATGCTGATTCACGCGGTCCTGTAGGCCCGCGAACCCAGCGCCGTCCGCGCCGGGCTGGCGCTCGAGAACGATCGAGCGCCCGTCCGGCATGATGAGCCGGTCCCAGGCGAGGAGAACACGGGTCTGCCCGGCGGTGATCTCGCTGTCGTATTCGCCGATCAGCCGGGCACCTTGCGGGATGAGCAAGATGCGGCCTGTCGGGCCGTCATAGACGTTCTGCGTCACCTGCGCCGTTATCTGGCCGGGCAGATCGGACCTGATCCCGGTGATGAGCGCCGCCGGGATGATGCTTCCGGCCTGCACGATGTTGGGCGACGGGGGTGCAGTCAGCCGCTCCGCGCTCACCGTTCGCTGGTTCGAGGCTTGCGCCATGAAAGCGCGCCGGCCAGCTTGATCGCCCTGCCCTGCGCTCGCCTGCTGCGATGGCTGAGCGGCTTGGTCGGGCAAGATCAGCGATGGGGCCGGCGCCGTTCCAGCGTTGCCCGCGTTGCCGCCGAGGAATACGCCACTCATGCGGGCAGCGTCGCGTTCCTGCTGGGCGCGCTGACGCGCAGCCTCCTCGGCCTGCACGCGCGGATCAGGTTGCGCCGGCTGCGTGCCGATCGGCGGCACGGGCACGTTCTCGCCGCGCTGCTGGGCGGACACGATCGGGCCGCCGAGGTCGCCGGGAAGTGGCGGCCCAAGGCGCGGCGCTTGAGCATAGTCCCTCGGTCCCGAGGTGATGGTCTCGGCCGTGGCGCGGCTCTCGGTGTTGTAGAGTTCTTCCGCCTGCCGTTCACCAGCCGGTTTGAGCGCGTAGATCAGCGAGCCGCCGATACCGAGGCCGGCGGCCACGCCTATGACTGTCAGCGCCTTTCGGGACAGACGCATGACGCGGGGTGGATCGCCTCGAAGCTGGAATGGCTTTGGATCGGCGGGAAGCGGCTGCGGCGCGGCCGGCTCGGTGGAGGGAATGTCGGTGCGATCGTTCACGGCCGCCGCTCCCGTCCATCGTCGCGCACGATGCGGACGCGCTGTTCATTGCGCCGATCGCCCAGGCGCAGCTCGGCGGCGGCGAAAAGCCGGTCCACCACCATGTAGCGGCCCTGCACGCGATAATTGACTAGCTCGGCGTCCCCGGCCGCGCCGGTAACGAACAGCGGCGGCATCTCGCCCTGCGAGATCCCCGCCGGAAACTCGATGAACACCTGCCCGGAGTCGTCGAACGCACGAACGGGACGCCACGGGGCGCGGTCGCCCTCGATGCGATAACGGAAATTGAGCGAAGTCACATCCACGCCGGTCGCGGCCGGCGCGACCGCCGCAGCGGCGATGTTGCCGCCGCGTAGCGCGATGAGCTGATCTTGCGGGTAGGTCCATGACACTGAGGCCATGTAGGTCGCGGGCGTCGCACGCAGCTCCAGATGATAGGTGCGCCGATCGGTGTTGATGACGAGGTTGGTGGCGAGGTCCGCCCGTGTCGGCTTGACGAGGATGTGGACGCGCGCGGTCGCGCCCGCGCCGCTGATCGTGTCGCCGATGATCCAACGAACGGTGTCACCGGCCGCGACTGGCCCGGGTCCAACGAGCTGCTCGCCCTCCTGCAAGGCGATGTCCGTCACTTGGCCGGGGGCAGTATAGACCTGATAGAGCGCACCATCCGCCCAGGGATATTGCTGTATGGCATTGAGGAAGCCGTCACGCGCCGGCTGCACCCGCGCGGCGGCGTTTGCGTCGCCGACGCGCCTACGGGGATCGGCAGGCTCCGACCCGCGAGGCGCATCCGGCATTGGCTTGAGCTGACCGGGAAGCGGGAGCGGTTCGGGAATAGTAACGATCTCCACCGGGCGCGGCGGCTCCGCGGCCGGCGTCGCGGCCACTTCGCGCGGCGGATCGTCGTATGCGATGGCGGGCGGCCGGGCGGATGTAGTGGCGCAGCCGGCGAGTGTGGAGGTGGAAACGAGCAGCGCGGTTGTGACGGCGCGCCGGAAGGGAATGCCGGTCATTGCGACAGCTCCTTTGACCAGTTGAGGGCATTGACGAATACGCCGAGCGGATTCTTGCGAAGTGCGTCTGGCGTGCGAGGCGGCTGTACGACGATGGTGAGGATCGCCGACCAGCGTTCGGTGGTGGTGAGGCTGCCGTCCTGATAGCGGCGCTCCGTCCAGGCGACGCGGAAGCTGTCCGGTGACGCGCGGATGACGCTGGACACGTCCACCGCCACCTGCACCCGCCCGACGTTGGCGAACGGGTCGTTGGCGCGAGCGTAATCGTTGAGCGCGACCGCGCCCCGATCGGTGGTGAAGTCATACGCGCGAAGCCAGTTCTGACGAACGATGACCGGATCGGCCGGCACGCTCCTGACTTGCTCGATGAAGCGGGCGAGATGGAACGCGATCTGCGGGTCGCTCGGGCGATAGCCGGCCTCGGCCGGCGCGACCGCCTGCGCCTCACCGAGCCGATCGACCTGCACCACCCAAGGGACGATATGGCCACGGGCCGATTGCCAGACGAGGCCACCAGCCAGGCCGCCCGAAAGGGCGAGCGTGCCGAAAAATGCGAGACGCCAGTTCTTGGCCTGCACGCGCGCCGAACCGATCCTGTCGTCCCAGGCTTGGGCGGCCCGCTGATAGGGCGTGGTCGGTTCGGGGGTCTGGCCGTAGCGGATGGTCGGTCGTCGAAACATGGCAGCTAGTCCTTCTGATGGAGATCGACGGACGAGCCGCTTCCCCCGCCGTCGCCGGAACGCAGGGTGTGGGCGGCGATCGTCGCGCCGTGGGTCATGGTCTGGCGGCGCTTCATGGCCGATGCCCAAGCGGGCCTGTCGTCGGAGACTGGTGCCGATGGCGAAGCGCCGCCTGAAATCGTGCCTCCCGTCGCCGTGACTGCGGCGCGACCGCCGGAGCGATAGCTGTCTTTCAGGGACGCGGCGGCTTTCCGAAGCGGGGACATCGCCGCACCCGCCGCTGCTTGACCGACGCCGACCGCGCCACCCGCGACGGCGGATGCGCCGGTCTTGCCTGCCGAGCCGAGCGCATAGGCGCTGCTGGCGGCGCCGGACGCAAAGGCGCTCCCTCGTGCCGCGCCGCCGATCGCGCCTGCGGCCGCACCGGCACCGAGGCGTGCGGCGGCTGCACCACCGACCAGCGCGCCGCCTGCGGCAAGCGCGGTCCCGGCGGCTGCGCCCGCGCCCAGGGCCGGCCCGCCTGAAACGATGCCGTTCGCTACGCCGGGGCCGAAGATCGCCAGGCCAAGCAGCGACAGCGCGCCGAGCGCGATCGACATCGCTTGCTCCAGCGTGGGCTCAGGGCCAGCGGCGGCGGTGAATTGACTGAACAACGTCGTGCCGATGCCGGTGATGACGGCGAGCACGAGAACTTTGATGCCGGTAGAGACGACATGGCCTAACACCTTCTCGGCCATGAAGGCGGTCTTGTTGAAGAAGGCGAACGGCAACAGCACGAAGCCGGCGAGCGTCACCAGCTTGAACTCGATCAGCGTCACGAAAATCTGGATCGCCAGAATGAAGAAGGCGATGACGACAAGCGCCCAAGCGAGCAGCAACACCACGATCTGCACGAAGTTGGTGAAGAATGAGATTGGACCGACCAGCTCGCCTGCGGCAACGACCAGCGGCTCACCCGCGTCCAAGCCGGTCGCGGCGATGAAACCGGGGCGCATGAAGTCGGCGATGCTCATGGAATCGCCCGTTGCCTTCAAACCGAGCCCTGCGAAGGACTGGAACACGATCGTCGCCAGCGTCGAGAAATTGCCGATGATGAAAGCAAAGACGCCAATGTAGAGCGTCTTTTTGATGAGGCGTTGAAGCACGTCCTCATCGGCGCCCCACGCCCAAAACAGGCCGGCAATCGTCAGGTCGATGGCGATCAGCGTGGTTGAGAGGAACGCGATCTCGCCGCCGAGCAGCCCGAACCCGCTGTCGATGTAGGTCGTGAAAACCTCTAGGAAGTTGTCAATGACGCCGGTGTCGTTCACGGCTGAGTGCCTTCTTTTCCGAAGAACCGGCGCTGGTGCGCCGCCCATGCCGCCTCGCAGCCTGAGTCCGGCATGGTGAGCGCGCGGCAACGCGCCAACTCCGCCGCCAACGGGTCGCGCTCGGCGCGTGTCGCTGCGGCGTTGACCGCCTCCGGCACGCGCGGCTCGGTGACGGCGGCGATGACCGCCACCGTCATCATGAACCCGGCCAGCGTGGCGACGCCGGCAATCTTGGCGGCAGCCGACATCGGCTCAGTTGCCGAGGAAGCGGCGCAGGCGCTCGCGCCCCTCAGCTTCGGCGGCTGCATTTCGCGCCGCCTCCAGCGACTGCGCCCGGCCTTGGGCGGCCAGCAATGCCGCGATGTCAGCGAGCTGCTGCGATTGCAGCGCGAGAAGCTGGTTGCCGGCCTGAGCCGCTTGGAGCGCGCCTTGAGATGATTGGCTCGCCGACACGAGGCGGTCCATCGTCGCGCGCGAGCCGTCGATATTCCCCACGACTCCGGCCTGAACGCGGAGCGCGTCCTGAAACGCGCCTACGCTGGTCTCCCACCGCTCGCGCGCGTTTGCGACGAGCTGCCGTTGCGGGACCGACATGGCGCCGGCCGTGTATCGGCTGGTGAATGCCTGGTCGATCTGGCCGACGTCGTAGGCGATGCGCTGCGCCTGACCGAGCAACTGCTGGGTCTGGCGCACTTGGCCCTGCAACTCGGCGAGCGAGGATTGCGGGAGGCTCGCCAGATTGCGGGCCTCGTTGAGCAGGGAAGTCGCCTGATTTTGTATCTGGCGAATCTGATTGTTGATCTGCTCCAACGTGCGCGCCGCGGTCAGCACGTTCTGCGCGTAGTTGGTCGGGTCATAGACGATCCCGCCGAGCTGCGCGTAGGCCGGCACGGGCGCCATAATCGGCGCGATGGTCGCGGTGGCGAGGACGCCGGCCAGAATGGCGCGGCGCAGGGGAAGTCGGGTCATAGCGGTAACTCCTGCTGGCTGGGGGGAAGAAGCTCGATCGCCCACGCGCAGCCGCGATGGCGCAGCCATTCGGCCGCGAAAGCAGCTTGGCCGTGGGTTTCGATGATGTCGGCGATGCGGAGCTGATCGGCCTTGGCCGACGCGGCTGAGAAGGCCAGCGCGACCTCGCCCAGCCCCAACTCGAACAGCCGGTTGCCGCGCCGGGACTGGCAATAATAGTCGCGCTTGGGTGTCGCCCGGCTGAGGATTTCGATCTGGCGGGCGTTAAGCCCGAACCGCTCGTAGATGGCGGCGATCTGCGGCTCGGCGGCGCGCTCGTTCGGCAGGAAGATGCGCGTCGGGCAGCTTTCGATGATGGCCGGGGCGATGCTCGACGATTCGATGTCGGCAAGGCTCTGCGTGGCAAAGACGACGCTAGCGTTCTTCTTGCGAAGGGTCTTCAGCCACTCGCGGAGTTGCGCTGCGAAGTCCGGGCTGTCGAGAACCAGCCAGCCCTCGTCGATGATGATGAGTGTCGGCGAGCCGTCCAGCCGCCCGTCGATCCGGTGGAACAGGTAGGACAAAACGGCGGCGGCAGAGCCGGCGCCGACCAGTCCTTCGGTCTCGAACGCCTGCACGGCGGCTTCGCCCAGGCGCTCGTCCTCGGCGTCGAGAAGCCGGCCCCACGGCCCGCCGATGCAATACGAGGCGAGCGCTTGTTTGAGCTGCTGGTTCTGCAACAGCACGGCAAGGCCGGTCAGCGTGCGTTCGCTGACCGGCGCCGACGCCAGCGAGTTGAGCGCCGACCAGATATGCTCCTTGGCCTGCGGATCGACCGCGACGCCTTCGGACGCGAGGATCGCCGCCAGCCATTCCGCCGCCCACGCCCGTTCGGCCGGATCGTCGATGCGGGCGAGTGGTTGGAGCTGCACCCCGTCGCCGGTTTCGTCGGCAAGCATTCCGCCGAGATCTTGCCAGTCGCCGCCCATGCCGATCGCGGCGGCGCGGATGCTGCCGCCGAAGTCGAAGGCAAAGACCTGGTTGTTCTCGTAGCGGCGGAACTGCATCGCCATCAGCGCGAGCAGCACCGATTTGCCGGCGCCGGTCGGGCCGACGATCAGCGTGTGGCCGACATCGCCGACGTGAAGGGAAAACCGGAACGGGGTCGAGCCTTCGGTTCTTGCGTAGAGCAAGGGGGCTGCACCGAAGTGCTCGTCCCGTTCCGGCCCCGCCCATACTGCTGACAGGGGGATCAGGTGGGCGAGATTGATCGTGGAAATCGGGGGCTGGCGAACATTGGCGTAGGTGTGACCGGGAAGGCTGCCCAGCCACGCCTCGATCGCGTTCATGCCCTCGGGGATGACGGTGAAGTCGCGGCCCTGAATGACCTTCTCGACGAGCCTCAGCTTCTCGGCCGCGATGGCTGGATCGCGATCCCATACAGTCACCGTGGCGGTGACGTAGGCCATGCCGGCATAGTCGGCGCCCAGCTCCTGCAAGGCGGTGTCAGCGTCGGCGGCCTTGTTCGAGGCGTCGCTGTCGAGCAGCGTGCTCGCCTCGTTGGTCATCACCTCCTTCAAGATGGCGGCGACGGATTTGCGCTTGGCGAACCACTGGCGACGAATGCGGGTAAGCAGCTTGGTCGCGTCGGTCTTGTCGAGCATGATCGCGCGCGTGGACCAGCGATAGCCGAACGCCAGCCGGTTCAGCTCGTCGAGCAGCCCCGGAAACGTGGAGCTGGGAAAGCCGGTAATGGTGAGCGTGCGGAGATGATGGTCGCCCAGGCAAGGCTCCAGCCCGCCGGTCAACGGCTCATCGGCGAGCAGCGCGTCGAGGTGCATCGGGGTTTCCGGCACGCGCACACGCTGTCGCCGCGTCGAAATCGTCGAATGGAGGTAGGTCAGCGTCTCGCCGTCATCGAGCCAGCGGACCTCGGGCACGAAACCCTCGACCAAATTGAGCACGCGGTCGCTGCGATCGGTGAAGCCTTTGAGCAGCTCCCACGGATCGACGCCGGTGGTGGACCGGCCCTCGTAAAGCCAGCCTTCGGCCCGCGCGGCTTCCTCGGCCGGCGGCATCCAAAGCAGCGTCAGGAAATAGGCGCTCTCGAAATGCGCGCCTTCCTCACGGAACTGCTCGCGGCGCTCCATATCGACCAGCGCAGAAACGGGATCGGGAAACTCGGACTCGGGGTAATCGAGCGCGGGACTGCGCTGCGCCTCCACGAAGATCGCCCAACCGGAGCCCAGGCGCCGGAGCGAACTGTTCAAGCGCGCCGTGGTGGCGACCAGCTCGGCCGGCGTCGCACTGTCGAGATCGGGGCCGCGGAAGCGTGCGGTGCGCTGGAACGACCCGTCCTTGTTAAGCACGACGCCTTCGCCGACCAACGCGGCCCAGGGCAGGAAGTCCGCAAGGTGCGCGGCTTTGCTGCGATATTCGCGCAAGCTCATCATGGCTGCATCCATGTCGGGAAGCGGAGATGGCGCCGGGCCACGTCCACGAACTGCGGATCGCGTCGTGCAACCCATACGGAAAGCGCGTGGCCGATCGCCCAAATGACTAGGCCGGCGATCCAAAGACGCAGGCCGAGCCCGATCGCGCCGGCCAGCGTCCCGTTGACGATGGCGAGCGACCGCGGCGCGCCGCCGAGCAAAATCGGCTCGGTCAGCGCCCGGTGGACGGGGGCATAGAAACCCGCGATCGGCTCGGCTGCGTCCTGCATCAGACCAACGCCCCGCCGCCGAACGAGAAGAACGACAGGAAGAAGCTCGACGCGGCAAAGGCGATGCTGAGGCCGAACACGATCTGGATCAGCCGGCGGAAGCCGCCGGAAGTATCGCCGAAAGCCAGCGTCAGGCCGGTCACGATGATGATGATGACCGCGACGATTTTCGCCACTGGCCCCTCGATGCTTTCGAGGATGCTTTGCAGCGGCGCTTCCCACGGCATCGACGATCCGCCCGCGTGGGCCGGAACGGCAAAGGTCAGCGCGACGACGCTGGCGGTGGTGGCGAGCATGGCGCGACGCGCGCCATGCCGAATGGCATGGATCATGGCAGGTCTCCGGGCTGGGGTTTGGGAAGCGGGGTAAGGCGGTAGTCGCCGGTCGCGGCGTCGAGTCCTTCGACGCGGGCCAGCTCGGCGAGACGCCGGCCATGCGCGTCACGGACCAGCACGGCGATCAGGTCGATTGTCTCGGCGATCAGCGCGCGAGGGACCGTCACGACAGCCTCTTGAACGAGCTGCTCCATGCGGCGGAGCGCACCAAGGGCGGTGCCGGCGTGAATGGTGCCGATACCGCCCGGATGGCCGGTGCCCCAGGCTTTGATGAGGTCGAGCGCCTCGGCGCCGCGCACCTCCCCGATCGGGATGCGATCCGGCCTGAGCCGCAGCGACGAGCGGACCAGCTCGGACAGCGACACCACGCCGTCCTTCGTCCGCATGGCGACGAGGTTGGGCGCGGCGCATTGCAGCTCGCGCGTGTCTTCGATCAGAACGATGCGGTCGGTGGTCTTGGCGACTTCGGCAAGTAGCGCGTTGACGAGCGTGGTCTTGCCGCTGCCGGTGCCGCCCGCGACGAGGATGTTCGCGCGGGCTGCTACGCCATCGCGCAGCGCTGCGGCCTCGGCCGGCGACATGATCCCAGCCGCCGCATAGTCGTCGAGCGTAAACACCGCGACGGCGGGCTTGCGGATAGCGAAGGCGGGAGCCGCAACGACGGGCGGCAGCAAGCCTTCGAATCGTTCGCCACCCTCCGGCAGCTCGGCCGACACGCGGGGGCTGCGAGCATGTACCTCGACGCCGACATGATGCGCGACCAGGCGCACGATGCGTTCGCCATCGGCGGCGGTCAGCGTCTCGCCGGTATCGCTGACTCCTTCACCGAGCCGATCGAGCCACAACCGCCCGTCCGGATTCAGCATCACTTCGATCACGGCCGGGTCGTCCAGCCATGCCGCGATCGACGGCCCGAGCGCGGTGCGCAGCATCCGCGCGCCGCGCGTCTTGGCCTCGGATCGGATCGGGTGAACGGTCAAGGCACTGGCCCCTGCGAAGGGCCGGGCGAACCGCCGCCCGGCTGTCGGGGCACAGCAAGAGACGCACAAATACTTCCGCCGCAACAGCTACTTGCGGGCGTAGTAGAGGGGGCGGCAGATACGTTGCCGGCGGCGGAATTGCTTTTCGACTATCGGGTCGTTGGCGTGTCTATTCAGTCCGACTCGGACGACGCGGAACGCGGCCAGACATCTTCCGGTATCTCGTCTATCAAGCTCTTGCCGCTGGCGAAGCGCCGGCCGAGCGTCTCGACGAAACCTTCGTAGCGCTTGCGCCCCTTCACTTGCGCGGCCGCTTGATCCTCGTCGGGCAATGGCGGCGTCACCGTCAGCCAGAACCGCACGAACAATGTCAGTGCCTCAATCGTGAGTCCGGTGTCGCGCTCCAGCCGCTGGACCTGACGCGACAAGCGATCGAGCCGTCGAGCGAACGCCGCCTCCATGCGGTCGGCGCTATCCGGCGAGAGGTAGGAGGCGACCGCCGCCTCCACGATCGCCGAGCGGGAGATACGGCGACGGATCGCCAGCTCGTCAACCTGCTTGGCGAGCGCTGGCGAGAAATAGACATTGAGGCGGGTCCGCATGATCGCTCCTACAGCTCGATGCCGTCGCCGGGGTCGAGCGATGCCTGACGCGCGAGACCCTGCATCCGGCGCCGGACGGCAGCTTGCCGAGCCGTGTCATCCTGTTCGTCATCGACAATCGCAAACTCCTGCGCCGGGGGCGGCGATGTTTCCGGCGCGATTGCAACGTGCTCGGGCAATTCGGGCTCACGGCGCAGCCCGCCGTTGGCGGCATCCTCCTGAGCCCGGACGATCCGCGCCACGTCGGCCGGATCGGCGGCGGCCGAGCGCCCGGTCCAGTCGTCCGGCCGGGCTGCGGTCACGACCGGCTTGGGGGCATCGGTGATCCGCTCGGACAGGCGGCGGTCCTGGAAGTAGCGCGCCTTCTTCGCGCGGATAGGATGCACGCCCGCTACCATCACGATCTCGACATCAGGCGGGAGCTGCATCACCTCGCCGGGGGTAAGGAGCTGACGGGCGGTTTCCGATCGCGACACCATCAGATGCCCGAGCCACGGCGACAGCCGGTGCCCGGCATAGTTCTTCATCGCCCGCATCTCGGTTGCCGTGCCGAGCGCGTCGGACACGCGCTTGGCGGTGCGCTCGTCGTTGGTGGCGAAGCTCACGCGGACATGGCAGTTGTCGAGGATCGCGTTGTTAGGGCCGTATGCCTTCTCGATCTGATTGAGCGACTGCGCAATCAGGAATGCCTTGAGCTGGTAGCCGGCCATGAACGCCAGCGCGGACTCGAAGAAGTCGAGCCGGCCGAGCGCGGGAAACTCGTCGAGCATCAAGAGCACGCGATGGCGGTTGCCCTTCGGGGTCAGCTCCTCGGTCAACCGGCGCCCGATCTGGTTGAGGATGAGGCGGATGAGCGGCTTGGTGCGCGAGATGTCGCTGGGCGGCACGACCAGATAGAGCGTCGCCGGCGCCAAGCCCTCCACCAGATCCGATATGCGCCATTGGCACGCCCGCGTGACCCGCGCGACAACCGGATCGCGGTAGAGCCCGAGGAACGACATGGCGGTGCTGAGCACGCCAGATCGCTCGTTGTCCGATTTGTTCAGCAGCTCGCGCGCCGCGCTGGCGACGACGGGATGCACACCGGCTTCGCCCAGGTGCGGCGTCGCCATCATCGCGGCCAAGGTCTGCTCGATCGTGCGCGACGGATCGGAGAGGAACGACGCCACACCGGCAAGGGTTTTGTCCGGCTCGGCGTAGAGGACATGCAGGATCGCGCCGACCAGCAGCGAGTGCGAGGTCTTCTCCCAATGGTTCCGGCGCTCGAGACTGCCTTCGGGATCGACCAGCACGTCGGCGACATTCTGCACGTCGCGCACCTCCCATTGGCCGCGCCGTACTTCCAGCAACGGGTTGTAGGCGGCCGACGCGGCGTTGGTCGGATCGAACAACAGCACTCGCCCATGCCGCGCGCGGAAGCCGGCGGTGAGCTGCCAGTTCTCGCCCTTGATGTCGTGGACGATCGCGGAGCCCGGCCAGGTCAGCAGCGACGGTATGACCAGTCCGACGCCCTTGCCCGAACGGGTCGGCGCGAAGCACAGCACATGCTCGGGGCCATCGTGGCGCAGATAGTCGGGGCCGAGCCTTCCCAGCACAACGCCATCGGCCCCGAGCAGCCCGGCGGCGCGGACTTCCTTCTCGCTCGCCCAGCGCGCCGAGCCATAGGTTTCGGCGTTCCTCAACTCGCGGGCGCGCCACACCGACATGCCGATGGCGACGGCGATCGATACGAACCCGCCCGAGGCGGCGATGAACGCGCCGATCTTGAAGATGTCGGGCGCATAGGCGTCGAAGCTGAACCACCACCAGAAGAAGGCCGGCGGGGGATAGATGCGCCAGCCAAAGGCGACGAACCACGGCGGCCCAAGCTCGGGCTGATAGGCGAGCGCGGCGGCGGTCCACTGCGTCGCGCCCCATACGCCGGCGAGCACTATCAGGAACACGGTGATGACTTGGCCCCATAGGATTTTCGTCGCGGACATGCTTGTCTCCTTGCGCTGGCTAGAGGCCGAGGCCGCGCTTGCGGCCCATCATCAGGTCGAGCCCGCCGCCGTCGCGGATGACGCCGGATGCTTGGCGGCGGAGTTGCTGTTCGAGGGCGCTGGCCCAGGGCACGAGGCGGAAGCCGAGACCGTCGTCGATCATGGCGAAGCGGCCGGACGCGAGCGCGAGTCGCTGGCGGACGATGCCGGCGACCTTCTCGCCGGCCTGCGTCGGCCGATAGGCCAGCCCGGTCTCGACCGCGATCTTCGCGCCAACCGAGTCCAGCTCGCGCCGTCGCAGCGTGTCGATCAGACCGCGCTCGAACACTGCGCGCTCGCCGTAGCGCCGGGCCAATCCTTCGCGGACAAGATGATCGGTGCGGGCGTCCATCGCCCGGCGCACCTCGCCGCCGAACCCGCTGTCCGCGACGCCGGCGCCGCGCTCGATCAGCCGATGGTCTAGCCAGGTCGCGCCGGGCGCCTTGATTTGCGCGGCGAGGTCTAGGTCCGATCGCGTCGCCAAAATCAGCGTCGGCTTGTCCGCGCCGCCCCGTCCGACCGCACGCAACTCGACGATGCCCCCGAGCTTGGGGCTGTGCTCCAGCGCCTCGATGCCGGGCAAGCGGACATGATGCGTGCGACCGTCCGTGCCGTCGATCACGGCATAGGCGGCGCCGGTCAGCTCATCGTGCAATCCCTTGTCGATGAGCCGGCCGGCGATAGGCTTCTCCGGCGCGCCGTTCACGACGGCATAGCTGTCGAGCGGCCGATCCTGCCCCTGATCCTTAAGCGCCTGGCCGATGGTGCGGATGATGTCGCCGCGCGCGGACAGCTCGCGCAACTTCGTCTGCGCTCCCTCGGCGACCGCCCATTGGCCTGGCTCGCCCTCGGCGGCGAGCCCCATCGTCTCAAGGTGTTGCAACCGGCCGACCATCAGCCGGCGCAGGCGCGGGTCGTCCGGGCCGGGCCGCTCGGGACGCAGGTCGATAACGCCCAGCTCGTCGGCGGTGCGCTGGATCTCTGTATCGAGCTGCGTCCAGCGCTCGGCAGTCACTTCGCGGTCGAGCGCGCGCTGCACTTCATGCTCAGGCTTCGGCCCAAGTTCGGCATGCGCCAGTTCCTCGGCGTGAGAGCGCAGGTTGTGGCTGATATAGTCCCGCGCCATGACGAGATCGGCGCCGGTGTCGGTGACACCGCGCACGAGCATATGAACGTGCGGGTTGTCGGTGTTCCAATGATCGACCGCGACCCAATCGAGCCGCGTCCCCAGGTCCGTTTCCATCTGCCGCACGAGATCGCGGGTGTATTCGCGCAAGTCGGTCAGCTCGGCCGCGTCCTCCGGCGAGACGATGATGCGGAAATGATGCCGGTCATCCTTGCACCGCTCGGTGAAGGCGCGATCGTCGGCATTGTCTCCGGCCGCGTCGAACATGCGCGTCGGCGAACCGTCGCGGGTGACGCCTTCGCGCTTCAAATAGGCGACGTGCGCGGACAGTGGCGCCATGCGCCGGCCGCCGCGAATGCGATGGCTCACGGGTAGCGCCTTCACCATCACTCGGCGGCCCGAACCGAATAGCCGGCTGCGGGCAAACGCGGTGCGTCCCCGGCCGAAACTGGATTGGCCACCTCGGCGCGGGCTGCCCCCGGTGCGCCGGCCGCCGCTGTGGATCGCCGCGACGCGCAGCACCTCGGCCACCAGGCCACGGGCGTTGCGGCCTTGCGCCTTGCCGCGCTTGGCCTTGCCGGGCCGGATGCGAAACTCGTTGTCCTCACTCACGGCCGGACCGCTTTCGGCCGTGAATGGCCCGTGGTGCCATTCGAGACGTTGATTTTGCTTGCTTTTCCCTTCCGCGCGGCACGCGCGCCGACCGACGCCCCGCGTGAAGCCACGGAAAAGCCTTGGCTTTTCGGCGAAACGGGGTGCGGCTTATATCTTGCCCTCGTCTGTCCCTGTCGTTTTCTCCCTCCCCAGCCACTTTCCTGCTCGGGACGGATGATGGGGATAGCGCGCAAATCATTGCAGTCGGCCCGCGCGGGCGCGGGGCACGAACAGCGTGTCCTCCGGCTCATTCGAAGGCGAAGCTGCGGAGCGAACGTCACCGGATGTCGGCCCATCGGCTGGCAGCTCCGACGCGGGCTCCTCGCCATCTGACTGCACGGAAACGGCTTCGGACGGGGCGCTCGCGGTGCGGACGAACAGCGCGGCGCGGCGCCAGGCGAACGGATCAGGCGGTGCGCTCACCGCCATCTCCGCAGCGCCCGATGGGCCGACAACGGCGCTGAGCTGAGCTAGGTAGCCGACCGTCTCGGGCGGCAGCGGACGGCCGCGCGACAGGTAATCGTCGTAGCGGCCCGGCCCGGCATTATAGGCTGCCAGCATCGCGCTCGCGTTGCCGTAGCGGTCGTGCATCGCGTGCAGATAGGCCGCGCCCGCCATGATGTTGTCTCGCACGTCGAACGGGTCAGCGCCGAGGCCATATCGCGCGCGAAGATCGGCCCAGGTCGCGGGCATGATCTGCATCAATCCCATCGCACCCGCACGCGAAACGGCGCGGGAGTTGCCGCCGCTCTCGACGCGCATCACCGCCCATATCCACCCTTCGGGGATGCCGAATCGCCGCGCGGCCTCGGCGACATGACCGGCATATGGATGAGCCGCCGCCGATCGTGCGGCCGGCAAATCCTGCGCCGTTGCCGCGACCGGCGCAGCGCCGCCGGACATCAGCGCGACGGCCAACGCCACCGCCGATCCGACTCCGCTCCGCCGCCAGCCTGCCAGCGTGCTCGCTACGCTCAAGGGTGCGCGCGCCGCGCCGGCCTGCGGCCGCCTTTGACCTCCGCTGCGCGCCCCGGCCGGTCTGCGACCGAGCGGGACGGAGGGATGAGACGGCTTTCCCGCGAACAAAGGGATGATGGAAAAGCGCACCGGATCAGTCCTGCTCGCGCGACTTCGGTTGGCGGTTCCAGCGCAGCGACCAGGCCGACGTGTCGCCCGTGGTCTGGAACAGCGCGGCACGGAGCGGCTGGGCTAAGGCGGGATCGTCGATGCGCAGCGAGACGTAATCGCCGGCGCGTTCGCCGGTCTCGTTCCAGCCCGCGCCGATCTCTGGGCCTTCGCCGCCGTCGCCGCGATGAATGCGCCAGTTCGGCGCATTGTCGGCGTCGCTCGGCTCGGCCGGAACGATCGAGATGCGAATGTCGAGCGTCGCGGTCTCGATGATGCCTTCGTAACCGTTGGCGGTGCGGAAGAAGCTGCCGATCTGCATGGGACTCTCCTTTGGGTTGGCAGGGATGAGCGGGTTCAGCGCCACACGAGCGACGCGTTGGGGGTGTCGCGGGTGAGGATCGGGACGGCGCGGCCGAGCACGGTCGAGGCCGGCAGCGGGCCGAAATAGCGGCCGTCCATACTGTCCGCGTGATCGGGGTTGAGCATCAGCAGCTCGCTGCCGCGCAGCGTGCGGCAGCCCTGCCAGACGGGGAGCGAGCGGCCTCGTCCGTCACGCGCCAGGGCAACGGCGACCGGCCGGGCATCGACGCTCACGACGGCGCCGATCCGGCACACAAACTGCCCCGGCTTGGCCGCGACATGCTTCAACAACGGCACACGCTCACCAAGATAGCTGCGCTCGGCCAGCCACCGCGCCAGCGGCGCGGGCGGCGTAACGGCGACCAGCGTGCCGACGGCGGGATCGCGGTCGGGCTCTATCCGGTAGAGGCCGAGCGGTGCGCTGGCGCTGGCGTTCCAGATGACGCGCGGCAGCGGGTCGAATATCGCGACGGCAGTGAACGACACGGCGAACACCGACGCGGCGGAAGCCGTCGCGATGGTCCATCCACGGGGCGTCATCCTTCGATCTCTCGGCGTTTGAGCCAGGCGCGATGGCGCTCCAGCGTATAGGGGCGCGGCTGATGTCCGGCGGCGATGCGGTTGGCGACGTGTCGCCAATGATCGGGTGCGGCGTCGCACGGATCGACGCCGGCCGCCTCGGCCGCGTCGATCGCGGCGAGCACCTGGCTGACCTTGGGCCAGCCCTCGATCTTGAGCAGGATGTCGCCGCCCGGCCGCACGAATGGCAGTGTCGTGAACGGCTCGCCCGCGCCGACCGCGCGCACGATGTCGATGCGCGAGCTTACCGTGCCGTAGTCGTTCGCCGCCCAGCGGACGAACGCGAAGATGGCGCCGGGGCGGAAGCGGACGATGCGGCGGCGGCGATCGACGATCTCGTCAACGGCGACGCGGCCGAACCTGATCCAGTGCTCAATCCGCTTCTCGATCCACGTCAGTTCGACGCGAGTCATGCCGTCATCGGACGGCTGGCGGTGGCGCATGGGCGACGGCGGGACGGTCATCGCCGGCTCCGGGCGATGGCCGAATCCGCGCGCGGCATGAGGTCGTCCTGCCCCGGATCGGAGGTCGAATGCTTGATGCCGATATCGGCCCAGGCGCGCAGGTCATCGACCGAATAGACCACCCGGCCCCCGATCCGGCGGTAGGCCGGGCCGGTGCCGAAATAACGGTGCTTTTCAAGGGTGCGGCCTGAGAGGCCGAGGAAGCGGGCGGCTTCCGGCGTGCGCAGGAAGCGGGGCGGCAGGTTGGTGGGCGTATCGGACAAGTGACGACTCCTGCGGGCGGTGGCGGCAGGAGGCGTAATTGTCAGAACGGAGGCGGCTGGGTGGGGTATGAAGATGTGCGGCTACGCGGATGTGACCACCCCTCCCCCGAGCCGGCCCCGCTATGGGGAGCGGGTCAGCGGATGCGGAGCAGCTTGCGGTAGTCGCCGTTCATCATCGCCATGCCATCACGGACCAGTCGGACCACGAACGAACGCGCAGCGGACATTTTCCAATCGCTCGCAGACAGCCGCGCCGCCTCGTCGCGCCCGAGTGCGACCGCGATCTCGCGATAGGTTGCTCCGGCATCACGCAGGTCGAGCGCGCGGAGCATCAGGTCGAGCCGGGCGAGCCGGTAGGCGGTAAGCGGCCAGCCGCGCGGCAGCGGCCCGGCAGCGCGGCCGAGCAGACGGCGGTGGAAACGCAGCAAGCTGGCGATCCGGGTGGGGAAATCCTTGTCAAGCGGGATGATGGCCGCGAGCGGCCGGCCGGGGGTCGCATCGCGCAGCCAGAGTCGATGCTCGCCGGCCGCGTCGGCGACGATGACGTGGCGGCCTTCAATCCCGGCCAGGTCGGCGAGCAGCGCCCCGAGTGCGCGCGGATCGACCGGAGCGGCGGTCTTGAATCCCTCCGGCGCAGCGTCGAGAATGACCGTGACAGCGGTCAGCTCCGGGCGCCAGACGACCGGCTCCGAGAGGTCATCCGGCGCCGTGGCGAAAGGATAACCCCCAGCGCCGCGCGAACGCCAATTCGGCGGCGTTCTTCGCGACGGCGCCCTCGTCGATGCGCTCTTGCATCTGCGTATGTTCGGCGCGGTAGGTGCGGTTCCGCCGCAAGAACTCCGCGGCTAGATCGGCGCGCCCGAGCGCGTCGGACATTCCGCCGGCGCGTCGCTGGCGACGCCCAGGCGGCGTCGGCATTGCATCCTCCCCACCGCGCCTCGCGCGGATTTCGGAGCACCGAACATCCCGGTCGCCACTGACGTTTGCTAGGGCGAAGATCGCGCACAACCATGCCGTGCGAGCGGAGCAATTACCCCCGGAACTCGATCCAGATTGGAGTTAAATCTTAACAGTTTAGCGGGCGCTGACAGCCGAGCAGATGAGCGTAGCCAACCTCAGTCATCCACCGCGCGCGGGCCAAGTGAGAGTCGTGCATCGTCTTCGCGCGATCCGGCTCGGCGGTCGTGTCGATGCCGAAGATCAGCCTCGCAGCCTCGCGCCAATCGGCCCCATCGGCGTCGGCGTCGAGCAAGCGCAGATAATCTGCCAGATGACCTTCGTCATAGCTGGTGAGTTGTGGTGAATCGGGCGCCCGATCATCGAATCTCATCTTGACCACCATGCCCTTGGCTTCCCGTCCGCGTTAACCAATAGGACAATGCCGAGCATTTTCGACGTGCTTGCCAGGCATAATTGCGCGCGGAATCTGCATTGCCTACTGCACACTCACAGGGGCTGCTGGTTTGCGGTGCGCCCCCGCAAACAGCTCCTGAACCCTGATCGGGGAGTTGGAAAACCGCGTTTAGACGGTTCCTGTGACCTTTAGCACCGGAGCGCCTGGACATACGTCACAGGCTCCCCGACCGCGTGGTCAAGGATTGCGGCACCGTTACGGCCGGTGCCGAACCGCTAAACGTGGGGTTTCCACACCCCAGGCTGCCGCGTAGCAGCCCATCGCCCTTTTAAGGCAGCGCTGGGGATTTTACCACTACCCACCGCGAGCCGGGCGCCAGCCCGGTGAGCGCGCCCATGCGGCCGCGCGGACCTTTGGGACGCGC
>JBMONF010000063.1:0-8765 GCA_049323455.1 Pseudomonadota bacterium | reverse complement strand
CCCCCCGCTGCCGATCCGGCGCAGCGGATCGGCGCGCAAGCGGCAAAACCGCAGGGCCGGAACTCCGGCCCTGCGGCGGGGAACAGTCAGGCGGCCTTGAGGCGCTGCATCCCCTCAGCCAGCGTCCAGAGCGCGCGATTAAGCGTCACGTTCTGGTCGATGCCGTTGATGGCGCGGGTTTGCACGCGGCGGATACGGCCCTCCGCATTGCGCTTGCGGCCATGCAACCCGCCACGAACGACATTCTCCTGAATGACGTTGAATGTGGTCCACAGGCTGCGGTCTACATCCTCGCGGCGGCGCGGCTCAATGATCTGCTCGGGCCGAATCGGGCTTTCGTCGTCGCCATAGCGAGCAACAAGGCTAACCTCGCCGAGCAAGCGCTGCTCATCCGGCGAAAGCTGGATCGCCTTCATCGACTCGCTGGCGTCGATCAGCCGGGGGAAGTCCTCGGCGACGGTGTAAACGCCTTCGATGATATCGTGCTCGATGTTGCCCTTATGGGGAACGCGCACCTCCTCAAACCGCTCGCCCGCGATCATGCTGTTGGTGCAGACGAAACGCAGCATCCCGGCGAACATCTGATAGGCACTGGTCCCGTCATGGCTGTTCACGATGATGACTTCTGCGGCCTCGGGCTTGCCGATGCCGTCATCCCGGCGCAGGCGCAGCATGTGCTTGGCGTGGCCGTGGCGGCTGCCGTCGCGCGGAACGGACTGGACCGCGAAGAACGGCGACCATCCTTCCCGACGCAGCCCCTCTACGATGTCGATGGTGGGGACATAGACATAGCGATCCGAACGGCTGTCGTGCGCCTCGCGGGCGAAGATTGACGGGACGTGCCGATACAGCGCCTCGTTATCGAGCGGCTCCCGGCCGCTGATCTGATGGGCGTTGCGACCGAACCGAGTGGCAAGCTGGTAGTGCATTTTGGCCTCCTTTGGGCTTGGGTTTCCGCGCAGCGGAGCGCCGCGCTGAAACCCTGCCCGTCGGCGAGACCGGGGGTGCAACCGGAGTGGGCGGCTTCGCGGGGAACCGGCTGCACGGAACGCGCAGCGTGGAGGAAGCTGGGCGGAAGCCGCTCCGAAGGGCGCTGGGGGCAGCGCCCCAAGCACCTCGGACAACATGCCGGGCCGACTGGCCCGTCCGCTTTTGATAACCGGCGTAACAAGCGCACGAAGGCGCCCCGCTCCAATGGAGCGGGGCGCCGTGTCGGGGTCAGCGGGACCAGATCAGCGCGTATTCGCCGGCGGTCTCGGTCTCTGATAGAGTGGCGTAGATCGGCGCCGGGAAGGCGGGATCGTCCAGCTTGACCGAGATGTAGTCGCGGTTCTCGCGGCTGGTCTTCTTCCATCCCGCGCCGCACTCGACGGAACCGACCGCGAGGCGGTAGTCTGGGGCCTTCTCGCTCTCCTTATCGATCGGCCGGAGGGTGGCCTTGGCGTTGAGGGTGAGCGTCTTGATGGTTCCGGTGAAGGAGCCGTTGGCCGCCTGGGTGAAGGTGCCGATGGTCGCCATGTCGAAGTTCCTTTCGCTTTCGGGCCACGACCGCCGCGGCCTCGATGGCGATCGGTGAAGCAGGGACGATCGGACGCGCACCGCTTGCGGCCCAGCGAAGCGCCGGACGGCGGAGCGCGGCTTTTTTGCTTCGCGATGCAAAGCCGAAGGCGGCGGAAAAAAGCCGCGCGGCGCTGTTGCGCCAAGACGATCGAGGCGAAGCCGGCCCGCTTAGATCAAGCCATTGGAGAGGCCGCAGCGTCGTGTCGGCACTGGCAAGGAATCGCGCTCTGACCATCGGCACTCGCCAAGGTGCAGAGCGAGCAAGGGGCGATGAGACCGACTCCACATCCAGACACCGGCCGGCGGGCTAGAGGGCGACTTGCTCCCGCCCCGGAGATGCGATCCCGCGCAGCTCGGCGCGCGCCTGACGGACGATCTGCCATCCGCCGCTGACACCAAGCCCGGCAAGGATCACGGCGACCGCGATGTCCGGCCAGGCCGTCCCGGTGCCGAACACGCCGAGCGCGGCGGCCACCACGGCGATGTTGCCGATCGCGTCGTTGCGCGAGCAGATCCACACCGATCTGCGGTTGGCGTCGCCGTCACGGTGCCGCCACAGCATGACGGCGCAGACGAGATTGGCGAACAGCGCAAGCACACCGATGACGCCCATCGTCTCGGCCTGCGGCAAGGCACCAGTCATCGCCATCCAGACGGTGCTGCCGAGAATCCACAGGCCGAGCAGCAACAGGGACGCCCCCTTAAGCAACGCGGCCCGCGCGCGCCATTGCAGCGCCATGCCGGCGACGCCGAGGCTGATCGCGTAGTTGGCGCTGTCGCCGAGGAAGTCGAGCGCATCGGCCTTGAGCGCGGCCGAGTGCGCCGCGACACCGGCGACGATCTCGACCGCGAACATGCTGGCATTGATCGCAAGCGCGATCCACAGCACGCGCCGCCATGCCTTGTCCCTGGTCGGCGCGGTCGTCTCGCAGCCGCCGCAGCATCCGCCTGCCATGATCGTCACCTCGATTCGTTCGATGCGACAGGCTATATGCACCCTGTAGCAACTACAGGGTCAAGGCTATGGCGCTCACCATCGGCGAGCTGGGCAAGGCGACGGACACGAAGGTGGAAACGATCCGCTATTATGAGCGGATCGGGCTGTTGCCGAAGCCTCCGCGCACCGGCGGCAACTACCGCGCCTATGACGCGGTCGAGCTGGGGCGGCTGAGCTTCATCCGCCGCGCCCGCGATCTCGGCTTCCCGCTCGACCAGGTGCGCGCGCTGCTCTCGCTGTCGGACGATCGCGGCCGGGACTGTGCAACGGTCGATGCGCTCGCCCGCGACCATCTCAGCGAAGTCGAGCGCAAGATCGCCGATCTGACGGCGTTGCGCCGGGAGCTGGCCGCGCTCATCACCTCATGCGGGGGCGGCACGGTCGCGGACTGCCGCATCATCGAGGCGCTTGCGCCCCACAACGGATAGGGAGCCTATGACGATCACGCCCTTTGCCTATGTCGGCGCGGCCCTGGCCGAGATCGCCGGATGCTATTCGTTCTGGGCATGGCTCCGCCTCGGCAAGTCGCCGTTGTGGATCGTGCCGGGCATGATCTCGCTGGCGCTGTTCGCCTGGCTGCTGACGCTGGTGGACAGCGATGCGGCGGGACGCGCCTATGCTGCCTATGGCGGCGTTTATATCGCGGCCTCGCTCGGCTGGTTGTGGGCGGTCGAAGGGCTGCGCCCCGACCGCTGGGACGTGACCGGCGCGGTCATCTGCCTTGTCGGCGCGACCGTGATCCTGTTCGGGCCGCGCCCGGCCTGACCTGCATTCGCGAGCCGGGCCTTGGCCCGGCGAGCGACGACGCTCCTCAAACAGCAAAAGCGGCAGCGAATGAAAGGCCGGGACCGCTCGCGCGGCCCCGGCCCGATGCCGCTATTCGGCGGCGACGGCGAAGGACGCTTCGCCGTCCTCCGCTTCGGTATCGGGAGCCTCCGCTTCGGACGGCTGCTCCACGCTTCCCACGTCCTCGGCCACGACGGTTGCGGACTGCTCCGCCTCCGGCTCCGAGGTCCGCAGGATCGCAGGCAACCAGCCGGTCCCGGCCAGAAGCTGCTCGGCGGCCTGCGCCATGTCCGGCTTCTTCATGTCCGCGATACGGCGGGCGGCGTCCTCCGACACGCCTTCGGTCACAGCCTCCACGATATGCGCCTTGGTGATGCGGCCAAGGTAGCTGTCCACGGTCGGCGTCCAGTCCTTCGCCACGTCCAGCGCCAGCGCCGTCGCCAGCCTGTCCGCCGTTTGCAGCGAACGAGGCTTGCGGTCCCACGGCAGGCGCAGCGCATTGACGGTGCGGGACGCGCAATGCGCCAGCAGCGCCAGCCGCTTCTCGTCGTCCAGCGCGACCACGAAGCCCCACAGGTCGGCCACGTCACGCGGCATCCGCTCGGCCCACGCCTCGCGGGCCTCGTTCGCCTTGGCGGCAAGCGGCGTGTCCTCGATCCCATCCGCATGGCTGCCAAGCGGCGTCACGGTCGGGCGGACCTCAAGGCAACCGGCTTCGGCGTAGCTGTAGAACAACTGCGCCGTGAGCGTGTGGGTTAAGGCGATCAGCGCCAGATCGGGCCGTTCGCCAAGGGCGACGCGTAAGGCCAGCGTCCGATAGGCGGACAGGTCGCGGGTGAGGCTGTCGGAAATCGGCTTGCCCGGTTCCTCGTCCTCTTCCTCGATCTCCTGCACGTCCTCGTCGCCGTCCTCGGCCTGCTCGTCCTCCACGGCCTCCGGGTCGGTCGGGTCGCCCTCGGCTTCCGGCTCGGGCTGCGGGTCCGCCAGCGCCTCGTCCTCGGCTCGGACGAAACCGCGCTCGATCCTGACCGTACCGTCATGGTGAAGCACGACGAACGCGCCGCCATGCGCGATCACGTTGGCGTCGTAGGCGGAACGCTTGGCCGAAATGGCGTCGATCTCGTCGGACACCACCTCCAGCCTCGCCGCCAGGTCCTCGGGCATCTCGTCATAGGACGAATAGCCTTCGGCCAATTCGTCATGCTGGATCGACAGCGCCTCCAGCCGGGCCTCGTCCTCATCGGACAGGGGAACGGTCTGCGGATAGAAACGCCGCATCCCGTGCGCATGGGGATAGTCGATATGCGCCTCGGCCCATTTCCAGCCCTCGGCCTGAACCTCGTCCGCGATCTCGTGCAGCTTCTCGGCGGCGAGCATGTCGAGCAAGCCCGCATCCTCGAAGAACCCGCCCCGGTCCTCGCTGAACAGGTCGCGGATTATGTTGCCGCCAGCCTCGATATAGGCGTCGGCTCCGACGAACACCGCGCGGCGATCATCGGCGGGCACGTTGGCGGCGGTCATGTCGCGCCGGATGATCCACGGCTCGCGATTGTGATGCAGCCCCTCGAACACCTGCTCCTGCCGGGCATGGTCCTCGGTGATGGCGAAGGCCATAAGCTGGTCCAGCGTAAGACCGTCCTCGCGATAGACCTGCAACAGCTTCGGGCTGACAGCGCCCAAGCGAAGGCGCTGCTTCACCACGCCCGCCGACACGCCGAACCGCGCGCCGATCTCCTGCGCCCCCCAACCCTTGTCGTTGGAAAGCTCCGCAAACCGCTCGAACTGGTCGGCGGGGTGCATGGGCGTCCGGGTCACGTTCTCGTCCAGACTGATCTCGGCGGGGTCGTTCGCCGTATCCAGCCAGCAGCGCACCGGCTCGGATTTCTTGATCTGCTTGCGCTTGGCGCGCAGCAGCATCGCCAGCCTGCGGCCCTCGCCAGCGGTGACGAGGTAATAGCCGGTCGGCGTCCCGTCCTCCTTGGTTTCCGGCTCCACGACAAGGTTCTGGATCAGCCCCTTGTGCTGGATCGAAGCGGCCAGCGCCTCAATAGCGGCTTCCCCATGCGGCACCTTGCGGGCATTGCGCGGGGACTTCTTGAGCTTGGCGAGCGGCACGAAAATCTCGACGCCCGACACAGGCTCGGCGGCTACGGTTTGGGTAACAGCGTTCATCACACTTCTCCTTCAAACCGCACTCACCCCGGAATGGGGTGGGCGGCGAAGAAGCGACCGGCAGGCCCGCCGGCGGAGCCGGGCAGCATCCGCAGGGCCGGAACGCAGAGGAGGTAAGCGCGGCTTGCCGCGCGTTGCGGCCCGGCGCGGCGGGCCTAAAGGGAAGCGTCGCCCACCCCACCGACGGGGAGAGCTACAAACAACGCGATCGGGCCGGCGCAGCCCTGGCCCGATCTCCGCAGCATGGGAAGACGTAAATCCGCCTCGGCGGATTTGCCCTTCGGCGCGTAGCGCCAATCCGCCATGCTGATCGTCACCCGGTAGGGCCGAAACCCGTCAGGGGTTCGGTCGCAGCGCAGCGGAGATAGAGCGGCGGTCCCGCAGGGAGGCGCCAACCCCATCTTGCAATTTATACCTTCATCGACTAACATGCAGTCATTGACTTATGGAGGTCAGCATGGCGGTCATGACGATCCGAAACATCGACGATGCGATCAAAAATCGCCTGCGCCTGCGCGCGGCAATGCACGGCCGTTCTATGGAAGACGAGGCGCGCGACATCCTGCGCTCGGCGCTCTCGACCGAAATCCCGCGCCCTCGCAATCTGGGCCAGGCCATCAATGAGCGCTTCGGCGCGCTGGGCGGCGTCGATCTGCCTGACCTGTCCCGTGAGGCGATCCGGCCGGTGGACTTCGGCGAATGATCGTCCTCGACACCAACGTCATTTCGGAGCTGATGCGGCGCGAGCCTGACCCGACAGTCATGGCGTGGATCGCCGAGCAGCCGATGGCAGGCGTGTTCACGACGACGCTGACACAGGCGGAAATCTTCTATGGCTTGGCGCTGCTTCCCGAGGGACGCCGCCGCGATGATCTGCTGGCGGCTGCGCGTCCGATGTTCGAGGTCGATTTGGCAGGCCGCGTGCTGCCGTTCGATACCGAAGCGGCGCTTGCATATCCCGAGATCGCCGCCAGGCGGAAACAGGGCGGCAAGCCGATCAGCCAGATTGACGCGCAAATCGCGGCGATCGTGCGCTCGCGCGGCGCGCGGCTGGCGACTCGTAATGTGCGCGACTTTGCCGAATGTGGGATCACAGTCGTCGATCCGTGGGGCGAAGCATGACGCCCGCCGTCGCGCGCCCCTATCTGCGCTTCGCCCCGCGAGAGGCTTTGCGCGGGATGCGGTCGCGCGGCAGCCTGCCGCGATGGCCCTTCCTCGCAAGCTCCGCCGTCGCACGCCTCGCCGCTGGGCCGAGTGCCCGGATGACCTGCATGACTACACCAACCGCGTCGCGCCACGCCGGGCTTCGCGCCGAGCGCGCGAGGATGATGGGCAGATCGTCGTCACCGACGATTGGCCCGAGCAAGTTCCGATCGGCGACGCGGAATTGCGCGCGATCGAAGGCCACATGCGGCAGGAGCTGGACAAGCTGTTGGGGCCGCTACCGTGAAGTGAGGAGTGAAGCGTCATGACCAAGGCCGTCTTGCGACGACACGAGGATGAGGCGCCGGTCGTCGCGACCGCCCGCGCTGCTCTTTACCTGCGCGTTTCGACAGGCCGGCAGGCCGACAGCGACTTGTCGATTCCCGACCAGCGTCGTCAGATCGAAGACTACTGCCTGTCGCGCGGTTGGGAGGTCGCGGCCGAGTTCGTCGAACCGGGCAACACCGCGACCGATGATCGTCGCCCAGCCTTCCAAGCGATGATCGACGCGGCGATGGTCAAGCCGCCGACGTTCAACGTCATTCTCGTTCACAGCTTCTCGCGCTTCTTCCGCGACCAGTTCCAGTTCGAGTTCTACGTCCGCAAGCTGGCTAAGAACGGGGTGCGACTCATCTCGATCACGCAAGATCTGGGCGACGATCCAATGAGCGTGATGATGCGTCAGATCATGACGCTGTTCGACGAGTATCAGTCAAAGGAGAACGGCAAGCACACTTTGCGGGCGATGAAGGAGAATGCCCGGCAAGGCTTCTGGAACGGCGCACGCGCGCCGATCGGCTATCGCGTGATCGCGGCCGGCGAGCGCGGCGCGAAGATCAAGAAGAAGCTGGAGATCGACCCGATCCAGGCCGAGACGGTGCGCCGCATCTACCGCATGGCGCTCAATGGCGTCGATAACCGCGGCCCCATGGGCCTCAAGTCGATCGCCACCTGGCTCAACGAAAACAACATCCGCACCCGCGATGGCGGGCGCTGGGGCTTGGGCGCGGTGCATCAGGTTCTCACGCGCACGACCTATATCGGCCAGCACCGCTTCAACACCCGCGACCACAAGACGAAAACGCCGAAGCCGGAGAGCGAGCACGCCATCATGGAAGTGCCGGCGATCGTCTCGGAAGCCGAGTTCGAGGCGGTCCAGCGCTCGCTCAAGGCGCGCAGCCCGAAGATGATGGCGCCAATGGCGGTGGGCGGTCCGACGCTGCTCACCGGCATCTGCTTCTGCGCGTGCTGCGGCGGCGCGATGACGCTGCGCACGGGCACCAGCAGCGTCGGGCGGGAATATCGCTATTATACCTGCTCGACGAAGGCGCGGCAGGGTGCGACCGGCTGTCCCGGCATCACGGTGCCGATGGACCGGCTCAACGAGGCCGTGGTCGATCATCTCGAAGCCCGGCTGCTCGACCCGGTGCGGCTCGAAGCTCTGATGGATCAGATCCTCGAACGCCGCGACGAGTGGGTTAACCAGCGCCGCGAGCATGTCGCCGACCTTGAGCGGCGTGCGACCGAGGCGGAAGCGAAGCTCAAGCGCCTCTATGATGCGATTGAGAACGGCGTCATCGACGTGAGCGATCCATCGCTCAAGGATCGTATCGCCGAGCTCACCGCGACGCGCGACCAGGCCAAGGGCGATTCCGAGCGCGCCTTGGCCCATATCGCGAAGATCGGCCCGGCGATCACGCCGGAGAGCCTGCGCGCCTTCGCGGCCGCCCTCAAAAAGAAGCTGCGGCAGGGCGACGGCACGTTCGCCCGCGATCAGGTTCGCGCCGTGGCGCAGCGGGTTGAAGTGGTGAGCCGGAAGGAGGTCCGCATCCGTGGGCTGCGGAGCGAGCTGCTCCGAACCCTAACCGCCGCCTCTGGCGTAGAGGCGGCGGTGCTAGGCGTTCGTGCCTTTGAACCGAAATGGCGCGCCCGGCAGGATTCGAACCTGCGACCACATGCTTAGAAGGCACGTGCTCTATCCAGCTGAGCTACGGGCGCCCGTCAGGGCCTCGGACGACCTGCATACCGGTTCAGGAGGCCGAAGACC
>JBMONF010000062.1:0-2170 GCA_049323455.1 Pseudomonadota bacterium | reverse complement strand
CGCCCTTCGAGACGGGCCTTCGGCCCTCCGCGAGGCGTGAGGAAATCCGCGAGATTTCGTGAGACCCCCTCGTCCTGAGGAGGCCGCGAAGCGGCCGTCTCGAAGGATGAGGGCGTCACATGCGATTGCCCTGCCCTCGCGGGAGGGGGAAGGGGGAGGGGGTTGATTCCGCCCGCCCTCAATCTGCTCTAACGTCTTCGGCGCTTCGCAAGACCGATTCGCCATCCAAGGAGCCCGCCCATGTCCCGCCGTCCCCGCCTGCGCGATCTCGGCATCACGACCGGCCAGCTCGAGCCAGGACCGCTCAACGCCATCACGGACGTGGAGGGCATCATGGTCGGCCATGCGACGCTCGTGAGCGACGCCCCGCGCGTGGTGCGCACGGGTGTCACCGCGATCTGGCCCCGCGCCTCGATCTGGTCCCAATGGTGCTTCGCGGGCACCCACAGCTTCAACGGCAATGGCGAGATGACGGGCCTTCCCTGGCTCGCCGAGCAGGGCCTGCTGGCGGCGCCGATCTGCATCACCAACACCATGTCGGTGGGCGTGGTGCGCGACGCGATCTGCGCCTTCGCGGTCGAGCGCGGCATCGAGCAGCCTTTCCACCTGCCGGTGGTGGCCGAGACCTGGGACGGCTGGCTCTCCGACGCGGAGAGCTTCCCGGTGACGCAAGCGATGGCCTTCGAGGCGATGGCCTCGGCCAAGGGCGGGCCTGTGGCCGAAGGCAATGTCGGCGGGGGCACCGGCATGATCTGCCACGAATTCAAGGGCGGCATCGGCACCGCCTCGCGCAGGGTCCAGACGGCCGGCCAACGTTACACGGTCGGCGCGCTGGTGCAGACGAATTACGGGCGGCGCCATCTCTTCCGTGTCAATGGCGTGCCGGTGGGGCTGGAGATCGGACCCGACGTCGTGCCGTCCGACCGCTTCCCCGAGCCCAAGAGCTCGATCATCGTCATCCTCGCGACCGACGTGCCGCTGATCCCGATCCAGTGCCAGCGCCTGGCGCGCCGGGCCACCACGGGCCTCGCCTGGGTCGGCGGGATCGGCGCCAACAGCTCGGGCGACATCTTCCTCGCCTTCTCGACCGGCAATGCGGTGAAGCCCGACGCGACCACGAGCGAGGTGCGCATGCTGGGGCCCGATGCGATGACGCCCTTGTTCGAGGCGGCGGCCGAGGCGACCGAGGAGGCGATCCTCAACGCCATGATCGCGGCCGAGACCATGACCGGTTTCAAGGGCCGTACCGTCCACGCCCTGCCGCACGACAAGCTCGTCGAGGTGATGCGCCGCTACCGGCCGGCCGGCACCAGGGGCGCGGTGCGGTAGGCCAAGCCCCCGCGCAGAGGCCCCTCTTTGGCCCCGCTTTCGCAGCACGACTGCGGCCCTGTCTTGTGCCGGAGCTCGACCCGATCGCGATCGACCTCAGCCTTCGAGCTTGGCCGCCAGCAGCCTGTCGATCCTGCGCCCATCCATGTCGACGACCTCGAAGCGCCAGCCTTGCCAATGGAACGCCTCGCCCACCTGCGGCAGGTGGCGAAGCTCGGCCAGCGCCAGGCCGGCGACCGTCTCGTAATCGCGCGGCCGGGGCGCGGCCACGCCCAGCGCATCCGCCATCTCGTCGATCGTCATGGCGCCGTCGATGAGCCAGGAGCCATCGGCGCGTTTCACGGCGTGCCGTCCCGCGCCGCTCTCCGTCGCGCGGAACCGGCCGGCGATCGCCGTCAGAATGTCGGTGGTCGTCAGCAGACCCTCGAAGGTCCCGTACTCGTCCACGACCAGTGCCATGTGCGCCTTGGCCGCCTTGAGAATCTCGATGGCGTCGAGCAGGTCGACATTCTCATGGACGACGGGCACCGGGCGGATCAGCGCCTCCCAGGGGACGGCCCTCTCCTCCAGGCAGGCGTCGAGCACGTCCTTGGTGCGCAGAATGCCGAAGACCGCATTGATGTCGCCGCGCGCCACCGGCAATCGCGAATGGCGGCAGCCGAGCAGCGTGGCGCGCCGTTCCGCCTCGCTCGCGTCGAGATCGATCCATTCCACCTCGAGCCGATGGGTCATCACCGCGCGGATCGGCCGGCCGCCCAGCCGCATGACCCTTTCGATCATCGATCGTTCGGCGGGCTCGACCGCGCCGGCAGCGGTCGCCTCGGCGATGTAGGCGCGCACC
>JBMONF010000061.1:0-2186 GCA_049323455.1 Pseudomonadota bacterium | reverse complement strand
CATTGCGGCCTCGATGGCGATCGGTTGGCCGGAGGCGATCGACGCCGCACCTGCTTGCGGGCCGGAGCGCAGCGGAGGATGGCAGCCGGGAGACTTTCTTGTTTCGCGAGGAATGGGCGCAGCCCAAGGGAAGAAAGTCGATCGGCGCCATTGCGGCATAGACGATCGAGGCGAAGCCGGCCTGCGGCCAGATCAGCCCATCGAAGAGGCCGCGTGGAGCGCTCGATCAGCAGAGAGGATCAAGGAGAACCGGGCGACTCCATCGTGCAACCGAGGGGGACGGCGGCGTCGGCGCGCGGCGCTCATCCCGCGTCAAGGCGACCGGCCGCATCAATGCTCCCGATGAGCAGGGACGCGCGTGCGACCAGCCCGCTGCCTTCGAGGGCGTGGAGATTCGTCGCGCGGGCCAATCCCGCGATCGAACGCTGCCCGCGACCGATGGGCTCAGCGCGATCCGGCGCTCATTCACCGCCAAATTGCCAACAGGCGAGGAAGAGATCGCAGGCGGCGTGATCTCGCCCCTGCCGGTAGCCGGAACGGCGTCAGGCGCGCGCCGCGCCCTGGCCGGTGCGACCGGGCGGGGCCAGCGTCGCCAGCCGCGCGAGGGCGGTGATGCCGACCACAAGGGCTCCGACCAGCGGATAGTGTATCAGTTTGAAGTTCGGCTTCTGACGGTGAGACAGGCAGGTTTCGGGCCGGCTGAAAACAAAGCGGACGCGCTTGAACGTGCCAGGACAGCTCGCTAGCTTCCTTCCATCGACTGAGTGGCAACTAGGGTTCCGGACGGCAGCGCCGTCGCTGGACCGAGCGTTGCAGAAACCGTGGGTGTTCCACGGCTGCACCCGAGGGGCAAAATCCCAGAGGCGGAGAAGTCGAGATCAACCAGCGCCGATCGGCGCGTTAGGAGGTCTCGATGGCGTTTGCCTCGCTGCTGCTTGTCGTTCTTGCGTCCTTCGTCCATGCAAGCTGGAATCTGCTCGCCAAAAAGGCCGCTTCGGTCGGCCCCGTCTTCGTTTTTGCCTATAACCTGATCGCCTGCGTCGCCTATGCGCCGTGGGTTCTCTATCTGCTGATGCAGGGCGACGGCATCGCCTGGACATGGACAGGCGTCGGCTTCGTCGTGCTTAGCGGCCTGGTCCATCTGGCTTACAGTCTCTGCCTGCAAAGGGGGTATCAGGTTGCCGACCTTTCGGTGGTCTATCCCGTCGCACGGGGAACCGGGCCGATGCTCTCATCGCTCGGCGCGTTCCTGATCCTCGGGGAAATGCCATCGGGGCGAGGCGTGCTCGGCCTGCTCCTCGTGGTCGCCGGGATCGGCCTGATCGCCACGCAGGGCGATCTGTCTGCCTTCCGACGTCCGAGCGGGCAATCCGGGGTGCGTTGGGGTATCGCGACGGGCGGCTTGATCGCGTCTTATACAGTCGTCGACGCCTACGCCGTGAAAGCCCTGGGGATCGCGCCGGTCGTGCTCGACTGGTTCTCGAACCTGTTGCGCTTCTTCCTGCTGGCACCGCTTGTCGTCGCGAATCCGCGCCGGGCAATCGAGGCCATGCGCGGCTATTGGTGGATCGCGATCGGTGTCGGCCTGCTCTCGCCGCTCTCCTATATCCTCGTGCTGGCGGCGCTAACCTCGGGAGCACCGCTCAGCCTCGTCGCGCCTATGCGCGAAATGTCCATGATGGTTGGTGCACTTCTAGGAATGTTGATCCTGCGCGAGAAGGTCGGACCGTGGCGGCTTTTGGGGTGCGGGGTGCTGATCGCTGGCGTCATCCTACTCTCCGCGGCGTAAACGTCAGACTCCGGCCGGCGGATTGCGCGTTGATACGCCTCAGACGAGGGTCGATGGCCGAAATTCGAACCGAGACACGACCAACCAGCGAGAAGGCGACCTGCCAGGTTTCCGAGGGCATCGTGTGCTTCACGATGCCATGTGTCGCGCGATAGCCGGCGATGGCCGCAGGCGCGACGAAAGGGGAAGCATCCTCGCCGGCCGCCGGTCAGCCGTCGGCGGTCCAGGGATCGATGACCGTCAGGCCGGCGGCCGCGAACGCGGCGGTGTCGCGCGACGCCACGGCGAAGCCGTGCGCGGCGGCGATCGCGGCGATGTAGCCGTCGGGCGTGGGGAAGCCCTTGCCGGCCTTGCGCGCCTTGACGGCGAGGTCGGCGTATCGCCGCGCCGCTTGCGT
>JBMONF010000060.1:0-30032 GCA_049323455.1 Pseudomonadota bacterium | reverse complement strand
AGCCGCCCAAAGTGGCCCTCGTCGCTTGCATGCGCAAACTGATCGTGCATCTCAACGCCATCGTCGCGAGGCATTATGCCCAGATCGAACAAACCGCTTGACCCCGCAACACAGTCGCTCTCCCCCAGCGCGTTGGGGGAGAGGGTTGCGAAGGGTTGGCCCGCGGGCGAAGGCCCGCTCTTCGATCCAGGTGCCGGCGAAGCCGGCAGGCGCCAACGGCCGAGCCCTACCCGAAGCTGGGCGAGGGGGCAGGCATCTGATCATGCCGACGTCGCTCCCGCCTCACATCCCGCGCGGGACCCACCGCGCGAGCCAGGCGCAATAGATCATGAACAACGCCGTGGCCACGAACACCGCGGGCAGATCGAAGAAGGTCAGCAGCAGCGAGAACAGCATCGGCGGGATCAACCCGGCGAGGTCCCGGTACATGCTGAACACCATGGTCATCTCCGGCCGCTCGCGCGCCCTGACCGCGCGCAGGAACGGAACCCCGACCACCGAATCGAGCGCCACCGCCGCGAGCGCGCTCAAGCCGAGGAGGAGCGTGGCCCACCAGGGGAACTCGAACAGCAGCGCCACCAGAAGCGTCGTCGCGGCACCGGCGAGGAAGGCGATCGTCAGGAAGCGTCGCACGCCGAGCCGCCGCCCGAGCCAGCCCATGATCGGGCTGGTGAAGAGCGCCGCGGTGCAGCCGGACATGATGAGCGCCACCGCGCCGTCGCTGCGCCCCATCGCCACCAGATAAACCGGCCCGTAGACATAGAACGTCACCCACCAGACCTCGCGGCCGAAGCTCAAGATCCAGCCCAGCACCAGGCGAGGCTGGGCGAGATAGCGGCGGATGTTGGCGACGGGGTTGGTTTCGAGCTTCGGGTTCGCCGGCAGGGCGGGCCCGTATTCGGCGCGAACGCGCCAGAAATAAGCCAGCAAGAGCAGCGCGGAGCCCGAGCTCAGCAGATAGGTGGCCCAGGGGCCGACGCTGTCATAGAGGATGACGCCGAGACCCGGCCCCAGCGTCCAGGCGGCGGCCGCGAAGAAGGTGCGCAAGGGCTCCGAGCGCACGAAGTCCTGCCGGCGGATATAGGCCATGATGTAGAGGTTGAGGCCGTTGAGCAGGCAGGCGGCGGCGAAGGCCCTGAGCGCCATGCCGAGCCCGAGCCCCCAGAGCGTGTCGGTCGCGAGCAAGAGCGGCACCACCACCAGGATCACCGCCCCCAGCGAATAGAGCCGGCGCGGACGATAGCGGCGCACCATGGCCGGGATGAAGAAGCTCAAAGCGACACCGGACCAGCCCGTGACCGAGAAGAGCAGGCTCACATCGCGGGCGTTGCCGAGCGTGCGCAGCGCCATCAGCGGGATCACGGTCGTGAGCGAGGCCCGCGCCAGCGAATCGATCGCGAACATGAGCGCAAAGGTAACGGCGCCGGGCTGACCCAGCGTCCGGATCCAGGCGGGAATTGGCGCGGCCATGGCCTCTCGACGAAACCGAAAAGATCGCAAAACAAGCCGTTCCGGCGGGGCGTTGGCCGCGGGTTCGAGCGCAGAATTTCTATCCTATTGTTGGTTGACCGGCCAGACTACCACAAGCCCTTGGACAGACGGCATTTTCGAGGCGGGCAGAGGCTCTGCGGCGCTTTTCGCGCTGGCTTTCCCCCGGCTCTTTGAGGCATATCTGAGCGGCGCCGGAGGGCGCCGCTGCCAAGGCATCGCCTTCTACCTCGGTTTCACGTGATCCCCGCATGAGCCTCGACACCACGGACCTCGCGCGCCCGGGCGCGCCGCATGTCGAATCCTACTGGGCCGCGACGGCCGGCGAGGAGGTGGCGGGCTGCGAGCCCGTGCGCGCCGACATCGACACCGACATCGCCATCATCGGCGGCGGCTATACCGGCCTTTCGGCCGCCTATCATCTTGCCCGCGAGTTCGGCGTGAAGGCCCATCTGCTCGAAGCGAACCGCATCGGCTGGGGCTGCAGCGGGCGCAATGGCGGCTTCTGCTCGGTCGGCATCGGCAAGGGCGATTTCTCCGATTGGGTCAGGCGCTGGGGCCTGGAGCGCGCGCGGCACACCTACGAGCTGGGCCGCGAATCCGTGCGGCTCGTCGCCGACATCCTGGCGCGCGAGAAGATCGACGCCGAGCGCACGGCCGACGGCGGGCTCGAGCTCGCGCATAGGCCCAACCGCATGGCGGGCCTCGAAGCGCACGCCAGGCAGATGCGCGAGCTCCTGGCCGTGGAGACCGAGCTCCTGGATCGCACGGCACTCGCGCGGCGCTATCTCGACAGCCGCGAGGCCCATGGCGCGCTGCTCCATCGCGAGGGCTTCGCGCTTCATGCCCTGCGCTATGCGCGCGGCCTCGCCCGCGCCGCCCAGCGCCACGGCGCGATCCTGCATGGCGCCTCGCCCGTGATCGGCTGGAGCGAGGAGAGCGGCCGCCATCTGCTGCGCACGCCGGGCGGCACGGTGCGCGCGCGCCAGGTGCTGATCGCCACCAACGGCTATACCGGCGACCGGCTCCATCCCTGGACCCGAGGCCGGCTCCTGCCGGTGCTCTCCAACATCATCGTGACGCGGCCGCTGACCGAGGCCGAGCGCGCGGCCGTCAATTGGCAGACCCACTTCAAGATCTGGGATTCGCGCAAGCTCCTGTTCTACTACCGCCTGCTGCCCGACAACCGCATCCTGTTCGGCGCGCGCGGCGGCATCGAGGACAGCGACGCCGAGCATCGCTACCGCAAGGCCTGGCTCGAGCGGCGCCTGCGCGAGATGTTCCCGCCGCTCTCGGGCGTCGAGACCGAGTATTTCTGGTACGGCTGGGTCTGTCTTTCCTACGACGTCAACCCGCATATCGGCACGACCGACGATCCGAGCGTGCACTATGCGCTCGCCTATATCGGGACCGGCGTGGCGCTGGCCACTTTGGCCGGAAGGCTGGCGGGCCGGCGCATGGCCGGCGACAGCGCCGTCGACTACGGCTCCCTGCTCGCCACACCTTTGCCGCGCTTCCCCTTCCCGGCCTTCCGGCGCCTCTATCAGCGCGCCGCCTACAGCTACTTCGCCTACCGGGACGAGCGGCTGTGATGGAATTCCGCGACCTGGCCAATCCGCATGCTGCGGTGGCGAGCACCCACGCCCCGTGGCGAAGGCTCGCCCTACCGATGGCTTTGCTGCTGGTCATGGGTGTGGCCTGGGGCGCGAGCTTCTCGCTCCTCCACATCGCGCGCCTCGACGGCGCGCCGCCCTTCGGCCTCGCCTTCTGGGAAGGAGCCGGCAGTGCGGCGCTCGTGCTGATCGTGACGGTGGCCGGCCGCCAGGCCCTGCCGCTCGACCGGCGTTCGCTCCTCTTCTATGCCGTGAGCGGGTTTCTCGGCATCACGCTGCCTGCCAGCCTGCTCTTCCTGGCGGCCAAGTACCTGCCGGCCGGCATCGTCGCGATGTCGAACGCGCTGGTGCCGCTGGCGACCTACGCCTTCGCCCTGCTGCTGGCGGTCGAGCGATTCGCGGCCTTGCGCGCGTTGGGGCTGGTGGCGGGGCTCGTCGGCGTCGGGCTGGTGCTGCTTCCCCAGGCGAGCCTGCCCGAGCCCGGCATGGCGCAGTGGGCGCTGCTCTGCTTCCTCGCCACCATTTCCTACGGCGCTCAGAACGTCTATGTGGCGCGCGCCACCCCACCCGGCATGAATGCGCTCGCCATGTCGGTGGGCACGCTCGCCGCCGGCGGCATCCTCCTGCTGCCGCCCATCCTCGCGACCGACGGCTTTCTCACGATGCTGCCGCCCTGGGAAGCGAAGCAGTGGGCCGCCGCCGGCATGCTGACGATCAATGCCGTCTGCACGGTGGGCTTTCTCTGGCTCATCCGCACGGCCGGGCCGGTCTTCACCTCGCAGACGGCTTATCTGGTCGTTCTGTTCGGCATGCTGTGGGGGATCGCTCTCTTCGGCGAGACGCACAGCGGCTGGGTCTGGGCGGCGCTCACCCTGATGCTCCTGGGCGTGATGCTGGTGAGCCTGAGACAGCGCACGGTACCCTGAGGCGCGGTCGCTGCCCGTCGCTCGGACGAGCGAGGCCTCAGGCGCCCGCCCGGCCGTTGCCGAAGCGCTTGTAGAAGAAGCCCGTCGCCGCGCCCAGCACCAGCCAGAAGAGGAAGCTGGTCGCCAGGGCCGCCACCACGAACTCGTGCGCGAGATGGGCCGGCGCCAAGCCCCCCTCCTCGTCCGGCCGCGGCGCGCCGATCAGATGCGGCAGCGCGATCAGCGCGGCTCCCAGCACGGCCGACCAGGGCCGGCGCGTCAGCAGGATGAGAGCCAGACCTGCCCCCGTCGCCAGCACCGTGCCGACCCACCAGATCTGGCGGTCGGCGAGCGGCGCGGCGAAGGCGCCCGGCAGCTCCGGCGGCAGGCCCAGGGCCGGTGCCAGGCTGAAGCTGGCGAAGCCGGCCAGCCCGAACAGCAGACCGCGGCGCCAATCCACCTCGCCGACGAGCGCGAAGGCGGCGGCCAGGAGCAAGCCGAAGCCCACCCCCATCACGAGATTCGCCATGACCGTATAGAGGCCGCGCTCGAGCCCGCTCTCGGGCGTCCCGCCGTCTTGATCGAAAGCGGGCTCCGCCTGGTCGTGGCTCATGCCGGCCATGCTGTCGGCCGGCGCAGTGTGTTCCTGCGCCGTCGGCGCGCCGACGGTCTCGTATTGCTCGGCCTCGAGGATCAGGGGGATCGCGCGCAAGGCCTGGGCACCCGAAGCGGCGAAACCGGCGATGGCGCCGCCGGCCGCGGCTGCGAACAGCAGCCGCCGGAACAGCGCGAGGATCATCGGGAAGCCTGCCGAAGGGTCAGTGGCAGGGGAAGCTGGCGGCGTGGCGCGTGTCGTGAGCGGCGTTGTGAATCACCGACGAGCCGGCGAAGCCGACGCCCCAAACGAGGAAGACGCCGAGCAGCGCGGCGAACGTGACCGCAGCGGCGACCGAGGCGCGGTCGGCAAGCAGGCCCGTGCGACGCAGGGCGGCGGACTGAATCTTCGACATCTCGTGCTCTCCGTGGCGTGTTGAGGTTCCGGCGCTTCATATCTCCGGCGACCCCAGGCCCCCCGGCCCATGGATGACGGAAAAGATGCCCGAGATCGCCCGGCAAGGCAAGTCAGCCGCCCTTCGCGCGCGCCGTCGCATCGCTTGCGAGCGCGGGCGGCTGGCTGCCCAAGGGCGCGCGGTCGATGAGATGGACGAAGGAGCCGAACACCGATCCGATGCGCCGGCCCGCACCGCCGAGCGGACGACCTGCGGCATCGGCGGCGAGGAAGAGCGACGCGCCTTCTCCTTCGGTCAGGATGCGGGCGTAGTGGAACTCGTGGCCGCGGAAGGCGGCACCGCCTTGGCCCAGCAGCCCTGCCTCGCCCACCAGCGCGACGGCGCGGTAGCCCAGATGCAGCGTTCGCTCGGCGAAGGAGGTCTCGAGCGGCAGGAGGCCCGCCATCGGCTGGCGCCGGCCTTCGCCGTCGATCAATCCGGTGCCCAGCACCATGTAGCCGCCACATTCGCCGTAGATCGTGATGCCGCGCCCGGCGGCGGTCGTCAGCGCGCCCATGAACCGCATGTTGGCCGCGAGCCGGCCGGCATGCAGCTCGGGGTAGCCGCCCGGCAAATAGATCGCGTCCGCGCCCGGATCGGGCGCCTCGTTGGCGAGCGGCGAGAAGAAACTGAGCTCGGCACCCCGCTCGCGCCAGCCTTGCAGCAGAGCCGGATAGGCGAAGGCGAAGGCGGTGTCCTTGGCAACCGCGATGCGCTGGCCCAGGGGCGGCACGCCGTCACCCGGGCTGCCGGCCCAGCGCGAGAGATCGTGGGCGGGCTTCGCCAGCTCCATCAGCGCCGACACCTCGACATAGCGATGGATGCGCTCGGCCGCGCGGTCGATGAAGGCGTCGATATCCTGATGCTCGGCCGCCTGCACCAGGCCCAGATGGCGCTCGGGCAGCACCAGCGCCGCGTCGCGCAGGACCATGCCGAGCACCGGCATGTCGAGCGGCGCCAGCGCGCGACGCAGGATCTGCGCGTGCTCGTGGCTGCCGACACGGTTGCAGATCACGCCCGCCACCTCGATATCCGCCCGATGGCTGCGAAAGCCGCGCATCAGCGCCGCGATCGAGGCGCCCTGCCCGCGCGCATCGACCACCAGCACCACGGGCCAGCCCGTGAGCGCCGCCAGATCCGCGGTCGAGCCGCCGCCTTCCGCGGCCCCGTCGAAGAGGCCCATCGCGCCCTCGGCAAGGACGAGCGCGTGATCGGCCGAGAGCCGCTCGATCATCGCCGCCACGGTGGCCGGCCGCATCGCCCAGAGATCGAGGTTGGCGCAGGGCCGATAGCTCGCCGCCGTGTGGAAGGCCGGATCGATATAGTCGGGGCCGTTCTTGACGCCGATCGCGCGCGTGCCGTGGCGTGCCAGCAGCCGCAGCAGGCCCAGCGTGACGACCGTCTTGCCGCTGCCCGACGCGGGTGCTGCCAGGATCAGCCCGCGCCCGCGGGGTGCGGGCGGTGCCGTCTTCTCGCTCGTCGCGTCGGCAACCATCGACAGGCCTGCGCTCAGGCGCTCTCGCTCTGGCGGCGCGTGCCGAGCGGATCGGCGGTCAGCGTCCGGCCTTCGAGCGCGCCCAGCCAGTCGAGCGCCGCGCGCAGGCGCACCACCCCGCCCACCACCACCATGGCCGGCGGCTCGAGCCCCGCCGCCCCGGCATCGGCCGCCGCACGCCCCAGCGTCGTCTCGAGCACGCGCTGCTCGGGCAGCGTGGCGTGAGTCACGATCGCGGTCGGCTCCTCGGGCGAGCGGCCCGCGGCCAGCAGCAGGCCTGCGATCCGGTCCAGATGCTTCAAGGCCATGTAGATGACGAGCACCGGCGAGCTCTTGGCAAGCGCCGTCCAATCGACCGAATCCGGCACCTCGCCGCTGGCGTCGTGGCCGGTGACGAAGGTGACGGCCGAGTTGGTCTCCCGGTGGGTCAGGGGAATGCCGGCATAGGCGAGCCCGCCGATGCCGGCGCTGATGCCCGGCACGATGCGGAAGGGCACCTCGGCCGCCACCAGCGCCAGCGCCTCCTCGCCGCCGCGCCCGAACACGAGCGGATCGCCGCCCTTGAGCCTGAGCACGCGCTTGCCCTCGCGCGCGAGCTGGATCAGCCTGAGCGAGATGTCGGGCTGCCGGGCCGAGGGCTTGCCGCCGCGCTTGCCCGCATATTCGAGCTGGGCGCCGGGTCGCGCGAGCTTCAGGATCGCCTCGCCCACCAGCGCGTCATAGACCACGACGTCGGCCTCGCCGAGCGCCTTGGCGGCGATCAGCGTGAGCAGGCCGGGATCGCCGGGTCCGGCGCCGACCAGCCAGACCCAGCCCGGCTCGAGTGTGGGAAGATCGGGGCGGGACGACGACATGGCCGCCATCTTGGCGCGTGCGACGGCCCGCCGACTAGTCAAATCGAGACGCCCATTCCTAGAATAGCGGCATGAGCGAAAAGCCTCCGGGACCCTTGCGCCGCGGCTGGACCACCGGCGCCTGCGCCACCGCCGCGACCGCGGCGGCGTTCGAGGCGCTGCTGACAGGCATCTTTCCAGACCCCGTCGAGATCGCCCTGCCCAAGGGCGAGCGCCCCGCCTTCGCGCTGGCGCGCCATCAGATCGAGGATGGCGCCGCCACGGCCGGCGTCGTCAAGGATGCCGGCGACGATCCCGACGTGACGCATCGCGCGCTCGTGCTCTCGACCGTACGTCGTCTCGACGCCGGCTCGGGCGTTCATTTCAAGGCTGGCCCCGGCGTCGGCACCGTCACCAAGCCGGGTCTGCCGATCCCGCCGGGCGAGCCCGCCATCAATCCCGTGCCGCGACGGATGATGACGGAAGCCATTGAGGCGATCGCTCGGCGCCACGGCACTCGTCCCGACGTCGAGATCACGATCTCGATCCCGGGCGGCGAGGAGATGGCGCGCCACACCTGGAACCCTCGCCTCGGCATCCTGGGCGGTCTCTCGGTCCTCGGCACCACCGGCATCGTCCATCCCTATTCCTGCTCGGCCTGGATCGCCTCGATCCATCGCGGCATCGACGTGGCGCGCGCGAGCCGTCTCGAGCACGCGGCCGCCTGCACCGGCTCGACCTCGGAGGCCGGCGTGAAGAAGCTCTACGACCTGCCCGATTTCGCCTTCATCGACATGGGCGACTTCGCCGGCGGCGTGCTCAAATATCTGCGCACCCATCCGCTGCCGAAGCTCACCATCGGCGGCGGCTTCGCCAAGATGGCGAAGCTCGCGGGCGGCGCGCTCGATCTCCATTCGGGGAGGAGCCAGCTCGACCGCGAGGCGCTCGCCGGCTGGCTCGCGGAGATGGGCGCCGATGCGACGCTGATCGAGAAAGCCCGGAGCGCCAACACCGGCGCGGAGATCCTGGAGCAAGCGCAAGCCCAAGGCCTGCCGCTCGGCGACGAGGTGGCGCGCCGTGCTCGCGATCAGGCGCGTGCGCTGGTCGAAGGCAAGGTCGCCATCGAGGTGGTGGCCTTCGATCGCGCCGGCGCCATCGTCGGCCGCGCCGGCTTCGCCTGAGCCCTTCGATGCCAAGACCTGTAGGCGCATGGCTCGTTGGACATCGAGACTGGCCGTGATCCACCGTGGTCGAGGTGAGCCATCCGCTTTGATCTGAGCCGCGAGCTATCGGCTGTGTTGGAGCCGCTGATGCCCAGCAACCGCAAGAGCGCGCGCCGGGACGACCGCCGCCTGAAAGAACCGCTTCAATCCGAGCGGTTGTCGCTCCCGTTCCGGGCGATCCGTGCTTGATAGGCCGCGGTTTGCCGGCGAATGTCGTGTCGCCAATCGCGTCCGGACATGCCCCTCCCCGGTCGCGCTTCGCGCGGCGTCGGCTCGAAGACATACTCCATTTGCCGCGCGACCCGCCGCGCGGCGTCCTCGCCGAGCAGATCGCCCACAAGATCGAGGCTCATCTCAATCCCGGCCGAAACACCCGCAGAGGACAGCACGCGCCCTTCGTCGACGAAGCGCACATGCTCGATTACATCGATTTCGGGATAGGTCGCGCGCAGCTCGCCGACATCTTCCCAATGCGTGGTGGCTGCCAAGCCGTTCAGTAAGCCGGCCTTCGCCAGAACGAAAGCCCCGGTGCAAACGGACGCCGTGATGTGCGCCTGGTCGTGCCGGTCCCGAACCCAATCGAGCACCGCACTGTCGGCCAACGGCTCGGCCACAACGCCGCCTGGAACGACCAGCACGTCAAGCGGCGGACAACTGGCGAACGAATGAGCGGGCATCACGGCCAAACCGTGACGAGCCCGCACCGGGTTGCCCGAACGGCCAACCGTCAGGACATCGAAGGGAGGCAGCGGCGCGTCGCCGTCTCGCACGGCAACCCTGCTGGCCACCGAGAACGCCTCAAACGGGCCGGCGAAATCCAGGACCTCGACGTCGGTGAAGAGCAGGATGCCTACGCTGACCGACCGGTCCATGAGCTCAGCCTGCTTTCACGCGCAGAGCGCGCGGATAGCTGGTAAGGCATTCGACGCCGGTCGGCGTGACGCGGACCGTCTCGGACATTTCCATGCCCCAGCCCTCCATCCACATGCCGAGCATGACGTGAACGCAGACGTCGGCCTCGATCGGCCGGGTGTCGCCGGATCGGAGGCTGATCGTGTGCTCGCCCCAGTCGGGCGGGAAGCCGATGCCGATGGCATAGCCGATCCGGCTCTCCTTCTTCAGGCCATGCTTGGCCAGAACTCGCGCCCAAGCGGAATGCGCCTCGTCCCCGCTTATGCCGGCCTTGAGCGTCGACAGAACCGCCTCGAGACCTTCCTCGACGGCCTTCGCCGTGTCGATGAGCTTGCGAGGCGGGGTGCGCCCCAGATGGATGGTGCGGGCGAGCGCGCAAGAATAGTGCTTCCGCGCTCCGCCGAGCTCGATCGCGACCGTCTGATCGCGGGTGAAAGGCTCTTCACTCCAGATCGGATGCGCGGTGGACGCCATCTCGCCCGCCAGGATGATCGGGCAAAGACCGGTGAAGTCGCCGCCAAGCTCGTCGTTGGGAGCGATCTGCGCTTTGTAGATTTCGGCCACGACGTCGCACTGCCGTGCGCCGGGGGCAATGCGCTCGTAGGCGACTCGCATGGCGCCTTCGACGATGCGGGCGGCCTGGCGCATATACGCGAGCTCCTGCTCGCTCTTGACCCCGCGCGCCCAGTTCACGAGCAAGTCGCAGTCGACGAACGTCGCGTTGGGCAAGGCCTTCTGCAGATGCGCGAAGGACTTGACCGAGAAGTAGTAGGCATCCGACTCGTAACCGATCCGATTCGCTCCGAAGCCTCGCGACGCGATGAATTCGCCGATGTAGTCGGACGCGTGGATACCTCGGCTTTGGATATACCGTTCCGGATAGGAGACGACCTTGTCCGAATGCATCCACGCCGTCAGGCGCGCGCCGGGCGCGTCCATCGCGCGGCCGATCCAAATCGGCTGATCCTCCTCGAGGCCGACAATCGCAAATTGTGGCACGTAGAACGACCAATCACCGACGCCGGTGAGCCAATAGATATTGCTCGGTTCGGACACCAGCAAGAGATCGACGCCACGCTCCTCCATCGCGCGTCGCACCTTGTCGATTCGCGCCCGAAATTCCTGCTCGCTGAACGGCAACCTCATCTGTCTTCTCCCTCCTGTTCGCGGCGTTTGCCCGAGAGCCCACGGCCGTCAGGCGGCGATATGGACGCCCTCGCGCGTAAGGCCGCCCATGACGGATAGGACGGCATCGCCCGCGATCTCGGCGATCTCGTCCACCTCCGCGCGAGCCATGATGAGCGGCGGAGCGAAACCGAGAATGTCGCCGTGCGGCATCGCCCGTGCGATCAGACCGCGGTCCATGCAAGCCCTCGCGATCCGGGCGCCCACCTTCAGGGACGGATCGAAGCGCACCTTCCGCACGCGGTCGGCTACGAATTCGATCGCCGCGAGCATGCCGACGCCTCGCACCTCGCCCACGATCGGCAATCGAGCAAAAACCTCTCGCATGCGCTGCTGCAAATACGCTCCAACGCGTTCCGCGTTGCCGACCAGGTCCTCCCGCTCGACGATGTCGAGGGCCGCGTTGGCGGCGGCAGCGCCGAGCGGATGCCCCGAATAGGTGTAGCCGTGCGAAAAGGCGCCGACCCGCTCGGTCGCCTGTTCCAGCACGCCATAGACTTTCTCACTGACAAGCGCCGCCGACATGGGAACGTAGGCCGACGTCAAGCCCTTGGCCACGGTGACGAGATCGGGCGCAATCCCGTATCTGTGCGCGCCAAATGGCGTTCCGATCCGGCCGAAAGCGGTGACGACCTCGTCGGCGATGAGCAGAATGTCGTAGCGCTCCGTCACGGCTTGGACCGCCGGCCAATACCCGGCCGGCGGCGGGATGATGCCGCCGGTGCCGAGGACCGGCTCGGCGATGAATGCGCCGACGCTATCCGGGTCTTCCCGCAAGATCAGCGCTTCGAGCTCGGCCGCTCGCCTGACAGAGAACTGCTCCTCGGTCTCGCCGGCTTCGGCACCCCAGTAATGGTGCGGCACGCCTGTGCGAAGGAAGCCCGAGACGGGAAGGTCCATGTGATCGTGATAGAAGCTCATTCCCGTCATCGAGCCGGCGATGACCGAGCAGCCATGATAGCCGCGTTCGCGCGCGATGATCTTCTTCTTCCTCGGTTTGCCGCGCAGGTTGTTGTAGTACCAGACGAGCTTGGCCTGAGTTTCGTTCGCGTCCGATCCGGACAGCCCGTAGAACACCTTGCTCATGCGGCCGGGGGCTGCGCGCACCAAGCGCTCGGACAGGCGCACGAGCGGTTCATTCGTGTGCCCGGCATAGATGTGGTAGTAGGCCAGCTGACGCGCTTGTCTGGCGATCGCTTCGGCAACCTCCCTGCGGCCATAACCGATGTTGACGCAGTAGATGCCGGCAAAACCGTCGATCAGTTCCCGCCCGTTCGCGTCCTTGACGCGCACGCCCGAGCCGCCCGTCACGATTCGCGGCTCGCCAAGAGCCCCGGAGGCGAAGTCCCTCAACGGCGTGAAGGGATGAAGCACGGTGGCCCGGTCCGCGCGGCCGAGTTCGTCAACGAGCGACATCACCCCATGTCCCTCCGAGAAAACCGCATCGGGAATTCGCCGCGCCACAGCCCTTCTCACAAGTCGCGAGCGATCAGGGCGAGGAAGTCACCGACCGCGGCGAGGCCGCCGTGAAGGCGTCCGATCAAGGTGCCGTCGATCGGTGCGACCACCTCGTGCGACGGGCGATCGAGCCGGTCCAGGTCGAAGATACGGGCGATCGTCTCGCCGCGCCGCACAGCGTCCCCGAGATCGCGCAGGTACTCGATGAGTCCAGCTTGTTCGCACGCGACGTAGCCGGCGGCGTCATTGGTCATCAGTCGAGTGGGCTGTGGCGGCTCGACAATTGCGCCCTTGATCGCCCCCACATGGACCAGGAAATTGTGCATTCCCCGGCGGGCGATGCTCAGCGTCTCCGGGCTGGTCGAGCCTCCGCCACCGAGCTCGGTGGACACGAAAAGCTTCCCGCGACGTTCCGCGGCCGTGTCCAGCATGCCCTCGTTATCGAGCTCCTCGAGAACGAGACCGATCGGCGCACCGAACGCCAGGAGCGCCTGTTTGGCTCTTTCTGTCTGGGCCGCATCGGGCAACTTGTGCGAGGCAGCAAACGGGCTGAACGACATGGAACGACCGCCTGCGTGCAGATCGAGCACCGCGTCGGCACGAGCGACAAGCTCCTCTTCGACAAAGTGAGCGATCTGTTCCGTTATGGTGCCGTCGCGTCGGCCGCGAAACGCCCGATTCATGTTGCCGCCGTCGATCGGCGACAGCCGCTGCCCGGCTTTCACAGCGGGGTAATTCAGCGCGGGGACTATGAACACCGTACCCCGGACCTGGTTCGGCTCGAGAGACCGCGCCAGGTCGCTCAAGACAATTGGGCCTTCGAACTCGTCGCCGTGATTGCCCCCGGTGAGAAGGACGGTCGGCCCCTGGCTACCGCTGGCGATCACGGCGAAGGGGATGCGCAGGCTGCCCCATCCGGACTCGTTGCGCGACCAGGGCAGAACGATGTGACCCAAACGCCTGCCAGGGCCCTCAAGCGGCACGGTCGGAGTTGCCCGGCTTTTGTTCTCGTCAGACACGGTCGTTCCCTCCCTCTTTTTTTCATTCTAGGCGATCGCTCGGACAAATATCTGCGAATGGCGTTTGGATTGCGCGGAAATTCGGCTAAATTCGCGGCTTATACGCCGGAAATAAACGCATGATCTTGGACAAAATCGACCTCAGGCTCCTCGAATCGGTGCAACGCAACAACCGTCTGACGAGTGACGAACTCGGCGATCTGGTCGGGCTGTCGCCGACCGCGTGCCAGCGGCGCCTGAAGCGCCTACGGGAGGCCGGTGTCATCGAGGCGGACGTGGCGGTTCTCTCGCCTGCGGCGGTCGGCCGCCCCCTCCAAATGCTGGTTTCGGTGTCGCTGGAGAGGGAGCGCGCGGATATCATCGACCGCTTCAAGCGGGCGATCCGCGATACGCCGGAAATCATGAGCGGCTACTATGTGACCGGCGAGGCGGATTTCGTGCTCGTCGTGTCTGCTCGCGACATGGCCGACTACGAGGCTTTCACGCGGCGCTTCTTCTACGAGAACGCCGATATCAAGGGGTTCAAGACGATGGTCGTCATGGATCGGGTCAAGGCCTCGTTCGCATTGCCGGTCGCCGGCGACTGAACCATCGCGCATGGGCCGCATGAGGCGGCTATCTTGCAGCCCCCTTGCCGCTGTGAGCCAAGTCGCCGGAGGTCCTCTGTCGGCCGGCCGTCCCAGGAACGACGAGCGCGCTTCGTCCGCGAGCGCGGCAACCGCGACCGAAAGGGCCCGCACGGCAACCTGCCGAATCTGCGTCGGCCGATCCGTTTCTCGAAAGAGCAAGCCGATATCGCCATCGACGCCCTCGACCGTGCCAAGGTGAGCCGGGCATAGTCAAGGTCCGTACTCGCATAGTCTGTTGAAGATGAAGGCTATGATTCACCGCGGCCAGCGGTGATCATGCGCTTTGATTTGAGCGACGAGGAACGGGCTCTAAGACGGGGACCCAGCGGCCAGTGACGTGCAGCTTGCCTTTGCCGAAGCGAAGCTCCGGCCTCGCGCAGGCAGGTAGTCCAGGGCCCCGGCCGGAGCTCGTGCTCGAGCCGGCCTGCTGCCGGATCCAGGCGCCGGGACCACGAAGGGAAGTTCCCCTCGAACGGGATAGAAGCCGATCATGACGTTCCGCGTCCTCATCCTCGGCGGCACTGGCGAGGCAGCGCAATTGGCGGCCATGCTGGCGACCGATCCGCGCTTCGAGCCGATCACCTCGCTCGCAGGACGCACGCAACGCCCGGCCAAGGTGGCAGGCGAGGTTCGCCGTGGCGGCTTCGGCGGTGCGGCCGGCCTCGCCGCTCTCCTGCGCGAGGCGGATTTCCGTTTTCTCGTCGATGCCACCCATCCCTTCGCCGCGCAGATGCGGGCCCACGCGGCCGAGGCGGCGCGCCAAGCCGGCGTTCCGCTGCTTCGGCTCGAGCGACCGGTCTGGATCAAGCGGCGCGGCGACCGCTGGCATGAAGTCGATAACTTGGCCGAAGCCGCGGCGCTGGCGCCGAAGCTGGGCCGCCGCGTCTTTCTCACCGTAGGCAGGAAGGAGATCGAGGCCTTCGCCGGGCTGCCGCAAGTGCATTTCCTGGTGCGGCTGGTCGAGCCGCCGCCGAGCCCGCTGCCGCTCGCCGACTATCACCTGATGCTCGAGCGCGGGCCTTTCGACGAGACCGACGAGATCCAGCTTCTGCGCGCGCACCGCATCGATCTCGTCATCGCCAAGAACAGCGGCGGCGAGGCCACCTACGCCAAGATCGCGGCCGCGCGCGCACTCAAGATCCCGGTCATCCTGCTGCGCCGCCCGCCCTCGCCGCCCGGCTACGCGCCGGCCGCGACGGTCGATACAGCCGAAGCGGCGATGGCGTGGCTGGAGAAAGAGCTGACGGGCTGAGACGGCCGGCGATTGCGCCGGTCGCAGCAGCGGACGCGTATCCCTGCGTGCGTGATTTCGAAGGCAAGCCTTTGTCCTTTGACAGAGCTCACTTACGTTGATATCAACCTAGCTGCGAGGTAAGGCATCACGCGCAGGCTGAAGAGATTGGCGGCGCGAGACGCTAGGCCGCCCACGATGATCGCCATCTCGCGGTGTGATGAAATCACAGGAAATCCGAACGGAGGACATCATGCGGGTCAGCACCCAGAAGATCACGCCGTGCTTGTGGTTCGACAGCCAGGCCGAAGAGGCGGCAGAGACTTATGCCTCCATCTTCAAGAACGCCAGGATCGGCAATATCAGCCGCTATGGAACGGAGGGGCGCGAGATTCACGGCAAGGACCCGGGTTCGGTCATGACCGTGGAGTTCGAAATCGAAGGGCAGGGCTTCCTCGCCCTCAATGGCGGCTCGAACTTCAAGTTCAACGAGGCTGTGTCCTTCCAGGTGCATTGCGAGACACAGGAAGAGGTCGATTACTATTGGAGCAGGCTTGCCGAGCGGGGCGAGGAAGGCCCCTGCGGTTGGTTGAAGGACAGATATGGCGTGTCCTGGCAGGTCGTTCCCACTCTCCTCCCGCCGATGCTGATGGACCCCGACCCCGCAAAATCGCAACGGGTCATGCGAGCGCTTCTCCAGATGGGCAAGCTCGACATCGCAGAATTGAAGCGAGCCTACGAAGGACGAAAGGCGCGAGAGACGCACGGTGCTGCGTGATATGGGCCCTCGCTCGTCGAGGCAAGCGAGATTCTCGAGACCCGTTCGACCGGCGTCGACCGCTCGAAGCCCCGCCTGACAACCCGAAACCGGAAGGAAACACCCATGCAAGTTCAGCCCTATCTCTTCTTCGACGGCCGCTGCGAGGAGGCGATCGAGTTCTACCGCCGCGCCCTCGGGGCGGAGCTGGTGATGCTGATGCGCTTCAAGGACAGCCCCGAGCCGCTTCAACCCGGCATGGTCCCGCCCGGCGCCGAGAGCAAGGTGATGCATGCGAGCTTTCGCATCGGCGAGGCCACGCTCATGGCCTCGGACGGCCGATGCCTGGGGCAGCCGAATTTCCAGGGCTTCTCGCTCTCGCTCATCGTGCCTGCAGAGGCGGAAGCCAAGCGGCTGTTCGCGGCCCTTGCCGAGGGCGGCAAGGTGCAAATGCCGCTCGCCAAGACCTTCTTTTCTCCGGCCTTCGGCATGGTCGCCGACCGCTTCGGCGTGTCCTGGATGATCCTCGTGCGGGCCTGAGGGGCGCTGCGCCGGCGGCCGACTGAAGCTGCCCGACAACCCTAGTCGAGCAGAAACGCCTGCATTGTCTCGATGCAGGCTTCGGGCTCCTCCTCGGCGACGAAATGGCCGCAAGGAAGCGCCACCTCGCGCACGTCCGTGGCCCATCTTCGCCAGGTCTCGGCCGGCGACGTGATCTTGTCGCCGAGATAGCCCTTGCCCCAGATCACCAGCAGCGGGCAACGGATCTTGCGGCCGGCCTCGCGGTCGGCGCGGTCGTGCGCCACATCGCAGGAGGCACCCGCGCGATAATCCTCGCAGGTCGCCTCGATCACCGAGGGCTTCTTGAAGCTGCGCTCATAGTCGGCGATCGCGGCCGGGTCGAAGCAGTCCTTCCTTCCGGCCCAGCGCTGCAGCAGATGATGGAGATAGAACGACGGATCGCTGCCGATGAGCTTCTCCGGCAAGGGCGCCGGCACGGCCAGGAACGGCCAGTGATAGGTGCCGAGCGCCTGCTGCCAGCCCATCTGCTCCCAGACCTCGAGCGTGGGCACCACGTCGAGGATGACGAGCTTCAGGGCCGCGGCCGGATGATCCAGCGCCAGGCGATAGGCGACGCGCGCGCCGCGATCGTGGCCGGCGAGAAGGAATCGCTCATGCCCCAGCGCCGCCATCGCCTCGACCATGTCCCGGGCCATGGCGCGCTTGGAATAGTTCAGATGCTCGGGATCGGGCTTGGGCCCGGTGCTCTCGCCATAGCCGCGCAGGTCCGGCATGACGAGCGTGAAGCGTTCGGCGAGCCGTGGCGCCAGCTTGTGCCAGATGGCGCGCGTCTGCGGGTAGCCATGAAGCAGCAGAAGCGGCGGGCCCTTGCCGCCCGTCGTCAGCGCGATCTCGGCGTCCGTCGTCTTGATCCGCCGCGTTTCGAAGCCTTCGAACATGAGGGTCTCCCCGATGGCTTGGCCCCGCCTGCCGCAGGCGCCCGTTCGGCATCACCCTACTCCAAGAGCCTGACTCAAAAAGAACTCTGATATTGAAGCTGCTTAATCGTCACCCTCGCGAAAGCGAGGGTCCATGTCGGAATCGGAGCGTGGCGTCACCATGGATTCCCGCTTTCGCGGGAATGACGGTAAAGAGGATCACAGGGTGTCCGAGAATCCGCATTCATTTTCGGTCAGGCTCTAATCCTCGCGCTTTCTTCTTCCCCGGCCGCAGGATGTGGCGATGCGCCGGGTGATAGAGCCGGCTCTCGACGAAATCGCGCTCGGCGAAGACGCGACCGACGAAGATGAGCGCGGTGCGCGTGATCTTGGTCTGCTTCACGAGATCGCGGATGGTGCCGAGCGTGCCGCGGACCACCGCCTGATCGGGCCAGCCCACGCGATAGACCACCACCACGGGGCAGTCGACGCCGTAGTGGGGTGTGAGCTCCGAGACCACGAGGTGGATGTTGCGGACCGAGAGATGGATCGCGAGCGTGGCGCCCGAGGCACCCAGCTTCGCCAGCTCCTCGCCTTTGGGCATGGGCGAGGCCTTGCCCTCGGTGCGGGTCAGGATCACGGTCTGGCTCACCTCGGGGAGCGTCAGCTCGGTCTTGAGCAGGGCCGCCGCGGCGGCGAAAGCCGGCACGCCCGGCGTCACGTCGTAATCGATGCCGAGCGCGTCGAGCCTGCGCATCTGCTCGGCGATGGCGCCATAGAGCGAGGGGTCGCCCGAATGGACGCGCGCCACCTCCCGGCCCTTGGCATGGGCCATTTCCATATGGCCTACGATCTCGTCCAAGGTGAGCGGCGCCGTGTCGATCACGAGCGCGTCCTTGGGTGCGCAGGCGATCACGGCCTCCGGCACCAGCGAGCCCGCATAGAGCAGCACCGGGCAGCGCTCGATGAGCCGGCGGCCCTTGACGGTGATGAGGTCGGGATCGCCCGGCCCTGCGCCGATGAAATGGACCGTCACGCGCTCTTCTCCTCGCGTTCGCGCGACGCCTCGGCACCTCCGTTCTCGCCACCCTCCCGCTTGGCCGCATAGCCGCGCGGCGTATAGATCCATTCGCCGCCGTCGGGCCGCGGGATCCGGCGCGTCTGGCTCGAGCCCACCAGCACCACCGTCAGCATGTCGACCTGATCGGACGAGAGCGCATCGAGCGTCGTCACCGTCACCTGCTCGCGCTCGCGGCCGAGATTGCGCGCCAGCACCACGGGCGTGCTGCCCGGCCGGCCCTGGAGCAGGATCGCGCGCGCCTTCACCAATTGATCGCGCCGGCGCTGCGAGACGGGATTGTAGAGCGCCACCACGAAATCGCCGGCCGCGGCCGCTTCGAGCCGGCGCTCGATCGCGGACCAAGGGGTGAGGAGATCGCTCAAGGAGATCGCGCAGAAATCATGGCCCAAGGGTGCGCCGACGAGCGCCGCCGCCGCCTGCATGGCCGAGACGCCGGGCAGGCTCCGGATCTCGACCCGCTCCCAGTCGGGATTGCCACCCGCCTCGATCAGCTCGAACACGAGGGCTGCCATCGCATAAATGCCCGCATCGCCCGAGGAGACCAGCGCCACGCGCCGGCCCGATGCGGCCAGATCGAGTGCCTTGCGCACGCGCCCGGTCTCTTCGCCCAAGGGGAAATCGTAGCGCGTCTTGCCCGCGATCAGCGGCGCGACAAGGTCCAGATAAAGGCTGTAGCCCACGACATCCTCCGCCTCGCTGAGTGCCGCTTCCGCGCCGGCGGTGCGGCCTTCGGCCGAGCCCGGCCCGATGCCGACGATCATGAGCAGGCCGCGTGCATGGCCGACGTCGTTCGGGTCGATCAGGCGCGGGCTCTCGGCGATCGCGCAGGTGACGCGCGCGGTCTTGCGCTTGGGCGCGATCAGCCGGCCCGATGGCCCGACCGCCGCCAGCGCCGCGCCCTCCGCCACGCCATGGCAGCCGGTTTCCTGGAATACGGCCTCGGAGGGATTGGCGAGACGGGGTGTTTCGGCCTCGAGGGTCGCGGCCGCGAAGAAACGCGCCGGCACGCCCAGCGCCGCCGCCACGGCGTGGACCGCGGGCTCCGCCGCCTTGAGCGCGATCGAGGCGACGCAGGCGACCGCCTCGGCCGCGAGCCCCGCATCCGCCAGTGCCCGCTTCACCAGCGCCACCGCCTCCTCGGGCGGCGCGCCGCGGTCGCAACCGATACCCACTGCGAGTACCGCCGGATGGAGCAGCAGCGTGTCGCCGCGCGGCGTCTCGGCCCTGTGGGTGGCGCGAATCGCGAGCTGGCCACGCGCGTCGAAAGGCAGGCGCTTGAGCCAGCCGGCGTCGTCGCGCGCCGCGTCGATCTCGAGGCGCACCGGCTCGCCCGCGAGCATGCCCGCCATGATGCGCTTGGCCATCGCCGGGTTGCCCAAGCGCCAGCCGGGCGGCGGCTCGTCGATCGCCGCGCCGAAGCGGACATCCCCGGCCGTGGTGACGGCCGCCTGCCCGCCCAAGGCACTCGCGATCTGCCGCGCCAGCCTATTGGCGCCGTGGTGGCCGCCCAGGAGCGGCACGGCCATGCTGCCGTCCTCGGCCACCGCGATCACGGGCGGTTCGACGGTCTTGTCGTCGAGCAGCGGCGCCAGCTTGCGGATCAGGATGCCGGCCGCACAGATGCCGACGATCGGCCGTCCGCCCTCGAACAGCTCGGCCAATTGCAGATCAAGATCGCTGAAGGTGACATCGACCTCGGCCTCTACGCGCGGCGCGAAGCCGTAGAGCTCGGCGCCCCCGAGCGCGGCCCTGATGCGGTGCGCCGCGGGCAGCGCCCCCGGCGACAGCAGGACGATGGCGGGCACGCTCATCGGGGCGCTCCGCTCTTGCCGGCGCCGTTGCGCCAGGCAGCACCGCGCCTATGCACCAGCAGCATGGAAAAGTAGGGTGCCGTGTCTTCCGCCACCTCGGCCAGCGGCAGCACGCGCTCGTTGCCGAGCGTGGCGCGCTCGACATAGTGCGTGCGCCCGACAAGATCGAGCGCCGCCAGCACGCGCCGAACCTTGCCCAGATGGCGGCCCAGCTTGACGATGGCGGCCGCTTCGCAAGCCCCGAGCCGGGCCTCGATCTCGGCCTCGGCCAGAGGCGCGGGAATCACCGTCAGCACGTCGTTGCGCGCGGCCAGCGGCAGGCCGGCCGCATCGGCGCAGGCCATGAGCGAGGAAACGCCCGGCACCAGCTCGACCGCGCAGCGTCCCGCGAGCCGCGCATAGAGATATTGGAAGGAGCCGTAGAAAAAGGGATCGCCCTCGCACAAGACCGCCACCTCACGGGCCGCCTCGGCCTCCGCCAGGATCGCGGCGGCGGCGCGATCATAGATGTCCTCCTTCGGAAAGGCGCCATCGCCGAGCGGCATGCGGATGGCGATCTCGCGCTGCCCGCCCGGCAGATGCGGCGCCGCGATGGTCCGCGCGAAGCTCTCGCCCTCTTCCGGCGCCGGATAGGCGATCACGGCAGCGCGCTTGAGGATGGCGGCGGCCTTGAGCGTGACGAGCGCCGGGTCGCCCGGCCCGAGGCCGAGGCCCCAGACAATTCCGCCCCGTGGCATGGCGCTCATGGCTTCACCGCCGCCAGCTGCGTGACGGGCCTCAGCGGCCGCCAAGCCAGATGCGGCCCGATCGGCTCGGCGCGCTGGATCAGGATGCGCGTCAACTCGCCCCGGCAGACCGGCTGGAAGCTTGCGAACCGGGCCTCGCTCTCGACGGTCACCGCATGGGCCACCAGCCGCCCGCCCGGCGGCAAGGCCTCCCAGCAGCGCTCGATCAGGCCGGGCGCGGAAATCCCGCCGCCCAGGAACACGGCCGAAGGCTGCGCCAGCCCTTCCAGCGCCGCCGGCGCCTTGCCCTGGACGGCGGTCAGCTTGGGCACGCCCAGCGCACGGGCGTTCTCCTCGATCAGCGCGATACGCGCGGGCACGCTCTCGATGGCGACGGCCTTGGCGCCGCGCGCCGCGCGCATCCATTCGATCGCGATCGAGCCGCAGCCCGCACCCACATCCCACAGAAGCGCGCCCGGTAGCGGCATGAGCTTGGCCAACGCCGCGGCGCGGATCTCCCGCTTGGTGAGCTGGCCATCGTGATGAAATGCCGCATCGGGCAGACCCGGCACGCGCGCAAGCGGCTTCGTGCCCGCATCGGCGACAACCTCGACGGCGACCGTGTTGAGATCGGCCGTGCGCCGCTCGCCCCAGCCCGCCGCCGTCGCCTCGATGGCGTTCTCGGCCGGCCCCTCCATATGCTCGAGCGCCACCATGCGGCTCGTGCCGTAACCCAGCTCGGTCAGTCGGCGCGCGATGAGGGCCGGCGCCGCACCGTCGTCGGTCAGGAGCAGCAGCTTCGCGCCCGGCATGACCGCACCATTGAGCAGATCGAGCGGCCTTCCATGCAGCGTCAGACAATCGCAGTCGGCAAGCGCCCAGCCGAGCCTGGCCGCAGCCAGACTGAAGGCCGAGACCTGCGGCAACACCCGCATCTCCTCGCGCGGCACATGGCGCGCCAGCGTCACGCCGACGCCGAACCACATCGGATCGCCGGTCGCGAGCACCACCACGGGCCGACCACGCCAGCGCAAGATGTCCTCGACCGTAAGGCTCAGCGGGCTCGCCCAGCTCTTGCGCTCGGCCCTGCCCGCCGGTACCAGCGCCAGATGACGTTCGCCACCGACGAGAAGCTCGGCCGCGTCGATCAGACGGCGCGCCTCCGCCGTCAGCCCTTCGAGGCCGCGCTCGCCGAGCCCGATCACCGAGAGCCAGCACGTCATGCGGACTCTCCCTTGGGCAGGATCAGCGCGTTGACGGCGGCCGCAGCCAGGCCCGAGCCGCCGCGCCGGCCGCGCAGCGTGACGTAGGGCACGCCCAGATCGGCCCCGATCAGCGCCTCCTTGGATTCCGCGGCACCGACGAATCCCACCGGGAAGGCCAGGATCGCCGCGGGACGGATGCCGTCGAGCTCGATCAACTCGAGGAGACGAAAGAGCGCCGTCGGCGCATTGCCGATCGCGACCACCGCCCCCTCGACCCGCTCGCCCAGAAGCTCGATCGCCGCGGCCGACCGCGTGGTGCCGATCTTCTCCGCCAGCTCCGTCACGCCCGGCTGGTCGAGGGCCGCGACGATCTCGACACCGGCCGGCAGATGGCGGCGCATGATCCCAGCCGAGACCATCGCGGCATCGCAGAGGATGGGGGCGCCCTTCGTCAGCGCCGCGCGGGCCGCCTCGGGCAGATCGGGCGTGAAGGCGAGATCGCCGACGATGTCGGTCATGCCGCAGGCATGGACGAGCCGCATCGCCAGCCGTGCCACCGGCTCAGGCAGGCGGGCCAGCGCCGGCCCCGCCTCCGCCTCGATGCGGGCGAAAGATTCCCGATAGATTGCGCGCGGATCGCGCTCGTAACGATAGATGGCCACCGGTGGTCTCTCCACTAGATCCGCTCCTCTTGAGCTTGTTGCGATTGGGCGGATGCAGCGCCCCCTCGCCCTGCCCTCTCCTCCGCCCGCGGGGGAGAGGGCTGCGAAGGCTTGGCGAGGCAATAGCCGAGCCTTAGCCGAAGCTGGGTGAGGGGGAGAATCCCTCTCATTGCAGAATGCGCCGGTCTCAATCGAGCGACTCCGGGTTGCGCCGCTGGGGCCCGTGCCGGTGGTTGGCATGGGGATGCGGCACATGGGTATGAGTGTGCGGATGGCCGTGAGTATGGCCGTGATCGTGTCCGCCCCCGTGGTCATGATGATGGTGCCCATGATCATGCCCATGATCGTGCCGATGCACGGGGCCGGTGTCCTTGAGCGGCAGCAGGCTGCTGCCGTTGCCTTGGCGTAGCTGATCCTTGTTCGTGCCGATGCCTTCGACGTGATGGTGATGGCCTTCCTGGGGCAGCCCCACTTCCGCCTCGAAGCCCAGCACCCGCTCCCGGTACTTGCACATCTGGCAATTCATGTTGTTCCGGCCGACCAGGATTTCCTCGACGCGCTCGGCGAAGCAGTCGAGCACGAGCGGATGGTCGTTGAGATATTCGGCCTTGAGGAACTCGATCTCGGGGTGGCGCGCGGCCATCTGGTCGGTGATGCGATAGATGCGCTTCACCAGCACGCCGGTGAAGAGGAAATAGGGGAACACGATGATGCGCTTGTAGCCGAGCTTCGCCGCGTGCTCGAGGCCCGGGCCGACCAGCGGGAAGGTCACGCCGCTATAGGAAATCTCGCACCAGCCGAAGCCCATGCCCTCCCACAGCATGCGCGCGACCTTGCTGATGTTGGAGTTGGCGTCGGGGTCGGAGGTGCCGCGCCCCACCACCATCAGCAGCGTGTCCTCGCGCGCGATCGCCCGGTCCGAGCGGCGCTCCGCCTCCTCGATGCGCTGGGCGCCCGCCTGCAGCAGCTTCAGCTCTACCGCCAGCTCGCGCCCATACTCGATGGAAATTCCCCGATGCCGCGCTGCATACTCGTTCAGCACCGAGGGCACGTCGTTCTTCACATGGCCGGCCGCGAACAGCATCCCCGGCACCGCCAGGATGCGCTCGCAGCCGAGCTCGCGCAGCTCGTCGAGCCCGTCGCGAATCACGGGCCTCGCGAACTCGAGAAAGCCGCTCTTCACCGGATAGTGCGGCAGCCGCGCCGCGATCCCCGCCGCGACGGAGGCGAACTCGTCGATCGCCTCGTCGTCGCGGCTGCCATGGCCGCACACCATCACGCCGATCTTGCTCATGACTTCCACCCTCGGGGCCGGCTCCGGCCGCCTTCGACTGTTCTCTTAGCAGAACGGGACGATCTTCGGCGCTGCGTTGACAGACCGCGAGGATCGCCCGCAATTTGGGCCCGATGATTCTGGACCAGCCCAACCTGATCCCCGCGCTCCTGCTGGCCCTCGCCCTCGATGCGGCGCTGGGAGACCCCGACTGGCTGTGGCGTCATGTTCCGCATCCGGTGGCGCTCATCGGCCGCGTGATCGAGTGGCTCGATCGCAATCTCAACCGCGAGCAGGCGCCGGAGGCCGACCGGCGCGTCGCAGGCCTCGCCGCCCTGTCGCTGCTGCTGGCTGGAAGCATCGGGCTTGGCGTCGCGATCCATGCGTCGCTGGCGATGCTTTCCTGGGGCTGGGTCGTCGAGGCCGCGCTGATGGCGACGCTCTTGGCCCAGAACAGCCTCTATCGCCATGTGGCAGCGGTCGCCGCGGCCTTGGCGCAATCGGGCCTTGCCGCCGGGCGAGCGGCCGTCCGCCATATCGTCGGCCGCGACTCCGAGAGCCTCGACCGGCCCGGCGTTGCGCGGGCCGCGATCGAATCGCTGGCGGAGAACTTCTCCGACGCCGTCGTGGCCCCGCTGTTCTGGGGGCTGCTGTTCGGCCTGCCGGGAATGTTGGCCTACAAGGTCGCCAATACCGCCGACAGCATGCTGGGCCATCGCACGCCGCGCCACGAAGCCTTCGGCTGGGCCGCGGCCCGCTTCGACGATCTCGCGAATCTGATCCCGGCGCGCCTCGCCGGCCTGCTCCTGGCGCTGGCTTCGGGGCAGGCCGCCAAGACCGCTGTTGCGGTCATGCTGCGCGATGCGCCCAAGCACCGCTCGCCCAATGCCGGCTGGCCGGAGGCGGCGATGGCGGGCGCCCTCGGGCTGGCGCTCGCAGGCCCCCGCACCTATTACGGCGGCAAGGTCGGCGACAGCCGATGGATGGGCGAGGGCGGGCGCGCCGAGATCGAGCCCGAGGATATCCGCCGCGCACTCGCGCTTTATGTCCGCGCCTGCGCGCTGCAAGCGGCACTCGTGGCGCTGCTGGCTGTGCTGCTTTAGGAAAACTCTCGATCGGGCAAATGTTATCTCGTCGCCCCCGCGAAGGCGGGGGCCCAGGGCGACCGGACGTCGCTTGCCCCTGGGTTCCCGCTTTCGCGGGAACGACGATGAATTGTGATCGCCGTTGAGCGAGATCGGCCCTGGCGCAAGTGAGATGGCTTCACCCACCACGGGCGATCTCCCAGATGCGGTCGAGATCGAGATGGGCCGCGAGATGATCCGCGAGCCCGTCGAGCGTCGCCTCGACCTCGGCCTCGTAGTCGGGGCCGAGCGCCACATTGCCACCGACGAGCCGGCGCAAGAGCGCGCGGCGATAGCCGTCCGACGCGAAGAGGCCATGCATGTAGCAGCCCATCACGCGCCCGTCGGCCGACGAGGCGCCGTCGGGATGCCCGTCGAGATCGAGCATCGGTCGCTTCGTATCGGGTCCCGTCGTGCGGCCGATATGCATCTCGTAGCCTTTGACCTCCTCGCCGGTCGAGCGCTCGCGGCCCTTGACCTCGATCAGCGTCTTGTCGCCGTCGAGCTCGGTCTCCAGATCGAGCAGGCCCAGACCCTCGGCCTGGCCCGGCGGCCCCTCGATCCCGTGCGGATCGGCCACGCGCCGCCCCAGCATCTGATAGCCGCCGCAGATGCCGATGACGCGCCCGCCCCGGCGCAAATGCGCCTTGAGATCGACGTCCCAGCCCTCGGCCTTCAGCATCTCGAGATCGGCGATGGTGGCCTTCGAGCCCGGCAGGACGACGAGATCGGCATTGCCCGGCAGCGCCTCGCCCGGCGGCACGATCAGGAGCCGCACGGAAGGCTCGGCGCGCAAGGGGTCGAGGTCGTCGAAATTGGCGATGCGGGCCAGCATCGGCACCGCGATGGTGACGAAGGCGCCGGCCTCGTCGGCGCCGTAGCGCGGCAGCGCGACGCCGTCCTCGGCCGGCAGGCGGCCGGCGCGTGGCCAGTAGGGCACGAGCCCCAGCGCGGCCAGGCCCGTGCGCTCGGCGATGATTTTCATGCCCTCGGCGAAGAGCGCCGGATCGCCGCGGAACTTGTTGATGACGAAGCCCTTGAGCCGCGTGCGCTCGGTCGGCGCCAGCAAGGCGGCCGTGCCGATCAGGCTCGCGATCACGCCGCCGCGGTCGATGTCGCCCACCAGCACCACCGGCAGATCGGCCGCCTCGGCGAAGCCCATGTTCGCAATGTCGCCGTTTCTGAGATTGACCTCGGCCGGGCTGCCGGCCCCTTCGACCAGCACCAGGTCGGCTTCGGCTGAGAGCTTCTCGAAGCTCTCGAGCACCCTTGGCAGCAGGGTCGGCTTCAGCTCGTGATAGTCGCGCGCAGCCGCCTTGCCGAAGACGCGGCCCTGCACCACGACCTGCGCGCCGACCTCGCTCTGCGGCTTCAGCAGCACCGGGTTCATATGGACCGAAGGCCTGACCCCGCAGGCGCGGGCCTGCAGCGCCTGCGCGCGGCCGATCTCCCCTCCCTCCTCGGTGACGGCCGCGTTGTTCGACATGTTCTGCGGCTTGAAGGGGCGCACGCGCAGGCCGCGCCGGGTGAAGGCGCGCGCAAGCCCCGCCACCAGCAGCGACTTGCCGACGTCCGAGCCCGTGCCCTGGAGCATCAAGGCGGCGGGCTTCATGTGTACCCCCCTCCCTGACCCTCCCCCGCAAGGGGGGAGGGAAGAGGTGTGACGCCTCGCTCACTCTTATCGACCCCCTCCTCTTGCGGGAGCTTTCTTTCTCTGACCCCCTCCCCTTGCGGGAGGGGGCAGGGGGAGGGGTACCGCGCGTGATGAATGATCCCCATCAGAACTCGATCCCCGCCTGCGCCTTCACGCCGTCGCGGAAGGGGTGCTTCACCATCGTCATCTCGGTCACGAGGTCGGCGGCCTCGATCAGCGCGTCGGGCGCGTTGCGGCCCGTGACCACGACATGGAGATCGGGCCGGCGGCGCTTCAGCGTCTCCACCACCTCGGTCACCGGCAGGTACTCGTAGCGCAGCACGATGTTGAGCTCGTCCAGCAGCAGCAGCCGAAGCCTCGGGTCTTCCATCAGGCGCTTGGCTTCGGCCCAGGCGGCTTCGGCGGCGCGGATGTCGCGCGCGCGGTCCTGCGTCTCCCAGGTGAAGCCCTCGCCCATCGCCTTGATGGTGACGAGATCGGGGAAGCGCTCGAGCACCGTGCGCTCGCCCGTCTCCCATTTGCCTTTGACGAACTGGACGATGCCCACGGGCATGCCGTGGCCGATGCAGCGCAGGACCATGCCGAAGGCGGCGCTCGACTTGCCCTTGCCCTTGCCGGTATGGACGATGAGCAGCCCCTTCTCGGCGGTCTTGGTCGCCATCATCTTGTCGCGCGCTTCCTTGCGCCGCGCCGCCTTCTCGTTGGCGCGCCGGTTGATCTCGTCCTCGTCGAGCCCGCTCATGCCCGTCCCTCCCTGATCGCGGCCAGCCGCGCATGCACGCTGTTGGCGCGCGGCCGCCACAGCCCGCGCTCGATCGCCTCGGCGAAGCGCTCGGCCATCTCGCGTCCTGCCGCGGGGTTGGCCTCGCGGATGAAGCCCGCCACATCCTCGTCGCCGAGATAGGCCTCGAAAAGCGCCTCGAAGTGATGATCGCCGACCGCTCCCGTCGTGGCGGCGAAGGCGAAGAGATAGTCGACGGTCGCCGCCATCTCGAAGGCGCCCTTGTAGCCGTGGCGCATCACGCCCTTGATCCATTTCGGGTTGGCGGCCCGGCCCCGCACCACGCGCGCGATCTCCTCCTCGAGCCGCCGCACCTTCGGCGTCTCGGGCCGCGAATGGTCGTTGTGATAGACGACGGGCTTGCGGCCCGAAAGATGCGCCACCGCCGCGGCGAGCCCGCCCTCGAACTGGTAGTAGTCGTCGCTGTCGAGGAGATCGTGCTCGCGGTTGTCCTGGTTGTGCAGCACGCCCTCGACCCGCTTGAGCCGTGCCTCGAAATCCTGATGGGCCGCCTCGCCTTCCGCCCCGGCGCCATAGGCATAGCCGCCCCAGGTCACGTAGGCCTTGGCGAGATCGTCCACGCTCTCCCAGCCACGCTCGTCGATGAGCGCCTGGAGCCCCGCGCCATAGGCCCCGGGCTTGGAGCCGAAGATGCGGGCGCCGGCGCGCCGCTCGGCCGCCTCGGGCGCAAGGCCTTTTGCCCGCAGCGCCTCGCACTCGGCCGCCACGCGCGCCGCCAGCGGATTGTCGGCCGGCGCTTCGTCGAGGCCTGCGACGGCGCGCGCGGCGCTGTCGATGAGATCGACCTGCGCCGGGAACGCGTCGCGGAAGAAGCCCGAGATGCGGAAGGTCACGTCCACGCGCGGCCGGCCCAGGAGCGAGAGCGGCAAGATCTCGAAGCCCGCCACGCGGCCCGAGCCCTGATCCCAGCGCGGCCGCACGCCCATGAGCGCCAAGGCCTGCGCGATGTCGTCGCCGCCCGTGCGCATGTTGGCCGTGCCCCAGGCGGAGAGGGCGAGCGCCTGGGGCCAGGCGCCATGCTCCTGGCGATAGCGCTCGACCAGCATCGAGGCCGATTTCCAGCCGAGCTGCCAGGCGGCCGGCGTCGGCACGGCGCGGGTGTCGACCGAATAGAAGTTGCGCCCCGTGGGCAGCACCTCGAGCCGGCCGCGCGTCGGCGCGCCCGACGGCCCCGGCGCCACGAAGCGGCCTTCGAGACCCGCCAGCAGCGCCGCCATCTCGGCCTTCCCGCAGGCCGCAACGCTCGGCGCCAGCTCGTCGCGGACGAAGCCCAGCACCGCCCGCGTCGCGGTCCATTCGGATTTGGGCTCGACCTCGCCTGCGACCAGCCGCAAGGCCAGCCGCTCCAGCCGCTCGACCGTGTCGCCCTCGTGCCGCCAGGGACCAGGCGCTTCGAGCGCATCGGGCCGCGCGCCCGTCCAGGGCTTGGTCCAGTCTGGATCCAGCGGATCGAAGCCCTCGCCGAGCCCGAGGTCCAGGGCCAGCGCGCGCAGAATCGATTGATCGGTCCCCTCGCCCCGGCGGCGCGGCAGACGGGCGAGTGCCACCAGCAATTCGTCGCGCTGAAGCCCCTGGGGGCCCGCGCCGAACACATGGAGCCCGTCGCGAATCTGCAGCTCCTTGATCTCGCAGAGATGGCTGTCGAGCTTGACGAGCGCGCTGTCGGCACCCTCGTTCGACGCAATACCGCAGTCCTTGTCGAGCCCGAGCCCTCTTGCCAGATCGAGGATCTGGTCGCGCAGCAGCTTGCAGCGACGCGGATCGATGCCCGACGCCTCGTAATACTCGTCCACCAGCCGCTCCAGCTCCTCGAGCCGGCCGTAGCTCTCGGCGCGCGCCAAGGGCGGCGTCAGATGATCGAGAATGACGGCCGCCGTGCGCCGCTTGGCCTGGCTGCCCTCGCCCGGATCGTTGACGATGAAGGGATAGAGCTGCGGCATGGGTCCCAGCGCCGCCTCGGGCCAGCACTCGGCCGAGAGCGCCAGCGCCTTGCCCGGCAGCCATTCGAGATTGCCGTGCTTGCCGACATGGACCACGGCATGCGCGCCGAAGCCACGCCTGAGCCAGCCATAGAAGGCGAGATAGCCGTGCGGCGGCACCAGCGCCGGGTCGTGATAGCTCGCGACCGGGTCGATGTTGTAGCCGCGCGCCGGCTGCACCGCGAGGACGAGACGGCCGGCGGCAAAGCCCGGCAGATGGAAGGCGCCGTCGGCGAAGAAGGGATCGCGGTCAGGATCTCCCCAGCGCGCGTTGACCGCCTCGCGCACGGCCGGCGGCAGCGTCTCGAGAAAGGCGAGATAGTCGGCGACCGGCCAGCGGATCGCGCTCGCCCCGCGCCGGCCGCTGTTGGTCGGCCCTTCGAGCAGGCGCGCCATCAGCGCGGCGCCCTCGCGCGGCATCTCGCCGGTGTCGTAGCCCGCCTCGACGAGCGCCGCGACGATGCCGGCGGCACTCGCCGG
>JBMONF010000059.1:23154-30105 GCA_049323455.1 Pseudomonadota bacterium | reverse complement strand
AATCTCGCGGATTTCCTCACCCTGAGGAGGGCCGAAGGCCCGTCTCGAAGGGCGAGGAAATCCGCTCCGCAGCCACATGCGATTGCCCTGCCCTCAAGGGGGGAGGGAATAAAGGAGACGTCGCGCTTTGTTCTTCTCCCTCCCCCTTGAAGGGGCAGGGTTGGGGTGGGGGTGACCGTCTCAGCAGCCATCGCCGGGCATCGAGAAGGACATTCGGCTGATGCTCGCCTATATCATCCGCCGCCTGCTGCTCATCATCCCGACGCTGTTCGGCATCATGGTGATCAACTTCGCCATCGTGCAGGTGGCGCCGGGCGGCCCCGTCGAGCAGACCATCGCCGAGCTCGAGGGCCGGGCGGTCTCGGCCACGCAGCGCTTCACCACCGGCGGCGGCGAAACGGTGGGCGCAGCGCCGAAGGCGCCGGCCGCAGGCGAGACCAGCCTTTATCGCGGCGCGCGCGGGCTCGACCCCGCCTTCGTGGAGGAGATCAGGAAGCTCTACGGCTTCGACAAGCCGCCGGTCGAGCGCTTCGTCGACATGATGAAGAACTACGTCGTGTTCGACTTCGGCGACAGCTTCTTCAAGGGTCGCCCGGTGGTGGATCTGGTGATCGAGAAGTTCCCGGTCTCGATCTCGCTGGGCTTGTGGACCACGCTGCTGGTCTATCTGATCTCGATCCCGCTCGGCATCGCCAAGGCGGTGCGAGACGGCTCGCGCTTCGACATCTGGACCAGCGCCGTCATCATCGTCGGCAACGCCATCCCGAGCTTCCTCTTCGCCATCCTCCTCATCGTGCTGTTCGCGGGCGGCAGCTATCTCGACTGGTTCCCGCTGCGCGGCCTCGTGTCCGACGACTGGCAGGACCTCTCCTGGCCGATGAAGATCGTCGACTATTTCTGGCACCTGGCGCTGCCCCTGACGGCGCTTCTGGTCGGCAGCTTCGCCACGCTCACGCTGCTCACCAAGAACTCCTTCCTGGAGCAGATCAACCAGCAATATGTCGTGACCGCGCGCGCCAAGGGCCTGGCCGAGCGGCGCGTGCTCTACGGCCATGTCTTCCGCAACGCCATGCTGATCGTGATCGCGGGCTTTCCTTCGGCCTTCATCGGCATCCTGTTCACCAGCTCGCTTCTGATCGAGATCATCTTCTCGCTCGACGGGCTGGGCCAGCTCGGCTACGAGGCGGTCATCAATCGCGACTACCCGATCATCTTCTCGACCACCTACTTCTTCACCCTGCTGGGGCTGGTCATGAACCTGGTGGGCGATATCACCTACATGTTCGTCGATCCGCGCATCGACTTCGCGGCCCGTCGCCTATGAGCACCGCCGGCGCGACCGCAGCCGCCGCCCGCGCGCCCGCCCTGGCGCGCGTCGCCGGCGATCGCTTTCTTGGCATCCGCATCACGCCGCTGACGCGCCGGCGGCTGCAGAACTTCCGCGCCAACAAGCGCGGCTTTTGGTCGCTCTGGATCTTCCTCCTGCTGTTCGGGCTCAGCCTCTTCGCCGAATTCATCGCCAACGACCGGCCGCTCGTCGTCAGCTACGAGGGGCGCCTCTACTTTCCGGTCTTCGTCGACTATCCCGAGACCGCCTTCGGCGGCGTGTTCGAGACCGACGCGGTCTATACCGACCCCTACGTCAAGAAGCTGATCTCGGACAAGGGCTGGGCGGTCTGGCCGCTGATCCCCTTTGCCTACAACACCACCATTCTCGATCTGCCGGGACCGGCTCCCTCGCCGCCTTCGGCGCGCAACTGGCTCGGCACCGACGATCAGGCGCGCGACGTGGTGGCGCGCGTCATTTACGGCTTCCGCATCTCGGTCGCCTTCGGCCTGGTGCTGACCTTCTTCAGCACCATCCTCGGCGTGGCGGCCGGCGCGGTGCAGGGTTATTTCGGCGGGCTCGTCGACATCACGTTCCAACGCTTCATCGAGATCTGGAGCGGGCTGCCGACCCTCTACATCCTCATCATCCTGGCGAGCGTGGTGACGCCGAACTTCTGGTGGCTCCTGGGCCTGATGCTGCTCTTCAGCTGGACCTGGCCGGTGGCGGTGGTGCGCGCCGAGTTCCTGCGCGCGCGCAACTTCGAGTATGTCCGCGCCGCCAAGGCGCTGGGCGTCGGCAACACCACCATCATGTTCCGCCACCTGCTGCCCAACGCCATGGTGGCGATGCTGACCTTCCTGCCCTTCACGCTGGGCGGCTCGGTCACGACCCTGACGGCCCTCGACTTCCTGGGCTTCGGCCTGCCGCCAGGCTCGCCTTCGCTGGGCGAGCTCCTGTCCCAGGCCAAGGCCAACCTGCAGGCGCCCTGGCTGGGATTCACCGGCTTCTTCGTGATCGCGCTGCTGCTGACCCTCCTCGTCTTCATCGGCGAGGCGGTGCGTGATGCCTTCGATCCGCGCAAGACGGTGGTGTGAGGCGATGGCGGAAGCAGAAGCGACGGCCGTCGCGAGCATGCGTCCGAAAGAGGCCGAGCTGCTGCTCGAGGTCCGCGATCTCTCGACCAGCTTCGGCGAGGGGCCGCGCGAGGTGAGAGCCGTGCAGGGCATATCGTTCGCCGTCCGGCGCGGCCAGACGCTGGCGCTGGTGGGCGAAAGCGGCTCCGGCAAGTCGGTGACGGCGCTCTCGATCCTCAGGCTCCTGCCCTATCCCGTGGCGCACCATCCCGGCGGCAGCATCCGCTTCCAGGGCCAGGAGCTGATGGACGCCCCCGAGGCGGTCATGCGCGAGCTCAGGGGCAACAAGATCTCGATGATCTTCCAGGAGCCGATGACCTCGCTCAATCCGCTCCACACCATCGAGAAGCAGGTGAACGAGGTCTTGCTGCTGCATAAAGGGCTGGCGCCGGCGGCCGCGCGCGCCCGCACGCTCGAGCTCCTGCGCCTGGTGCGGCTGCCGGATCCCGAGAAGCGGCTCAACGCCTATCCGCACGAGCTTTCGGGCGGACAGCGCCAGCGCGTGATGATCGCGATGGCGCTCGCCAACGAGCCCGATCTCCTCATCGCCGACGAGCCCACCACGGCGCTCGACGTCACGATCCAGGCGCAGATCCTGAAGCTCTTGAAGGAGCTTCAGGCCAGGCTCGGCATGGCGTTGATGCTCATCACCCACGATCTCAACATCGTGCGCAAAGTGGCCGACCAGGTCTGCATCATGACCCAGGGCCGCATCGTCGAGCAGGGGCCGGTCGGCCAGATCTTCCGCCATCCGAGCCACGACTACACGCGCCGGCTGCTGGCGGCCGAGCCCAAGCGCAAGGAAGCGACGACGCCGGCCGAAGGCGACCCGCTCGTCACGGGCTCGGACGTGCGCGTCTGGTTTCCCATCAAGCGAGGGCTGTTCCGCCGTACCGCCGGCCATATCAAGGCGATCGACGGCGTCAGCCTCGCGCTTCACGAGGGCCGCACGGTCGGCATCGTCGGCGAGAGCGGGTCGGGCAAGACGACCCTGGGCCTGGCCTTGCTGCGCCTCATCGCGAGCCAAGGCGCCATCACCTTTGCCGGCCGGCGCATCGACGGCCTTTACGGACGCAGCCTGCAGCCGCTCCGGCGCGAGATGCAGGTCGTGTTCCAGGACCCTTACGGCTCGCTGTCGCCGCGCCTGTCGGTGGGCGAGATCGTGGCGGAAGGGCTCCGGGTGCACGGGCTCGCCAAGGACGAGGAGGCCGCCGACGCGCTCATCGTCGAAGCCTTGAGCGAGGTCGGCATCGATCCCGAAAGCCGGCACCGCTATCCGCACGAATTCTCGGGCGGCCAGCGCCAGCGCATCGCCATCGCGCGGGCCATGGTGCTGAAGCCGCGCTTCGTGGTGCTGGACGAGCCGACCTCGGCCCTCGACATGTCGGTGCAGGCGCAGATCGTCGATCTCCTGCGCGACTTGCAGCGCCGGCACAATCTCGCCTATCTCTTCATCAGCCACGATCTGCGCGTGGTGCGGGCGCTTGCCGACGAGATCCTGGTGCTGAAAGACGGCCGCGTGGTCGAGCAAGGCTCGGCCGAAGCGGTGCTGGCGCACCCGCGCGAGGCCTACACCCAGGCGCTGATGGCGGCCGCGTTCGAGCTCGAAACCGCCGGGGCCGGCGTGGTGAGGGAGTGAGGGGACCACCGGGCGCCGATTTCGTACACGGCATCGTCATTCCGGCCAAGCGCCGCATGAGCGGCGCGCGTGCCGGAATCCTGAACACCGACCGAGCAAGACCTGGCATGGCCCCGTGTTCATGGATGCCCGCATGCGCGGGCATGACAACAGGAGAATTCGAGGTTGCGAGGGAGTGGCGAACTGACAATGGCCATCCTGTTCAACAGCCCGCAGGACGATGCGGGCGAGTTCGAAGCCTGGCGCAAGCCGCTCTTGGCGGCCGATCCGGCCATGGATCTGCGCTACTGGCCCGACACGGGGCCCGTGGAGGACATCGAGTATGCGCTGGTCTGGCTGCCCAAGCCCGGCGACCTCAGGCGCTATCCCAACCTCAAGGTGATCTTCAATCTAGGGGCGGGCGTGGACAAGCTCCTGGCAGACAAGACGCTGCCCGAGCACGTTCCGATCGTGCGGCTGGTCGATCCGGGCCTCACCGCCGGCATGAGCGAATATGTGCTGCTGCACGCGCTGCGCTACCATCGCAGCCTGCCCGAGCTCGAAGCGCAGCAGCACCGGCGCGAATGGCGCCAGCGCCTCTACCCGCTCGCGAAGCACCGCAAGATCGGCATCATGGGGCTTGGCGTGCTGGGCGCCGACGCCGCCGCCAAGCTCAGGGCGCTCGATTTCGACGTGGCCGGCTGGAGCCAGAGCCCCAAGAGCCTGCCGGGCGTCACGAGCTTCCATGGGACCGACGGGCTCGCCCCCTTTCTCGCGCGCAGCGAGATCCTGGTCTGCCTGCTGCCGCTGACAGCCGAGACGCGCGGCATTCTCGATGCGCGGCTCTTCGCGCGGCTCCCCAAGGGCGCCTTCCTCATCAACGCTGCGCGCGGCCAGCATCTGGTCGATGCGGACCTGCTCGCCGCACTCGAGAGCGGGCAGATCGCGCACGCCACGCTCGACGTGTTCCACACCGAGCCGCTGCCGACGGACCATCCTTTCTGGAGCCATCCGAAGGTGACGGTGACGCCGCACGTGGCGAGCCTGACCCAGCCCGAGACCGCGATCCCGGTCGTCCTCGACGGCATCCGCCGCCACAAGGCCGGCCTGCCGATCCCCAACACGGTCGATCTGAAGCGGGGGTATTGAGGGGGCGAGGTGGCGGCGCGGGAGGGGGCGCTGGCTCGAGCGCACGCGGCTTGGATGCTCGCCGGGCGAGCGGATTGGCGGGCATATGTGGCGACAATCGATGTTCTTGTTTTGTTCTTGACATCCAGGGGTTGATATTGTAAGTTTATTCTTCAATTTCGTTCATGAGGTTCATCGATGCCCGCCGATCCCACGCGCCGCCCTGCCGAGACAGCAGCCAACGGTCTTCCAGACGCACCGATGCCGCTCGCGCCATATTGGCCCGTGGGACAGCGATTTCGGAGCGAACTCGCGGCCGAAGAATCCCGAGGCTCCGGCGGTTACGCAGCGCGGAGCACAAGCTCAAGTGCTCTCGGCGCCTATCAGTTTACACGTACGGCGCTCAAGGACATTGGCTTTGTCGACAAGAAGACCGGCGCTTGGACAGCAAAGTCGGGTGTCACGAGTGATGCAGAGTTCTTAGCCGATCCGTTGGCCCAAGAACGCGCGCTCGAGGCCTATCTCAAGCGCAGCTACCAAATCGCGAAGGCCAAAGGTCTTCTGGACTACATTGGCCGTAACATTCAGATCGAAGGAACGGGAGAGGAATTCCCCGTCACCGAGGACGGCATCATTGCGGCCATGCATGGAGTGGGCCAGGAATGGCTCAAGCAGTATTTCCAGCACCTAGCCGATCACGGGTGGGCGAGCGATCCTCAGAACTTTCCTTTGCCCGATGACGCGCGGCAAAACTTCACCCGCGCACAGAATCGACTCCAGAAGTTCGCGAACATCCCCCGCTTTCGTCCTTTCGGCCATTGATCCATGAGCATCCGTCTCTTCCGCCTGGTGCTGGCCATGGTCATTGGCATGTCCGTCTTTGGCGCCGGCGCCTCGACGATAGACGCAGCGCAAGAGACGCACATCGTCCTCGAGCCCGGCATGCCGCCGGACGGCGCCTGGCCCGCGATCGAGCGGTGGATGCGGGAGCTGGATCGCGATCCGGCCGACCGCTTCGACGATCTGCAGGAGCACCTCGATCGCCTGGTCGAGCTCGGCGAGAAGGACGAGGCGGCGGCCCTGGACCTCTTCCTCAACAATGAAATCTATTGGGGCTACGTCGATCTCGATGGCGACGGGACCGACGAGATGCTGGTCTATATCGACATCACGGCTTACTGCGGCAGCTTCGGCTGCGGCACGCTCGCACTGCATCGGTCCGACCATGGCTGGACGATCGGTTATGGCTTGAACATGACCAACCCCGGTGATCTCTGCTATCAGCGCGACGGGCCTAACGGTCGCCCCCTCTATCGTTCCACCACGTCAGTCGTCTGGTGGGACGGATCGCACGTCCGAGGTGTGTGCTATTACGCTTGCGAAGGATGGGGCCGGCCATCCGAGCTGTCGGAAAAGTATCTTTCGAGCCTGAGGGCGGACGAACGCCGCTTTGTTTACGAGATGCAACGGCGCCCCTGGTGCGCGCCCGTGACGGCGAATTGAGGCCAGAGGCCGCGTCGATCGCAGCGCGCCCTTCGCGCGAGCACACCGCCGCGCGGGTGAGGTTCTCCCAAAAAACGAATCCAGGCGACCGCTTCTTCGCCAAGGCCGGTACCCGCCCGCGAATCCGCGCCTAGCGGCGACGGCCTGATGCCGCTCGCTTGGCCGCCTGCTTGCCGACCGGCCGCGTCGCGGTCCGCTTCGTTCGCGCGGCCCGCTTGGCCGCCGCCCGTCCGGGCGCG
>JBMONF010000059.1:0-23144 GCA_049323455.1 Pseudomonadota bacterium | reverse complement strand
TTCCGTGCCGCCTCGCCCGCCGCCTCGGCTTGCTCCGGCTTCGCCTCGCCGGCGGCCGCCAGCGCCGCGATATGGGCGTAGACGGCGCGCAGCGCCACCGCCTCGCCGCCCTCGGGGCGACCCGGCCGGCTGCGGGTGTTGGCCGCCATGATGTCGAGATGCACCCAGGGCGTCTTCGCCCGCACGAACTCGGACAGGAACAGCGCGGCGGTGATGGCGCCGGCGAGACCGCCCTCCGCCACGTTGTTGATGTCGGCCACCTTGCTGTCGAGCATCTTGCGGTAGGGCTTGTGCAGCGGCAGGCGCCAGAGCGGGTCCTGCTGCTCGAGCCCGAGCCTGAGCAGCGCCTCGGCGGTGGGCTCGTGGTTCGAGAACATCACCGGCAGCTCCGGCCCCAGCGCCACGCGCGCGGCCCCGGTCAAGGTGGCGAAGTCGACGATCAGATCGGGGTCGTCGCCGTCGGCTTCGGTCAGCGCATCCGACAGGATGATCCGTCCCTCGGCATCGGTGTTGCCGACCTCGACGCTGATGCCTTTGCGCGTCTTGAGCACGTCGAGCGGATGATAGGCGTTGCCGGAGATCGCGTTCTCGACCGCCGGCGCCAGCACGCGCAGCCGCACCGGCAGCCCGGCCTCCATGATCATGCGCGCGAGCCCCAGCACATGCGCCGCCCCGCCCATGTCCTTCTTCATCTGCTGCATGCCGGCGGCGGTCTTGATGTCGAGGCCGCCCGAATCGAAGCACACGCCCTTGCCGACCAGCGCGATCTTGGGGCCGCGCGTGCCCCATTTGATGTCGATGAGCCGCGGCGGGCGCGAGGAGGCGCGGCCGACCGCGTGGACCGAGGGATAGTTCTCCTTGAGCAAGACGTCGCCGACGACGACCTTGAAGGCGGCCTTGTGCGCGCGGGCGAGCGACTCCGCCTCGGCCGCGAGCTCGGCCGGGCCCATGTCCTGGGCGGGCGTGTTGATCATGTCGCGCACCCAGAATATGGCGCCTGCCACGCGTTTCACGGTGGCGCGGTCGGCGCCCTTGGGCCAGAGCAGCCTTGCCGGCTCGCGCTTGGGCTTGCGATAGCGGTCGAAGGAATAGGATCCCAACGCCCAGCCGAACGCCGCGGCGCTCGCCTGATCGGCTGTCAGCGCCGCATCGATCTGATAGCGCCCCTCGGGCAGGCTCAGGGGCAAGGCGCCCCAGGACCAGATGTCGAGCCCATCCTCGACCACCAGCAGCACGCCGCCGATCCCGCCGGCGCGCGCCGGCAGCAGCAGATGCTTCGCCGGCTCGGGCAAGAAACGCGCGGCTGCGACCCAGTTGCGCACGGTCGCCGGCTGCCCCCTGAGCCAATTCCTGAAGCCGGACTTGGGCACAGGATGAATGGCGACCGGCTTGCCGCCGGCGCGGTCCGTGAGCGCGGTGATCTCGGTCATGGTGTCCTCGGGATATGAGAATTGAGGGATCGCGGGACTTCGCAGCGTTCAGCATGGCTCGGCCCGATGGGGCTGAAAAGGGCCTGCTGCGCCCGCGACCGGGGGCCGCGGGCGGCGGCCCGGCTTGCCTCGTCCGCCGCCGTCGGGCTAACTGGAACCATCTGATATCCCTCCAAAACCGGAGACCCCGCGCATGGCCGGCATGACGCTCTATATCGGCAACAAGAACTACTCCTCCTGGTCGCTCAGGTCGTGGCTGGCGATGAAGCAGGCGGGACTGAGCTTCGATGAGGTGCTGGTGCCGCTCGACCAGCCCGATACGCGCCAGCGCATCCTCGCTTTCTCGCCTTCGGGCAAGGTGCCGGTGCTCGAAGTTGGGCCGGTCAAGGTCTGGGAATCGCTCGCGATCTGCGAATACGTGGCCGAACTCGTGCCGGAGGCAAGCCTGTGGCCGGACGATCCGGCCGCGCGCGGCTATGCGCGGTCGATCGCGGTCGAGATGCATGGCGGCTTCGCCGAACTCAGGCGCAACCTGCCGATGGACATTCGCGGGCGCTGGCCCGAGCGCAACCGCCAGCAGCATTGCATGGCCGAGATCGAGCGCGTCACGGCCATCTGGCGCGAGGCGCGCGAGCGCTTCGGCAAGACGGGCGCCAACGGCAAGGGCGACTTCCTGTTCGGCGGCTTCACCGTGGCCGATGCGATGTACGCGCCCGTCACCACCCGCTTCGTCACCTATGGCGTCAAGCTCGATCCGGTTTCGAGCGCCTATGTCGAGGCGGTGAACGCGCTGCCGGCGATGCGCGAATGGGCCGAGGCCGCCCAGGGCGAGCCCTGGGAAATCACCTACCCCGTCTTTCGCCAGCCGTGACCGCCGACCGGGACCCCTCGGCGGAGGCCGCCTCGCACCGGCATCCCGGTGGCGCTTCCGGCCAATCCGAGGAGGCCGTCGCGAGCGGCCGGTGGGCAGCGCGGCTCTCCTCGACATTCCTGCCGATCTCGATCGGGCCGGCGGCGATCTGGCTGCTGCTGGTGGCAAGCACGCTCGCCGCTCGTCCGCCGCTGGCAAGCGTGGACAGCCTGGTGCTGGCGCAGGCCTGGTGGGGCTGGTCGGCGACGCACACCGCCGAGGCCGACGCCTTTGCCAACCACCCGCCGCTGCTCGGATGGCTCATTCACGCCGGCTGGGCGCTCTTCGGCGTCAGCCAGGCTTGGGCACGGCTGGTCGGACCGCTGTTCGGGCTCGGTGCGATCCTGCTCGCAGGACCGGTGGCGCGACTGTTGTGGCCGCGCCGCCCGCAAGCTGTCGCGACCGCGCCCGTCATCCTGGTCGGCCTGGGCGGGTTCACCGCGGCGATCGCCCTGACGCTGCCCGATCTGGCGCTGAACTGCATGATGCTGGCCGGCATTGCCGGGCTGGGTCTGGTCCTGCGCGACAAGCCGCTCGCCGGCTGGTCGGTGTTCGGCTTGGCGCTGGGCCTGGCCCTGCTCGCACGCGGCAGTGGCGCGCTTCTCTATCTGGCGCCGCTGGCGCTGGCCTTGCCGTGGCTGGCGCGCAACGGTGAGTCCAAACCCGGGGCTTGGCTGCTCGGCCTGACGGCATCGCTCGCCCTTGCCGCCCTCGTCGCCCTCCCCTGGCTCCTGACCGCGCCCGACCCCCTCGCCGCGCTCGTCGGCGATCCCACCGCCTACCCCAACGCGCCGGAGCTGCCGCCGACACGCCCGTGGTATTGGCTCCTGCTGCTGGCTCCCGCCCTGCTCCATCCCTGGGCCTGGTGGAAGCCGATGTGGCGCGCGATCCGCAATCAACGCCGCATGCCGGCCGACGACGGTCTGCGCCTGGTGCTGGCGGCGGCGGCGGTCGCCATCGCGGCCGGCTTCCTGACGGAAGGGCGCTCGGCCTACGGGCTGGTCCCCGCCCTTGCGCCGCTAGCCTTGCTCGCAGCCCGGCTGCTGACCGTGCAAGAGAACAAGCCCAGGGACTACCATGCCGCCCTGCCCGCCCTGCCCGTCCTGCTGGTCGGCCTGATCTTCTTTCTCCTCAACATCGTGCCGGTCGCCCATCTCGATGCGCTCTGGCGACAGTTCGTGAGCCCGGCGGGGCTGCCGATCTGGCTCGGCGGCACCGGGCTCTTGTCCGGCATCGTGTTGCTCGGCGGCGCCTACCTGCTCGGCCAAGCGACGCCGCGCACGCTGATCGCGCGGCTGGTGCAGCTGGCGCTGCTGCCGGCGCTGGTCGTGGTGAGCTTCAACATCGAGTTCGCGCAGTCGTTGCGGCAGTTCTTCGACTTGACGCCGATCGCACAGCGCATCCACGTCTTGCAGCAGTCGGGCCGGCCGGTGGCGCTGTTCGGCGCCTATCGCGGCGAATACGACTTCGTCGGCCGCCTCGAACGACCCATCACTGCCTTCGCCGACGCCGACGCCGTGCGCGACTGGGCGGCGCAAAATCCGAACGGCGTCGTGGTCTCCTATTTCCAAAGCGGAATGCTGCGGCTCCCGCTGCGCCCGCTCATGCTGGGCGCCGCCGGCGACAATTGGGTGGCGCTGTGGCGCGCGGCCGATGTGGTCGGTTCCGACGCGGCCGTGCTGGCGCAGCATTTTTGACGCGGGACGTGCGACCCGTTCAGCAGGTCAATCCGCCGTCCACCACGAGCGTGACGCCGGTGACGTAGGCCGCGCCCGCGCAGAGAAAGAGGATCGCCTCGGCATAGTCTTCCGGCCGGCCGGCGCGGCCGAGGGGCACATGCTTCAGGTCGGCGTCCACTTCATCGTCGGTCCAGCGGCATTCCCAATTCGATCCGGCGACGATCCCGGGCGCGATCGCATTGACCCGAACCTCGGGACCCAGACCGCGGGCGAGCTCGCGCGTCATCGAGACCAGCCCCGCCTTGGTCGCGCAATAGGTCGTGCTGGAACCGCCGCCGCCGAAGGCGGCTACCGACGCCGTATTGACCACCGCACCGCGCGCGGCCTTGAGCCAGGGCAGGGCCGCGCGCACGCAGCGATAGGGACCGACCAGATTGACGGACAGCAGCTTCTGCCAGAACGCCTCGTCCTGCCGCACGAGATCGGCGGGCGCGATCGGCCGCGGGGTTCCGGGCGTGCCCGCATTGTTGACCAGATAGTCGAGCCCGCCCATGGCCCCGGCCGCAGCCTCGACCATCCTGGCCGCGTCCTCGGGCGCGCCCACGTCGCCCGGCGCCGCATGAACATCGAGGCCATCCTGGCGCAAGCGCGCCACTTCGGCCTCGAGTCGCGGATTGGCGGCCACATCATTGAGCGCAACACGAGCGCCGGCTCGCGCGAACAATTCCGCGGTCGCCAGCCCGATGCCCGAGGCGGCCCCGGTGATCAGCGCTCTGCGTCCCCTGAGATCGGCTGCAATCATTTGGCGGCTCCAATCATTTCGACCGACCGCGGGCCGGCGGGCCCGCAAGTCAAGGCTGGGTGGCGCCGTCCTTGGCCAGCTCGGCGATTCGCTCGTCGAGCTTGGCGATCAAGCCATCGAAGCCCTTGGCCTCGATCACGTCGACGAACTCCGAGCGATAAACCGCAAGCTGGCTGATCGAGCCCTTGAGATAGATGTCGATGATCTTGAGTGCACCCTGGCTCTGGTCCGGCCGCAGCAGATAATCGATCCGGATGGGATCGCCGCTCTTGCCTTCGACGATCTGGTTTTTCACCAGCACGGTGTTCTGCGCCTTCGGCTCCTCGCCCAGGATCTCGAAGCGCTCGTTCGCGAATGCCTTGAAGCGCGCGGCGTAGGTCGCGACGGAATAGCGCCGGAACGTGTCGACCAGCAGGGTCTTCTGCTGCTCGGAGAGCTCCTGCCAGTGACGGCCCACGGCGATGCGCGCCATGAGCTGGAAATCGAACGCATCGGAAACGGCCGGCTCCAACTCCTTGTAGCGGCCGTCATAGCCGAGCGCCGGCCCGTTCTGCATCGCCTGCAGAAAGGCGCCGTTGAGCTTGTCGATGAGATCGGTCGCCGGCGTCGCCATGGCGCGCGCGGGACCGCTGATGGCGATCAGCAGGGCCAGCATCAAGGCTGCCGGCATCAGGCGAAGGAGGAAAGCGGAACGGTGGTTCATGGCTGAGGCTCTTGTCGACCTTGGCCGGTCCCCCCACCGCCGCTCGAAGCGCCGGCCCGCCAAAGGGTCAATGGATTGAGGTTGTTGGAAATGTCGGCAGCAACTATTTGCCCGCCCGACGGACGACGATGCCAACGGCTCATTCGCGACAGGGTCCTGCCGCAAAGGCGGTGCAATCTACATGGGCTCATCGGCCGGTATCAACAACGAGATTGGGGCGATTTGGAGGCAAGAAACCCGGCATTTTTGCCGCATCCAAGGAATCCCCTGCTTTACGTCGGGTTGACCCGCGGACGCTAATATGGTCCCAATGACACCGAGGGGAAGGGCGGATGCCCGGACGGGCGGAAGCGACAAGATTAATAGTTGATCAAAAAAGTTGGCCATGCCGCCTTCAGGCGATGAAGCCGGCCGGGGACCGTCCAAGTGAACCAAGCCAATCGGAAAATGCGGGTGATCCTGGCTCAGCCGCGCGGCTTCTGCGCCGGCGTGGAACGGGCCGTCGAAATCGTGGAGCTGGCGATCCGCAAATACGGACCGCCGGTCTATGTGCGGCACGAGATCGTTCATAACAAGCGTGTGGTCGAGAAGCTGCGCTCGATCGGCGCACATTTCGTCGACGAGCTGCACGAGATTCCGAACGGTGCCATCACCGTCTTCTCGGCCCACGGCGTGTCGCAGAAGGTGGCCGACGACGCGGCGCTGCGCGACCTCCCCGTGATCGATGCGACCTGCCCGCTGGTGGCCAAGGTGCATCGCGAGGGCCAGCGCTACGCCGAACAGGGCTACGACGTGATCCTGATCGGCCACGAGGGCCATCCCGAGGTCGAGGGCACGCGCGGGCGCATTCCGGGCGGCGTGCATCTGGTTTCGTCGATCAGCGATGTGGACCGGCTCAAGGTGAAAGATCCCGCGAAGGTCGCCTACATCACCCAGACGACGCTGTCGGTCGACGACACGCGCGCCATCATCGACCGGCTCAAGCAGCGCTTCCCGCAGGTGGCCGGACCCGACGTGCGCGATATCTGCTACGCCACCCAGAACCGCCAGCAGGCGGTGCATATCCTGGCACAGCATGTCGACGTGATCCTGGTGGTGGGCTCGCCCAACAGCTCCAACTCGAACCGCCTGCGCGAGATCGCGGCGGAAATGGGCATCCCGAGCTATCTCATCGACAACGCCGACGACATCGACCCGACCTGGTTCGAGGGCATCGATGCCGTCGGACTGACGGCCGGGGCTTCGGCGCCGGAGGAGCTGGTGCAGGAGGTGCTGGCGCGGCTGGGCGAGATCGCGCCGGTCGAGATCGAGAACCTCGAGGGCGTCGAGGAGAACGTGCGCTTCAAGCTGCCCGAGATGCTGTGGGACGTGGCCGGATCGCCTTATGGGCGCATGGGCAAGCCGCAGCAGCGCGAGGCCGAGCGCATCGCCTCGCCACCTGCCGAGTAGAGCCGTCCGGCGCCCTGCCGCCGATTTCCGCGGCGCCGTTTCCGAGGAGAGCCCAAGGAGAGCGATCTTGTCCGTTCCGTTGATTCAGAAGCTCCATGTCGGCGCCTATCTGATCAAGCAGCGCCTCGAGGGAAACCGGCGCTATCCGCTGGTGCTGATGCTGGAGCCCTTGTTCCGCTGCAACCTCGCCTGCGCCGGCTGCGGCAAGATCGACTATCCGGACGAGATCCTGAACCGGCGGCTCTCGGTCGCGGAATGCGTAGGCGCCGTCGAGGAATGCGGCGCGCCGATCGTCTCGATCGCCGGCGGCGAGCCGCTCCTGCACAAGGAAATGCCGCAGATCGTGGCCGAGATCGTGAAGCGACGGCGCTTCGTCTATCTCTGCACCAACGCGCTCCTGCTCGAGAAGAAGATGGAGCAGTTCGAGCCCAGCCCCTATCTCTGCTTCTCGATCCATCTCGACGGCGACCGCGAGCGCCACGACAAGGTGGTCTGCCAGGAAGGCGTCTACGACAAGGCGGTCGCCGCCATCAAGGCGGCGCGCGCCAAGGGCTTTCGCGTCAACGTCAACTGCACGCTGTTCGACGGCGAGGCGCCCGAGCATGTGGCGCATTTCCTCGACACCGCGATGGCGATGGGCGTCACCGGCGTCACCATCTCGCCGGGCTATGCCTACGAGCGCGCGCCCGACCAGCAGCATTTCCTCAAGCGCAGCCAGACCAAGGCTCTGTTCCGCGAGGTGTTCCGGCGCGGCAAAGGCCGCGGCTGGCGTTTCAACCAGTCGGGGCTCTTCCTCGACTTCCTCGCCGGCAACCAGACCTATCACTGCACGCCCTGGGGCAACCCCACGCGCAACGTGTTCGGCTGGCAGAAGCCCTGCTATCTCCTGGGCGAAGGTTATGCCGCGACCTTCAAAGAGCTGATGGAAGAGACGGCCTGGGAGCAGTACGGCACCGGCAATTACGAGAAGTGCGCGAACTGCATGGTCCATTGCGGCTACGAGGCGACCGCCGTCAACGACACGCTGTCGCACCCGCTGAAGGCACTGAAGGTGGCGCTCCGAGGCCCCAGAACCGACGGGCCGATGGCGCCCGAGATTCCGCTCGACAAGGCGCGGCCGGCCGAGTGGGTGTTCGAGCGCCAGCTCAAGCACCAGATGGAGCGGCTCTCGACCGAGAAGGCGTCAGCAGAGAGCGCGGGCGAGCGCCGCAGCAGCGCGGCCTAGGCTCCGGCGCGCGCGCCGCGCGTCGAGCGCCAGCCGGATCAACCCCGGTATCTCCGAGGGCTGGCGCGCCAGGGCCGCGATGAGCGCGCTTGCGCGCAAGTGCCCCTGCTCATCGAGCGCGACCAAGGCCGCCTGCGGCAGATCGCGCTCGGCCGGATCGAGCAGAACGCGCAAGGCCGCCATCGGGCGCCCCGCTTCGGCCGCGGCTTCAGCTACGGCGTGGCTCTCCATATCGACCGCCCGCGCGCGGCTGCCGGCCCTGAGTGCGGCTTTGTCGATGGCCGTCGCAACCGCCCGGTCGCTGCCGGCCAACGCGCCGAAGCGATAGGGAACGCCCGCCGCCGTCAGCAGACCCGCGAGCGCCGCCACCGCGCCGTCGTCGCAGGCGAACCGGCGGCCATCCGGTGCCATCACGGTTTCCGCCAGCAAAACGGTGCCGGGTCGCATGCCCGCCTCGAGAGCGCCGGCATAACCGAAGCTCAAGACCAGCGCCGCGCCGCGCACGATGAGCGCTTGCGTGCCCGCGGCAGCGCGGGGCCCGTTCGCACCGGCGATCTCGACGAAGCCATCGACGGCGGGATAGCGGCGCCGAAGCAGCGCCGCCTCGGCGGCGAAGCCCACCACGAAGCCGACGGGCCTCGCGAGGCCCGAGCCCGGCGCGCCCGTTCCCGGCGGCGAAGCAGCCGGAGCGGCATCCGACCGACGCGGATGCTTCACATTCCCCATGGCACGCGGCGCTCGTTGCCGCGCATGAGGTTGCGGTAGCGCGCCAGCGCCCAGAGCGGGAAATAGGACGCGTAGCCGTGGTAGCGCAGATAGAACACGCGCGGGAAGCCCACGGCCGTGTACCAGGGCTCCTCCCAGCGCGCGCCGTCGCGCGGGGCCGCCAGCAGATAGTCGATGCCGCGGCGCACCGCTTCGCTCTCGACCTCGCCGGCCGCCATCAGCCCCAGCACCGCCCAGGCGGTCTGCGAGGGCGTGGATTCCTTCACCTCGGCGCGCCGCTCTTTCCAGTAGGTGGCGCCGTCCTCGCCCCAGCCGCCGTCGGCGCGCTGGCGCGATTTGAGCCATTCGACCGCGCGGCGCACATAGGGCGCTTGCATGTCCTCGCCTGCCATGTTGAGGGCGCAGAGCACGGACCAGGTGCCGTAGACATAGTTGGTGCCCCAGCGCCCGAACCAGGAGCCGTCCGGCTGCTGCTCGCGCTTCAAGTAATCGACGGCGCGGCGCACGGCCGGATGGTCGCGCCCGTAGCCGATCTGGGCGAGGAAGCTCAGCACGCGCCCCGTCACGTCCTCGGTCGGCGGATCGAGGAGCGCCCCGTGATCGGCGAAGGGAATGTGGTTCAGATAGTAATGCGTGTTGTCGGCGTCGAAGGCGCCCCAGCCGCCGTTCTTGCTCTGCATGCCGACAAGCCATTCGGCGGCGCGGTCGATCGCCACTTGCACGCGCGGATCGCTTTGGGCGCGGCCCGAGCGCGCCAGCGCCATGCCCACCACGGCGGTGTCGTCCACATCCGGATAATGGTCGTTGCGGTACTGGAAGGCCCAGCCGCCCGGCCTGATATCGGGCCGGCGCGAGCTCCAGTCGCCGACCAGATCGAGGATCTGGCGCTCGAGCAGCCATTCCGTGGTCTGGTCGAGCGCCGGATCGCGCCCGTCGAGGCCCGCCTCCATCACCGCATGCCAGGCGAGGCCCGTATCCCAGATCGGCGACAGGCAGGGCTGGCAATAGCTCTCGCCCTTCTTGCGCGTGACGAGCTTCCGGACCGAGGCCATGGCGATCGCGCGGTGCGGATGATCCTTGGCGTAGCCCAGCGTGTCGAAGGCCATGACCGCATTGGCCATGGCCGGGAAGATCGCGCCGAGCCCGTCGTCGCCGTTGAGGCGCGGCACCACGAAGTCGATCGCGCGCTGGATTGCGCGCTCGCGCATGGAACTGGGGAAATGCCGCTCGACGGGCCGCAAGATCCGGTCGAGCCAGAGGAACAGCTCGCCGGTCCATTTGCCGGTCGGGTTCACCAGATAGTGCCGCTCCTGCTCGGGCGGCCGGACGAACAGCTCGCGGATATCGACGGCTCTCGGGTTGCGCGCGCGCGGGCGCTTGGCCATCAGCACCAGAAGGGGTGCGATCACCGTGCGCGACCAGTAGGCGACCTTGTCGAGATGGAAGGGGAACCATTTCGGCAGGAGCATGATCTCGACCGGCATCACCGGCACGGCGCGCCAGGGCACCTGGCCGAAGAGGGCGAGCGCGATGCGGGTGAAGACGTTGGCGCGCGCGGCCCCGCCATGGGCCAGGATCGCCTCGCGCGCGCGGCGCATGTGCGGCGCCTCGACATCGTCGCCGACGAGCTTCAGCGCGTAATAGGCCTTGACCGAGGCGCTGATGTTGAAATCGCCTTCGTGGAACAGCGGCCAGCCGCCATGGCTGCCCTGGATGCGCCTCAGATAGCGGGCGAGATCCTGCTCCAGCACCTCGTCGATCTCGTCCAGATAATGCTCGAGCAGGATGTATTCGGCCGGGATGGTGGCGTCGGCCTCGAGCTCGAAGCACCACTCGCCGTCCTTGCCCCTGAGGCCCAGGAGCGCCTCGGTCACCTCCACAACCGTGCGGTCGACGGCGCTCAAAGGCGGGCCGGCCCAGGCAGGCGCGCCCCGAGGCCGTTCAGTGAGGGGCGGCAAGGCGGTGATCGGCGTCCTGTCGTCCATCGACATTGTCTCAGCGCGCGAAAGCGGCTTCGGCGCCCCGGTCTCGATCCGGGGCGGCGGGTGCGGCGGTTTCGGTCATATGGGATGCCGCCTCGAGCGGCGGTTCCGCCGCGCCGGCCAGTGCCGCAGCCGTCACGCCCGAGCGGATCGCCCCCTCGATCGTGGCGGGCAGCCCCGTATCGGTCCAATCGCCCGCGAGCCAGAGATTGTCAAGAGCCGTGGCGGCGCTCGGCCGGCGCGCGAGCTGAGCCGGCGTCTGCGCGAAGGTCGCGTTCTTCTCCTTGACGATACGCCAGACCGGCAGCGGCGCCCCCGCCCGCCCGATTGCGTGCGCCACGTCGGCCCAGAGCAGCGGCGCCAATCGCTCGGCCGGAAGATCGGCGAGCGCATCGGCGGCGCTCACCGTCACGCTCGCCACCTCGCCGCGGAAGAACACCCACTGTGCCGTGCCGCCGAGGAGCGCCAGGAACGGGATGCCGTTCTCGGAGCGGTGGGGCCGATCGAGCCGGAAATGGGCGTTGACGATGGCGCGCATCTCGGTCGGCGCCACGAGGCCCGGCAGAAGATCGGCCGCAACCGGTGCCGGCGCGGCCAGCACCACGCGGTCACGAGGCCCGAGCGCCGTCCGGTCGCCGTTGAGCTGCAGGGCCGCGACACGACGCCCCTCGATAACGAGCGCGCGCAGGCGCTCGCCGAAGCGCTGTTCGACGCCGAGCGCATCGAGGCGCGCCAGGGCCGGCATGACGAAACTCTCAGAGAGGCCGTCGCGGGCCACGAGCGCGCGGCAATCGCGCCCGCCGCGGGCGAAGCTCAGCGCCAGCATGCGGCCCAGGAGCCAAGCCGAGCCTTCCTCCGGCGCCGTGTTGAGCACTGCCACCGCCAGAGGCTCGATCAGCGCCCGATAAACCGGACCCGACGCGCTTGCGACCTCGGCCACGGTCTGATGCGGCTTCGCGCGCATCAGCCGCCACAGCACGGCGTAATCGGCAAGCCGGCTCCCCGGCACGCGGCGCGAGGGCAGCAGCAGCCACCAGGGCAGGCGGCCGAGATTGGGCTTGAGCGTGAAGCGCCGCCCGTTCGCGAGATCGACATAAGGGAAAGCCGGGCGTTCGAGCTCGATCAGGCTCGAGCGCGCGCCGATGGCATCGAGATAGGCGAGCGCCGCACGGTTGGCGCTGAACAGCATGTGGTTGCCGTTGTCGATGCGCCGGCCCAGCTCACGGTCGTCATAGGAGCGACAGCGCCCGCCGGCATGGTTGGCCGCCTCATGCAGCACCACGCGCCGGCCGGCCTCGGCGAGGCGCAAAGCGGCACTCAGGCCCGCGAGGCCCGCGCCGACAACATGAACGGTTCCGCGCTCGGCGGAAGCGGCGCCGTGACGGATCGACGTGGCTCTCATCATAGAAGCTCGGCCAGCGCGAGCCGCAGCCTCTCGAACTTGCCGAGGCGCAGCTTGGGCTCGAGCTGCCGGAAGCCCCGCCGCACCAACTTCTCGAGCAAGCGACGATAGACGGCCCTGATGATGCGGGCCGGCGTCAGCGGCCGGCGCGGCAGCCTTGCCAGGAGTGCCGCCGCCTCCTCGAAGCGGCGCTCGGCTTCGGCCGCGACCTCGGCGCAGACCTGCGGCAGGCGCGGATCGGCCAGCGCGGCGGCCGGCGAAAGCGGCAGGCCGTGGCGCTCCAGGAGCTCGCGCGGCAGATAGAGCCTCCCGTCGCGCGCATCCTCGGCCAAATCGCGCAACAGGTTGGTGAGCTGCACCGCCTCGCCGAGTGCTGCGGCCAGGCGCTCGCCTTCCGGGCCGGGCGCGCCGAACACGCGGATCGAGAGCCGGCCGACGGCACCCGCGACGCGCGCGCAATAGAGCCGCAGCGTCTCCCAGTCGGGAGCCACCAGCGGACCGTTCGCATCCATCTCGCAGCCGTCGATCACGGCGAGGAAATCCTCGCGCGCAAGCGCGAAACGGCGCACCGGCTCCATGAGTGCCCGCGCCACGGGATGTGTCGGCGTGCCGGCATAGAGCCGGTCGATCTCGGCGCGCCATGCGGCGAGGCCTTCGCGCTTCTGCTCGAAGGGCGCCGGCTCGTCGGCGATATCGTCGACGGCCCGGCAGAAGGCGTAGATGGCGAACATGGCCTCGCGCTTGGCCGCCGGCAGCAGCCGCATCGACCAATAGAACGAGGTGCCGGAGCGCTCGACGCGTTCGGCCATGTCGGCGCGATCGGCATCAGCGGCGCGCCATGTCTGGGTCGCCTGCTCGGCCATGATCTCGGACTCTCCGGCCCCCTTGGAGTTTCGCCGCAGAATAGCTCAGCCCCGGGCCCGGCGGAACGCGAATAACCGATTGTTTAACAAAGAGTTGCTTGTCGAATCTCACTGGCCCCCGCGATTTCCTGAAGATCGGGCCGAGCGTCCACGCGTCAGGCCGCACCGGCCCGTTCGGATGCCGCCAGCCGGCGCCAACCGAGAAGTGCTTGTGCGACACCCCATAAGCCCGCGGCCGCGAACTGGCCCTTGGTCAGGACCACGCGCTCGGCCAGGGGATCGCGTCGGCTGATCTCGCCCAGGAGCCGGTCGGCGATGCGCCAGATGAAGGCCGCCTCCATGGCGAAGCGTCGGTTGCGGAAGAGATCGGGCAGCGGGCGCGCCTGGCGCACCAGCTCGGCCGTCCCGTCGAGGCAGCGGTCGATGACGCGGCGCAAGGCCGGGCTCGCGCGCGGCCCGTCGAGGTCTTCGACGCTGCCGCCGGCCTCGGCGAGCCAGGGCTCGGGCAGATAGACGCGATCGAGATTGCGGTAATCGGCCTGGCAATCCTGCAAATGATTCAGCACCTGGAGCGCGTTGCAGAGCGCGTCGGAGGCCGGATAGCAGTGCCGCCCCTCGCCATGGAGATCGATCAGGTAGCGCCCGACCGGGGCGGCCGAGTTGTTGCAATAGCCCATCAGATCGTCCCAATCGCGATAGCGCCGCTTCACCGCATCCTGCTTGAAGGCGATGGTCAGATCGGTGCCGTGGCGAAAGGGCACGCCGGTCTCGATCATGCTCGCGCGCAAGGCCAGCGCCTTGGCGAACTCGGGCCCCCCTTCGCCGGTTTCGAGCGCGCGGGCGAAACCGTCGAGCCGGCGGATCTTCTCCCGAGGCTCGAGCGCGGGATTGTCGGCGATGTCGTCGATGGCGCGCGCGAAGGCATAGTAGCGGGCGATGTGGGGCCGCAGCCGCGCCGGCAGCAGCCAGGAGCCGACGGGGAAATTCTCGTCGCTTGCGCCCTTGCCCGATGGTGTCTCGACCGCTGTCGTCATGGTGAGGCAGTCCTACCCGTTCGACGGAGGAATGGCCAGGGCGCGTCTCATGCCGAACCGCCGGCCTCACCGGCAGGGCCGTAGTCGCGGCCCTTCCAGCGATTGCCGCCCCGCGCGTGATAGAGGCGGGCGGAATCGAGCGTCATCAAGGTGTAAAGCAGGCCCGCCAGCGGCAGCAGCAGGGCCTCGATCGGCGGCCGGCCGTAATAGACCAGCATCGGCCGATAGGAGAGCGCCATCAGCAGCCAGGCGAGGCTGGCTGCAAGCCCCGCCGCCGCATCGCCATGCCAGGGCCAGCTCAGCGCCAGCAGCGGCGGCACCAGATAAAGCAGCGCCATGCCGAGCACGGTGCCGAGCAGAAGCCAGGGGGAGTGGCGAAGCTGCGTGTAGGCCGAGCGCGCCACCATGGCCCAGATAGGCTTGAGCCCGTCATAGCCGCGCAGGCTCCGCGTCTCGTCGGCAAGGCCCACCCGGAGCCGCCCGCCGCTGCGCTTGACCGCACGCGCCAGCGAGCAGTCGTCGATGAGCCGGCCGCGGATGGCGGCGATGCCGCCGATGCGCCCGAGCGCCCGCTTGCGGATCAGCACGCAACCGCCGGCCGCGGCAGCCGTGCGGCGCCTCGGATCGTTGACCCAGGCGAAAGGATAGAGCTTCTGGAAGAAATAGACGAAGGCCGGGATCAGCAGCCGCTCCCAAAGGCTGGCGCAGACGAGCTTCGCCATCAGCGAAACGAGGTCGGCCCGTTCCGCCTGCGCCTGGGCGACGAGGCGGCGAAGCTGGCGCGTCCCATGCACAATGTCGGCGTCGGTGAAGAGCAGGAAGTCGAGATCGGGCTGGTGCGCCTCGGCCGCCTCCACGCCCTGCGCCAGCGCCCAGAGCTTGCCGGTCCAGCCTGCGGGCAGCGGCCGGCCGGCCACCACGGTGATCGGACGGTTGGCCGGCGCTGCCGTCGCGACCGCGCGCGCGATCTCGCCCGTGCCGTCGCGGCTGCCGTCGTCCACCAGAAAGATGGCGAGCGCGCCCGGATAGTCCTGAGCGACCAGGTCCTCGAGCACGGCCTTCACCGTCGCCGCCTCGTCGCGCGCGGGCAACACCGCCGCGACCTTCGGCCAATGCGCCGGTGCCAAGGGGTTTTCCGGTAGCCGCTCGCGGCAGCGCCAAAAGCCGCCATGGCCCAGCACAAGATAGAGCCAGGCGGCGAGCGCGGCGAAACCGATCGAAGACAGAACGGTCATGGTCGTGATGGCGGTTCCGCGGCCCTATCAGATCTCGCGATAGAAGAAAAAATCAGGCCACCACCGGCGCCGGGGCGACATCCCAGCCGAACAGCCCCGCTGCCGAACCTGCAACATCGATCGAACCTCTGACGGATGTGAGGAAGGGCGTCGTGGAACCGGAATGCAGCACTCCCGCGCCAGAGCGGGACCGCGGCCAAATCGCTTCGTCGCCGACGCGCGCCAAGAGCGGAGCGCCGGACAAGGCCGGGGCCTCAGCGTCGAGCCTCGACCTGGCGGCGGGCCTCGGCACGCGCGGCCGCGTCCACGGCCGCGATCTCCTCCAGATCCGCAGCCGTCCCGGCATTCACGCGCGCCATGCAGGCCTCCACGACGCGAGCGATGTCGAGAAAGCCGATGCGCCCGTCGAGGAAGGCCTGGACCGCGATCTCGTTGGCCGCGTTGAGGACCGTGGGCGCGCCGCCGCCCGATTTGAGCGCCTCGCGTGCGAGGCGCAAGGCCGGGAAGCGCGCGGGGTCGGGCGCCTCGAAGGTGAGACTCGCGATCTTGGCGAAGTCGAGCCGCTCGGCGGGAGCCGCCATGCGCTGCGGCCAGGCCAATGCCACCGCGATCGGCGTGCGCATGTCGGGGCTGCCGAGCTGGGCCAGCACCGATCCGTCCACATAGGCGACCATCGAGTGGATCACCGACTGCGGATGGACCAGCACCTCGATGCGCTCTTCCGGCAGGCCGAACAGATGATGGGCCTCGATGATCTCGAGGCCCTTGTTCATCATGGTCGCCGAATCGACCGAGATCTTGGCGCCCATGTTCCAGTTGGGATGCTTGACCGCCTCCGCCGCCGTGGCGCGCGCCATCGTCTCCAGGCTCGCGGTGCGGAACGGCCCGCCCGAGGCCGTCAGGATGATGCGCTCGACCGCCTCGCGCCGCTCGATCTCGAACACCTGAAAGATGGCGCTGTGCTCGGAATCGACCGGCAGAAGGGTCGCCTTGTGGCGCGCCACCTCGCCCATCATCAAGGCGCCGGCGCAGACCAGCGTCTCCTTGTTGGCGAGCCCGACCACCGCACCACGGCGCACGGCGGCCAGCGTCGGCTTCAAGCCCGCGGCCCCCACGATCGAGGCCATGACCCAGTCGGCCGGGCGCCGGGCCGCCTCCACCACGGCGTCGGCACCTGCCGCCGTCTCGATGCCGGTTCCGGCCAGCGCCGCCTTGAGCTCGGGCCAGCGCGCCGGATTGGCGACCACTGCCAGGCGCGGGCGCAGCAACCGCGCCTGCTCGGCCAGGAGCGCCACGTTCTCGCTGCCGGTGAGCGCCTCGACCCGGTAGGCTCCGGGCGTGCGGCTGATCAGATCGATGGTATTGCGGCCGACCGAGCCCGTGGAGCCGAGAATCGTGACGCTGCGCGGTTGGGCCGAGGCGACCGGCTTCAGGACGGCGTCGCGCGCCGCTCGCATGGACATATGGGGAAAGGCTCCTACCCGAATTTGCGGGCGAGCCTAGCACGGAATGCCGCGCGCCGGGAGGGGCCGAGCAGACCGGATTTCGCCGCTCTCGGCCCCTCGCGAAGCCGCGAGAAGCGTGAGGCGATGTGAAAAGCTGCTCCCGCTTTCTACCTTTGTATCCAAAGGGAAACCTGGCTGTGAGCGGCAATTCGGCTTGAGTTGCCGGAGCGGCGGCGCCCTGGCCATCGCTTGCCGAGGGCTCTCTTCGCGCGGCTGATCTACCGCGAATCGGCATCGCGCCGTGGGGCGCGGGCGGCGGCCCGGTCAGGCGCGGGCGGCAGCCGGAGCCGCAGCTCTCGTCGTGGGCGAGGCGCTGAGGCCGAGCCGCGCCAATGTCTCCGCAGGCGTGACGACGGCGAGCTGCGCGGTGCGGGCATCGCGCGCGAAGCGCTCGAGCGTCGCGAGCAGGCGCGTGCGCTGCGGTTCGAGGATCCCGGCGTCGCTGCGCATCACGCTGATCACGACCGGCCAGCGGGACCCGCGCAGCGCGCGGTCGAGCAGCCGCGAAAAGACATCGTCCGGCATGCCCCAGATCAAGGTCGAACGCTCGGGGCCACGACGCCAGGAAGCCGGAAGCAGGCGCAGCAGCGGCTCCGCCCTGAGCGGCGCCAGGTCGAGGCTGTGTTCGACCGCGGCGGAGAGGCCGCGCAGCTTGTGTCCCCATCGGCCCAGCGTGAGCCCATAGGGCAGCCGCAGCGTCGTGACGGGCAGCAGGTGGAGGCCCGCCCCGCCGCCGCGCGCACGGCGCTCGCTGCGCCAGGCACGCGGGTGCGTCGGCTCGTGCCGACGGTCAGGAAGGGCGCCGGTGTGCGGCTCCTCCTCGACCAGCGCCGTCTTGGGGTCCCAACCGGGCTCGATCGTCAGGTCGATCTCCGCGCCGAGCTCCGCGACGAGGTCGAGCAGCCAGGGCGCATACCAACCGTCGCCCATGCGGAAGCTGCGGCACGGCCGGCCAAGCGCGTCGGCGAAGGCGGCGAAGCCCTGGCGCACGCAATGCGCGATCCATCGCGCGTCTCCGTGGTCGGCCACCCAGCCTCCGGCAACTTCCGGATCGCGCCGATAGGCATGGACATGCAGACCGATCTCGTCGCCCGCGTCCAGGCAAGCCGCGATCTCCGTCGCGTAGTTGCGCAAGGCCCAGGCCGGGTCGCCGTAGATCGCCTCGATCTGCGGATCGGCGCGCCAGTACCACGCGAAGCGGGCCGGCCGCCCGGTGCGCGCCGCGAGCACGCCGCGCAGCCGCATCATCTCGGGATAGAGCCCCTCGAAGCCGCGCCAGCGCGTCGGCTCACGCGGATCGGGCAGGCGCGCGTCGGGTTCGACGTCGACGGCGATGACGAAAGGGCGGGGATTCTCGGCAACCATGTCCCATCGGCGGTTCGGTGGGGCTGTACTCTGCATTGACAGGCCAGAGGCCGATCGCCTCAGGCCGATCCGGCTCGAGGCGATCGGACTGCGGGCGCGGATGCGCTCTTGGCGCGCACCAGCGACCACAGATTGCGAGGGTGGCGCCGCGCGAGCAAGAACGGAATCGGAGAATTTCAAATGCGATCCCCCTGCCCTTGCGGGCAGCTAGGGCATCTACACATCCCGTCATCCCGGAAGCCGGTTTGCCCGAAATCGAAGATTTCGTTGGCAAACCGAGCTATCCGGGATCCATGTCGATGCTGAGCTCGATACGTCCCTGGATCCCGGATCGCAAGGCTCGCAAATCCAAAGCCCTGGCGGGCTTTGGGCTCGCCTAGCGTCCGGGATGACGAATAAGAAAGGTCGTTGTGTAGATGCCCTAGTTGCGGGCGGGGGGAGTGGAAGTTCACTTGGGACGGCTTTGGTGCGTCGTCGTTCGCCCCGTCATCCGGCCCGGCGATGGCGCAGGAGCGGCGCCGGCAGCCGGTCGTCGGCGGCGCGCTGATACCAGACGCCGAACTCCGACATGGCCTTGAGCCAAGTCTCCACCGCATCCTCGCGCGCGATCTCGAAGGCGTCGAAGCCGCAGCGATGCAAAAACAGAAGCTGGTCCCTCAGAACCTTGCCCACGGCCCGAAGCTCGCCTTTGTAGCGGTAGCGCTGGCGCAAGAGGCGCGCGGTCGAATAGCCGCGCCCGTCGTTGAATTTCGGGAAATCCACGGCGATCAGATCGAGCCGCCCGAGATCATTGGCGAGGGCCTCGGCCAGATCGGCGGGCTCGAGCCGCACGCCCACGGGCCAGCCGCGCCCGATCAGGGCTTCGCGCTCGGCCTGCCAACGCTTGAGCGTGACCAGGACGTGCCCTTCGGCGGGCAGCGCCGCATCGTCGGCCACGAACTGCCACGGGTCTTCGACGACGCGACCATATTTAAGCAGCGGCATAGAGCTTCTCCTTGAAGGGCGCGAGGCCCACGCGGCGATAGGTGTCGAGGAACTTCTCGCCCTCCTGCCTGAGCTCGAGATAGGTGTCGACGATGGTTTCGACCGCGTCGGCCACGCGCTCGCGCGGCACCGCGGGCCCCAGGATCTTGCCCAGGCTCGCGTTCTCGTCGGCGCTGCCGCCGAGCGTGATCTGGTAGAACTCCTCGCCGTTCTTGTCGACGCCGAGGATGCCGATATGGCCGACGTGATGGTGGCCGCAGGCGTTGATGCAGCCCGACATCTTGATCTTGAGCTCGCCGATCGCCTGCTGGCGCTCGAAGTCGGCGAAGCGCCGGCTGATCGCCTGCGCCACGGGAATCGAGCGCGCATTGGCGAGGCTGCAATAGTCGAGCCCCGGGCAGGCGATGATGTCGGTGACGAGGCCGGCATTGGGCTCGCCCAGGCCCAGTGCCCTGAGCGCCGCCCAGACCGCCGCCAGATCGGTCTGCTTCACATGGGGCAGCACCAAATTCTGCTCGTGCGTGGCGCGGATCTCGCCGAAGCTGTAGCGGTCGGCAAGATCGGCCAGCGCATCCATCTGATCGGCGGTGACATCGCCCGGCACGCCGCCCACCGGCTTCAGCGTCACCGTGACGATGGCATAGCCCGGCCGCTTGTGCGGGCTGACATTGGTGCGCGCCCAGCGCGCGAAGCTGCGATCATCGAGCTTGGCCGCCACGAACTCGGGCGCATCGCCCGGCAGGTCCTCGTAAGCCGGCGGCGCGAAGAAGGAGTGGATGCGCTCGATCTCCGCGGCCGACAACTCGACCGTGCCCTCGGCCAGGATCCGCTCGAACTCGGCCTCGGTCTGGCGCCGGTATTCGTCGGCGCCCAGCTGCGACACCAGAATCTTGATGCGCGACTTGAACAGGTTGTCGCGGCGACCGTGGCGGTTATAGACGCGCAACGCCGCCTCGAGATAGGCCAGCAAATGCCGCTTGGGCAGGAAGTCGCGGATGGTGGGAGCCAGCATTGGCGTGCGGCCCTGCCCGCCGCCGATCATCACCTCGAAGCCGACCTCGCCCTTCTCGTTGCGCCTGAGCGCGAGGCCGATGTCGTGCACGCGCAGCGCCGCCCGGTCGTGCGGGCTTCCCGTCACGGCGATCTTGAACTTGCGCGGCAGGAACGAGAACTCGGGATGGAGCGTTGACCACTGGCGGATGACCTCGCACCAGGGCCGCGGATCCTCGATCTCGTCGGCGGCGACGCCGGCGAACTGGTCGGCCGTGGTGTTGCGCACGCAGTTGCCCGAGGTCTGGATCGCATGCATCTCGACCTCGGCGAGTCCCGCGAGGATGTCGGGCACGTCCTGCAGGCGCGGCCAGTTGTACTGGATGTTCTGGCGCGTGGTGAAGTGGCCATAACCGCGGTCCCAGCGTCGCGCGATCTCGGCGAGCTTCCTCATCTGCACCGAGGCGAGCGTGCCGTAAGGTATCGCAATGCGCAGCATGTAAGCGTGAAGCTGCAGATAGACGCCGTTCATGAGCCGGAGCGGCCGGAACTCCTCCTCGGACAATTCGCCCGCGAGGCGGCGGCGCACCTGGTCGCGGAACTGCGCGACGCGCTCCTCGACGAACTGCCGGTCGTAGTCGTCGTAGCGATACATCTCAAGGCTCTCCGTTGGCGGCGAGACGCGGCTCGGCATCGGGCGTGAAATCGTGCGGGACCGTCGGGCCTTGGGCGCGGATGCGCTCGCGCCAGCTCTTGGGCGCCCAACCGCCGGGCTCGCCCTCGACCTCGAAGAGATAAGGTCCGACCACGATCTGCGCCGCCGCATCGCCTTCGGCGGCCGCGAGCAGCGCCTTGGCGGCGGTCTCGTCGACAGCGCCGGCTGCTGCCGATAGCCGGGTGGTCCAGCGACCATCGGTGCCGCGATAGACGACGGCGCCGTCGACGAGACGATTGGCGGTGACGATCTGCCAGGTCATGCGCGCATCCTGCGGGCTTCGGTAACGGCCGAGAGAAGGTCTTGCGTCGCCCGCGCGCCTGCCGCGACTGCGCCGATCACGATCACGGCCGGTCCGCTCACGCCATGGCGTGCGACCAGCATCCCGAGCTCGGCCACAGCCCCGGCGATCACGCGCTCATCCGGACGCGTTCCATTCTCGATGATGACGACGGGTGTGGCCGGATCGACGCCGCCTTCGACGAGGCGGTTCTGAACGCGCGTGGCCGCGCCCACGCCCATATAGAGGACGAGCGTGCGATGGGGCCCCGCGAGCGCCGGCCAATCCAGGTCGGGCTCGCCCGCCGAGCCCTCGGCCGTGGCCAGCACCAGCGCCTGGGCCGCCTCGCGATGGGTGAGCGAGATGCCGGCGCTGGCCGCGCAACCGAGTGCCGCGGTGATGCCCGGCACCACCTCGACCGCGATGCCCTGGCGCCGAAGATAGTCGAGCTCCTCGCCGCCGCGCCCGAACACGAAGGGATCGCCGCCCTTGAGCCGCACCACGCGGTTGCCCGCGCGCGCCTCGGCCGCGAGCAGCGCATTGATCTCGGCTTGCGGCAGGCTGTGGTGCCCCCGCGCCTTGCCGACCGGGATCCGCCGCGCGTCGCGGCGCGCGAGATCCAGCACCGCCGGGGCCACCAGCCGGTCATGGACGATGACATCGGCCTCCTGCAGCAGGCGATGGGCCTTGAGCGTGAGCAGCTCGGGATCGCCGGGGCCCGCACCCACCAGCGCCACGCGGCCCTCGGGCGCCTCGTTGGCGGCGCGGCCATTGACCAGCGCCAGCATGCGCTCGGCAGCCCGGCTCTCGCGCCCCGCCAGCACCTCGGCCGCGACGGGCCCCTCGAACACGCGCTCCCAAAGGCGCGAGCGCAGCTGCCGGTTGGCGACCTTGGCGGCGACGGCGCCGCGGAAGCGCTCGGCGAAGCGCGCGAGTTGGCCCAGGCGCGCCGGCAGCATCGCCTCGATGGCCGCGCGCAAACGGCGCGCCAGGAGCGGGGCCGCACCCGCGGTCGAGATGCCGATCACGACCGGGTCGCGATCGACGATGGCGGGCACGATGAAATCGGAGAGATCGGCGCGGTCGACCACGTTGACGGGCACGCGCGCGGCGCGCGCGAGGCCCGCGATGCGCTCGGCCTCGTCGGCGTTCTCCTCGGCCACCATCGCCAGCGCGATGTCGTCGAGATCGGACGGCTCGACCTGGCGCTGGCACCATTCGAGGCGGCCCTCGGCCACGGCGGCTTCGATCTCCGCGTTGATCGCAAGCGCCACGACGCGGCAGGTGGCACTCGCCTTCGCGAGGAGACGCAGCTTCTGCGCCGCGGCCTCGCCGCCGCCCGCGACGAGCACGCTGCGCCCCGCAAGATCGAAGAAGGCCGGAAATACGTTCATCGGCTCCCGTGCTCGTTGAGGCGGGCTCGGGCCTCGATAAGGCCCGCGCCCAGATCTGGCCCGGCCGAATATCCACGGCCGGAAAACGTATTTCACAGCCGGAGCCGTACAAGAGTCAAACGAAATCCTTTCAACAATCGTGTTATATAAATTCAATACATATTTTTTATGTTAAAAACATCATCATGATAAAAATTTCGATACGAATCAATGATATATTCGAATTGGTGTGGCACGGAGATGCGATGGCTCGGCAACATCAAGCCGCGGCTTGGCACGCCCCATCAGAATATTTTGCGAAACAACAATGTGAAATAAAAACTGCTGGCCCGGCATTTCTAAGAGTGTACAGAGATGGTAATTGGCTGACAGTGCCGCCTCGGCGGGCGAGGCTCAGGCGGCTTTCTTGGTCGGCTTTGGCTGCGGGTTCTCCTCCTTTCTGATTCCATCGATGAAGGCTTTGAGTGGGGT
>JBMONF010000058.1:0-30700 GCA_049323455.1 Pseudomonadota bacterium | reverse complement strand
GACGGGCTCGAGCCCCCCGGCGATCAACGACCCCGCCAACCTCGTCATCGTGCGTATGTTCGGCAATCATCATAGCAACCAGACATCACAGGCGTGAGACACCCTCATAGAATCTGGATAATGCCGAGGTGCTCGGCCGAACGACGGGACAGCCTCCCCCGGACTCGACAAAGCTGATTGTCCCCATGCTGGAACGGTTCATGACGACCGATCGAGCTTTCGCAAAGGCGCGGCGGGGAACGCTCCAGTCGGTTAGCTCGTAGCTCAGGGCTCGGAGAACGCAGCAAGCAAACAGGACAAGTCGCAAAAGCCCGCCGGACGACGCCCTGCGCGTCACACCTTGCGGGTTAGCGCGACGCGACAACAACACCCGGCCCGACCATTCATAGCTGGGGAGGAGACTGCCGCGAAATTGCTTTGGCCAAGCTTAGCAAGCGCCGAAATGCGGGATTGTCATTTCTTGCGGACCAAACCGCGCTGAAGGGCAGGACCTCCCCGGCAATCGGTCGATATGTCACGCCGGGAAATTGAGCGGCCGTCGTGGCCTCACTCGTCAAAGTCAGGCCGCGGCCAATCGCAACCAAAGGCAAGAGATTGTCGCGCCCAACATATTGCGGCTGGATATAAGGGGGATTCCCCAAGTCGGAAAGTCTTTGGACGAGGTACTCGTGTATTTGAGGGCCTGGCGCGACGTCGCTGACGATGAAGTGCTCGCCTGCCAAATCGGCCCAGTTTAACACTTCTTTGAGCGTCAGCGCGTGGTCTTCAGGCAAAACCGCGAACACCCGCTCCGACCACAAATGCGCCGTTTCACACTCGGTCCAGGCAGATGTGCCTGTGATGAACGCGACATCCAGGCGGAGCTGCCGGATGCCGGCGACATGCTCCGTTGGATTGCCGTCGATCAACTCGGTCCGTACACCGCTATGGTCCTTGCTGTAGGAGCGCAACAAATCAGAGAGGAAACCTGAAGCCAGAGACGAGAAGATGCCAATTCTGACCACACCTTCTTCGCCGCGGCCGACTGTGCCGATGTAGCGACGCCCCTCGTCGATCGCTCTCAGGCCTTGCCTGGTCCGTAACAGGAATATCTGGCCAGCATAGGTCAGCGACACTCCGTTCGTGCAGCGGTGAAAAAGTGAGACACCAACCTCGTCTTCGAGATCGCGTATGCGACGACTGATCGCTGATTGACATATCCCGAGAACGTTCGCTGCCTTCCTGAAGCTGCCATGCTCCGCAGCCGCCACGAAGTAACACAGGTGACGAATCTCTATCGCATTACACCTCTTCGCCCCCCGTCGTGTCATGAGCTGATCGATCCTACAGGGTGTTCTCGCCGCTGTCGGGCAGCGGAATTTTCCGAGCAGTCGGTTCTTACCTTGTCGGCAAGACGCAGCTCCGCTCGAAGCCCGCCCTCGCGACGGTTTTCGAGGTATACCTCCCCGCCGAGACGTTTCATCGCGAGATCGGCGATCGCCAGACCAAGACCACTCCCCCTCGCCGTCTTGTTGCGGCCTCGGTAAAATCTGTCGCGAACCTTCGGCAGTTCCTCCTCGGGTATGCCCGGCCCGCTATCGTCAATGATGACGGCGATGCTGTCTGTCTCGGTACGCACCACGCAGCGCACCACGCCGTCAGTCCCCGAATGCAGGGCGGCATTCTCCAGGAGGTTCCGCGCCGCAAGTGTGAACAGCGACGGATCGACCGAAAGGCAGATGCCCGCTAGCTGTGGATCCACTTCGATCGCAGCCGTGTCCGAATAATGTTGACCGATGTCATCCGCCATTTGCCCGAGGATTTTCCCGAGATTTACATTCTGTTGAGCCGTAGCGATCTCGCCGCTCTCGGTATTCGTCAGATCGGTAAGCTGCCGCACCAGACGAGATGTCCGGTCCACTCCGATCACCATCTGACGCAAAGCGTTGTTTCGAATCCTGGGGTCTTCACTTCCCAACGCGACCTGCGCTTGCGTCTTTAGCCCGGCAATGGGCGTTCGCAGCTCGTGCGCCGCGAAAGCGGTAAAGTCGCGCTCTCGTTGGCGGGCCGCACTCACACGGCCGAACAGCCCGTTGAGTGAGCGGATCACGGGCCTGATCTCCGAGGACGTGTCCGCGTCCGGCAGCGCGCTCAGATCTGACGCCGGTCGCGTCTCCAACGTGCTCGCCATTACGTTCAACGGTGCAAGCCCTTGCGAACGCTCAACCAGATCAGCCCCGCCAGGATCGGCAGGATCAGCAACGCGGGCAGTGCGAGGCCACGGATCACATCGGCGACCAACCTGTCGCGAACGCGCATGTTGTCTCCGACAAGCACGCGCATGCCGAGGTCGCTGTTCATCACGGCATAGACGCGCCAGATTTCTCCTCCGACCAACGTCTGGGAGAACCCTTCGCCGCTCTCGGTGAGAGGCGTCGCCGGCGCCGCGTCCGAGCGCCCGACCAATGTTCCGTCGAGCGCCCAGATCTGGCACGAGAGCTGGCGGTCGTAGGAAGCGTGGAGCGCCGGCTCGACAGTCGGTATCTGCGCCGCGCGCTTGGGGTCGATCTCCTGGCTGGTGATCAGCGAGCTGACCATGCGCGCCGCTTCGATCAGGCGCGCGTCGAGAACCCGTTCGACCTCGTGACGCGTGCTGAGATAAATCCAGACGATCGCCGACATCCAGACGACGCCGGTTGTGATCATCAGGATCATGAACAGCCGGCTGCGGATCGACCTCATGCACTGTCCTCCGCCAGCTTGTAACCCACCCCTCGCACCGTCTCGATAATTCCGGGGCCGAGTTTCTGCCTAAGATTGTGAATGTGAACCTCGATCGTGTTGCTCTCGACATCCTCTTGCCAGCCATAGAGCCTTTCTTCGAGCTGCGATTTCGAGAGGATCTGGCCCGGCCGGTCCATCAGAGCATGCAGGATGGAGAACTCGCGGCGCGAAAGGCGAACCGCCTCACCACATTTCAAGACGGCCATGGTGGAAGGCTCCAGGCGAAGATCCCGCCAGACCCGGCACGCGGATCCGCCCCCATTGCCCCGTCTTGTCAAGGCGCGCAGCCGCGCAGCGACTTCGTTCAGACCGAACGGCTTGCCGAGATAATCGTCCGCGCCGGCATCCAACCCGGCGATGCGATCGGGCACGCTGTCACGGGCGGTCAGCAGCAGCACCAGCGTTGCCACCTGGCGGCCGCGCAGTTCGCCCAGAACGTCCAGGCCCCGATCCGTCCGGTAGCATCAGGTCGAGAACGATCGCGTCGAAAGCGGAGCTGCGCAAGGCGGCCGAAGCATCGGCGCAGGTGGCGACGGCGTCCACGGTGAAGCCGGCCAGACCCAGCCCGACCTGCAAGCCATTCATCAACACAGCGTCGTCTTCGACCAACAATACTCCGCCCGCCGAGCGCGCAAACTAGTCGGGGAGCCTACGCCGCCTCAAACCTGCGAGCGGCAGATCGGCGCATTTGCGAATTCTTCCACGAGGTGGGCGTTGCCCATAAAACAGCACCAATGCGTGCCTAGTGTGATTGCGATGGCGCTGGCGCCGATCAGGATGAAGGCCCTGCTGGACCAGCCCCTGCCATGTGTTTCCGCAGGTGCCTCGGGAAAATTACCCTGGCTTCGCCCGATGCGGTCGAATCTGCTACGATGTTTCAGAAAGTTGACCTCTCTGAGCGCGGCATAGATCTGCGCGCAAGGCGCCTCGATGCATTGTGAACCATTCATCGTCATTGAGCGCTACTCCCAAGTTGTGGTGAGAGCCTTTCGGATGCGTTGGCCGTGGCGAGGAAACTCAGCTTCCCATCATGATCTAGACGGCGCCTGACATTGCAATCAGCAACCTGTTCAGCACGTAGGCGTGCGTGATCGATCAGCGCTTTTTTTAGTGCCAACTACTGGAGCCAAAACAAAATGGCTGCCAACACAATGGCAATGACTGCACCCGAAGCCCAGAGCACTGGCGAACTACGCATAGACCGAGCTCTGATGGGAATGGCTTCTGCTGCCGATCCCGCCAACTGCGGTGTCCCAGGGGCGCCGCCGGCGCACGCCGCGTCCATGGCCTGGGCGAAACGGTCGAAAAACTCGGCTGCGAGCCTCCGCGCGGTCGAGTCGATGAGGCGCCCGCCGAGCTGAGCGAGCTTGCCGCCAACGTCGGCCTTCACGGAGTAGCTGAGAACAGTCGCGCTCCCCTCCGGGATGAGCGAGACCCGGGCAGCCCCTTTCGCGAAACCGGCCGCGCCGCCCCTTCCTTCGCCGGTGATGGTATAGCCGTTGGGCGGATCGAGATCTGCAAGCTTCACATCGCCTTGGAATGACGCCTTGACGGGGCCGACCTTCAGGGTAACGGTGGCTGCCATCTCCGTATCCGACAGCTTTTCAATGCGCTCACAGCCCGGGATGCTCGCTTTGAGAATCTCGGGGTCGTTCAGCGCCTGCCAAACGCGCTCGCGAGAAGCCTCGATACGCTGCGAACCGGTCATTTCCATGAGTAAAGATCCCCTTGTGCTGATTTTGGTATGGGCGTGGGACGCACGAAGCCAGGTGCGCGGAAAAAGAACGACGCGGGCTTCTGACGTATGATGTCTCAAACGGGGCGGGATCCATGCTCGCGAAGGGCAGCAGCTTGTTGGGGCCGCCCATTCGCGTCAACGCACCCGCTGCCGGCACGACCGCAGAGACTCTTGGCATCGCCATCGGATTATTCCGGCTTATCAGCGAGGCCGCGCTGCCCGCGGCGGCGGATCTCGACAATTTCGGCGAGGATCGTGAGCGCGATCTCCTCCGGCGTGATGGCGCCGAGATCGAGCCCCGCCGGCGCGCGCAGCGCGTCGAAGCGCTCCGGCGCGACGCCGTCAACGACGAGCTTGGCGCGCAGGGCAGCCATCTTCCGCCGGCTCCCGACAAAGGCCACGTAATCGGATTCGACGGAGAGCGCCGCGCGCAACGCGGCCTCGTCGCCGCGCCCCTGTGTCGATACGACGACGAACCGCTTTCCCTCGCTCTCCACGCCGAGCGCATAGCCCTCGATGCGCCGGTCCGCCTCGGCAAAGGCGGACTGCTCGGCGGCGGGGGCGCAGATGACGGCTGCGAATCCGAGCCGCCGTCCGAGATCGGCGAGCGCGACGGCCACGGGGCTCGATCCGCAAATGATCAACTGAGGCTTGGGCAGCACCGGCTCGACGAAAACGTCCATCGTGCCCTGGCTCGGGCACATGTTTCGGGCGAAGCGCACGCCGTCCTTTTCTTCGCCAGGCTTGACACCCTGCTCCTCGAGAAGCTCCTCGGGCTGCACCGAGATGAGCCGCGGCTTGCCGTCGGCAATTGCCTCACGCGCCGCCTTCAGCACCGCCGCGCGCGCGCAGCCCCCGCCGATCCAGCCCTCCGAAAAGGTTCCGTCCGGCCGGATCACGGCTTTGGCTCCCGCCTTCGCCGCGGTTACCGAAACGGTGCGCACCACGGTGGCAAGCACAAACGCTTCGCCCTTCGCCTTCAGGTTCGAGACGAGATCGAGAATGTCCGCCGCGGGCTTCATGACGGCCTCCATCAGATCCTCGCGAGATAGGGCTCGAGAGCTGCAAGGCTTTCGAGGTTGTGTGCCGGCGCGAACAGATCGACGTAAGGCAGCGCCTCACGCATGCCGCGCGCAGAGGGTTCGTAGTCGCGCCAGCCGATCATGGGATTAAGCCAGACGATGCGCTTGCAGCGCATGCGCAGCCGCCGCATTTCGCACGCGAGGACGCCGGGCGCGCCGGTGTCGAACCCGTCCGACATGATCATCACGCAGGTCCGCGAATGGATGACGCGCCGCGCGTGCCATGTGTTGAAGTCGGCAAGGCTCTCGCCGATCCTGGTGCCGCCGCCGATGCCCTGTGCCATCAGGCTGAGCCGCTCGACCGCCCGCGTGACGTTCCGGTCACGCAGCGCGGCCGCGATATGAACAAGCCGGGTGTGGAAGACGAAAGCCTCCGCCTCGCGAAAGGCGTCGATGACGCCGTGCATGAAGCGGATGAAGAAGGGGGCGTAGAGCTCCATGGAGCCCGACGCGTCCAGCAGAATGACGAGCCGCAGCGGCTTGGGTTTGCGACGGCGCCAGACGAGATCGAACGGCTCGCCGCCCTTGGAAATGCTCGAGTGGATGATCCGGCGAAGGTCAAGCCGCCGGCCCTTTGTGCGCGCCCGTTCCCGGCGCGCGAGCCGCGCGCGCATGGAGCGGGCCAGGCGTTGCGCCAGCGCATTGGCGAGCGCCACTTCCTCCGGATCGACGATCCGGCGGAGGTCCTTCACCTGCGTCGCCTCGGCCTGCGAGGCGCACATGCGCCGGCCGCGCCCATCCGCCGGATTGCCTGCTGATTGGCCCTCGTCGCTCTCGACACGGTCAGGCTGCGAGCCCCTCTCCGGCGAGCCGGATTCGCCGAGACGGCGCACACATTTGCGGTTGTCCTGCGAGGTGCCCGTCATGCGCACCACGCGCTTCACGCCACGGCCGAGGAAATAGCTGTCGAAAAGGTTGTCGAACCGGTCCCAGTCGGAATAGGTCGAGCAGCAAAGCGCCTTCAAGGACTCGCGCAGACGCCTCGGGCTTGGACCGGCGGCGGACGCCACGATCAGGCTCGCATCGTGCGTCTCGCCGAGGCCGACGCGAAAACCATTGTCGCGCAGCATGTGCATGAACCCGGCGATACGTCTCACCGGGGCGCTGCGGTCGATGCCCACGATCGAGGCGGATGCGGCGCTCATAGCGTGCCTCCCACCTCCATCTGCTGCGATGCGCCCTCATGGCGAAAATCGATCAGACGGCCGACGACCTCCGCTGTGATCCGCGCGCGGTCCTCCTGCGTCTTCAGAAGACAGATGAGCGTTGCGTGGACCGCTTCCGGATCGTCCCCCAGATGCTTCACGTCGAGACCCATGAGGCTCGCAGCCCAGTCGAGCGTTTCGGCCACGCCGGGCGCCTTGCGCAGCTCTTCCTTCCGGATCGCGTGGACAACGCGCGCGATTTCGTGGGCGAGCGCTTGGTGGATATGCGGCAGCCTCGTCAGAATGATCCGCGCTTCCCGGTCGATGTCCGGGAACTCCACGTAGTGGTACAGGCAACGACGGCGTAAGGCGTCCGAGAGCTCGCGCGTGCCGTTCGACGTCAGAACGACACGCGGGATCGTGCTCGCCTTGATCGTTCCGAGCTCGGGAATGGTGACCTGAAAATCCGAGAGCAGCTCGAGCAGGAACGCCTCGAACTCCTCGTCCGCGCGATCCACCTCGTCGATGAGCAGAACGGGCGCCTTGTCGCGCCGGATGGCCGCCAGCAGCGGACGTTCGAGGAGGTAGTCTTCGGAGAAGATGCGCGCCTCGATGCGCGCGGCGTCTTCGCCCGAGGCTTCGTGCGCCTTGATGACGAGGAGCTGGCGCTGATAGTTCCATTCGTAGAGCGCCGCGTTCTGGTCGAGTCCCTCATAGCACTGCAGGCGGATCAGCTCGCAGCCGTGGATCTGCGCCAGCGCCTTGCCCACTTCGGTCTTGCCGACGCCGGCCTCGCCCTCCAACAGCAGCGGCCGCTTGAGGAGGTCCATGAGCCAGAGCGCCGTCGCGATGTCGCGGTCGACGACATAGCCGACCTCGGCGAGCCTTGCGGCGATCGTGTTGCGGTCCGTTGTCATTGTCGCTCCGGGGGCCCGGCCCGCCGCCTGCGCGGCGGGGCGGACCGGTTGTCACTGATGCAGCCCGAGCCGCTCGGCCGCCTTCCAGATCCGCCACGGATCGTGGGGCATCTGAATGTGGGTCGACCCCAGGAACGCGAAGGCGTCGTTCACCGCGTTGGAGAAGCACGGCACGCCGCCGACATGCGGACTTTCGCCCACGCCCTTCGCGCCGATCGGATGGTGCGGCGACGGCGTGACCGTGTAGTCGGTCTCCCAGTACGGCGTCTCGACGGCGGTCGGAAGGAAGAAATCCATGAAGGATGCGCCCTTCACGTTGCCCGCTTCGTCGTAGTCGATCTCCTGGCCCATGGCGACGGCGAAGGCCTCCGTCAGACCGCCATGAACCTGCCCTTCGATGATCATCGGGTTGATGCGCGTGCCGCAGTCGTCGAGCGCGTAGAACCGCCGCGTCTTCGCGACCCCGGTGTCGACGTCGATGTCCATCACGCAGATGTAGGCGCCGAACGGATAGGTCATGTTTGGCGGGTCGTAGTAGCTCACCGCCTCGAGCCCCGGCTCCATGCCGGGTGGCGGCGCGTTGTATGCGACCCACGCGATGTCCTTCATCGTCTTGAACTTATCCGGCAGCCCTTTCACTTGGTAGCGGTCGACGTCCCATTCGAGATCGTCCTCGTGGACCTCGAGGAGATAGGCCGCGATCATTTGCGCCTTGGCCTTGATCTTGCGCGCGGCCATGGCGATCGCGGCGCCGGCGACCGGCGTCGACCGCGAGCCGTAGGTGCCGAGCCCGTACGGCGCGGTGTCGGTGTTGCCTTCCTCCACCATGATGTCGTCGGCCGGGATGCCGATCTCGGTGGCGATGATCTGCGCGTAGGTCGTCTCGTGTCCCTGTCCTTGCGTCTTCGTCCCCATGCGGGCGATCGCCGAGCCCGTTGGATGGACGCGGATCTCGCACGAGTCGAACATGGCGACGCCGAGGATGTCGCAATTCTTCGACGGGCCCGCCCCGACGATCTCGGTGAAGAACGAAACGCCGATGCCCATGAGCTCGCGCGTCTCGCCGCGCTTGAAGGCCTCGCGTTTGCGCGCCTGTTCCGCCCGTAGCTCCTTGTAGCCGACGGCGTCCAAGGTCTTCTGCATGGCCATATGGTAGTCGCCGCTGTCGTATTCCCACCCGAGCGCCGATTGGTAGGGAAACTGCTCCCGGCGGATGAAATTCTTCATGCGCAGGTCGACCGAGTCCACGCCGAGCTTCTGCGCCAGCACCTCGATCGCCCGCTCGATCGCGTAGACGGCTTCTGTGACGCGGAACGAGCAGCGATAGGCGACACCGCCCGGCGCCTTGTTGGTATACACACCGTCGACGGTCAGATGCGCGACCGGAATGTCGTAGGACCCCGTGCAGATGTTCATGAAGCCCGCCGGCCACTTGGACGGATCGGCGCAGGCGTCAAAGGCGCCGTGGTCCGCGAGCACATGCACGCGCATCGCGGTGATCCTGCCGTCCTTCGTCGCGGCGAGCTCGGTCGTCATGTGGTAGTCGCGGGCGAAGGAGGTGGTGGAGAGGTTCTCCATGCGGTCCTCGACCCACTTGACCGGCCGGCCCGTGACGATCGATGCGACGATGGCGCAGACATAGCCGGGATAGACGCCGACCTTGTTGCCGAAGCCGCCGCCGATGTCGGGCGCGATCACGTGAATTTTGCTCTCGGGGATTTTGGAGAGCAGAGAGGCGACGGTCCGCACGACATGGGGCGCCTGGAAGGTTCCCCACAGCGTCAGCTCACCCTTGACCTTGTCGAAGGAAGCCAGTGCCGCACAGGTCTCCAGGGGGCATGGATGGGTGCGGTGGTAATAGAATGTTTCCTTGATGGTGACCTCGGCCCTCGCGAACGCCTCGTCCGTCCCTGGCCTATCGCCCACCTGCCACTTGAAGATGTGGTTGTAATGCTCGCGCCGGCCGTGGGCGCCCTCCGTCTTGTCCTTGATGTCCTCGCGCAGGACAGGCGCGTCCGGGGCCATGGCCTTCCACGGGTCCACGAGAACCGGAAGCTCCTCGTACTCCACCTCGACGAGCTCGATCGCGTCGGCCGCCGTGTAGCGATCCTCGGCGACGACGAACGCAACCTCCTGGTTCTGGAAGAGCACCTTGCCGTCGGCGAGCACCATCTGCATGTCGCCCGCGAGTGTCGGCATCCAGACGAGGTTGAGGCCCTTCAGCTCCTCCGCCGTCAATACGGCGATGACACCGGGCAGCGCCAACGCCTTCGAGGCGTCGATCCTTTTGATGCGGGCGTGAGCGTGCGAGGAGCGCACGAAGTCGCCGTAAAGCATCCCCGGCAGCTTGATGTCGTCGACATAGTTGCCCTTGCCTTGCGTGAAGCGGATGTCCTCGACGCGCTTGCGCTTGCAGCCCATGCCCTGAAGCTGCGCCTCGCGCTGTTCCCGAGTGGGGGTCATGTCGTTCATTCTGCGGCCTCCTGGACTGTGCGGCCGTTGAGTTTCGCGGCAGCGTACTGAATGGCTTTCACGATGTTCTGGTAGCCCGTGCAGCGGCAGAGGTTGCCGGCGATGCCGAAGCGGATCTCGTCCGCGGTGGGGTCCGGATTCTCCTTGAGGAGCACGTGGGCGCGCATGATCATGCCCGGCGTGCAGTAGCCACACTGCAGCCCGTGCATCATGCGAAAGCCCTCCTGAAGTGCGTGCAGCGTGCCGTCAGGCGCGGCCATGCCCTCGATCGTCGTGATCGAGGCGCCGTCCGCCTGCACCGCGAACATGGTGCAGGACTTCACCGCCATGCCGTTCATCTCGACCGTGCAGGCTCCGCAATGGGAGGTATCGCAACCGATATGGGCTCCGGTCAGGTTCAACTCCTCGCGGATGAAATGGATCAGGAGCATCCGCGGATCGACAAAGCGCTGGTATTTCTTGCCGTTCACCGTGACGGTGACAGGCACCTGCTCGATGGTGCTCATTGAATGCTCTCCGAAAATCAGGCTGCGGCGCGGCGGGCGGCGCGTTGCAGGGCGCGCGACAGCATCACGCCCGCCATCTTGGTGCGATAATCGGCTGGTCCGCGCCCATCGGAAGCCGGCGCGGTGATCGCCTCTGCAGCGGAGACCGCCCCGGTGATGCTGGCGGGGTCGAGGGCTGTGCCGATGAGGATTTCGGCTGCCTCCTCCGCAAGCAGCGGCGTTTCGGAGACGTTGGTGAGGCCGATCGCGCATGTCGCGACCTTGCCACCGGAGAAGGACAGCACCACCGCCGCCGCGGCGGTCGCATAGTCGCCGATCTTGCGTTTCAGCTTTTCGTAGGCGTAGCCATGGCCGGCGGGAGGGACAGGGATCTCGACCGATGTGACGATCTCGCCCTCCTGCAGCGCCGTGAAATAAGCGCCCTCATAGAAGTCGCGCGCCTTGATGGTGCGGTTGCCCGACGGGCCGGCAACGTGATACGCGGCATCGAGGCACATCATCAGCGCCGGCATGTCGTTGCCGGGATCCCCGTTGGCAACGTTGCCACCGAGCGTGCCCACATATCGGATCTGCGGATCGGCGATAAGGAGTGATGTCTCGCGAATGATCGGCAGCTTCGCGGCGAGGAGATCCGAGTGGATCAGCTCGTTCTGCGTCGTCATCGCGCCGATGATGATCGAGGCGCCCCGGTCCCTGATTCCCTTCAGGTCGGCGATGCCGCCGAGATCGATCAGGTGCTCCGGGGCGGCCATGCGCAATTTCATCATCGGGATCAGGCTGTGACCACCGGCGAGCGGACGCGCCTCGTCACCGAGGTCGGCAAGGAGGCGTACAGCCTGTTCGATGGATGACGGCCGATGATAGGCAAACTGACCTGGAATCATGAGCGGCACCTCCCGAGGCGCTTTGAATGATTATTGTAAGGTTAAGGACCGGCCTGAAACGCCGTATTCACAGGTGCTTGAAGATGCTTGAAACGCCAAGCGACCACACCAGGAATTGCACGAACCAGCTCAGTTTTGGACGAACCGCCGCTCGCTCAGCATGGAAAACGACAGCTTTGCTGTCCTATTCGCAGGAACTGTCGGCGTGCTGACAGGGACCGGGCACTTGCGCTGCCCGCCGGACCGGCCCGTGCGAGAATCAGCAACTCGGCAGGTCGCATTTTGGAATGATCCGATTGGCCGCGCGCGGTCCACAGTGGCCAGACGGACGAGCACTGCCGCTTGATCGGTCGAACCCTGGGATTCCGCCCCCTGCCGAAGCCTTTGGGAACGACGATGACCGCGCGACGACCATCGCGCGGAGCGGACCCATTCTCCGCATTTTCCCCGAACTTGGCTTGCGCCCGGCGCGGCCTTGCTAGCCCCTGAACGCCTGCTGCACCGTGGACAGCGTGAACGAAGCGCGCTTTTGCACGAAATGCCGCCTATTCCGCACGAAAGGCGTCTTTGGGGCCGATTTAGACGCTCGAACTGCCAATGCGCGAACCGAGCTGAGCCTTCAGTGCTCCGCTCCGAGCCAGACTTACGGGAACGGTGCGGCGGACGTCGCCGGCCAGTTCTAGGACGGTGCTGTCACCGACTTTCTTGAGCAACGTGATGTGATCGAGATTGACGAGGTGGCTGCGATGCACCCGCACGAACTTGCTGGGGTCCAGCCGGTCCGCAACGTCGCTGATGGGAAGAGGGCAAAACAGATCATTGGCGCCATCGAAGAGGAATGTGTAGTGCCCGTTCGCCTGCACGCTAGCAACCTTGTCGACGTGAATGAAAGCCGTGGCGCCTGCCCGCTCGACCGGCAGCCGGTCGGCATAGCGCCGCGATGGCTGCCCCGCCCCACCGAGGGGCCCGCGCCCGGGAGTCTTCTGTGCTTCACGCGTCGGAGCAATGCTTGCCGGTGCAGCGACTTCCGATTGCAGCACAGCCAATTCATTCGGCTCAACGCCGGCGTCCGGCCGGTCCGGAAGAAGCGTGAGCAGGAAGATGCCGGAGACGAAGAACGCGATTATGGCGACGACGATCGCCAGCAGGTCCGCGGAGAGGGCCGGCGAAAGCGCGGCTACGCTGCCGGCGCGCGGCCGCACGGTCAAGCCCGCCATGGCGGTGTAGTGCATGCCTGAAATCGCGAGCCCGAGGGCAATGGCCGCCACGGTCGGCGACGGCTTCGGTCCCTTGCCGAAACAGCGCCAGAGCGCCAGCGCCGAGGCACCGATGGCTACCGCCGCGCTCAGGATCACATACAGCCAGTCATGGTCAAGGTGCAGGCTCGCGTGCAGCGCCATCATCCCGATGTAGTGCATCGAGACAATCCCGAGCCCCATGAAGACGGCGGCGGCGCCGATACTCCATGGTTTGGGAACATGGACGCTCGCCGCCAGCAGCGCGAGGGCGACGACAATCACGCACACCAGAAACGACAGGAGCGTCGGCAAGACCAAATAGTCAACCGGCCCTGGCAGCTTGGCGGCAAGCATGCCGACGAAATGCATCGCCCAGATGCCGACGCCAAGGGTCAGGGCGGCGCCGGCTAGAAGCGGTCGGCGGCGGACGCCGCGCACGGCGTCGAGCTTAAGCGCGAGATTGAGCCCGACATAGGCCCCCTGAATCGCAACGAAGAGTGACAGCGCTACAAGCCAGGGCTCATGTGCAACGCCCACTTAGCCCTCCTCCCATTCTCCCTCTCGATCTTTTTTCTTCTGAATAGGGAGCACGTTAACCTCATCTGGAAACGTGCGGCAAGTGGCGGTCGCTCCCGGGCCCGAGGGAAGACGTGAGACCCGAAAGCCCTCCTTTTCCACGGCCGCCGCACGCCCGCTTTCGGTGCAAGCCCCCTCCTGCGCAACCTCCACGAAGCCCTCAAGCGAGCATGATCTTGGGAAGATAGCGCCTTCCCTCGTTCGCGAAAAACGTGCGAATGGCGCTCGCCGCGGGCATCAGTTGTCGCTGCCGCAGATGGACGATGTACCACTGTCGCGTGATCGGCAGACCCTTCACGTTCAGGATGACAAGACGGCTCGTACCGACCTCCGCCTCGACCGTATGGCCTGAGATGAAGGCGATGCCAAGCCCGGCGATCACGGCCTGCTTGATGGTCTCGTTGCTGCCGATCTGCATGCCGATGCGCGGGGCGATGTCGAGCCTGGCGAAGAAGCGCTCCATGAGACTGCGCGTTCCGCTGCCCGGTTCGCGCACGAGAAAAGTCTCTGCTTCGAGCAGCTTGGGGTCGATGGCGCTGCGCCGCGCCAGCGGATGATCGGGCGGAGCGACGATGACGTGCGGATGATCGCCGATGACGGTCGCCGCGACATCGAGCTCTTCGGGCGGGCGGCCCATCACCGCGACGTCGATTTCGTAGTGGCGCAGTCCCGAAATGATGTCGGCCCGGTTTCCGACGGTGATGCGGAGATCGATGCCGGGATGCGCCCGCGCGAAGGCGGCGAGTGCGCGCGGGGCAAAATACTTCGCCGTGCTGACGACGCCCACGGAGGCGGTGCCCCGCTCCGTTCCGGCGAGGGCGGCGAGCACGGCGCCGCAATCGGCCAGGATCGCCTCGATCCGCTCCACCGCTGCCAAAAGCTCGCGGCCGGCGTCCGTCGGTGTGGTGCCGGACGAAGAACGCTCGACGAGCGGCAGTCCCACTTGGCTCTGCAGGAGCTGCATCTGCAACGTGACGGCGGGCGGAGAGACGTTGAGCCGTTGCGCCGCCCCCGTGACCGAGCCTGTTCTCACGACTGCGGCAAAGACGCGAAGCTGCTTGAGGGTAACGTTTCGCATGGAACCGCTGCATTCAGAATTTCTGAAGAGAATCGTAACATGATTTAAATTTACTTACCATCGGGTTTCTCCCCATGATGTTCCCTGAGTGGCATCGCACCGCGAATGCCACCGCGATCAGGTCGCCAGTTTGGAAGGCGACGAGCGGGGAGACGTCCATGGCGCATGGCATCAAGCTTGAGGATCATCTCGAACGCCACCTCAAGGGGTCCGATGCGGTGCGGGCCGCCGCGGCCCAGGCGATCCTCGCTATCGCCCGCGCCGGATGCAGCATCGCCGACCTGGTCGGCGCGGGCCCGCTCGCCGGGCCGCTCGCCGCGGTGCGCGGCGAGTCGAATTTCGGCGACACCCAGAAGGAACTCGACCTCAAGGCCGATGCCCTTATGATCGAGGCTTTGCGCTCTGCCCCTGTGGCGGTGGTCGGCTCCGAGGAGATGGACGAACCGCTTGTGCTTTCGCCCGGTGCCCCGCTCGCCGTCGCCATCGATCCCCTCGACGGCTCCTCCAACATCGACACGAACGCGCCGATCGGCACGATCTTCTCCGTCCTGCCCATGCCGCAGGACGCAGGCGATGCCTCGTCCTTCTCGGCCTTCCTCCAGCGGGGACGGCATCAGCTCGCCGCCGGGTTCCTCATCTACGGGGCGCAGACGGCGCTTGTCCTGACCATCGGCGAAGGCACGCAGATCTTCACGCTCGACCGCTCGCGCGGGAATTTCCTCCTCACCACGCATGAGGTGCGCGTGCCCGAAGAGACGCGCGAATACGCCATCAACGGCTCCAACCGGCGCCACTGGGATGAGGCTATCCAGCTCTACGTCCGGGATTGCGAGCAGGGACGCGACGGCCCGCGTGGCATCGACTTCAACACGCGCTGGATCGCCTCCATGGTGGCCGAGGCCTTCCGCATTCTCATGCGCGGCGGCGTCTACCTCTACCCGCGGGACGCCCGCCAGGGTTACGGCCAGGGACGGCTCAGGCTGATCTACGAGGCCAATCCCATCGCCTTCCTCATGGAACAGGCGGGCGGCGCCGCAACCAACGGGGCAAAGCCCATTCTCGAAATCCTGCCGACCTCGCTCCACCAACGGGTGCCGCTCGTGTTCGGTTCGCGCGAGGAGGTGAGGCGCATCGTCCGTTATCACACCGATCCCTCATCGCTCGCCGAGCGCTCACCGCTTTTCGGCAAGCGCAGCCTGTTCCGGGTGTGAGGGCGCGCCGATGTCCGTCAAGCACCCCATCATCTCCGTTACAGGCTCGTCGGGAGCCGGCACGACCTCGGTGCGCAACACCTTTGAGCAGATCTTCCGGCGCGAGAAGATTACCGCCGCCTTCATCGAAGGCGACGCCTTCCACCGCTACGACCGCAACGAGATGCAGCGGAAGATGGCCGAGGAGACCGCGCGGGGGAACCGGCATTTCAGCCATTTCGGCCCGAATGCGAACCAGCTTGCTGAGCTCGAGGCGGTCTTCGCCCAATATGGCGAGACCGGCGCCGGCCGCACGCGCCACTACGTCCACGACGCCGAGGAGGCCGAACGCTACGGCTCGCCGCCCGGCACCTTCACGCCCTGGGAGCCCTTTCCCGAGCCGACGGACCTTCTCTTCTACGAGGGACTGCACGGCGCGGTGAAGAGCAACGGCATCGACATCGCCCGTCACGCGGACGTCAAGATCGGCGTCGTGCCGGTCATCAATCTCGAATGGATTCAGAAGATTTACCGGGACCGGTCGACGCGCGGCTATTCCACCGAAGCCGTGATGGACACGATCCTGCGGCGCATGCCGGACTACGTGCACACCATCTGCCCGCAGTTCACGGAGACGGACATCAATTTCCAGCGGGTGCCGACGGTCGACACCTCGAACCCCTTCATCGCCCGCTGGATCCCGACGGCCGACGAGTCGATGGTCGTCATCCGCTTCCGCAATCCGCGCGGCATCGACTTCCCCTACCTGCTCTCGATGATCCACGACAGCTTCATGTCGCGCGCCAACTCGATCGTCATCCCGGGCAACAAGCTCGATCTGGCGATGCAGCTCATTCTCACGCCGATGATCTGGAAGCTGATGGAAAAGAAGAAGCGCGCGTCTTAGAGGGCAGGGGAACGGCCATGAACTTGCAGACACAGACCAAATCCGCAGCCGAGGCGCCGGTCCTCCACAAGGACATGGCCAACGCCATCCGCGCGCTGGCGATGGACGCCGTCGAGGCAGCCAAGTCCGGGCACCCCGGCCTGCCGATGGGCATGGCGGACGTGGCGACCGTGCTGTTCACCCGCTTCATCAAGCTCGACCCGGACGTCCCCGCCTGGCCGGATCGCGACCGCTTCGTCCTGTCCGCCGGACACGGCTCGATGCTGCAGTACGCCCTGCACCACCTGCTCGGCTACCAGGACATGAGCCTCGAGGAGCTGAAGCGGTTCCGCCAGCTCGGCGCCAGGACCGCCGGCCACCCCGAGTTCGGGCACGCGCTCGGGATCGAGACCACCACCGGACCGCTGGGTCAGGGCCTGTCGACGGCCGTCGGCATGGCGCTCGCCGAGCGCCTGCTCAATCAGCGCTACGGCGATGCGCTGGTCGATCACCACACCTATGTCATCGCCGGCGACGGCTGCCTCATGGAGGGCATCAGCCACGAGGCGATCGACCTTGCCGGCCACCTGAAGCTCGGCAAGCTCATCGTGCTGTGGGACGACAACGCGATCTCGATCGACGGGCCGACCAGCCTTGCCACCTCCACCGACCAGCTGCGCCGCTTCGCGGCGGCCGGCTGGAACGTCGCGCAGGTCGACGGCCACGATGCCGAGGCGGTGACCGGCGCCATCGCCGCGGCCCGCGCACGCAGCGACAAGCCCTGGCTCATCGCCTGCAAGACCATCATCGGCTACGGCGCCCCCAACAAGCAGGGCCGCGAGTCGGTGCATGGCGCCCCCCTCGGCGCGGACGAGGTGAAGGCGGCGCGTGCCCAGCTCGGCTGGCCGCACGAGCCCTTCGTCGTCCCGCCGGCGGTGCTCTCCGCCTGGCGCGCGGCGGGCGGGCGCGGCGCCGCTGCACGCGCCGCCTGGGAGGCACGGCTCGCGGCATCCCCGCAGCGGTCCCGCTTCGAAGCGCAGATCCGGACCGAGCTGCCGGCGGAGCTTGCCGCCAAGGTCGCCGCTTACACGCGCGAGCTGGCGCAGCAGGCGCCCAAGGTCGCGAGCCGCAAAGCCTCCGAGATGGCGCTCGCCGTCATCAATGCCGCGACCGACCTGACGCTCGGGGGCTCGGCGGACCTCACCCACTCGAACCTCACCATCACCAAGGGCCTCGCCGCCGTGAGGCCGGGCGACTTCGCCGGCCGCTACATCCATTACGGCGTGCGCGAGCACGGCATGGCCGCCGCCATGAACGGCATAGCCCTGCATGGCGGCTTCATCCCCTACGGCGGCACCTTCCTGGCGTTTGCCGACTACGCCCGCGGCGCCATCCGCCTGTCGGCGCTCATGGGCCAGCGCGTCGTCTACGTCATGACGCACGACTCGATCGGGCTCGGCGAGGACGGCCCCACGCATCAGCCCATCGAGCATCTCGCCATGCTGCGCGCCACCCCCAACCTCTACGTCATGCGCCCGGCCGATGCCGTGGAGACGGCCGAGTGCTGGCTCCTCGCGCTGCAGGCCGCGCACACGCCGTCGGTGCTGGTGCTGTCGCGCCAGGCCCTTCCCACCCTGCGCACCGTGCCCGGCGACGCCAACCTCAGCGGCCGCGGCGCCTACGTGCTGCGCGAGGCCGCCGGCCGTCGTGACGTCACCCTGCTCGCCACGGGCTCGGAGGTGGCGATCGCGGTCACCGCCGCCGAGGCGCTGCTGAAGGAGGGCATCAACGCGGCCGTCGTCTCCATGCCGTGCTGGGAGCTGTTCGAGGCGCAGGACGACGCCTATCGCCGCGCGGTGCTGGGGCAGGCCCCCCGCATCGGCGTCGAGGCGGCGGCGCGGCTCGGCTGGGACCGCTGGATCGGCGAGCGCGGCAGGTTCATCGGCATGAACGGCTTCGGCGCCTCGGCGCCGGCCGAGGATCTCTACCGGCACTTCGGCATCACCGCCGAGGCGATTACCGCAGCGGCACGGACATTGCTAGGCTGAGGAGGCAGCGATGGCAGCGCGCATCGATACGGCACTTGCCCGGCATGTGCAGGCAGGGCCGCCGGCAGGCAGGCTCAGAACCCTCGACGACGTCGACGTGACGGGCAAGCGCGTCCTCGTGCGTGTCGACCTCAACGTTCCCCTCGAGGGGGGCACGGTGAGGGACGCGACGCGGATCGACCGCGCCGAGCCGACGCTGCGCGAGATCCTGGCCAGGGGCGGCACCGTGATCCTGCTGTCGCACTTCGGCCGCCCCAAGGGGCGTGAGCCCGAGGCCTCGCTGCGCCCGGTCGGCGCGGCGGTCGCCGCGGCCCTCGGGCAGGCCGTCGCCTTCTGCGACGACTGCATCGGCGGCGAGGTGAAGCGCGCCCTCGCCGGGCTCGGCAGCGGTCGCGTGCTCCTCCTCGAGAACACCCGCTTCTATCCGGGCGAGGAGCGCAACGATCCGCAGTTCGCGCGGGCACTGGCGGCGAGCGGCGATGTCTTCGTCAACGACGCCTTCTCGGCGGCGCACCGCGCCCATGCCTCGACCGAGGGCCTCGCCCGCCTGCTGCCGGCCTGCGCCGGCCGGGCCATGCAGGTCGAGATCGAGGCTCTCGAGAGCGTGCTCGAGAAGCCCGAGCGGCCGGTGGTGGCGGTGGTCGGCGGCGCCAAGGTCTCGACCAAGCTGCCGATCCTGAAGCACATGCTCGGCAAGGTCGACCACCTGGTGATCGGTGGCGCCATGGCCAACACCTTCCTGCTGGCCCAGGGCATTGCCGTCGGCAAGTCGCTGGCCGAGCCCGCCCTCGTCTCCCAGGCGAGCGAGCTGATGGCGCGCGCCAGGGCAAAGGGCTGCCACATCGTGCTGCCGGTCGATGCCGTGTGCGCGCCCAAGCTCGAGGCGGGCGTGGCGACGGTGACCGCAGACATCGGCGCGGTGCCGGCCGACCAGATGATGCTCGACGCCGGCCCCGCCACCATCGAGCGGCTGAGCGGGCTCCTCGCATCCGCCAGGACGCTGCTCTGGAACGGCCCGCTCGGCGCCTTCGAGACCGCCCCCTTCGGCCGGGCGACCTTCGCCCTGGCGCAGGAGGCCGGCCGGCTCACCGCCGACGGCCGGCTCAAGAGCGTCGCCGGCGGCGGCGACACGGTGGCGGCCCTCCATGCGGCCGGCGCCGCCGATCGCTTCACCTATGTGTCGACCGCCGGCGGAGCGTTCCTCGAGTGGCTCGAGGGACGCGTGGTTCCCGGCGTGGCGGTCCTCATGCACGAAACCACGAGCCAGGGGAGATGAGATCATGGCCCGCATCACGCTTCGACAATTGCTCGATCACGCCGCCGAGCACGGCTATGGCGTGCCTGCCTTCAACATCAACAACATGGAACAGGTCCTGGCGATCATGGCGGCGGCCGAGGAATGCGACGCGCCCGTCATTTTGCAGGCGTCGCGGGGCGCGCGCGCTTACGCGGGCGACGTCATGCTGGCCAAGATGGTGGAGGCCGCGGAGGCGATGCATCCGACGATCCCCATCTGCCTGCATCAGGATCACGGCAACGACGAGGCCACCTGCTTCTCCGCCATTCAGCACGGCTTCACGTCCGTCATGATGGACGGCTCGCTCGAAGCCGACGCCAAGACACCGGCCTCCTACGACTACAACGAGTCCATCACCCGACGCGTCGCCGAGATGGCCCACAAGGTTGGCGTGTCGGTGGAAGGCGAGCTCGGGGTGCTCGGCTCGCTCGAAACCGGCAAGGGCGACAAGGAGGACGGCCACGGCGCGGAGGGCGCACTGTCGCACGACCAGTTGCTGACCGACCCGGACCAGGCGGTCGCGTTCGTGCGGGCGACGAAGGTCGATGCGCTCGCCATCGCCATGGGCACCTCGCACGGCGCCTACAAGTTCTCGCGCAAGCCCGACGGCGAGATCCTCGCCATGCACGTCGTCAAGGCGATCCACGAGCGCCTGCCGGGAATCCACCTCGTGATGCACGGCTCCTCGTCGGTGCCGGAGTCCCTGCAGGAGCTCTTCAATCGCTACGGCGGCGAGATGCCGAAGACCTGGGGCGTGCCGATCGAGGAAATCCAGGCCGGCATCCGCCATGGCGTGCGCAAGGTCAACATCGACACCGATTGCCGGCTCGCCATGGCCGCGCAGATCCGGCGCATCGCCACGGAGAAGCGCTCGGAGTTCGATCCGCGCAAGTTCCTGCAGCCGTCGATGGATGCCCTGAAGACCCTGTGCAGGGAGCGCTACGAGCAGTTCGGCAGCGCCGGCCACGCCTCGAAGATCAAGCCGCTGTCGCTTGCCGAGATGGCGAAGCGCTACCGCGCCGGCGCGCTCGATCCCCGCATCGAGGTGAGCCGCGCCGCCTGAGAACCGCCTGAGAACCGCCTGAGCGACGAACCCGGACCGTATTCGCATCGCCGATCGGCCCGATCACCAGAGGAGACCGCCATGAATGGGAATGTCCAGCCTCTCGACGCGAGGCCAGCCACCGTACGCGGCAAGGACCGCTACAAGGCGGGCGTCCTCGAATACCGCAAGATGGGCTACTGGGAGCCCGATTATGTTCCGAAGGATACGGACGTCATCGCGCTCTTCCGCGTGACGCCGCAGGACGGCGTCGAGCCGGTGGAGGCGGCCGCGGCGGTCGCCGGCGAATCCTCGACCGCGACCTGGACGGTGGTGTGGACCGACCGCCTGACGGCCTGCGAGAAATACCGGGCGAAGTGCTACTGCGTCGACCCGGTGCCGAACGCGCCCGGCTCCTATTTCGCCTACATCGCCTACGATCTCGACCTGTTCGAGCCGGGCTCGATCGCCAATCTGTCGGCCTCGATCATCGGCAACGTCTTCGGGTTCAAGCCGCTCAAGGCGCTGCGCCTGGAGGACATGCGGCTGCCGCTCGCCTATGTGAAGACCTTCGACGGGCCGCCGACGGGCATCGTCGTCGAGCGCGAACGGCTCGACAAGTTCGGCCGGCCGCTCCTCGGCGCCACCGTCAAGCCGAAGCTCGGCCTGTCGGGCCGCAACTACGGCCGCGTGGTCTACGAGGCGCTGAAGGGCGGGCTCGACTTCACCAAGGACGACGAGAACATCAACTCGCAGCCCTTCATGCACTGGCGCGACCGCTTCCTCTACTGCATGGAGGCGGTGAACCGCGCCCAGGCGGCGACCGGTGAGGTGAAGGGCACCTACCTCAACGTCACCGCCGCGACGATGGAGGACATGTACGAGCGCGCCGAGTTCGCCAAGGAGCTCGGCTCGGTCATCGTCATGATCGACCTCGTGATCGGCTACACGGCCATCCAGTCCATGGCCAAGTGGGCGCGCAAGAACGACATGATCCTGCACCTCCACCGCGCGGGCCACGGCACCTATACGCGGCAGAAGACGCACGGCGTGTCGTTCCGCGTCATCGCCAAGTGGATGCGGCTCGCCGGCGTCGACCACATTCACGCGGGCACGGTGGTGGGCAAGCTCGAAGGCGATCCTCACACGACGCGCGGCTACTACGACATCTGCCGCGAGGACTTCAATCCGCAGCGGCTCGAGAACGGCATCTTCTTCGACCAGCACTGGGCGTCCCTGCGCAAGGTGATGCCGGTCGCCTCGGGCGGCATTCACGCCGGGCAGATGCACCAGCTTCTCGACCTTCTCGGCGAGGACGTGGTGCTCCAGTTCGGCGGCGGCACCATCGGCCATCCGATGGGCATCGCCGCCGGGGCGACGGCGAACCGCGTGGCGCTCGAAGCCATGATCCTCGCCCGCAACGAGGGCCGGGACATCCTGCGCGAGGGGCCGGAGATGCTCGAGGCTGCCGCCCGGCATTGCCTGCCGCTCAAGCAGGCGCTCGAGACCTGGAAGGATGTGACCTTCGACTACGCCTCGACGGACACGCCCGACTTCGTGCCGACGGCGACGGCGGCGGTGTGAAGACACTCGACCCCGTCGTGGCCGGGCTTTGTCCCGATGAACGGCGGAAGCTATGCGAGATTATGAACGGAGATACGCGATGCGCCTCACCCAGGGCTGTTTCTCGTTCCTGCCGGATCTGACGGACGATCAGATTCGTGCGCAGGTGCAATATGCCATCGATAACGGCTGGGCCGTGAACATCGAGTTCACGGACGATCCCCACCCCCGCAACACCTATTGGGAGATGTGGGGCCTGCCGATGTTCGACATCCGCGACGCGGCGGCGGTGATGATGGAATTCACCGAATGCCGCAAGGTCTACGGCGACCGCTACATCCGCATCTCCGCCTTCGACGCGAGCCACGGCTGGGAATCGGTGAAGCTCTCCTTCATCGCCAACCGGCCGAAGGAGGAGCCGGGCTTTGATCTCCGCCGCACGGAAGGCGCCGGCCGCAGCATCCGCTACACGACGCACGCCTATGCGGCGCAGCGTCCCCAGGGCCGGCGCTACACGAGCTCCTGATCGAGGGCGCCACGGGTCTCGATCCTCCCCTGGCCGGCTTTTGCAGATCGAGCCGGCCTACTCGGTCCGGCGCTCGGAGCGCCGGACTCTTTTCTTTGAAGGTGACGCATGACAGCCTTGCCGAATGCGATTTCCGAGCCTCCCGCCACGATCGATCTCCAGGAAGAGTTCGCCGAGCTCGGCGTCGACGAGGTGCTGAAGGCGCTCGACGCCGAACTTGTCGGCCTCGTCCCGGTCAAGACGCGCATCCGCGAGATCGCCGCCCTCCTGCTCGTCGAGCGCGCGCGGCAGAAGCTCGGCCTCGCCTCCGAGCCGCCGACCCTGCACATGTCCTTCACCGGCAATCCCGGCACGGGCAAGACGACCGTGGCGCTCCGCATGGCGGACATCCTCCACCGCCTCGGCTTCGTGCGCCGCGGCCAGCTCGTCTCGGTGACGCGCGACGACCTCGTCGGCCAATACATCGGGCACACCGCGCCGAAGACGAAGGAAGTCCTCAAGAAGGCGATGGGCGGCGTGCTCTTCATCGACGAGGCCTATTACCTCTATCGGCCGGAGAACGAGCGCGACTACGGCCAGGAGGCGATCGAGATCCTGCTCCAGGTGATGGAGAACCAGCGGGGGGACCTCGTCGTCATTCTCGCCGGCTATGCCGAGCGCATGGAGCGGTTTTTCACGTCGAATCCGGGCTTCCGCTCGCGCATCGCCCACCACATCGACTTCCCCGACTATCGGGACGACGAGCTCCTCGCCATCGGCGAGAAGATCCTCGCCGAGCAGAACTACCGCCTGAGCGAAGCGGCGCGAGCGGCACTCGGCCGCTACATCGTCGCCCGCAAGGCCCAGCCGCATTTCGCCAACGCCCGCTCGATCCGCAACGCCCTCGACCGGGCACGGCTGCGGCAGGCGAACCGCCTCGTCGCCGGCTCGGCCGGGCGGCGCGTGACAGCCGAGGCCCTCATGACCATCGAGGCGGAGGATGTTCTGGCAAGCCGCGTCTTCGCCCAGGTCGCTACGACGGAAGCGTCCCATGGCTGACCCTATCGTCATCGCCCCGTCCATTCTGGCCGCCGATTTCGCTCGTCTGGGCGACGAGGTGCGGAACGTCGCGGCCGCCGGCGCCGACTGGATCCATCTCGATGTCATGGACGGCCATTTCGTGCCCAACATCACGTTCGGGCCGGACGTGGTGAAGGCCCTGCGGCCGGCGACCGACCGCCTCTTCGACGTGCATCTGATGATCAGTCCGGCCGATCCCTATCTCGAGGCCTTCGCCAACGCCGGCGCCGATCTCATCACCGTCCATGCCGAGGCGAGCCCGCATCTCGACCGGTCGCTCCAGGTCATCCGCGGGCTCGGCAAGAGTGCGGGCGTCGCCCTGTGCCCGGCGACGCCGGAGAGCGCCGTCGAGCACGTCCTCGACAAGGTCGACCTCGTGCTCGTGATGACCGTCAATCCCGGCTTCGGCGGCCAGGCCTTCATTCCCGGCCAGCTCGACAAGATCCGCCGCATCCGCGCGCTGATCGGCGACCGGCCCATTCGCATCGAGGTCGACGGCGGCATAAACACCAAGACGGCGGCCGTCGTCGCCAAGGCCGGCGCGGATACGCTCGTCGCCGGATCGGCAGTGTTCAAGGACGGCCTCGGCGGCTATCGGGACAACATTGCGGCCATCCGCCGGGCGGCAGTGTGCGGATCGAGCCGCGTGGCCGCGTGAGCTGCGGCGCTACAAGACAATCGGGGCCAAGGGCGAAAAAGCCCCTTCGGATCACGCCGAACGACTACAGCCGACGCACCTGCGCCGGAACGCCAATGGGACATTCCGGCGCCGCACGGTCCGGCAGGAGGTGAGCGCTCCGCTGGTCGTCGAGCTGGAGGGCTGGCTGCGCGAGCAGCGCGCCAGGCTCTCCTGCGGTAACGATCTCGCCCGGGCCTCGACTACATGCTGAAGCGGTGGCCGGCCTTCACCCGCTTCATCGACGAAGGCCGGATCTGTCTCAGCAACAACGCGGCGGAGCGGCTGCGGGTCGTGGACTTCTTCTTCCGCGCGGAGAGCTCAAGACGGCGCTGCCGCATGCCGACCGCAGCCACGGGGCGGCGGCCGCCCTGGGACGCAGAGCCGATGTTCCGCGTCCTCGTGCTGCAGATCCTCTACGTGTACCGCCTACGACCAACTCAGCTCATCATCCCCTCGAACAATCCACTCTCATGCGCGAGACCCGCGCCGATGATATCGAAGAAGGCGCGTACGCGCGCCGTTCTCCTGAGGTCGACATGGGTGACGATCCAAAGCTCGCCTTCGAGCTCAGGGATGGGGTTGATCAGGGCGCGCGCAATGCCGTCCTCGCCGTCGCCCAGATAACAAGGCAGGAGGGCGAGCCCGATGCCGGACTTGGCGGCGACGAGCTGATTCACCAAACTGTTCGTCCGGTACACGAAGGCTTCTGGCGGCGCCGCTTTTGCCAACCAGTCGGCGGCTTCGATGCCCGATGTCGCCTCCTCCCAGCCGATCAGGCCATACCGCGCGATTTCGTTCGCGCTTTTGAGCGGTCCGCCTTTGGCGTCGAGATAAGTCGGCGCGGCATAAAGTGTCCAGCCAACCGCCGAGAGCCGACGCCCCCACAGATCGCTTTCCTTCGGGCGAATGGGCCGCAAGGCGATGTCGGCCTCGCGGCGCGACAGGCTGAGCACACGGTTGTCGATCACAAGCTCCACGACGATGCCGGGATGCGCGCGCCGGAATGCGGCGAGATGCATCGTCAAGCGACGATAGGCCAGCGTTTCCGAGGAGGTGACGCGGAGGCGCCCGCAGAGACGATGATCGCGACCCGAAAGGTCGCGGTCGAGCGCAAGGGCCTCGTCTTCCATCCGTTCCGCGCCGGCGGCCATGCGCGCCCCGGCATCGGTTGGCTGGTAGACGCCGCCCTGTAGCCTCTCGAACAACCGCACGCCGAGCCGTTCCTCCAAGACCTTGAGCTTCCGGAAGGCGGTGGAGTGATCGATGCCGAGGATCCCCGCTGCCGCCGTCAGGCTGCGGGCCCGATGCACGGCAAGCACCAGCCGAAAGTCATTCCAATCGTCCATGCCGCGAGCCTAGCAGGCTGCCACCTTGCAGTCACGCAAGTGTCTCTGGCGAATTCCCAACGTGCGCTGCGGAAATGCATGCACTAGGGTGCGCCCACGTCGGAAAAGTCGCCCACCTGCTCAGAGCGTGATTAAGGCCATGTCAGCGAATTCTGCCCCTACGCCATCCTTGCAAGATCTCGGGATTGCGCTGCTGCGCATCGCGCTCGGCGTCGTCTTCATTGCCCATAGCGCCTTCCTGAAGGTGTTCGTCTTCACGATGTCGGGGACGGCGAGCTTCTTCGAAGGTCTGGGACTGCCGGGCTGGTTTGCCTACGTCGTCCTTGTCGCCGAGACCGTCGGCGGGGTTCTGCTCGTGCTCGGCGTGCAGGCGCGATGGGCCGCCCTCGCGCTGCTTCCGATCGCCCTCGGCGCCACGTGGGCGCACTCGGGCAATGGTTGGATGTTCGCTTATGCGAACGGCGGCTGGGAGTATCTTGCCTACCTTTCCGTCCTGTGCCTCGCCCAGTTCCTGCTCGGCGATGGCGCCTTTGCGCTGCGGCGATCCCACCCGATCGAGATGCTTTTCGTCCAAACGCGCGCAGCGAAGGTCTGATCGGCACGTCGACACGCACTGCACTCGTCAGGGAGCCCATCGATGAAGCTCTACTACGCCACCGGAACCTGCTCGTTGTCCCCGCACATCGTCGCGGCCGAGGCCGGTATTCCCCTTGATCTCGAACGGGTCGACATCGGGAAAACACCCCGCCTTACCGAGAAAGGCAATGACTACTCCGAAATCAACCCGCTCGGCTATGTGCCGGCCTTGCGGCTCGACGACGGCACCGTGCTCACCGAAGGCGTGGCCATCGCGCAGTATCTCGCCGATCTTGAGCCGGAGAGCGGTCTTGCCCCGCGCCCCGGTACGCGCGAGCGCGTCCAGCTGCAATCGTGGCTCAACTTCATCGCCACCGAGTTGCACAAAATGTTCAGCCCCTGGCTGTTCCATCCCGACTATGGCGCGCAGGCTCAAGGTGTCGCGCGTGCCAAGATCGCCGATCGCCTGGCGTTCGTGGAGCGGCATCTGTCGGCCGGCGGGCCGTTCCTGTTCGGCGAGCAGTTTACGGCGGCGGATGCCTATCTCTTCACCATCGCCGGCTGGTCCGACTTCGCCAAGGTCGACCTGTCCGCCTTTCCGCAGCTTCGCGCCTTCATGTCGCGGGTGGCGAGCCGTCCCGCCGTGAAGGAGGCCATGCGCGCCGAGGGCATGAAGGTGCCGGCATGAGGAGCGAACAGCCCAATACGGCGTCCCTCACGCTCGTCAGTCATCATCTCTGCCCCTATGTGCAGCGGGCGGCGATCGTGCTGGCGGAAAAGGGTGTGGCCTGTGAGCGGCGCTACATCGATCTTGCGGCCAAACCCGATTGGTTTCGCTCAATCTCGCCGCTCGGCAAGGTTCCGCTTCTGCTCGTCCGTGACGGGAACGGCAAAGAAGCGGTCATCTTCGAGAGCGTCGTCATTTGCGAGTATCTCGAAGAGACGTTGCCGCGCGTGCGTCTGCATCCTCAAGACCCGCTCGAACGTGCGAAGCATCGCGGCTGGATCGAGTTCGGCTCGTCGATCCTCGCCGATATCTGGGGCCTCGAGACGGCAACCCATGCGGACACCTATGAGAAGGCCCGGCAAGCGCTGATCGAGAAATTCACTCGGCTCGTGACTGCGCTTGCCGCAGCGCCCTATTTCGCGGGGGAGACGTTCAGCATGGTCGACGCAGTCTTTGCGCCGATCTTCCGCTATTTCGACGTGTTCGACACGATGGTCGACATGGGCGTGTTCACGCAGACCCCAAAGAGTCGGGCATGGCGCAAGGCGCTCATGCAACGGCCGAGCGTAGCGAACGCGGTCCCAGCCGACTACGCTGATCGGCTCCGCGCCTTCCTGGCCGAACGCCGTGCCCATCTTCTCACGATCGCCCATTGAGGTCGTCATGAGCCAGGGGATTGCTTGGGCCTTGTTGTTGCTCGCAGGCCTGCTCGATGTCGCCTGGGCGATCTCGAAGAAACTTGCCGAGGGCTACACGCGAGCGCGCTGGACGATCGTGTCGGTGGCGTTGCTCGCGAGTTTTGTCTTACTGCTCGACCGTGTGCTCGCGGTGCTGCCTGTCGGCACGGCCTACGCGGTCTGGACAGGAATCGGCGCGGCCGGAACGGTGATCGCCGGCACATGGCTGTTCGGCGAAGAGATCGGCGCACTCAAGCTGTGCGGCATTCTCCTCGTCGTGACAGGCATCGTCGCCTTGAAGTGGGCGGAGGGTTGAAGCGTCAGGGTTGAAGCGTCGATGAGATCAACCCATTTGCGAACGGTCCGAGCGCAGACACGTGCGTTTCCGCGACGGCCTCCGGCATCTGCCCGTTCGCGACCTGCTCTACAATCCGCTCTCGTGCACGCGGCGTCAGCCGTGGATTCTTGTGCACGCTCATCCGGTTCTCCCCTGGAATCTGAAGCTTCAGCAACCTCAGCTTCTTCGGTCAGAGCCGGATGGACAACCTGCTGTTGGTGACCCCCGACAAGATTGGAATCCGTAACCTCGGCTTTGGAGCGCTCCAATCCCTCGACTAATCGGCGCGCATCAATCGCCAGACCAAGCAGCTTTCTATTTTTACGCCGCAGTATCCGGCTGTCCGAACGCTGAATCTCATCCCTTCCCTTTCGGGGTCTATCGCGCTCATTTCCTCGAAAGGAAAAACCGAGGAGATGATGATGGCTGACCGCAATGGCCCTCCAATCAAGCGAACCATCCGCCGTCACCAGTTGCGTGAAATGGTGCCACTCGCCGACAGCACGATCTACGAGATGGAGCAGCGCGGCGAGTTCCCGCGTCGCTTCGCTCTCTCACCTCGATGCGTGGTCTGGGACCTGGCCGAAGTCGAGGCCTGGCTGGCCGCGCGGCGAGCGTCACCGGTGCGACGCGCCCAACATCCCGACGTACGCCAGCGCCGTACCCGCCCGGTCAGAGAGCGGGATCAGGCGCGAGAAGCGGCATCGAAGGCGGGATGAGAACCGGCACGTATTTCTCGCCCGCCACCCACGCATCGACGATGTTCGACCACTCTTGCAGCATATGCCGGCGCTGCACCTCGTACTCGGCCTTGTTGTAGACGCCGCGGGAGGAGCGGCCATCCTCGTGCGCCAGGCACTTTTCGATCCAGTCGCTGTTGAAGCCGAACTCGTTGAGCAGCGTCGATCCGGTCCGGCGCAGATCATGGACCGTGAACGGCTCAAGGGGCAGCCCTTCCTTCTTCGCCTGTTCAACGACGAGATAGGTGACGCGGTTGAAGGTGGCTCGCGACATTGGCGCATCGGCGTCGTAGCGCGATGGCAGCACGTACCGTGAATTGCCGGCGCAGGTCTTGAGAGCGATGAAGATGTCGAGCGCTTGGCGCGAAAGATAGACGTTGTGCGCCTTGGAGCGTTTCATCCGCTCCTTCGGGATCGTCCAGACGGCGTTCTCGAAATCGATCTCGTCCCACACTGCATCCTGCAGCTCGCTCTTGCGGACCATCGTCAGCAGAATCAGCTTCAACCCGAGACGGATTGTCGGCAGCGTTGCGACATTCTCAAGCTGCTTGAGCATGATCCTGATTTCGGTCGGTGACAGCGAGCGGTCCCTCGGAGTGAAATGGGCGATCGCGGAGGGGCCGACCTCATCGGCCGGATTGGCGACCTTCTCGCCGTGGAGGATGGCGAACCCGTAGATCTGCTTGACGATGTCGCGGACGTGGAGCGCCGTCGCCGGCGCGCCGCGGTCGACGATGGCACCGCAATGTGCCCGCAGGTCGTCCGGCGTGATCTCCGTGAGAAGCCGCTTGCGCCAAGCGGGCAGGAGCTCACGCTCGAAGATCGCCCGGCGCATGGACCGCGTGCTGTCAGCCATCGGCGCCATGGTCAGCCACTTCTCACCAAACTCGCCGAAGCTCTTCGCCTCGAGAAGGCGCCGCTTGGCGCGCTGCTTTTCAAAGGCGGGCGAGCGCCCCTCCCGGATCATGCGTTTGGCGTCGATGCACAGTTCTCGCGCTCGCGCGAGCGAGATGCCGGCTTTGTCGTACCTCCCCAGCACGACGGTCTCGCGCCGCCCGTTCAGACGGTAGTCCAGGCGGAACGACACCGTTCCCGTCGTGCTCACCAGCACATACATACCGTCACGGTCGGTGACCTTGTACGGTTTCTCCTTTGGTTTCAGGTTCTTAAGCGCCACGTCCGTCAGCATCTCCGCACGCCTCTCGACCCACAATACCGTCAGCCATTTTTGGGCCGCCGATCCGGCGATAATCAACGATATTTCAATCGTTTAGTTACAAAAAATACCGTCAACGGCCATCTGGACGGTGACGGTAGCGGCAGGAGTCGGACTTGGCAACGGTATCGTGCACCGTCAGGCGGTCCGTCGGCGCCGATCTTAGCGGGCCGATAGACGCCGAACGTCAATCGACATTTTTCTATCCAGATCAACATGTTAAGTGGAAATCGTGGATACTGCCGGATACTCTGGGCGGGCCCTGAATCATTCCCACTCGATCGTCCCGGGCGGCTTGCTCGTCACATCATACACCACCCGGTTCACGCCCTTCACCTCGTTGATGATGCGCGTCGCCGTCTCGCCCAGGAATTTCATGTCGAACTGGTAGA
>JBMONF010000057.1:0-33101 GCA_049323455.1 Pseudomonadota bacterium | reverse complement strand
CAACCGTCGCAGCCACCGCCCGCTCCCGGACCCCTGCACCGGCCCATCGCACACCCACACGCGCCAGCCAACCGGCGCGCAGAAAAAACTCGTCCGCATCTTGCAAAACGGACATCAGAGGATGAGGCCTTTTCGTTTGATGGCATCAGCACCTGATCGCAGGCGTTTCTCAAGACCGCCCTCACCCTGAGCTTGTCGAAGGGCGAGGGCGGTTTCTGGCTCGGGCCTAGCTGGCGTCCGCGCACCCGTCCTTCCGGAACGGGCTCTCTTCCATCAGCGCTGCGATCTCGGCCCGCACGGCCGGCGTCTCGCGCGCGAGAAAGCCCGCCACGGCCTTGCGCAGGCCCGCATCGGCGATCCAGTGCGCGCTCACCGTCTCGACCGGCAGGTAGCCCCGCTGCACCTTGTGCTCGCCCTGGACGCCCGCCTCCACCACCTTGAGGCCGCGCGCGATCGCGAACTCGATCGCCTGGTAATAGCAGGCCTCGAAATGGAGGAAGGGGATCTCCTGCGTGGCTCCCCAGTTGCGGCCATAGAGCCGCTCGGGCCCGATCAGGTTGAGCGCGCCGGCCACCACGCGGCCGCCGCGCTCGGCCAGCACCAGCAGCACCTGCTCGCCCATGCGCTCGGAGAGCAGGCTGAAGAACCGGCGCGTGAGGTAAGGCTGGCCCCATTTGCGGTCGCTGATGGCGCGGTAATGGCGAAAGAACGCGTCCCAGTGCCGCTCCTCGATGTCGCGGCCGGTGAGCGGCAGAAACCGGATGCCGGCTTCGGCGACGGCGCGGCGCTCGCGCTTGATCGCCTTGCGCTTGCGCGAGGAGAGCGCGCCCAGGAACTTGTCGAAGCTGCGATAGCCGCGGTTCTCCCAGTGGAACTGATAGCCGTGGCGCAGCAGGAATCCGGCCTGCGCGAGCCTCTTGGCGTCCGCTTCGGGCAGGAACGTCGCGTGCAGCGAGGAGACCTCAAGCTGCCGCGCCGCGGCGAGGAGGGCCGCCACCGCCGCCTCGCGGGCGCGATCGGCCTGCGGGCCGGGGCGGATCAGGAGCCGCGGCCCCGGCACCGGCGTGAAGGGAACCGAGAGCTGGAGCTTCGGATAGTAGCGTCCGCCCGCGCGCTCGTAGGCCTCGGCCCAGCCCCAATCGAACACATATTCGCCGTAGGAGTGGGCTTTGAGATAGAGCGGTGCCGCCGCCAGCAGCCGGCCCGCCTTGTCCTCGACCAGCAGATGGCGCGGCATCCAGCCGGTGCGCCCGCCGACCGAGCCGCTCTCCTCGAGGGCGGCGAGGAAAGCATGGGTGACGAACGGATTGTCCCGGCCGGCACAGGCATCCCATTGGTCGGCCGGCGCTTCGGCAATCCGGCCGACGAGCCGCGCCTCGATCGGTTCTCCCTCCGGCCGTTCGCCCCTTGCCTGTTCGCCGTCGTCAGCCATGCGGCGGCGCCAGAACGGCCTCATGGTGAGCCGCTTCACCCTGAGCGCCGCGCGAAGCGCGCGTCGAAGGGCGAACCATGAGGCTAGGGCGCAGGACCGTTGCCTCGTCCTTCGACAGGCTCAGGACGAGGACAAATATCGGGGCCGCGGTCATAACCAAAGGATGGGGCGCCGCGACGATGTCGGCAACCCGGAAACCGGCAGCACGCGCGGCCCAACCGTCGCAGTCGTCTTGGCGTGCACCCGATCAGGTCAGGCGGGTGGTCGGCCCAGCGCCTTCTCGGCCAGGCCCTTTCATTGATGCATGATCTCATCCTTCAGCGAATAGGCGATGGCAAGAACCTCCTTGCGTGTCTCCGGGTCGATCCTGAGGGCGTCGAGGGCCTTGAGTATGTCGTCGAGGGCGGCGACATACTCCGCCTCGCTGATGTTCATGCCGCGATGGGCCGCCGGCATGCTGCGCCCGGCATATTCCCCCGGGCCGCCGCTGCCCGCGGTGAGAAATGCGCGCAGGTGGCCCTTCACCGTCGCTAGTCGTTCGGGCTCGTCCCGGTAAGGCAGGAATCGCGCCCGGATCGCCGGGTTCTGCAGGTGCCGCTCGACGATGTCGTCCACCAGCCGCGCGATGCCGTGCGCCGCGCCCAGTCGCTCGTAAAGAGTAGCCGCCATGATTGGCCTCCATCCAGCTTGGTCGGGAAACCCTGGCCGGTCTGCTACCCTCTCTCAAGTTCAGGAAATGAATCGGCAGGTGCAGCAGCCGGAGCCGGCTCTTGGCCCGGCCGCCGGGCGGGGAGGGGCAACCATAAAGAAAGCTTGGAATATGGCCGGTTCTGTCCGGTCGCCACAGTCGCCGAGACGCTTTGCAAAATGGCGGAACGGGACCCGCACCCGTGCAAATCCCGCCACATTTTGGGCACCTCCGGCATGCTAAGCTCATCTCATCGCGATGACGGGTGGTGCTGTTCGCTTGCTGTGCGCGCTGTTGCTGACCCTGCCGCTGCTGGCCGGGACAGCGTGGGCGGATTCGCGCCACGATCGGCTCGATGAAGCCTGGGCCGCCTACCAGGCGGGCGACAATACCAAGGCACGCGAGCTGTTCGGGTCGCTCGCGGCCGAGGGCGAGCCGGAGGCGCATTACGGCCTCGGCCTGATGGACGCCAACGGCCTGGGGGCTTCGCGCGACGACGCGGCGGCGGCCTCGCATTTCTCCACGGCGGCCGAGGCTGGCTATGCGGCGGCGCAGGACGCGCTCGGCTACATGTACGATTTCGGGCTGGGCCTTCCCCTCAATCACGATCTCGCCGAGTACTGGTATCGCAAGGCGGTGGATGGCGGCGATCTCAACGCCAAGAACAATCTCGCCTATAGCTGGATCAGCTCGGGCCGGCGCCTCGACGAGGCGCTCGATCTGCTGCATCAGGTCATGGCCGCCTCGCCGGGCGTGGCGGCCTATCTCGATTCCTACGGCTGGGCGCTCTACCGGCTGGGCCGCTTTCGCGAAGCGCTGCCGCCGCTCTGCGAGGCGGCGCGGCGCGATCCCGGCCATCCCGAGGTGCAGGCGCATCTGGGCGACGCGCTCTGGCGCATCGGCCGGAAGGCCGAGGCGCGCCAGCAGTGGCAGCGCGCGCTCGAGCTGGCGGAGCAGCCCTCGCTCTTGAGCCAGGACGGCGCCGACTTTCTGCACGGCGTCGGCATCGAGGGCTGGCGCGCCGAGCTCACGGGCCGTCTTACGCGCGGGCTCGGCGACACAACGCCCGCCGCCGGATCGACCGCCGGCGAGGACATGCCGCTCGACGACAGCTGCCAGACGCCGATTTCCTGAAGCGCCCGGATCCCGAAAGCGCGAGGCGCGCGACAGCCGCGTGCCCCGCCGACAGTCCTCGGTTCAGGCCACCTCGAACACCGCGTCGACCTCGACCGCCACGTTGAGCGGGAGCGTGTTGACGCCCACGGCGGAGCGGGCATGCTTGCCGGCATCGCCGAACACCTCGACCATGAGATCGGACACGCCGTTGGCGACCTTGGGCTGGTCGTGGAAATCGTCGGTCGAGTTCACGAACACGCCCAGCCTCACGACACGCTTCACCCGGTCGAGGTCGCCGCCCAGCGCCGCCTTGAGCTGGGCGATGATGTTGAGCCCGCACAGGCGCGCCGCTTGCTGGCCCTGCTCGACGCCGAACTCCTTGCCGAGCTTGCCGATGAACTTGAACTCGCCGTTCCACACCGTGACCTGGCCGGCGAGATAGGCGACGCCGCCGGCGATCACGACCGGCACATAGTTGGCGACGGGCGCCGCCGCCTTCGGCAGCTCGATCTTCTTGTCGGCGAGAATCTTGTCGATGCGTCCGGCCATGGCGTCTGGTCTCCTCTGTCGTCCGGTTCCTGGTCCCGAAAGGCGGGCGCGAGCATAGCGGCTCGCGCCCGCTTCTGCCAGGGCGCGGGCTGGTGCCAGGGAAGCGCGGACGCGTGTCGCGCCTCGTCCCGAGCTTGCCGAAGGACGAGGCCCGACCGAGGCTTCAACGGCACCGGGCCGGCTACTCGTCGTGGGAGGGCTCCGTGGCGTCCACCGCCTCGACCACGGCCGTCACGGTGACATTGCCGGCTTTCTCGAAAGTCAAGGTCACGGGGAAAGTCCGGCTTTCCTCGAGCGGCTTCTTGAGGCCCATCAGCATGACGTGGAAGCCGCCGGGCTCGAGCGCGACGCTCTGGCCTGCCGGCAAGTCGACGGCCTCGACCATGCGCATCTTCATGACGTCGTTGTCCATGGCCATCTCGTGCAGCTCCGCCTTTTCCGCCACGGGCGAGCTGGCTGCGATCAGGCGGTCGGCCGTCCTGCCTTCGTTCTTGATGACGAGGAACACCGCACCGTTCTTGGCGGCCGCCACCGTGGCGCGCGCCCAGGGGTGATCGATCTCGAGGTCGGCGATCTTGAACTCGTGAGCGGCGGCCGCGGCCGCGAGGGCAAGCGCGAGGCCGGCGGCGAGTGTCAGGGTCTTGAGCATGGTCATGGCTTTGACTCCTATGGGTGCCGGGATATGCGAAGCGGTAACTCAGCCCCGCTCGATCAGCGCTTTGAGCCTGGTTGCCATGTCGTCCGGCACATCGTTGTGGCGCAGCACCATCTGGAAGCGGCCGTCGGGGCGCATCACGTAGATCAAGGTGCTGTGATCCATGGTGTAGTCGTCCCCCTGCGGGACCTTCTGGTAGAAGGCGCCATAGGCCTTGGCGACGGCCGCGATCTGCTCGGGCGTGCCGGTGAGGCCGGTGATGCGGGCGTCGAACGCTTCCGTGTAGCTCTTGAGCACCGCGGGTGTGTCGCGCTCGGGATCGACTGTGATGAAGAGCGGCTGCACCTCGTCCGCGAGCGGTCCCAGCGCCTTCAGCGTCAGCGCCATCTGGTTGAGCGTGGTGGGGCAGACCTCGGGGCAGGAGGTGAAGCCGAAGAAGACCAGCTTCCATTTGCCGGCATAATCGGCGTCGGTGACGGGACGGCCGTCCTGGTCGGTCAGGCTGAAGGGCCCGCCAATGGCCGCAGGCGAGGGGGCGCCGGCCCCGTCTCTGAGGTGCTCGATGACGAGGAACGTCGCGGCGGCGGCGATCGCCAGCAGCGCCGCGCTGGCGACGAGGGCGACGAAGTTGCGCTTCATGACCGCCTCTCGTGCGGGCGCAGCGATGCCGCACGGCTGGCGGTCGCTCGAATATCAAGTCGGATCATCGACCGGGTCTCCACGGAAAGGGGGAGGCTCGCGAGCGCTGCCGGCTCGCGGGGACATGAGCGGAAGGCGCCGCCCGGGGATATCGACCGGGCTGCGGCGTCACTCGACGGTTGAAAAGGATCAGGCCGCGGGCGGCGCGCGCGGGCTGTGAGCCCCGACGTCCGGCTTCGGGGCGGGCGCGGAGGAGGCGGTCGGGATCGCGGGCTCGCGCGCCGGGGCGACGAGCGCCAGGAGCGGAGCCCCCGGTGCGATGAAACTCCCGGCGAGCTGCTGCGTCAGGCAGATCTGGCAGGCATGATGGCGGGCGAGATCGCCGCGGTCGGTGCGGTCCTGCGAGGCCGGCGCGCCACCGCTGCCGGTGGCGAGGCAGATCTGATCGGGGCTCCAGGACCCGTAGCCGGCCATTGCTGCGGCCGGCATCGGCGCCAGCGTGGCCAGCGACTGCAGCAGCAGGCTGAAAATGGCGAGCCAGGCCGCGAAACGGCGACGCGGCGTCGCGCTGGCTCCCGACCTGCGCTCGCAGGCCGCTCGCACCCTTCTCGCCATGCCGATCATGGCCGACGCCGTCTCCGTCGATGCCCGCTCGAACCCATTGAAGTCTTGCACGATGTCGGCGCCGGCCGGTCTGCGGCAAGAGCGCGCGGGAAGGGAGCCCCCGAGGATACTGCCCGCGGGCTATCGAGTCTGCCGGCGAAGCCGGCCGCAGGACGGGGGAGAAAAGGCCCTCGCCCCGTGTCCGCTTTCCGAACGCCCGGTCATCCGGGTCATTTGCGTCGCCGCGCGCGGATCTCGGCCGCCGCGGCGTGGGCCGGAAAGCCTTCGTGCCGGGCGTAGGTCACGACGGTCTCGCGCATGGCGTCTTGCGCCTCGCGCGTGGCGCGCGCGATCGAGGAGCGCTTCAAGAAGGCCTCGGCCGTCACGCCCGAGGCGACGCGTGCGAAGCGGGTCGTGGGCAGTGCGGCTGGCACGCCGATCACGTAGTTGGCCGAGGAGATGGTGGTGTACTGGCCGAGCAATATCTCGCCGGCGTTGCGGATCATGGCCAGCACGGCTTCGTCGTCGCGGGTCGCGATCTGCATATGCTCGGGCGCGATGAGATTGGCGACGGCCGCCGCCTCGGCCATGTCGCGCACGAGAATGGCGCCGCCATTGCTGCCGAGCGCCCGGGCCGCATAGTCGCGCCGCGGTTGCGGCAGCAGCGCCATCTGACGCGCGACCTCGCGCTGGATCGCGTCGATCACGCCGTCGTCGTCCGTCACCAGATAGGCGGAGGAATCGGGCCCGTGCTCGGCTTCATTGAGGAGATCGGCCGCCAGGAACTCGATGTCGGCGCCGGCGTCGGCGATGATGAGGCTCTCGGAGGGGCCCAGCAGCATGTGGGCGAGGCAGCCATAGCGCTGCACCTCGATCTGGGCCATGGCCACGGGCGGGCTGCCGGGCCCCAGCACCTTCAGCACCTTCGGGACCGTTTGAGTGCCGAAGGCGAGCGCGGCGATGCCGGTGGGGCCGTTGGCGCGGAAGACGTTGCGGATGCCGAGCTCGCTTGCCGCGAACAGTACGGCCGGGTCGATGCGGCCGCCCGAGCCCGCCATGGGCGGCACCACGACGGCGACGGTCGGCACGCCGGCCACGATTGCGGGCGTGCCGATCTGGACCAGCACCGAGGGGAAGGAACCCTTGCCGCTGGGCACGAACAGGCCGGCGCTCTCGATGGGCGTGGTCTTCTCGCCCACCATCAGGCCGGGCTCGATCTCGACGCGCCAGTTGCCATGCTCGAGCAGATGCTCGTTGAAGCGCCGGACGCGGTCGATCGAGTGGCGGATCGCCTTCTGCAGCGCCGGCTCGACCTCGCGCTTCGCCGCCTCGAACTCGGCGTCGCTGGCCCGGAGCCGGTCGGCCGTGATCCGGCAGCCGTCGAAACGCTCGAGCGCGCGCACGAGCGCGGCGTCGCCCTCCGCCCGGACCTCGGCGATCAGCGCGCCGACGCTGGCGCGCAATTGATCGTCGAAGAGCGCCAGGCTCGCCGGCTCTGCTACCTTGAGCCGGGCCGCTTCGTCCAGCTGCCGCCAGTCGACGATCCGGAGCGGCCGGTCGCCCGCCATAGGCTGGTTTTCCTGGGGCAAGAACGGGTCCTCCAGCCAACGCGTCAGGCGGGGACTCTACCGATATCGGCGCGCGGGCCGCAAGATTGGCGGCCCGGCCGGTTGGGCCGGTGCGGGTCTACCAGAAACCTGTCGGTTTCGCGGATTGCGCCTGCCTGCCGGTGCTTCGCCAGAAGTTGGAACGCTGGCCTTACGGTCTCAAAAATTCCGGGCGCGTGCCGCCGCCGCGCGCCCGGAAGTTCGACAGGGAGACTCAGATCATGCTCAGATCAAGCCATTCCACTCGTCTGCTGCGGCCGCTCCTCGGGAGCCGCCGCCACTCTTGCCCTTGGCGGCCGCCTCAGGAGCAGCCGCTCGTGGCCCCGCAGGTCGTGCATTTCAAGCACGTGCCGTTGCGGACCAGCGTGAAATTGCCGCATTCGCCGCAGGCGTCCCCCTCATAGCCCTTGAGCTTCGCCTCGCGAATCCTCTCGAGCTTCTCGTCGACCGCCTGCATGATTGCGGCCCCGACGGCAACCACTTCGGCGGTGCCGTTGCCGGCGAGCCCTTGCGCGGCCGATGCCGCGCCGTTTCCCGAAGACGCGGTATGCGCCGCGCCGTTCCCATATGATGCGCTCGCGACCGCCGCCGCGCCGTTGCCCGATGCGCCCGCCACGACCACCCGGTCCTCGCCGTTGGCGACGCGCTGGTGCCCGCCATTGTTCTTGAGCACGACCAGATTGGTCGAGCGGATGTAGCCGGTGCTGACGAAGCGCGGGGTCTCGAGGGCCGCCACCGTGGGCTTCATCGTCGGCAGATTGGCCTCGACCGAGCCGTTGCCCACGCTGTCGGGCAGCAGGTCGCCCGGCTGCGCATGCGCGAGATCCGCGCGGCCCAGATAGGAGATGGCGAGCTCGCGGAAGACATAGTCGAGGATCGAGGTCGCCATCTTGATGGCGTCGTTGCCCTCGACGATGCCGTTGGGCTCGAAGCGGGTGAAGGTGAAGGCCTCCACGAACTCCTCGAGCGGCACGCCATATTGCAGCCCGATCGAGATGGCGATGGCGAAATTGTTCATCAGGCTGCGGAAGGCGGCCCCTTCCTTGTGCATGTCGATGAAGATCTCGCCGAGCGTGCCGTCCTCGTACTCGCCGGTGTGCAGATAGACCTTGTGCCCGCCGACGATGGCCTTCTGGGTGTAGGACTTGCGCCGGTTGGGCAGGCGCCGGCGCTCGTGCGTCACCACCCGCTCGACGATCCGCTCCACGATGCGCTCGGCGACGATGGGCGCGCGGGCCGCCGCCGGCTGCTCCAGCACCTCCTCGGCTTCGTCCTCGTCCTCGAAGATCTGCGACTGCAGCGGCTGCGACAGCTTGGAGCCGTCGCGATAGAGCGCGTTGGCCTTGAGGCCGAGCCGCCAGGACAGCATGTAGGCGTCCTTGCAGTCCTCGACCGAGGCCGAATTGGTCATGTTGATGGTCTTGGAGATGGCGCCCGAGATGAAGGGCTGGGCCGCCGCCATCATGCGGATGTGGCTCTCGACCGAGAGGAAGCGCTTGCCGATGCGCCCGCAGGGGTTGGCGCAGTCGAAGATCGGCAGATGCTCCGGCTTCAGGTGCGGCGCGCCCTCGAGCGTCATGGCGCCGCAGCAATAGGTGTTGGCCTGCTCGACCTGCGCCTTGGTGAAGCCCAGCTCCGCCAGCATGTCGAAGCCCACCTCGTTGAGCTGCTCGGCCGTGAAGCCCAGGCCCGCCATGCAGAACTCCTCGCCCAGCACCCACTTGTTGAAGGCGAAGCGCACGTCGAAGGCGGTGGCGAGCGCGGCTTCGAGGGCCTGAAGCGCGCCGGCGGTGAAGCCCTTGGCGCGCAGGGCCGCGTGGTTCACGGCCGGAGCGGTCTCGAGCGTGCCGTGGCCGACCGCGTAGCGGATGATGTCCTCGATCTGGCTTTCGTCGTAGCCCAGCACCTTGAGGGCCTGGGGCACCATGCGGTTGATGATCTTGAAATAGCCGCCGCCGGCGAGCTTCTTGAACTTGACCAGCGCGAAGTCGGGCTCGATGCCGGTGGTGTCGCAATCCATGACCAGGCCGATCGTGCCGGTGGGCGCGATCACGGTCGCCTGCGCGTTGCGGTAGCCGTGCCTCTCGCCCAGTGTCAGCGCCTCGTCCCAGGCCTTCTTGGCGTGCTCGGCCAGCGCCTTGTCGGGGCAATTGGCGTGATCGAGCGGCACGGGCAGGACCGAGAGGCCCTCATAGCCCTTGGTCTCGCCATGGGCCGCGCGGCGGTGGTTGCGGATCACGCGCAGCATGGCGCCGCGGTTCTTGGCGAAGCCGGGGAAGGCGCCGAGCTCGCCCGCCATCTCGGCCGAGGTCGCATAGGCGACACCGGTCATGACGGCGGTCAGCGCCGCGCAAAGCGCCCGGCCTTCGTCGCTGTCATAGGGCAGGCCCATCGCCATGAGGAGGCCGCCGATATTGGCGTAGCCCAGGCCCAGCGTGCGGAACTCGTAGGAGAGCTGGGCGATCTCGCGCGAGGGGAACTGCGCCATCAGCACCGAGATCTCGAGCGTGACGGTCCAGAGCCGCACCGCATGCTCGTAGGCCTCGACGTCGAACGAGCCGTCGGCCTTGCGGAAGGTCATCAGGTTCAAGGACGCCAGGTTGCAGGCCGTGTCGTCCAGGAACATGTATTCCGAGCAGGGGTTGGAGGCGTTGATGCGCCCGCTCTCGGGGCAGGTGTGCCACTCGTTGATGGTGGTGTCGTACTGCACGCCCGGGTCGGCGCAGGCCCAGGCGGCATAAGCGATCTTCTCCCACAGCTCGCGCGCCTTGAGCGTCTTGTGCGTCTTGCCGTCGGTGCGCCGGACCAGCTTCCACTCGCCGTCCTTCTTGACCGCCTCGATGAAGCTGTTGGGCACGCGCACCGAGTTGTTGGAGTTCTGGCCCGAGACCGTGAGATAGGCGTCCGAATCCCAGTCGGTGTCGTAGGCGCGGAACTCGATCGACTTGTAGCCCTGCTGGGCGAACTGGATCACGCGCTGGATGTAGTTCTCCGGGATCATCGCCTTGCGCGCGGCCCGGATCGCGGTCTTGAGCGCCCTGTTGTGGTGCGGGTCGAAGCGCTCCTCGCAGGCCTCGGCGTGGCAGGCGGCGATGACGGCGTTGAGGTGCTTCTGGGCAAGCCGCGAGCCCGCGACCAGGGCTGCCACCTTCTGCTCCTCGATCACTTTCCAGTCGATATAGTCCTCGATGTCGGGGTGATCGAGATCGACCGTCACCATCTTGGCGGCACGCCGCGTGGTGCCGCCCGACTTGATGGCGCCGGCCGCGCGGTCGCCGATCTTGAGGAAGCTCATCAGGCCGGAGGACTTGCCGCCGCCCGAGAGCCGCTCGCCGGCACCGCGCAGCTTGGAGAAGTTCGAGCCGGTGCCCGAGCCGTACTTGAAGAGCCGCGCCTCGCGCACCCAGAGATCCATGATGCCGCCCTCGTTGACGAGGTCGTCGGCGACCGACTGGATGAAGCAGGCATGCGGCTGCGGGTGCTCGTAGGCCGAGGGCGAGGCCACCAGCTTGCCGGTCTCGAAATCGACGTAGTAGTGACCTTGCGAGGGCCCGTCGATGCCGTAGGCCCAGTGCAAGCCGGTGTTGAACCATTGCGGGCTGTTGGGCGCGCCCATCTGGCGCGCCATCATGTAGCGCATCTCGTCGAAATAGGCGCGGGCATCCTCCTCGCCGTCGAAATAGCCGCCCTTCCAGCCCCAATAGGTCCAGGTGCCGGCGAGGCGGTCGAACACCTGCTTGGCCGAGGTTTCGCCGCCATAGCGCCGCTCGGGCTCGAGGCCGCCGAGTGCCGCCTCGTCGGGGACGTGGCGCCATAGCCAGGAGGGAAGCGTGTTCTCCTCGATCGGCTTCAAGCGCGCCGGCACGCCGGCCTTGCGGAAATATTTCTGGGCCAGCACGTCGCACGCGACCTGGGACCAATCGGCCGGCACCTCGATATCGCGGAGCTGGAACACGAGCGATCCGTCGGGATTGCGGATCTCGCTGGTGGTCTTGCGGAATTCGATTTCCGCATAGGGCGACGTTCCGGCACGCGTGAAGCGACGGCTGATGCGCATTTTTTTATCCCCTTGACCCCAGCCCCAGAGAATCCTCTCCCCTTCTGAGCTTTCGCTCGAAAAACGCTCAACAGAGGATTGAACTACCGCCAGATATTGGGGCTCGTTCGCGCCAGCGGCCCCATCATATTGAGCCCGGGTTCGTGCGATTGCAACCACATTCTGGGGTCGGGATTGTCACGAAATACTAAATCTAGTGCAGCGCGAAAACAGGTCGGGGCATCTCACGGCAGAAAACCGACCTCTATGGTTAAGGGTCGGTTAAACGCTACCGCAGCGCAAAATTCAGACCCCCAAAAAATGATGGGCGACGACCGGGCGGAGACAGCGACGGGCGAGCGCTCGGCGGACCCATCGGCAGGTGTCGTCGCAAGACTCGTCCCGATGCGCGAAAAGGCCCTTCGGGCCGCTTGCGAGGAGTCGCTCCGGGCGATGGTCAGACCACGCGCCTTACCGCCCGCAGGCCGCGCAGCGCCATGCTCGCCAGGAGCGACAGAGGCAGCGCCATTGCCGCCGTCACCAGCCATTTCGCCGTGGCACCGAGCGCCGCGGGACCGAGGGCGTAGTGGAGCGCCACCACGATCGGCAAGTGCAGCAGATAGACGCCATAGCTGTCGGCCGCGAGCCGCCGGCGCCAGGCACCGGCAGCGCCGGCATGGTCGCGCAGCAGAACGACGAGGCCCAGCGCCAGCGTCGCCAGCACCGCCGTCTCGGCCAAAGCGAACAGCCAGGCATGGAGCGTCGTGCCGCCGGCGATCAAGACGGGAACGCCGGCCCATTCCAAAGCGAGAAACAGGGCGACGGCTGCAAGGCCCGCCGCCAGCGCGCGGGGGCCCAGCGACGGCGGCAAAGCCGCCACCCAGCCGCGCGTCGCCGCCATCGCGCCCAGGAAGAAGCAGGCCGCTTCGCGCGGAACGTCGGCCGGATGGACTTGCAGCACGCCCAGCACCGGCCGCCAGACATAAATCGGGTACTGCATGCGGACCAGGAAATCGAGATGGCCCACGGCCATCACGAGGATGATCGCGTTGAAGGCGTCGGGCAGGGCGCGCGCGACCGGCTCGCTGGGCAGAGGCCTGAGGCGCCGCCATGCCGCATAGAGCGCGCTATAGACCAGCAGCGCTTCGAGAAACCAGAGATGGCCGAGCTGATGGTCGGGCCAGCTGGGCCCGGTCCAGCCCTCGGGCCGATGGCCGCCGATGCCGAAATAGATGCGCCAGAGATAGGTGGCGAAATCGATCGGCGCGTAGCCCCGGACGTTGAGGTAATAGCCGTACATCAGCACCGGGAAGACCAGCAGCAGTCCGAAGGGCAGCGGCGTGCCGAGGCGAAGGAGCCGCTCCTTGAGGAAGCCGCGGGTTCCGTGCCGCGCGAGCGCGCCTGGCATGAGGTAGCCGGCAGCGAGGAAGAACAGCCCCAACGAGAGCGGGCGCAGCACGGCGAAGATCGGATGCAGGGCCGGCGCCTGCGCCGCATCGACGACGTACCACCAGCTCCCGCCCGTATAGGCGAGGCCGGCATGCAAGATCACGATGCCGATACCGGCCATGATCCGCAGATCGTCGATCCAGACGAGGCGCCCGGTCGCGATGGCGGCGCCGCGCTCCGCCTTCTCTCCGGAATTGCCGCCGTCTGCAACGCTCACGGAAATGTCTATTGCACCCGGGCCGCGAGCTGTCATGCTGGACCTCAGCGACAGTACCGAGCGGCCGGTTTGCGTCCTGGCCCAGGTCTGAGCCGAAAGAACCGCCGGCAGCCGGCACCGTCTCGCGCAACATTGGCGAGAAGGAGCGAAGCATGGCCAGCGATCTCAATCGGGAAGCGGTCGGCGTTTTCCACGACGAACAGTCCTTGCAGGCGGTTGTCGACGAGCTTCTCGTCGCCGGCTTCGACCGGTCCGCTTTCAGCCTCGTGGCGGGGCAACACGCGATCGAACGCGAGCTCGGACATTATTTCGAGCGGGTGAGCGATGTCGAGGACGACCCCGACATACCGCGCCAAGCCTATGTCGGTACCGATTCCCGCACCGAGGCCAAGGGTCTCGTGGTGGGCGGCTTGTTCTATGTCGGCGCCACGGCGGCGGCGGGAGCGATCGTCGCCTCCGGCGGCACGCTTGCGGCAGCGCTGGCGGGTGCGGCGCTCGCGGGCGGGGCGGGCGGCGCCGTCGGCGCGTGGCTCGCCCAGCTCATCGGGCGCCATCACGCCCATCATCTGCAAACGCAGCTCGACCATGGCGGCATCCTGCTCTGGGTGCGCGTCCATGACGAGGCGGAAGAGCGCAAGGCCGTCGAGATCCTGCGTCGCGCGGGAGCCGAGGACGTGCATGTCCACAGCCTGCCGCCGCAGGCCTTCGCCTTGCAGGGTGGCGAGTCCTACCGGCTCAGCTTCATGAACGCGCTCGGCCTCTAATGTTCTGACTCTGGTTCCCACTCGGTGTCATGCCCGGCTTTGAGCCGGGCATCCATCCTCGGGTCAAGCCCGAGGACGCCGCTGCACCATGGATTGCCGGGTCAAGCCCGGCAATGACAGGTTTTGGATTCATGACCTTGGAACCGCAACACTGGTCCCTGCCACTCACGCCTTCGCGGGAATCCACCACTCTTCGCCGCGGGGCGTGCTCACATATTCCGGCCAGCGATAGTGGATCGGCGCCGGGAAGTTCCTCGGCAGGAGCGGTGGGACCCACTTCGTGCCGCCGATGCCCCCGCCGGTGCGCTCGCGGAACTCGGCCTGCGCGTCTGCCACGGCTTGCGGATTGGTCAGGAGGTCGACCAGGCTGCCGGCGATGGTGCGCGCGGCCGTGAAGATGGTGGGGTCGATGGTGGCGGGATAGCCGCCGAGCGCGTTCCACACCCAGTTCGGATACTGATAGCCGGGCTTGGTCGCGGCCAGCATGGCGCGGCCGACATAAAGGCGCGCGGTCGGGCAGTGCCATGTGTAGTCGGTGTAGTCGTCCGAGGTGTAGTTCTTCTGCCAGGGCGGCAGGATCGCGCGCATGCGCGCCTCGTCCTCCTCGGGCGTCACCAGCTTCGCCATGGCCGGATGGATCGGGTCGGCCATCGGCTCCAACCCCAGGTTCTTCTGGATCTCGCGCCCGAACCGCTTGGCCTCCTCGCCCCATTGGGGCGCGCCCGCCAGCACCAGATTGGCGTAAGCGAGGGCGGAGACGGCGTGGTTGGGAAGGCCTGGCCGCGTCTTGGTCACCCACTCCTTGCGCACGGTGCAGTGGGTGATCTTCGCCACCTGGTCGGCATTGTTGTCGAGCACCGCGTAGATGCGCTCCTGCATCTCGAGCGTCGGGCAGCGGCTCGCATATTGGATCTGGCTGAAGTTGGGCGCGAGATTGTCGGCGGTGGCCTGCCCGGCCGCGAGGATCGCCTCGTTGATGGTCCAGGTGCCGGCGTGCGGCAGCATCGCCTCCTTGGTCATCTTGCTCGTCATGTACATGAGACAGACGGCGTCGATGGCGCCCGGTGCGCGCGCCGTGGTGTGGGCCGAAGCGCCCTCGGAGAGGCCCATGCCCGCCCACGCCTCGGGATGCGGGCACTCGAAGGTGTAGATCTTGCTCCAATAGGAGCCGCAGTGGGTGTCCCAGTTGACGGTGTTGGCGTGGGCCGTGGTGAAGGCCGGGTGGAAGCTGATGGCGGCGTCGAGATTGTCGTAATAGCCGTGCGCCGCATGGACGGGCTTCGAGCCGCAGACCTTCTCGGCCGGCTCGCCGAAGAAGACCAGCGTGCCGGAAAGCCCGTGCTTCTCCATGGCCGCCTTGGCGGCCAAGAGCCCGCCCAGCGCGCCCAGCCCCAAGGCCGAATGCGGGTCGGTATGGCCGGCCGCGTATTTGTGCACGCCGTCGCGCGGCTTCTCGTAAGGCACCGGATCCTGGCTGTTGCCGGGCACGGCATCGTACTCGGCATAGGTCGCGATGACGGGCTTGCCCTTGCCGAAGGTGGCGCGGAAGGCGGTCGGCATGGTGGCCGTGCCCTCCTCGACGTCGAAGCCCTGCTCGCGCAGGAGCTTCACGTACCAGGCCGCGGACCTGTATTCGCGCCAGGCGGTTTCGTGGAAGTTCCAGACCTCGGTGTGGCGCTTCGAGAGCCAGCCCTCGTGCGCGCGGACCCAGTCGAAGGCGGTCTCCTTGGCCGCCGTCATGGCGGCCGGGCCCCAGTTGCGCGTGGGCGTCTGGCTCGGGCGGTCGTCGGGCATGGTCGGGCTCCTCAACGGAAACGAATGGTGGGAAACTATCGCGCTCTCGCCGGTTCGGCGTCGACCGGGCGCGCCGATCTTATCCTTCGCCGCCGGCGAGCGGTATGGCGCGACGGCAGCGGGAGAGGGGCACCATGAAACGCGAGCATAGCTGGCCCGAAGGCCATTGGGACTGGCCGATCCATGTTTCGCACAAGCACGGGCTTCGCTGCGGCGAGATGATCTTCGTCGGCGGCCAGGTCGATCTCGATGCGCGCGGACGAGTGCTGCATCCGGGCGATCTCGAGACCCAGACGGCCCGGGTGATCGCGAACATCGACAAGGTGCTGCGCGAGCTGCGATGCGATCTCGGCGACATCGTCAAGCTGATCGCCTTCTACCAGAACGACGGCGGCCGCGACGAGGCGCGATTTCTCGCCGATATCGCGCGCCACCTGCCGGCGGGCAAAGCCGGGCCGGTGATCACGGCGGTGCCGCTGCCGGCCTTGGCCTATCCGGGCATGCTGGTCGAGATCGAGGCGGTCGCCATGCGCGGGGTCGACGGCCGGCGCCTCGAGCGCCAGGCAGTTACCCTCAGCGGCGCGCCGGCGCTGCCGGCTCCGTTCTCGCACGGCCTCAGATGCGGCGAGATGATCTTCGTCGGCGGCATCAGCGCCATCGACGCCGACGGCGCAGTGATCGCTCCCGGCGACATCGTGCGCCAGAGCGAGATCGTGATGGACCGCCTCGGCGAGGTGCTGCGCGGCTTCGGTGCGCGCCACGACGATGCCGTCAAGATCAACACTTACTACGCCGGCGCCGGCCGGTTCGCCGACTGGGAAGGTGCGGCGCGCGTGCGGGCGCGCTACTTCGCCGAGCCGGGGCCTGCGGCGACCGGCATTCCGTTGCCGCGTCACGCGGCTCCCGGCCTCCTGACGCGCAGCGAGATCATCGCCATGCTGGGGCCGGGCGGTCGTCCTCTGCCGCGCCGCCATGCCTGGCCCGAGGGCCATTGGGACTGGCCGATCCATCTGCCCTACAAGCACGGCATCCGCTGCGGGCCCATGATCTTCGTGGGCGGGCAGGTGGCGCTGACGCCTAAGGGCGAGGTGGTCGAGCCAGGCGACCTGGTGGCGCAGACGAAGATCGCGATGGCGAACATCGAGCGCGTGCTGGCCGGCTTCGACGCGGGCTTCGACGATGTCGTCAAGGTGACCGCCTTCTATCAGGGCGTCGCCTCGGCCGAGACGCTGCACGAGAACCTCGCCATCCGCTCGGCCTGCTTCACCGAGCCCGGTCCCGCCACCACCGGCATCCCGCTGCCCTTCCTCGCCTATGAGCGGATGGTAATCGAGATCGAGGTGGTGGCGATGAAGGGGTAGGGCGGAGTCATCAGGAGCTGACACCAGCCCCCTCCCCCTTCCCGCGAGGGGAGGGGGAAGGGGAGGGGGTGTCACACCGGATCGCGCCGGAGCGCCTGCGCCATGCAGTGCACGCCGCCGCCGCCCATGGTGAACATGGTCATGTCGGGATCGTAGACCGTGAAGCCGGCGGCACGAAGCGTCTTGTTGAGGTTCTTCGACTGGGCGGTCGAGAGGATCTTCTTGTCGCCCAGCGCCATCACGTTGCAGCCGAGCCCCATGGTGTCGCGGTAGTCGACCGGCACCATCTCGATCTTCTTGGCCTTGAGCCAGTCGAGGATCCAGTCGTCGGTGGTGTCCGGGCAGACCGCCGCCATCTTCGGCGCCAGCATGCAGACCATCAGGTCGATATGGACGTAATGCTCGGCGATGGGGGCGAGCTTCACCTCCCAGCCCTTCTCCTCCATCCAGCCCTTGACCTGGAGCGCCGCCGGCTCCTGGGTGCGCTCGCCGCAGAAGCCGATCAGCACGCTGTTGGGCTCGATCACGTCGAAATCGCCGCCCTCGAAGGCCGAGGCCGTGATCATCTTGAAGATCGGGATCCCCTTCGACTGGTAGAACCTGATGACCGGCGCATATTCGCCGCGCCGCCACCACTGGTGCATCTGGGTCACGACCGCGCCGTAGGGCGTCATGAAGCTCGAATCGCGCGCATAGACCTGATAGGGCAGCGCCTCGTCGGGTTCGAGGAAATGGACCTTCACGCCCGCCTCCTCGTAGGCCTGCACCATCTCGCGGTGCTGTTTCATGGCGAGCTGGCGGTCGAACTTGGCGCCCGAGCGCAAGGTGGCCTTGGAGATCGAACTGGTCGGCAGCCACTTGAAGTTCACCGGCTCGCACAGCAGCACGTCCCTGAGGCGGCCATATTCCGAGTTCACGCTCCAGCCACCATTTGCGGTCTTGGCATTCGCGCTCATCCCATCACTCTCCCTTGATCGAGGCCGCCCTCCCGGGCGCGGCTTTCGCGTCCGGTCATGAGCCGCGATCCTATGGCTTGAAAATCTCTCTCACAATGGACAAAGATTCGCCGGCGCTTGTGAGAAAAACTATCATTCATTTCACTCATGCCCCGACATTTGCCGCCGCTCAATCCCTTGCGCGCCTTCGAGGCGGCCGCGCGCCATGGCGGCATGAGCCGCGCCGCCACCGAGCTCAAGGTCACGCACGGGGCGGTCAGCCATCAGGTGAGAGCGCTCGAGCGCTCGCTGGGGGTGGCGCTGTTCCAGCGGCGCGGCCGACGCCTGACGCTGACGCCTGCCGGCCAGCATCTCCTGCCTTCGGTGCAGCAGGCGCTCGACCTCATCGCCGACGCGTCGGCGCGGCTGTCGCGGCCCGACCTTGACGGCCGTCTCACGCTCAAGGTGCCGATCGCCTTCGCGGCCAAGTGGCTGCTGCGCCGGCTGGGCCGGTTTCGCGATGCCTATCCACAGATCGAGCTGACGCTGGTTCCGTTCCGGCCGGGAGCGCGAGAGCGGGCCGACGAGGCGGATCTCGTCATCGACTACGGCACGGGGCCGTGGGAGCGGAAATGGACCCGCCTCATCGCACGGATCGACCTGTTCCCGATCTGCAGCCCGCGTCTCATCAACGCCGGCCTGCCCTTACGCGAGCCCGGCGACCTCGCGCGGCACAAGCTGATTCATGATGACGACGGCACCGCCTGGGCGAACTGGCTGCTGGTGAGCGGCGTCGAGGGTGTCGATGCGAGTTCCGGCATGCATCTCGGCACGGCGCTCCTGAGCATCGACGCGGCGGTCCAGGGGCTGGGCGTGGCGCTGGGCGACAACGCGACGGCGGCCGAGGACCTCGCCGCCGGCCTTCTGGTCAAGCCGTTCGAGCAGGGCGTGCCGGCCCTGTCGCACTATCACCTCGTCTGCGATCCCGACCAGCTTCGGGTGCCGCGCGCTCGCGCCTTCATCGATTGGCTGCTCGACGAGGCGGCGCAGAGCTTCGGCGCGACGTGAGGGCGGGGACGGCCTGTCGGCTCTCAATGCGCATCGAGCCGATCACGACGGGTCCTTCCCTCCGAGCGGTGCGACAGGCAAGAGCGGGCAGCCCGGTCCCGATCCCTGCGTCGGGGGGAACGGCAGGGAGCTTATGTCGCGGTTTCGCTTGTGAGGCCGGCTCCGTCGCCCTTGCGCCGCGATGCCAGCGAGAAGGCGATGAGCGCGCCTATGGTCAGCACCACGCCGCCATATTGGACGGGGCTCAGCCGCTCGCCCAGCGCCGCCGCCGCGAAGGCGATCGTCACCACCGGCTCGATGTTCAGCATCATTGCTACCCGCACGCCGCTGATGCGGGCAAGCGCCATGAACCAGAGCATGTAACCCAGGATGTAGCAGGAGATGGCGGCGCCGGCCGCGAGCGCGCCGGCGGGCGAGCCGGGCCAGGCCCAGGAGCCTGCGAGCGGTCCCAGCAGCACGACCAGGGGCAGCAGCCACAGATTGGTGAAGAAGTTGATGGTGAGGGAGGGATCGCGCTCGACCACCTTGCCGCCAAAGGCACTGGTGGCCGCAACCGACAGGGCGGCGACGAGGGCCCAGGCGATGCCGCGCCAGTCGAGCACATCGAAGCGGGGACCGAGGGCCAATGCCAGGCCGAGGAAGGCCGCGATCAGCGCCGCGGCCTTGCCGAGCGTGAGACGCTCGCGTCCGGCGAGCGCGGTCATCACGCCGGTCAGGAGGGGGTTCGTGTAGAAGATGAGAGCCGCCAGCGAAACCGGAATGAAGGCGACCGAACTCAGATAGCCGACCGCCATGCCGAAAGCGGTGATCGCGAGCCAGAGCGTGGCCCTGAAGCCGGCACGCGACAGGCGCATCGGCTGGCCTTTGAGATGCAGCAAGGTGCCGGCCACCAGCACGAAGGCGGCGGTGCGCAGCGCCACCACGGTCAGCGGCGTGGCGCCGGTGTCGTAGGCCAGCCGCGAGAACGTCGTGATGAAGCCGAAGGCGGTGGCGCCGGCCACGACGAAGGCGATGCCCGCACGTTCGCGCAGATGGGCTGCGGCCGCGCTCATGGCGGGCCGGTCGGTCGTGGTTGCGCGAGGGCTCATCGGCGGGGTTCCCGGGCGGCGGCAGAGCGCCCTGAGCGCCGCCGGCAAGCCCTTGATCTATCGGGTCGCATGGGCGCTGTCCAGCCTGCCGAGCGGCTGGACGGGCCGGCGGTCGAATGCCATAGTGGCCGCCCGAAAACAAGGGGTGGCCGGCGAGGAAAACGCCGGCCTTTCCTTCGGTGCTCATCCTTAAGAGAAGCGAACGGCCGGCCGATGTCACTAGGCACGCGTCTTTATACTTGGCTTTGGGGCGAGCTGGTCGGAACCGACCGGTTCGGCAACCGTTACTATCGTGGCAAGCGACCGCTGCATGGCCGCGAGCGGCGCTGGGTGATCTACGAAGGCGAGCCGGAGGCATCGAAGGTTCCACCCGAATGGCACGGCTGGCTGCATGGAAGCCAGGCCGAACCGCCGAAGAGCGAGGCCAAGCAGAGGCCTTGGCAGCAGGAGCACCGACCCAACCCGACCGGGACGGCACAGGCTTATCGGCCGCCGGGGCACACGCTGGCCGGCGGCCAGCGTGCCAAGGCGAGCGGCGACTACGAGCCCTGGATCCCCTCCTGAGAGCGGCCAAGATTGCCAACCAGTTCTAGCCGACGGCCGCGAGGGGGCGTGGCATGAAGCGCAATGTGATTGAAACCATCATGGGAGCGGTGGTGCTGCTGATTGCAGCCACCTTCCTCGCGTTCGCCTATACGGCGAGCAACATACGGGAGGTCACGGGCTACGAATTGACCGCGCGCTTCAACCGGATCGACGGCATTGCAGTCGGCACCGACGTACGGATGAGCGGCATCAAGATCGGCAGCGTGCTGTCGACGAGCCTCGACCCGGTCACCTATCTTGCCGAGGTGCGCATGAGCATCCTCAACGAGGTGCGCCTGCCGGTCGACAGCACCGCTCGGATCCTGAGCGACAGCCTGCTCGGCGACCCCTATCTGGCGATCGAGCCCGGCGCCGACGAGAAGATGATCGAGCCCGGCGGCGAGATCAGGAGGACGCAAGACCCGGTCAATCTCGTGGACCTCATCGGCCGTTTCATCTTCAGCTCGACCGGCGCCTCCCCGCATTCCCAGGGCTCTCCGCAGAAGCAGCAATAACCACGGCCGACGAGCCGGGGCCGTGGGAAAACGCCGGCCGGGAGCCGGCGCCGAGGGGCCGGCTCGGCGATGCGCAAGGACGTTGGACCGCCGATTACATCCGGCTGCGTTTTGCCGCACAAAAGCCTTGATTGCTCGCGGATTCTTGCGGGCTTCCGCGGGTCTTCTCGGTTGCGGTGGCGCTTGCTATGGTGACACCCGCCGGAGCCGAGCCCCGATGCAGCATTCCATCAAACGCGGTCACAAAGCTTCCTCGTTCCCGACCTGGCGTCAGCCGGACGGCAAGCTCGTGTCCTGCACCGAGAAGATCAAGGTGCTGAACGAGAACCTGGCGGAGATCCGGCAGTTGGCGCAGGACGCGCTCGAGGACGCCATTCTCATGGGCTGCGACGAGAGCCAGGTGCGTCAGGTGCTGGCCGACCTCGTCGCCTCGCTCGAGAACCCCTACCGCAAGAACAAGTGAGAAGCCTTTTCATGTTCGCCTCTCGCGTCGCGGCCTGCCGCGCTGCCGTTTGGCGCGCCGCTCTGTGGTGTTGTGCAGGGCTCGGCGGGTTGGTGTCGCTGGCAGCACCGGCCGTGGCCGATCCGATGGCGATCGCCGTTCTGCGCACGCTCGACAAGGTGACGGCGCGCGTCTCGACCATCGAGGTGCCGGTCGGCAGCTCGACGAGCTTGGGCTCGCTCGAGGTCACCGTGCGCGCCTGCGACAAGCGGCCGCCCGAGGAGACGCCGGAAAGCGCCGCCTTCCTCGAGGTGGTGGAGACCAAGGCGAACGAGGCTCCGCGGCAGCTCTTCTCGGGCTGGATGTTCGCCTCGAGCCCGGCGCTCGATGCGCTCGAGCACCCGGTCTACGACATCTGGGTCATCGACTGCGTGAACTCGGCCACCACCGAACCCGGGACCTCGCCGTAGAAGCGGGCCGGCGCCGGCAGCGCCGCGGCCAGGCGGCGCTGATATTCCGCGCGACTGACCTCCACGGCGCCGAACTGCTTCAGATGCTCGGTGACGAACTGGGTATCGAGCAGCCGGTAGCCGCCGAGCTTGAGGCGCAGCACGAGATGGACCAGCGCCACCTTGCTGGCGTCGCGCACGCGGCTGAACATGCTCTCCCCGAAGAAGGCGCCGCCGAGCGCCACGCCGTAGAGGCCGCCGACGAGCCGGTCCTCTTGCCAGGATTCGACGCTGTGCGCGTAGCCCATGTCGTAGAGCTGGCGCATCAGGCGCAGAATCTCCCGATTGATCCAGGTTTCCGTGCGCCCCGGTGCGGACTCGGCGCAGGCCTCGACCGTCTGGAGGAACGCGGTGTCGCATCGCACCTGGAACCGGCCCGAGCGCACGGTGCGCGCGAGACGGTGCGGCAGGTGAAAGCGCTCCAGCGGCAGGATGCCGCGACGCTTGGGATCGATCCAGTGCAGCTCGGGGTCGTCGCGCCCCTCGGCCATCGGGAACACCCCGCAGGCATAGGCGCGCAGCAGCATTTCCGGCGTGATACGCTCTCGGCCGCTCACCGTCTGCTGTCGATCTCCTCGCTCATTCCGTGGGCGCCACGAACCTCTCCAGCCAGCGGATGTCGTAGGCGCCGTTGATGAAGTCGGCGGCGCCCACCAGCTTGCGATGCAGCGGGATGCTGGTGTCGACGCCGCCGATCACGAACTCCTCGAGCGCGCGCCTGAGCCGCATCAGGCATTCGTTGCGGCTCGACCCGTGCACGATCAGCTTGGCGATCAGGCTGTCATAATGCGGCGGCACGCGGTAGCCCGCATAGAGGGCGGAATCGACGCGCACGCCGAGGCCGCCCGGCGCGTGGTAGTCGGTGATCTTGCCGGGCGAAGGCGCGAAGGTCTCCGGGTTCTCGGCGTTGATACGGCACTCGATGGCGTGGCCGGTGAAGGCGATATCCTCTTGCTTGAAGCTCAGCGGCGCGCCCGTGGCGACCCGGATCTGCTCGCGCACCAGGTCGATGCCGGTGATCATCTCCGACACCGGATGCTCGACCTGCAGGCGCGTGTTCATCTCGATGAAATAGAACTCGCCGTCCTGATAGAGGAACTCGATGGTGCCGGCGCTGCGATAGCCGAGCCGCTTCATGGCGGAAGTGGCGATCTCGCCGATCTTCTGGCGTTGCGCGGCGTTGAGTGCAGGCGACGGCGCCTCCTCGAGCACTTTCTGATGGCGGCGCTGCAGCGAGCAGTCGCGCTCGCCCAGATGCACCACGTTGCCATGCGCGTCGGCCAGGATCTGGATCTCGATGTGGCGCGGGTGGGAGAGATATTTCTCCATATAGACGGCGTCGTTGCCGAAATTGGCCTTGGCTTCGGCCCGCGCCAGGCTCAAGGCCTGCGCCATCTCGGCGCGCGCGTTCGCCACCTTCATGCCCTTGCCGCCGCCGCCCGCAGCCGCCTTGATCAGCACCGGATAGCCGATGCGATCGGCCAGATCCATCGCCGTGGCGTCGTTGGTGATGGCGCCGTCGGAGCCCGGCACCACCGGGATGCCCAGCGAGCGCGCCGCCTCCTTGGCGGCCACCTTGTCGCCCATCAGGCGGATATGGTCGGGCGCCGGGCCGATGAAGGTGAAGCCGTGCTCTTCCACCATCGCGGCGAACTGCGCGTTCTCCGACAGGAAGCCGATACCGGGGTGGATGGCATCGGCGCCGGCGATCGTGGCGGCGGAGAGGATCGCCGGCATGTTGAGATAGCTCTGACGCGAGGGCGGGGGGCCGATGCAGACCGCCTCGTCGGCGAGCCGCACATGCATGGCGTCGGCGTCGACCGTCGAATGGACCGCCACGGTGCGGATGCCCATCTCGCGGCAAGCGCGGTGGATGCGCAGCGCGATCTCGCCGCGATTGGCAATCAGGACCTTCTCGAACATGCCTGTCCCCGGGCGGGTTGCTGCCGGATCATGCCGCTCAATCGATGATCATCAGCACTTCGCCATACTCGACCGGCCGGCCGTCGCTGACCATGATCTCGCGCACGGTGCCGCCCGCTGGCGCCGGGATCGGGTTCATCACTTTCATCGCCTCGATGATGAGAACGGTCTGTCCTTTGGTGACGCGGTCGCCGACCTTGACGAAGGGTTCGGCGCCGGGCTCGGGCGATATGTAGACGGTGCCGACCATGGGCGAGGTGAGGGCGCCCGGAGGCGGCCCGCCGGCGGGGGCCGCGGCCGCAGCGACGGGCGCCGCCGGAACGGGGGCCGCCGCGGGCGTCGGTGCGGCCGGCACCGCGGCAAGGGTCTGGCGATTGACGCGAATGCGCTGTGGTCCGTTCTCGTACTCGATCTCGGTGAGGCCGGTTTGTTGCAGCAGCTCGGCCAGCTTGCGAACCAGCGCCTCGTCGACGTCGAACTTCGCCATTACGCCTCTTCCTGGGTCTTGAGAATGCCGGCCATCGCGTCGAGCGCCAGCAGATAGCCCTGAGCGCCGAGACCGCAGATCACGCCGGTCGCCGCGAGGCTCACATAGGAATGATGCCGGAAGCTCTCGCGGCGGTGGATGTTGGAAAGATGCACCTCGATCACGGGCAGCCCGGTCGCGAGCAGCGCGTCGAGCAGCGCCACGGAAGTGTGGGTGTAGGCTCCCGGATTGATCACGATGCCGGCATGCGTCTTGCGCGCCGCCTGGATCCCGTCGACCAGCTCGCCCTCGTGGTTCGATTGCCGGAATTCGATCGCAAGCCCCAGCTCCTTCGCGCGCCGCTTGCAGGCGCGCTCGATGTCCGCGAGCGTGGCACGGCCATAGACCGCGGGCTCGCGCTCGCCCAACAGGTTGAGGTTGGGGCCGTTCAGGAGCAGGACGGTTGGGGTCTTGGCCAAGGGAGCGGCTTTCCGCGATTCTGCCAATCGATGGGGCCGTTATAGCATGGGGGCCGCGGGGCGCAACGCCGCGAGCGGCGCGGCACCGGGAAGGCGCCGGGACATCGGCCGGCTCCGAGGCCCCCGGGGACGCGTTCGCGCGCTCGGGCGCCGACGACGGTCTAGAAGATGCCGATGAGCGCCCGGTAGCGCACACGCTGGCAATATTGCCGGTAGGATTCCTGGGCAGCGAGGATCTCTTCCTCGCGCAGAATCCGGAAAACCTGGATCGCATAGAGAATCGCGTAGACCAGCAGGTTCTGCAGGCCGAAGTTGGCCAGCAGGAATCCCATATGGGTCAGGAAGTAGCCGAGATAGATCGGATGGCGGACCCAGCGATAGGCGCCGTGGACGACGACGCGGCGATGGGCCGGAAGCAGGCCGAAGGACCGGCCGAGCGAGAGCTTGGCGTAGATGGCCCACAGCAGGCCGATCGCTTGTACCGTCGCGCCGGCCCGCTCGCCGATCAGATGGATGCCCGGGTCGGTGACGATGAACAGCGGATAGAGGAAGCTCGCTGCAAGCGTGTAGAACACGCTCAAGGGATGCCAGTCCCTGACCGTCGGCGATCTCGACAGCAGAAGCATGGCGAAGGTGGCGCCTTCGGAAATGGCGGCCAACAGGAGCGTGATCCGCGTCGGGTCGTGCAGAAAGGCGACGACCGCACGATGCACGAACAGAGACACGGTCGCGAGGGCAAGAATCCGCAGCGCGGCTTCGATGGCGTATCCTCGCAAGTCTCGGCTTTGCATGCTCGCCCCTTACGGGCCGCCGCGCTGCCCTGGCGCCACGCGGGCCCGGCCGAGGCTAGCCTCGATATCCCTAACAAAACATGGATGGGCGCCCTGCGCCTGACGGGCTCGGGCGGACCTGCATCCCGGACCGGCTGCGGCTGCGCGGCTGACGACAGCCTCACCCGCCCATGGACATGCCGCCATTGACGCGTAAGACCTGCCCGGTGATGTAGGCGGCGTCGTCGGAGGCGAGGAAGGCCATGGCGGCGGCGATCTCCTCGGGCTTGCCGTAGCGGCGCATGGGCACGAGCTTGAGCGCCGCCTCGAGCCCGGCGGCGTCGATCTCGCCCAGCATCTCGGTCGCGATATAGCCGGGCGAGACGGCGTTGACGGTGACGCCGTGGCGTGCCACCTCGGCGGCGATCGGGCGCATCATCGCGGTGATGCCGCCCTTCGACGCGGTGCAGACCGAATACATGTTGCCGCCGAAATCGGCGATCTCGGTGATGCAGGAGCCGGTCGCGATCAGCCGGCCCCATTTTCGCTCGATCATATGCGGCAGCACGGCGCGCGCGACGTTGAAGAAGCCGTGCAGGTTGGTCTCGATCGCCCGCGTCCAGTCCTCGTCCGTGCTTTCGATGAAGGGACGGTCGATGATGATGCCGGCATTGGAGACCAGGATGTCGGCCTTGCCGAAGGCCTTGGCGGTTTCGGCGACGAGGCGCTCCGCGTCGGCGCGCTTGGAGACGTCGGCCTGGACCACGATCGCCTCGCTGCCGCCCTTGCGGATCTCGGCCGCCACCGCCTCGGCCTTGTCCACGGTCGAGACGCAATTGACGCAGATCTTGGCGCCGTCCTGGGCGAAGCGCAGCGCCACGGCCTTGCCGATGCCGCGCGAGCTGCCGGTGACGATGGCCGAGCGGCCCTCGAGCTTTCTCATGGATGCCTCCGCTGATGCGCTGGCCGGCGCGTCAAATGGCCGGCCTTCCTCGGGGGAGGCTAGGAGGAAAGCGGTCCCGCGCGCAACCGGGGCGGCCTCGCCTTGGAGCCGCTCGGGCGTATCAGCCTTGCTGGCGCGCCGCCTTCACCAGCTCTTGCATCTGCTCGAGCGAGACGGCGCCGCCGACGAAGCGTGCGCCGAACAGAAAGGCCGGCGTGCCGTCGATCTGCAGTGCGTCGGCCAGGGCGCGCACCCGCTTGAGCTGATCGGTAACGGCGGGATCCTGCATATCCTGCCTGAGGCGCTCGATATCGAGGCCGAGCCCTTGGGCCGTCGCCAGCACTTGTTCCTCGCCGAGCTCGCCCTTGAGCCCGATCAGCGCCTCGTGCATCTCGCGATACTTGCCCTGGCGCTGGGCGGCGAGCGCCGCCTTGGCGGCATAGAGCGACGCCGGTCCCAGGATCGGCCATTCCTTGTAGACGATGCGCAGGTCGCCGTCGTTCTGGAGCAGGGTCTTGAGATCGGGCGCCACCCGCTTGCAGTAGGGGCAGCGATAGTCGAAGAACTCGACGATGGTCACGCTGGCATCGGCGGGCCCGACACTGGGCGTCGCCGGATCGGCATAGAGCGCGTCGCGATGCGCCGCCACGGCCGCGGCGCGCGCGGCGTCGGTGGTGGCTTGCCGTCGCTGCTCGATGGCTTGGAGCGCGCCCGCCACCAGTTCCGGCTCGGCATTCAGCGTGTCGCGCACGGCTTGGCGAACGGCCGCTTCGTCGAAGCTCGGCGTTTGCAGGCGGCCGGCGACGAGCAGTACCGTCGTGGCGGCGGCGGCGCCGATGACGGCGGAAAGGGCGGCAAGGACAACGGAACGCATCGAGGCGGGGACTCCGGGTTCGGGCATGGAAGGGCGAGGATCGGCGCCGATTATCGGTGCCGACCCCCGCTTTGAGCAACCCTCGAGGCGGCCCGCTCACGCAACTGTGCACCGATTGCGCCGGCAGCCCTTCGTTCGGGAGCGGGCGAAGGCACGCGATCCGTGCCGCTCAACAGGCTCTCAGTCGTTGTCGTCGCGCTCGGCCTGGAACAGGATGTCCTCGGCGCGGAGTTGTCCCGGGGAGCCGGGCGGCAGCGTATCGGCGGCGCGTTGAGCCTGTTCCTTGGCCTGCTTCTTGTCGCCCTTGAGCAGCGCCAACTCGGCCATCGCCAGAGACGCCATCGGTATCTGGTTGTCGCGCCCGTAGGCGACGGCCAGGAGCCGCCAAGCCTGCATGTTGCGCGGCTCGACCGCGGAGGCTGCCTCGAGCTCCTTGATCGCTTCCTTGTTGGCGGCGGGGTCGTTGGTCTCGATCAGGCTCTGCGCCAGGCCGATGCGCAGCAGCGCCGCGTCCGGCTTCAGCTCGACCGCCTTGCGATAGGGCACAATCGAATCGGCGGCGCGGCCGTTCTCGAACAGCATCTGGCCCTTGAGCTCCTCGAGATAGGGATTGACCGGCTCCTCGGCGATCAGCTGGTCGATGGCCGGCACGGCCTTCTTGAGGTCGGCGGCGCGATACCACGCGATGGCGCGGGCATAGCGGGCGGCGAAACTGGTGTCGCTCTCGGGATAAGCCTTCATCACGTCGCTCAACGGCTGGAGGAAGCCCATGAGCTTGGCGCGAATGCGGCGCTGATCCTCCTCGATCTGAGCGGGCTCCGGTTTGTTCGAGTTGGGCGACTTGGCAATGAACTGCTCGACGGTTTGAATACGGTCCTGGGTGAGCGGGTGCGTCTGCAGGAAGGGGTTGCCGCCGAGGCCCGTCAGCACCGCGTCCCTTTGCAGCATGTCGAACATCTCCAGCATGCCGCGCGCGGATTGGCCGGTCTCATCGAGGAATTTCATGCCCGCCGCATCGGCCGACATCTCCTGCGTGCGGGTGTATGCCAGCATCTGCGTCATCGCCAAGGCCGGACCCGCAGCGACCGCGCCGCCGGCATTGCCGCCGGTGGCGATGCCGACGCCGATCCCGAGCACCATGGCGATGATGGCCTCGATCGAGGCCGCGCGTTGGACGTCCTTGCTGCGCACCAGATGGCCGCCGGCGATGTGGCCGGTTTCGTGCGCGATCACCCCGATCACCTGATTCGCCGTCTGGGCGCGCATCAGGAGGCCGGTGTGAAGGAAGAGATTCATGCCGCCGGCGACGAACGCGTTGATGCGGGGATCGTTCACAATGTAGATATGCACCTGTGCAGGATCGATGCCGGCCGCCTCGAAGATTGGCGCAGCGTAGTCGTGGATGTAAGATTCGATTTCGGCGTCGCGGATGAGACTCGGGGCCGCGGCCGCCGAAACCGCCGGCGCAAGCGCAAGCCAACCCGCCGTAAGCGCCACCAGGGATCTCGAAAACTTCATGATGAGCATGACCTTATCCGACGGGACAAGAAATAGGAACCGCCGGGGTAGAGGGCAATGGGGCCCGTTCAAGGGCGCCGTTGCCGCTGCCGCCGCGCTCTTGCTGCTCGCGGCTTGCGGGCCGGAGAAGCCGGTCGGCGTGATCGGCAGCGTCGAAGGGTTTGCCGGCGCCGCCGTGGCGGACGAGCCGCGGGCCGCGGTGGTGGCCCGGGACGTGCTCTCGGCCGGCGGCGACGCCGCGGACGCGGCCGTGGCGCTCTACTTCACACTTGCGGTCACCATGCCATCGACGGCGGCGCTCGGCGGTGGAGGGGTTTGCGTCATCCATGACTCCAAGTCGAAGCATACCGAGGTGCTCGACTTTCTGCCGCGCGCGGCTCCTGGCGGACGTGTCGCCCTGCCGATGGCGGCGCGCGGCATGGCGGCCTTGCAGGCCCGCTATGGCCGGTTGCGTTGGGAGCAGCTGCTGGGACCGGCCGAGCAGATGGCGCGTCTCGGCACGCCGACGAGCCGCGCGCTGGCGCGCGAGATCGCGACCGCGGGCGCGGATCTGAATCAGGATCCGGAGATTTCCAAGATCTTCTTTCGCCCCGATGGCACGCCGCTCCAGGAAGGCGATCCGCTGCGCCAAGACTTGCTCGCCGGCGTTTTGACGCAACTGCGCATCAAAGGCGCGGGCGAGTTCTACGCGGGCCAGTTCGCGCACACCTTGGCCGATGCGGCACAGTCGATCGGCGCGCCGCTCACGGTCGACGCGCTGCGCAATGTCAAGCCGGAGTTCAAGCCGGCGATCGAGGTGCCGTTCGGCGACCATGTGCTCTACATGCCGCCGCCGCCGGCTGCAGGTGGCGTGCTGTTCGGGCAAATGGTCGGCATGTTGACGGAGGCCCGCGACTACGCCGATGCCGACGCGGCCGAACGGCCGCATCTGGTGGCGGAAGCCTCGAAGCGCGCTTTTGTCGATCGTGCGCGTTGGATGCGGCTGGATGGGAGCACGGACGCCGACCCCGCCAGCCTGGTGTCCGCCGATCACGTCGAGCAACTCATGAAAGGCTACGACAAGAATCGTGCGACGCCGGCCTCTTCGCTCGGCGGCGTGGAACAGGCCCCGGAGAACCCCTGGGCCACGGGCTTCGTCACGGCGGATGCCGACGGCAACGCGGTCGCCTGCGACATGACCATGAACAACCTGTTCGGCGCGGGCCGCATGGCGCCCGGCACCGGCATTCTGCTGGCGCCGGCGCCGAACGACCGCGGCGCCGGCTACCGCGCCCTGGGGCCGGTCATCATGGCCAACCCCGCGACCGGCGAATTCTTCTTCGCCGGCGCGGCCTCGGGCGGCGAGACCGCGGCCACGGCGCTGGCACAGGTATTTCTGCGGGCGGCCGACGCCGAGGAAAAGCTGGCGGATGCCATTGCCGAGCCGCGCTACCACCATAACGGCGCCCCGGATGTCGTCTTCGTCGAGAAAATCGACAAAACGCAGGCCCCCGCCAGCCTGACCCAGCGCGGCGATCAGACGCAGCCCATCGACATCATCGGTCGCGTCAACGCCATCTGGTGTCCGAAATCGATCCAGCGCGACGCCGCGAGCTGCGAAGCCGACGCCGACCCTCGTGCCTTCGGCCTTGCCGTGGTGCAGACCGGGAAGTAGCGCCATGGCGCTCAAAACGGCACGACGCGGGGCCGTGCCCGCCTTCATCGCCATGGAGGTGCTGCGCCAGGCCAACGAGCGCGCCGCCGCGGGTCACGATGTGTTGCATCTGGAGATCGGCCAGCCGGGCAGCGCCGCGCCGCGCGCGGTGATCGAGGCCGCACACCGGGCGCTCGATCAAGAGGCGCTCGGCTATACCGAGGCGCTGGGTCTGCCGGCGCTGCGCCAGCGCATTGCGCGCCATTATGGCGAGGCTTACGGGGTCGAGCTCGATTGGCGCCGTGTGGTCGTGACCACCGGATCGTCCGGCGCCTTCCTGCTCGCCTTCCTGGCCGCCTTCGATGCCGGCGACCGGGTGGCGCTGGCGAGCCCCGGTTATCCCGCCTACCGCAACATCCTGGCAGCGCTGGGGATCGAGCCGGTCGAGCTAGAGGTGGGCCCCGAGCACCGCTTCCAACCCACGCCTGGTCTGCTGGCGGGGCTGCCGGAAAAGCCCGCCGGGCTGATCGTCGCGAGCCCCTCCAACCCCTGCGGCACGATGCTCGATCGTGGCCATTTGGCGGCGCTGGCGAGTCATTGCCGCGCCGAAGGCATCCGCCTGATCTCGGACGAGATCTATCACGGCATCACCTACGGCATGGCGGCGACCTCGGCGAGCGCGCTCGACGAGGCGGCGATCGTGGTCAACAGCTTCTCGAAATACTACGCGATGACCGGCTGGCGGCTCGGCTGGATGGTGGTCCCGCCCGATCTTTCGCGCGCGATCGAGTGCCTGGCGCAGAACCTGTTCATCTCGCCGCCGGCCCTGCCGCAGCACGCGGCCATGGTCGCCTTCGACTGCAAGGCGGAGCTCGACGCCATGGTGCGCCGCTATGCCGAGAACCGCGCGCTGTTGCTGCGCGAACTACCGAAAGCGGGTTTCGACAAGCTGGCGCCGGCCGATGGCGCCTTCTACCTCTTCGCCGATATCGGACGGCTCACCAATGACAGCATCGCCTTCTGCCGGCGGATGCTGGAGGAAACCGGCGTGGCGACCACACCCGGCGTCGATTTCGATCCTGCGCGCGGCAACCGCTACTTGCGCTTCTCCTTCGCCGGCGACAGCGCCGACATCGCCGAGGCGGCACGCCGTCTGGTCGCCTGGCGGCGGTGACGCATCCGTCAATCGGCCCTTCTTCAGCCCTTCACCAAGCCGGTCGTCAGCAGCACCATCACGATCAGCGCCACCGGCGTCAGACCGAGTGCTGCCCAGATCAGCACCTTGGGCGTCCAGACCAGCGCCAGCAGGGCCAGCCCCAGGATCACATTGAAGAAGAACCAGAGGGCGGGCTCCGACGTCTCCCGCCGCCAGGCGCTCGCGGCGGCCGTCACGGGCGCGAGCGGGTTGTGGGGCAGGGCGGGGGCAGCGGCCACGGTCGCGGCCACGGGATTCGGGCTCATGCGGTCGATCCTTCGTTGGTTTCCTGACGATCGGCACCAAGAAGGGCTCCGGCGCGATCCGATCGGGCGCGGAACCTATGCGCATGTCGCAGGCGGCTGCAGATGCCTCGCTGTCGCAGCGTCACTCGAGCGCACAGGCCCCGTCCGGTCTTTCGACGGGACGGGGCCGTGCCTGCGGACAAGCGTCTTGCGATGCGGGACGGCGCGTTACGAGCCGCGGCGCCACCAGCCGCGACGCGGCGGCGCAGGCTCGCCCTTCTCCTCGACCACGATCACGGTTGGTTCGCTGGTGGCGCGCGGTGCGGGCGCCTCTTCGGGCGCCGGCGCCGCTGGGGCCGGATGCGGTGCCGCTACCGTCGGCTGCTCGGCGGGGTAGCTGGCCGGATCGCGCGGCGGCTGCGGATTGGGGGCCGCCGCCGTCGGCTGATCGGCCGGATAGGCTGCGGCCGGCGCGGGCGCTGCGGTCGGCGCGCCTTCGGCGGTTTCGCCCTGAGGCGCCTCGACCTCCGGTTCAGCCTCGAACACGTCCTCGCCCTCGAACTCCTCCTCCGCCTCCTCGGCGGCGCTATAAGGCCAGTCGCGATCGAAATCGGCCGGCGTCACCAGGGGCCGGGGTCCGCGCGGCGGCGCGCCTTCGGGCTGGGCGCCGGCCTCTGTCGGCAGGCCGCCCTCCATCTGGCGCCGGCGCGAGCGACGCCGACCGCCGCGCCGACCGCGCCGCCGCCGCCGCCGCACCTCGCCGTCAGCGGCGGCCGGATAAGCCTCGCCGCCCGGGGCCTCCGCACCGGCACCGGCCGCTTCGGCCGGCTCGGCCTCTTCCTTGCCTTCGAGCGGCTCGGTCACCGGCACGGGCTCGGGCGCGGCCTCTGCCGGGAGGGCGCCCTCGCGCCGCTCTTCCTCAACCCCTTCGCGCCCACGCCCGCCGCGCCGGCGCCGGCGGCGCCGACGGCGCCCGCCGCGCTCGCCGTCGGCCCGCTCGAAC
>JBMONF010000056.1:0-34374 GCA_049323455.1 Pseudomonadota bacterium | reverse complement strand
CGCGGCCTCCTCAGGACGAGGGGGTCTCACGAAATCTCGCGGATTTCCTCACGCCTCGCGGAGGGCCGAAGGCCCGTCTCGAAGGGCGAGGAAATCCGCTCCGCAGCCACATGCGATTGCCCTGCCGTCAAGGGGGAGGGTCATTGTTTTGTTGTCCCCCTCCCCTTGCGGGCCTTCGCCCGCCGAAGGGTTTCGTTGGAGGAACACCTCAACTGGAAAGCTTCGGCCCGCAGGCGGGAGGGGGAAGGGGGAGGGGTTATGGCGACGCCTGGATGACAGCGAGATATGGAAGCAGGCGGTGTGAGAATCCGCGTCCACCTCAGAGCATATACTGCCCGCCGTTGGCGGTGAGCTGCGAACCGGTGATGAAGCCGGCCTCGTCGGCGACGAGGAACAGCACGCAACGCGCGATCTCCTCGGGCTCGCCCAGCCGGCCCACCGGAATCCTGGCAACGATCTTCTCCAGCACCGGCGCCGGCACGGCGCGCACCATGTCGGTGTTGATGTAGCCCGGGCAGATGGTGTTGACCGTGATGCCCTTGGCCGCACCCTCGAGCGCCAGGGCCTTGGTGAAGCCGTGCATCGCGGCCTTGGCGGCCGAATAGTTGACCTGGCCGAACTGTCCGGCCTGGCCGTTGATCGAGCCGATATTGACGATGCGCCCGAAATTCCTCTCGCGCATCGCATCGATCACGAGCCGCGAGAGGTTGAAGCAGCTCGTGAGATCGGTGCGGATCACGTCGTCCCACTGCTGCGGCGTCATCTTGTGCAGCGTGGTGTCGCGCGTGATGCCGGCGTTGTTGACCAGAATCTCGATGGCCCCATGCTCGGCGACGATTGTCTTGACCGCGGCCTCGCAAGCGGCGAAGTCGCCGACGTCGAACTTGAAGGCGGGAATGCCGGTCTCGGCCGTGAATTCCTTCGCCGCGGCGTCATTGCCGGAGTAGTTGGCCACCACCCGGTAATGGGCCTTCTTGAGCGCCACCGATATGGCGCGTCCGATACCCCGCGTGCCGCCTGTGACGAGCGCGAGCCTGCTCATGGTCCCTCCCTGTTCCCTTGTCGACGTTTCTTGTCTTTGTTGCCGCAGCCGGGCGCCGCTCTCCCAAGCGCAGCGCGGCGCCGGGTCGATCCGATATGGCCGGTCAGCTTCCGGCGTGCTCGCCGTTCATTCCGCTCACCGTTCGACGCACATGGCGATGCCCATGCCGCCGCCGATGCACAGCGTGGCCAGGCCCTTCTTGGCGTTCCGCTTCTGCATCTCGTAGAGCAGCGTCACCAGCACGCGCGCACCCGAGGCGCCGATCGGATGTCCCAGCGCGATGGCGCCGCCATTGACGTTGACCTTGCCGGTGTCGAATCCGAGCTCCTTGTTGACGGCGCAAGCCTGCGCGGCGAAGGCCTCGTTGGCCTCGATCAGATCGAGGTCGCTGACCTTCCAGCCGGCCTTGGCGAGCGCGGCGCGGCTGGCCGGGATCGGGCCAGAGCCCATGATGGCGGGATCGACGCCCGCGGTGGCCCAGGACACGATGCGCGCCAGGGGCGCGATCTTGCGCCGCTTCGCCTCCTCGGCCGTCATCAGCACGACCGCGGCGGCGCCATCGTTGATGCCGGACGCATTGCCGGCCGTGACCGTGCCGTTCTCCTTCACGAAGGCGGGCCTGAGCTTGGCCAGCGCCTCGACCGTGGTGCCGTGGCGCGGATACTCGTCCGTATCCACCACGATGTCGCCCTTGCGATCCTTGACGGTGACGGGCGCGATCTCGTCCTTGAAGCGCCCGGACTTCTGCGCGGCCTCGGCCTTCTGCTGCGAGGCGGCCGCGAAGGCATCCTGCTCGGCGCGCGTGATTTGCCATTTCTGCGCCACGTTCTCGGCGGTGTTGCCCATGTGGTAGCCGTTGAAGGCGTCCCACAGCCCGTCCTTGATCATGGTGTCGATCATCTCGGCCGGCCCCATCTTGGTGCCGTTGCGCAAATGCAGGCAGTGTGGCGCCTGGCTCATGCTCTCCTGGCCGCCGGTCACCACGATCCTGCTGTCGCCGACACGGATCGCCTGATAGCCCAGCGCCACCGAGCGCAGGCCCGAGCCGCAGAGCTGATTGATGGCGTAGGCGGTCTTCTCGACCGGAATGCCGGCGGCGACCGCCGCCTGGCGTGCGGGGTTCTGGCCCTCGCCCGCGGCCAGGATCTGGCCCATGATCACCTCGTCCACCTCGCCCGGCTCGACCCTGGCGCGGCCGAGTGCCGCCTTGATCGCGACCTGGCCCAACTTGTGGGCGGGCAAGCTCGCCAGCGAGCCGTTGAAGGACCCGATCGGCGTGCGGGCGGCACCGGCGATCACGATCTCGGACATGGAACGGAACTCCTCCTGCTCTTGCGGGATCAAGTCTCGCGGGGTTGAGGGGGTGAAGGGCGCCGGCCTCGCTCTGGGGCCTGGGCGCCACCTCGCCGGACCTTACCGGCTTGCGCTGCGCCCCGCAAGGCAAGGGTCCGAACGCATCACGCAGCCGTCATGCGGAAATTCGCGAGGGGCGCGCCCGAGCCCGCGCCGGCGCCCGCATCGAGGTCCGTGCCGACATCCATTGGCCGAGCGGGCGCCAGAGCTTGGCCTCGGCACCGCTGCCCACCACCATGCCGATATGGCCCGCCGCCGGCGTCAGCCGCTCGGCCTTGGGCAGCGCTGCGGCCAGTGCTGCGGCGGATTTCGGCGGCACGATGCGGTCCTGGTCGGGTAGCACCACCAGCGCCGGCAGGTCGAGTGCTGCTGGCTCGACCGCTTCGCCCGCGATCAGCCACTGCCCCCGCGCCGGCGCATTCGCGCCATACCAGCCGACGAGGCATTCGAGCGCCACCGGTGCTGCCAGCGGCACGCCGTCATTGAGCCAGTCCTCGAGCGCGACGAACTGCCGCGCCTTGTCGGAATCGGGATCGAGCTCCGCGAAGGCCAGGAACTTGCGGATCACCTGGAAGGGATCGACGCCGGCGAAGAGGGCCTGCAGCCCATCCACCGGCAGCTCGCCCCACTCAGCCAGAAAAGGTGCCAGCGCGAAGCCGATGGCGCCCAGGAGCCGCGCCTGCTCCGGCCGCTCGGCGTGAAAGTCCCACGGCGTGGCCATCAACACCAGGCCGGCGAGGTCGCGCCGGCGGCGCTGCGCCGCCGCCAGCGCCAGAAGGCCGCCCATGCAATAGCCCAAGAGCAGCACCGGCGCGCCGCCCTGGCGCGCCTTCACCGCGTCGAGGGCCGCCTCGATCCGGCCGGCGATATAATCGGTGAGCGTGAAGCGCCGCTCGGTCTCGGCCGGGGCGCCCCAGTCGACAAGGAAAGGCGCGAAGCCTTCGCGCGCCAGAAAGCGCATCAGGCTGCGCTCGGGCTCGAGATCCAGAATGTAGGCGCGGTTGATCAGCGACGGCACCACCAGAACCGCCGGTCGACGGCTGCGACGCTTGGCCGTGCCCCCGCGCTCGGCCACGGCGCCGTAATCGAGCAGCCGCGTCGTGCCTTCCTGCCAGACCGCCGGCGGCTCGGCCATGACATGACGGCGATAGGGATGGGCGCGGTAGGCGGCAATCCCGGCGGCGAGGCGATCGAGGCGACGGAAAGTCTCGCGCTCGAGCGCCGCCGCGAAGGCGTCAGGATCGGCGTTTGCGAGATCGGGCGCGAGCGGCGCCAGGCTCGGGGCCAAGGGCGGCCTCGATCCGTTCGAGCCGGCGCTCCAGAGCCGCCACATGGCGAGCGAGCTCGACCAGCCCAGCGTCGCCGTCAGCAGGTGCTGCGGCAGCGGCCGAGGGCCGAGCCGCAGCCTCGGCTCCGCTCCCCTCGGCCCTGTCGGCGGCCCCTCGCCTGCCGCTTCGGCTCTTGCCATGGCACTCGCCCTCGTCCCCGGTTGCCGGTCCGGCGGTTTCATTGCGAGCCTGGCCAGCCGCACTTGCCGTCGCCAGGGCCGCTCCCATCGCGGCCACCGTCCGCGCGATCTGATCCAGGAGCGCCGGATCGCTGCCGAGAGCCGCCAACTGGCTCTCCCACAGATCGAGATAACGCCGCGCCAGCGCGGCCAGATCGGGCGGCTCCGCCATAACCGTCGACTATAGCCAAGCCCTTGGCCGCTTTCCACTTGCTGCGCCGCGAGGCCGGAATCCTTGCGTTGCACAACGAGGGCGGAATCCTGCTATGCTGCGGCGCAACGGGTGCCGCGGAGGACGATCCGGATGGAGGAGAAGACCGAGAACAAATCGGGCAAGACGCCGATCACGATAAAGAAATATGCGAACCGGCGTCTCTACAACACCGCGACGAGCAGCTATGTCACGCTCGACCATCTCTGCCAGATGGTGAAGGACGGCGTCGAGTTCGTGGTCTACGACGCCAAGACGGGCGAGGACATTACCCGCTCCGTGCTGACGCAGATCATCGTCGAGGAGGAAGCCAAGGGGCAGCACCTGCTGCCGCTCAACTTCCTGCGCCAGCTCATCAGCTTCTACGGCGACAACCTGCAGTTCCTGCTGCCGCGCTACCTCGAACAATCGATGGAATCCTTCGCCCGCAACCAGGAGCAGATGCGCCGCTACATGCAGGAGAATTTCGGCGGCATGTTCCCGTTCGGCCGCTTCGAGGAGATGAGCAAGAAGAACCTCGCCTTCTTCGAGCAGGCGATGCGGCTCTTCAATCCGTTCCAGGCGGCGATGCGAGGCTCGGAGCCCTCGGCCCGGCCGGAAGGCGCCAACTCGGGCACGGCACCCGCGGCGCCTTCGAAGGCGGCTGGCGCTTCCGTTCAGGGCGAGAGCCAGATCGAGGAGCTGAAGTCCCGGCTCGAGGCGATCCAGCGCGAGATCTCGACCCTGGTCGCCAAAGGCCGCGAGGGGAAGCCGGCGGAGGAGACGCCCCCGGCCAAGAGCGCCGAGGCCAACGGCTCCGAAAAGTCCGAATAGGCAGGCTTGGCGAACGCCCAGCGCGAGCCGGCGGTCAGGCGAGGCCGGCGTTTCCGGCGGCGGCGCCGTTCCAGGCGGGAAGCGTCGCGGGTTGGCACCAGGGCCGCTCGAGGCCCGGCCGGCCGAAATAATAGCCCTGCAGATAATGCACGCCCTCGCTGGCGAGAAAGTCCGCGTCCTCGCCGGTTTCGACGCATTCGGCGACGGTCTTGAGGCCGAAGGCGTCGGCAAGACCCAGCAGGTTGCGCACGAAGAGCTGCTGCTCGGGATTGTCGCGCAGGCTGCGCGCGAAGCTGCCATCGATCTTGACGATGTCGAAGCTGAGCGCCTGCAGATGGCGGAAGCTGGTGAAGCCGGCGCCGAAATCGTCGAGCGCCACCTGACATCCGAGCGCGCGAACTTGATGAATGAAGCGCGCCGTTTCCTCCACGTCCTGCAACGCCGTCGTCTCGGTGATCTCCAGGATCAGGCGGCTGGCGAGCTCGGGCTTGTCCTGGACCAGGCTCTTCAAGGCCCTGAGCCAGCTCTGATCGGCGGCGGTGAGGCCCGACAGGTTCATGGCGAGCTGGACCGTCGGATGCTCGTTGAGCTCGGCCACCGCCAGCTCGAGAACATGGCGATCCATCTGCCGCACCAGGCCGAGCTGTTCCACCACGGGCACGAAGGCCGCGGCGGGCACCAGCTCGCCCGACGCGCTCTTGAGCCGGATCAGGCTCTCGAAGAAGGCCGCCCGGTGCGTGGTCGCATCGACCACCGGCTGGAAGGCGAAGCAGAGCCGGTTCTCGGCAATCGCCTGCTGCACCTCGAAGGCGATCGTCTGGCTGCGTCGATGCAGCAAATTCTGCTGCTGGGACGCGCGATAGAGCGAGAAGCAGTCGCGCCCGTCGCGCTTGGCCTGGCGCAGGGCGGTTTCGGCCCGGGTCACGATATCGTGCGCCGTGCTATGGCCGGGCCCCGGAAAGACCAGGCCGCCGATCGAGATGGTGACGTGGACGCGGCCCGTGTCCACCGGTATCGACATCTCGCGCACGGCCTGCAGGATCCGGTCGGCGGTGCGCTGCATCTGCGGTTCGGTGCAGCGCGGCAGCAGCACGCCGAAGCGGTCGGCGCCGATGCGCCCGACCGTGTCGGTCGAACGCAGCGTATGGTCGAGATGCTGGCCGATCGCGATCAGCACGCGGTCGCCCGCCTGGTAGCCGAAGGCGTTGTTGACCTTGCTGAGATTGTCGACGCCGATGACCAGGAAGGCCCCGGTCTCCCGGGACTCTTGGCATTCCTGCAGGCAGAGATCGATGGCGCCCTGCAGCCGCAGCTTGTTGAAATGGCCGGTCAGGTCGTCGAAGCTGGCGAGCCGCTCGAGCCGGGCTTCGTGCTGCTTGCGCTCGTTGATCAGCCGGAGCGTGCCGATCAGGCGCTCGGGATCGCCCGACGGCGCCAGTTTGACCGAGCCGCGGTCATGCACCCAGCATTCCTCGCCGCTCTCGCGCCTGAGCCGGTACTCGCAATCGTAGGGCGCGCCGTTGGTGAGGTGCTCGGTCAGCGCCTTGAGACGTTGCGGCAGGTCGTCGGGGTGAATGTAGGCCGCCAGCGAACGGCCCGATACCGGCACCTGCTCCTCGCCGGTACCGAAGAACGCGCTGGCCAGCCCGACCCACGCGATGCGGTCGGCCGCCAGCTCCCAGTCGTAAACGAGATCGCCCGACGCCTCGATGGCATCCCGCACCCAATCCCTGGGATCGGGTGAGGCGACGGACCGGGACCACGCAGTCATGGGCGAATTCACCTCCTACCTGAAGGCATTGCGCCGATAGCCTTCGGAGGTTACGTCGCCCCCGCACGGCTCCCGCTACCGGCAACGCGACAGTAGGCAGCACCTCTTTAAGAATCCATGAAGCGTCATGGTTGCCACAGCAATGCCACGAAGCATCGAGATTTCCGCGGAAATCCGCAAATTTGAGCCGTCTTTGTTGGTTAAAGGGTCAATAGGATTTTAACCATAATCGTTAGCGATCCGGCCTTGTCCGCCCGGCCCGTCCTCCAATAATTGAGCCTGCGGGGCCGCATGCGCCCTCAAAAAGAAGAAGAAGCGAATGCCGCTCGATCTGATCGCTCCTCCGGTATCGCCTGCGACCGCACGGCCCGACGCGTGGCGAGAGGCGGCCTTGCGCGCGCGCGGCGCGCCCGAGACGGCGGCGGCCTTCCCGCTCGACACGGCCGCGGCGACGCCGCCCTCCTCCACGAGCGATAGCCGGCCTCCGGCTAGCCCCGCCGCCTTTCTCGCCCAGCAACTCGCGCAGCCCGTCCCCGACGCCGCAGGCCCGCGCCCGCCGGCGACGGCGCGTGCGGCTTACGGTTCTGCCTCCTATCAACTCGCCGAAAGTCGCGACCCGATCCTGCGCGGCCAACCCATCCTGTTCCGCTTCTCGGTCTGATCCGTGCGCGGGGTTGGTGGGGCGGCCGCGCGCAGAACAAGAGATCCGCGACGCCCGTGACCTGCCTGAGAAGTCCGGGTTAAGGTGCGGTCGATGAAGATCTGCATTTACGGCGCAGGATCGATCGGCGGCCTGCTCGGCGCCAAGCTCGCCCATGCGGGCGAGACGGTGGCGCTGATCGCGCGCGGAGCCCATCTCCAGGCCATCCGGACCGAAGGCCTGGTGCTGCTCTCCGAGGGCGAGGAGATCCTGGCGCGCGTGAGCGCGACCGACGATCCCGCCGAAGCTGGCCCGCAGGATGTCGTGTTCTTGACGGTGAAGACGCCGGCCCTGCGTGCCATCGCGAACAAGCTGGCGCCCCTGCTCGGCCCCGAGACCATGGTCGTGACCGCGATGAACGGGGTGCCGTGGTGGTATTTTTATGGCCTCGAGGGGCCGTATCGGGATCGGAACATCGCCTGTCTCGATAGCGACGGGCTTCTCAAGCGCGCCATCGAGGCGCGGCGCCTCATCGGCTGCGTGGTCTATCCCGCGGCCGAGGTGGTGGAGCCCGGGCTGGTACGCCACGATTACGGCAATCGCTTCATGCTGGGCGAGCTCGACGGCGCCAGGAACGCGAGGATCGAGACTCTGGCCCGGGCCCTGGGGCGAGCCGGCTTCAAGGCGTCGGTGCGGACCCGGATCCGCGACGACATATGGGTCAAGCTCTGGGGCAATCTGAGCTTCAACCCCGTCAGCGCGCTCACGCAAGCCACGCTGGGCGACATTGCCGGCGATCCCGGCACGCGTTCGGTGATCCGCGGCATGATGGCCGAAGCCGAGGCGGTCGGACGCGCGCTCGGGGTCGAGTTCGGCGTCGACATCGAGACCCGCATCGGCTGGACCGCCGATATCGGCGCCCACAAGACCTCCATGCTGCAGGATCTCGAGCGCGGACGGCCGATGGAGATCGATGCGCTGCTGACGGCCGCGATCGAGATGGGCGATCTGGTCGGCATCGAGACCCCGCTCATGGATGCGGTCCATGCGCTGGTGGTGCAGCGTGCCCGTCTCGCCGGCTGCTATCCGGTCTGAGACAAGAGATGCGTCCGGTGTCGAAACCGCGCCTGCATGGCAGCCGCGGTCGACGCCGCTTTCCGTTCGTCTTATGCTGACGACAAGCAGGGGGCGGACATGCTGCGGTCCGTCCGTTTTCCGAGGAGGCAGCCTCATGCGCATTCTGGTATTCCAGCACATCGCCTGCGAGCATCCCGGCATCTTTCGCGATTTCCTCGCGAGCGACGGCATCGCCTGGGATGCGATCGAGCTGGACGAGGGCGAGGCGATCCCGCCGCTCGAGCGCTACGACGCGCTCTGGGTGATGGGCGGCCCGATGGATGTATGGCAGACCGACCAGCATCCCTGGCTCGTCCGCGAAAAGGCCGTGATCCGCGACTGGGTTGCGCGGCGCAACATGCCCTATCTGGGCTTGTGCCTCGGCCACCAGCTCTTGGCCGACGCGCTCGGCGGCACCTGCAAGCCGATGAGAAAGCCGGAGATCGGCGTGCTCGGCGTCGAGCTGACCGAGGCCGCGCGGACAGACGCGCTCTTCCGCGGCTTGGCCCCGCAAGCCAAGGCGCTGCAATGGCATTCGGTCGAGGTCACGCGCCTGCCGGCGGGCGCCACCGTGCTGGCCCGCTCGCCCGACTGCGCCGTGCAGGCGATGCGCGTGGGCGATCGGGCCTGGGGCGTCCAGTATCATGTCGAGATCACCGGCGAGACGGTGCCGCAATGGGGCTGTGTGCCCGAATATGCCAAGGCGCTGGAGACGCGGCTGGGGGCGCACGCGCTGCCCGAACTGGAGGCCGCCGCGGCCCGCGAGCTGCCTGCCATGGCCGCGACCGCGCGCCGGCTCTACGACAATTTCATGAGCGTCGTGAAGAGAAGCGCCGCCGCCGGCGCATCGAGCCGCGCGGGCCGTTAGACAAGCTTTTCCGCGCGGCCGCTCCGCCCCGCAGACCCGGCCTTCTCACGCCGTCGTTGAAACTCGCGACAGCGAACAGGGCTGACGGGACCAAAGGCTGAGGCCCCTGCCGCGCGGGCAGCTCGATGAGAGAGGCGCTCAAGAAATGGCGACCCCGGGGACGGGGGCCGGCAGGGTTGGCCCGGACCGCTTATCGCGAGGTCGAGGGGGCAAGGGTGGAGCCGCCCTGCCCTTGGATGTGCCCGCAACAAACGGGTCTTGTCAGGTCGGCATCGGCTGACCCAGGTCGAAGGCGGCCAGCGGTGCTGCGGGGTCGGCCCCGCCAGACGAGGCCGGGCCATCCGTCCGCACCGCGCCGCTCTCCGCGCCAACCGCCACGGTGATCGCGCTGAGCGCGAAAAGAACCAGGAACACCAGCGACTTGATGATGATCCGTGGACGGCTGAAGCGAGGTATCATGAGGCATGTCAGCTATGATATTGCAAACTAGTCGCAATACAATATAGTGACGTCGCCAATCCCCATCAACCTGTCTTTTCTGCCGCCCGACGCGCCCGTCGAGAAAGCATGAGCGCCGCGGCCTTTGTGATGTCGGCCGCCGCGGATCAGCCCGCCGCTCGGCGCTTCAGCCAGATCTCCAGCAGATCGAGATGGTCGTTGCCCCAGAAGAGCTTGCCGTCGAGGACCGCGGTCGGCAGTCCGAAGAGGCCGGCCGCGACCGCCTCGTCGAGATTGGCGTCGAGCGCCTGCTTGGTGTGTCCGCCGGTCGCGGCCTCGCTCACCGCCGCGGGCTCCAATCCGGCGGTCGCGGCGTGACGGGCCAGGGTTTCGATGTCCGTGATGTCGGCGCCTTCGGACCAATAGGCCCGCATGAGCGAGCAAACGAAGGCCTCGGCCTTCCCCCGCTCGGCCGCCCATAAGGCCGTGCGCAGCGCGCGCGAGGGTCGAAGCGGATAGTCCGGATGCGGCTCGAAGGGCAGGCCCAGCAGTGCCGCTTGGTCGAGCAGGTCCTGCTTGTACCAGCGCACGAAGGCCGGGCTGCCTTCGAGCGGCCGGCGGCCATCGATGCGATCGATGAGCTTGGCGAGATGCACGGGGCGCCATCTGAGATCGGCGCCATGGCGGCGCGCGATGTCGCCGATGCGCGTCGAGGCCAGGTAGCACCAGGGGCTGTGGAAATCGAACCAGAAGTCGATGCGCGGGCGCTCGGCTGCGGCGATCCGCTCCGGGCCGAGAAATCGCGCCAGATCGACCACGGCGCGCTGATGGCGGCCGGCCATGACGAGCCGCCCCTCCTGGCGCGCCTCGACCTTGAAGTCGATGCGCCGGCCTTTGGCGCCGATCACCTCGGCGCTCGCCTCGAGCGGCAGCCCGACATGGGCGGGCGCCAGATGCTCGACCTCCACCTTGGTGCCCACGGAGGCTTCGCCGCTTTCGTAATAGGGCTCGATCGCGAGATGGCCCGCATCCTCCAGAAAGCCGATGAGGGCCGGCGTCGAGACGACATGGACGCCGGGATTGCCGACCGCTGCCGCGGTGTGGGCGGCGGTCGGCAGGATCCGATGGCTCGCCCGTGCGCCGATCGGTATCGGCTTCATCGCCCGGCTCCGCGCCCGCGCGCGAACGGGGATGGGATCGTCGTCTCGCTCAATTTCCGCCCCCGCGCTCGAAGCGCGCCTGGAAGATGAAACCCAGGAAGTTCATCAGGAGTTGCGCCGCCAGGAAGCAGGTGATGCCGGTGGGATCGTAGGGCGGCGCCACCTCGACCAGGTCCATGCCCACCACATCGCCCTGACGCGCGATGCCCTGCAGGATCTCCAGCACTTCGTAATAGAGGAAGCCGCCGTGGCTGGGCGTGCCGGTGCCGGGCGCAATCGAGGGATCGAAGCCGTCGATGTCGATGGTGACGTAATAGCGCTGGCCTGCGGGAATCTTGGCCAGCGTGCCGGCCGTGCCCAGCCGGCGCACGTCGCGCACCGAGAGGATGGTCGAGCCGGCGCGCCTGGCCGCTTCGTAGTCCTCGCGGTTGGAAGAGGAGACGTTGCGGATGCCGAGCTGCGTCATGCCCGTCACGTGCTTCATTTCGGAGGCGCGACGCAGCGGGTTGCCGTGGCCGTAGCGCACGCCGTGGCGTTCGTCGACGAAATCGAGATGGGCGTCGAAATGCACGATGTGGACCGGCTTCTGCTCGGAGAAGGCGGCGATGCAGGGCGCGTGAATCGCGTGATCGCCGCCCAGCATCACCGGGAGCGCGCCGGCCTCGAGGATCTGGCGCACCGCCGCCTCGGCATTGGCGTGGCATTTCATGGTGTCGGTGTGGACCATGTCGACGTCGCCGACATCGACGATCCGGACCTTGTCCGTCGGCAGATAGACGACATCGTCCTCATGGTCGTAGGCGCCGGCATGGCCGAAACAAAACAAGGTCGATGCCTCGCGAATGCCACGGGGCCCGAAGCGGGCACCGGCGCGATACTGCGTGCCCATGTCGAACGGCACGCCCAGCACCGCCACGTCGGCGTCGATCTTCTCGAGATCGGTGCAGATCGGCTGCTTGGCGAAGCTGCAATGGCCGACGAAAGGCAGGTTCAAGCGTCCGGTCTGGTAGCCATGCTGGGCCATCGTATCCCTCTCTTTGGTCGCGTATCCCGCTTCGGGAACTCGGTGCGAATATCCAAGCCGAACAGGCCGCGCGAATCACCAACGCCGTGGCTCGTTCATGCCGTCATGCGTTGCCGCGGAGGTCCGCGACCAGGCACTGGCGCGTGCCGGCCGTGGCCGGCGCAAGCGGCCCACACGGTAGAACGCTCGCTTGGCCGCGCCAAGCGGACATCGGCGGCTCTTGCCGCCCCCAGCGACGCGCTTCGGGCCCGGCAATCCAGGGTTGACAGAGCCGCCCATTGCCGTTTGGCTATCTCCCTCTCGCGCAGGTCCGGCTCGGCCTCGCCATCGGGATCGACCGCCATCCGATGGCACGAGCGTATTCCTCTATCGGCAACGACATAAGGAGTTCGGACGAACCCGCCGATGCAGCAAAGCCTTCCCTCACTGGACTTCCAAGCGGGCTCGGCCACGGCCCTGCTGGAGCGCATGGAGGTGCAGGAGCTGCGCCGACATCTGGCGCTTTTCCTCGATATCGACGGGACGCTGCTGGACCTCGCCCCGACCCCGAGCGCGGTCGTCGTTCCCGACGATCTGGCGTCCGTGTTGCAGGCGCTCGAAACCGCGCTCGACGGCGCATTGGCGCTGGTCACCGGCCGCGGCCTGGCCGACGTGGACCGGCTGTTCGCGCGCGGACGCTTCATCATCGGCGCGCAACATGGCGCGGAGCTGCGCGGCCCGGTCCAGCCGGCCCCGGATAGCCCCGCCGCGTTTTCCGTGCTCGAGCGCTTGCGGCCGCGGCTCGAGGCACTCGTCCCGGATTGGCCGGGACTGCTGCTCGAAGACAAGGGACGCTCGGTGGCACTCCATTATCGCCAGAACCAGAGCCTTGCCGTCGGGCTCAAGGCGCTCGTCAGCCGCATCCTGGCGCGCGAAAGCGACGAGATCGAGCTGCTCGAAGGGAAATGCGTGCTCGAGATCAAGCCGCGCGCCTTCGACAAGGGCGGCGTGGTGCGCGCACTCATGGCGGTGCCGCCTTTCGAGAGACGCGTCCCGCTTTTCATCGGCGACGACGAGACCGACAGAACGGGCATGGCTGCGGCGCGCGCGCTCGGCGGCTGCGCCATCCGGGTCGGCGGCAAGCGCGATCTCGAGGCCGACGGCTACCTGCCCTCGCCGGCGGCCGCGCGCGCATGGCTCAAAGACCTTGCCGGTCGGCTCGATGAAAGGAGAAGCGGTCCGTGACGGCGAGCCTCGACCTCGCTGCCATCGGGAACAGCATCGTGGCCTCCCTGGTCGACCTTCGCGGCCGGCATGTGTGGTACTGCCATCCTCGGCTCGACGGCGATCCGGTGTTCAACGCGCTCGTCAACGGCGACGCGCCGGAGGCGGGCTTCTGGGAGGTCGAGCTGGTCGGCCTGGCCGAGAGCCGCCAGCACTATCTCGGCAATTCCGCGATCCTGGTCACGACACTCACCAACGCGGAGGGCGGCGAGATCCAGATCACCGACTTCGCGCCGCGCTTCAAGCATTATGGGCGCATCTTCCGGCCGGCACAGCTGGTGCGGCGCATCGAGCCGATCCGCGGCACTTGTGTCGTCCGCATCCGCACCCGGCCCACCTTCCGTTGCGGCGCCGTCGCGCCGCAGAAGATTCCGGGCAGCAACAGCATCCGCTATGTCGGGCCGGACTTCGCGCTCAGGCTCACGACCGACGCGCCGCTGGCCTATGTGGCGGACGAGGCGCCGTTCGTGCTGCAGGCGCCGGTCACGCTGATTCTCGGCGGCGACGAGGTCATCGCCGAATCGCTGGCGACGCTGGCGCGCGGGCACTACGAGGAGACGCTCGACTACTGGCAGGAATGGGCGCGCTATCTCAACGTGCCCTTCGAATGGCAGTCGGCCGTGTTGCGCGCGGCGATCACCCTCAAGTTGTGCGCCTACGAGGAGACCGGCGGCGTGGTCGCGGCCTTGACCACCTCGATTCCGGAGGCGCCCTCGAGCGGCCGCAACTGGGACTATCGCTTCTGTTGGCTGCGCGACGCCTACTTCGTCGTGCGGGCGCTGAACCGGCTGGGCGCCACGCGGACGATGGAGGATTTCATCCGCTATATCGTCAACATCCTGGCGCTGGAGCCGAGCGGCCATTTGAAGCCGCTCTATCCGATCGTGCCGGCGACGCCGGTGGAGGAAATCGCCGTCGACAGCCTGGCGGGTTATCGCGGCATGGGGCCGGTCAGGATCGGCAATGCCGCCGCCATGCAGACGCAAAACGACTCTTACGGCAGCGTCATCATGGCGGCGGCGCAGATGTTCTTCGACGAGCGCCTGCCGAAGCCGGGCGATGCCGTCCTGTTCCAAAGGCTCGAAAAAGTGGGGGCGGTCGCCGCCAAGTTCGCGCTCCTGCCCGATGCCGGCCTCTGGGAATATCGCGGGCGCCAACATGTGCATACCTATTCCGCCGTGACGAGTTGGGCCGGCTGCTACCATCTCGCCCATATCGCGGCGCGCTTGGGTCTCGCCGACCGCGCCCGGCATTGGCGCGAGATCGCCGACGGCTTGCGTGCCCATATCCTCGAGAAAGCCTGGAATCAGAAACTCAATTGCTTCGTCAGCGCCTTCGACGGGACGGAGGTCGACGCCAGCCTGTTGCTTCTGGCCGAGCTCGGCTTCCTGGCGCCGCAGGACCCGCGCTTCCTCTCGACCCTCGGGGTGATCGGGCAGCAGCTCAGGCGGGGCCACCATCTCATGCGCTATGCGGCGCCCGACGATTTCGGCCCGCCCCAGACCTCCTTCGTCGTCTGCAGCTTCTGGTATGTGGGCGCGCTCGCCGCCGTGGGCCGCGAAGGCGAGGCCAGGGAGATCCTGCAAACGCTGCTCGCCAGCCGCAACCGGGTGGGGCTTCTGTCGGAGGACATCGCGATCGACACGGGCGAGCTCTGGGGCAACTTTCCGCAGACCTATTCGATGGTGGGGATGATCGGTTCCTGCATGCGGCTCAGCAAGAGCTGGGAGGAGGGCTTTTGGAACGGCTCGTGATCGCGTCCAATCGCGTGCCGCTGCCGCGCCAGCGCACGCCGCAAGCGGGCGGCCTGGCGGTCGCGCTGCGCGATGCTTTCGGCCGCGAGGAAGGACTCTGGTTCGGCTGGAGCGGCGAGGTGACGGAGCAATCGAGCGGCAAGCCCCGCTTCGTTCGTGCCGGCCGCATCACCTATGCCGTCTTCGACCTCGGCCGGACGGACTACGACCATTACTACAACGGCTTCGCCAACAGCAGCCTGTGGCCCTTGCTGCACTACCGCCTCGGCCTGGTCGACTTCCGCCGCGAGGACTTCAACGGCTATCTGCGCGTCAACCGCGCAATGGCCGAGGCCTTGAAACCGCTCTTACGGCCCGACGACCTGATCTGGGTGCATGACTACCACCTGATCCCGTTCGGCCTCGAGCTGCGCCGGCTCGGCGTCGCCAATCCCATCGGCTTCTTCCTCCACACGCCGTTCCCGCCGGCCGGCGTGATGGAATCGCTGCCCGCCGCCGACAGTCTCGGCGAGTGCTTCCTGGCTTACGATCTGGTCGGCCTGCAGACCGAGCGCGACCGGCGTGGCTTCGTCGACTATGTCACCTACGCGCTGGGCGGGCGCGTGCGTCCGGACGGCCGCATCGACGCGTTCGGGCGCTCGAGCCGCGTGGCCGTGTTCGGCGTCGGCATCGAGGCGGAGGAGTTCGCGCAGCAGGCCGCCGAGGCCGAGACGAGCGAGGAAACACTGCGCCTCAAGGAGAGCCTCGCCGGCCGCCAGCTCATCATCGGCGTGGACCGGCTCGATTTCAGCAAGGGCCTGCCCAACCGCTTCCTCGCCTATGGCGAGCTGCTCGGGCGCTGGCCGGACCACCGGGCCAAGGTCACCTATCTCCAGGTGGCGCCCACCTCGCGCGGCGAGGTCGCCCAATATCGCAGCCTGCGGCGCGAGCTGGAGCAGATCGCGGGCCGCATCAACGGGAAATATGCCGAGTTCGACTGGGTGCCGCTGCGCTATCTCAACAAGACCCTGTCGCGGCGCGTGCTTGCGGGCTTCTACCGGCTGAGCCGGGTGGGCCTGGTCACGCCGCTGCGCGACGGCATGAATCTCGTGGCCAAGGAGTATGTGGCGGCACAGCCGGCGCACGATCCGGGCGTGCTGATCCTTTCGCGCTTTGCGGGCGCGGCCGAGGCGTTGACGGCCGCCCTCCTCGTCAATCCCTTCGACATCGAGGCGGTCGCGGAGGCGCTGCATGCGGCCCTGATCATGCCGTCGGACGAGCGCCGCGCCCGCTGGCAGGCCATGATGGACCAGATCAAGACCGACAACGCCAGAAGCTGGGCGCAGCAATTCCTCGCCGCGCTCAGAGCCGCGCGGACGGACGCGCCGCCGGTGGCAGTGGCCGGCTCCGCCTGATGCGCCGGCGCTTGCATCACCGCCCGCGCTCACGCGAGCGGACAGATCCAACCGATCAAGGCTCCCGTCGCAATCTCCTCGGGCGTCGGATGAAGCGCAGATAGGGCGCGGCGCCCGACCGGCGCGTTGTCGCACGGCGCGCTATGCGCCCTTGCATCCGCCGAAGCGTTCTCGCCGGACCCGCGGTCCACCGGGTCGCGATCACTGCAGCCAGGATCGTGGGCCATCGTCATTGGCCGCCGCGCCGACGGCCGAGATCGAGGCCGCTCGCGCCGGCAGGAGCAGATCGTTGTCGGCCAAGCGGCCGGCGAGCCGACGCGCCCGCGACAGCAACGCGCCGGTGCCGGAGGGGCGGGTCAGCGCCATCGCGGCCGCGTGCGCGGCTTGCGCATCGGCCGCCTGCGCCGCAGCGAGCAGGCCGAGGATGCCGAGCTCGTCGCGGCCGACGCAGGGACAGGAGGGCTGATGGAAATAGAGCACGCGGCGCGCGCCCGCGTGCAGCGCCTCGACGAAGCGGGCGAATTCGGCCAAGGCGGGCTCGGCCTCGCGCGCGCCGAACCGGCGGGCGAACTCGCGCAGGATGTAGCCCTCGAGCGAAACCGGCGCGATCCAGCAGCGGAAAGCCCAGACTATCAACCGCTCGGACAGCTCCAGTTCCGCCAGCAAGGTCGGCTCCGCAGCGGCGCCGCTCCCTCCGCTGCCAAGTGCGTTCACGCGATCCACCATCCAACTCCTCCTTGCTCTCCGCCTTCAGTGTCTTGCGCGGTGCCGATGGCACAGGCGCGGCACGCCGCGGCGAGCAGGTTCGTCCCTCCGCGAGCGCCTCTAGCGAGCTTATTGCTATTGCGACTTATTTGCAATTAAGTCAGCAAGATGCTGCAAAATCTTATTTTTATCTGCGGTCATGGCCGCGCGGCCTGGCCCGGGCGGTGGGCGGCGCCGAGAGCGGGTCCTCGGGCCAAGGGTGCTTGGGGTAGCGCCCGCGCATCTCGGCCCGGACCGCTCTATAGGAGCCCTGCCAGAAGCCGGGCAGGTCGCGCGTCACCTGGACCGGCCGTCCGGCGGGCGAGAGCAAGGCGAGCGTGATCGGCACGCGCCCCTCGGCGACGCAGGGATGCTGCGCCAGGCCGAACAGCTCCTGCAGCTTGACCGAGACGGTGGGGCCGCCCTCGGCTCCATAGTCGATCGTGACGTTGCGCCCCGTGGGCAGGGTCAGATGGGCCGGCGCCAGGCGCGCGAGCCGGCGACGCTGCTCCAAGGAGAGCGTCGCTTCGAGTGCCGCCGAAAGCTCGTTGGCGCCGATCTCGCCGAGGCCGCGCTTGCCGGCGAGGAAGGGGGCGAGCCAGTCCTCGAGGCCGGCGAGCAAGGCCGCGTCGCAGAGATCGGGCCAGGCCTCGCCCTCGAGCCGGCGCAGGAAGGCGATGCGCGCGCGAAGCTGGCGATGCACGTCCCGCCAAGGCAGCGCCTCCAGCCCAAGCTTGCGCACAGCCTCGGCCAGCGCGCGGGCGACGATCTCGGGATCGGGGCGGGCGATCGCGACATCGCTCAAGACGAGCCGGCCGAAGCCGCGCCGGCGGCGCGCCCTGACGGCGCGCGTGGCCGGATCGAAGGCGATCTCGTCCTTCTCCTCGATATGGGGAGCGAAGTCGGCCTCGATCTCGGCCTGCGTCAGGCGCGCGGCCAGCAGGATGCGTGCCGAGGCCGCCTCGCCCGCGATCTCGGCCACGGCGAGGAAGGGCTCGCCGGCCAGCGGATCGGCCGGATCGAGTGCCGCGCCGCGGCCGTTCGCGAGCAGGAACTCGCCGCGCCGGCCGGGCCGCGCTTGCGCCACGCGATCGGGATAGGCCAGCGCCAGCACCGCGCCCGCCCGCGCGAGGTTGCGTTCCTCGCCCTTGCCCGCGCCGGCGAGCCGGGACCAGCTTTCCGAAAGCCGGCGCGCGTCGCGAGCGCGCGGACTGCGGTCGGCCGCGAACACCGCCAGACGATGGCCGAGATCGACATCCTCGCCGCCCAAGCCCCGCTCGGTCAGGAGAAGCGCGATGTCGGCCGCGAGCGCGCCCTCGCCGCGTCCGGCCGCCGTCAACACCATATGAGCCAGGCGCGGCGGCAGGGCCACGCGCGCGAGCGATCTCCCGTGCGCCGTGATGCGGCCGCCCGCATCGAGCGCGTCGAGCTCTTCGAGGAGCTTGCGCGCCTCGGCATAGGCCGCGGCCGGCGGCGGATCGAGCCAGGCGAGATCGCTCGGGTCTCGAGCGCCCCATTCGGCCAGCGCCAGCGCCAGCGGCGCCAAGTCGGCCTCCAGAATCTCCGGCTTGGCGAAGGGCTCGAGGGCGCGCGTCTCGGCCTCGTCCCACAGGCGATAGCAGAGGCCGGGCTCGGTGCGCCCGGCGCGGCCGCGGCGCTGGTCGGCCGAGGCGCGCGAAACCCGCACCGTGGCGAGCTGCGTCAGGCCGGTCGCCGGATCGTAGCGCGGCACCCGGGCGAGCCCCGAATCGACCACGACCCGCACGCCTTCGATGGTGAGGCTGGTCTCGGCGATCGAGGTGGCGAGCACGATCTTGCGCGTGCCGTTCGGGGCCGGCGCGATGGCCCGGTCCTGATCGCGTATGTCCATCGCGCCATAGAGCGGCACGACGGCAATGGCGGGATCTTCGATCCGCTCCGAGAGCAGGCGCTCGACCCGCCGAATCTCGCGGGTACCCGGCAAGAAGACGAGCAGGCTGCCGCTCTCCTCCTTCAGCGCGCGCAGCACGACCTCCGCGACCTGCGGCTCGATCGGCTGGTGCCTCTCGCGGCCGACATGGCGCGTCTCGATCGGATAGAGGCGGCCTTCGCTTTCGATCCGCGGCGCCTCGCCATCACCTCGGCCCAGCAGGCGCGCCACCCGCGCCCCGTCGAGCGTGGCCGACATGGCGAGAAGCCGCAGGTCTTGGCGTAAGTGGCGCTGTGCATCGAGGGCCAGCGCCAGGCTCAGATCGGCATCGAGGCTGCGCTCGTGGAACTCGTCGAAGATGACGGCGGCGACACCCTCGAGACCCGGATCGGCGAGGATGCGCCGCGCGAACAGGCCCTCGGTCAGGAACTCGATACGGGTCTTGGGACCCACCTCGGCCTGGAGCCGCACGCGATAACCGACCGTCTCGCCCACGCGCTCGCCAAGCTCGAAGGCGATGCGCGAAGCGGCCGCGCGCGCGGCCAGCCGGCGCGGCTCCAGCACCAGGATCTTGGCGCCCCGGCCCCAAGGCTCGTCGAGGAGGGCCGGCGGCACGCGCGTGGTCTTGCCGGCGCCGGGCGGAGCCACCAGCACGGCGTTGGGCTGCGCGCGCAAGGTCTCCTTGAGCGCGGGCAGGACCGCATCGACCGGGAGCGGCTGGATCATCGGGCAACCGCTCGCGCCGTTCGCGCCGCTGGGCGCCTGGATGCGGACACGACGCAAGACTCCCGGCGACGCGAGCGGCCCGAGCCCCGCCGGCACGCATGTTCTTGTATCGGTTCTGGCACGACGCCGAGAATACGACAGGCGGGCCTGCCGGACAGCCCCAGTCGCGTTCGAGCACCCACTCGAACCGGCTCCGATATCGGCCTTCTGCGCCGTCCGGATGGCAGCCATCGCGGAAAGGCTGGGCAAGCGCGGCTGCCGCCCCTTATGTTCTTGTCGGAGCGGTCAAGCTCTCCCGCCCGGCTCGACCGTCCCCCAGCCCGGTTCCCATCCGCCCGAGACATGATTCGCTCGCCAGCCTCCCGTCCCATGATCACGCCGCTGATCGTCGCCTGCGCGCTGTTCATGGAGAATCTGGATTCGACGGTGGTCTCCACGGCGCTGCCCTCGATCGCGCGCGCCTTCGGCGAGAACCCGGTCCATCTGAACCTGGCCATCTCCGCCTATCTCTTGAGCCTCGCCGTGTTCATCCCGGTGAGCGGCTGGGTCGCCGACCGTTACGGCGCGCGCCGTGTCTTCCGCGTCGCCATCCTGATCTTCACCGGCGCCTCGATCCTGTGCGGCTTCTCCAACTCGCTGCCCGAGTTCGTGGCGGCGCGCATCCTGCAAGGCATCGGCGGGGCGATGATGGTGCCGGTCGGCCGGCTGGTCGTCTTGCGCGCGGTGCCGAAGAGCGAGCTGGTGCGCGCCATGGCCTATCTCACCATGCCGGCGCTGCTGGGGCCGGTTCTGGGGCCGCCCGTCGGCGGCTTCATCACCACCTATTTCTCCTGGCGCTGGATCTTCTGGCTCAACCTGCCGATCGGGCTTCTGGGCGTGGCGCTGGCCACGCTCTTCATCGCCGACACACGCGAGCCGCAGACGCCGCCGCTCGACCTGCCGGGCTTCGTCTTGAGCGCTGTCGGCCTCTCCGGCCTGGTCTTCGCCTTCGAGACCATGGGCCGCGGCATCCTGTCCGGCCCGGCCGTGATCGCGCTCCTGGTCGTGGGCCTCGTTGCCGTGGCGCTCTATGTGCGTCACGCGCGCCGCGCCATCCATCCCGTCATCGACCTGTCGCTGCTCAGGATCCCGACCTTCCGCGCCAACATCTGGGGCGGGCTGCTGTTCCGCATCGGCATCGGCGCGCTGCCCTTCCTGATGCCCTTGCTGCTGCAGGTCGGATTCGGCCTCGACGCCTTCGCCTCGGGCCTCCTGACCTTCGCCGCCGCGGCGGGCGCGCTCACCATGAAGATGACGGCGGGGCCGATCCTGCGCCGTTTCGGCTTCCGTCGCGTGCTGATCGCCAACGCCCTCGTCAGCGCCACCTTCCTCGCCAGCTACAGCCTGTTCCAGATCACCACACCCGCTTGGCTGATCCTGTTGCTGCTCTTGGCCGGCGGCTTCTTCCGCTCGCTGCAGTTCACCGCCCTCAACACCATCGGCTATGCCGACGTGCCGCCCGAACGCATGAGCCTGGCGACGAGCTTCGCCGGCATGGCGCAGCAGCTCTCGATGAGCCTGGGCGTGGGCGTGGGCGCGCTGGCCCTCCATGTTTCGGTGAGCCTGCATGGCGGCCCGGCCCTGGCCGCCGGCGATTTCGCCTTCGCCTTCTATGTGGTGGCGGCCTCGGCGGCGCTCTCGGCCCTGGTGTTCCTGCCGCTGCCGGCCAATGCCGGCGCCGAGGTCAGCGGGCATGCGCGCGAGGTCGCCGGCAAGCCCGCCCTGGTGACGGTGCGCAAAGAGAGCTGAGCGACGCTCGATTCGACCGCCCTCCGTCGGCCAAGCCGGATTCGCCCCTTGCACCGCGGCGGTCGCTCCGTCACAGATTCCCCAGCTTTTCAGGTCTCTTTGGAAGTCTCCGCATGAACGCGCCTTCGAACCGCAACCTCTTCGCCATCCTCGCCCGTCGCTTCCCCGAGGACCCGGAGGCGCCTCTGATCGAGACCGCCGACGGGAAGGTCCGCAGCTACGGCCAGGTGCTGGCGGAGAGCGCGCGCATGGCCCATGCGCTCCTCGCCGCCGGCGCCAGGCCCGGCGAGCGCGTCATGGTGCAGGTGGAGAAGACGCCCGAAGCGGTGGCGCTCTATCTCGCGGCTTTACGGATCGGCGCCATCTATCTGCCGCTCAACACCGGTTATCGGCGCGACGAGGTCGCGTATTTCCTGGCCGACGCAGAGCCCAGGGTCGTCGTTTGCGGGCCCGCCTCGCCCCTGAACGATCCGACGCTGACGGGCCGCGCGGGCGCCACGGTCCTGACGCTCGACGAGCAGGGCCAGGGCAGCCTGATGCTCGCCGCCGCCGACAGGCCTTCGCGCATCGAAACCTTCGCCTGCGCCGACGAGACCATCGCCGCGATCCTCTATACGAGCGGCACCACGGGCAAGCCCAAGGGCGCCATGCTGAGCCATGGCAATCTCTCCTCGAACGCCGAGGCGCTCCACGAGATCTGGCACATCGGGCCGCAAGACCGGCTGCTGCACGCCCTGCCGCTCTTCCATACGCACGGCCTGTTCGTGGCCCTCAACACCACGCTCCTCAACGGCACCAGCATGATCTTCCTGAGGCACTTCGACGCGGCCGAGGTGATCCGCCTCTTGCCGCGCGCCACCGTGATGATGGGCGTGCCGACCTTCTATTCCCGCCTTCTCGCCACGCCGGCGTTCGGACGCGACTGCTGCACCTCTATGCGGCTCTTCATCTCGGGCTCGGCCCCGCTCACGACCGAGACCTTCAACGCCTTCAAGGCGCGCACCGGCCACACCATCCTCGAGCGCTACGGCATGACCGAGGCCAACATGATCACCTCCAACCCCTACGAGGGCGAGCGGGTGGCGGGGAGCGTCGGCTTCCCGCTGCCGGGGATCACCGTCAGGATCGCCGACGAGGAGGGCCGGCCTTTGCCGCAGGGACAAGTCGGCGGCATCGAGGTCAAGGGACCCAACATCTTCCAGGGCTATTGGCGCAATCCCGAGAAGACCCGGTCCGAGTTCCGCCCCGACGGCTTCTTCATCACCGGCGATGTCGGGCAGATCGACGGCCGCGGCTATCTCCATATCGTCGGCCGCTCCAAGGATCTCATCATCTCGGGCGGCTACAACGTCTATCCGAAGGAGGTGGAGACGGTCCTGGATGCGCTGCCGGGGGTAGCGGAGACGGCCGTGATCGGCGTGCCCCATGCCGACTACGGCGAAGCGGTGGTGGCGGTGGTGGTGCCCACGCCCGGCGCACGGCCCGCCGAGGGCGAGATCATCGCCGGGGCCCGCGAGCATCTGGCGGGCTACAAGCTGCCCAAGGCCGTGTTCCTGGTCGACCAGCTCCCGCGCAACGCCATGGGCAAGATCGAGAAGGCGAAGCTCAGGGAGAGCTACAAGACCACTTTCGCCCAGGACCGGTCCTGATCGCGCCGGCGAGTGCTGGAGCCCCTTCATCGAGAAGGCGCGCCGCCCCCTCACCCAGCTCCGGGTAGGGTCGACTTTCAGTCTCGCCAATCCTTCGCAGCCCTCTCCCCCAATTCATTGGCGGAGAGGGAAGGGAGAGAGGGTGAGGCATCGGCTGAAACCGAATTTGCGCGGCCGCCCGGAATCCCCGCGAGCCATCAATTTGTCCTCGCTCACCGGGTGAAGAAACCGAAAGAGATCACTATCTTCAAGAAGCCGGCCCGATCGCGATCGGGAGCCGGCTGCTCTCGAGCATGGGCAAGGAGGCAACTCCGACATGGTGGCGGCTCCTTTGATCGGCGGCATTCTCGATTCCATCGTCGAAGCCGGGCGGCGTCTGCTGTCGGCGCGGCCCGCGGAGGCGCCGGCCGGGGCTGCCATTGGCGATCTTTGCGCGCGCGTGCTGGCGCGGCGCGGCGAGGCCACGGCGCTGGCCGAGGCGAGCGAGCTGGTGGCGCGGCTCGAGCACCTGACGCCGGCCGAGGAAGCCGAGCTCTTCAAGGCGCTGGCCGAGCGCTTCGGCGTCGATCGCGACAAGATCCTGGCCGCGGCCGAGGCCTATCGCGAGACGGACGGCTGGGCGGCCCTGAGGCGCCTCGGCGAGGCGGTCGAGCCCCAGCGCCAGGAGCTGCTGCGCCGGCTCAACATGGCGCCGGGCGGCACGCGGGCGATCGTTCGCCTGCGCGAGCGGCTGCTGGCGCATGTCGGCAAGAACCCGGCCTTACGCGCGGTCGACGCCGATTTCCAGCACCTGCTGGGCTCCTGGTTCAACCGCGGCTTTCTCTACGTCAAGCGCATCGACTGGGACTCGCCGGCCTCGCTTCTGGAGAAGATCATCCAGTACGAAGCCGTGCACGAGATCGCCGACTGGTCCGATCTGCGCCGCCGGCTGGCCGCGGACCGGCGCTGCTTCGCCTTCTTCCATCCGGCGCTCGACGACGAGCCGCTGATCTTCATCGAGGTGGCGCTGAGCCGGACCCTGGTCTCCTCGATCCAGCAGATCCTCGATCCGGCCGCGCCGCCGCTCGATCCGGCCAAGGCGACGCACGCGATCTTCTTTTCCATCAGCAATTGCCAGCCCGGCCTGCGCGGCGTCTCCTTCGGCAACTTCCTGATCAAGCAGGTGGTGGTCGAGCTGCAGCGCGAGCTGCCGCAGCTCGAGCTGTTCTCGACGCTCTCGCCGATCCCCTCTTTCCGCAACTGGCTCAGCGGCGGGCTCAGGGCCGAGGAGCTGCCCCATCTCGAGCCTGCCGACCGCGTCAAACTCGGCGAGATCGCGGACAATCCGGCGCTAGGGCCGGCCGATCTGATGCCCGTGCGCGACAAGCTGATGGCGCTGTGCGCGCGCTATCTGGCAGGCCAGGAGGGCGGGCCCAGGCCGGCCGATCCCGTCGCGCGCTTCCATCTCGGCAACGGCGCCCGGCTCGAGCGGCTCAACTGGCTGGGCGATCTCTCGCCCAAGGGCATGCAGCAGTCCTTCGGCATGCTGGTCAACTACCACTACGATCTCGACCGCCTGGAGGAGAACCACGAGGCCTTCGCCGAGGAGGGCAAGGTCGCGATGTCGCGGGAGATGGCCAGGCTCGTGGCCGGCAAAGCGCGCCCGCGCGGCCGCCCGGCCGAGGGACCGCGCGCGGTCGCTTCGGGGCGGTGAGTAGATGGCAGAACGAAGCATCGAGGAATAAGCCCGCCGAATCAGGACCGCGCGGCGAGCTGGCTGGGTTCAACTTGGTTCGTTGCAACTTGCCCCCTCACCCAGCTTCGGGTAAGGCTCGGCTAGCGCCTCGCCAACCCTCCACAACCCTCTCCCCCAAGGCTTTGGGGGAGGAGGGAAGGGTGAGGGGGATAGCTTCCTAACGATCCGAGCGCGCCCAAGGGAGCAACGTCTCGATGACGACCAGCGACGAGCTCGTGCGTCTGACCGCCTGCGGGGCGGTCGATCTCCTGAGACAGGGCGAGGTCTCGCCCCTCGATCTGGTCGAGGCGTCGCTCGCACGCATCGAGCAGGTCAATCCCAAGATCAACGCCATCGTCACCCTCTGCGCCGAGCGCGCCCGCAACCAGGCGCGCCGGCTGATGGCAACGAAGCCCAAGGCCGCCGACGAGCGGCGCTGGCTCGCCGGGCTCCCTTTCGCGGTCAAGGACCTCAACGACGTTGCCGGCGTGCGCACCACTTACGGCTCGCCGATCTTCGCCGACAATGTGCCGGAGCGCTCCGACATCATGGTGGAGCGGCTGGAGGCCAATGGCGGCATCCCGATCGGCATGAGCAACACGCCGGAGTTCGGCGCCGGCGCCAACACCTTCAACGAGGTCTTCGGCGAGACGCTCAATCCCTGGAACACGAGCCTCAATGCCGGCGGCTCCTCGGGCGGCTCGGCGGCGGCACTGGCCACGGGCGAAGTGTGGCTCGCCACCGGCTCCGATCTCGGCGGCTCCCTGCGCACGCCGGCGAGCTTCTGCTCGGTGGTGGGCCTGCGCCCGAGCCCGGGACGCGTCGCCGCCGGCCCTGCTGAGATCAAGTTCGACACGCTCTCGGTCAACGGCCCGATGGCGCGCAACGTCGAGGACGTAGCCCTGATGCTGGATGCGATGGTCGGCTGGCATGTCGAGGACCCGCTCTCGCTCGAGGCCCCGCTCGCTTCCTTCCGGGAAGCGGCAGCCGCGCGCATCGCACCCCGGCGGGTGGCCTTCTCGCCCGATCTCGGCGTGACGCCGGTCGCACCCGAAACGCGCGCGATCTGCAAGGCGGCCGCCGAGCGCTTCGCCGAGCTCGGCGCGATCGTGGACGAGGCCTGCCCGGACTTCTCGGGCGTGCCGCAGGCCTTTCAGACGCTGCGAGCCGTCGACTATGTCGCCGCCATGCGCCCGCTCTACGAGCGCCAGCGCGAGAAGCTCAAGCCGGACGTGATCTGGAACGTCGAGCGCGGGCTCAAATTGACGACCGAGGAAATCGGCCGCGCGCTCATCCGGCGCGGCCGGCTCTATGCGCAGATGGTGGAGTTCTTCTCGACCTACGATCTGCTGCTGGCACCCGCCGCCTGCACGCCGCCGCTCGATGTCAAGATCCGGTGGGTCCGGGAGGTCGACGGGCAGCGCTTCGACAACTATGTCGAGTGGCTGAAGCTCGCGAGCGTCATCACCATGACCTCCTGCCCCGCCGTCGCCATTCCGGCCGGTTTCACCAAGGACGGAAGGCCGGTGGGCTTGCAGCTCGTGGGCCGGCCGCGCGGCGAGGCGGCGCTGCTTTCGGCCGCCGCGGCGCTCGAGGAGGTCCTCGATCTGGCCCGGCTCACGCCGATCGATCCGAAGACCGGTCCCGCCTTCGCGGCGTGAGGCGAATCCCGCGAGCGGCCCCGGTGCGGCTGCGTCGGGCAAGAGCGCGTCCGCGACCGCCGCCGACGCCACTTTGCTTGCGCCGGCCGCTTCATGTATGACTGATCTGGCAACCTCACGAAATGGATCGTCTCCATGCGTTATGAAACGCCCAATTCGATCGAAGCGGCGGTGGCGCTCCTGGCCCGCGAGCCGGGGAAGGCCTTCGTTCTGGCCGGCGGCACCGATCTCCTGGTGCGAATGAAATCCGGATTCGTCGAGCCGGACCTCGTCGTCGACGTAAAGCGCATCGACGCGATGCGTCGCATCACGGCCGAGGCCGGCGGTTTTCGCATCGGCGCCGCGGTGCCCGCGGCCGAGCTCGGCGAGCATCGGGCCCTGCGCAAGCTCTGGCCCGGGGCGGTCGAGGCGGTCGAGCTGATCGGCTCGAAGCAGGTGCAGGGCCGCGCCACCATGGTCGGCAATCTTTGCAATGCCTCGCCCGCGGCCGACAGCGTGCCGGCCATGGTCGCGGCCGCGGCCACCGCCACGATCGTGGGCTCCAAGGGCCGGCGCGAGCTCCCCGTGGAGGCGGTCGCGACCGGCCCCGGCAAGACCTCCCTCGCCAAGGACGAGATCGTCGAATCGATCTTCCTGCCGGCACGCCCCGCCCATGCGGGCGATGCCTACCTGCGTTTCATCCCCCGCACGGAGATGGACATCGCCGTGGTCGGCGCCGGGGTCAGCCTGGCGCTCGACGACAAGGGTGTTTGCCGCGAGGCGCGCGTGACGCTGGGGGCCGTGGCCGAGCGCGTGCTGCTGGTCGAGCCCGCGGCCGACGCCCTGATCGGCACCAAGCTCGACGACAAGGCGCTCGATCGCCTGGCCGCCGCGGCCTCGGCCGCCTGCCGGCCGATCGACGACAAGCGCGGCACCAAGGAATTCCGCATCAAGGTCGCGGGCGTGCTTGCGCGCCGCGCCGCATTGATCGCGCTCGAGCGCGCGAGGGGGAAGCGATGAGCAGCGTGAAGGTCTCCGCCACCATCAACGGCGACAAGGTCGAGTATCTCTGCAAGGCGGAGGAGACGCTGCTCGATGTGCTGCGCAACCGGCTGGGCCTCACCGGCGCCAAGGAAGGCTGCGGCACGGGCGATTGCGGCGCCTGCAGCGTGATCCTCGACGGAAGGCTGGTCTGCTCCTGCCTGGTGCTGGGGGCCGAGGCCGACGGCCGCAAGGTGGAGACCATCGAGGGCATGGCGCATGGCGAGACGCTGCATCCGCTGCAGCGCCAGTTCCTCGAGCATGCCGCGCTCCAGTGCGGCATCTGCACGCCGGGGTTCCTGATCGCGGCCAAAGCGCTGCTCGACAAGAACCCCAATCCCACCGAGACCGAGATCCGTTACGGGCTCGCCGGCAATCTCTGCCGGTGCACCGGCTACGACAAGATCGTGCGCGCGGTCCAGGCGGCCGCGGCCGAGATGCGGGAGGGTTGATCCATGCCACTCGACACCACGAAGCCCGGCACCTTCAAGCTGGTCGGCACGCGGCCCCTGCGCCCCGACGGCATCGACAAGGTCACGGGCCGCGCCCGCTTCGGCGCCGACATGAGCGCTCCCGGCATGCTGGTGGGCCGCGTGCTCAGGAGCCCGCACGCCCATGCGCGCATCCGCAAGATCGACACCGCCAAGGCCGAGGCCCTGCCGGGCGTGAAGGCGGTCGTAACGGCCAAGGACTTCCCGGACATCGAGGGCGATCTGCGCGACACCGCCATCAACTGCATGGCGCGCGACAAGGCGCTCTATGAAGGCCATGCGGTCGCGGCGGTGGCGGCGATCGATGCGGCCACCGCGCGCCAGGCGCTCAAGCTGATCGAGGTCGATTACGAGGTGCTGCCGCACGTGACCGACGTCGAGGAGGCGATGAAGCCCTCGGCGCCGGTGCTGCATGACGACATGCTCACCAAGGGCGTCGAGCCGGCGCCGACCAAGCCCTCGAACGTCGCCGCGCGCTGCGAGTTCGGCCATGGCGACGTGGCCAAGGGCTTCGCCGCGGCCGACATCGTGGTGGAGCGGACCTTCCGCACCGAGGCCACGCATCAGGGCTATATCGAGCCCCATGCCTGCCTCGCCTCGATGGGCCCGGACGGCCAGGGCGAGCTCTGGGTCTGCACGCAAGGGCACTTCATGGTCCGCAATTTCTGCGCCGGCATCCTCGGGCTCGACGTCTCCAAGCTGCGCGTGACGGCGTCGGAGATCGGCGGCGGCTTCGGCGGCAAGACCACCGTCTTCATCGAGCCGGTGGCCCTCGCCCTCTCGCGCAAGGCGAACCGGCCGGTCAAGCTCGTGATGACCCGCGACGAGGTGTTCCGCGCCTCGGGGCCGACCTCGAGCTCCGCCATCCGCGTCAAGATCGGCGTCAAGAAGGACGGCCGCATCACCGCGGCCGAGGCCGAGCTCAAGTACCAGGGCGGCGCCTTCGCTGGATCCCCCGTGGAGATGGGCGCCATGTCGGCCTTCGCCTGCTACGCGCTCGACCATGTGAAGACGGTCGGCTGGGACGTCGTCACCAACCGGCCCAAGCAGGCGGCCTACCGGGCGCCGGGCGCGCCGATGGCGGCCTTCGCGGTCGAGAGCGTGATCTCGGAGCTGGCCGAGAAGATCGGCATGGACCCGATCGACTTCCGGCTCAAGAACGCGGCCCGGCCCGGCACCAAATCCTCCTACGGCCCCACCTTCGGGCGTATCGGCCTGATCGAGACGCTCGAGGCGGCCAAGGCCCATCCGCACTGGAAGGCGCCGCTGAAAGCCAACCAGGGACGCGGGATCGCTTGCGGCTTCTGGTTCAATTTCGGCGGCCAGACCTGCGTCTCGCTCAACATCAACCTCGACGGCACGGTGGCGCTCGCGGTCGGCACGCCCGACATCGGCGGCTCGCGCGCATCCATGTGCCTGATGGCGGCCGAGGAGCTGGGCATTCCTTACGATTCGGTGCGCGCCATCGTCGCCGACACCTCCTCGCTCGGCTACAACGACGTGACCGACGGCAGCCGCGTCACCTTCTCGAGCGGCATGGCGACGATCCTGGCCGCGCGCGACGCCATCAAGAAGCTCTGCGCGCGCGCAGCCCAGATGTGGGGCATCGCGCCCGAGGCCGTGGTGTGGGAGAAGGGCCACGCCAAGCCCTCCGGCCCCAACGCCGGCGAGTTCCAGCCGCTGTCGCTGGCCGAGATCGCGAAGGTCGCGGGCAACACCGGCGGGCCGATCGCGGGCCATCACGAGTTCAACGCGGAAGGGGCCGGCGTCAGCTTCGCCACCCACATCGTCGACGCCGAGGTCGATCCCGAGACCGGCCGCACGCAGGTGACGCGCTACACGGTCGTCCAGGACGCCGGCAAGGCGGTGCACCCGGCCTATGTCGAGGGCCAGTTCCAGGGCGGGGCGGCGCAGGGCATCGGCTGGGCCTTGAACGAGGAATATATCTATGGGAGCGACGGCAAGCTCCAGAACCCGGGCTTCCTCGACTACCGCATCCCGGTCGCCTCGGATCTGCCGATGATCGACACGGTCATCGTCGAGGTGCCGAACGAGGGCCATCCCTACGGCGTGCGCGGCGTGGGCGAGACCTCGATCGTGCCGCCCTTGGCGGCCGTCGCCAACGCGGTCTCGGCCGCGGCGGGCGGGCGGCTGACCCAGCTCCCGCTCTCGCCGCCGCGCGTGCTGAAAGCGCTCGAGGAGGCAAAAGGGAGCAAGGGGAGCCGCTGATGGTCCATGTCCTGCTGTGGGGATCGCTGAGGTCCGCGGCGGGGGGCAAGGCGGAGATCGAGGTCGAGGCCGCCAACATCCGCGAGCTGTTGGCGCGCCTCGCCGAGGCCTATCCAGGCCTCGCCCCGCAGCTCAAGCGCGGCGTGTCGGTCTCGATCGACGGCAAGATCTACACGGATTCCTGGTTCCAGCCGATCGGACCTGAGAGCGAGGTCTGCCTCTTGCCTCGCCTCGCGGGGGGATAAGGGCGGGGCCTGGCACGACCTCGGCGGTCGGTCATGACGTTCCGCTAACAAAGCGGCCTTTCCACAGGTTGAGAGACAAGGGAGGGGCATGCGATGAAACCGGTTCGACCGTTGAGCCGCCGCAAGCTGCTCCGCTCCCTGGCCGCGGCAGGCGCGGCCGCGATGATCCCGCCGCGGGCCGCGTCCTCCGCGCAAACGCCGATCCTCACCAAGCCGATCCCCTCCAGCGGCGAAGCCCTGCCGCTCGTAGGCCTCGGCAGCTGGATCACCTTCAATGTCGGCGACGATCCGGTGGCGCGCGACGGCTGCGCCGAGGTGATGCGCGCCTTCTTCGAAGGCCGAGGGCGCATGATCGATTCCTCGCCCATGTACGGCTCCTCGCAAGACGTGATCGGCTACGGGCTCGCCAGGCTCGGCCGGCCCTCGGTCCTGTTCTCGGCCGACAAGGTCTGGACCGGCTCGGGGCGCCGTGGTCCCGACCAGATCGAGGAGTCGCGCCGACGCTGGGGTGTCGCGCGCTTCGACCTGCTGCAGGTGCACAATCTGCTCGCCTGGGAGGATCATCTGCCGACGATGTTCGCGATGAAAGCGGCGGGCCAGCTCCGCTATGTCGGAATCACGACGTCGGAAGGCCGGCGCCATGATGAGCTCGAGACGATCATGCGCCGGGAGCCGCTCGACTTCGTCCAGGTCACCTACAATCTCGTCGACCGCGAGGTGGAGGCGCGCATCCTGCCGCTGGCGCAGGACCGGGGCATCGCCGTCATCGTCAACCGCCCCTTCCGCCAGGGCGCCCTGATCCGAGCGGTCGAGAACCGCCCCCTGCCCGGCTGGGCCGCCGAGATCGACGCCGCGAACTGGGCGCAAGTTCTGCTCAAGTTCATCGTCTCCCATCCGGCCGTGACCTGTGCCATTCCCGCCACGACGCGCGTCGACCATGTGCAGGAGAATGTAGGCGCCAGCTATGGCCGCCTGCCCGACGAGGCGATGCGCGCGCGCATGATCGCACTGGCCGACGGCCTCTGACGCGCAGGGTGGGCGGGCGATGTCCGAGTGGCTCACCTATTCGCTCTCGGACTTCCTGCTGTTCTCGCCTTCCACCTATTACCGGCTCTTCGAGCTTTATAATCTCGCCCTGTGGCCGGGCCAGATCCTGGCGGTGGCACTGGGGTTCGCCGTCCTGGCACTGGCCCTTCGCGGGCCCGCCTGGCGGGGTCGTGCCATCGCCGCCATCCTGGCGGCCTGCTGGCTCTGGGTCGCCTGGGCCTATCTCCTGGAGCGCTACGACACCATCAACTGGGCGGCCGAATATTTCGCCCTGGCCTTCGCGCTCGAGGCCCTGCTTCTCATCGGCGCAGGCGCGCTGTTCGGCGGACTCGCCTTGCGCTCGCGTCCCGATCTCTTCCGCAGGGCCGGGCTCTGCATCTTTCTTTTTGCGCTCCTCGTTCAGCCCCTGATCGGGCCGCTGGTCGGCCGGACATGGACGCAAACCGAGCTCTTCGCGCTTGCGCCCGATCCCACGGCGATCGGGACCCTCGGGATTCTGCTCGCCGCCGACAAGCCGCTCTGGCTGCTCCTCGTCGTTCCCCTGCTCTGGTGCGCGCTCAGCGGCGCCACGCTGTGGACCATGGAATCGCCGGACGCGCTGGTCACGCCCGGCGTGGCTGTTCTCGTCCTCGCGCTGGCGATTTGGAAGACGTTGTCGCGACGGGCCCATCAGCAGTGATTCTTCGCGAACGTCCGGCCCCGGCCTTGCTTGTCGGAATGTAAACGTAGTGCATGAAGGTCCGCCGCCGCTAAAGCTATGGCGGGACATCTGCCCCTCTCGCACCGAAGCAGAACACGCCGAACTACCGGTTCACGAAGAAGAACGGCTCCGATTTCAAATAATGGTTGGTCGGGAACTGGTGATCGCGACGACAAAGTGTTGGACGGTTCTGCGACAGAGCATTAAGCTTTGTTCGCCGGCAAGAACGTGGGGGGAACCATGAGCACAGACCTTCTGGTCGATGCGATCAAGCTCCGCGAAGAGGTCAAGAGCAAGTACCGCGAGGTCGCGGTCCAACCGGACGCGAACTTTCATTTCCACACCGGTCGTCGTCTCGCCAAGCGCCTCGGCTACGATGACGCCGTGGTTGGACCCATGCTCGACTCTGCTGTGGAGTCGTTTGCGGGTGTAGCCAACCCGTTCTCGCTGCGCCGTCTGGAACACGGCGAGCGGGTCGTTGATGCCGGCTCCGGCGGCGGGTTCGACTGCTTCGTTGCCGTCTCGCAGGTCGGTGCCAGCGGTCAGGTCGTCGGCATCGACATGACACAGGAGATGTTAGCGAAATCCCGCGAATCCGCCGCACGGATGGGGCTTGGCAACGTGGAGTTCCGCGAAGGCCTGCTGGAGGAGATGCCGGTCGAGGACGGCTGGGCCGACGTGGTGATCAGCAACGGCGTGATCAATCTGTGTGCCGACAAGCGCCGGGTATTCGAAGAGATCATGCGGGTGCTTAAGCCGGGCGGGCGTCTTCAGTTCGCCGACATCGCGAACGGTAAGCCGGTACCGGAGTCTGCGATCAAGAACGTCGATCTTTGGACGGCTTGAATCGCTGGTGGCCTGCCGTGTGCAGGCTGGAAAAAAATGTTGGAGGACTCCGGGTTCGTCGACATTGTGGTCGGCCCGCCGGTGGACACGTTCGGCGGCGCGGGCGGAGAGGCGAAGGCGCGCCTGTTCGAGGTGTTCGGCTATCCCTTCCTCGCCCGCAAGCCGAGATAGCGGGTCAGTTCGACGCGCGCTCCCGGCGATCGCGCGGACGACCCCTTCAGGATCTCGAGCGGATGCTTGCCGGCCGGGTCCTCTTGGTCCGAGCCCTCGGCGCCGAACGCGGGCGCGCCGGCGCCGGCAGCTTCATCAGCAGGCCGCGCAGCGCGACCGCATTGTTGAGCCGCGCCTCGCGCGAGCCGAACAGCAGCGTGACGGGACCCTTGCGCGCGAGATCGCGCAGCTCCTCGAGCAGCGCCGCCTGGTCGCTGAGCTCTCGCGCATAGCGGCGCTGAAACTCAAGCCAGCGGCTGGGCTCGTGGCCGTACCAGTGCCTGAGCTCGTTGCTGGGCGCGATCTCCTTCAGCCAGCGATCGATCGCGGCCTCGGCCTTGGCGAGGCCGCGCGGCCACAAGCGGTCGATCAGAATCCGCGTGCCGTCGTCCGGCGACACGGGCTCGTAGACACGCTTGACCTTGAGATTGCCGGCTCGAATCCCGCGACCCGTCATGGGACGGCCTCCCGCTCGATGTCGAGCTCGGCCGAGGGATCGCCTGCGGCGTGGCCGTTCGTCTCTTCGAGACCGCCTTCGAAGCCGTCATTGGCGCCACTGAGCGAGCTGCCGGCTATCTGACCGTCGCCATAGAGCCGCTCGAGCGCAGCCTCGATCTCGGCAGGCACGCCGACACAGGCGCGCACCGGCATGCCGGCCGCGAGACCGATCGCATCCAGGGCTTGCCGGTCGAGCGGATCGGCCATGGCGACGGCGAGGCCGCGCTCGTCCTCGGCCACGGGCAGCAGGCGCCGAGCGCGCAGGAAACGGGCGCTGACTTTGCCGTCGAGCAAAGGGGCCGCCGGATAGTCGCGCAGGGCTAGGAGCGGCAGTCCCAGGATTTCGGCCGCGGCCGCGGCGACCTCGCGCTCCGCGACGAGGCCGAGCTTGGGCAGGAGTTCGATCAGCCCGGCGCCTTCGCCGCGGACCCGGCTTGCCCGCTCGAGCGCCTGCGCTTCGAGCTTGCCGCCGCGCACCAGGCGCTCGGCCAGCGCCGCGTCGAAGGCATCGCGATTGTCGGCGAGCATTCCCCGCGCCCCCTC
>JBMONF010000055.1:0-2474 GCA_049323455.1 Pseudomonadota bacterium | reverse complement strand
GATCGCGGGCGAACAGTTCGATCTTCGGAAGCTTCGGCCAGATGCGCTCGATCTGTTCGGCGAACCAGGCGGGCTTCGCCGAATGCTCGGTTTTCTTCTCGCTGTAGAGCGAGCGCGGCTGCTCGCCGGGGACCGGCGCCGGAAAGCCGCCGCGCGTTGCGATCAGCAGCTCTTCGTGCTGGTTGAATCCCCAATGGCCCGTACCGTGGTTGACCTTGTCCCAGCACCAGGCGCTGACATATTCGAAGCCCCACGCATGGATGATGTCCATGGTGTTCTTCATCTGCGGGATCGTGGTCCAGATGAAGAGCACGGCACGCTCGGTCGCCAGCTCGCGCACGTTCATGGCGCAGATTTCGGCGATCGTCATGGTCGGGTAGTGGTTCTCGATCGAGCGATCGCCAAAGCCGGACACGTAACGCGTGGCCGGGTCCGCATAGATGATTGGAAAGCGCTGCCCTGTTGGCAGCGGCTTCGAAGCCTCGGAAATTTCTGCAAGCTTCTCGTTGACCTGATCGAACCGGATCTTGCGATCGCGGGCGCGGATTTCCTTGGCCGCCGCCAGGATCGCCTTCTCGTCACCGTTGGCGAGGATTGCCGCCTGCTCATCCTGCGATGCATGGGCCAGCGCCTCGGCAGTCGAAACGGCCACGCGCCCGCGGCGCACCGCATCGGCCAGCTCGGGGACGCCATGCTCCTTGACCGCATCCGCCCGGCGGACGCTTATCCGGGCGATGTTGAGCAGCCGGGCCCGCTGGGCCGCGCTCAAGGGCTCAATTGAGCCCTTGCCCCTGGCGCCGCCATGCTCCAGCTTGCCGATATCGGCCGCCACCATGGCACGCTGGCTCTCGTCGAGGTGCCGCCGCATCAGGTTCTTCGAGATCACCCAGGTCAGCGGGTCGCCTTCGGACGCGGCATTGAACCGCACGAACCACATGTGCGGCGGCACGATGTCAGTGGAATCGATGGTCTCGCCCGACCGATGCCCCCATCCGGGCCCCAGCACTTCGCCCGTCTTGGCGAGTTCGATGAGCGCCCGGTACCGGTTGCGCCCGTCCAGCACCTGGCCTTCGTGAATGGTGATGGGATCGCGGATGCCATGCTCGCGCACGTCCGCCACGAGCTGCTCGAAATCGTCGCCCTCGATCAGCGGGAAGAGGTTGGCGAGCTGGTGGAATTCGAGGACCTTCATGCTGGCCTCCTGCCCTGCGGCCCGTTTGCAGGCCGGACGATCTTCGGCAGTTCTCCGCGCTCCTTCGCCGCGCGCCAGATGCGCCGGACATCCGCGGCATGAAGCTTGCGCGCCTTGGTCGACAGCGCCGCCGCGATCTGCGCGGCCGAGCCCGGCGTGAAGAAGGCGTGCGTGACCGCCAGTTCCAGCGCGCGCTTGCCCGTGCTGCTATCGTCCGTGACGAGCGCCATCATCGCCTCATCAGGCGCCGCAGCGGCGAGCGGCGCACGCGCAGCCAGTTGCGGATCGAGCTCGCGACGATGACGAGGAAGATCGCGAGGATCAGCGCGGCCCAGGCCTGCGCCCAGGGCAGGCTCTCGTCGATCAGCTCGGCGACGAGGTCGAGATCGATGTCGAGTGGAAACCCCCGCCCCGGCATGGCGTCACCTTCGCTTGGCGGGCCGCGTCTGCGCCTTGCGCAAGCGCAGGATCTCGCGGTCGATGTACCAGCGGGCCTTTTCGAGATCGGTTAGCGGATCATCCGACTTGAGCCCGACACGCCACACATACTTCACGGCGTTGCCGAGATTGAAGTTCATGTGCTCCGTGACCGTGATGCACTCGACCCCTGAGGGGTGCTGGTTGTAGTGCGGCGGATGGTTCACGGCTTTGCGGCGCGCGATCGCTTTGTTGCGCATGTCAGAAGTTTCCTTCTGCCACCTGCGCGCAGGGAATTCCGCGGGCCCGCCACATCTTGACGACCTGGTCGCGGTCCTCGAACGCCATCAGCGGCCGATAGCCATCGGCAAGCAGCCGATCAAGCAGCTCGCCCTTCACGATGTTGTCGGGTCGATGATCCCCGTCCGCCCGCATGTAGAGATCACGCGCGCCGTTGTGGCTCCACTCCCAGTCCGAGCCGCAGTTCGGCAGGTTCGACTTCAACCACGCGAGCGTTGCCCGGCGGCAGCGCTCCGATCGGCCCGTGACGAAGACGATGTCGGCCGAGTGCGACAGCGCGTGCGCCACGTCGAGAATGTGGGCGATCGGGCTGTCGAGGTGGCACGCCTCGTAGAATGCATCCCAGTTGGCGGGCTCGGCCTGGATATGATGAAGCCGATGCGAGCAATCCGCGAGGGTGCCGTCGATGTCGAAGATATAGCAGTGGCTCATGCCGGAAACTTCTCCCAGCGGTTGATGCGGTTGGTCTCTGTGACGTAGCCGTCGAGGGCTTTGGCCAGCGGCTCACACTCGCGCGCATCCCGCGGCATCAGCCTGAGCGAGCAGTGCAGCAGCCATTCCGCGA
>JBMONF010000054.1:0-35194 GCA_049323455.1 Pseudomonadota bacterium | reverse complement strand
CAACCGTCGCAGCCACCGCCCGCTCCCGGACCCCTGCACCGGCCCATCGCACACCCACACGCGCCAGCCAACCGGCGCGCAGAAAAAACTCGTCCGCATCTTGCAAAACGGACATCAGAGGATGAGGTCCGTAGTTGGTTTCTCGGCTGTGGGTCGGAGACGGGGGATGCTCGAGCTCATCCTGGCGTCGGCGCTCTTCGTGGGCAGCCATTTCCTGATCTCGAGCACGGCGCTCAGAGGCCGGCTCGTCGCGGCGCTGGGCGAGAACCTTTACCGCGCGTTCTACTCGCTCTTGTCGGCGGCGCTCCTCATATGGACCGGCTTCGCCTTCGGCCGTGCACCCGTCTTGCCGCTGTTCGAGCCGGGCCTTTGGCGCCTCTTGCCCGTCATCGTCATGCCGCCGGCTCTCCTGCTGCTGGTCGCGGGCATCACGCAGAAGAATCCGACCGCGGCCCTGCCGGGTTCGCCCAGCGAAGGTGCCGATCCTGCGCCCGGCATCCTCGCCGTCACGCGCCATCCCGTGATGTGGGCGATCGGGCTGTGGGCGCTGGCCCATCTTCTCGCCAACGGCGATGCGGCGGGAACGATCCTGTTCGGCGCCATGGCGGTCCTGGCCCTGGGCGGGACACTCGCAATCGATGCCCGCAAGCGGCGTGACTGGGGCCCTGAGGCCTGGGCGCGGCTCCAAGGCGCCAGCTCGAACATTCCTTTTCTTGCGCTGTTCCAAGGCCGCGCCCGCACGAGCCTCGCCGAGATCGGCTGGTGGCGGATCGCGCTCGCGCTGGTTCTCTATGGCGCGCTCCTCTACGCGCACGGTTTCGTCTTTGGCGTGCCGGCGGTGAGTCCGTAGGACGACGGGAGCGCCGGCACGCGCTTGCTGCGCCGCGGCGCTGTCACCGTTCGGCAACGAGCCGCGGCTTGACCGCCCCGGCCCGCATGCAAAGATGGCGGCCGCTCTTACAACCGAAAAACGCGAACGGGGCCTCCATGCCTTGGTATTTCGGCTTGAAAGACGAATCCCTGACGAAGGCCGAGCGGGTTCGCGCGGTCGACGGCTTGCGGCAGCTGAAGCGCCAACTCGCTGCGGAGGTGCCGCGCAAGACCGTCGCCGACAGGCTGCTGCTCGCGACCTGGAACATTCGCGAGTTCGACTCGGAGAAATACGGCCCGCGATGTCCCGAGTCCTTCTCCTACATCGCCGAGATCATCGATCACTTCGATCTCGTCGCGGTCCAGGAGGTGCGCGACGACCTCGCGGCGCTGAAGCGCGTTCAGAACATCCTCGGCGGCTGGTGGAAATATCTGGTGACCGACGTCACGCTGGGCGCCTCGGGAAACAAGGAGCGGCTCGCCTTCCTGTTCGACACGCGCAAGGTGGTGTTCGACGGGCTGGCCGGCGAGCTCGTCCTGCCGGCGCGCGCGGGCGCGCCCGCGCTGCAGTTCGCGCGCACGCCCTTCCTCTGCGGCTTCAAGGCCGGATGGAGCCAGTTCCAGATCTGCACCGTGCATATCTATTACGGCAAAGGCGTCCCGCTCGACGAGCGCCGCGTGCAGGAGATCGGGGACCTCGCCCAGACGCTGGCCGGCATCGCCGGCGGCGGCGAGCGCAAGGTCAAGAGCGCCGTCGGCAAGAGAGCCAAAGCGACGCCCGTGCCCGCGCAGAACCTGATCGTCCTCGGCGATTTCAACATCTTCAATCGCCAGGACAAGACCTTCGAGAAGCTGACCGAGGCCGGGTTCGTCATCCCCGAGGAGCTCGACGGGTCGAACCTGGAACGCGACAAGCATTACGACCAGATCGCCTATCTCGCGGGCTCCGATCTGGTGACCACCGGAAAGGCTGGCGTGTTCGACTGGCAGGCCTCCGTCTTCGGCAAGGATCAGGCGGCGAAATACGCCGATCTTCTCGCCAAGAGCGGCAAGCGCCCGGCGGTGGCTCCGTCGAAATACAACGACTGGCGCACCTACCAGATGTCCGATCACCTGCTGCTGTGGGCGGAGTTCGATATCGATTTTTCGGACCGTTATCTCGCCAGCGTCGCCGCGTGATCGCGGGCGAGCAGCGCTAGGGCCGATTTCGCTTGGTTTGAACCGCGCCTCGCTCGTCGTTCCCGCGCAAGCGGGAATCCAGGCGCAAGCGACGTGCGTCGGGCCCCTGGGCCCCGGCTTTCGCCGGGGCGACGAGGGGGCTCCACTTGAATGGGATGTGCTTTAGCACCGCCACGCCGCCGATCGTTCAGTCGAGCGCCTTGCGCGCGACGACCCGATCGGGCGCATAGCCCTTCGCCGTCCAGAAGCGCGCGGCCGCCTCGTTGGCGAGGCTATAGCCGAGCTCGACGAAGGCAATCTGCCGGGCGCGGAACCAGCCTTCGGCGGCTTCCACCAGCGCCGAGCCGACTCCCTGTCCGCGGGCCCGCGGGCTCACATAGCAATGGCTGATATGGCCGACGCTGCGGATCGGCGATTCCTGCACCAGCGAGGGCTCGATGCGCCCTGCGAGATAGCCGACCGGGGCCTGCCCGATCTCGGCCAGCAGCAGCAGCTCGCCTTCGGCCAGCGCCTTCTCGAAGAAGGCGACGGCCAGGGCCGGATCGGCGACGGCGCCGCGCCAGAACGCGTCGGCGACCGTCGCCTTCAGATGGTCGAAAAACCCCAGGAAGAGATCGACCAGTGCCGGCAGATCGTCGGGGGTGGCGGGGCGGATCGCGAGCGTTGCCATGCGCGCCCCGGCCGCCCTCTGCCTCAGCCGCGGCCGCGCTTCAGGAGCCTGAGCCTGAGCGCATTGAGCTTGATGAAGCCCTCGGCGTCGCGCTGGTCGTAGGCGCCGGCATCCTCCTCGAAGGTGACGTGCTGCAGGCTGTAGAGGCTCTTGGGCGATTTGCGGCCGACCACGGCGGTGTTGCCCTTGTAGAGCTTGAGCCTCACCGTGCCGGTCACGTTCTCCTGGCTCTTGTCGATCAAGGCCTGCAGCATCTCGCGCTCGGGGGAGAACCAGAAGCCGTTATAGATGAGCTCGGCATAGCGCGGCATGAGCTCGTCCTTGAGGTGCATGGCGCCGCGGTCGAGCGTGAGGCTCTCGATGCCGCGGTGCGCGGCATGGAGGATGGTGCCCCCCGGCGTCTCGTAGACGCCGCGGCTCTTCATGCCGACGAAGCGGTTCTCGACCAGGTCGAGCCGGCCGATGCCGTTGGCCTTGCCCAGCTCGTTGAGGCGGGTCAGAAGCGTCGCCGGCGAGAGGCGCTGGCCGTCGAGCGCCACCGCGTCGCCCTTCTCGAACTCGATCTCGATATAGGTCGGCCGGTCGGGGGCCGCCTCGGGCGCGATGGTGCGCTGATAGACGAACTCCTCGGGCTCGTGCCAGGGGTCCTCCAGCGCCTTGCCCTCGCTCGAGCTGTGCAGCAGGTTGGCGTCGACCGAGAAGGGCGCCTCGCCGCGCTTGTCCTTGGCGATCGGGATCTGGTGCTTCTCGGCGAAGTCGATGAGCCTGGTGCGGCTGGTGAGGTCCCATTCGCGCCAGGGCGCGATCACCTTGATGTTGGGCTCGAGCGCGTAATAGGAAAGCTCGAAACGCACCTGGTCGTTGCCCTTGCCGGTGGCGCCGTGGGCGACCGCATCGGCCCCGGTGGCGCGCGCGATCTCGATCTGGCGCTTGGCGATCAGGGGCCGCGCGATCGAGGTGCCGAGCAGATACTGGCCTTCATAGAGCGCATTGGCGCGAAACATCGGGAAGACGAAGTCGCGCACGAACTCCTCGCGCAGATCGTCTATGAAGATGTTCTCGGGCTTGATGCCGAGCATGAGCGCCTTCTTGCGCGCAGGCTCCAGCTCCTCGCCCTGGCCCAGATCGGCGGTGAAGGTCACCACCTCGCAGGCGTAGGTCTCCTGCAGCCATTTGAGGATCACGGAGGTGTCGAGCCCGCCCGAATAGGCGAGCACGACCTTCTTGACGTGGGCGCGCATCTGACAGGATCTCCCGGAAAAAGCCGCGCGGAGTATAGGGAAACGGCTCCTGAGGGCAAGCATGGGTCGAAAGCCGCGCCGATGGCCGGCTCGAGCCCTGCCTGGCGGGTCGCAACCGATGCACGCACCGCGTCGGTTGCGGATTCAAAACGTCATTTCAGGCGTCGGTAGCGAACCGCCTGCCGCCTGACTAAGATGCTATGCCTCGAGCGGGTTCTTGGGATGGGGGAGCGAGCGCCATGCCGCCGAAGCCCTGGACGCCGAACGACTGGAACCTCGATTACTGCCGGCTGCGCCAGGCCTTGGCGCTGCTGCCGAAGAAGGCCGATGGCAGCTATGCCTGGGGCGCTCTCAAGATCGCCCATCTCGACACCGGCTACCGCCGCAAGAAGGCGCTGGGTTTCGCGAGCGAGACCGGCACGGGCGACAGCCCCTGGATCAAGCCTTCGCTCGGCCGCGACTTCCTCGACAACAAACCCGATCCCAAGGACCCGCTGGTGGAAACGCCCTGGCAGCCGCCGGGACACGGCTCCCGCACCTCGAGCGCGCTCGCGGGCGAGGATGCCGCCGTCGGCTTCAAGGGCCTGGCGCCGCGCTTGGCCCTTGTCCCCTATCGTGTCAACGAGGACAGCCTGATCGGCCACCGCTCGGCCAAGGCGATCGGCCAGGCGATCATCGATGCGATCGACCAGAACGGCTGTCCGATCTGCGCCATCAGCCTGGGCTTCCCGGTGCTCGATACCGGCGCCATGGGCGAGGCGGTCGGTTACGCCTACGAGAAGGGCGTGATCGTGGTGGGCGCCTGCGGGCAGATGACCGACAAGGTCTCCTATCCGGCCAAGCACCGCCGCGCCATCGGCGTGGCCGGCGTGAAGCGGCTGGCGAACGGGCAGCACCGGATCTACTACAAATACGACTCCTATGCGCGCGTGGACATCTTCGCGCCCGCCCAGCCGATCGACCGCGCCGATGCCGACCCCGATGCGCCGCCTTACGGCAAGGGCGACGGCACCTCCTATGCCGTGCCGCATGTCGTGGCCACGGCCGCGATCTGGCTCACGCTCAGAGGCCCCGAGATCAAGCAGAAATACGGGATCGGCTGGAAGCGCATCGAGGCCTTCCGCAAGCTCCTGCGCCTCACCCAGCGCCAGCTCCTGTTCAAGGCGCCCGAGGGTTGCCTCGCCCGCGCGCTCGACGCCGAGGCGCTGGTCAAGGCGAAGCTGCCCACCATCGAGGACTGGGACTACGAGGAGGACCGCGCGGCCGACGACCGCATGTGAGCCTGAGCGCGTCCGCGCGCCGCTGATGGCCTTTTCTCCATTCTTGACCTCGAGTTCGTTCGATAGTTACCTAACCATAGTTGGCCAGCCGTCGAACCGGGCCCATGTCGCGCCGAGCCGTTGCCAAACAGGATCACCTTCGGGCCATCCCCCCTTGGGATTGCCGGATCAGCCCGCGCTTCGAGTTGTTCCTGGCGTTGTGGTCGCTCACGAGCGACCGCGCCCGGCGCCACCCCGATTGGCGCCGGCGCATGCGCCGGGCGCTTCCCGGCACCTTTTGGGCGGCCGAGGCGGCTCTAGGCGGGGCGCCAGAGATCTGGCTGCTGGCCGCCGCGGCGCCCGGCGCCGCCCTGCTCGACGCGAGCCCGGCGGATCTCGTCACCGCGATCGAACGGCAGCCGCCCGAAGCGCTGCTCGCCCATCTGCTGTCGGGGCTCCTGCGCGATGCGGCCTTGGCTCGCCGCGTCGCCTCGGGCGCCCTGCCCTTGGTCCGGGCGCTGTCGGCCCTGCCTCGGCCCCGCGCCCTGGCAATTCGTTCGATAGGGATCGAACTCGATGATCCGGAGGCGCCGCTGGCGCGAGCCTGGGAGCGGCTGCTGACCGATCCGGCCGGCGGCCAGCGGGCCCTGGCGGCGGGCCTCGATGCCTTCCGGGAAGCCGTGTTCGAGCCGCTCTGGCGAAGGCTTCGTGCGGAGCTGGAAGCCTCGGCGGCTCGCGCGCGCCAGCAGATCGCCGGCGGCGATTGGGGCGGGCTCGGCCATCGGCTGGGGCTCGCCGTCGAGTTCGATCCCAAGGCGCGAACGGTCCGGCATCTGGCCGGCGGCGAACGCTTGGCGCTGGCCGAGCTCGACAGCCTGCATTTCCTCCCCTCGGCCTTCAACGAGGCGGGCCTGTGGCTGGCGTTTCCGGTGGACGGACGAACGCAGGGCCGGCCGATGGCGGCCTGCTTTCCCTTCCTCGACCCGTCGGTAGGACCCGAGCCGCAGCGGTCTGTCGACAGGGCGGACGGGCCTGTGGCGATGGCGTCGGCGCCGGAGCGCGGGGCGGCGGCGCCCGCCACCGAGGCGGTCGACGTGGCGCTCGCCTTCCGGGCGCTCGGCGATGCCACGCGCTTCGCCATGGCGAGCCTGCTCGGCCGGCGCGCCATGCCGGCGGTGGAGCTGGCCCGCCAGCTCGGCCTCTCCAAGCCCACCGTCACGCATCATCTGCACCGCTTGCGCGAGGCCGGGCTGATCGAGGCGCGCATGCAGGGCGGCCGGCCGCTGCTGGCGCTCAAGCGCGAGGCGATCGAGGCGCTGTCGGATCGGGCGGTCGAGCGCCTCTTCGAGCGCGAGGCGGGATTGCCGCGGATCCGCTCGCGCCGGCGGTGATGCGGTCCTGCGCGGGCCGGTCGTTCTGCGGAGCTTCTCTCTTTGTCGTTGCCGGGCTTGACCCGGCAACCCATGGACCGCCGGATCAAGTCCGGCGGCGACACAAAGAGGTCTACCGCCCGCAGCCGGGCGTGAAGAGCTCGCGCCGGTCGCTCGGGTGAAAGCGGACCAGGAGCGATTTCGGATAGGCGCCGGCCCCCCGCAGCCGGCGCTCGAGCTCCGGCACCAGCGGATCAGGCGGCAGCATCCGCCAGTCCTCCTGCATCTCGCCGCCGCCGATATCGAGATAGACGAGATGGATGGACGTGGTGGGCAGGCGCCAGACGCGCTCGCGCTGGATCGCCGAGGCGGCCGCGCCGGTCCTGGGACTGTCGCAGACGAGGGTCGGCGGACCATAGGCTTGGGTCAAAGCCGCGAGCGCCGCTTCGTGGGCGGCCGGCGCGTTCGGCAGCCGCCGGCGCTCGAGCAGCACCTGCACCAGCCGCCTGGTCTTCACGTCGAGCTGGAACAGCGCGCGATAGGCGAAGCCCGCGAGATCGACATCGCGCATGACGCGATCGGCATAGGCCTTGCCATATTCGATCGGCGGTTCGAGGCGCTCGATCCGCGCGCCATAGAGCGCGCCGATCTCGCGCCCGCTCATGCCCCAGCGCGTCTGGTCCCAGCCCGGAAGATCGGGCGGCGGCGCGGCGACCGCCCCGCCGGGCAGAATCAGGACCAGAAGGAGAAGAAGGCTCGCGCAGAGGAGGCGGGCAAACGTCGCCGGCCTCAGGCGGGTTCGCCGGCAGCAGGCTTGGCCGCGCCGCCCGCGAGCTGCTGGCTCTTCCTCGAGCGCATGCTCTCGCTCTTGAGCTGGCCACAGGCGGCCATGATGTCCTGGCCGCGCGGCGTGCGCACGGGCGAGGCGTAGCCGGCATCGAACAGGATCTGGCTGAAGGCCTCGATCGCGGCCCGGCTCGAGCATTCGAAGGGCGCGCCCGGCCAAGGATTGAAGGGGATCAGATTGACCTTGGCGGGGATGCCCTGGATGAGGCGCAGGAGCGCTTTGGCGTCGGCCGGCGCATCGTTGACGCCCTTCAGCATCACATATTCGAAGGTGATGCGCCGCGCGTTGGAAAGGCCCGGGTAGTCGCGGCAGGCGCGCAGGAGCTCCGCGATCGGGTATTTCCTGTTGAGCGGCACGATGCGGTCGCGCAGTTCGTCCGTCACGGCGTGGAGCGAGATGGCGAGATTGACGCCGAGCTCGCGCCCGCAGCGCTCGATCATCGGCACCACGCCCGCGGTCGAGAGCGTGATGCGGCGCTTGGAGATCGAGATGCCCTCGCCGTCCATCACGATCTTCAGCGCCTTCGCCACGTTCTCGTAGTTGTAGAGCGGCTCGCCCATCCCCATCATGACGATGTTGGAGAGCAGCCGCTCGTCCTTGGGCGAGGGCCATTCGCCGAGCGCGTCGCGCGCCATCATCACTTGGCCCACGATCTCGGCCGCGGTGAGGTTGCGCACCAGCTTCTGCGTGCCGGTGTGGCAGAACTTGCAGGTCAGCGTGCAGCCCACCTGCGAGGAGACGCAGAGCGTGCCGCGATCCTCCTCGGGGATGTGGACGGTCTCGATCTCCTGGCCGTCCTCGAACTTGAGCAGCCATTTGCGCGTCCCGTCGACCGACTGCCGGGCCACGGTCACCGGCGGGCGGGCGATCACATAGTGCGCCGCGAGCCGCTCGCGGAACTCCTTGGCGAGCGAGGTCATGGCGGCGAAGTCGGTGGCGCCGCGGTGATAGATCCAGTGCCAGAGCTGGCGCGCGCGGAAGGCGGGCTCGCCCAGGCCCGCGATCTCGGCCTCGAGCTCGGCGCGGTCGAGCCCCACGAGATTCTTGCGCGCCGGCACATCGGTCGCGACGGCGCCGGGCGTAGGTGGCGCGACGGGCAGGGCGTGAACGGCGGTGCTCATGGAAAAATCATACAGCCTTTCGGGTGCCTGGACGCATCCGAGACGAAAAGTCGGAGCGGAGGTTTTCGACGCGCCACCCCGAAGGGCGGCGCCCGTGTCAACTGGCGCCGGCGACCTCGCAGGCCTTGTTGATCGCCTGCAGCGCCTTGCCGAAGCCGGTCAGCGAGTAGGTATCGACGGTCTTGGTGCCGCGCGAGGACTCGCCGCTGATCACCAGCGTCTTGCCCTTCACCATGGCGTCCACGATCTTGGCGTCCTCGCCATCCTGGGCCCAGGCGGTGTCGCCCTTGGTGAAAAGATCGAAGCCGGTGCCGTCGATCTCCACCTTGATCATGACGTTGGGCTTGTAGTCGTAGCCGGCGGTGAAGCTCACGATCCCGAACGACTTCTGTGCCGGGCGATGCGTCACCAGCGCGTAGACCTCGCCGCGGCGCGTGTAGGCGCCCTCCTTGCGGGTGGGCTCGCTCAGCACATAGCAGGCCGTGCGCCCGTCCTCCTGGAAGGTCATGGCCGTCCAGAACCCGAACTTGCCGATCTGCTTCGGCTCGTCGGCCGCCGCCGAGCCGGCGGTGCCGATATGGCCGAGCGCCAGCCCGAGGGCCAGGAGGAGCGAGGCGAGGGTTTTCATGCCTGTCACCGTATCACCGCTGGAAGAAGCCCGCGAAGCCGGGCGCTGCCGCAAAATTGCCTTAAATGCCAAGGAGTTGTCCCCTGCGAGCCTGGCAGCCCATTTAGGCCGTCCTGACGAAAGCTGCAAGAGCGCCCGGCAGAAATTAACCAAGATTCCGGAGGAAAGCTTCCTCAAAGGAGCCGATCGGTTGTCGCAACGTTAATGGCGCGGCCAGATCGGTTAACAATTGCTTAACACCTCCGCCGGGATAGGCAGATATGCCTGCCTTGGGCTTCCCATGAGGGTCGCAACGGGCCTCGAGACTTTGGCGCGGGGGGGCGGTCGGGCAGGAGCCTGGGGCGAAAGCAACAAGCCATCGACGAGACGCGGCGACGGATCGGACGGCCTCCGATGCTCGCGCCGGCACTCGCCGGCCCAGGCGTGACGCGGCGCCGTTCGATCGCGCTTGGCGGCTTCGGCGAAGGGCCTCAGTGCGCCTTGCCTTGCGTCGAACGCGGCGATGGCGAACGGAGAGGCTTGGGCCGAAGCCGTGCGCGGTTGCGCATCGGGCCGGCGCGGCTCATCGGCGCACCGATGCCCTCGACGCCGATGTTCCGCGCAGGGCGGGGAAGGTTGCATGCCGTCTCCGGCCAAGGCATGGTTGCGGCCTCCTCTCGGTTTCCGGAGTATCTGCCATGGCACGCAAAGCGGCCCGAAGGACGGCCGGCCGCTCCTCGCGGTCCGGGAAGACCGGAGCGAGACCGGGCGCGAAAACCAAGCCGCGGCGGGGCCAAGCAGTGCGCCAGGCGAAACGGCCAGCGGCGAGGAAAGCGCCGGCGCCCAAGACCGATTTGCGCAAGGCCGCTGCGGCCAAGCCGGCGGTGAAGGCGGCGGGCAGGACCGCCGCACCCGCCAATCCGATCCTGATCGAGGTCACGCGCGGCGAGATGGTGGAGAGCCGCCATCGCGTCGCCGCGGCCATTCTCGATGCCGACGGCAAGGTGGTGGAGAGCTGGGGCGACATCGACCGGCCGATCTATGGCCGCTCGGCGGTGAAGCCGCTGCAGGCGCTGCCGCTGATCGAGACGGGTGCGGCCGACGCCTACGGCCTCGGCGATGCCGAGATCGCGCTGGCTTGCGCCTCGCACAACGGCCAGCCGCAGCACACCGAGCGCGTGAAGGCGTGGCTCATGCGTATCGGCTGCGCCGTCGCCGATCTCGAATGCGGGGCCCATCTGCCGATCCACGAGCCGACCCTGCTCAAGCTCGTCGCCAATGGCGGCGAGGTGACGGCGCTCTACAACAACTGCTCGGGCAAGCATGCCGGCTTCCTCACCACGGCGCGCCATCAGGACGAGCCGATACAGGGCTATATCCGCTTCGAGCATCCGGTGCAGCAGCGCGTGACCAAGGCGATGTCGGAGATGACCGGCCTCGATCTCGCGCGTGGGCCCCGCGGCATCGACGGCTGCGGCATTCCCGTGCTGGGCATGCCGCTGCGTCAGATGGCGCACGCGCTGGCGCGCATGGCGAACCCGGGCAAGCTGCCGGCCGAGCGCGCCGCCGCCTGCCGGCGCATCGTCAGTGCCATCATGGCCTGGCCGATGCTGGTGGGCGGCAGTGGCCGCTTCGGCTCGGGCCTCATGGCCTCGCTCAAGGGCCGCTTCGCGCTCAAGGGCGGGGCCGAGGGCGTCTATGCCGGCATCCTGCCGACCCTGGGCTTGGGCGTGGCGCTCAAGGCCGACGACGGGGCGGGCCGCGCCACCGACGCAGCCATGGCGCAAGTGCTGCGCCGCCTCGAGCTTGTCTCCCCGGCCGAGGCCAAGGCGCTGATGGACGTGATGGCGCCCCCGATCCTCAATCGGGCCCGTCTCGAGGTCGGCCGCATCCGCCCCGTGGCGGGCGCGGGGTTCTGATCCGATGAGAGCGATCGAGGCGCGGGCCTGGGGCGGGCTCGATCAGCTGGCGCTCGTCGAGCGGCCCGACCCGCCGGCGCCGGCGGCCGGCCAGGTGCTGATCGAGGTCGCGGCGGCGGGCCTCAACTTCGCCGATACGCTGCTGATCGCCGGCAAATATCAGGAGCGCCCGCTGCCGCCTTTCGTGCCCGGCTTCGAGGTGGCGGGGCGCGTGACGGCGGTGGGGCCCGGCGTCCGCCGCGTCAGGCCGGGCGAGCGCGTGCTGGCGCTGCTCGACCAGGGCGGCTTCGCCGAGCGGGCGCTGGCGCTCGAGAGCGATGTCTTCGCCATTCCCGACGAGATGGATTTCGCCGCCGCCGCGGGCTTCGCCATCGCCTATGGCACGGCGCATGGCGCGCTCGCCTGGCGCGCCGGCCTCGAGCCGGGCGAGGTGCTGCTCGTGCTGGGGGCGGCGGGCGGCGTCGGCCTGACCGCGGTCGAGGTCGGCAAGGCCATGGGCGCCACCGTGATCGCCTGCGCCGGCGGCCCCGAGAAGCTCGCCACCGCCAAGGCGCATGGTGCCGATCACCTGATCGATTATCGGGCCGAAAACCTGCGCCAGCGCGTGAAGGAGATCTGCGGCGGCGCCGGCGCCGACGTGGTGTTCGATCCGGTCGGCGGCGAGCTGTTCGATCAGGCCATGCGCGGCGCCAACTGGGGCGGCCGCCTGCTGATCGTGGGCTTCGCCGGCGGTGGCGTGCCGCAGATCCCGGCCAACATCCTCCTGGTCAAGAACCTGGCGGCGATCGGCATCTATTGGGGCTCCTATCGCCGCAAGGCGCCGGCGCTGCTGGAATCCTCCTTCCGCCAGCTCTTCGCCTGGTATCGCGAGGGCAAGCTCACGCCGCTGGTATCCGATCGCTTCGATCTGGCCGAGGCGGCGACGGCGCTCGAGCTGCTGACCTCGCGGCGCGCCACGGGCAAGGTCGTGCTGACGACCGGTCGGCTCTAAGGTGAGCTCCGGCCAGATGCAGCGCTCTCTTGTCACCCCCTTCGCGGGGACGACGATTTGTGCGCATGCCCAAGGGCTTTTGCAGGGGCAATGAGCGGCGATTCCGATCGATCGACATCCGCTCCAAGGCTAGGGGAATCGCACATGAGTAGAAAGCTGCTCTTGCGCGGTTCGCGGAAATTGATTCTGAAGGACCTCCCGATGATTGGAGGTCACGATGGTTTTCCTGGATGTATTCGGCGAGGTTCCGGACCCGCGGGACTTCACGGCGCAGCACGAATTGCCGGAGATTTTGTTTGTTGCGCTCGCGGCGGTGCTTTGCGGGGCGACGCACTGCACGGAGATGGCGCTGTTTGCCAAGAACCGGCTCGATCTGTTGCGCCAGTTCATCCCGCTGAAGCACGGCGCGCCCAGCCACGACACCTTCAGCCGGGTGCTGGCCGCGCTCGATCCCGTGGCCTTCAACGATGCCTTCATGCGCTTCATGACCGCTTTCGGCGCCCAGGCGCGCATCGACCTGCCGAAAGGCCAGGTGGCCATCGACGGCAAGAGCCTCAGGCGCGCCTATGCCAAGGGCTGCGCCCACATGCCGCCGCTGGTGGTCACCGTCTTTGCCTGCGAGACCTTCATGAGCCTGGCCCAGGTGGCGGCGCAGAAGGGGAGCGAGGCCGAAGCGGCGATCGAAGCGCTCAAGCTGTTGTCGCTCAAGGGCCTGACCGTCACCGGCGATGCCCTGCACTGCCATCGCCGCATGACCCAGACCATCCGCGACGGCGGCGGCCACTATGTGCTGGCCATCAAAGGCAACCAGTCGAAACTGGCCCAGGAAGCCAACGCCGCCCTCGACAAGGCTGCCGCCAACAAAGGGACCCGCTTCCACCAGACCGAGGCGCAAGCGCACGGCCGCCACGAGTTGCGCCGGGCCTTCGTCATCCCCTTCGCCCAGACGCCGGGCAAGAGCGCGCTGGTCGATCTTTGCGCCGTCGGCCGGGTCGAAGGCTGGCGCACCGTCAACGGCAAGACCACTCACAAGGTCCGGTGCTTTGCGCTGTCCCGGAAAATGCCGGCAGAAGAGTTGCTCGCCGCCGTCCGACGCCACTGGACCATCGAAAACGACCTGCATTGGCAACTCGACGTGCTGCTCGCCGAAGATCAGATCAGGAGCCGCAAGAACAACGCGCCGGCAAATCACGCCATACTTCGGCGCCTCGCCCTCAACGTCCTCAGGGCCGACACCGAAGACATCCCCCTCAGCCACAAACGACTCAAGGCTCGATGGGCAGATCAGGACCTCCTCCGTCTCTTGACTCATGTGCGATAGCCCTAGCTCCAAGGCCGGGACCGGGGGCGCAGGAATTCGGTAGATGACGGAGGACGAGGTTCGCGCCCAGTACGAGGCCTACCCCTATCCGCCGCGCAACCCGCGCGACGAAGCCGCGCGGCTGATGGAGGGCTCGCCCAGCCACATCCTCGAGATCAACCATTATCTCTTCGCCGGCGCCCGCGATTTCACGCGGCCCTTCCGCGCGCTGGTGGCGGGCGGGGGCACCGGCGACGGGCTGGTCATGCTGGCGCAACAACTGGCCGAGGCGCGCTGCCCGGCCCAGCTCCACTATCTCGACCTGTCCGACGCGTCGCGTCGCATTGCGCAAGCGCGCATCGCCCAGCGCGGGCTCGAGAGCGTCGTGTTTCACAGCGGCGCGATCGAGGATCTGCCGAAGCTGGGCTTGGGGCTTTTCGATTACATCGATTGCTGCGGCGTCCTGCATCACCTGGCCGACCCCGAAGCCGGGCTTGCCATTCTCGCTGGCGCGCTCGAGCCCGAAGGCGGCATCGGGCTCATGGTCTATGGCGAGCTGGGGCGCACCGGCGTCTATCCGATGCAGGCGCTCCTGCGCATGCTGAGCGAAGGCGAGCCGGCGCCCAAGCGCATCGAGATGGCGAAGCGGCTCCTGCGTCAGTTACCTTCGACCAACTGGCTCCTGCGCAATCCGGCCTTGGGCGATCATTGGCGCGCGGGCGATGCCGGCCTTCACGACCTGCTGCTGCATGCGCGCGATCGCGCCTATCGGGTGCCGGAGCTGATGCGGCTTCTGGACGGGGCGGGGCTCGAGCCGACCGGGTTGATCGAGCCTTGGCGCTACGAGCCGGCGAGCTATCTCGCCGATAGCCGGCTGCTCGACCGCTTCGCGCACCTCGACCCGTGGCAGCGCGCGGCGGCGGCCGAGCTCATCGCCGGCAATCTCAAGACCCACATCGTCTATGCGGTGCGCAAGGGCCGCGCCGGCGCCGCTCTGGCCCGGCCCGGCCCATCGGCCGTTCCGGTGCTGAAAGGCATGGATGGCGCCGCTTTTGCGAGAACGCTCAAGCCCGGCGGCCGGCTGACGGTCGCGGCGGACGGGTTCGAGGCGCGTTTCGCGGCACCGCCCGGGGCCGGCCCGATCCTCGGCGCCGTCGACGGGCGCCGCCCGATTGCCGAGATCGCGGCCCTGCTCCAATCGCAGGATCCTCGGCGTTGGGCGCCCGAGCGGTTCGGGCCCGAGTTCGAGCAGACCTACTTGTTGTTCAATCGTCTCAATCGGCTGTTCCTGGGCGGCCGGCCGGCGAAAACCGGAGCTTAAGCCTTCCGCCGCCTGCTATAATCGGGATCACCAAACAGCCACTGGCGCGCCCTTTCGGGTGGCACCATGTAATATGGCTGTAGCGCAATCTTGCGATTCTTCGTCCAGCAACGTGACCATATGAAGTCGTACCTTCTGACCTGGCTCAAGATCTGGATCCGCGACCCGTTGGGGCTCGGCGCCATCGCGCCCTCGAGCCCGGATCTGGCGCGGGCCATCGCCCGGCTGGTGCCGACCGATGGGCAGGGACCGGTGGTGGAGCTCGGCGGCGGCACCGGCGTGGTGACGCGGGCGTTGATCGAGGCCGGGGTGGCGCCGGCCGATCTCGTCGTGATCGAGCGCGACCCGACGCTCTACGCGCTGCTCAAGGCCCAATTCCCGCAGGTCCGGGTCATCCTGGGCGATGCGACCGAGCTCACGCGGTTGCTGGCGCCTTTGGGGCTGCCGCCGGCGCGCGCCGTGGTGTCGGGCCTGCCGCTGCTCTCCATGAGCAAGACCGCGCAGCGGCGCATCGTCGAAGAGGCTTTTGCGGTGATGGCCAAGGGCGGGCCGCTGATCCAGTTCACCTACTCGCTGTTCTCGCCGATCGAGCGCAAGCGCATGGGCGTGGCCGGCCGGCTCGCGCAGCGCGTGTTCGCCAATCTGCCGCCCGCCAGCGTCTGGCAATATTGGCGCCTGTCCGAGCACGGCTTCGCGTCCTGACGCGCGCTCGTTGACGCGCGGCCGGAGCGGATTTCGCTCGAATGGGATCGCTTCTCTTGTCGTCACCCCCGGGCTTGACCCGGGGGGCCATGTCCTGGATTGCCGGGCAAGCCTGTCCTCGGGCCGGCCTATTGGCCGCACCCGGGGGCCCGGCAATGACAAATGAGGGAACGGTTCCGTCTCATCGAAATTTGCCTTAAGCCGCGTCGTCTTCGGGAAGGAAATAGAGCAGGTCGATCGGCGGGGGCGCCACGCGCGTGCCCGAGAGCATGGCGTGTGCCTGGCCGCGATGGTGGGTCTGGTGATTGAAGACATGCGCGAGCGCCCACAGGAAAGGCGTGCGCTTCGCCTCGCCGGCCATGTTGCGATAGGCGAGATCCTCCGCGAGGCGGTCCTCGGTCAGATTCCCGAGGAAAACGAGAATGCGCTCGTCCTCGGCCTCGCGCACCCGCCTCAGTTCGGCGAAAGCGAGAAAGGGCACTTCGTCGAGCCGGCGAAAGCCATGCTCGACACCCTCGAACCGGCTCATCCAGATGCGATCACCCACCAGGATGTGATTGAGCGTCTTCTGCAGCGAAGGAAAGAAACCCGAGCGGGGCGCTTCCCATTCGGCGCGCGTCAGCTCGGAGCAGGCGGAATAAAGCCGCCGGTTGGCCCAGCGGTTGTAGCGGGCCAGCCGGCGGAAGTAGGGGAGGTCTGCCACGACGGGAAGCCTCCCCTCAGGGACGCCAGAAGGGCTTGTTCGCCTCGTGCTCCACGTCGGCGCGAGTGAGCCCTATATCGCGCAGCATGCGGTCATCCAGCATCAGCAGGTGCGACCGCTCCTGCGCCCGCTGCTGCCAGCCGATCAGCACATCGCCCGCCAGCACCAGGATTTCGCTTAAGCGGCGATAGAGCGCCGCCGCCATGTCGATCAAGGTGATTTCGCTCGGCCGGGCCCGACTTGCTTCCACGCCGGCACCCAAGCGGCAGTCCAGGGACTCGGTCATCATTTCTTCATCCTTCTCACAGAGGCCAGGGATCGATCCGGTTTCGCCGATATGGCCCACAGCCCTTGTTTCTTGCGGTAGAGCATGGTCCTTGCCGCCGCCCGCCACAAACGATAGTTTCTCATAGGTTCTGTTAGGTCGGCTAACATGTAGCGGGACAATGGGCGATGGCCGGGCAGCTTCCGCCTTTGAAATCCATCCAGTATTTCGCGGTCGCGGCGCGGCTCTTGTCCTTCAGCCGCGCGGCCGACGAGCTGCACGTCACCCACAGCGCCGTCAGCCATCAGATCAAGGCGCTCGAGGACTGGCTCGGCGTGCGGCTGTTCCGGCGCGCCAATCGCCAGGTGATCCTGACCGACGCGGGCCAGGCCTATCTGAAGCCGGTGATGGAGGCGTTCGACCGGCTGTCGGAGGCCTCGCGCCAGCTCAAGCGGCGCGAGAGCGCGGGCCCGCTGACCGTCAGCACCTTGCCCTCCTTCGCGGCCAAGTGGCTGGTGCCGCGCCTGCGCACCTTCCGCAACGAGCATCCCGACATCGATGTGCGCATCACGGCGAGCGAGAAGCTGGTCGATTTTCAGCGCGAGGACATCGATCTCGGAATTCGCTATGGCCGCGGCAACTGGCCGGGCCTGGTCGCGGACAAGCTCATGCGCCACGACTGGTTCCCGGTCTGCAGCCCGGCGCTCTTGGCCGGCAACCCGCCGCTGCAGAAGCCCGAGGACCTCGCCAACCACACGCTCCTGATCGACTATGACTGGCGCGAGGACGCGTGGGGCACCTGGCTCGCCGCGGCCAGCGTCGGGCACATCAAGCCCAACCGCACGCTCGCCTTCAACTACTCGAACCTGATGATCCAGGCCGCGATCGACGGGCTGGGCGTGGCGCTCTCGCCGGGTGCGCTGGTCGGCGACGATCTCGCGGCCGGGCGGCTGGTGCGCCCGTTCAAGACCAGCGTGTCGACCGACTACGGCTATTACCTCGTGGCGCCGCCGGGCGCGTTCGAGCGGCCCAAGCTCGCCGCTTTCCGCGACTGGATCCGCCGCGAGGCGGCGGCGGCCGAGGGGCCGTGACGCGCCGAGGCGCGCGGCCGCCCCATCGCGGCGCTCCGGCGCTTTCCATCTTGGTCTCGTTCCTGGCGATGCTAGGATCATCGCGATCGCTTCTTTCATCGTTTCCCGAGCGTCGAGGCATCATGGCCGGCAGCGACCGTGAAGACGTCCCGAACTTTGCGCGCGGGCCTCACGATCTGGGCGGCCTGCCGGGCGGCCCGATCGAGCGCGACGAGCATGCGGTGACGCTATGGGAGAAGCGCGTCGACGCGCTGCTGGTCCTGCTCGCGAAGAAGGACGTCTTCAGCGTGGACGAGCTCAGGAACGGCATCGAGCGGCTGGGCGCCGACGCCTATGAAAAACTGTCCTATTACGAGCGTTGGACCGCCTCGATCGCCTGGAACCTGATGCAGCGCGGCGTCATCAGCGCGGACGAGCTCGGCCGGCGCATGGCCGAGATCGAGAAGACGGGTCGGCAATGAGCGCGACCGCAGCCCGTTTCAAGCCCGGCGAGGTAGTGCGCGTGCGCCGCGCCTTTCCGCCGGGCCACGTGCGCGCGCCGATCTATGTCCGCGGGCGAGCCGGCACGATCGAGCGCGACTGCGGCGACTGCGTCAATGCCGAGGAGCGCGCCTTCGGCCGTCCCGGCCTGCCCAAGCTGCCGCTCTATCGCGTGCGCTTCCGTCAGCACGAGCTGTGGTCCGACTATGCGGGGCCGGCGGGCGACAGCCTCGAGGTCGAGATCTACGCCAACTGGCTCGAGCCGGCTTGAGCGAGGCGACCATGCCGCAGGACGAGCCTCATCCCCATCGCCACCCTCACCAGCCCGACGATCCGCCGCCTTCGGGCCACTACCAGATCATGGCCGTGGCGCTGCGCGAGCTTCTGGTCGAGAAGGGCGTGCTCACCGCCGACGAGATCCGCGCGCAGATCGAGCGCATGGATGCGCGCGGCCCCCATCTGGGCGCCCGTGTGGTGGCGCGCGCCTGGGGCGATCCCGCTTTCAAGGCGCGGCTGCTCGCCGACGCGCCCAAGGCTTGCGCGGAGCTCGGCATCGATCTCGACGGCACGCGGCTCACCGTGGTGGAGGACAAGCCCGACCTCCACAATCTGATCGTCTGCACGCTCTGCTCCTGCTATCCGCGCACGCTCCTGGGCTTGCCGCCGGCCTGGTACAAGAGTGCCGACTATCGCAAGCGCGCCGTGCGCGAGCCGCGCGCGGTGCTGAAGGAATTCGGCACCGCGCTGCCCGAGGGGGTCGCGGTGCGCGTGCACGATTCCACGGCCGAGCTGCGCTACATCGTGCTGCCCTTGCGCCCTGCGGGCACCGAGGGATGGAGCGAGGAGAGGCTGGCATCCCTGGTCACGCGCGACTGCATGATCGGCGTGGCGCTGCCGAAGGTGAGCTAGGGGAAGCGAGTCCTCGCCCGTTCGATTCGTCACAGGGGGGAATCTGCGTCGGCCCCGGCTTCAAGCTTTGTTAACCCTGCCTCCGGCATAGGAGGTGACGTCGGGCAACCGAGCCTCCGCTTGATCGACAAGCGTTCCCTTTGTCGGGAGGCCAGCGAATGGCGGCAGCCAGATCCGAGAAGCAAGATTCCGGCGCGTCGCGTGTCGCCGAGCTGCGACGACAGGCCGAACGGGCCGTCGCAGAAGGCCGGATCGACGAAGCCTTCTCCTGCTTCGAGGCGCTGGGAACCTTGCTTCCCGATGATGCCGGCAACTGCCACAACATAGCCCTGGCCTGCCTCCAGCAGGCCGAGCGCCACCTCAAGCTCGGCGACCACGACCGCGCCGCCGCCTGGCTCGAGAAGGCCGTTCCCTATCTCGGCAAGGCGCCCGACTTCCGGACGCCGATCTCCCATTCCCTGGGCCACCTCTCGCAATACTTCTGGCACCAGCGCCGGGACGCCAGGAAGGCGGCCGAGCTGTCCCGGCTGTCGATGAGGGCCGACCGCGACGACGGGCAGGTGCGGATCAATCACGAGGACATGCTGTGCTACAGCTTCGCCCGCGCCGAGCTCGTGGATTTCAGCGACGAGCTGAGGCCTGAGGAGCTGGCGACAAAGGTCTTCATCACCTGCTTCCCGAAGTCCGGCTCGACCTTCTTGAGCAACGCCATGCAGGCCTTGACCGGCTTCGAGCGCATGATCGCGACCTACAATTTCTGGGAAAACGAGCAGGAGCTCTATCCGCCGTCCTTCCTGCGGATGGCGCGCCAGAACGCCGTCGTCCAGATTCACGCCAAGGCCAGCATGCCCAATATGCACATCTTGCAGGCCTTCGCCATCCGCCCGGTCGTGCTGGTGCGCAACATCTTCGACGTGCTGCTGAGCTGGAAGGAATTCCTCGACCAGGGCGCCTGGATCAACACCTACTGCAAGGAATACCGGGAACTGTCGGAAGAGGAGCGCTTCGCTTTCGTCGTCGACGATCGGGCGCCCTGGTATCTCCAGTTCTTCTCGAGCTGGACCTATGCGACGGCAAATCGCCTTCTCGACGCGAAATTCATCACCTATGAAAAGATGATCGCGGACAAAGCGGGCACGCTCGCGGCTCTCTGCGACTGGTACGGCCTGGTGAAGACCGGAGACGAGATCGCCGCCGCGATCGGCAAGACCGATCGAACCGGGCAGACGCGCTTCAACAAGGGGATCGTCGGGCGCGGGGCCAAGGCCCTCACCGATGCGCAGAAGGCGAGAATCACAGAAATGGCCCGGCGCTACTATCCCTCGGTCGACTTCTCGCCGATCGGGCTGCCGAGGGCGGGGTAAGCTCGGAGGCGTCTCGTCTTGTTTCCCTCGCCCCGCAAGCGGGGCGAGGGCTATTTCTTCCCGAAGAAGGCCTCGAGCCGGTCCATGGCCTTGGCGAGGCGCTCGTGGCTCGAGGCGTAGCAGAGCCTGAGATGGCCTTCGCCGCCCTTGCCGAAGGCGCTGCCGGGGGCGAGGCCGACGCGCGCCTCGCGCACCAATTTCTTGGCGAGGGGAAGCGAAGCGTCCATGCCCTCGACCTGGAGCATGACGTAGAAGGCGGCCGGCGCCGGCACGACGCGGACACCCTTCATCGCATTCAAGCGCCGCACCACCAGATCGTGGGCCCGGTGGCAGCGCTCGACCAGCTCGCGCACGAAGGGCTCTCCCTCTTCGAGCGCCACCACGCAGGCCTCCTGCAGCGCCTCGACGCCGCCGCTGGTGTTGTACTCGATCAGCCGGTCGAGGGCGGCGCCGAGCCGCGCCGGCGTCACCATCCAGCCCACGCGCCAGCCGGTCATGGCCCAGCTCTTGGAGAAGCTGTTGACGACGAAGAGCGGGTCGTCGGGGCCGGCGATCGCGAGAAAGGAGGGCGCCACCGGGCGGTCGTAAGCGAAGCGGTGATAGACCTCGTCCGAGATCACGAAAAGCCCGCGCCGACGGCAGAATTCGAGCACGGCGCGCATCTCGTCCGGCTCCATCAGCCAGCCGGTCGGGTTGCCGGGCGTGGCCATGTAGATGGCGCGCGTGCGCGCGTCGGCCGCGGCAAAGAGCTTGTCGAGATCGAGCCGCCAGCCCCGGTTGCCGGGCTCGAGCGCCACCTCGCGCGCCTCGCCGCCCATGATCTCGATCGCGCGCGAGAAATTCGGCCAGACCGGCGAGACGACCAGGACGTTGTCGCCGGGGCCGACCAGCATCTCCGCGATCAGCATCATGGCGTTCATGCCGGCGCTGGTCACCGTGATGCGGTCGACCGCCACTTGCGCGCCATTGATGCGCGCGTGGTAGCGCGAGAGCGCCTGGCGCAAGGCGGGGATGCCGCGCTTGTGGGTGTAGAACGTATGGCCGGCCTTGAGCGCGGTTGCGGCCGCGTCGCAGATGAATTGCGGCGTCGGGATGTCGCCTTCGCCGACCCAGAGCCCGATCACGTCGGGCACCTCGAAGCCCATCTTCCAGACCTCGACGATCTGGGAATCGGGCAGGGCGTCGATCTCGGGCCTGATGCGGGCCACGGAAGCGGGCGGGGTGTCGAGAGCCATCGGCGGGATTCCAATCGAGCGAGGTTTCGAAGCAGACGCGGACGATGAAAGCCGGGTTAACCTTAAGAGATTGCCAAGACATCGCCGAGCCTGCCAGCCGAATGAGGCCGAAGCGCGGCGTCAGCGCGACAATCGCGCGGCGTTTGGAAAGACGCGGCCTGACACTCGTGGCAACGAAGGGCTGGCGTTAGGCCGTCTCGGTCTGCGACCGGGCCTGGGGCACCGGTGCGGCGGGCTTCCTCGGCAGCACCAGCATGTTGCCCGCCAGCACCAGCAGGATGCCGAGCCCCGCCGGCAGGGTCCAGCGATAGCCCTCATAGAGGGTCGAAAGCAGAAGCGCCAGGAGCGGGAACAGCACGCTGGCATAGGCCGCGCGATCGGCGCCGATGCGTTGCACCAGCGTCAGATAGCTGCCGAAGCCGATCACCGAGGCGAACAGCGCCAGATAGCCCAGCGACAGCATGTAGGGCGCCTCGGCATCGAACCGGAACGGGCTCGAGGCGATGGCCGCCACGGCCAGCCCCAGCGCCGCGCCATAGCCCATGCCGAGCGCGTTGCTCTCGACCACCGGCATGGAGGCGCGCTTGTGGCGCACCGAGACCATGTTGCCGAGCGAGGCCGAATAGGTGGCGACGAGCGAGAGGATCAATCCCTCGAGGTGCGCGTGCGAAAACTCGATGCCCGCGATCTCGGGCCAAAACACGAATCCCAGCCCGCCCACGCCGAGGAGAGCCGCGATCCAGACGCGCCACTCGGCGCGATGGCCGAAGAAGAGCGCGCCGTTGATGATGTTCATGACGGTGATGGTCGAGAAGCACACCGCCATCAGCCCGCTCGGGATGCGCGCGGTGGCGAGATAGAACAGGAAATAGTTGAACCAGAACAGCGTGGCGCCCTGGAGCGCGCAAGCGAGATGGTCGCGCCAGCCGAAGGCGAGGCGCCGGCGCGTGGCCAGGCACCACAGGATCAGGATCGTCGCCGCCAGCAGGAAGCGATAGGCGATCGACTGCAACTCGGGCACCTGGCCGATCTGGAAGCGCATCGCGAACCAGGAGGTGCCCCAGATCGCCACGGTGACGGCGTAGAGGAAGCTGGTGGGCAAGGGATGACCTCGGCTGCGCGTGCCCGCGCGAACAGGCGATGTTGTCGCGCCCGCATTATGAGGATCGCATCGGGACCGTCACCCGGCGAGAGGCGCATGGCCGCCATGCGCGGGGGAAGGGAGGCCGGGTGCGGAGGAGATTTTCAGTTCGGGGCGCGCACATCCCCTCTCCCAGCTCCGGGTAGGCTCGGCCTTCGGCCTCGCCAACCCTGCGCGACCCTCTCCCCCAATTTGGGGGAGAGGGAAGGGTGAGGGGGTATTGATTGCGCTCGAACCGGAAGCAACCTCACGTCCGCCGCGAGCTGGGCCAGTAGCTCATGCCGAGCCGTTCGGCATAGGCTGGATCGCGCTGCGCCCGCTGCCAATGAAGGCGAACATAGGCCCTGAGGCGGCGCGGGTTCGCGGCGCGATAGGCGTCGAGCGGCTCGAGCAGCCGGCCCTTGGCGCCCAGCATCTCGTCGGCGAGTTGAACGATGCGCCGATTGGGCCAGGGCTTGTTGGTGATGGCAAGCAGCGCCGCGAAGGCCGTGTCGGCTTGTGCGGCTCCGTGTTGACAGGCGAGCGCCAGATAGGCCGTGGCCGTGCTGCGGCTGGCACCGGCATGGCAGTGGATGAAGAGGCGGGCCGGCGCCGCCCTCAGCGCGCGCTCGATCGCCTCGAGGCTCGACTGCACATGCTCGGCCTCGGGTCCGCCCTCGACGCCGCTCTCGCTGTCGACGAAGCGCAGCAGCGTTTTCTCCGCCTCGGGCTCCACATGCCGATAGGCCGGCGGCTCCGGCATCGGCGGATCGAGGATGCCGATCAGATGCGTCGGCCGGAAGCTCGGCAGATCGGCGTCGATCGTGTGCAGGCCGCCGACGCGGATGGCGAGGCGGGGCGTCATGCTTGCGCGCCTTCGTTCCGTGCGCGCCCGACCCGCGGGCTTTCGGACCGCGCGCTCTCGGCCAGGCGCCGTCCGATCGCCGGCATGGTCTCGGCCGGCACGTTGGCGAAGGCGAAGCGCAAATAGTCCTCCTGGCCGGGCCCGAACATGGAGCCGGGCAGGGCCAGGACGTTCTGCTCGGCCGCGAGCGCGCGCGCGACCTCGGCCGCCGGCCGGCCTCGGAACGGATGCTTCAGATAGGCGAAATAGGCGCCGCAGCTCACCAGCTCCCAGCCGATGTCGTTGGCCTTCAAGGCTGCCACCATGGCCTCGCGCCGCGCGCGCATCATGGCGGTGTTGCCCCCTCGCCATTCCTCGAGATGTTCGAGGCCGTAAAGGGCCGCGAGCTGGCCCAGCCGCGGCGCGCAGATCGCGATCGTGTCCATCGCCTTGGCGATCTCGGCGATGAGCTTGGGCCCCGCGATGATCGAGCCGACCCGATAGCCGGTCAGGCAATAGACCTTGGAGAAGCTGTAGAGCTGCACCAGCGTGTCGCGCCAACCGGGATCGCCGAAGAGATCGTGCGGCGCGCCGTCCTTTGGCAGGAAATCGCGATAGGTTTCGTCGATCACGAGGGCGAGGCCGCGCTCGCGCGCCAGCGCGTAGAAGGCGCGGATGGTCTCGGGCGGGTAGACGGCGCCGGTCGGGTTGTTGGGCGTGACCAGCACGATCGCGCGCGTGCGGGGCGTGATCAGGCGCGCCGCCTCTTCGGGATCGGGCACGCCGCCGCGGTCGGGCCGGAACGACAGATGAGCCGCGCGCACACCCTGCATCTCCAGCCACATCTGATGATTGAAGTAATAGGGCAGGGGCAGGATCACCTCGTCGCCGGCCTGGGCCAGCGCCATCAGCGCCAGGCAGAAGGCCTGGTTGCAGCCGGCCGCGATCAACACGTCGGCGGCGTCGATCGAAGCGCCGTAGAAGGCGCCCATATCGGCCGCGAGCGCGGCGCGCAGGGGCGGCAGCCCTTCGATCTCGGTGTAGCGCGCGGAAGCCGGCTCGCCGACGATGCGCGCCAGGTGGTCGGTCAGCGCCGCGGGCGGCGGATAGCCCGGCACCGCCTGGGCCAGGTCGATCAGGGGCTTCTCGGCCGCGAAGGAGCGGCCCTTGATCCAGCCATGGGCTTCGGCGATGGGCGGCGCCGCGACCGATGCGAGAAGGGGATTGATGCGGTAAGACATGGGTGCTTCATCTAGCCAACCATGCTGCCGCTTGTCATCAGAAAGCTCGGCCGGGTGCGGCAGGCCGGCAATAGCAGGAATGCATGTCATGATCGCGACCGCTGCGGAAGGTTTCGCCAAGCGGGTTACGGAATACGAGGCCGGGCGGCCCGACTATCCCGCTGCCGTGCTGGCCGATCTGCCGCTGGCCGGGGCGGGGACCGTGGTCGATCTCGGCGCCGGCACCGGCAAGTTCACGCGGCTGTTGGCTTCGAGCGGGCGCCGCGTGGTCGCGGTCGAGCCGATCCCGGAGATGGCCGAGCGCATCGCCGCCGGCTTGGCCGTGGAGGTCGTGACCGGTTCGGCCGAGGCGATCCCCCTGCCGGACGGCAGCGCCGACCTCCTCTGCTGCGCGCAGTCCTTCCACTGGTTCGACTACGACCAGGCGGTGCCGGAGATCTGGCGCGTGCTGGCGCCGGCCGGCCATCTGGCCCTGATCTGGAACGTGCGGGACGAGCGGGTGCCCTGGGTCGCCGCGCTGACACAACTGTTCGACCGCTATGCCGGCGGTGCGCGGCGCTACGCCTCGGGCGCCTGGCGGCGCATTCTCGCCGACCCGCGGTTCCTGTTCCTTCGCACGACGCACCACGCCTTCTCCCATCGCACCGACGCCGACGGCCTCTATGACCGCGTGCTCTCGACCAGCTTCATCGCCGCCATGTCGGAAGCGGAGCAGGCGCAGGTTCTGGTCGAGGTGGATCGTCTCCTGGCCGACCATCCCGAAATCATCGCGAACGGGTCGGTCGAGTTTCCCTATGTCTGCGAGCTTCATCTGCTGGCGCGGATTCCGTGATCGCGGGCGTGCCGAAGCGAACTGGAGTTACCCGCCCCCTTGGCCGGCTTCGCCGGCGACCCAAACATGTTCGCGGGCGAAGCCCGCGCGGGGGAGAGAAGGGAGGGGGTGAGGAACTCGCTCGGCTCGAGGCGCGGTTCACCCCTCCCCCTTCCCCCTCCCGCCTGCGGGCCGAAGCTTTGCAGCCGTGGCGGTTTTCCCAACGCAGCCCTTCGGCGGGCGAAGGCCCGCAAGGGGAGGGGGTGAATAAAGTGTTTGGTTCCGGCCGACGCGGGGCCGAAAGCGCTCCGCCGGCATCACCGCAAGTTGATTCGCCGTCGGGCCTTCCAAGCCGCTAGCTAATGGTCCATGGAGGAATTCTGAGTCATGAACATGGGCATGCTCATCCTCCCGGCGGCGCTGATCCTTGCGCTATCGGCCGCCGAGGCGCAGGGCGCGGAGGAGAAGATCGAGCCGATCACGGCGGATGCGCCGGTCGTGGTCGAGCTGTTCACTTCGCAAGGCTGCAGTTCCTGTCCGCCGGCGGACGCCTATCTGGGCGATCTGGCGAAGCGGCGCGACGTGCTGGCGCTGGCGCTTCATGTCGACTACTGGGACTACATCGGCTGGAAGGATCGCTTTGCCAGCCCTGCCACGACGCAGCGCCAGCACGCCTATGCGCACGCGCTGCGCCAGCGCATGGTCTATACGCCGCAGATGGTCGTGGACGGCGCGCAGGAGGCGGTGGGCTCGAACCGCGGCGAGGTCGAGGCGCTGATTGCGGCTGCGCGCGCGCGACCCAAGCTGCCGATTTCCTTCTCGCGCGACAACGCGGGCCTCGATTGGATCGAGATCGGCGACGGGCCGAGACCCGCGAGCGGCAGCGCCACGGTCTATATTGCGCTCTATGACGGCCGCCACGAAACGCCGGTCGATCGCGGCGAGAACGCCGGCGCCACCCTGACCGAGTTCAACGTCGTGCGCGAGCTGAAGCCCATCGGCCGCTGGACCGGCGAGAAGCTGCGCCTGCCGATCGAGGTCGACGAGACCGACGAGGCTTACGAAGCCTGCGCCGTGATCGTGCAGGAAGACGGTGTCGGCCCGATCCTCGGCGCCGCGGCGATGAAGATGCAGAAGAAGTAAGGCCGAGGCGCCGACATGCCGAGGGCCTAGAGTTGCGGCCCGACAAGGTCTCTTCGACCCCCTCCCCTTGCGGGCCTTCGGCCCTCCTCAGGGCGAGGAAATCCGCGAGATTTCGTGAGACCCCCTCGTCCCGAGGAGGCCGCGAAGCGGCCGTCTCGAAGGATGAGGGTGTCACATGCGATACCCCTGCCGTCGAGGGGGAGGGTCAATTATTTTTCTTGCGCCCTTCGCGCTTCCATTGAGAGGACGACAAATCCGGCCCTCACGCCGCGAGCGCGCGGCGCAGCATCTCGCTCTGGCGCTTGGCGAAGGCGGCCGGGTCCTCGAGCGTCTCGCCCTGCAGGATGCGCGCCTGGTCGAGCATGAGCCAGGCCGCTTCGCCGATCTCCTCGGCGTTCCCCTTCTCCGAGAGCCGCTTGGCGAGCGCCGCCACCAGCGCGTGGTGCGGGTTGATCTCGAGCACGCGCTTGGCGCCCGTCTCGATCCGCTTGTGCTGGCGAAGGAGCCGTTCGAGATTCATGTCGAGATCGCCCTCCTCGGCGACGAGGCACACGGCGCTGTCGGTCAGGCGCTGCGAGACGCGCACGTCCTTGACCGCGTCCTTGAGCGTGAGGCGGAAGAGGGCGACGAGCGCATCGAGCCCCGCTGGCGCCGGTTCGGACGGCGCCTTGTCGGCCTCGGCGCCCGCGATCTTGTCGAGCTCGGCGCCGCCGCGCGTGACCGAGCGGAACGGCCTCTCCTTGTAAGCGCCCACGGCCGGCACCCAGAACTCGTCGATCGGATCGGTCAGCAGCAGCACCTCCACGCCCTTGGCGACGAAGCCTTCGAGATGGGGGCTGCGCTTGGCCGCCTCCGGCGTGTCGCCCGTGATGTAGTAGATCGCCTCCTGGCCCGGCTTCATGCGGGCGATGTAGTCGGCGAGCGAGGCGAGCTTGTCCGACGTGGTGGAGCGGAAGCGTGCGAGGCCCAAGAGCGTCTCGCCTTGGTCGTTCTGCTCGTAGAGCCCTTCCTTGAGCACAGGCCCGAAGGCGTTCCAGAAGTCGGCATAAGCGTCGGGCTCGTCCTTGGCGCGCTTCTCGAGCTCGCCCAGCACGCGCTTGGTGATGGCGGCGCGGATCTTCGCCAGCACCGGGTTGTGCTGCAGCATCTCGCGGCTGATGTTGAGCGGCAGGTCCTCGCTGTCGACCACGCCCCTGAGGAAGCGCAAGTAAGGCGGCACCAGCTCGTCGCAGGAATCGGTGATGAAGACCCGCTTCACATAGAGCTTGAGGCGGTTCTTGCGGTCGGGATCGAACAGGTCGAAGGGCCGCATCGTGGGCACGAACAGGAGGCCCGTGTATTCGAGCACGCCCTCGGCCCGGAAATGCAGCGTCATCCAGGGCTTGTCGAAGGCGTGCGCGCTGTGCCGGTAGAACTCGGCATAGGCCTGCTCGGTGATCTCGCCCTTGGGCTTCATCCAGAGCGCCGAGGCCTCGTTGAGCCGCTCCTCCTTGCCGCCCTCGACGAGCAGGATCGGCAAAGGGATGTGATCGGAATATTTCGTGACGATGCGCTTGAGCTTGTCGCGCTCGAGGAATTCCCTGGCGTCGGGCTTGAGATGCAGGATCACCTCGGTGCCGCGCCCCGCGCGCTCGGCCGGGCCCACCTCGAACTCGCCCTTGCCGTCGGAGCGCCAGCGCCAGGCCTCCGCCTCGCCGGCCTTGCGGCTCACCACCTCCACGCTATCGGCCACCATGAAGGCGGCATAGAAGCCGACGCCGAACTGGCCGATCAGCGCCAGGTCCTTGGCGGCGTCGCCGGTGGCCTGCTTGAGGAAGGCTGCGGTGCCCGAGCGCGCGATGGTGCCCAGATTCTCGACCAGGTCCTCGCGGTTCATGCCGATGCCGTTGTCGGCGACGGCGAGCGTGCCGGCCGTGCCGTCGGCGCGGATCGTCACCTTGAGATCGGGATCGCCCTGGATCAGCTCGGGATGGGTCAGGGAGAGGTAGCGCAGCTTGTCGCAGGCGTCGGACGCGTTCGACACCAGCTCGCGCAGGAACACGGCGCGCTCGCTATAGAGCGAATGGGCGACGATATCGAGCAGCCGGCCGACCTCGGCCTGGAAACCGTGGCGTTCTTCGCGCATGGGTGGGCGGTCCCTTATCCGTTCTGGGAGTGCGGATTTGCCGGCCGGAGATATGTGCAAATGCGGCCCGGGCATCAAGAGGCGTTTTCCGGCCGGCCGGAGGCCGAGGCGCCTTGCCGGTTTTCGCGCCCCACCTTGCGAATCGGGCCCGGCGACCCGATTCTGAGGGCATGAGCGCTTCCGCGCCCTCGCGTGTCACGGCCGTCCTGGGGCCCACCAACACCGGCAAGACCTATCTCGCGGTCGAGCGCATGCTGGGTCACCGCACCGGCATGATCGGCTTCCCCTTGCGCCTGCTCGCGCGCGAGAACTACGACCGCATCTGCAAGGCCAAGGGGCGCGGCGCCGTGGCCCTCGTCACCGGCGAGGAGAAGATCGTCCCGCCGGGCGCCACCTACTTCGTCTGCACCGTCGAATCCATGCCGCTCGACCGCCCGGTCGATTTCCTGGCGGTGGACGAGATCCAGCTCGCGGGCGATCCCGAGCGCGGCCATGTCTTCACCGACCGGCTGCTCCATGCGCGCGGGCTCGAGGAGACGATGCTCTTGGGGGCCGACACGATCCGCCCGCTCCTCAAGAAGCTCGTGCCCGAGGCCGAGTATATCGCGCGCCCGCGCTTCTCGACCCTCTCCTATGCCGGCCCCAGGAAGCTCACGCGCCTGCCACCCCGCAGCGCCGTGGTCGCCTTCTCGGTCGCCGATGTCTATGCGCTGGCCGAGCTGGTCAGGCGCCAGCGCGGCGGCACCGCCGTGGTGATGGGGGCCTTGAGCCCGCGCACGCGCAACGCCCAGGTCGAGCTGTTCCAGTCGGGGGCCGTCGATTTCCTGGTCGCGACCGACGCGATCGGCATGGGCCTCAACATGGATCTCGACCATGTCGCCTTCGCCAGGCTGGCGAAGTTCGACGGCCGAGGGCCCCGCCGCCTCATCGCGCCCGAGATCGCGCAGATCGCCGGGCGCGCCGGCCGCCATATGAGCGACGGCACCTTCGGCACCACCGACGCGGCCGGCAGCCTCGAGCCCGAGATGGTCGAGGCGATCGAGAGCCACCGTTTCGATCCCCTGAAGGCGATCCATTGGCGTAATGGCGATCTCGACTTCCGCGCGTTGCCGCTTCTCGTCAAGAGCCTCGAGGCGCGCCCGCCCGAGCCCTTCCTCATCCGCACGCGCGATGCCGACGATCACATGGCGCTCCTGGCTCTCTCGCGCGAGCCCGAGATCGCGGCGCTGGCCCGCTCGAGCGCCCGGCTCCGGCTGCTCTGGGAGGTCTGCCAGATCCCGGATTTCCGCAAGATCCTGTCGGACGCCCACACGCGGCTCCTGGGCCAGATCTTCCGGCATCTGACGGGCCCCGGCGAAACCCTGCCGACGGACTGGGTCGCCGACCAGGTCCAGCGCATCGACCGCGTGGACGGCGACATCGACATGCTGACGCAGCGCATCGCCCATATCCGCACCTGGACCTATATCGCGCACCGCGGCGACTGGTTGGCCGATCCTTCGCATTGGCAGGAGCGCGCGCGGGCGGTCGAGGACCGGCTCTCCGACGCGCTGCACCAGTCCTTGACCCAGCGCTTCGTCGATCACCGCCATGCGCTTCTGGTGCGGCGCATGAAGGAGGGCGGCGAGCTGATGGGCGCCCTCACGCGGAGCGGCGAGGTGGTGGTCGAGGGCCATGTGGTGGGCCGCATGAAGGGCTTCGAGTTTCGCGCCGATGGCGGGCTCGCGGGCGAGGAGGCGCGCCATCTCCACACGGCGGCAAGACGTGCCCTCTTGCGCGAGATGCCGGCCCGGCTCAAGCGCTTCGAGGAGGCCGAGGACGGCGAGTTCCATCTGGCCGACGACGGCCGCATCCTGTGGCACGGCGCCGCCGTAGCCCGCCTCGTCGCCGGCGAGCGCGCGCTTCGCCCCCGCGTCGAGGTGCTGGCGAGCGACTATCTCGACGGGCCGCAACGCGAGCGGCTGCGCCGCCGTCTGGTCGGCTGGCTCGAGCGCCTGCTCGAGACCCGGCTGGGGCCGCTGGCGCAGCTCGGCGACGCCAAGCTCGGCGGCCTCGCGCGCGGCGTCGCCTATCAGCTGACGGAAGCGCTGGGCCTTCTGCCGCGCGCGCAGGCCGGGGCCGAGATCGCGGCCCTGACGCCGGGCGATCGCGCGGCGCTCGGTGCCGCCGGGGTCGAGATCGGCAGCCAGAGCCTGTGGTGCCGCGGGGTCGCGAGCGCCGCTGCCGCGCGGCTTGCCGGTCTGCTCTGGGCGATGCAGGCGGGCCGCAGCTTGCCGCCCTTGCCCAAGGGGCGGCCCTTGAGCTTCGTCCCAACCGAAGGCCAGAGCGAAGGGTTCTGCCAGGCGCTGGGCTATCGCCTCGTGGGCGGCTTGGCCGTGCGCGCCGACGCGCTCGAGCGCCTGGCGCGCCAGGCCCATCAGCTCGGGCGCCAGGGCGCGTTCCTCGCCACCGAGCCCTTGCGCGCGAGCGTGGGCTGCGAGGCGGCGGCGCTGCCGGCATTGCTGCGGGCGCTTGGGTTCCGCCAGAGCGGCGAGGGTGGCGAGGCGACGTTCGCGCTCAAGGGCCCGCGCGGCCTCGCGGGCGTCGCACGCGCCGCCGGCAGCAAGGCCAAAGGCGCGGCGGAGGAAACCGGGCCGCGCCGCCGCACGAAGCGGCCAAAGGCGGCGGCCGGCCGATCGGCTCGCGCCGGCGAGCGCGGCAAGATCGATCCGCACTCGCCTTTTGCCGTGCTCGGCCGGCTGAGGCTTGGCCGATAGGACGGGCGGTCGATGAGCGGCGCGAGGGAATCCGGACAAGCGACCGAGACGGCCTCGCTGCGCCTCGACAAGTGGCTCTGGTTCGCCCGTTTCTGCAAGAGCCGCAGCCTCGCCGCCAAGCTCTGCGCCTCGGGCCATATCCGGCTTTCGGGCGAGCCGGGGTCCAGCGCGCATGTCGCCAAGCCGAGCCAGACCGTGCGGCCCGGCGACGTCCTGACCTTTCCCTTGGGCCGCCAGGTGCGCGTGGTTCGCGTGCTGGCGCTGGGTTCGCGCCGCGGTCCGGCGGCGGAGGCGCGCGCGCTCTACGAGGATCTGACGCCGCCCCAGCCGAAGACCGGGCCCCTGCAGGGCCGGCGCGATCCCGGCAGCGGTCGGCCGACCAAGCGTGAGCGCCGCCAGATCGACCGCCTGCTCGACGAGGAAGGAGAGAGCGGCAAATGACCGCAAAAGCCGCAGTTCGCTCGGGGTTGCACGGCCCGCGAACGCCGTGCTAGGCAAGCCCGTGATCAGCCGTATCAAGGCATTGCTGACGGGCTTCGGCCCGGAGCGATCGCCGCGCGCCGGGGGCGAGATCGCCTTCGCCGCGGCCGTGCTGCTGGCCGAAGCGGCGCGCATGGACCAGCGCGTCGAACCGGCCGAGCGGCAGGTGATCGAGACGCGCTTGGCGCAACGCTTCGGCTTGATGGCCGGAGAGGCGCGAAGGCTGCTCGACGAGGCGCTCGCGACGGCGGAGACGGGCAACCGCTTCTTCGCCTTCACCCAGCAGGTCAAGGACGGCTTGTCGCCGGAGGATCGGATCAAGCTGGTCGAGATGCTGTGGGAAGTGGTTTACGCCGACGGTCGTCTCGACCCTTACGAGGGCAATCTGATGCGCCGCATCGCCGGGTTGATCCACGTGTCCGATGCCGAGAGCGGGCTTGCGCGCAAGCGCGTGCTGGCGCGGATCGGCCTTTCCGGCGCTGCCAACGACCACTGAGAGAAAGCGGAGCCGCCCGATGACCTACGTCGTCACCGAAGCCTGTATCCGATGCAAGTACATGGATTGCGTCGAGGTCTGCCCGGTCGATTGCTTTTACGCCGGGGAGAACATGCTGGTGATCCATCCCGACGAGTGCATCGACTGCGGCGTCTGCGAGCCCGAATGCCCCGCCGACGCCATCCTGCCCGACACGGAAGGCGGGATGGAGAAGTGGATCGAAATCAACCGGCAGTATGCGGAACAATGGCCGAACATCACCCGCAAGGGCGAGCCGCCGGCCGATGCCGACCAGTTCAAAGGGGTCGAGGGCAAGTTCGGAAAATATTTCAGTCCCAACCCTCATAAGGGCTAAGGGATTGATTTTTTTGGTTTTAACATAAAATGCCGGGCAGCGGGCCCGGGCGTACCTGCTTTGTTTCTTTGCCCGAGTTCGGCCATTGGTTGAACAAAGGGCCAATTTCCATTATATTTCCGAAAGATGGCGTCCCACCCGACGGCGTGTGCGGGTGGCGCAGCTAATTGGCGGGTGCCCGCAGCACCCGACCCCGGTCCAGCGATCAGGCGGTCGGAGCGCGGCGCTGCGGTGGTGCAGCGCGCCGGTGCATCCGTTGTCGGCCCGGCGGCCGACAGAGGAAGCAGGTAAGAAGATGCCAAATCGTACGAAGTCGAAGATCACGGCGGCGAAGGCCTCCGCGGCAAAGACCGCTGCGGCCAAGGCGGCGGCGGCGAAGGCGAAGCAGGCCGCAAAGAAGAAGGCGGCTGCCGCCAAGGCTGCGCACGCGAAGCCCAAGGCGAAGGAGATCGCGAAGACAGCCGCCCCGAAGCCGCAGCCCAAGCCGGCACACCCGCCCAAGGCGGCCGTGCCGATCAAGCCGGCGCCGGTCAAGCACAACGGTCCGCTCAAGGCGATGCCGACCAAGCCGGCCAAGCCGCTGGAGGATATCTCCTTCCGTGCCGGCGATCATGTCGTCTATCCCACCCACGGCGTGGGCAAGGTGCTCGGTATCGAGAGCCAGGAGATCTCGGGCCACACGCTCCAGGTCATCACGGTCCATTTCGAGAAGGACCGCATGACGTTGCGCGTGCCGATGGCCAAGGCCAGGAACTCGGGCCTGCGGCGCCTCTCCAGCCGCAAGGTGATGGATACGGCGTTGCAGACGCTGAAAGGGCGCTCGCGCGTCAAGCGCACCATGTGGAGCCGGCGCGCCCAGGAGTACGAGGCCAAGATCAACTCCGGCGATCCGGTCTCGATCGCCGAGGTGGTGCGCGACCTGCATCGCAATGCCGATCAGCCCGATCAGTCCTACAGCGAGCGGCAGATCTATCAGGCGGCGCTCGATCGCCTGGTGCGCGAGCTCGCCGCCGTCGAGGATATCGACGAGCAGGCGGCCACACAGCGCCTCGAGCAGCTCTTGAAGGCGGCTTGAGCCGGGCCTCGAGCCTGCCTAAACTCCGCGCTCGCGATTAGAGCCGATCCCGAGTCGGGTGGACGCGTTCTCTTCAATGTGTCATTGCCGGGGTTGACCCGGAATTCGAGAACAGCCTCATGGTGAGCTTGTCGAACCATGAGGCGCACCTCATCCTTCGACAAGCTCAGGATGAGGTCGGTCTTCGAATCTCGTGAGCCCGGGGGTGACAAGAAGAGAAGCGATTCCATCCGGGCCGATCGGATTTAGCCCGCGCGCTCCATCGCCCTCGGGCGTCGGCGCGGCGCGGGGGAGGGCGACGAGAGCCGGTGAGAGCCAGCGAAAAATTCGCCGTCTTGCGAGGAGGCCACCGCGTTTGGGCGGTGGCCTCTGTGCATGGCGAGGCCGCGCGGCTCAAGGCCGCGCACGAGGCGCTGGCCACCCTGTTCCGGCCGAGCGACCGCATGGTCTATCTCGGCAACTATCTCGGCCACGGAACCCAGATCCGCGAAACGCTCGACGAGCTCCTGCGCTTTCGGCGCGAGCTGATCGCGGCTCCCGGCATGTTCGCCTCCGATGTCGCCTATTTGCGCGGCAGCCAGGAGGAGATGTGGCAGAAGCTGCTGCAGCTCCAGTTCGCGCCCAATCCGCGCGAGGTCCTGGCCTGGATGCTGCAGAACGGCGTCGAGGCGACGCTCGCGGCCTATGGCGGCGACGCTCAGCAGGGCATGGGGGCCGCGCGCGAGGGCGCGCTCGCGCTCACGCGCTGGACCAACGCGCTCAGAAGCGCGATGCAGGCCTGCCCCGGCCATTATGCGCTCATGAGCGCGCTCAGGCGCGCCGCCTACACGGCCGACGAGGCGCTCCTGTTCGTGAGCGCCGGGCTCGATCCCGAGCGCCCGCTCTCGGCCCAGGCCGACGCGCTCTGGTGGGGCTCGGCCGGATTTGCGCGCATGGAGCGGCCCTATGGCCGCTTCCGGCGCATCGTGCGCGGCTATGACCGCGGCCATGGCGGGCTCAAGCTGGACGCCTTCACCGCCACGGTCGATGGCGGCGCCGGCTTCGGCGGGCCGCTCATCATCGCCTGCTTCGATCATGGCGGCGAGCTGGTCGACATGATCGAGGCCTGAACCCCTTTCTCGAGACGGGCCCAGCGGAGCTGCCAGCGTCTCACCCCCTCCCTACCCTCCCCCATCAAGGGCAGGGCAATCGCATGTGGCTGCGGAGCGGATTTCCTCGCCCTTCGAGACGGGCCTTCGGCCCTCCGCGAGGCGTGAGGAAATCCGCGAGATTTCGTGAGACCCCCTCGTCCTGAGGAGGCCGCG
>JBMONF010000053.1:0-35816 GCA_049323455.1 Pseudomonadota bacterium | reverse complement strand
GGATGCGGGCTCGCGTCGGGCTCAGTAGCCCTCGCGCTCCATGCGCTTCCTCAGAAGCTTGCGGTGGCGGCGCACCGCTTCCGCCTTCTCGCGCGCGCGGCGCTCGGAGGGCTTCTCGTAATTGCGGCGCATCTTCATTTCGCGGAAGATGCCCTCGCGCTGCATCTTCTTCTTGAGCGCGCGCAGGGCCTGGTCGACGTTGTTGTCACGAACTTGAACGAGCAAGGTCCGCCTCTGTTGTCCCAACGGGGTCGAAAAGATTGCGGCCGGTCCCGCTCGGACCGGCCTGAGGACGCGCTGTATAGCAAAGATTCGCGGCGCTGTGAACCGATATCGTGCAAGGGCTTGGCCGGTTTTCGAGAGGCGCGCCAAGCCGCCGCGGCCTCGCGAAAGGCCCGATAACTCAATAACTTGCGGACGAGGCGCAGGCCCCCTCCACGGCTCGTGGGCCGAAACGGCTTCAGCCGCCCCGAAAGGCGAGGTCGAGGCGAAGCCCAAAGAACCTGTTCGCTCTTCCCGGCGGGATGCCGGGGGCGGAAGCGCCTGCGTCCGCCTAGGGTGGCGCCTCTTTCCCGTCCCCGGGCCTTCGCCCATAGTGGGGCCCATGGCCATCCTCAAGATCGCCCGCATGGGGCATCCGGTGCTGCGCCGGCCGGCCGAGCCCGTTGCCGATCCGCGGGCGCCGGAGATCCGGCGCCTGGTCGCCGACATGCTGGAAACGCTGGCCGATGCCGGGGGCGTCGGGCTGGCGGCACCCCAGGTGCATGTCTCGAAGCGCGTGGTGATCTTCGAGGTGCCGGGCCATCGCGCCGACGACGGCGGATCGGTGCCCATGACCTGTCTCATCAATCCCGTGATCGAGCCCCTGGGCGAGGAGAAGGTGACGGGCTGGGAAGCCTGCCTGTCGGTGCCGGGCCTGACCGGCGCGGTGCCGCGCTGGCGCCATATCCGCTATCGCGGCCTCACGCTCGACGGCGAGACGATCGAGCGCGAGGCGCGCGACTTTCACGCTCGCGTGGTGCAGCATGAGTGCGACCATCTCGACGGCCTGCTTTACCCGCAGCGCATGCGCGATCTCTCGCTACTGGCCTTCACCGACGAGCTCAGGCATGGGCCGCCGGTCGAAGCGGCGGGCACGCCCGGGGAGGATTGAGAGGATGACCGACAGCGACGATCTTCGCGTCCGCCGGCGGCTGCTGCTGAGGGCCACGCTGCGCCATGTGCCGTTCGACGGCTGGACCGCCGTGGCGATGAAGGCCGGCGCCGCCGATCTGGGGCTCGACATGGCCCAGGCCCTGCTGCTGGTGCCGGGCGGCATGGGCGAGCTGGCCGAGCTGTTTCACGCCGAGGCCGACCGGCGGATGCTGGAGGACTTGGCTTTGCACGACTTGACGGCGCTCAAAGTACGCGAGCGGATCGCGCTTGCCGTGCGGCTCAGGCTCGAGCCCTGGTCGGGCGATCGCGAGGCGATCCGCCGGCTTTTAGGCTTCCTCGCCCAGCCGCAGGAAGCGCCGCGCGCGGCCCGGCTGCTCTATCGCACGGTCGATGCGATCTGGCACGGTGTGGGCGACCGCTCGACCGACTTCGCCTTCTACACCAAGCGCGCGCTGCTGGCGGGCGTGGTGAGCGCCACGGCGCTCTACTGGCTCGAGGACAAGTCGGAAGGCTCGGCCGACAGCTGGGCCTTCCTCGACCGGCGCATCGCCGACGTGCTGAAGATCCCGCAGCAGATGGCGCGCGCCCGCAAGGCGCTCGACCGCCTGCCCGATCCCTTGCGCCTGCTGAAGCACCTGCGCGGCGGCCGCGCGGCATGAGAGTGGATTAGGGCAGATCCCTGTCGCATAAAGCTTCCTTCGTCGCCCCGTCGCCCGCGGGCGCAGGAACGGCGGCAGGGTGCGATTCTAACCGATCGAAATTCGCCTTAGCGCTTCGCCGTCAGCCGCGTGACATGGCCCATCTTGCGGCCGGGCCGGGGCTCGCCCTTGCCGTAGAGATGCAGCTTGGCGCCGGGCTCGGCCAGGATCTCGCGCCAGGCCAGCACGTCGTCGCCCAGGAGATTCTTCATCACCGCATCGCCATGCCGCTCGACCGAGCCCAGCGGCAGGCCGCAGACCGCGCGCACGAACTGCTCGAACTGGCTGGTCACGCAGCCGTCGATCGACCAGTGGCCGGAATTGTGCGGCCGCGGCGCCAGCTCGTTCACCAGCACCTCGCCCGCGTTGGTGACGAACATTTCGACCGCGATCAATCCGACCAGGCCCAGCTCCTCGGCGATGTGGCGGCCGATGGCCTCCGCGCGCATCGCCGCCGCCGCGGGAACGCGCGCCGGCACGATCGTGGTGTCGAGGATGTGGTGGCGGTGCTGGTTCTCGACCGGCTCGTAGGCGACGATGCTGCCATCAAGCGTGCGCGCGACGATCACCGAGATCTCGAGCCGGAAATCGACGAAGGCCTCGAGAACGCCGACCGGCGCTCCCATGCGCGCCCAGGCCTCGTCGAGCTTGCTGTCGGCCTCGATCCGAACCTGGCCCTTGCCGTCATAGCCGTACTGGACCGATTTCAGGATCGCCGGATGGCCGATCTCGCGCAGCGCGCGCTCCAGGCTCTCGGGCCTCGCCACCTCCATATAGCGCGTGGTCGGCACCTTGATCGAGGCGAGGAAGTCCTTCTCGCGCAAGCGGTCCTGGCAGATATGCAGCACGCGCGGCGCGGGCCGTGTCGGCTTGAGCCGCGCCAGCATCTCGGCGGTGCGGCTCGGCACGTTCTCGAACTCGAAGGTGACGACGTCGACCGCCGCTGCGAAGCGGGCGAGCGCCGCCTCATCGTCATAGGCCGCGATGGTCGAGGCGGCAGCCACATGGGTCGCCGGGTTGTCGCCGGGCGGGCAGTAGATGTGGGTCTTGAAGCCGAGGCGTGCGGCCGCCAGCGCCGTCATGCGGCCGAGCTGGCCGCCGCCCAGGATGCCGATGGTGGCGCCCGGCGCGATGACCTGGCCTTTATCCGCTGCGGTGGCGTTCGCGGTCGTGGACATGGGCCTCGCGCTCATCGTCCGGCCTGGGAGCCTGGCTGGGAAGTCGTCATGGCCGCGACGCTGCCGATTTTGAGCCGAGTGCCACGAGCCGGTCCGCAGGCGATGTGGGCCATCGGCAAGGGCCGGCGACGCCGCAGTCGGCCAAAATCGGCGCGTCCCGAAGGGCTGCGGCGAAAACGGCCGGCTGGTTCGTCGCGCCGCTTGGCCGATGTCCCCGCATCGCCCTTCGCGCCGCTCCTGCCGCCTGGCCGTTTTCTCTCGCAGCGCGGCTCATGAGGACTTCCCAACCAGGCTCCGATCGTCGGTCGCCGGCGCCTCCGCCACGGCGGCGGTGCGCGCCTCGCGCCAGGCCTGCAGACGCTTGTCGAGCCGCTTGTCGGAAAGGGCCGCGACCGCGGCCGCGAGGAGTGCCGCGTTGACGGCGCCGGCCTTGCCGATGGCGAGCGTGCCGACCGGCACGCCGGCCGGCATCTGCACGATCGAGAGCAGGCTGTCGAGGCCTTTGAGCGCCTGGCTCTCGATCGGCACGCCGAACACCGGCAGCGTCGTCAGCGAGGCGGTCATGCCGGGCAGATGCGCGGCCCCGCCGGCGCCGGCGACGATCGCCTTGAGGCCGCGCCTCTTCGCCGTCTCGGCATAGCTGTAGAGGCGCTTGGGCGTGCGATGGGCGGAGACGATCTTGACCTCGTGCGGCACGCCCAGCTCCTCGAGCGTGGCAGCGGCATGGCGCATGGTTTCCCAGTCGCTCTGGCTTCCCATGATGATGCCGACCAGCGCCGCCGCCTTGGCCATTCCCTGAGCCTCGTCCCCTCGCGGATCAAGCCCCGCCCGGCGGCGGGAGCGCGACATTATAGGGGGGAGGGGCGGGGTGGCAAGGCGCGGGCGGCCGGCGCGATATCGAGACGAGCGTCCCGGAGGGGCACGGCCACGGGCCTCGGGCGCGAGAGCCGCATTCGTTCGCGCAAGGGCCCGTCACGCGATGATGTCGGGCAGCAGCTTGCTTTCGAGCTGGGCGATCTGATCCTTGAGCGCCAGCTTGCGCTTCTTGAGGCGTTGCAGCTGAAGTTGGTTGAAGGGCGCAGCCTCCTGCAGCCGGGCGATGACATCGTCCAGATCGCGGTGTTCGCTGCGCAGCTCTTCGAGCCGGCGGCGCAAATCCTCTTGCCCCAACATCCAGGCTCTCCGATGGCAGGCGAGATGGCGCGAATTATAGTCGAGCGGACCCCGGCCCGTCACGCGCGAGCGGGGCACAAGCCGGCGATCGAGCCTTGCGCCGGATGCCGCGATTCCCGACAGTAGCTGGGACCTTGGCGGTTGGCGACGATGGCGGGGCGGCGACGCGGACCGCGGTGTTCGAATCGGAAGAGGCAGCCCGTGATGGCCAAGCGAATCGGAATCCTCACCAGCGGCGGCGACTGCGCCGGCCTCAACGCCATCATGCGCGCGGTGGTGCTGCACGCGACCCAGGACAGGGGGTGGGAGGTCGTGGGCGTGCGACATGGCACGGCCGGCCTCATGGCGCGCCCGGTGGCGGCGGAGCGGCTCGACCCGGCTGCGATGACGACGGTGCTCCTGCGGCAAGGCGGCACCGTGCTCGGCACCACCAACAAGGGCGACCCCTTCGCTTTTCCCATGCCGGACGGTCGCCTCATCGACCGTTCCGAGGAGGTGATCGAGGGCTGGCGCCAGCTCGGGCTGGACGCGCTCATCGTGATCGGCGGCGACGGCTCGCTCAGGATCCTGCGCCGCCTGGCCGAGCAGGGCGATATCAAGCTGGTCGCCATCCCCAAGACCATCGACAACGACTTGGGCCTGACCGAGATCTCGGTCGGCCACGACACCGCCGTGTCGGTCGCGACCGAGGCGCTCGACCGGCTGCAGCCGACCGCTGCCAGCCACGACCGCGTGATGGTGCTGGAGGTGATGGGCCGCGACGCCGGCCATATCGCGCTTTCGGCCGGCATCGCCGGCGGCGCCGACGTGATCCTGATCCCCGAGATCCGCTACCGGATGGAAAAGGTGGCGGCCAAGATCGAGGCGATCAAGCGTCAGGGTCGGAATTTCGCGCTCGTGGTGGTGGCCGAGGCGGTGCCGACCGAGAACGGCGAGACGCTGACGACCGCTCATGTCGGCGGCCAGCGGACCTATGGCGGCATCGGCCATTACGTAAGCGAGCGGCTGGCGACGCTCACGGGCGCCGAGACGCGCGTCACCGTGCTGGGTCATCTGCAGCGTGGCGGCCAGCCCGACCCGCGCGACCGCATCGTGGCGCAGGCCTTCGGGGTGCATGCCGTGAATCTGATCGCGGCCGGCCGGTTCGATCGCATGGTGGCCTGGCAGAACCGGCGCGTGGTGGACGTGCCGATCCTGGAGGCGATCGAGCGCTATCAGGCGGTCGATCCGCAAGGGGCGCTGGTCGAGACCGCGCGGGGGCTCGGCATCTCGTTCGGGGATTGAGGATTTCTTAAAAGCGCCCTCCCCCTGCCCCCTCCCGCCTGCGGGCCGAAGCTTTCCGGTCGGAGTGTTTGTCCAACGGAACCCTTCGGCGGGCGAAGGCCCGCGAGGGGAGGGGGGTCAAAAAAATCTAACCCTCCTTGATGGGGGAAGGCAGGGAGGGGGTGACGAGTGGAGAGCGATCATGAGCGAAGAAGCGGGCCGGGCATTCTGGAACTTCAGTCTCGGGATCTACGGCAAGCCGGGCGTGGCGCCGGCCTGCCTCGGTCTGCAGGAACGGCTCGGCGCCGACGTGAACCTGCTGCTCTATGGCTGCTGGGCGGCCGCGCAAGGCCGCGCGCTCGCGCCCGCCGACATCGCCAAGGCCGATGCCGGCATGCAACTCTGGCGCGAGCAGGTGGTGGAGCCGCTGCGCCGTGTGCGCAACCGCCTCAAGGAGGGCGTGCCGCCGGTGGGCGCGCAAGCCGCGCAGGCCTTGCGCAAGCGCGTGCTCGATGCCGAGATCGCGGGCGAGGAGCTGGCCCAGCATGCGCTGGCGGCGCTCTTGCCCGAGGCCCGGACGACCGGCGGAGGCGCCGAAGCCGCGCGGGCCCACGTCGAGGCTTATCTGGGGCGACTCGGCAAGCCGCTTTCGCCCGAGGATCGCGCCGCGATCGGCACGCTCATCGCCGCCTGCTTCGGGTGACTAAGCATGGCCTCACCCTGAGCTTGTCGAAGGGCGAGGCCATGCAGGGCACTCATCGCCATTCGGCGGTAAAGATACGACCTCATCCTTCGACAAGCTCAGGACGAGGTCGTCTCATTCGGCCGATCTTGGGGCCTGCACCTATTCTTCCTCGCTCTCGAGGCCGCCGCGCCGGCGGCGGGGTGCGAGCGCGGGCCCGCGCCAGCGCTTGACCGTGCCGGTGTCGAGCCCGAAGAGGTCGCAGACCCGCCCGACGCTGTGATCGACCATCTCCTCGATGGTCTTGGGCCTTGCATAGAAGGCCGGCACCGGCGGTGCCACGATGGCGCCCATTTCCGATAGCGCCAGGAGATTGCGCAGATGCCCGGTGTGCAGCGGCGTCTCGCGCAGCATCAGCACCAGCCGGCGGCGCTCCTTGAGCGTCACGTCGGCGGCGCGCGTCAAGAGCGAGGAGGTCACGCCGGTGGCGATCTCCGCCATGGTGCGGATCGAGCAGGGCGCGATCACCATGCCGAGCGTCGGAAAGGAGCCGCTCGAGATGGGTGCGGCCAGATCGCCGACCGCATAGCTGGCATCGGCCAGCGCCCGCACCTCGGGCACCTTCATGTCGGTTTCGCAGGCGATGGTGAGCTCGGCCGAGCGGGAGACGATCAGGTGGGTCTCGACCGGCAGCGTTTTCAACGCCTGGAGCAGGCGCACCCCCAGAATGGCCCCGGAAGCGCCGCTGATGCCCACGACCAGGCGCGCCGGCGGCGCTTCCTGGGCGCTCTCCCCGGAGAGGGCCTCCCCGCGGGCGGTTTCCTTGGGGTTTCGGCGCGCCATGCCGACTCTCGTTTACAGAGCCGGCCGCGCGGCGCTAGCATCGAGCCCGTCGACAGCTCTCTGACCCAGAAGGGAGGTAGCCGCATGTCCACGACGGAACATGTCGAAGCTCTCAAAGCCAAGCATGCCGACCTCGATAAGCTGATCGCCGAAGAAGAAGCCAGGCCCCATCCTGACGATGTCAGGCTCACCGAACTTAAGCGTCAAAAGCTCAAAATCAAAGACGAAATCGCCATTTTGACGCGTCACTGACGGCGCCTTTCCACGCGTCAGCGACGGCGCCTCATCGGCCGCGCGCCGGGTCCGAGCGGGCGGTAACGGGAAATTCGCGCATGCCGCGTAAACCGCGGCATTCTCCTGTGGAAATCAATCCTAGACGGTTCCGGCACGCCGATGCCGGCCTCGGCGCTGCGTGGCCGGGTGCGTCTTAATGCCGCCCCTCATCCCGCGCCCTCGCCCAGCGCCTTGGCGCGCTCGCGCAGCACGAACTTCTGCACCTTGCCGGTCGAGGTCTTGGGCAGAGGCCCGAACACCACCGTGCGCGGCACCTTGTAGTGCGCCAGATGCTCGCGGCAAAAGGCGACGATCTCGGTTGCGGTCGCTTGCGCGTCGGGCTTGAGGGTGACGAAGGCGCAAGGGGTTTCGCCCCATTTCTCGTCGGGGCGCGCCACCACCGCGGCCTCGAGCACGGCCGGGTGGCGATAGAGCACGCCCTCGACCTCGATGGTGGAGATGTTCTCGCCGCCGGAGATGATGATGTCCTTGGCGCGGTCCTTGAGCTGGATGTAGCCGTCGGCATGCATCACGCCGAGATCGCCCGAATGGAACCAGCCGCCGGCGAAGGCCTCGGTCGAGGCCTTCTCGTTCTTGAGATAGCCCTTCATCACGTTGTTGCCGCGGAAGAACACCTCGCCCATGGTCTGGCCGTCGGCGGGCACGGGGGCGAGCGTCTTGGGATCGGCCACCATCAGCCCTTCGAGCACCGGATAGGTCACGCCCTGGCGCGCTTTGAGATCGGCACGCTCGCGCTCGGGCAGGACATCCCATTCCTCCTTCCACTCGCAGACCACGGCGGGCCCGTAGGTCTCGGTCAGGCCGTAGACATGGGTGATGTGGAACCCGATCTTCTCCATCGCCTCGATCACGGCTGCGGGCGGCGGGGCCGCGGCGGTCATGAGCTCGACGGTGTGGCCGAACCGGCGCTGGCTCGCGCGCGCCTCCTGGATCAGGAGGTTCATCACGATGGGCGCGCCGGAGAGATGCGTGACGCGATGGTGCTCGATCAGCTCGAAGGCGTGACGCGCATCGACCCGGCGCAGGCAGACATTGGTGCCCGCCATCGCCGCCACGGTCCAGGGAAAGCACCAGCCGTTGCAATGGAACATCGGCAGGGTCCAGAGATAGACCGGGTGGCGCCCCATCTGCCAGACGAGCGCGTTGCCGATGGCGTTCAGATAGGCGCCGCGATGGTGATAGACCACGCCCTTGGGATTGCCGGTGGTGCCCGAGGTGTAGTTGAGCGAGATCGCCTGCCATTCGTCGGCCGGCAGGCTCCACGCGAAGTCCGGGTCGCCTTCGGCGAGCAGCGCCTCGTAAGTCGTTTCGCCCAGCCGCTCGCCGCCCGAATGGAACGGGTCGTCGATGTCGATCACCGCAAGCTTGCGATCGAGCTTGCCGAGCGCGCGTTTGATCGTGTCGGAGAATTCGGGATCGGTGACGAGGAGCTTCGCCTCGGCATGCACCAGGCTGAAGGCGATGGTGTCGGGGTCGAGGCGGACATTGAGGGTGTTGAGCACGGCACCCGCCATCGCCACGCCGAAATGGAGCTCGGCCATGGCCGGGATGTTGGGCGCCATCACCGAGACCGTGTCGCCCGGCCGGATGCCGCGCTTGACGAGGGCGGAGGCCAGGCGCCGGCAGCGCCTATAGGTCTCGGCCCAGCTCTGCCGCAGCTCGTGGTGGACGATCGCGATGCGGTCGGGATGGACGGCCGCACTCCTCGGCAGGAAGGAGAGCGGCGTCAGCGGCACATAGTTGGCCGCGTTCTTGTCGAGATCGGTGTCGTAGGGATGGGGCGCGCTCGGCATGGATCGTTTCTGGAACTCGTCAAGGGAATGCATCAAGCATTGTGCGTCCTTCGAGACGGGCCTTCGGCCCTCCTCAGGATGAGGAAGAGCCTTCTTGGCAGAAAGATTGCTCCTCATGCTGAGGAGCGAGCAAAGCGAGCGTCTCGAAGCACGCAATTCGGCTGATCCAGCATTTTCTCAGCTTAGAGCGATGATAGCCGATCCGGGAAGGAGGCAAGCAAACGGTCCGGCGCGTCGAACACCCGCACCAGCCCGCTGTGGCCGGCCGTGGCGTCGGCGATTCTGAGACGCGTGCGGGCGCTCATGGGCTCGGGCAGCCGGTCCGGCGCAAAGACGCCGATCTCGGCGATCTCGCCGTCGGGCTGCCAGGGCCTGCGCTCGCGCGCCCGCGCCAGGAAGGCCAGCACGAGGTCGTCGTCATAGGTGCGCGAATAGGCGCCTACGAAGCGCTCGATCTCGACGATGTGGCCGGTTTCCTCCATGACCTCGCGATGCAGCGCGTCGAGCGGCGACTCGTTGGGCTCGACGCGGCCGCCGGGCTGGGTCCAGAGGCGCTGGTTGTAGTTCTGCCGCACCAGCAGCACCTGGCCGGCCTCGTTCAGGATGGTGGCGAAGACGCCGATATTCGCCATGCGGACTGCCTTTCGATGTGCTGTTGTTCTTGAGGGCTCTCGCTTGGTGCAAGTCCCCCTCACCCAGCTCCGGGTAGGCTCGGGCTTTGGCCCTCGCCAACCCTTCGCGACCCTCTCCCCGCTTCGCGGGGCGAGGGAAAGAGAACTCGACCCTCGCCCCCACGAAAGTGGGGGAGAGGGAAGGGTGAGGGAGTGCCGAATTCATGCTCCGCAGAGAGATGCATTGAAGATAGGCACCTCTTAGCACCTACTCGCCCGGCGGCGCCTTACCGGTCATCTGCCGGTCCACCCAGCGGCGCATGCGGTGGAGGCCGTACCAAGCCGCCGCGGCCACGATCGGCACGGCGATGCCCATGCCGATCTCGGGCGAGAGCGGCAGCCCGACCTCTCTCAGCGCCTTCAAGCCATAGCCGATGAGGCCGACGCCGTAATAGGTGATGGCCGCGACCGAGAGCCCCTCGACCGTCTGCTGCAGGCGGATCTGCATTTTCGCGCGGCGGTTCATCGAGGCGAGCAGGTCGCGGTTCTGCTCCTCGAGCTGCACGTCGACGCGCGTGCGCAGCATCTGGCTCGCTTGGGCGACGCGCCGCGACAGCGAATCGAGCCGCTCGGAGGCGGAAAGGCAGGTGCGCATGGCCGGCGCCAGGCGGCGGTCGATGAACTCGCGGATGGTCTGCAGGCCCTCGATGCGCTCCTCGCGCAGCTCCTCGATGCGCCGGTCGACCAGCGCGGCATAGGCGCGCGCGGCCCCCAGCCGGTAGAGGCTCCGGGCCGCGATCTGCTCCAGCTCGGCCGAGAGCGTGACGAAGCGGCCGAGGAGCTCGCGGTCGGCCTCGAGGCCTTGGCTCGCGGTCATGGCTTGCGTGATGGCGGCGAGCCGCTCGCCCAGCATGTAGAGCTGGCCGCTCATCTCGCGCGCGATGGGAAAGGCCAGCAACGCCATCATCCGGTAGGTCTCGATCTCGATCAGTCGCTGGATGAGGCGCCCCGCCTGGCGCGGCCTCAGATCCACGTCGCGCACCAGGATGCGCCCGAAGCCGTCGGCCCCGACCGCGAAGTTCATCCAGGCCCGTGCCGTGCCGCCCGAGATCGTGCTGCAGGCGAAGTTGTCCACGCCCATGATCCGGACCAGCTCGTCGGGGCCGGGGTCGCTGCCCCCGGCGGGCTCCAGCTCCCAGTGAACCGCGACCAGGAGCTCGCCCACGAGGCCGGCGCGCCAGTCCTTCGGCAAAAGATCGATCGGCGGGTTCTCGAAGCGCTCCGCTTCGCCGCTTCTGCCGGCGGGCACGATCACGCCATAGCTCGCGAACTCGGTGTGACGCTCCCAGCGCAGGCGGAAGGCGCCCAGATCGGCCAGATGGAAGTTGCTGCCGGGCGCCGGCGGGGGCGCACCGAGGCGCCGGCACAGCGCCGCCACATGCTCGCGCTCGGCCTCGATGCCGGTCTCGCCGGTCAGGAGCGCCAGATGGCTGCCGCGCTCGCCGGGGTGAAGATACATGTAGGGGCGGGCATGGACCTCGGCCGCGAGCTGATGCCGCCAGGGATGTTCCCGTACGCCTGCCAGCGTGGCCATGTCCTGTCCGATTTCCCCCAATGCCGGAAGCCGCCATCTTCGCCCGCCTCGCCGGCCCGAGGGAAGCCTCGGCGACGTCGCGGAGCAGCTTGACCCATCTTGCCGCCTTGGCCCGGCCCCGCGCATCATGCGAACGCCGATCGACAAAGGAGCGCCGCCCATGCTGCTGCAACTCGCCACCTGGCCCGAGGTCGAGGCCTATCTGGCCCGGAGCCAGGGCATCCTCATCCCGATCGGCTCGACCGAGCAGCACGGGCCCAACGGGCTCGTCGGCACCGACGCGATCTGCGCCGAGGCGGTGGCCAAGGGTGTCGGCGAGCGCACCGGCGCGCTCGTGGCGCCGACCATCGCGGTCGGCATGGCGCAGCATCATCTGGGCTTTCCGGGCTCCATGACGCTGCGCCCCTCGACCCTGATCGCGGTGGTGCGCGACATGGTGGAATCACTCGCCCGCCACGGCTTCCGCCGCTTCTTCTTCGTCAACGGCCATGGCGGCAACATTGCGACCGTGACCGCGGCCTTCTCCGAGATCTATGCGGGCGCCAGCCTCGGGCCGGCCTCGGGCGGGGCCGGCGGGAACCTGCCCGGGATCCGCTGCCGCCTGCGCAACTGGTGGGAGGCGAAGGAGGTGAAGTCGCTCTCGCACGAGCTTTACGGCAAGGCCGAGGGCAGCCACGCCACGCCCTCGGAAGTGGCGCTCACCTGGGCGGTCCATCCGAAGCTCGCCAAGCCGATGACGCTCGATCCCGAGATCGCGCCCAAGGGCGAGTTCACCGACGCGGCCGATTATCGCCGGCGCTTTCCGGACGGGCGCATCGGCTCCAATCCGGGCCTGGCCTCGGTCGAGGCGGGCAAGCGCCTGCTCGAGGCCGCGATTGCCGGCATGACGGCCGATTACGAGAGCTGGATCAAGGAAGGGTGAGCGGGCTGGGGCCACACCCCCTCGTGCGACAGCCGATACCAGCCGACACACTCCTTCGTCGCCCCGGCGAAAGCCGGGGCCCAGGGGCCGCCGCACGTCGCTTGCCCCTGGGTTCCTGCTTTCGCAGGAACGACGAAGCGTTATAACGCCAACCGAGCGCAACCGTGCTCAAGCCTGCACACCGCCGCTTGCGGTCTGGCTTTACCGCAGCCGCCGCTTTCCGGCAGACTCCGGCCCAACAAGACAAGAACGCACCAAGGGGGACGCCATGACCGGCCGCTATGCCGAAGCCCATCGCCGCTCGCTCGAAGATCCGGAAGGCTTCTGGGGCGAGGCGGCCGCCGACATCCGCTGGGAGAAGCGTTGGGACAAGGTGCTCGACGCCTCGAACCCGCCTTTCTATCGCTGGTTTCCGGGCGGCGTGCTCAACACTTGCTACAACTGCCTCGATCGCCACGTCGCCGAGGGGCGAGGGGCACAGGCGGCGCTCGTCTACGACAGCCCCATGACCGGGCAGGTCAGGAGCTTCACTTATGCCGAGCTGACCGACCTCGTGGCGCGTTTTGCCGGCGCGCTCGCGGCGCAGGGTGTCGTCAAGGGCGACCGCGTCATCATTTACATGCCGATGGTGCCCGAGGCGGTGATCGCCATGCTGGCCACGGCGCGGCTGGGCGCCATCCACTCGGTCGTGTTCGGCGGCTTCGCCGCCAACGAGCTGGCCACGCGGCTCGACGACGCCAAGCCCAAGGTCATCGTGTCGGCCTCCTGCGGCCTCGAGCCCGGTCGCGTGGTGGCCTACAAGCCGCTTTTGGACGCCGCCATCGACATGGCGGCCTTCAAGCCCGAGCGCTGCGTCGTCCTGCAGCGCCCGCAAGGCCGGGCCGAGCTCAAGCCGGGCCGGGATATCGACTGGGCCGAAGCCATGGGCGCGGCCAAGCCCGCGGCTTGCGTGCCGGTCGCGGCGACCGACCCGCTTTACATCCTTTACACTTCCGGCACGACCGGTCAGCCCAAGGGCATCGTGCGCGACAATGGCGGCCATGCGGTGGCGCTCAAATGGACCATGCGCCACATCTACGGCGTCGAGCCCGGCGAGGTCTACTGGGCGGCCTCGGACGTGGGCTGGGTCGTGGGCCATTCCTACATCGTCTATGCGCCGCTGCTCCATGGCTGCACCACGGTGCTCTATGAGGGCAAGCCGGTCGGCACGCCCGATGCCGGCGCCTTCTGGCGCGTGATCCAGCAGCACAAGGTGTCGGCGCTGTTCACCGCACCCACGGCCTTCCGCGCCATCAAGCGCGACGATCCCGATGGCAAGCTCATCCGCAACTACGATCTCCGGCATTTCCGCACGCTGTTCCTGGCAGGCGAGCGCTCCGATCCGCCCACGCTCGAATGGGCCGAGGCGCATCTGAAGGTGCCGGTGATCGACCACTGGTGGCAGACCGAGACCGGCTGGGCCATCGCCGCCAATTGCATGGGGATCGAAGCGCTGCCGGTGAGGCACGGCTCGCCGACCAAGGCCGCACCCGGCTGGGATGTGCGCGTGCTGGGCGCCGACGGGGCCGAGGCCAAGCGCGGCGATATCGGCGCGCTCGTCTGCAAGCTGCCGCTGCCGCCGGGCACGCTGCCGACGCTGTGGAACGCCGACAAGCGCTACCTCGATTCCTACCTGCGCGACTTCCCCGGCTACTACAAGACCGGCGATGCGGGCTATATCGACGCGGATGGCTATGTCTATGTGATGGCGCGCACCGACGACGTCATCAACGTGGCCGGCCACCGCCTCTCGACCGGCGCCATGGAGGAAGTGCTGGCCGCGCACCCGGACGTGGCCGAATGCGCCGTGATCGGCGTGCATGACGAGCTCAAGGGCCAGGTGCCGCTGGGCTTCCTCGTGCTCAAGGCCGGCGTGGCGCGCGATCACGCGGCGATCGCGAAGGAGGCGGTGCAGCTCGTGCGCGAGCGCATCGGCCCCGTGGCGGCCTTCAAGACCGCGACCGTGGTGAAGCGCCTGCCCAAGACGCGCTCGGGCAAGATCCTGCGCGGCACCATGCAGAAGATCGCCGACGGCGAGGAATACAAGATGCCCGCCACCATCGACGATCCGGGAATCCTGCCGGAGATCGCGGAGGCGTTGCGTGAGGTCGGATACAGCAAAGCCTCGAGCTGAGCCGGCTGAGGAGCGGGCGGCGGACGGGGCGGCGACGTGGCGGCTCAGGCCCGCGACGGCCGCCGACGCCGCAGCCGTGGCCGCGCTCCTGCGCGAGGCCTTCGCCGCCTATGACGGCCGCCTCCAGCCGCGCCCCGGCGCCTTGTCCGAAACCGAGGCCAGCATCGCCGCCGCGCTCGAGGCGGGTGCAGGCGCCGTCGCCGAGGCGGAAGGCGCGATCGTGGGCTGCGTGCTGTGGCGCCCGCAGGAGGACGGGCTCTATTTGGGCCGGCTCGGCGTCCGGCCGGGCTGGCGCAGCCGGGGCATCGCCCGCGCTCTGGTCGAAACGGTGATCGCAGCCGGGCGGCAGGCGGGCGTGAAACGGGTCACGCTCAATGTGCGGATCGCCTTGCCCGACAATATCGCGCTGTTCGAGCGCGTGGGCTTCCTGCGCGGCGAGGCGCGTGCCCATCCGGGTTTCGACCACCCGACCTACTATGTGATGGAACGGCGGCTCGATCGAGCACCGGGCTGACGCTGCCCTTCTGCTCTCCTCGATCGCCTCTATCTCGCCGAGCGTTTCCAAGGCTGGGCCGGGACGTCGGCGAGGCTTGCGCCAGATCAATGCTCTCGCCGCGAATGGTTACAGACTTTCTGGTGCGGTCGGGAACTCGGTCGGGACCAACCGCGAAGATCGAAGTCGCAAGCCGGCGCGAGCCTTTTTGCAGTGTTCTCCACATCCCATCGGGAGGCAGCCATGACGTTCGAGATTCCTCGCCCGCTCAAGGTGGAGCATGAAGAACTGCACGCGGAACTGGTCAAGGCCACCAAATCGGGAGGCCGGACGGGAGAAGCCGCCAAGGCGGTCGCAAAAGTCCTGCATCCCCACTTCGTCAAGGAGGAGGAGTACGCTTTGCCGCCCCTCGGTCTGCTGGTGGCGCTATCTCGGGGCAAGATCGAGAAGGGAATGGCCGCAGCGCTCAAGATGACGGACAAGCTCGAAGCCGAGCTTCCCCAGATGTTGGCCGAGCACAAGGCCATCGTCGCAGCACTCGAAGCCCTGGTCGACGCGGCGAAAGCCGAGAACAAGCCGGATGTCGCGCAGTTTGCCGAGAAGCTGATCTTGCACGCTCAGACGGAAGAGCAAGTTTCCTATCCGACCGCGCTGCTGATCGGCCGTTATCTCAAGGCCAAGCTGGCCGCCTGACGGGGGCGCAGGGAAACTCGCTCGGAGGAGCCCGTGAAAGCGGCGATGCAGCGGCTGTTGGGGTGAGCGGGGCGAAGGGTGCGACCCGCGGCGGTTCGCGCGCCGGTCCCGGCTTCAACCGCCCGATCTACAATGTGATGGAGCGGGAGCTGGGCCTGAGGGATCAAATCGCATGCGATCTCAGCCCTTCCTGCCCCTTCGCGGGAAAACATGCCCCTCCCGGCTCGAACGGCTGCGCCGTCCTCGCCCGCCCTCCCGCGAGCGGAGGGCATGAAAAATTTGGCTCCCTCCCCTTGCGGGAGAGGAAAGGGGGAGAGGGCGACTTTTGCCGACGCAGGCGGGGCGGTTCTCGTCGACGCGATCGCGTCGAGCCGCCGCTTACGAGTTCGAGCTGCCGGTCTTCTGCATGAAGGCGGCGATGTCGAAGCCGCCCAGCATCGAGCGCTGGCTCTCGGGCTTCGGCTCGTCGCTGGCTTCGCCCGGCGCGTCGGCGCCCGCTGTCTCGCCCGAGGCCTGCGCGCCCTCCTGCTGCTTGCCCAGCGCCTTGCGCGCCCGGGCCACCGCGGCGTTGAGGTCGGTCTGGGTGCACAGGCCCAAGAGCACCGGATCGCGCGGCTTCAGGTTGGGCGTGTTCCAGTGCGTGCGGTCGCGCACGGCCGCGATGGTGCTCTTGGTGGTGCCGATCAGCCGTGCGATCGCCGCATCGCTGAGCTCGGGATGATGGCGCAGCAGCCAGGCCACCGCGTCGGGCTTGTCCTGGCGCTTGGACACCGGCGTATAGCGTGGGCCCTTGGTGCGCGGCAGCGGCTGCGGGATGTCCTGCTTGGCCATCCTCAGCCGAGCACCCGGATCCTTCTCGCAGCGCTCGATTTCCTCGCGCGCGAGCTGCCCGTTGGCCACCGGATCGAGGCCGACGATGCCGACCGCGACCTCGCCGTCGGCGATGCCCTGCACCTCGAGCGGATGCAGCCCGCAGAAGTCGGCAATCTGCTGGAAGCTCAAAGTGGTATTTTCCACCAGCCACACGGCGGTCGCCTTCGGCATCAGCAGACGGGCCATCATGATCCTCCTCGAATGAGCGGGAAACCGGGCGCCGTCCGCCCTGGGAAAGCCCGGGAAGACGGCCGCGAACCGGCCTTTGGATATATGGGATCGCGGCGCCGGCCGCCCAATGGGGCCGGACGGCCGGGGACATAGCATTCCGCCGGGGCCGCCGCCACAGGAAATTTGGGCCGGCTCGAGCGGTTGGGAGGGCGACGCGCCCCTCGTTTGCAAGACCCGGACGCCGTCCCGCGGGGCGCTCCGCGGATCGCCCGACCTAGACCGTCAGCACGATCTTGCCGATATGCGTGCTCGTCTCCATGAGGCGGTGCGCGGCGGACGCCTCGGCGAGCGGGAAGGTCTTGTAGATGATGGGCTGGACCCGGCCAGCCTCGATCAACGGCCAGACCCGGTCCTTGAGCGCCTTGGCGATGGCGCCCTTCTCCGCGACCGAGCGGGGCCTCAGCGTCGAGCCGGTGACGGTCTGGCGCTTCACCATCAGCGCGCCCAGATCGAGCTCCACCTTGTTGCCCTTGAGAAAGGCGATCTGGACGATCCGCCCTTCGACCGCCAGGCATTTCAGATTGCGCGCGAAATAATCGCCGCCGACCATGTCGAGGATCACATCGGCGCCCTTGCCGTCGGTCGCCTCCTTGACCGCGGCGACGAAATCCTCGGTGCGGTAGTCGATCGCGCGCTCCGCACCCAGAGAGCGGCAGGCAGCGCATTTGTCGGGGCTACCGGCGGTCGCGATCACGCGCGAGCCCAGTGCCGCCGCGAGCTGGATCGCCGTCGTGCCGATCCCGCTGGTGCCGCCATGCACCAGCAGCACCTCGCCGGGTGCTAAGCGGGCGCGCTCGAACAGGTTGGTCCAGACCGTGAAGAAGGTCTCCGGGATGGCAGCGGCCTGGACCAGATCGAGACCGCGCGGGATCGGCAAGCATTGTGGCGCAGGCGCCACGCAATATTCGGCATAGCCGCCGCCGGCGACGAGCGCGCAGAGCTTGTCGCCGATCTTCCAGGGACCCACGGGCCCGCCGCCGCTCGCCACCACCTCGCCCGCGATCTCGAGCCCCGGGATGTCGGTCGTGCCCGGCGGCGGGGCATAGCTGCCCTGGCGCTGCAGCACATCCGGGCGGTTGACCCCGGCCGCCGCCACCTTGACCAGAAGCTCGCCCGCCGCCGGCTTGGGCAGCGATCGGCGCTGGGGCACCAACGCCTCGGGGCCGCCCGGTGCTCGAATCGCGATCGCGGTCATCTCGGCAGGCAGGGCGGTCGCTGTCATGGCGGAACCTCGCGGGGTGGCGGAGGGATGCAAAGGGTGAGGGCGGGCTTCTGTCGAGCCGTGCGGCTCATCTACACTGGCGCCGGAAAAGGGTGCAAGCGCAGGAGGGCCTGACGATGGATCCCGAGGATCTCGAACCGCGCAAGGTCAAGCCGCAGCCGAAAGATTTGGAGCCGCTATCGATCGGTGAGCTCGAAGACTATATCGCGGAGCTCAAGGCCGAAATCGCGCGCGTCGAAGCGAAGATCGCCGCCAAGCGCAGCCATCTCGGCGCCGCCGCGGCGCTCTTCAAACAAAGTTGATCAATGGAGACCGGCGCTTGCGCTGCCGATGATAGGGCGCAAGGGCATGCAGGCCTTCGATTTCATCGGAGGCCCCTGAAAAATACGCCGGCCCATGGGCTAAACCGACGCAACCGGTTAATCTGCGCGACAGGACAATTGAAATCATTGAATCTTTTCTTTTCATCTCGTTAACGAAAATTAAACCACTTTCGGCAATCATGGATTCTGGACGGGTTCGCTTAAGAGCGGGCCCCTCCCTTGGGTCGTTCCGATCCATGTTTGCGCCTCCCTGTCTGACTTGAGCCGCCAGCACCGCTTGGCGGCTCTTTTTCTGTTCGGTCGAACGGTTTGCTGCAGTGCGGTTTCATGCCGGAACTGGCCCGTTCCTTGGCGTTTGTCCAGACACCGGCGCCCGCTTCGCGAGTGGATCCCGTCGCATGGCCTGGAAAACCTCCAAGGGAGCGAGCGATCGTTTCCGTCTGTGCGCAGGAACTCGCCATCCGGCCGAAGTCAACAGCATTCTCGGCTTGACGATGCGGCCATGAGGCTCCTAACGTTCCCCGCGCTGAAGGCAAGTTAGACAGGTTGAGGCTCAGACAAAAATAAGGGCCGCCGGTCCGTGGCAAGCGGATCGAGCGGCCTTTTTCTTGCGCGCCTCCCGCCCGCCGGTCGTCTCGCCGCTTCAAGCCGCGTGCGTGTATGGTAAGCGCCGCCGCCAGCACTGTCCCTATAGCCGGTTCCAGAAGGAGTCTTGCGAGGCGATGGCCGATCCCAAATCCTTCAAGTTCGACACGCTGAGCCTGCATGCGGGCCAGCAGGCCGATCCCGTCACGGGTGCCCGCGCCGTGCCGATCTACCAGACGACGTCCTATGTGTTCGAGGACGTGGACCACGCGGCGGCACTCTTCAACCTCGAGCGCACGGGTCACATCTATTCGCGCATCTCGAACCCGACGGTGGCCGTGCTCGAGGAGCGCGTCGCGGCCCTGGAGGGCGGTATCGGCGCGGTCGCGACCGCCAGCGGGCACGCGGCCCTCGTGCTCGCCATCGTCACGCTGATGGGCCAGGGCGGGCACATCGTGGCCTCGGCCTCGCTCTATGGCGGCAGCGTCAATCTCCTCAAGCTGACCCTGCCGCGCTTCGGCATCGAGACCACGTTCGTCAAACCGCGCGACGTCGACGGCTTCCGCGCCGCGATCAGGCCCAATACGCGCCTCGTCTTCGCCGAGACCATCGGCAATCCCGGGCTCGAGGTGCTCGATCTGGAGAAGGTGGCTGCCATCGCCCACGGGGCCGGCCTGCCGCTCCTGATCGATTCCACCTTCTCCACGCCCTATCTCAACCGGCCCTTCGAGCACGGCGCCGATCTGGTGCTGCATTCGGCCACCAAATGGCTCGGCGGCCATGGTGTGGCGATCGGCGGCGTGCTGGTCGACAGCGGGCATTTCGATTGGGAGAAATCGGGCAAGTTCCCGACCTTGACCGAGCCCTATGCCGGCTATCACGGCGTCGATTTCGCCGAGGAGTTCGGGCCTGCCGCCTTCATCCTGCGCGCCCGGCTCGAGGGCCTGCGCGATTTCGGCGCCTGCATGAGCCCGGCCAACGCCTTCCACATCATCCAGGGCGTCGAGACCCTGCCGGTGCGCATGGCGCGCCATGTCGCGAACACGGAGAAGGTCGTAACGGCGCTGAAATCCAATCCGGCGGTGGCCTGGATCAATTATCCGGGACTGCCGGATCACCCCGACCATGAATTGGCCAAGCGCCTCTTCCCCAAGGGCTGCGGCTCGATGGTGAGCTTCGGCGTGAAGGGCGGGCGCGAGGCGGGGCGGCGCTTCATCGAAGCGCTGCGTCTGGCCTCTCATCTCGCCAATGTCGGCGATGCCAAGACCCTGATCCTGCATCCGGCCTCGACCACCCACCGCCAGATGGATGCCGAGGCGCTCGCCAAAGCCGGTATCGGCGAGGACATGGTCAGGCTCTCGGTGGGGCTCGAGGATCCCGACGACATCATGGCCGACCTGGCGCAGGCGCTGCGCGCTTCGCAGAAGGGCTGAAGCGGGACCGACCCCATGCGTTTGACCGTCCGCGACCGCACCGTCTTCGCCGCCACGGGCGGCCATCCCTTCGATCATTCCAGGCCGGGTCTCCTGTTCCTGCACGGCGCCGGCATGGATCACAGCGTCTGGAGCCTGCCGGCGCGCTACTTCGCCAATCACGGCCGCGCGGTGCTGGCGCCCGACCTGCCGGGCCATGGCGGCTCCGAGGGGCCGTTGCTCGACACCATCCCGGCCATGGCCGAGTGGGTCATCGCGCTGATGAAGGCGGCGCATCTTCCGCGCGCGGCCTTGGTCGGCCACAGCATGGGGGCGCTGGTCGCACTGGAGGCGGCGGCGCGAGCGCCCGACCGGGTCGAAGCCCTGGCGCTACTGGGTGTTGCCGCGCGCATGCCGGTCCATCCCGATCTGCTGGCGGCGGCGCGCGCGGGCGATCATCGCGCCATCGACATGATCGCCGCCTGGGCGCATGGGCCCGTAGGCCAGCTCGGCGGGCAGCGCGCGCCCGGCCTATGGACGATGGGGGCGGGCGTGCGGGTGCTGGAGCGCGCTCCGGCGGGCGCGCTGGCGGCCGATCTCGCCGCCTGCGACGCCTATCGGGGTGCCATCGAGGCCGCGGCCAAGCTGCGCTGCCCGGCGTTGCTGCTGCTGGGTGCGGAGGACCGCATGACGCCGGTGAAGGCGGCTGGGCCGCTGGTTCAGGCGCTCGCGCGGGCCAAGCGCGTGGTGCTGCCGGGAACCGGTCACATGATGATGAGCGAGCGGCCCGACGAGACCATCGCGGCGTTGAAGCGGATCATGCGTTAGCGCCTATCGTGCCGTCGTGCCGGTCCGTGCAGGACGGGCTCCAGGCCGGCGGCGGCGAGCTTCTCCCGATCTATCCCGCGCGGAGCCCTCGCGCGGCCGCTCGAGACGCGCCGGACGGGCGACCTCGGTTTGCTTCCCGCCTTCCGGCGGCAGGCGGCCATAGGCGCCCAGACACCAGAGTTCCGTCAGCAGGTCCGCGACAGCCTCCTCGTCGCGTGCGAGACGGGACAGGGCCGGGTCCTGGCGCAGGTAGAGCTGGGTCAGGAATTCGTCGATCATGCCGCCCAGCGCATAGGCCGTCGGCAGAAACGCAGCGCTGTCCGCTTGATCGATATCGGCCTTGGCCATGCGCCGGCGCGCGATGGCGGAAGCCGCGCGCTTGTTCCAATCCCGGTTCAATTTCTGAAAGGCTTTGCGGAAGGCCATGTTCTCGCGGCCGAGGCCGATGAGACAGCGCATCAATCCCGCATTGATCCGGAAGAGCCGCGTATAGACGAGCGTGGCGCCCCTGGCGCGCGCCCGCGACCCGGCCGCGCCGTCTCTGGCGTTGGCGAGCCGGTCGTGGAGAAACGCGGCGAAGTCGCGCATGAGCGTTTCGAGCGCAGAGCGCAGGTCGGGGAAATAGCGGTAGAACGTGCCGTGCGCGAGGCCCGCCGCGGCCGCGACGTCGGCCACCCGCAGATCGGCCTGCTCCGCGCCCTCGGCCAACTGCCGGGCGATGGTTGCGAGCAGCCGCAACCTCGTCCGCTCGCTCTTGCGCAGATCGGGCGCGTCCGCCGCCTCGAAGAGCTGCTGCGCGAAGCTGAGCCGCGCGCCGCTCGGGGACGCTCCGGCCGTCCGCTCGCCTGCTGCCGCACCGAACCGGGATTTCATTCCGACAAATTGACGCAGGGCGGGCAGCGCTGTAAATGAAAATGATATCAGTGTCACTTTTAGCAGGACCGGCCGATGCTTGTGGAAAGGGCGGATTTCGCCGCGCTCGACGCCCTGGCGGCCCATCGTCAACGTCTGTGGGAAAGACAGCGCGAATACGTCCTGGCCAGGTCGGCGCTGCACCGGCGCGTCTGGTCCGGCCGGGAGCCGCCGCTGCGCCTGGAGGCGCTGGCCGAGCTGCCGCTCGTCGACAAGGAGATGCTGCGCCGGAGCCAGCGCGACCATCCGCCCTTCGGCGACTATCTCGCGGCGGAAGAAACCAGGATCGCGCGGATCCATCGCACCTCCGGCACCACCGGCACGGCGATGAACCTGGCGCTCTCCGCGCGCGACGCCCACGAGACCGCGGTGGTCGGCGCGCGCGCCCAGGCGGCGAGCGGGCTCGGACCCGGCCATCGGGTGATCCACTGCCTCAACTACCGCCTGTGGATGGGCGGCTTCACGGATCACACCACGCTCGAGGCAACAGGGGCGGCCGTCGTGCCGTTCGGCGTCGGCGACACGCAGCTTCTGATCCGCACGATCCGCGAGCTCCGCATCACGGCGATCTCCTGCACGCCCTCCTACCCGGCGGTGATGGAGCAGGTCATGGCCGAGCATTTCCCCGGCCTCGCGCCCCGCGATCTGGGGCTCGAGCTCGGCCTGTTCGGCGGCGAGGCGGGGCTGGACGATCCGGATTTCCGTCGCCGTCTCGAAGCGACCTGGGGCTTTGCGGTGCGCAACGCCAATTACGGCGTGACCGATGTCTTCTGCAACTTCGCGGGCCAGAGCGAAGCGGACAACGATCTGCATTTCATGGCGCTCGACGTCCTCCACCCGGAGCTGGTGGAGCCCGCGAGCGGGCGGGTCCTGCCGTGGCGCGAGGGGGAGCGCGGCGAACTGGTGCTCACCCATGTCAGCCGGGAATGCCAGCCGCTGGTGCGCTTCCGCACCGGCGACATCGTCCTCATCGCCGGCACCGGGCGCGCCGCCTGCGGGCGCACCGCCCCGCGCTTTCGCGTGATCGGCCGCAGCGACGACATGATTGTGGTGCGCGGCATCAACGTCTTTCCGACGCAGATCGCCGCCATCCTCCATCAGTATGCGGCGCTGTCGGGAGAATACCGGATCGTTCTCGATGGCAGGGGCCCTTACGACCGGCTTCCGGTCGAGGCGGAAACGGCGGCGGGCGGCGTCCCACCCGGTGGCGGGCTTGCCGGCGCGGTCGAGGCGCAGATCAAGCGCGACATCGGGGTGACCGCGAAGGTTTCGCTGGTTCCCTACGGGACGCTGCCGCGCAGCGAAGGCAAGACACGACGCGTGATCAGAAAGGATGGCCGGTGATGCGCACGGTCCTGACGGAAGATCTGGGTGACGGTGTGCGCCGGGTTTCGCTCAACCGGCCGCACCGCCTCAACGCCATCGTTCCCGAGATGCTCGATCATCTGATCGAGGCGATCGAAGCCGCGGACCGGGACGAGGCCGTGCGCGTGATCGTGCTGACGGGCCAGGGTCGCGCCTTCTGCTCCGGCGACGACCTCAAGGAATTCGCGTCCCAGGCGACGGACGAGCCTTCCACGAGGGCCTATGTCGAGCGCATCCAGGACGTGACTCGCGCGATCGTCCTTGGCGATACGCCGGTCGTGGGCGCGATCCGCGGCTGGGCGGTCGGCGGCGGGCTCGAGTGGGTCATCAATTGCGACTTCGCCATTGCGGCCGAGGGAACGCGCTTCTTCTTTCCCGAGGTCTCCTGGGGCCTCTTCGTCACCGGCGGGGTCACGGCGCTGCTGCCCCGGCTGGTCGGGCTGCAGCGGGCGCGCGAGATGATCCTGTTCGGGGAGAAATTCGACGCCGGGCAGGCGCAGTCCTGGGGGCTGATCAAGGACGTGGTCGCGGACGAGGATCTGATGCCGACGGCGATCGCGCTCGCCAAGCGGATCGCCGCGCTGCCGGCGGGCCCGGTCAGGGACTTGCGGCGCATCCTCGCGCGGCGCGACGGCGCGGGGCTCGAGGCCGCGATGGCGGCCGAAACCGCGGCGACCGTGCGCGGCTTCCTCGATCCCGAAACGGCGCAGCGCGTCGGCAAGTTCCGTTGAAGTCAACCGGCCTCGCATTGTCCCCCGAGATGACAAGCCATCGGCAACACGGAAGAGCCGGGCGGTCGCCCGCCCGGCTCGGGGATGCTCGGAACGCCCGACTTGGCGCCCGATCGGCGAGGGGCGTCAGGCCGCCTTGCTGTCGATCACGGTCGGCTGCTTGGCCTTGGCCGTCTCGATCTTGATGGTGCGGGGCTTCATCGCTTCCGGCACCTCCTTCACGAGATCGATATGGAGCAGCCCGTTTTCGAGGCTGGCGCCCGCCACGCGGACATGCTCGGCCATCTCGAAGCGGCGCTCGAAGGCGCGCCCCGCAATGCCGCGATAGAGGAACTTCGTGTCCTCTTCGGCCTTGGCGAGCTTGCCCGAGACGATCAGCGTGTTGTCCTGCGTCGTCACGTTCAGGTCATTCTCGCCGAAGCCCGCCACCGCCATGGTGATGCGGTAGGCGTTCTCGCCGGTCTTCTCGATGTTGTAGGGCGGATAGCCGACCGCGTTCTCGTCGGCACGCAGCGCGGTCTCGAGCAGACGCGCCATGCTGTCGAAGCCGATGGTGGAACGGAAGAGCGGGGAAAGGTCGAAATTGCGCATAGCCATATCCTCCTGGTTGAGCAACATGGGTTCCGATCCCGGGGACCACTCGGCGCGAGTCGATCCCCGACCGTCACGAAAGCTCGCCGGGCCCGCGGGGCGGCGCCCGGCGGCCAGCGATATGGGAAGGCCCCGCCGGTGCCGCAAGACCCTCTGAAGCGGTTGATAAATCCCGATTTTCTCGGTGCGATCTCCGGCGTGGGGGCTTGCGTGCCGGCGCCAAAGGGTTTCTTAATTCCGCAACGCCAGGGTGACGGCGCCAAGCCGATTCCCGGCAAGACAGGGGTCCCAGCAAGACAGGGGCATCGAGGCCGGCTCGGCGGCCGCCTCGACAGCCGGGACAAGGAAGTGCTTGATGAGAGAGGGTCCGACCTCCGTCGCCTTTTTTGACCGCACCTACGACGAGGCGATGGGTCTCATTCGCGAGGCGCGCGATTATTTCGCCGAACGCCAGCGGGCGCCTGCGCCCAGCGAGCGCATCGCGGTCGATCTGGTCACGAGCTGCGAATCGATGCGGCTGACGGCGCGCCTCACCCAGATCATGGCTTGGCTCTTGGTGCAGAAGGCGGTCCATGCCGGCGAGCTCAGCCGGGCCGAGGCGGCCAAACCCGAGCACCGCCTGGGCGGCCGTTCGGTCTGCGAGGTCGAGGGCCCCTGGCGCGAGCTGGGCTTGCCGCAACGGCTGCAAGGCCTGCTTCAGCGCAGCCTCAGCCTTTACAACCGTATCGCTCGGCTCGACGACATGGCGGCCGGTGCGGCTTCTTCCGAGAACCGCTGATCATCGCTCGCCCCTGAAAGCGATCGGGGCGCCCTTCCGGTCGGAAGGACGCCCGAATCCAGAACGCGCGAGCGCGCTTTGCCGGGACGCTCAGCCCTTGATGCCGAGGCCCTGAAAGCGCTTCTTGAACTTGGCGAGCTGACCGCCGCTGTCGACCAGGCGGTGAATGCCGGTCCAGGCGGGATGCGACTTCGGATCGATGTCGAGCCTGAGCGTGTCGCCGGGCTTGCCGTAGGTCGAGCGGGTCGTGTAGCTCGTGCCATCGGTCATCACGACCGTGATCTCGTGATAATCGGGGTGAATGTCCTTCTTCATGCTCGTCCGGGCTCCGTCCCTAGAGCAAGATTCACGGGCCCGCCTGATTCAAGCGGGCCCGTGAATCTTGCTCTGCCTTCAAATGAGAGGCCGATTCGCGCCTCGAGCCAATCCGGCTCGAGGCGATCGGGCTCTCGCGAAGGCAGGCTTATAGGCCAGGGCGCCCCTCGGGCGCAACTGTTGCAAGTGCCGGTGCCGTCCGAACTCGAGGTTGTAGAAAAACCCTTTGCGGTCCAGGGGCTTGGATCGTGGGCTCCGTGGCCGGGGGTCGCCTTGCCAAGGGGCAGCGAGGAGCCTAAGGAATAGCGCCTCCGGCCCGCAAGCCCGATGGGGCCGTTCGCACGAGAACAGGGCGGGAGGCCCGTGATGGACGAAAGCAGCTTCGAGCGTCTGGCCGAACGGACCTTGACCAGGCTGATGGCGGCGGCCGAGGACGCGCTGGGCGACGAGGCCGAGGTCGATCTCGAAGGCGGCATCCTGACGATCGCGTTCGATGCGGGCGGCACCTACCTTCTCAACATGCACCGGCCCAACCGGCAGATCTGGCTGTCCTCGCCCAAGAGCGGCGCCTGGCATTTCGATCCCGGCCCCGACGGCAGCTGGGTCGCCACCAAGGGCGGCGAGCGGCTCCTGGATCTGCTGGCGCGCGAATGGGGCCGGCCGCTGACGCTCGATTGACGGCCGACCTACCGACCTATAGAGCCAGCCGCACACAGTGGGAGATGCGATGACCTTTCACAGCACCTCAGTCGGGGCGGGGGCGCGCGAGGCCGGCCGGTCCGGCAGCCGCGACCTCGCCAAGCTCAGGCCGCTGGTGCGCTTCCTCAAGCCCTACCGGCTGCAGCTCGTCGGCGCCTCGGTCGCGCTCACGGTGGGCGCGCTGACGGTATTGGGCCTGGGCCAGGGCTTGCGCCAGCTGGTCGATACCGGCTTCAGCACCGGCAACCGGGCCATGCTGGACCAGGCGGTTGTGCTCATGTTCGGCGTGACCGCGCTGCTCGCGGTCGCGACCTATGCCCGCTTCGCGCTGGTCTCCTGGGTCGGCGAGCGCGTGGTCGCCGATGTGCGGCGCGCCGTGTTCGACCATGTGCTGAAGCTCAGCCCCGCCTTCTACGAGACGACGCGCGCAGGGGAGGTGCTGTCGCGGCTGACCACCGACACCACCCTGCTGCAGGTGGTGGTGGGCTCGTCGGTCTCGGTCGCCTTGCGCAACGGGCTCATGTTCCTCGGCGGCACCGTCATGCTCGCCTTCACCAGCGCCAAGCTCACCGGGCTCGTGTTCCTGGTGGTGCCGCTGGTGATCCTGCCGATCGTCGCGTTCGGGCGCATGGTGCGCCGGCGCTCGCGGGCGACCCAGGATCAGATTGCCTCGATCAGCGCCGAGGCCAACGAGGTGCTGCAGGAGATCCGCACCGTCCAGGCCTTCGGCCACGAAGCGGAAGACCGTCGCCGCTTCGGCGGCCGGGTGGAGACCACCTTCCGCACCGCCATGGCTTATGTGCGCGCCCGTGCCCTGCTCTCGGCGCTCGTGATCTTCCTGGTCTTCGCCGCGATCAGCGTGATCTTGTGGATCGGCGGTCACGACGTGCTGGCGGGGCGCATCAGCGCCGGCCAGCTCTCGGCCTTCGTCTTCTATGCGGTGGTGGTGGCGGGCTCGGTCGGCTCGATCAGCGAGGTCTATGGCGACCTGCAGCGCGCAGCCGGCGCCATGGAGCGGCTCTCGGAGCTGCTGCATGCCGAGCCCGAGATCAAGGCGCCGGCGGTGCCGATGCCTCTGCCGGCACCGCCACGCGGCACCGTCGCCTTCGAGGCGGTGCGCTTCTTCTATCCGAGCCGGCCCGACCGGGCGGCGCTGGACGGCGTCAGCTTCGCGGTCGAGCCTGGCCAGACGGTCGCCATCGTCGGGCCCTCGGGTGCGGGCAAGACCACGCTGTTCCAGCTCATGCTGCGCTTCTACGACCCGCAGGACGGCACGGTGCGCGTCGACGGCGTCGATGTGAAGCGCGCCGATCCCGCCGCCTTGCGCGCGCGCATCGGCCTGGTGCCGCAGGAGCCGGTGATCTTCTCCGGGACTTTGCGCGACAACATCCGCTATGGCCGGCCTTCGGCCGGCGATGCGGAGATCGAGGCGGCGGCCGAGGCCGCGCATGTGCTCGAGTTCGCGCGCCAGCTGCCGCAGGGGCTCGAGACCGAGCTCGGCGAGCGCGGTATCAGGCTCTCGGGCGGCCAGCGCCAGCGCGTGGCGATCGCGCGCGCGATCCTGCGCGATCCGGCGATCCTGCTGCTCGACGAGGCCACCAGCGCGCTCGACGCCGAGAGCGAGCGCAAGGTGCAGGAGGCGCTGGAGCGCTTGATGGTCAATCGCACCACCCTCGTGATCGCGCACCGGCTTGCCACCGTGCTCGAGGCCGACCGCATCGTGGTGCTCGATCAGGGCCGCGTGGTCGCGAGCGGCAGCCATGCCGACCTCATGCGCCGCGAGGGGCTCTATCGCCGGCTTGCCACGCTGCAGTTCGACCAACCGCTGGCGGCCGCCGAAGCGGCGCAGGGGTGACTCCCTCTCCCACGAAGGTGGGAGAGGGAATTAACGCTAATCGAGATTGAGCTCCCCCGCTCGCGCGGGAGAGAGAATTAACGCTGGTCGAGCTTGAGTTCGATGCGCCGATGGGCGCTCGCGCGTTACGGGAAGCTCTGCGCTCCCGCACGCCGCACCCAGGCCGGGTATCTCAAAAAGCCCACCAGGTGAACAAGTAGAGCGTGTTGTTGTCCGACGCATCGGCGCCGGCCCCGTCATAGTTGTCACGGGCGCCGTTGAACTTGTCGTACAGCACGTACTGAAGCCCGAATCGGGCGTTGATCCAGGGCTGCAGCCAGGAGTCCTCCTTGCCGAACGGCGTGTAGTCCAGCTCGAAAATGAAGCCGTCGCTGTCCGGGCTGCCATTGGCGCTGTCGCCGCCATAGACCCCGAGGTCCTTGGATCCCCAGATGTCGAAAAAGGCGACCCTGGCCGTGACGGTCTGCGCGTAAGTGTAGCTGGTGTTGAGCCGGAACTCGTTCAGAGTATCGGATCCGTGCGTGGCGTTGCCGAGGCGCTTGCTGGCGTCGAGATTCTGGAACTCGCGGATGTAGTTGGCGTCGGCCGTGAAGAGATGATCGTTCGACGCCATGTACTGATAGGATGCGTCGAAACCGATGTCGGTGATCTGATCGGATCCCGCGCTCTGGTCCCGCCCGGGATAGATGTTGGCGAAGAGACCGTAGGTGCCGATGGAGAGATCGTTGTTCCCGATCTGCTGCTGAAGGGCGAGGCGCCAATAGGGCGCGACACCGTCGATCTCCTGTTCGCCGGTCGGATCCACGCCCAAAGCACTCTGCGTGTCCTTCGGCAACTCGGCATAGCCGCCGAGATCGAGGTAGAGGAGGCCGTTCCACATCGCATAAGCGGAGGCGCCGATCACCTGCTGCGCCAAGCCGCCATCGATCAGCGGCGCGGCCGCAGGGGTGGGCGCCAGCGCCGAGCCGGCGAAGGGATAGCCCCAGGCCGGCATGGTGTTCCAGAGATCCTCGACGGTGGGATTGTTGTTGACGGTGAGGCCGTAGACGAAGTCCTGGCCCCACAGGGACCCTTGATCGGCCACGCGGACGTCGGTGTTGTCGAGCGCGAGAACGTCGCCCACGCCGTCATAGGTGCCTTGCACGAAGGCGCCGACCTTGTCGTAGATGCGCCCGCCATAGAACATGCCGACCTGATCGAGCGCGACGTTGTCGTTGCGATCGAACCGATCCGGAGGCGGCACCTGATCCTTCGAGGTGTGGTTGAAGGACGCAAGCGCCATCACGCTGAAGGGCGGGATCTTGCTGCCGCCTCCTCCCCAGACGTAACCGTTGAGCTTGAATTGGCGACCGTAGTCGGTGAGCTGCGGGCCGAACGCGCCGACATGGCATTCCTCGCACGCTACTCCGGTCTGTCGTGCGTAGCTCGGCAGGGCCATCGCCGATCGCAGAGGCAGGGCGAGAGCGATGAATAAGGCGGCCAGCGCGCAGAGGGCTCCGTAAAACGTTCGATGGGGTCGCATGTCCACGCTCCTCGAAGCGACCCGCCCCCGAGAATGAACCTCCACCCATCTGCACCCTAGAACCTATGGAAACGACGAAATTGACTTGCGTCAACCCGCTATCCGATTTGGGTCAACGATCCGCCGAGATCGAACGCGCGCCCGAAGGGCTCCATCGCTGCCACGCTGCAGTTCGATCAGCCGCTGGCCGCCGCGGCCGAGGCTAAAGCAGGCGTAAGGGTGAGCTTCTTCTCCTTCGCCCCGCGAAGCGGGGAGAGGGAGGGCCCCGTTGCGAAGCAACGGGTGAGGGGCGCCGCAAGGATGGGGGTGAGTGCCGCGCCGCATTTTTCATTGTCATGCCCGGACTTGATCCGGGCATCAGTTGCTGGATCGCCGGGTCAAGCCCGGCGGTGACAGAAAAGAGCGCGGACTGCGAGAGACGAAAAGTTCGACAGCAACCGCTATCGTCCACATCTACCGCTGATCGAGCTTCAGCTCGATGCGCCGGTTGCGGCGGTAGGCGTCCTCGGTGTCGGCAGGGTCGAGCGGCTGGTACTCGCCATAGCCGGCGGCGACCAGGCGCTCGGGCGGCACGCCCTGCGCTTCCATGAACTTCACCACGGCGATCGCGCGGGCGGTCGAGAGCTCCCAGTTGGAGGCGAATTGCGGTGTCGAGATCGGCCGCTTGTCGGTATGGCCGTCGACGCGCAAGACCCAGTCGATGTTGGACGGGATCTCGGCCGCGATCTGGTTGAGCGTGGCCGCGAACTTGGCGAGCTGCTCGCGCCCCGCATCGCCGAGATCGGCTGAGCCGGTGTCGAACAGCACCTCGGACTGGAACACGAAGCGGTCGCCCACGATGCGCACGTCCGGGCGGTCGCCCAGCACCTCGCGCAGGCGGCCGAAGAACTCGGAGCGGTAGCGCGCCAGCTCCTCGACCTTGCCGGCCAAGGCGACGTTGAGCCTCTTGCCGAGATCGGCGATCTGCACCTGTTGCGCCTTGGCCTCGGCCTCCGAGGCGTCGAGCGCCACCGCGAGACGCGCCAGCTGCTGCCTCAGCGCCGTGAGCTGCCGGTTCAGGATCTCGATCTCGCGCTGCTGATCCTCGGTCAGGCGCTGGGCCTGCTGGAGCTGCTGCTGGCTTTCCGCGGTGGTGGTCTCGAGCTTCTTGCTGAGCTCGTCGCGCAGGCTCTCGAGCGCTGCGATGTCGCCCAAGAGCGCCTCGATCTTCTGCTTGTCGGCCTCGATCGTCTTGTAGGCCTCGGCGAGCTTTTCGTCGGCCTCAGCCCCGCCGGCCTTGAGCGCGTCGCGCTCGCCGATCACGACCGCGAGCTGCTGCTGCATCCGGTCGCGCTCCTGCACCGAGTTCTGGAGCTGGGTCGAGATCTCCGCCAGGTTGAGACGCAGATCGGCGGCCGACTTGCGTTCCATGGCCAAGAGGTCCGACAGCTCGGCCACCTGCTTGTTGAGCCGTTCCAGCGCCTTGTTGCTGCCCGACAGCGCGTCCGACAGGAAGAACTGCGCGATCACGAACACCATCAGCACGAAGATGACGGCCATCAGCAGCGTGCTGAGCACATCCACATAGGCAGGCCAGGGCTCGAAAGGTCGCCGCGAGCCGCGCGCGGGGGCCGCCATGGCGTCCTTACTGGCCGCTCTCGCCCAGCGCCGCGATGGTGCGGGCCAGCAGCTTGATCTCGCTGCGGATCTCGCTCACGGCGCTCTGGCGGCTTCTGGCCGTCTCCTCGAGCAGGCGGCCCAAGTGATGCTCGACGTTGCGCAAATGCTGGCGGCTCTGCTCGTCGATGCCGAAGGCGCCGCGTTTCAGATTCTCGGCGAGGTTCGCCAGCACCGGCTGCAGCGCCGCCTGGTTCTCGGCGATCTTCATCATGAGCTGCTGCTCGGCGCGCATCTGCTCGGCCAGGAGCGCCAGTCGATCGACCAGCGTCTTGGTCACCGTGTTCGATTGCTGGCGCGCATCCTCCGACTGGACCAACAGCCGCTGGAAGTTCTCGAGCCCTTCGGCGGTCTGCTCCAGGAGCGCCTGGATATAAGCCGGCACCGGCTGCTCGCCGTCGGCGAGCGGTCCGCCCGAGGAGAGCCGCGTCTGGCCGGCGAGCCAGTCCTCGAGCTCGTTATAGAAGCGGTTCTGCGCCTGGCTCGCCTGCAGCTCGAGGAAGCCCAGCAGCAGCGAGCCGGAGAGGCCGAACATGGAGGCGCTGAAGGCGGTGCCCATGCCGGAGAGAGGCGCCTGGAGGTTGGACTTGAGCTGGTTGAACAGCACGCCCACGTCGCTGCCCGGATTGACGCTGATGGCGGTGATGGCGTCGGCAACCGCGCGAATGGTGTGGAGCAGGCCCCAGAAGGTGCCGAGCAGTCCCAGAAAGATCAGGAGCGCGATCAGATAGCGCGAGATGTCGTGCGATTCGGAGAGGCGCGAATGGATGCCGTCCAGCAGCGAGCGCAGGCCCGGCGCGTTGAGCCTGAGGCGACCCTGGCGGTCGCCGATCATGGCGGCCATCGGCCCGAGCAGCCGCGGCCGGAGATTCGTGGACGTCGGGTTGCCGCGCTTGTAGTGCTCGATCCACTCGATCTCGCGATAGAGCTGGATCACCTGCCAGAAGATGAAGACGATGCCGATCAGGAGCACCAGCAGGATGCCGGTGTTGAGGCCGGGGTTGTAGGAAAAGGCGCGCGCGAGCTCGCCCGCCAGCAGCAGCGCCACCACCGTCACGGCGGCGACGCTCAGGGCCATGAGCAGAAGATATCGGCGGGGCGGCGTCATGGGCGGCCTATTAGGCGGCGATTGTGGCTGCTTTATGTCGCCGCCGCGTCGGGAACCACCCGGCGGGACAAGCCTGCAAGGCCCCGGCGCCGGCGGTCATTGCGCCGGCTGGGTAACGATGTCGACACGGTCGGCCGGCTCGCCTTCCACCTTGTTGCCGAGCGCGCGCACATCCATGCGCGTGCTGCGGATGCCCTTGTCGATCAGATAGGCGCGCACGGCGAGCGCGCGCGACAGCGAGATGCGGCGCGCCTTGCTGGCGGTGTCCTCGGTGCCGCTGGCATAAGCCATGAGCTGCAGGCGCAGGCTCTCGTCCTTGGAGAGCTTGTCGGCGAGGGCATCGAGCTGGGCCGTCGCCTCGGGCGGCAGCTCGGCCGAGCCTTCCGCAAACAGGATCTGCGTCTTCCCGGCCGTACCTGCCTCGCCGGCGCCCGCGGCCGGGGGTAGTGAGGCGCTCTGCGTCTCGGTGGTCGCCGGGGCCGCAGCCTCGGCGGCTTCGCCCGTCTCGTTCGTCTCGCCCACCTCGGCGGTTTCGGCGCTGCTTTCGGCTGAAGCGGCCGGCGCTGCGCTCCCGCCGGGCGTCGGGATATTGGCCGAGACCGCGACGCCGTTGGCGGTCGTGGTGGCGGCGCTCGGCGTCGCTGGCGGCGCCGGTGCGGCGGAAGCGGCCGGGGCCTCGGCGGCCGGCGCCGCAGGGGCCGCAGGTGCGGGGGGAGCGGCCGGAGCCGCGCTGCTCTCCGTCGCCGGGGCTTCGGGGGCGGGCGGCGGCGGCGAAACCGGAGCCGGCTGCGGCGGGGGCGGCGGGGTGGCGGCCGTCTCCGCGGGGGCAGTCGCCGTCTGTTGCGTCGGCTTGAGGGCCGGCTTGACATCGACGATCGAGGGCGAGGGCTTGTAGGGCACGGTCAGCGTGCTGCGGGGCATCGTGGCCGGCGGATAGAGCAACTGCGGCGTACCGGCATAAGGGCTGTAGGGCTGTTGCCCGTAGGCGCCATAGGGCTGCGGCTGGGGATAGGCGCCATAGGGCTGCGGCTGGGGATAGGCGCCATAAGGCGGCGCCGGGAGCCGGCCCGTCAAGCCGCCCGGAATGGTGGTCGGCGTGCCGAGCTGCTCGAGCACGCCGTAATCCACGATCACGCTGCCGTTGCCGGATTGCTGCGCGCTTGCAGGCACGGCCCAGAGGAGGGCGAGCGCGACGGAGCTCCCCATGGCGCCAAGAAGCCAGGCGCGGCGCGATCGCCGTCGTGCCCGATGCAAGGATTCAATCGCGTTGCTGCGTGCCATTCCGCCCATGAGCCGCCTGCCTGCCGTCATTCCCCCAAGAGTTTCAAGACTATAGCCAAGGGCCCCAGGGGGAACAACCGGCTTGGGCGTGGGCCGAGCCTCGGGCTCGGGCGCCGACGATCAGCGCGCGGGCCGGGGCGCGGGCATGCTCGCCAGGATGCGCTGGACGGCACCGTGGAGATGGTCGTTGGCGGCGAGCACGCTGCCAGAGAGGAGCATCCGGTCGCCGCCCTCGATCTCGCTGACATAGCCGCCCGCTTCGCGCACCAGCAGAACGCCGGCGGCCATGTCCCAGGGCGACAACCCGTTCTCCCAGAAGCCCTCGTAACGGCCGGCGGCGACATAGGCGAGGTCGAGCGCGGCCGCGCCGAACCGGCGCACGCCGGCGACCTTGGGCATCACGGCGGCGAGCTGGGCCGCAAAGTGGGTGTGATCGCCATGCGCCCGGAACGGAATACCGGTGGCGAGCAGCGCCTCGCCCAGATTGCGGCGCGAGGAGACGCGGATGCGCCGGTCGTTGAGATAGGCGCCGACGCCGCGCTCGGCCCAGAACATCTCGTCCTTGACCGGATCGAGCACCACGCCGGCCACGATCTCGCCGGCGCGCTCGAGGGCGACCGAGATGGCGAAATGCGGCAGACCGTGCAGGAAGTTGGTGGTGCCGTCGAGCGGATCGACGATCCAGCGATGCTGGCCGTCGCTGCCGGCGGTGGCGCCGCTCTCCTCCATCAGAAAGCCGTAAGTCGGGCGCGCCTTGCTCAGTTCCTCGCGCAAGACGCGCTCGGACTTGAGATCGGCGGCGGTAACGAAATCGCCGGGGCCCTTGGGCGAGACCTGGAGCTGCTCGACCTCGCCGAAATCGCGCTTCAGCCCCCGGGCGGCCTTGTCGACCGCCTTCATCATCACGTTGATGATGGCCGAACGCGTCGCCATGCGAGGAGCTCCGTGATGAAGCCGGGTGTTCGCAACACCCCGGCGATTGCGCCGGACGGGCCGGCTGCCCGCGTCAGTCCTTGGCGCGCTCGACGTAGCTGGCGTCGGCCGTGTTCACGACCACGCGCGTGCCGGCCTCGATATGCGGCGGCACCATGATGCGCACGCCGTTCTCGAGCTTGGCCGGCTTGTAGGAGGAGGAAGCGGTCTGGCCCTTCACCACCGGGTCGGCCTCGACGATCGTCATCGTCACCGTGGCCGGCAGCTGGACGCTCAGGGGCGAGCCTTCGTAGCTCTGGATCGAAACCGTCATGCCCTCCTGCAGGAAGACGTGCGGGTCTCCGATCGCCTCCTCGTTGAGCGTGATCTGCTCGTAGGTCTCGTTGTCCATGAAGGTGTACTGATCGCCGTCCTGGTAGAGGAACTGATAGTCCTTCTCCTCGAGCTGGACCTTTTCGACCGTGTCGCCGGAGCGGAACCGCTCGTTGAGCTTGGTGCCGTCGCGAATGTCGCGCAGCTCGGCCTGCAGGTAGGAGCGCCAATTGCCCATCTGCACGATCTGGATCTTGGCGACCCGCCACAGGCGGCCCTGGTACTCGATGACGTTGCCGCCACGGATTTCGTTGCCGTTGATTTTCATCCTCGGGACGCTCGGTTAGCCATGTTGGGGGACGGGTCGAAAATGAGGCGCGGACCCTACCAAACTCGACCCTGCACAGTAAATGGGCTGAATGCGCGCCAATACAAGCGGTACGGGCGGACCAAAAGCCTAGAGCGTTTTCATATCGAGCGGGACGGACACCCCCTCACCCTTCCCTTTCCCCCAAATGCTTGGGGGAGAGCGACTGTGTTGCGGGGTCAAGCGGTTTGTTCGATCTGGGCATAATGCCTCGCGACGATGGCATTGAGATGCACGATCAGTTTGCGCATGCAAGCGACGAGGGCCACTTTGGGCGGCTTGCCGCGAGCCAGCAGGCGTTGATGGAAGTCGCGCAGCTCGGCGTCGCAGCGTACGGCCGAGAGGGTGGCCA
>JBMONF010000052.1:0-37466 GCA_049323455.1 Pseudomonadota bacterium | reverse complement strand
CGGCGCAGCCTTGCCCTTGCGCGTCGCCGCCGTTTTCTCGACAGCGGCTTTCCCTTTCGGTTTCGCTGGCTTGGCGCGGCGCTTGCCGGGGCGGCGGGACGAGGTCTTGCGGGCGGCCATCGGGCTCTCCGGTGACGTGACTGTAGGGGCGCGGACGGGCGCGAAGCTTAAGAGACGCCCGGGGAAAGCGCAAAGCGGAACAGGGGCAGGTTGCGTCCCGGCTCGATCTCGGAGGGCCATGCGCCGGCCGGCCGGCAGCCCATCTTGAGATAGAAACCGGCGGCGTTGGGATCGCTCACCACCATGAGCGTGTCGTAACCGAGCCGGCGCGCGGTCTTCAACGCATGATGCCAGAGCGCGCGCCCGATGCCCTGTCCGATCGCGCCGGGCTCGACGAAGAGGGTGTCGAGGCCGATGCCCTCGGGCTCGGGCTCGAGCCCGTAGAAGCCCAGGAGCCGCCCCGCGGCGTCTTGCGCGACATAATGCGGCCGGTGGCGGACCGTCTCGGGGCTCAGCTGCATGGCGCGCCGGCAGCGGGCGAGGAAGCTCGCCTCGTAGCCCCACACCGCCTTGGCGCGCAGCGAAAGCTCGGTGAGCGCCTGAGCCTCCTGGGCCCGCGCGCGACGGATCTTGAAGCGGATGGCGGCGCCGGCAGCCGCATCCATCGCTATCGCTTCCAGATGCTCCGGCCGCTGCCCGGCAGCCCCAGCGAGGGCCAGAGCCTGTCGATCTTCTCGATCACCGCCGGGTCCATGCGGATCTTGCGGCCCCACTCGCGGCTGGTCTCGGGCGGCCATTTGTTGGTGGCGTCCAGGCCCACCTTGCCGCCGAGGCCCGATTCCGGGCTCGCGAAATCGAGATAGTCGATGGGCGTGTTCTCGACCAGCGTCAGGTCGCGCACGGGGTCCATGCGGGTCGAGATCGCCCATATCACGTCCTTCCAGTCGCGCACGTCGATGTCGTCGTCCACCACGATCACGAACTTGGTGTAGACGAACTGCCGCAGGAACGACCAGATCCCCATCATCACCCGCTTGGCGTGGCCCGGATAGGCCTTGCGGATCGAGACCACGCCGATGCGGTAGGAGCAGCCCTCGGGCGGCAGCCAGAAATCGTGGATCTCCGGGAACTGCTGCTTCAGGAGCGGCACGAAGAGCTCGTTGAGCGCAACGCCCAGCACCGAGGGCTCGTCGGGCGGGCGGCCCGTGAAGGTCGAGAGATAGATCGGCTTCTGCCGCATGGTGACGCCGCTGATGGTGAAGACCGGGAAGGGCTCGACCGCGTTGTAATAGCCGGTGTGGTCGCCGTAGGGCCCCTCGTCGCGATAGTCCTCCAGCGACACATGGCCCTCGAGCACGATCTCGGCCTCGGCCGGCACCTTGAGCGGCACGGTCCGGCAATCGACCAGCTCGACCTTCTCGCCGCGCAGGAGCCCTGCGAACTGATATTCGGACATGGTGTCGGGCACGGGCGTGACCGCGGCGAGGATGGTGGCGGGATCGGCGCCGATCACGGCCGCGGCCGGCAGCGGCTCGCGCTTCGTCTCCTTCCAGCGCGCATGGTGCTGCGCGCCGCCGCGATGCTTGAGCCAGCGCATCAGGGTCTGGTTGCGCCCGATCACCTGCATGCGGTAGATGCCGAGATTGAAATTGTCGGCGCGGTCTTCCTTGGGCTTGGGGCCCTGCGTCACCACGAGCGGCCAGGTGATGAGCGGCGCCGGCTCGCCCGGCCAGCAGGTCTGGACCGGGAGCGCGCCCAGATCGATGTCGCTGCCCTGGAGCACCAGCGCCTGGCAGGGCGCCGAGCCGACCGTGCGCGGCTTCATCGCCATCACGGTCTTGAGGAGCGGGAACATCTCCAAGGCCTCGCGCCAGCCGCCGGGCGGCTCGGGCTGCTTCAGGAAAGCGAGCTGCTCGCCCAAGGCCCGGAGCTCGTGGGGCTCCCGCCCCATGCCCCAGGCCACGCGCTCGACCGTGCCGAAGAGGTTGACCAGCACCGGCATGTCCCAGCGCCGGCCATTGCCGTCTTGCACATTTTCGAACAGCACCGCCGGCCCCTCCTCGGCGAGGAGACGGGTCTGGATCTCGGTCATCTCGAGGACGGGCGAGACGGGCGCGGAAACGCGCTCGAGCCGGCCGCTTCCCTCGAGCCGGGCGATGAAGTCGCGCAACGACCGGTAGGCCATGGCCCGGCTGTCATTCCCGCGAAAGCGGGAATCCATGTCGACGCCACGCTCTGGCCTCGACATGGACCCTCGCTTTCGCGAGGGTGACGGGAATTTGGGCTGAAGCGCCGCGGCTCATCATACCGGCTCGACCGCTCACGCCGTGGCGCGGGCAGCGGCTTGCAGGGCCTCCTGCTGGGCCGCCTCGGCTCGGGCCTCTCTCACCGCGCGGGCATAGGCGCGCTCGGACTTGTAGGGCCCGAACTTGGGCAGCTCTTGCGCCTTCATGGGGCGGATGCCCCGCCCATGCGGCAGCTCCTTGAAGAAGCCGCCCTCCCGCCCGATGAGCGGGATGGCTTTGCGCCGTCGCGAGAAGACGCGGCGCATCGAGGCCGAGTGGCTCTTGAAGTTGTCGTACTCCTCGGGGTCGCGCGCGAACAGGAGCTCGAAGGCGGCGACGAAGTCCTCGAGGAAGGCCGGCTCGACGACGGCCATGTTGGAGATGACCCAGCAGCGGTCCTCGAAATCCCAGTAATAGGCGAGGCCGACGAACTTTCCCGCGCGGTCGATATAGGGGAAGAAGGGGAAGGCGCGGCAGGCGAGGCTGCGGTTGTCGCGCTCGCAGTGCCGAGCCCCCTTGCATTCGATGGCAGCGCAGGCCGAGCCGATCTCCTTGACGATCTTGCGGGTCGCGGCGTCGTAAGCCTTGAAGGGGCGCCACATGTCGGTGCGGCGCTTCAAGAGCTCCCACTCGACCTTCTGCACCACCGGCACCGCATGCTGGGTCGAGCAGCAGATGGGCTCGCCGCCGTTCAAGGGCGCGCATTTCCTGCCGCAGTCGAAGCGCGAGATCGAGGCCTGGAAGCGCTCGTAGATTTGACGGAAGTCGTCGGGCGTGATTAATGATTTTTGAGGCATGGGGCGAGACTATAGCCCGCCGGGCGCCCCGCGCAACGCGCGGAACGTGCCGGGATCGTCGAAATGGGCGGGCCCTTCACGCATGCTGCTCCGCTCGGTTGAAACCATGACACGCTACTGGGTCGTCGGCGGCGAATATCAGGACACGAAGTTCGACAAGCCCGTGCCGGGCACGGTCGAGCAGCGCTACGGCCCCTTCGCGAGCCACGACGAGGCCAAGGCCAAGTGGCAGGCGCTGGCCTGGGCCACGGTCGACAGCGCCCATGCGCGCTATCGCATCGAGGCGGAGAAGGGGCGCGAGGCGCAGAGCTACTGGGTCGTGGGCGGCAGCTATCGCGACACCAGCTTCCGCGAGCCCGTCAGCGGCAAGGAGCAGTGGTTCGGGCCCTTCGCCTCTTACCAGGAGGCCAGGGCCGAGTGGCAGAAGCACGCCTGGGCCACGGTCGACGATGCGCTCAGCCGCTTCCGCATCGAGGTGCTGAACGGGCCCGAGCGGCCGCCGGAGGCGGATTGACCCCCTGGGCCTTGCCGGAAGATCGTGCCGCAAGGCTGGCGCTTGCCACCGGCTATCCCTACGCCATTCCGGCCGCGTCCTACCTCTTCGAGGATGGCGCAGCCCGGCCGCTTCCCGTCGATGCCGACTACAGCGGCCGTACGCCCGTGCTCGCCATCGGCTCGAACCGGTCGCCCGCGCAGCTCGCCCGCAAGTTCGCGCATATGCCGCGGCCCCAGCGCATCCCGGTGACGCGCGCCTGGCTCGCCGATTTCGACGTGGTCTTCGCCACTCACCTCGCGCGCTACGGCGCCATTCCGGGCAATCTTTATCCGGCACTCGGCGTGATGGTGCGTGTGGCCGTGACCTGGCTCGACCCCGAGCAGCTCGCCGCGATGCACGCCACCGAGCTCGCCGGCGAAGCCTATGTCTATGCCCGGCTCGATGGCATCGACCTCCGACTCGACCGGCCCGGAGCGGGCGGCGCCCTGAGGCTCGAAAGTGTCGCGGCCTATGTCAGCCTTCATGGCGCATTCGCCGAGGCCGGCCAGCCGCTGGGCCTCGCGGCGCTCGAGGCGCAAGGCCGGCGCCATGCCGCTGTTTCGGTGGCCGGCGCGCTCGACCGCTTGCGCCGGCGCGCGGGCGATGCGCGCGATCTCGACGCGTTCATCCTGGCGGCGATCGAGGACAAGGCGCTGCGTCAACGTCTCACCGCGCTCATGCGGGCCGACGCGCTGCCCCTTCCGGCCGACCGCGTCACGGTGCTGGAGCGGTGAAGGGTGGAACTGGCGATCAGGCGGCGCGGAAGCGCTCCACCGCGATGTGCCGGAGCTTGTCGCGCGCCTGCCAGAGGTCGTAGGCCATCTGCAGCCCGAGCCAGGTTTCCGGGCTGGAGCCGAACGCCTTGGAAAGCCGCACCGCCATTTCGACCGAGACGCCGGTGCGCTCGTTGATGAGCTCCGACAAGGCTTGGCGCGTGACGCCGAGGCCCTTGGCGGCTTCGGTCACGGACAGCCCCAGCGGCTCGAGGCACTGACGGCGCACGATCCCTCCGGGATGGGGCGGGTTGCGCATGGACATGGGTCATAGCCTCCTAATGCAGTTTCAGTTGGACTCGATGCGCCTCCCCCTCACCCAGCTTCGGGTAAGGCTCGGCGTTCCGCCTCGCCAACCCTCCTCAACCTTCTCCCCCACTTTGTGGGGAGAGGGAAGGGTGAGGGGCTATTCGATTCCGCTCAACGTGACGATGCACTAATGATAGTCGACATAATCGACATCGGCGGCGTGGCCGTCCTCGAATCGAAAAGTCACGCGCCAGTTCCTCGACACCCATACCGCGTAATGCCCCTTCAGCTCTCCCTTGAGAGGATGAAGGCGAAAGCCGGGAAGATTCATGTCGTCGGGCCCGCGGCTGCGGTCGAGCACGGCGAGAATGTCGCGCAGCTTCCCGATATGCGCCGGTGATACTCGTTTCGACGTCCGGCCTTCATAAAGGGATCTCAGGCCGCGATGGCGAAACGAGCGGATCATGGCCCAATCTATGTCGTCGCCTGTCAGTTGTCAATTGACGGATGACGGTTCCTGACCTTCCGATAGCGGGCTTGACCGGTGCGGGGCTTCGACCCTGAGCCATGGCGCCCGCCCGCGGCGCGGGCGACATTTCGAATGGAAGACCGAGACGGGATCATCATGCAGGCGGGGGGCTGGATCGAAGGGGTAGGGCTCGTGGCCGGCACGCTCACCACCTTCTCCTTCGTGCCACAGACCCTCAAGGTGTGGCGCACGCGCTCGACCCGCGACATCTCGCTCGTCATGTTCGCGCTCATGCTGACGGGCACGGGGCTCTGGCTCGCCTACGGGCTCCTGACCCACTCGCTGGCGCTGATCCTCGCCAACGGCATCACGCTCACGCTGGTCGGCTGGATCGGCTGGTTCAAGCTGCGCTTCGGCTGACGGTCCTCGTCAATCGCACCGGGTCGCCCACGCGGATGCGGCCGGTCTTGGCGACCGCGGCATAGACGCCCGCGCGCCGCTCGTTCGCCTCCGAGGTCGCCTTGAGGATGCCGGGATCGAGCGGCAGCAGCCCTTGCGGCAGCGTCGTCAGCACGCAGCGCAGGCAGTGGTCGGCGACCTCGAGCGCGGCCTCGCCGATCAGAACCCTCGCGTCGATCCAGCCCTGCTCGACGAAGCTTTCGAGCGCGCCGCTGTCGATCACGATGTTGGGCCGGAAGCGCGCCGGCTCGAACCGGCCGGAAGGGTAGTGCGCGGAGAGCGCTTTCAGCGTCGCCGTGGTCAGGAGGTGGAGCGAGGCATAGCCATAGGCCTGGTTGCCGATGTGCCGCGCCACCAGCTTCGCCGGCGCGCCGATGGCGGCGGCGATGCGGTGGTCGCGGTCGGGCGCCGTGCCGTCGATGAGCTCGCCATCGGGCAGGCGGATCTCGACCGGGGCGGTCGGATCGGTCTTCTCCGGCTCGCGCAAGAAATGCGCCTGCCAGCGGATGAGCTCGCGCCAGGGCTTCTTGCCTTTGGCGGCGGCCGCGATCTTGCCCTCGGCCGGATCGAGCACGCCCCAGGCGCGGTCGCCCGGCATGCCGTTGGGCCAGATCGTCACGTCGCTCATGGCCTCGCCGCGCATGGACTGCACGGGATAGCGCCACAGCTCGGCGACGCGGCCGATGATCTGTTCCGACATGAGATGAACCCCGCCCGTTCGCCCGATCCTCGCCTATTCCGGCAGCAGGCGCCAGATCACGGTCTCGCGCTCCGCGCGGTCCTCGAGCTCGAGCGTGGTCGGCACGCGGTGGCGGGCCACCTCGACGAGCCCGCTCTTGGGCAGGTAGCTGCGGCCGGGGTCGCCGATCAGCACTTGCGTGCCGGCGCTCGCCAGGCGCCGGAGCCAGGCCGTCACGCGCTCGGCCATGGGCCGCTCGTAGCAGACATCGCCCGCCAGCACGAGGTCCCAGCGGCCGGCGCGTCCAACGACATCATCTAAGATCACCGGCACAACCACGCCGTTGAGCGCGGCATTGAGCGCGATGGCGGCCGCGGCGAAGCCATCGATCTCGGCCGCCTCGACGTGGGCGGCGCCGGCCTTGGCGGCGGCGATGGCGACGAGGCCGGAGCCGGCGGCGAAATCGAGCACGCGCTTGCCCGCCACGATGGCGGGGTCGTCGAGGATGGTGCGCGCCAGCGCCTGCCCGCCGGGCCAGGCGAAGGCCCAATAGGGCGGCGGCAGGCCCTCGCGTTCGAGCGTCGCCTCGGTCGCCTGCCAGATCGGCGTGATCTCGGTGGCGAGATGGAGCCGGATTTCGGGGACCAGCGGCGGGCTCGCGATCGCCGTCTCGCGGCGGATGAAGGCGACAGGGTCGGCGGCGGTGATCGTCACGCCAGCAGGCCGGGCTCAGCCGAGGACCGGGCTCAGCAGGATGCCGGCCAGCATCATCCAGCCCAGCCAGCGATGGGCCCTGAACTTGGCGAGGCAGTCGGCCGGGTCGTCGAAATCGGTCGCGAACGCCTGCCAGAGCATGAGCGCGGCCGCACCAGCGAGGCCCGCATAGGCCGGCCAACCGAGCCCGGCCACAGCCAAGGCCAGCGCCCACAGGATCACCGTGACGACGCCGAAGCCCAAGAGCCAGGGCCGCGTCTCCGCCCCCAGCTTGAGCGCGGTCGACTTCACGCCGACGAGCGCGTCGTCCTCCTTGTCCTGGTGCGCATAGATGGTGTCGTAGAAGAGGGTCCAGGCGATGCCGCCGGCATAGAGCAGGAAGGCGGGTGCCGCGAGCCCTTGGGTCGCGGCGGCCCAGCCCAAGAGTGCGCCCCAGTTGAAGGTGAGGCCCAGGAAGGCCTGCGGCCAGTAGGTGATGCGCTTCATGAAGGGATAGGCGGCCACCAGCAGCAGCGAGGCCGCACCCAGCCCGACGGCGAAGGCGTTGAGCTGCAGCAGCACGACGAATGCCAGCAAGAGCTGCAGGCCCAGGAACATCGCCGCTTGGCGGGGCGTGACGGCGCCGCTCGGGATCGGCCGCGTCGCGGTGCGGGCCACCTTCGCGTCGAAGTCGCGATCGACGATGTCGTTGAAGGTGCAGCCGGCGCCGCGCATGAGCAGCGCGCCGACGGCGAAGAGCGCCATGAGCCGCAAGTCCGGGGCGGCGGGGCTCGCCAGCGCCAGCGACCACCAGCCCGGGAAGAGCAGGAGCCAGGTGCCGATCGGCCGGTCGAGCCGGGCGAGCCGCGCATAAGGCGCCAAGCGCGCCGGCAGCAGCCGGTCGATCCAGTCGCCGCGCCGGATGTCGGTGAAGCCGCCGCTTGCGGTCCCGGGTTCGCTCATGGGGTAATCTTGCCGGTCGGCGAGCGGCGGCTCAAGCGGAGGCGAGAGCGGGATGGACGAGACAGAGGTTGTCGGCCGCGAGCCGGGTCAGGTGACGCGGCTCTTCGTGGAGCACGAGCTGGGGCCCTCGACCGAGGTCGAGCTGGACGAGGCGCGCGCGCATTACCTTAGGAACGTGCTGCGACTCGAGCCCGGCGAGCGCGTCGGCCTCTTCAACGGGCGCGACGGCGAATGGGCGGCCGAGGTCGTGGCCTTCGCCAAACGCAGCGCGCGTCTCGTGCTGCGCGGACGCACCCGCCATCAGACGAGCGAGCCCGATCTGTGGCTGGTGTTCGCGCCGATCAAGCGCCAGCGCATCGATATCCTGGCCGAAAAGGCGACCGAGCTCGGCGTCAGCGCGCTCTGGCCCGTCTTCACGCGCCACACCGTGGTGACGCGCGTCAATGTCGAGCGGCTCGCGGCGCACGCGATCGAAGCGGCCGAGCAGACCGAGCGCTTGAGCGTGCCGCGCGTGATCGAGCCCGCGACGCTGGACGCGATGATCGCAGGCTGGCCCCAGGAGCGCCGTCTTCTTGTTTGCGCCGAGACCGGCGCCACGCTGCCGATCGCCGACGCGTTAGGCCCGTTCACACGCGATGTGAAAATTCGTACCGCGCCCTGGGCCATCATGACCGGCCCCGAGGGCGGCTTCGCCCGGTCGGAACTTGACGCGCTCGGCAAACTCCCCTTTGTTACGCCCGTCGGCCTGGGCCCCCGGATCTTGCGGGCCGACACGGCGGCGATCGCTGCGCTGGCTTGTTGGCAGGCGCTGATCGGGGATGGTCGCGAGCGCCCGCCGGCACGCTGAAGGTCCTGTCACTCGCGGAGCCATAGCGCCCCCATGTCTGCGCCACCCAAGTCGCGCGGCGAGCCGATCACGTCCAAGCGCCAGCTCGTCGAGTATCTCGCGCAAGGCTCGAAGCCGCGCGAGCGCTGGCGCATCGGCACCGAGCACGAGAAGTTCGGCTTCAACCAGAAGGATCTCCGCCCGCTGCCCTACGAGGGGCCGGCCGGCGTGAGGGCGCTGCTCGAAGGTCTCACGCGCTTCGGCTGGGAGCCGGTTCGCGAGGGCGACAACCCGATCGCCCTCACCATGGGCGACTGCAACGTCACGCTCGAGCCCGGCGGACAGTTCGAGCTGTCGGGTGCACCGCTCCAGACCATCCACGAAACCTGCCGCGAGCTCTGCACGCATCTGAAACAGGTGCAGGAGGTGTGCGAAGAGCTGGGGCTCGGCATGCTCGGTATGGGCTTCCAGCCCAAATGGTCGCGCGAGGACACGCCCTGGATGCCGAAGGGGCGCTACGAGATCATGCGCGCCTATATGCAGAAGAAGGGCAAGCTCGGCCTCGACATGATGCTGAGGACCTGCACCGTGCAGGTGAACCTCGATTTCAGCTCCGAGGCCGACATGGTGAAGAAGATGCGCGTGGGCCTGGCGCTGCAGCCGGTCGCGACCGCCCTCTTCGCCGATTCGCCCTTCACCGAGGGCAAGCCCAACGGCTTCCTTTCCTATCGCAGCCATGTCTGGACCGATACCGATCCCGACCGTTGCGGCATCCTGCCCTTCGTCTTCGAGGACGGCTTCGGCTTCGAGCGCTATGTCGACTACATGCTCGACGTGCCGATGTATTTCGTCTACCGCGACGGCCGCTACATTGACGTCAGCGGCCAGTCCTTCCGCGATTTCATGGGCGGCCGCCTGCCGGCCCTGCCCGGCGAGATCCCGGGCATGGGCGACTGGATGGACCATCTGACCACCGTCTTCCCCGAGGTGCGGCTCAAGCGCTTCCTCGAGATGCGCGGCGCCGACAGCGGTCCGTGGGACCGCATCTGCGCGCTGCCGGCGCTCTGGGTCGGGCTCGTCTACGACCAGGCTTCGCTCGATGCGGCCTGCGATCTGATCGAGCCTTGGACCGCCGAGGACCAGGCCAAGCTTCGCGCCGAGGTGCCCCGGCGCGCGCTCGACGCGACCGTGCGCGGCCGACCGTTGCGCGAGATCGCGCGCGAGATGCTGAAGCTCGCGCGCGAGGGCTTGGCCCGGCGCGCGCGGCTCGATTCGACCGGCCAGGACGAGACTCATTTCCTCAACGCGCTCGCCGAGATCGTCGAGAGCGGCAAGGTGCCGGCCCAGCTCAAGCTCGAAGCCTACCGCAGCCGCTGGCGGGGCAGCGTCGATCCGGTCTTCCGCGAGTTCGCCTACTGGAAAGGCCCGGTCCCGGCGGAGTGAGGACCCTTGAATTCACCTCGTCCTGAGCTTGTCGAAGGACGAGGAGGCCTCATGGTTCGACGGGCTCACCATGAGGCCTGCGGGATGGAGCGCCAACAAAAAGGGCCGCGGGCTGAGAGCCCGCGGCCCCTTGTGGGACAAAATTCCCAGACGCTCACGCCGCCGTGCCGCCCACCGTCATGGAATCGATCTTCAAGGTCGGCTGGCCGACGCCCACGGGCACGCCCTGGCCCTCCTTGCCGCAGGTGCCGATGCCGGTGTCGAGCTTGAGGTCGTTGCCGATCAGGCTGACCTTGGTCAGCGCGTCGGGGCCGTTGCCGATGAGGGTGGCGCCCTTGACGGCCGGCCCGACCTTGCCGTCCTCGATCAGATAGGCCTCGGTGCAGGAGAACACGAACTTGCCCGACGTGATGTCGACCTGCCCGCCGCCGAAATTGACGGCGTAAAGGCCCTTCTTCACCGAGGCAATGATCTCCTTGGGGTCGGTCTTGCCGGCCAGCATGTAGGTGTTGGTCATGCGCGGCATCGGGATATGGGCGAAGCTCTGCCGCCTTCCGTTGCCGGTCGGCTTCATGCCCATGAGGCGCGCGTTCTGGCGGTCCTGCATGTAGCCCTTGAGAATGCCGTCCTCGATCAGGACGTTGTATTGCGAGGGCGTGCCCTCGTCGTCGATGGTGAGCGAGCCGCGCCGTCTCTCGATCGTGCCGTCGTCGACGACCGTGACGCCGGGCGCCGCCACGCGCTGGCCCAGGAGGCCCGCGAAGGCCGATGTCTTCTTGCGGTTGAAGTCGCCCTCGAGCCCGTGCCCGATCGCCTCGTGCAGCATCACGCCGGGCCAGCCGGGTCCCAGCACCACCGGCATCTCGCCCGCCGGCGCCGGCACCGAACCCAGATTGATCAGCGCCTGGCGCAAGGCCTCCTCGACGCCGGCCTGCCAGCTCGCCTTGGAAATGAACTGGCCGTAGGCCTCGCGCCCGCCCATGCCGAAGCTGCCCGTCTCCATGCGCTCGCCCTCGCCCACCACCACGGCGACGTTGAGGCGCACCAGCGGGCGGATGTCGGCAAGCCTGAGCCCGTCGGCGCGCAGGATCTGCACCGCTTGCCAATGGCCCGAGAGCGACGCCATCACCTGGCGCACGCGCGGATCCTTGGCTCTCGCATAGGCGTCGATCTCGGCCAGGAGCTTCACCTTGTCCTCGAACGGCACCTCGGCCAGCGGGTTCTCGTCGCCATAGAGGCTGCGGTTGGTGCCGGCCGGCGGCAGGGCCAGCGTGCCGCCATGGCCGCGATGGACTGCCTTGACCGTATCGGCGGCGCGCCGGATCGCGGCCTCCGTGATCTCGCTTGCATGGGCGTAGCCGGCGCGCTCGCCGGCGATGGCGCGAAGGCCGAAGCCCTGGGTGGTGTCGAAGGCGGCGCTCTTGAGCCGTCCGTCGTCGAAGGCGAGCGCCTCGGACTGGCAATATTCGAGAAACAGTTCGCCGTCGTCGGCGCCATTGAGCGCGTCGGCGACGATGCCCTCGATGCGCCGGTGGTCGAGCCCGGCGCGCGTGAAGAAGAGCTCGTCGGTCTTGCTGAGATCGGCCATGACGGTTGCTCACTCCTGCTGTGCTGTGTTCAGGCGCGGCTATTCGGATCGACATGACCGAGGGGCGCGCCGCGGACATCAGGGGTCCTTCGCCGGATATAAGCGGACGGACGCCCGCTGTCAGCGGGCACCCGCCAAGCGCTTTCCCGCGCATGGGCGGCCATGCGATAGCGCAAGAGACTCCGCGACAGATCGTCGCATTCCTGCGAGCAGGGCGCAATTGCGCTGTGCGCAGAAAGGATTGCGGCGTGCGCGAAAGCCGGTATGCGACCGGCTCCAATGAGCGCGCCAAGCTGCCTCAGAGGCTTGAGAAGCCGTCGGCGCGGGTGTAGCTTCCCCGCCTGCCGACGCGCGGGGATGGGGCGCTCGTTTGGGGAACTCGGGGGTTCGATAGTCCCTATAGCGGCACTCCGTCGCATGATGAGAGGATGGCGTCGGCCACAAGAGGAAAACTCGCGATGCGTCAGAAGGCTTTGACGATGCTCTGGGCGGCGCTGGTCGGACTTAGCCCTGCGGCTCATGCCGAAAACGGCCCGAAACCCTGGGAGACGGGCTTCCAACCCGCGGTCACGCCGGTGGCCGAACAGATCCATAGCTTCCACCACATGCTGCTGATCATCATCACGGTGATCGCGGCCTTCGTCCTGCTGCTGCTGCTCATCGTCATCCTGCGCTTCAACGCGCGCGCCAATCCGGTTCCGTCCAAGACCTCGCACAACACGCTGATCGAAGTGATCTGGACGGTGGTGCCGGTGATGATCCTGGTCACCATCGCGATCCCGTCCTTCAAGCTCATCTACTACGCCGATCGGACGCCGGATGCGGAGATGACGATCAAGGCGATCGGCCATCAGTGGTACTGGTCCTACGAATATCCGGACAACGGCAACTTCACCTTCGATTCGCTGCTGGTCGACGACAAGGACCTCAAGCCGGGCGAGCCGCGGCTGCTCACCGCCGACAACCCCCTGGTGATCCCGGTCAACACCAAGATCCGGCTGCTCATCACCGCCTCCGACGTGATCCATTCCTTCGCGGTTCCGGCCTTCGGCGTGAAGCTCGACGGCACGCCCGGCCGCGTCAGCGAGACCTGGACCGAGGTCACGCAGGAAGGCACCTATTACGGCCAGTGCTCGGAGCTGTGCGGCACCGGTCACGCCTTCATGCCGATCACGGTCCAGGTGGTCTCGAAGGAGAAATTCGCCGCCTGGGTCGCCGAGGCCCAGAAGAAGTTCGCTCAGGCCGACGCGCCCGCGATCGACGTCGCGGCCGCGGCGCCGCCGCCGGCAGCCAACTGAGGCCGGACGGCAATTCCAGGGAGAAGGACAGCATCATGACCAGCGCAACCACCCACCACGGCGAGCACGCCCATCACCCGACGGGGCTCAAGCGCTATCTCTTCTCGACCAACCACAAGGACATCGGGACCATGTACCTGGTGTTCGCGGTGGTGGCCGGCCTGATCGGCGGCGCCGTCTCGGTGTACATGCGCATGGAGCTGCAGGCGCCGGGGGTGCAGTACCTGATCGGCCCCGACGGGTCGCCCGACGGGCACTTCTGGAACGTGCTCATCACCGCGCACGGCCTCATCATGGTGTTCTTCGTGGTGATGCCGGCCATGATCGGCGGGTTCGGCAACTGGTTCGTGCCGCTGATGATCGGGGCGCCGGACATGGCGTTCCCGCGCATGAACAACATCAGCTTCTGGCTGCTGATCCCCTCCTTCGGCCTGCTGGTCGGCTCCATGTTCGTCGGCGGTGCCGGCACGGGCTGGACCGTCTATCCGCCGCTCTCCAGCGCGCTCGGCCATCCGGGACCGGCGGTGGACATGGCGATCTTCTCGCTGCATCTGGCCGGCGCCTCCTCGATCCTCGGCGCCATCAACTTCATCACCACCATCTTCAACATGCGCGCGCCGGGCATGACGCTGCACAAGATGCCGCTGTTCGTCTGGTCGGTGCTGGTGACGGCGTTCCTGCTGCTGCTGTCGCTGCCGGTGCTGGGCGGCGCCATCACCATGCTGCTCACCGACCGCAACTTCGGCACCACCTTCTTCGACCCGGCCGGCGGCGGCGATCCGATCCTGTTCCAGCATTTGTTCTGGTTCTTCGGGCACCCCGAGGTCTACATCCTGATCCTGCCGGGCTTCGGCATCATCAGCCAGGTGGTCTCGACCTTCTCGAAGAAGCCCGTGTTCGGCTATCTCGGCATGGCCTATGCCATGGTCGCGATCGGCGTGGTCGGCTTCGTGGTGTGGGCGCACCACATGTTCACGGTCGGCCTCGACGTCGACACGCGGGCCTACTTCACCGCGGCGACCATGGTCATCGCCGTGCCGACGGGCATCAAGATCTTCTCCTGGATCGCGACCATGTGGGGCGGATCGATCCGCTTCACCACGCCGATGCTGTTCGCGATCGGCTTCATCTTCCTGTTCACCATCGGCGGCGTGACCGGCGTGGTGCTGGCGAACGAGGGCGTCGACATTGCCATGCACGACACCTACTACGTGGTGGCGCACTTCCACTACGTGCTGTCGCTGGGCGCCGTGTTCGCCATGTTCGCCGGCTACTATTACTGGATCGGCAAAATGTCGGGCCGGCAGTATCCGGAATGGCTCGGCAAGCTGCATTTCTGGCTGACCTTCGTCGGCGTGAACATGACCTTCTTCCCGATGCATTTCCTGGGTCTCGCCGGCATGCCGCGCCGCTATATCGACTATCCGGACGCCTTCGCCGGCTGGAACCATGTCGCCTCGATCGGCTCCTATATCTCCTTCGCGGCCACGATCATCTTCGTGCTCGGCGCCGTCTACACCCTGGCCGCCGGCCGGCGCGTGGCCGAGAACCCGTGGGGCGAAGGTGCCACGACGCTGGAATGGACGGTGAGCTCGCCGCCGCCCTTCCACAGCTTCGAGGAGCTGCCGCGGATCCGATAGGGCTGGCGGGGGCCCGGGGACAGTCCCGGGCCCCTTCCGGCCCTGGTCCGCGGGACCGCGAGCGCCTGATGCGAGGGCAGAGACGAGGATGAGCGAGACGAGCTACGGCATGAGCGGCGGTGCCGGTTCGATCGGGCTTGGCGCGGGCGAGAGCGCGCGCGTCGCCGATTATGTCGCGCTCCTGAAGCCGCGCGTCATGTCGCTCGTGGTCTTCACCGGCTTCGCCGGCCTGATGCTGGCGCCCGCTCAGCCGCATCCGGTGCTGGCTGCGGTGGCGGTGCTCTGCATCGCGGTCGCGGCGGGTGCCGCGGGCGCCATCAACATGTGGTACGACCGCGACATCGACGCGGTGATGCGGCGCACCTGCGCCCGGCCGATCCCGACCGGACGCATCAAGCCCGAGGAGGCGCTCGCCTTCGGCGTCGTGCTGTCGGTCGCGTCCGTCATGCTGATGGGCCTCGCGCTCAATTGGCTCGCCGCCGGACTGCTGGCGCTCGCCAACCTCTTCTACGTCTTCGTCTACACCGTCTGGCTCAAGCGCCGGACGCCGCAGAACATCGTGATCGGCGGCGCCGCCGGCGCCTTTCCGCCGATGATCGGCTGGGCGGCCGCGACCGGCGAGGTCGGCCTCGCCTCGATCGCGCTGTTCCTCCTGATTTTCATGTGGACGCCGCCGCATTTCTGGGCGCTCTCGCTGTTCCGCCAGGGCGATTACGCCAAGGCCGGCGTGCCGATGCTCCCCGTGGTGGCGGGTGCGCGGGCCACCAAGCTGCAGATGCTGCTCTATACCGCGATCCTGCTGCCGCTGGGGCTGGCGCCCTATGCGCTCGGCATCTCGGGCCTGCTCTATGCCGGAACCGCCCTGGTGCTGGGGCTGGCCTTCCTCGGGTTCTGCGTGGCCGTCTGGTTCGACCGGACCGAGCGCGCCGCCAAACGCATGTTCGCCTTTTCGATCCTCTATCTCTTCCTCATGTTCGCCGCGATGGTGGTGGACCGGGCGCCAGGCCTGCTGCCGCGCCTGTCGGAGCTCGTCGGGTGAGCGTGATGGACCGCCGCGACGACGAGGCCAAGCGACGCCTCAAGGCGCGCAATCTCGCATTGTTCCTGGCGCTCGCGGCCTTCGCGCTCATCGTCTACATCGTGTCGATCGTGCGCATGGGAGGCCTGTGACATGGCCACGCTTGCCGTCCGCAATCGCCGTGTCGTCATCGGGCTCTCCCTCGTTCTCGCGGCCGTGATCGGCCTGGTCGTGGCCTCGGTGCCGCTCTACCGCATGATCTGCCAGGTGACGGGGCTCGGCGGCACGACCCAGGTCGCGACCGAAGCGGCGGGCGAAGCCGCGGCGAGCCGGGCGGCCGGGATGCCGACCGTCACGGTGCGCTTCAATGCCGACGTGAACGAGGGACTGCCCTGGAGCTTCTATCCGCTGCAGCGCGAGGTCACGGCGCAGCTGGGCGTGCCGCAGACGATCTATTACCGCGCCGTCAACCGCTCCAACCAGCGCCTCACCGGCACGGCCACCTTCAACGTCACCCCCGACGAGGCGGGGCTCTATTTCGACAAGATCCAGTGTTTCTGCTTCGACAGGCAGACATTGGAGCCGGGCCAGTCCGAGGACATGGCCGTGCGCTTCTTCGTCGATCCGGCGTTGCTCCAGACCCCGGACGGGAAGAGCCTCAAGACCATCACGCTTTCCTACACCTTCTTCCGCGCCAAGGACGAGGCCGGCGGCCTGCCGCAAGCCTCCCGCACCGACGGCGCCAATCCAACCTCCATCAATTGAGCGTCCCGGACATGGGCGCGACACCGACAGGCCGAGCAGGGGAAGACCAGATGAGCACGACCCACGTCAGCACACACACCCAGAAGCATCCCTATCACCTGGTCGATCCCAGCCCCTGGCCGGTGGTGGGCGCCGTCGCGGCCGGCACGCTGGCGGTCGGCGCCGTGCTGTTCATGCACGACGTCACGGCCTGGGTTCTGCCGGTGGGCTTCCTGCTGGTGCTTCTCACCATGTTCTTCTGGTGGCGCGACGTGGTGCGCGAGGCCACCTTCCAGGGCCATCACACGCCCGTCGTCCAGATCGGCCTGCGCTACGGCATGCTGCTCTTCATCGCCTCCGAGGTGATGTTCTTCGCGGCCTTCTTCTGGGCCTATTTCGACGCCTCGCTGTTCCCGAAAGAGGCGACCGGCGGGGTGTGGCCGCCCAAGGGCGTGGTCCCCTTCGATCCGTTCGCGCTGCCGCTCCTGAACACGCTGATCCTGCTGACCTCGGGCGTGACCGTGACCTGGGCGCATCACGCGCTGCGCGAAGGCGACCGCCAGGGCCTGCTGCAGGGCTTGGCTCTCACCATCCTCTTGGGCCTCTCCTTCACCGGCGTGCAGGCCTACGAGTACGCCCACGCCGCGTTCGGCTTCCGCGAGGGCATCTATCCTTCGACCTTCTTCATGGCGACGGGCTTCCACGGCTTCCACGTCATCATCGGCACCATCTTCCTGATCGTCTGCTGGTTCCGGGCCTGGAAGGGCCACTTCAAGCCCGACCACCATTTCGGCTTCGAGGCCGCGGCCTGGTACTGGCACTTCGTCGACGTGGTGTGGCTGTTCCTCTTCACCTGCATCTATCTGTGGGGCTCCGGCCCCGGTCCCTATGCCGCGCACTGAGCGGGTGCCCGCGGACCGGAACCGGCCCCGAGACGACCGGCGATGAGCGCGGGTAGCGGCTATCCGCGCCTCTCGCCCTTCAAGACCGGCCTCGCCTGCCGCTGCCCGCGCTGCGGGCGGGGCCGCATCTTCAAAGGCTTCCTCACCGTGGCCGAGCGCTGCGAGGCCTGCGGGCTCGATTTCGGCGGTGCCGAGGCCGGCGACGGGCCCGCCGTCTTCATCATCCTGATCCTGGGCGCGGTGGTGGTGCCTTTGGCGCTTCTGACCGAGGCCTGGTTCGCCCCGCCGCTCTGGGTCCACATGGCGCTGTGGGGGCCGCTGATCCTGATCGGCGCCGTGCTGCTGCTGCGCCCCTTCAAGGGCCTCATGGTGGCGCTACAGTATCGTCACAAGGCGGGCGAGGGCGGCGGGCGCTTCGGCGGCTGAAGCGCGGGCTCCCGCCGCCGCGTACCCCTCGCGAGCCCCTCATTCTCGATTTCGGAGAGCTGAACCCCTATGGCCGAGCCACTCTTCGCCGGCCGCCGCTTCCGCCCCAAGCCGGGCGCCACCATCGCGGCCGGCATCGCCTTCCTGATCCTGATCGCGCTGGGCGTGTGGCAGATCGAGCGGCTGGGCTGGAAGGAGAACCTGATCGCGGAGCGCCACGAGCGCAGCACGGCACCCGCCATCGAGCTGCCGGCACCGGGCGCCGATATCTCCCAGCTCGACTTCCGCCATGCCCGGGCCGAAGGGACGTTCGACCATGCGCAGGAGATGTATCTCGCCGCGCGCTCGATGAACGGCAATCCGGGCTATCACGTGGTCACGCCGCTCGATCTCGCCGACGGCCGCGTGCTGCTGGTCGATCGCGGCTGGATCCCGATCGACCGCAAGGACCCGGCACGGCGCGCCGAGGGCCAGGTCCAGGGCCCGGTCGCGGTCGAGGGGCTGTTGCGCCTGCCCCGGCCCAAGAGCTGGCTCGAGCCCGACAACCAGCCGGCCGAGAACATGTGGTACTGGATGGAGCTGCCGGCCATGGCGGCGCATCTGGGGCTGCCGGCGGAGAAGCTCGTGCCGGTCTACATGGAGGCGGGGCCGGCCCCCAATCCCGGCGGCTTCCCGATCGGCGGGCAGAGCCGCACCGAGCTTCGCAACGACCATCTGCAATATGCCATCACCTGGTTCGGCCTCGCGGTGGCGCTGGCCGTGATCTGGTTCCTCTATCACTGGAAGAAGCCGGAAGAGGAGGGCGGCGGCGCGGCGCGATAGGGCGCCGGGCGGGCCGATGGTCCGGCGCAAGGTGCCATGGCCGCCAGCCCTGTCGGGGCGCGCCGCCGCGGGATTAAGTTCTTGACAAATCAGGATTAATTTCGTATTTTGAAATTGTAAGTCGGAGCGGTGTGCCGAGGGGCCCACCGCTCTTTTCTTTTTCCCGACATTTCAGGAGCTTCCCATGCGCGGCCTCGTCCCGGCCGCCGCGGGCGCGGGCCTTTGCCGGCAGCGCCGGCGGCGTGCCTGGCCGGCTCATTGCCGGCTTGTCCTGTTCCACGGGCGTCCTTTGCGGCGTCGTTCCTTCGGGCCCTGCTCGCCCGTCACGAAAGGAGGTCTCGATGCCTCCCTTTAGGCGGCGTCCCGGCACCGGCTTCGGCAATCCCTACGCGCCGCGTCCGGGCCCGGCGGCACCCGGCCTCGCGACAAGTCCGTTCGGGCCTCCGCAGCTCACTGCGGCGCCGGCGCGGGGCGGCGGCAGTGATGGTTCCATAGCCGGACCCGGAACGGTGTCGCCGAGCACCTGGCCGCCGCTTCCGCCTTCCTATGACAAGTACATTGATGCGCTCGTCACGGCCAAGCCCAGGCTCACCGATGACGACATCGACCGCATCCTTGCATACGACGCGCGGCGAGGCGCCAACGAGCAGGCGCTGAACCAGCGGGAGCAGGCCCTCATGACGCCTCCTAACGAGCGTGTTCCTGCCTATCTGGCGCCGCCCACTTCCATGGTGGGCCGGATGGCTTACGACGACATCCGGGCCAATATCGCGAGCGACCCCTTTCTCACGCCGATGGAGCGCTATGTCTTCTCGCGCCTGTTGACCTATGAGGGCCTCAAGACCGATCCGGGCCGCGGCAATACCGGCAACAAAAATCCTGACACGAGCAGGGGTGGGCTCACTCAGAAAACCTGGGACAAGCTTCAAAGCAGAGTCCATGGTCTGCGCTACGAAGAAAACCGAGACACTCCGTCTCTTCCTTCCGATGTCACCCAGCTGTCGCTCGACGATATGATCGACGGTATCAGGGCCTATGCCTCGCAGGAGTTCGATCCGAAGCATCCTGCGGGCCATCCGGTAGCCGAGGTCGTAAATCCCGAGCTTGCCTACCGGCTCAACGATATTCAGTATCAGCATGCGCCGGGGACACGTAACGAGATTTGGCAGGACGGCTTGACAAGAGCGGTGTCTCGTTTGGTCGGAGCAGGCGGCTCACCGAATGCCCTTGCGGCACTGCCTAGCATGGCCAAATTGGCGGAGGCCATGAAGAAACGCGAAGAGAACGAAGCGCGCAACATTCATAAGCCGAGTGATACTGATTTGAGCGAACTCCGCCTTCAGGCTGCAGCCGAAGTTGCCACGCATCCGGAATTCGCCAAAGCGCTCGTTCGCGGCCTGCAGGATGCGAGAGCGGCGTGGTGGCTGCGAAAACAGTCAGAGGACCCGAAGCACTATAGATATCAAGGCAGCAACCGCGCCCGCATCTGGGGCCTGACAAGGCCTTAATTGGTACCGTCGCGAGGAATCTCCGCGCTCAAAATTTCGGCCGGGCTCGCGAGCAGATAGAAGCGCTCGCCGCCGGTGGAGAGAGTGGCTTGGGCGGCGTCGAACAGCCGGTCGGCGCGATACCATTGCGCCGATCGGTCGTTCCCGATCGCCACGATGAACGGCTCGGCATTATAGCAGTGAAGCGTCAAGATATCGCGCTCGCCCGACTGGCCGAGATAGCGAAGCCGCTCACCATACCAATTCCGATCCCGAGGAAGCGGCGCCGCAAGCTCGTACCGTCGAACCAATCGAGCCCCGTCGATCGACCATTCTTCAAGGGAGAAACCACAACCAGGCCCGACAGAACCGAGGCCGGCACGAACGAGCCTGTCGCCGGAACGATAAAGCGCCTCGACCTCGAACCAGTACGAGCCAGGGGGAAGCTGCCTCTGCGCGAGGGGTGTCCATTGGGTCGGCATTCTCGTCCAATAGTCGAACAGCTCCTGGTATGGCAGGGGAGGCATACGCCTTTCCATCTCGGTTTGCGGCACCCACACACCTTCGGGCGATATCCGCCACTGCCGGGCGAGCTGGGAGCGGGGGGACCCAGAGAAGGTTCTGCGCTCCGGCTCGAGCGGATCGAACAGAATCTCGATGTTCCCGTCCGGCAGAGCAACGATGGTTTTAACCTCGCCGGCATCTTCGCCTGCCGGCACGTAGGTAGCCCAGGCGAGATTGCCGCCGGGATCGAGACGCCTGATATGGATTTCCAGGCGCTTGTCTCTTGTTGGACTGCTGGCGATGACCGTTGATCCATCGGCTAGAATGGCAAATTGCTCACAGCCGACGCTGTAAGTCTCATTTCCCTCGGCGAACGAGGTTATGGCTGACTTCTCCTCCCAGACGATGCTGCCGGTGGCATCGATGCGCCGCAAAGCATTCCAAGCATCGCAGGCCAGGAGACCACCCTGCATGTCGCCGGCGAGGCGCACGATGTCCCATCCGGTCAATGCGAGGTTTTCACCCAATAGTGCCTTGTCCGCTTCCCATTCCGCCTTGTACCCCTCGCCGAATTGCCGCCGCCACAAGGTCCCGCCGTCGCGATCGATCCGGTAGAAGACATAGTTCGCGACCGCCCTGTCGAAGGTGACGATGGCGACGCCGCCGTCGGGCTCCGCGGCGAAGGCGGCGACTACCTCGCCATCTGGCGCTTTCCAAAAGCTCTGCGTTGGAAGCAGCGTTGCACCGGAAGCGGGCTCGTCTGTGGCGGCAGCTAGAAACGCCGACCCTTGAACGGCGACCGCCATTGCGAAAGTAACGAGAGCGAGCAGGGCGCGGTGGAGCATCATGGCGGGCCTTGGCCTGGAGCCCTCTACCTATGAGGGCATATACATGTCATGATGCAACTGGATTGAGGCGGAAGGAAGGCGAAAAGGGCTTGCCGCCCCGCCTCGGCTCCCCTATCTCGGCAAGTGAGCCACCCTGCCATCCGCTCCCACCGCTCAGCCCAGCCCGGCCAGCCCCCTTGCCCCAGCCCGCCGCCGCAGCCCAGCCCAATCGGCCGCCCGCCTATACCGCGCTCGAGGCGCGCTTTCATCGCTTGGGCGCGCTCGGCCACGCCGCCGCCATGCTGCAATGGGACCTGGCGGCGATGATGCCGCCGGGCGGGGCGGAGGCGCGCGCCGAGCAGATGGCGCAGCTCAAGCTCGTCTGCCACGAGATCCTGGCCGACCCGGCGCTGGCCGAGCTCCTGGCCGAGGCGGAAAGGGCCGTGGACAGCCTCGATCCCTGGCAGCGCGCCAATCTTCACGAGATGCGCCGGCAATGGGTCCATGCCACGGCGCTCGAGCCCCGCCTGGTCGAGGCCCTGTCGCGCGCAGCCAGCCGCTGCGAGCAGTTGTGGCGCGAGGCGAGGGCCGCCAGCGACTTCGCCCGCGTGGCGCCGGCCTTGACCGAGCTTCTTTCGCTCGTGCGCGAGGCCGCCGCGGCCAAGGCGGCCAAGCTCGGCACCGGGCTCTATGCCGCGCTGCTCGACGAATACGAGCCGGGCGGAAGCCCGGCCGAGATCGACGCGCTCTTCCACGACCTGGCCGAGTTCCTGCCCGCTTTGCGCGAGCGCGCGCTCGCGGCCCAGGCGCGCCGGCCCGCACCCATCGCGGCCCAGGGCCCGTTCCCGGCCCTGCAGCAGAAGGCCTTGGGCGAGCGGTTGATGAAGGCGCTCGGATTCGACTTCGACCATGGCCGGCTCGACACCAGCCTCCATCCCTTTTGCGGCGGCACGCCCGACGACGTCCGCATCACCACGCGCTACGACGAGAGCGATTTCGCCTCGGCCCTCATGGGCGTGCTGCACGAGACCGGCCATGCGCTCTACGAGCGCGGGCTGCCGCCGGCCTGGCGCTATCAGCCGGTGGGCCAGGCGCGCGGCATGGGCCTGCATGAGAGCCAGTCGCTGCTCATGGAGATGCAGGCCTGCCGCTCGCGCCCTTTCCTCACCTGGCTTTCCCCGCTGCTCGCCGACGCCTTCGGCCATGGCGACCCCGCCTTCGCGCCCGACAATCTCGTGGCGCTCTATTGGCGCGTGCGGCCCGGCTTCATCCGCGTGGATGCCGACGAGGTGACCTATCCCTCGCATGTGATCCTGCGCTATCGGCTCGAGCGCGCGATGATCGAAGGCCGTCTCGAGATCGCCGATCTGCCCGCGGCCTGGAACGAGGGCATGGCGGAACTTCTCGGCATCCGCCCGCCCTCGGACCGCGAGGGCTGCCTCCAGGACATCCACTGGTATGACGGCGCCTTCGGCTATTTCCCGACCTACACCCTGGGCGCCATGACCGCAGCCCAGCTCTTCGACGCCGCCTGCCGGGCCGTGCCCGAGATCCCCGCGCGCATCGGCCACGGCGATTTCGCGCCGCTGCTCGGATGGCTGCGCGCGAACGTGCACGGGCTCGGCTCCTCGCGCGGAGCCCGCGAGATTCTCGAGGCCGCCACCGGCCGGCCGCTCGATGCCGGCGTCTTCAAGCGCCATCTGGAGCGGCGGTATTTGGCGTGACGCGGTCGCCGGACAGCCGGGGCGACCCCCCTAAGAGTTTGCTAAAGAACGGAAAAAATGGAATCTGCCGCCCTCTTGCCGCTGCGGGCAGCCGGGCGATAGGGTAGCCGGCCCTCTGGGTTTCCGATGATTGGCTCCGGCTCGTCGGTTTCTCGGACCTTCCGCGCTTCATCGATCAGGAACACCCGCCTTGCGCTACATCTCCACCCGCGGCGCCGCGCCGAGCCTGCCTTTCGACGAGGTCCTGCTGGCGGGCCTCGCCGCCGATGGCGGGCTCTACATCCCCGAGAGCTGGCCGCGCTTCTCGGCGGCCGAGATGCGGCGCATGGTCGGGCTCTCCTATGCCGACCTCGCCATCCGGGTGATGACGCCTTTCCTCGGCGGCACCATTCCCGGCGCCGCCTTCGAGCGCATGGTGCGCGAGGCCTATGCCGCGTTCGACCACCCGGCGGTCGTCCCCCTGAAGCAGCTCGGCGAGCGGCTCTGGGTCATGGAGCTCTTCCACGGGCCCACGCTCGCCTTCAAGGATCTGGCGCTCCAGCTCTTAGGTCCGCTCTACGACCATGTACTGGGTGCGAAGAACAGGCGCATCACCATCGTCGGCGCCACCTCGGGCGATACCGGCTCGGCCGCGATCGAGGCCTGCCGCGACCGCGCCCGCATCGAGATCTTCATCCTCCATCCCGAGGGCCGCGTCTCGCCCGTGCAGCGCCGGCAGATGACGACGGTCATGGCGAAGAACGTGCACAATCTCGCGATCCAGGGCTCGTTCGACGACTGCCAGGATCTCGTCAAGGCGATGTTCAACGACCGGCCGTTCCGCGAGGCCTCGAAGCTCGGCGCCGTCAACTCGATCAACTGGGCCCGCATCATGGCCCAGATCGTCTATTACTTCCGCGCCGCCCTGGCCCTGGGCGCGCCCGACCGGCCGGTGCGCTTCGCGGTGCCGACGGGCAATTTCGGCAATGTCTATGCCGGCTATGTGGCGCGCCAGATGGGCTTGCCGATCGAGAGATTCATCGTCGGCTCCAACCGTAACGACATCCTGACGCGCCTCTTCGCCACGGGCGTGATGGAGATCCGCGCGGTCGAGCCCTCCTTGAGCCCCTCCATGGACATCCAGGTGTCGAGCAACCTCGAGCGGCTGCTGTTCGACCTCTATGACCGCGACGGCAAGGCGCTGGCGCAGGACATGGAGGCCTTCCGCAAGGGCGGGCGCCTCGCGCTGACGGAGGCGCGCCACCGGGCGGCACTCGCCTGGTTCGAAGGATTCCGCCTGTCGGACGACGAGACGCTGGCCGAGATCGGCCGGCTCCATCGCGCGACGGGCGAGCTGATCGATCCCCACAGCGCCATCGGCATCGCCGCGGCGGCGAGCGCGGCCGAGACCGGCGATACGCCCGTGGTGGCGCTCGCCACCGCGCATCCGGCCAAGTTCGCCGAGGCGGTCGAGCGCGCCACCGGCGAGAAGCCGCGGCTGCCGGCGCGGCTGGCCGATCTGATGACGCGGCCCGAGCGCATGGACCGCCTGCCCAACGAGCTTGCCGCGGTCGAGGCCCATATCCGGAACGTTCTGGCTTGAGGAGGCTCGAGAGATGAGCGACGAGACCGTCCGCGTCACCACGCTCGACAACGGCTTGCGCGTCGCCTCCGACCTGATGACGAGCGTCGAGACCGTCTCGCTCGGCGTCTGGGCCGCGGTCGGCACGCGCGACGAGCCGCCCGAGCTCAATGGCGCCTCTCACATGCTGGAGCACATGGCCTTCAAGGGCACCGAGCGGCGCAGCGCCCAGGACATCGCGGTCGAGATCGAATCGGTCGGCGGCCAGATCAACGCCTACACCACGCGCGAGCGCACCGCCTATTACACCAAGCTCTTGGCAGGCGATCTGCCGCTCGGGCTCGACATCCTGGCCGACATCCTGCAGCACTCCGTGTTCGATCCGGGCGAGCTCGAGCGCGAGCGCGCCGTGATCCTGCAGGAGATCGGCCAGGCCGAGGACACGCCCGACGACATCGTGTTCGACCATTTTCAGGCCGAGGCCTATCCCGACCAGCCGCTGGGCCGTCCGGTGCTGGGCACGATGGAGACCGTGACGCGGCTCGGCCGGGCCGAGATCCAGGACTATCAGCGCCGCTCCTACGGACCCGAGCGCCTGGTGCTGGGCGCGGCGGGGCAGCTCGACCACGATCGGCTGGTGGAGTTGGCCCGGAGCCTCTTCACCGACCTGCCCGCGGGCCGCCCGCCGCCATCGGCCTCGGCGCGCTATGAAGGCGGCGACCGGCGCACCGAACGCAATCTCGAGCAGGTGCATCTGGTGCTGGGCTTCGAGGGCGTGGGCTATCTCGATCCCGACTATTACGTGCAGTCGGTGTTCTCGACCCTCTATGGCGGCGGCATGTCCTCGCGCCTGTTCCAGGAGGTGCGCGAGAAGCGCGGCCTCGTCTACAGCATCTACTCCTACGCCGCCGCTTATGCCGACAGCGGCCTCTTCACCGTCTATGCCGGCACCGGCGAGACCGAGGCGGCCGAGGTGCTGCCGCTCATCGCCGAGGAGCTGCACCGCCTGCCCGACACGCTGACGCGCGAGGAGATCGCTCGCGCCAAGGCGCAGATCCGCGCCGACCTGCTGATGGCGCGCGAGAGCACGAGCGCGCGCGCCGAGCATCTGGCCCATCAGCTTCTGGCTTATGGCCGGCCGATTCCCACGGCGGAGCTCTTGGCGCGCATCGAGGCGGTCGACGCGGCGGCGTTGGCGCGCTTCGCCCGCCGGCTCGCCGCCAGTCGGCCGACGCTGGCCGCGCTTGGGCCGGTCGGCCGGCTGCCGACGGCGGCGCGGGTGGCCCAGGCCTTCGCGGCTTGACGCGCGGGGAATCGGGGGCGGGGGATGTTGTGGGGCCGCCGGAATCTGCTGCCGTCGGGCTACGGCGCGCGGCTCGAGGGGCGGCTCGTCTATCTGCGCCCGCCGGCCCGGATCGATTACGAGCGCTGGCGGGACTTGCGCGAAAGCTCGCGCGCCTTCCTGACGCCCTGGGAGCCCACCTGGACCGCCGATGCGCACAGCCGGGCCAACTATCTGCGCCGCGTCAAGTTCGCGGCCGAGGAGTGGCGCACCGACCAAAGCTACAACTTCCTCATCTTCCGCCAAGCCGATGACGCGCTGGTGGGCGGCGTGACGCTGGGGCAGGTGCGCCGCGGCGTGGCACAGACCGCGAGCCTCGGCTATTGGATCGGCGAGCCCTATGCGCGCCGGGGCTACATGACCGAGGCGCTCGCCTGCCTCATCGGCTATGCCTTCGGCGAGCTGGGGCTGCACCGCATCGAGGCCGCCTGCCTGCCGCACAACGAGGCCAGCCGCGGCCTGCTGGCCAAGCTCGGATTCAAAGAAGAGGGCCGCGCGCGCGAATACTTGCGCATCGACGGGCGCTGGCAGGACCACGTTCTGTTCGCGCTCCTGGCCAGCGACGACTGGCGAAGGAGGCGGTAGGGGCTTTCGCCCTCTCCCCACTTCGTGGGGTGAGGGTCGAGGAGCAACGCCGGAGAGATTTAAGCGTGGCCCGCTTCGCCGGAGAGGCGCGCGGCGCTGATGCCGAGCTTGCCGATGGCGCGCTCCCACTTGTCGTCGAGGTGGGAATCGAAGATGAGCGCGTTGTCGGCTGCGACCGAGAGCCAGCCATTGGCCTGGATCTCGGCGTCGAGCTGGCCCGGCCCCCAGCCGGCATAGCCCAGCGCCAGAAGGCTGCGGCGCGGGCCCTGGCCGGCGGCGATGTCCTTCAGGATGTCGAGGCTCGCAGTGAGCGCCACGTCGTCCGTGACCTGCATGGTGCCTGACGCGTTGTACTCGGCCGAATGCAGCACGAAGCCGCGGCCGGTCTCGACCGGCCCGCCGAAATGGACGCGGATCTCCTCGATGCCGGGCGCCTGCTCGATGCCGAGCTGGGCCAGGAGGTCGGGGAAGGTGAGCGAGCCCACCAGCCGGTTCAGCACCAGCCCCATCGCCCCCTCCGCCGTGTGCGCGCACATATAGATGACCGTGCGCGTAAAACGCGGATCGCGCATGGTCGGCATCGCGATGAGAAGCTGGCCGGTGAGATAGCCGGGAAGGGGTTCGTCCTGGTCCATGCTTCTTAGCTAGGGACAGCGGCCGGGCGCTGCAAGCGGCTTTCCGCCGCGCGGCCCACACGGATTCGTGAGGGATTTTCAACCATGTCATTATTATAGTGGGTTCGCCCCCATGAAAGAAGACACAGCCCCATCCAGACCCGGAACGACGCCCGTGCCGGCCGCGCGGCCCGCTCGAGCTTTCGGGCGCGACACAGCGCGCAGGATCGTCGGGTTTGCCGTGTTTCTGGCCTTGCTCGGGGCGGCCATGGCGGGGCCGGCCGCCGCGGCCGGGAACTTGTCCAAGCAGGACCAGGTCGAAGTCCGGCTCGTCGCGGCTCAGACCGCGGTGGGCAGCGCCGACACCGTCAGGCTCGGGCTTCACTTCATCCTGAAGCCCGGTTGGAAGACCTATTGGCGCTCGCCGGGCGACGCCGGTTATCCGGTCACGGTCGACTGGGCCGGCTCGGAGAATCTGGGCCAGGCCACGCTGCTCTGGCCGGTGCCGCACCGCTTCACGCTCTTCGGGCTCGACACCTTCGGCTACGAAAACGAGGTGGTGCTGCCGGTGATGGCGCGCTTGGCCCGTGCCGGGCAGCCGCTCTCGCTCAAGGCGCATCTGCGCTACCTCGTCTGCGAGGAGATCTGCATTCCCTACGAGGCCGATCTGGCGCTGGATCTGCCGGCTGGCGAGGCCGCGCCCAGCCCCGATGCGCAGCTCATCGACCGCTATGTGGCGCAGGTGCCGGGCGACGGCAGCCGGCAGGGGCTCACGCTCGAGCAAGTGTCGCTCGCCGGTAGCGAGGAGGCGCCGGCGCTCGAAGCGACCGCGCGCGCCTCGCTCATGCCCTTCGAGAGCCCCGACCTCGTCGTCGAGGGCCCTGCCGGCCTCTCCTTCGGCAAGCCCGATGTCGCGCTCTCCAACGGTGGCCGTCTGGCGCGGTTCAGCCTGCCGATCACGGCGGGGCCGGGCGCGCCGCCGCTGGCCAATACGGCGGTGACGCTGACGCTCGCCGACGGCATCCGCGGGCTCGAGCGCACCGTGACGCTCACACCCGCATCGGGCGGTGGTGGCGGCTTTGCCGCCATGCTGGCGATAGCGCTGCTGGGCGGCCTCATTCTCAACCTCATGCCCTGCGTGCTGCCGGTGCTGTCGCTGAAGCTCCTGGGCGTGGCCGGGCATGGCGGGGGCGAGCGCGCCCATGTGCGGCTCTCCTTCTTGGTCTCGGCCGCCGGCGTGCTCACGGCCTTTCTGCTCCTGGCGGGCACATTGGTGGTGTTGAAGGCGGCCGGGCTCGCCATCGGCTGGGGCATCCAGTTCCAGCAGCCGCTGTTCCTGGCCGCGATGGCGCTCATCGTCACGCTCTTCGCGGCCAACCTGATGGGCTGGTTCGAGATCACGCTGCCCGGCTGGCTCTCGGGCCTGGCGGCAAGCGAGGGTAGGCATATCGGCGCCGGCGATCGACGCAGCCTGCCCGGCTATTTCCTCACTGGCATGCTGGCGACGCTCTTGGCCACGCCCTGCTCGGCACCCTTCGTGGGCACGGCGGTGGGCTTCGCGCTCGCGCGCGGGCCTGCGGAGATCCTGGCCATCTTCTCGGCCATGGGGGCCGGCCTGGCCGCTCCTTATCTGGCCATTGCCGCGGCTCCGGGCCTGGCCGTGGCACTGCCGCGCCCGGGCCGATGGATGATCGGGCTGCGCCGGGTGCTGAGCTTGGCGCTCGGGGGGACCGCGCTATGGCTGCTCTCTATCGTCGCGGGCGAGCTCGGCTATTGGGGCACGGCGCTGCTGGCGGCGCTGCTCATCGCCGTCGCGGCGACGCTGGCGTGGCTCCACCGTTTGCCGGAGCGCCGCCGCCCCGCGCTGTGGGCCGGCGTGGCAGCGCTGGCGCTCGCCGTCCTGCTGCTGCCGGTCGCGATGCCGGGGCGCCCCTCGGCCGAGGCGCGAAGCGAGGCGCAAGTCGGCGACTGGGTGCCGTTCGACGAGGCGCGCATCGCGAGCCTGGTGGCCGAGGGCCGCACCGTGTTCGTCGACGTCACCGCCGACTGGTGCATCACCTGCCTTGCCAACAAGACGCTGGTGCTGGACACGGCCGAGGTGCAAGACCAGTTCGCTCAGCGCAACATCGTCGCGATGCGCGCCGACTGGACGCGGCCCGACGATTCCATTGCGCGTTACCTCGCGCGCTACGGGCGCTACGGCGTTCCCTTCAATGCGGTTTATGGCCCCAAGGCGCCTGAGGGTATTGTGCTGCCCGAGCTCCTGTCGCGAGACGCCGTGCTCGACGGGCTCGTGCGCGCAGGGAATTGAATGCCCCTCGTGCAGCGCGGGGCTGGACAGGCCGCGGGTCGAGCCTAATCTTAGGAGCGGGGTTGGCGGCGCCGTCGGAAAGGCCGCCCGCGAGCCGGCCGTAACCTTCCATTCCATGTCTGAAGAGAGAGGACCAACCATGACGATCAAGGTGGGCGACAAGATTCCGTCGGTCCAACTCAAGACCATGGCCGCCGACGGCATGAAGACCGTCTCCACGGACGAGATCTTCAAAGGCAAGAAGGTGGTTCTGTTCGCACTGCCGGGCGCCTTCACGCCGACCTGCTCGGCCAAGCATCTGCCGGGCTTCGTGCAGCATGCCGGCAAGATCAAGGCCAAGGGGGTCGACACCATCGCCTGCCTCTCGGTCAACGACGCCTTCGTCATGGACGCCTGGGGCAAGTCGCAGAACGTCGGCGACAAGGTGCTGATGCTGGCCGACGGCAATGCCGATTTCTCGAAGGCCGTGGGCCTCACCATGGACGGCACCGGCTACGGCATGGGGCTCAGGGCTTCGCGCTACGCCATGGTGGTGGAGAACGGCACGGTCAAGGCGCTCAACGTCGAGGCGCCGGGCGCTTTCGAGGTCTCGAGCGCGGAAGCGGTGCTGAAGCTGCTTTGAGATCGGCGAGACGTGGGGATCGGCTCCTCCATCTACCCTCCCCCCTTGAGCAGGGGTATCGCATGTGACGCCCTCATCCTTCGAGACGGCCGCTTCGCGGCCTCCTCAGGACGAGGGGGTCTCACGAAATCTCGCGGATTTCCTCACGCCTCGCGGAGGGCCGAAGGCCCGTCTCGAAGGGCGAGGAAATCCGCTCCGCAGCCACATGCGATTGCCCTGCCCCCTTGAGGGGCAGGGGAAAGTTGAATCGAAGCCCTTTGCATCTCATTCCATCGCCTCGGGCGCGTCCTTGAGCTGACGGCCGAGGGCGGCCTTGAGCCCCTCGCGCGCGAGCCGGTCGGCGCGCTCGTTCTCGGGATGGCCGGCATGGCCGCGCACCCATAGCCATTCGACTTCGTGCGGCTCGAGCGCCGCCTCGAGCCGCTGCCACAGATCGACGTTCTTGACCGGCTTCCTGTCGGCGGTCTTCCAGCCGCGCCGCTTCCAGTCCTTGATCCAGCGCGTGATGCCTTCCTTGAGATAGGTGCTGTCGGTGGAAAGCCGCACGCGGCAGGGCCGCTTCAGGCTCTCGAGCGCCGCGATCGCGGCCATCAGCTCCATGCGGTTGTTGGTGGTGGCCGGCTCGCCGCCCATCAGCTCCTTCTCTCTCTCGCCATAGCGCAGGATCGCACCCCAGCCGCCGGGCCCCGGATTGCCGCTGCAGGCCCCGTCCGAGAAAATCTCGACCGGCGGCGTGGCCAGCGGCGATGCGGCCTTGTGCGGCGGGGCCTTGGCGCTCACGGCTCGAGCCCGTAGGCCGCGGGCCCGCGCACGCCGGCATGGAAGCGCAGCTTGGCCAGATATTCGAGCGGGTCCTTGGGTCTCACGAAGGCGCCCGGCGGATGGTTGAGCCAGTCGTAAAGGCGCGTGAGCAAGAACCTGAGCGCGCTGCCGCGCGCCAGCATCGGCAGCGCCTCGACCTCCCCGGGCGGCACGGGCCGCGTCTTGGCGTAAGCCGCCAGCATGAGCCGCGCCTTGGTCACGTTGAAGCTGCCGTCGGTCTCGAAGCACCAGGCGTTGAGGCACACCGCGATGTCGTAGGCATAGAAATCCGTGCAGGCGAAGTAGAAATCGATGATCCCGGAGAGGCGGTCGCCCAGGAAGAAGACATTGTCCGGGAAGAGGTCGGCATGGATCACGCCCGTGGCGAGCTTCTTCGGCCAGTGCGCCTCGAAGCCTTCGAGTTCGCGACGGATCTCCTCCTCGAGCCCCGGCTTGACCTCGTCGGCGCGAGCCTTGGTCGCTTCGTACAGCCGGCGCCAGCCTGCGACCGACAGGTCGTTCGGCCTCTGCATCGGAAAATCGGCGCCGGCCAGATGCATCTCGGCCAAGGCGGTGCCGAGGAGCTGGCAGTGGCGCGCCGTCGGCCGGCGCGGCCACATGCCGTCGAGGAAGGTCACGATCGCAGCCGGGCGCTTGCACAGCTCCCCCAGGGCCTCGCCATTGCGCGCCTTGAGCGGGGTCGGGCAGGCGATGCCGCGGCCCGCCAGATGCTCCATCAGGCCGAGGAAGAAGGGGAGATCCTCCGGCCGCACCCGTTTCTCATAGAGCGTCAGGATGTAGCTCCCCTGCTCGGTGGTGAGCAGGAAGTTGCTGTTCTCCACGCCCTCGGCGATGCCCTTGCAGGAGACCACCCGGCCGATCTCGTAGCGGGAGACGAAGGCTTCGAGCTCCTCGTCGGGGACTTCGGTATAGACGGCCATGGGCGGGCGGCGCGGGCGAAACGGGTGAAGGGAGGGAACGGCGACGATGCGCGGACGCCGCGCGCGACGGTCAGGCGCTGACCAGCACGCGCGGCAGCTTGAAATGCATGGTTTCCTGGGTGACCGGAATTTCCTCGATCTCGATCGCGAAGCGCTGGGCCAAGCGCTCGAGCAGCTCCTGCACCAGCTCCTCGGGCGCCGAGGCGCCGGCGCTGATGCCGAGGCGGCTGACCCCTTCGAGGCATGCCCAATCGAGCTCGGCCGCGCGCTGCAGCAGGATCGCCGGCGCGCCCGCCCTGCTTGCGACCTCCACCAGCCGGCGCGCGTTCGAGGAATTGGGCGCGCCCAGCACGATCACCAGGTCGCAAGTCCCGGCGATGGCCTTGACCGCGCGCTGCCGGTTGGTGGTGGCGTAGCAGATGTCCTCGGTCTTCGGGCCCAGCATCGCGGGGAAACGGCGCTGGAGCACCGCCACGATGCCGGCGGCCTCCTCGACCGACAGCGTGGTCTGGGTGGTGTAGGCGAGGTGCCGAGGGTCCGGCACGGACACGGCCGCAGCCTGCGCCGCCGATTCGATCAACGTGATGGCACCGGCTGGAAGCTGGCCCAGCGTGCCGATCACCTCCGGGTGGCCGGCATGGCCGATCAGCAGGACATGGCGGCCTGCGGCATGATGGCGCGTCGCCTCGCGATGCACCTTGCTGACGAGCGGGCAGGTGGCGTCGAGATAGAAGAGGCCGCGGGCCTGGGCCTCGCGCACCACCGCCTGCGGGACGCCGTGGGCCGAGAACACCACCGGTGCGCCATCGGGCACGTCGCTGAGCTCCTCGACGAACACGGCGCCCTTGGCCTCGAGCCGCTGCACCACATAGCGGTTATGCACGATCTCGTGGCGCACATAGACCGGTGCGCCGTAACTCGCGAGCGCGCGCTCGACGATAGCGATGGCGCGCTCCACCCCGGCGCAAAAGCCGCGTGGCGCGGCGAGCATGACGGTCAGATGCGGAAACGGCATCTAAAACCTTCGCGGGTCGTGGTCTCGGACGAGAATGGCGCAAGGCCCCCGGGCCTTGTGCATCGGGGGGCCGTTCATTAAAGTCCCGGTGGTCTGGCGCGGCGGCGGCCGCAAGGTATTACAGCCGCTTGCGCAAAGGAAGGGGAACATGGCGGCACCGATTCCGGCGCAGAAAGCGCCCTTTGCGGTCGAGGTTACGGCCGGGAAGAAATATTTCTGGTGCGCCTGCGGGCGCAGCAAAAATCAGCCCTTCTGCGACGGATCGCACAAAGGCACCGGCCTCTCCCCCGTGGCCTGGGAGGCACCCGAATCGAAACAGATGTTCTTCTGCGGCTGCAAATCAACCCGGAATCAGCCCTTCTGCGACGGATCCCATAATGCTCTCTAGGCGGATTTCGCCCGCCCTCGCCTTCACCGGAACTCTGGCTGTCGGCCTCGCGGCATGCGCGTCGACCGACAATGCCGGGCCGCCGCCGCCTTGTCCGCGCGTCGTCAAGGTGGCCGATGCCGAGCGTGTCACGCGCTTTCTGGGGCAGGGCCGCGACGTCAAGGACGTGCTGTTCGAGGCGCAGATCGGCGACATCGCCTCGGGCTGCGTCTATGTCAGCGACAACGACACCAGCGCGACGCGCATCGAGACCACCATGCAGGTGCAGACGATCGCCTCGCGCGGGCCCGCGCTCAGCGGCGACACGGCGCAGTTCCAGTATTTCGTAGCGATCGCCCGGCTGGGCCAGGGTGCCTTGGCGCGCCAGGCCTTCGACGTCGAGATCCCGCTCGAGGGCAACCAGACGCGCGCGCAGTCGGTGGACGAGCTGACGCAGAAGATTCCGCTGCGCTCGGGCGAGAATGGCGACAACTACATCATCTATGTCGGCCTCGTGCTGACGCCGGACGAGCTCAATTACAACCGCGCGGAAAACTCCAGCACTGTGGTGACGCCGCAAGTCACCCCGCCGGCACCGCCCGCACCCGGGACTCCGGCCGCCGCCCCGACCACACCGGTGACGCCGGCTCCCGCCACCACGCCCTGACGGCCGGTCGGCACCGAGCTCGAGCGCGGGCCGTTGGCCCGAGCGTGGCCGCGCGGCTCAATATTTTCTTCCAATCTCTGCGTCCTTTTCGAACTTGACCGCACGGCCAACGGGGAGGATGCTTGCGCCCGGTCAGCCCGTTCCCTTGCGGGAGAGACCGCCCCGGCGCGTCGCGCGCATCACTCGATCAGTCGCACGCGGATCGCCGGGGTCGGAGCCGAAGGAGCAACCGCCCCGGAAACTCTCAGGCAAAAGGACCGCAAGGGGGAAGGGCACTCTGGAAAGCGGACGATCGCGCGGTTGATGATCTGCGCGCCCGTCTCACCGAAGAGGTAGCCCGGCGACAGGTTCCCCAAGGGCCCGCCGGCAAATCTTTCAGGTGCCAGGACAGAGGGGGCTTTCGGCCGTGCAGGACCGGCGCGGCGGAAGCTCGCGATTCTGTCATATGGGCCTGGCATGACCGCTCCCTCCGATCTCTCCCCCAGCGACCTCAAGACCACACCGCTCCACGGCCTGCACAGGGCGCTGGGCGCCAAGATGGTGCCGTTTGCCGGCTACGACATGCCGGTGCAATACCCGACCGGCATCATCGCCGAGCATCTGCATTGCCGCGCGGCTGCCGGCCTCTTCGACGTCTCGCACATGGGCCAGCTGCGTTTGCACGGGGCCGACGCGGCGGCGGCGCTCGAAGCGCTGGTGCCGGCCGATATCCGTGGCCTCGGTCCGATGCGCCAGCGCTATACGCAGTTCACCGACGATACGGGCGGCATCCTCGACGATCTGATGGTGACGAACGCCGGCGACCATCTCTTCGTCGTCGTCAACGCCGCCTGCAAGGATGCCGATCTGGCGCATCTGAAGGCCAAGCTGCCCGCCTCGGTGCGCATCGAGCCGCTGCCGGATCGGGCGCTCCTGGCGCTGCAGGGACCCAAGGCCGCAGAGCTGCTGGCCCGCCTCGCGCCGGCGGTTGCGAAGCTGACCTTCATGTCCGCCGCCGCGGTCGAGCTTCTGGGCGCACCGGCCTTCGTCACGCGCTCCGGCTATACCGGCGAGGACGGGTTCGAGATCTCGGTGCCGGCGCGGGCGGCCGAAGCGCTGGCGCGCCGGCTCCTCGCCGAGCCCGCGGTCAAGCCGATCGGCCTGGGCGCCCGCGATTCGCTCCGGCTCGAGGCGGGCCTCTGTCTCTATGGCCACGACATCGACCGCTCGACCTCGCCGGTCGAGGCCGATCTGGTGTGGAGCATCGGCAAGCGCCGGCGCGTCGAAGGCGGGTTCCCGGGTGCGGCGCGCATCCAGCGCGAGTTGGCCCAAGGCCCGAGCCGCAAGCGCGTCGGCATCCTGCCGGAAGGCAAGGCGCCGGTGCGCGAGGGCGCCGAGCTGCGGGCGCCGGGCGATCGCATCGTGGGCCGGGTCACGAGCGGGGGCTTCGGCCCCAGCCTCGGCGGGCCGATCGCGATGGCTTACGTGGAATCCGCCTTGGCCAAGCCCGGCCAGACCCTGGAGGCGATGGTGCGCGGCAAGGCCTTGGCCGTGCGCGTCGCGCCCTTGCCGTTCGTCAAGACCAACTATCACCGCGGGTGAAGGGGAGGCTCCATGAGCACGCTGCGTTTCACGGAAGAGCATGAATGGATCCGCGTCGAGGGCGATGTGGCGACCGTGGGCATCAGCCCTTACGCGCAAGAGCAGCTCGGCGACGTGGTGTTCGTCGAGCTGCCGCAAGTCGGCAAGAAGGTGGAGAAGGGCAAGGAGGTCGCCGTTGTCGAATCGGTGAAGGCGGCGAGCGAGGTCTATGCGCCGGTGACGGGCGAGGTGATCGAAGTGAACGGCGATCTCGCCAACGAGCCCGCGCGCGTCAACAGCGATCCCTTGGGCCAGGGCTGGTTCGTCAAGCTCAAGCTCGCCGACAAGAGCGAGCTCGACAAGCTCATGGACCAGGCCGCCTACGACGCCTATGTGAAAGGCCTGCACTGATGCGCTACCTGCCGCTGACGGCCTCCGACCGCCGGGCGATGCTTGCCCGCATCGGCGCCCGCTCGATCAACGATCTCTATCGGGACGTGCCGGCCAAGGTGCGGCTCCGATCGCCGGTGGATCTGCCGCGCCACCAGGGCGAGCTCGAGGTGGAGCGCGCCATCGGCGCGATGGCGGCCAAGAATCTGGGAGCCTCGAGGGCGCCCTGCTTCCTCGGCGCCGGCGCCTATCGCCACCACGTGCCGGCCGCGGTCGACCATCTGATCCAGCGCGGCGAGTTCCTCACTTCCTACACGCCCTATCAGCCCGAGGTGACGCAGGGCACGCTCGAATATCTGTTCGAGTTCCAGACCCAGGTGGCGCTGCTCGCGGGGCTCGACGTGGCCAACGCCTCCATGTATGACGGCGCCACGGCCTGCGCCGAGGCCGTGATGATGGCGAACCGCGTGACGCGGCGCTCGAAGGCGATTCTCTCGGGCGGGCTTCACCCGCATTATGCCGAGATCACGCGCACGCACGCGCATTTCCTGGGCTTCCGCGTCGACCAGCCGGCGCCGGACCCGGAAGGCAGGGAGGATCTGGCGACGCTGGTGGACGGCGAAACCTCCTGCGTCGTGGTGCAGAACCCGAGCGTCTTCGGCCATCTCGGCGACCTCTCGGCCCTGGCCGAGGCCTGTCACAAGGCGGGCGCGCTCCTGGTGGTGGCCGTGGCCGAGGTGGTGTCGCTGGGCGCGGTCGAGCCGCCGGGCGCCATGGGTGCGGATATCGTCGTGGCCGAGGGCCAGTCGCTCGGCAATGCGCTCAGCTTCGGCGGGCCCTATGTCGGGCTCTTCGCCACGCGCGAGAAATATGTGCGCCAAATGCCGGGCCGTCTCGTGGGCGAGACCAGGGACGTGGACGGGCGGCGCGGCTGGGTGCTCACGCTCTCGACGCGCGAGCAGCATATCCGGCGCGAGAAGGCGACCAGCAACATCTGCACCAACTCGGGCCTCTGCGCGCTGGCCTTCACCATTCATCTCACGCTCCTGGGCGAGGAAGGCTTCGCGCGCCTGGCCCGGCTCAATCACGCGGCGGCCGTGACACTCGCCGACGCGCTCGCGAAGGTTCCGGGCGTCTCCGTGCTCAACCGCGCCTTCTTCAACGAGTTCACGGCAAGGCTGCCGAAGCCGGCGGCCCCCGTGGTCGAGGCGCTGGCCCGGCGCGGCATCCTGGGCGGCGTGCCGGCCGCGCGGCTCTGGCCCGGCGACAAGGCGCTCGAAAACCTGCTCATCGTCGCCGCGACCGAGACCAACACGGCCGCGGAGATGGATCAGTTCGCGAGCGCGCTGAAAGAGGTTCTGTGATGATGACGGCTGCAATCATCGCTTCACCCCCCTCCCTGCCCTCCCCCGCAAGGGGCAGGGGTATCGCATGTGACGCCCTCATCCTTCGAGACGGCCGCTTCGCGGCCTCCTCAGGACGAGGGGGTCTCACGAAATCTCGCGGATTTCCTCACCCTGAGGAGGGCCGAAGGCCCGT
>JBMONF010000051.1:0-40180 GCA_049323455.1 Pseudomonadota bacterium | reverse complement strand
CAAGGCCGCAGCGGGCGCAGCCGCGCCGGCGGCCGAGAAGAAGCCGGCCGAGAAGAAGAAGTAAGGCCCGCGCGCGGGAGCCGCGGGCGCGATGCGACTCCTGGTCGGCTTGGGCAATCCGGGCCCGCGCTATGCCGGCAACCGGCACAATGTCGGGTTCATGGCGGTGGACGCGATCGTCCACCGCCACGGCTTTGCCGCGCCCAGGAGCCGTTTCGACGGCAGCTTGCAGGAAGGCGAGATCGCCGGCGAGCGCGTGCTGGCCCTGAAGCCCCTCACCTATATGAACGACTCCGGCCGCGCGGTGGGTGCGGCCGCGCATTTCTACAAGATCGAGCCGGCCGACATCGTCGTGTTCCACGACGAGATCGATCTCGTCTTCGGCAAGGTCAGGGTCAAGCGCGGCGGGGGGGCCGGCGGCCATAAGGGCCTGCGCTCGATCGACGCCGCCATCGGCCCCGACTATTGGCGGGTGCGGCTGGGCGTCGGCCATCCGGGCATCGCCGAGCTGGTGCAGCATTATGTGCTGCAGGATTTCGTGGCGGAGGAACGGCCCGTCGTGGCGAAGCTGTGCGAGGCGGTGGCGGATGCCCTGCCGCTCCTGCTGCAAGGCCTCGCCAAGGACGACCCGAACGCCTTCATGAACAAGGTCACGCTGGCCCTCAATCCGCCGAGGCCGAAACCGCCGAAGGCGGCCAAGCCCGAGGCGCCCGCCTCGGACAACGCGGCCGGCGGCAATGGCGATGCGTAGACGTCTTGCATCGAATTTCGTAATAGCCGGCGTCGCGACATTCCTTCCCCTCACCCGCTCGCTTCGCTCGCCCCCTCTCCCGCAAGGGGAGAGGGCGAAGAAAAGCTGGCCCCTCCCCTCGCGGGAGGGGGTAGGGGGAGGGGGCTTGCAACCGGCCAGCAGCCGGGCCACCTCGTACGTTCCTGCGAACCCACATCGGAAACGGATCGTCATTTCATGGGCTTCACCTGCGGCATCGTCGGCCTGCCCAATGTCGGCAAATCGACGCTCTTCAACGCGCTGACCGCGACCCAGGCCGCGGAAGCCGCGAACTATCCCTTCTGCACCATCGAGCCCAACATCGGCCGCGTCTCCGTGCCCGATCCCAGGCTCGAGGTGCTGGCGAAGATCGCAGGCTCGGCCAAGATCATCCCGACCCAGCTCGAGTTCGTGGACATCGCCGGCCTGGTGAAGGGCGCCAGCAAGGGCGAGGGCCTCGGCAACCAGTTCCTCGCCAACATCCGGCAGGTGGACGCCATCGTCCATGTGCTGCGCTGCTTCGAGGGCGAGGTCACGCATGTCGAGGGCACGGTCGACCCGATCCGCGACGCCGAGATCGTCGAGACCGAGCTGATGCTGGCCGACCTCGACAGCCTGGAGAAGCGCGCCGACGCCGCCGCCAAGAAGGCCAAGGGCGGCGACAAGGAGGCGAAGGCGCTCCTCGACGCCATGGCGCCCGCGCTGGACGCTTTGCGTGCCGGCAAGCCGGCGCGCACCGCCAAGGTCGCGAAGGAGCTCGAGCCCGTCTTCAAGCAGCTCCAGCTCCTGACCGCCAAGCCCGTGCTCTATTGCTGCAACGTCGAGGAGGCCGCCGCCGCCGAGGGCAATGCGCACTCGGCCAAGGTTGCGGCCAAGGCCAGGGCCGAGGGCGCCGAGACGGTCGCGATCTCGGCCGCGATCGAGGCCGAGGTGGCGCAGCTCACGGACCCGGAGGAGAAGCGCGAGTTCCTGGCTCATCTGGGCCTGGGCGAGCCCGGCCTCGCGCGCGTGATCCGCGCCGGCTACAAGCTCCTCGACCTCATCACCTTCTTCACGGTGGGGCCCAAGGAGGCGCGGGCCTGGACCGTGCATCGCGGCGCCAAGGCGCCCGAAGCCGCCGGCGTGATCCACACCGATTTCGAGCGCGGCTTCATCCGCGCCGAGACCATCGCCTATGACGACTATGTCGCCTGCAACGGCGAGCAGGGGGCGAAGGAGAAGGGCCTGATGCGCGCGGAAGGAAAGGACTATGTCGTCAAGGACGGCGACGTCTTCCACTTCCGGTTCAACGTGTGAGGGCGAGCGTTCGCCAGCGCTTCGAATTCGGATCGGACATCTGCGCGCGGCCGCGCGGGGATTTTGAAACGCGGCCAAGCCCGTGCGGCTCTCAGCCGGGCGGGCTCTCCTGCGTCGCGGGACCGGGACCACGATCGGGCCGGCTCGGGCGCCCGCCGAGGCCTGCCAGCAGCACGGCGAGGATGCCGGTCACGAAGATGCCGTCGAAGGTTCCCGCCCCGCCGATCGAGGCGACCGGCGCTCCCAGCCCCTGGAGGCGGTCCAGATTGAGCAAGTCCGCGCCGATCAGCGTGCCAACGCTCCCCGCGACATAAGCCAGGGGCGCGGCGCGACGCGGCGACAGCAGCAAGGCCACGATCGCGGTCGCCACCGCGGGCACGAACACCGGCAAGGCAATACCCACTCCCGGCAAGGGGCGAGCCAGCGCATGGCATATGACGGCGACGCAGGCGATCGCCACCATGCCTCGGGTCCACAGCCGGTGCTTGATGAGCAAATAGAGCGACATCAGCCCCGGAATGAGCGCACCGCCGACATTGACCGCGACAACGGTCCCGGGCCACTCGACGACAAGCGGCACGACATAGCGCATCCCGTAGAATGAAACGACCTGGCCGGACAGGACCTGACGCGCGGGCAACTCGGCCATCGGAATGTTGAAGTAGCTGCCGAGCAACGATCCCAACAGCAACAGTATTGCCGCCCACGAACTGACACCGAGGCGCATATAGGCGTAGCGCAGCACCCCCAGCTGCAACAGCAGGAGAAGAAGGACGAACAGCCCCGCCAGGATCGCAAAGAACGGCAGAGGGAGGGGAAGATAGTGGAGCTGGCTGAAGGGCATGAACGTGGCGTCGCGGCGGGGGTCGCAGGAAATCACGGCGATTCTAGCGCGGCTGGGCGGCATCGGACATCCTGGAAGCGGCGATAGGCATCGGGCGGCGCCTGGCTGGAGCACCATCATGACGGCCGCATGCCACGCGATACGGCAGCAACCGCCTTCGCCGGAGAGCGCGGTTGGGCAACCGCCGGCGAATCGCATTCGACTCGGCGCGCGGCTCGGATCGCGCAGCACACCGGGCTCCGCGGCCGACCCCTTTCGGTTGCGGGCCGAAGACGCCCGCAAGAGAACGGCCCTATGCATGCCGACGCAGATCGTCGCCGAGAGCGGTCGCGTCTTTCCTCGTCGAAGTGTTGCGCGAGAAGCGCGCAGCGCTAGCCAACCGGAAGCCCGCAGCACGAGCGCGGTCACTCTCCGGTGACCGCGTTTCGACATCGTGCCGTCTTGCGCGGGATGAGGGGCGACGACATATCCTCGCGACCACGAGGTTCCATTCGCGGACCGGACCAATCCAACGATCGCAGAGGAGTTCGAGATGAAGCTCTATTACAGCCCGGGCGCCTGCTCGCTGTCGCCGCACATCGTCATTCGCGAGGCCGGCCTGCCGGCCGAGGCCGTCAAGGTCGATCTCAAGGCCAAGAAGACCGAGAAGGGCGAGGACTACGCCAGGATCAATCCCAAGGGCTATGTGCCGGCGCTCGAGCTCGATGACGGCCAGGTCCTGACCGAGGGCCCGGCGATCGTGCAATACCTCGCCGACAAGAAGCCCGATGCGAAACTCGCCCCGCCAGCCGGCAGCCTCGAGCGCACCCGCGTGCAGGAGTGGCTGAATTTCATCAGCACCGAGCTGCACAAGAGCTTCAGCCCGCTCTTCGGCGCCGACACGCCCGACGCCTACAAGGCGATCGCGAAGAAGAGGCTGTCCGATCGCCTGGCGCTGGTGGACAGGCACCTGGCCGGCAAGGACTATCTGATGGGCAAGAGCTTCAGCATCGCCGACGCCTATCTCTTCACGGTCGCGAGCTGGTCGAAATATGTCGATCTCGACATCTCCGGCCTCAAGAACCTCGGCGCCTTCCTCGCCCGCATGGCGGCGCGTCCGGCCGTGCAGGCCGCGCTCAAGGCCGAGGGGCTGGCGTAGGGCGCGGGGGAGTTTTCGTCGCGCATTCTCAAGCGCCATTTCCCTCATTCGTCATTGCCGGGCTTGACCCGGCAATCCATGCCATGGACCCCCGGGTCGAGCCCAGGGCAATCGCATGTGGCTGCGGCAGGGCAATCGCATGTGGCTGCGGAGCGGATTTCCTCGCCCTTCGAGACGGGCCTTCGGCCCTCCGCGAGGCGTGAGGAAATCCGCGAGATTTCGTGAGACCCCCTCGTCCTGAGGAGGCCGCGAAGCGGCCGTCTCGAAGGATGAGGGCGTCACATGTGATACCCCTGGGGTCGAGCCCGGGGGTGACGATGGAGGATAATTGCCTCCCTCCCTCGCCAAAGGAGAGGTCATGTTTTTGCGTTAATGCCGCTCTCGCTTCGACAGGCGCCGCCGCCGCCGCTATGATGCGGGCGCCGTTACCGGAGCCTGTCTCATGCCTTTCCATCTGACCGACGAGGAGCGCCGCATCGCGGGCCGCGGGGACGCTGCCGCGATGGCGATGCGCATCCTGGTCGAGATGGGCCGGCTCCTGGGCGCCACGCGCCTCATTCCCGTGGCCTCCGCCCATATCGACGGCGGGCTCTATCACGGCGACAGCGGCGTCCATTTCGCCGAGCGTCTGGTCGCGGGCCAGGGCCGCGTCGCGATTCCCTCGACCATGAATGTGGGCGGGCTCGATCTCCTGAAGCCCGGCAACGTCAAGGCCGATGCGCACCGCCACGCGATGGCGCTCAGGCTCATGCGCGCCTACGAGGCGCTGGGCTGCCGGCCGACCTGGACCTGCTCGCCCTACCAGGCCGGCCACCGCCCGCCATTCGGCCAGCATGTGGCCTGGGGCGAGAGCAATGCGGTCGTCTTCTGCAATTCGGTGCTGGGTGCGCGCACCAACCGCTATGGCGATTTCCTCGACATCTGCTGCGCGCTCGTGGGCAAGGCGCCCTATTACGGGCTGCATCTGCCGGAGAACCGCCGCGCCACGGTCGTGATCGACACGAGCGCGCTGTCGGCGCGCTTGAAGGCCAGCGACGTGTTCTACCCGGTGCTGGGCGCCTGGTACGGCGCCGAGATCGGCAACGCGATCGGCGTCATCGACGGCTTGCCCGCGAGCGTCAGCGAGGACCAGCTCAAGGCGCTGGGCGCGGCCGCCGCCTCGAGCGGTGCCGTCGGGCTCTTCCATGTGGCGGGCGTGACGCCCGAAGCACCGACGCTGGAGGCGGCACTCGGCGGCCGTGCGCCAGAGCGTGTCATCCGCCTCACGCCGGCGATGCTGCGCGCCGCGCGCGACCGGCTCTCGACCGTGACGGGCGAGGCGCTCGACGCCGTGGCGCTGGGGAGCCCGCATTTCTCGCTTCAGGAGTTCGACGCGCTCGACCGTCTCCTGGCCGGCCGGCGCGTGGCCCTGCCCTTCTTCGTCTGCACCGGCCGCCATGTCGTGACCGAGCTCGAGCGCCAGCGGCGCTTGAAGCCGCTCGAAGCCGCCGGCGTCACGGTGGTGGCCGACACCTGCGTGGTGGTGGCGCCGATCCTGCCCGCCAAGGGCGGCGTGCTCATGACCAATTCCGGCAAGTTCGCGCATTACACGCCCGCCAACACCGGCTACGAGGTGGTCTATGGCAGCCTCGCCGATTGCGTCGAATCGGCGATCCGGGCCCGCGTGACGCGCGACGAAAGCCTGTGGGCCTGAGGGGACGCCGATGAGCCGCGAGATCCGGGCAGAGGTGCAGATCGCGGGCGAGGCCCAGGGCGCGGTCCTGAAGCTCGCCAAGCCGATCAGCTTCTGGGGCGGCGTCGACCCGACCACGGGGCGCATCAGCGATCCGCGCCACCCGAACCACGGCGCGGAGCTCCGGGCCCGTGTGCTGGTGCTGCCGGGCATGATCGGCTCATCCTCCTCGAGCTACATCATGCTGGAGCTGATGGCCGAGCGCCTGGCGCCGGCGGCGCTGATCATGGCCGAGCCCGATGCGATCCTGTCGCTGGGCGTGGTGGTCGCGCGCGAGATGGATTACGGCTCGATCCCGGTGCTGCTGCTCCCGCGCGAGCGCCAGGCCGAGCTGGCGGACGGTGCGCGCGTGCGCATCGAACGGGATGGGCGGATCGCGGTGGAGTAAGCGGCGCGAAAATTGACCCTCGCCCCGCACCAGCGGGGAGAGGGGGCGCAGCGTCGGCGAACGACCAAGATGAAAGCTCACCCCTTCACGAACTCCAGCACCAGGCCGTTGGCGTCGGGCGGAGCGACCCAGATGCGGTCGCCGTCGCGCTCCGCGCGGATGGCGCGGTTCCAGAGATGGGTCATGGCGTGCGAGGGCTCGCGCACGGCCAGCGTCATGGCCGCAGGGAACGGCGGCGCATAAGAAGGCCAATCGCCCAGGCCCGGAAAGAGTGCCGAGAACCCCTCGCGCGTAATGAAGCGCAGGCGCTCGGCGCCACAGGCGACCGCGGCGCCGCCCGCGATCGGCTGCACGCAGTCGGGCCCGAAGAAGGCACGATAAGCCGCTGCCGTTTTCGGCGGATTCTCGACGATCACGGTCATGCCATGGAGCGCCCGCGCGCCGTTGGGATGATCGAGCCATTCGGGCCGGCGGATCAGCTCGGGCGTCAGATGGCAGCAGACAAAGGCCGAGAGATCGGGCGTCTCCTCTTTCGGCAGGAACAGCAGGCGGAACGCCGGCAACGCGTCGCCCTCGGGCAGCTCGAGCCGCCGCTTCAGGTCCTTGGGCCCGTCGGGATGGAGGCCCGCCGCCTCGAGCCGCGCCTTGGTCGCGGCCGGATCCACGCTGGCGAAGGCGAGCCCCATCAGCCCTTCGCGGCCCTCGAGGAACTTGTCGAGATTGTTCGTGAACTGGCTCGGATCGACGATGCCCAGGAGCTCGATATAGCCGCGCTCCAGCATGATGCAGTAATTGGCCGTGCCCCAGCCGATATGCCGGCCGCGCGGCGTGGACGTGAAGCCCAGCCGCGCCCAGCGCTCGCGCGTGGCCTCGAGGTCGCGCACGCCGACGAGCGTGTGGTCGATGCCGGAGAGAGGGGGGCCGGAAGAAGCGGGTTCGGTCATCCTTGCCATCACCTCATCATCGGAACCGCTTTGATACCCCCCTCCCTACCCTCCCCTGCAAGGGAGGGGTATCGCATGTGACGCCCTCATCCTTCGAGACGGCCGCTTCGCGGCCTCCTCAGGACGAGGGGGTCTCACGAAATCTCGCGGATTTCCTCACGCCTCGCGGAGGGCCGAAGGCCCGTCTCGAAGGGCGAGGAAATCCGCTCCGCAGCCACATGCGATTGCCCTGCCCCGCAAGGGAGGAGGGTCAGTTTTTTCGCGGCACCGCCCTCTCTCCTTCGCGGGGGCGTCAGAAAAACAGTGACCCCCTCTCCGTGCGGGAGGGGGTAGGGGGAGGGGGCGATCAAGACTCGGTGCGGCGGAAATGCGAAGGGCCGGGCTTTCACCCGGCCCTCAATCAAGCCTCCGGGAACGGGCGTCCGCGCGCTTCAGTGAACCTCGGCCCAGACCTTGCGCTTGACCGCATAGAGCATGCCGGTGAGCACGATCAGGAACAGGATCGTCTTGACACCCATGCGCTTGCGCGCGTCGAGCTCGGGCTCGGCGGTCCAGGCGAGGAAGGTCGTCACATCGTGCGCCATTTGCTCGACCGTGGCCTTCGTGCCGTCGGCATAGGTCACCGCCCCTTCGGAGAGCGGCGGCGGCATGGCGATCTGATGGCCGGGGAACACCTTGTTGTAGTTCATCCCCTCGGCGATCTGCATGTCCGCCGGCGGCTCGGTGAAGCCGGTCAGAAGGCCGTAAATGTAGTCGGCCCCGCCCTTGCGCGCCTTGACGATCAGCGAGAGATCGGGCGGCAGCGCGCCGTTGTTGGCCGCGCGCGCGGCCTGCGGATTGGGGAAGGGCGGCACGAAATGATCCGAGGGCCGCGCCGGCCGTTCGAACATCTCGCCCTGATCGTTGGGCCCGTCGGTGACGTTGTACTGCGCCGCGATCGCCTTCACCTCGTCCTCGCTGAAACCGATCTGCTCCAGATTGCGGTAGGCGACGAGCGAGAGCGAATGGCAGGCCGCGCAGACTTCCTTGTAGACCTGGAAGCCGCGCTGCTGGGCGGCCTGGTCGAAGGTGCCGAAGAAGCCCTCGAAGGACCAGCGCTGGCGCGGCAGCTCGATCTCCTCTTCGGCATGGGCGCGATCGACCGAGAGGCCCGGCGCGATCAGGGCCGCGGCGGCGAAGGCCGCGAGAGCGAAGCGACGCATCAGGCCTTCTCCATCGGCTTGGCATGGGCGCCGGCCACCACGCCGCCGCCTCTCAACACGGGTTCGCTGATGCTGGCGGGCAGCGGCTTCGGCTTCTCGAAAAAGCCCAGGAGCGGCAGGACCACCAGGAAGTGGATGAAGTACCAGGCGGTCGCGATACGGCCGATCACCACGAACGGCACGCCGTGGAACAGGGCGTCGGGCGGATTGGCGCCGACCCAGCCCAGCACCACGCAGTCCACCACAAGGATCCAGAAGAACCACTTGTAGGTGGGCCGGAACCGCGCGCTCCGCACCGGCGAGTGGTCGAGCCAGGGCAGAAACAGCAGCAGCAGGATCGAGCCGAACATGGCGATCACGCCGCCGAGCTTGGCCTCGATGAACCAGATGTCCGGCACCGCGCGCAGGATCGCGTAATAGGGCAGGAAGTACCATTCCGGCACGATGTGCGTCGGCGTCGCCATCGGGTTGGCCGGGATGTAGTTGTCCGGCTCGCCGAAGAAGTTGGGCGAGAAGAACACGAAGCCGGCGTAGAAGATCAGGAACACGCCGATCCCGAAATAGTCCTTCACCGTGTAGTAGGGGTGGAAGGGGATGCTGTCCTGCGGGCCCTTGGTGTCGATGCCGAGCGGGTTATTGGAGCCGTGGCGATGCAGCGCCACCACATGCAGCACCACCACGCCCAGGATCACGAAAGGCAGCAGATAGTGCAGCGAGTAGAAGCGGTTGAGGGTCGGGTTGTCGACCGAGAAGCCGCCCCACAGCCAGGTCACGATATCCTGGCCGACCAGGGGAATCGCCGAGAACAGGCTGGTGATGACGGTGGCGCCCCAGAAGCTCATCTGGCCCCAGGGCAGCACATAGCCCATGAAGGCGGTCGCCATCATCAGCAGCAGGATCACGACGCCGAGCTGCCACAGGAGCTCGCGCGGCTTCTTGTAGGAGCCGTAATAGAGGCCGCGGAAGATATGGATGTAGACGACGATGAAGAACATCGACGCCCCATTCATGTGGATGTAGCGGATCAGCCAGCCGTAATTCACGTCGCGCATGATGTGCTCGACGCTGTTGAAGGCGAGCGAGACATGCGGCGTGTAGTGCATCGCGAGCACGACGCCGCTGACGATCATCACGATCAGCATGAAGCCGGCGAGCGAGCCGAAGTTCCACCAGTAGTTCAGGTTCTTCGGCGTCGGGTACTCGTGCATCTCATGATCGAGGAAGCTGAAGATCGGCAGCCGATAGTCGATCCAGCGAACGATCGGATTCTTGAACTTGGGCGTGCTCATGCCTTCTTGGCCTCCGCGCCGATCAGGAGGGTCGTGTCGGTCTCGAAGCTGTAGGCCGGGATCTCGAGGTTGCGCGGGGCTGGGCCTTTGCGGATGCGCCCGGAGGTGTCGTACTCCGAGCCGTGGCAGGGGCAGAACCAGCCGCCCCACTCGCCCTTGGGGTCGGTCAGCTTCTGGCCCAGCGGCACGCAGCCGAGATGGGTGCACACGCCGACCATGACCAGCCATTCGGGCTTCTGCACGCGCGCGGAGTCGGGCTGAGGATCGCGCAGCTCGGAGAGATCGACATCCTCCGCCGCCTTGATCTCCTCGGGCGTGCGATGCCGGATGAAGACCGGCTTGCCGCGCCACAGCACGGTGATCGCCTGGCCCGGCTGGACCTGGCCGATATCGACCTCGGTGGTCGAGAGCGCCAGCGTGTCGGCCGACGGATTCATCTGATCGATGAAGGGCCAAGCCAGCGAGACGATGCCGATTCCCGCCACGGCGCCCGTGGCCAGCATGAGGAAGTCGCGCCGCGTCCCCTCGCCTTCGGCGCCGGGTGAATGCCCAGCGCCGGCCGCGGCCTGAAGGCTCTCCGCCATCTCTTGTCTTACTCCTTAACTGGTCCGCCCGTGCCCGAAGCCAGGAGAGGTCCGCGCCGGTGCGGAAGCGCGATCCTAGAAGGACCGTCCGCTCCCTTCTCGCCCCGCGCGGATTCCAGGTGGGCTCGGGCGCCCTTATAACACTCTCCCCCGCGAGGGGGCCTTGGCTCCCATGCGACAATCCGCCGCATAAACCGGCGCCGCTAACCCCTTCGCCGGCAAGCGGTATAGTCGAATTCGCCGGCTTTGCCTAGGCGCCTATCAGGGAAGTTCCCATGCTCGCCGGCCGACCCGGCGCCGGGAACCCCGAGTGCATCGCCACGCCGCGCCCTGTCGATCTCGCCCGGACCCGTTCGAGCCATGCGCCTTGCCCTCTACGAGCCCGACATCCCGCAGAACACCGGGACGATCTTGAGGCTCGCCGCCTGCCTCGGCGTCGGTGTCGATCTGATCGAGCCGATGGGCTTCCCCTTCGACGACCGGCGCCTGCGACGTGCCGGCATGGACTATCTCGACCGGGTCGATTATCGCCGCCATGCGAGCTGGGCCGCGTTCCGTGTGGCAACCAAGGGCCGCCTCATCCTGCTGACCACGCGCGGCGAGGTCGCGTTGCCGAGCTTCGGCTTCCGGCCCGACGACGTCCTGTTGCTGGGCCGCGAGAGCGCCGGGGTGCCCGAGGCCGTGCATGAGGCGGCTGACGCGCGGCTGCGCATCCCGATGCAGCCGGGCCTGCGCTCGCTCAATGTGGCGCTGGCGGCAGCGCTGGCGCTGGGCGAGGCGCTCCGACAAACCAACGGCTGGCCCGCTTGACGGCAGCGGGCCGCCCCGACAGTCGGCTATATTGAGCGCCGGCCGCGATGGGCAGCTTGCCGCGGCGAGCCGCGCCCGGCAGGATGCGCGGCGCCTTGAGCCTGATCCTTGAGCCCGTCTTCCCCATGATCGCCGTCCCGCTCGAACGCCGTGCCCGCGCCGCCCGATGGTTCGAGGAGCTGCGCGACCGCATCTGCGCCGCCTTCGAGAAGCTCGAGGACGAGTTGACCGGGACTTACGCCGAGCTCCCGCCCGGCCGCTTCGAGCGAAAAGCCTGGCAGCGCCAGGACGAGAGCGGAGCGGAAGGCGGGGGCGGCGTGATGTCGATCATGCGCGGCCGCGTGTTCGAGAAGGTCGGCGTCAACGTCTCCACGGTCGAAGGCACCTTCTCGCCCGAGTTCCGCCAGCAGATCCCGGGCGCGGCCGAGGACGGGCGCTTCTGGGCCAGCGGCATCAGCCTGGTTGCGCATATGCGCTCGCCGCTGGTGCCGGCCGTGCATATGAACACGCGCCACATCGTGACCTCGAAGGGCTGGTTCGGCGGCGGCGCCGATCTGACGCCGATGTTCGCGGACGAGACCGACACGGCCGCGTTCCATGCCGCGCTCAAGGCCGCCTGCGACCGCCACGACCCGCGCTACTACCCGGAATACAAGGCCTGGTGCGACCGCTATTTCTTCCTGCCGCACCGGGGCGAGCCGCGCGGGGTGGGCGGCATCTTCTTCGACAATCTCGACAGCGGCGACTGGGAGAAGGACTTCGCCTTCACCCGCGACGTCGGCCTCGCCTTCCTCGAGGCCTATCCGCCGCTCGTGCACCGCCACATGAACGAGCCCTGGACCCAAGAGCAGCGCCGCCACCAGCTCGTCAAGCGCGGACGCTATGTCGAGTTCAACCTGCTCTACGACCGCGGCACCGCCTTCGGCCTCAAGACCGGCGGCAATGTCGAGGCGATCCTCATGTCTCTGCCGCCCGAGGCGATGTGGCCGTGAGGACAACGATCGGTAGTCGTCGCTGAAGCGCGGGCCGTTTTCTTCAACGTCATCCCGGCCAAGGCGCTGAAAGCGCCGCGAGCCGGGATCCAGCGACATGGCAGAACGGGCGTGTTCGGGTCTGCCGCGGGCTTGGATCCCGGATAGCCGCTTCGCGGCTTCCGGGATGACGGATAAGGAAAACGCGCTACGCCCGCACCCGCTTCCTCAGCTCCGCCAGGCACGCCTTGCGGTCGGCACTGAAGTCGCCCTCGATCCACCAGCGCTCGACCTCTTTCAAGAGCTCGCCCACGCGCCGGCCGGCCGGCACGCCGAGCTTGAGCGCGTCGCGGCCCTGCAGCGGAAAGGCCGGTGCCGGCGTCTCGGCCACCGCGGCCAGCGCCCGCCAGCGCGCATCGGTCGCCGTGACCTCGCCGGCGCCCAGGACCGCGGCCCAGGCCAGCAGCGCCGCATCGCGGAAGCGCTTGGGCCCGCGCCGGTAGAGCTCGAGGCGGCGCGCCTTGTCGTCGAGCGCCGGCGCCAGGCCGGGCGGCTCGGCGAGCCCCACGATCCGGTCGCGGTCGGCATTGGAGAGCTTGAGCCGCTGGGCCAGGCCGAGCGCGGCCTTGGGCCCGCCCTCGATGAGGGCGGAGAGCCGCAGCACCGGGTCGGCGTCGCGCTCCAGCGCCGCTTCGATCTTCGCCAGCGCCGCCAACCGCGCCGTGCCGTCGGCTTCCGGCAGCGCATAGGCCAGCACGTTCTGCTCGCGCATCAGGTGGATCACCGAAGCGGGATCGGGTGCGGCCAAGAGCTTCAGCGTCTCGGCCTGGACCCGCTCGCCCGAGAGGCCGGGCAGCTTCGGTGCCAGCTTGCGGCAGGCCGCGAGCGCCGCCTCGTCCGGCGGCGGCTTGCCATAATGGGCGTAGAAGCGGAAGAAACGCAGGAGGCGCAGCACGTCCTCCTCGATGCGCGTCTCGGCATCGCCGACGAAACGCACGCGGCCGGCCTCGAGATCCGCGAGCCCGCCGAAGGGATCGTGCAGCGTCCCGTCCGGGGAGAGCGACATGGCGTTGAAGGTGAGATCGCGCCGGGCCGCGTCCTCGACCCAGTCGTCGGTGAACTCGACCTTGGCGCGGCGGCCATAGGTCTCGACGTCGCGCCGGAGCGTCGTCACCTCGAAGGGATGGCCCTCGGCGATGGCGGTGACGGTGCCGTGCGCGACGCCGGTCGGCACCACCTTGAGGCCTGCGCGCTGGACGAGCGCCATCACCGTCTCGGGCGGATCGGGCGTGGCGAGGTCGATGTCCTTCACGGGCCGGCCGATCACGGCGTCGCGCACGCAGCCGCCGACGAAGCGCACTTCGGCCCCGTCGGCCGTGAGCGCGCGGATGACCGCCTTGGTGCGCGGATCGTTCATCCAAGGCTGCGGCGCCAGGCGCCTCTCCTGCATCGGACTCGCCCCTCGACCCTGGGTCTATGACTCCCTCCCCCCTTGCGGGGGAGGGTTGGAGCGGGGGGCATAGCTGCAGGCTTTACGCTCACTGCTCATTTTGAGCACCCCCTCCCCGCCCTCCCCCGTCGAGGGGGAGGGAATTCTAGCGAAACGCCTCAATTCGAGAACCCGCCCGGCTTGACCTGGCCGCCCTCGAGGCTCGGGAGCTGGTAGCGGCTGCCGGGCTCCGCACCGCCGAAGAGCGCCATGGCGGCGAGCGTCACCGCGACCAGCACCACCCCGGCGACGGCCAGCCAGGTCCAGGGCACGTCCTTGAACGCCCTCGCCTGCCCCGCCGCCTGGGCCCGCCGGCGCGTGACCGTCATGTAGCCGAAATAGAGCAAGGTCGGCAGCAGCAAGGGCACGACGATGGAAAGAACCTGCCTCATGGCTGTGCGCCCACGGCGAATTCCTTTGCCAGGATCTCGGCCAGGTTCACGAGCATGCCGGCGGTCGCACCCCAGATGAAGCGATCATGCCAGGGCACGGTCCAGAAATGGCGCTCGACGCCCTCCCAGGCCCGGCTGCCGAGCTTGCGGTTGGCCGGATCGAGCAGGAAGACGAGCGGCAGCTCGAAGGCATCGGCCACTTCCTCGGGATTGAGCGTCAGCGTGAAGGGCGGCGCCACCAGCCCCACCACCGGCGTGACCTCGTAGCCGGTGCGGGTGACGTAGGTGTCGAGACGGCCGATCGGCTCGACCAGCGCGCGTGCGAGCCCGATCTCCTCCTCGGCCTCGCGCAACGCCGCCGCCTCGGCATCGGTGTCTTCGGCGTCGATGCGCCCGCCGGGAAAGCTGATCTGCCCGGCATGGTCCGGCAGGTGCTCGGTGCGCTGGGTCAGCAGGATGGTGAAACCCTCGGCGCGCTCGACCAGCGGCACGAGCACGGCCGCTGGGCGCAACGGCAGGCGCGGCATCATGTCGGGGTTGAGATCGTGGTCGCCGCGCACTTCGTCGGGCAGCTCCACCGCGACCGGCCCGCGCGGCGCCCGCCGCCGGCCCGGCACGTTCGCGGCCAGCCGGGCGCGGATCGCCGCCGCGCTCAATGCTCCGTTTCGATCCGGCCCAGAGGGAAGAATTGTCCGCTGCTCCATACGCCGAGCTGTTCCTCGCCATCCACGAGCCGGGTCTCGCCCAGCGCGACCAGCTCGTAGAAGACGGGCCGCGCGAGCCTTGCCTCGAGCCCGTCGCGTACCATGATATAGGGAGCGGGCTCGCCCGTCGCAGGGTTGTGGGAGACGCGGAGCGGATGGTCGCGGTCGGCCGCGACCTCGTCATCGAGATTGGTGCGGAAGCGCAAGACCCGCTCGGGGCCCTCGCCCTCGGCCGTCACCTCGACGGCCACGAAGGGCACGTCCTCCACCTCGATGCGGCCGCGCTCGACCGGAGTGACCAGCCAGTATTGGCCATCCGCCTCGCGCCGGAGCACCGAGGCGAACAGGCGCACGAGCGGCTTGCGGCCGATCGGCGAGCCCAAATAGTACCAGGTGCCGTCCCGGCCGATGCGAATGCCGAAATCGCCGCATTGCTGCTGGCCGGGACCGGGACGCGGCGGTAACGAAAGAGTGCCTTCCTGCGGGTGCCGTGCGGTCATAGGATGATCCATCCCGTCCGATCCAAGAAGGAGCAGCCGACGGTGCCTCCCTCAGAAACCGTGCTTTCCGGCGACCGGCTCGCGGCCGAGATCGCCCGCCTCGGCGAGACCTTGCAGCAGGTCCGCCGCAGCATCGGTCGCGTGATTTTCGGCCAACAGGCGACGATCGATCAAACCCTAATTACGCTGCTTGCCGGCGGCCATGCGCTGCTCGTCGGCGTGCCCGGCCTCGCCAAGACGCGCCTGGTGATGACGCTCGGCGTGGTGCTCGGGCTCGACGACAAGCGCGTGCAATGCACGCCCGACCTGATGCCGGCCGACATCCTGGGCTCGGAGGTGCTGGAGGAGGCCGACAGCGGGCGGCGCTCCTTCCGCTTCATCCCGGGCCCGGTGTTCTGCCAGCTGCTGATGGCCGACGAGATCAATCGCGCCAGCCCGCGCACCCAGTCGGCGCTGCTGCAGGCGATGCAGGAGCACCGCGTCACGGTAGCGGGCAGCCCGCATCCGCTGCCCCAGCCCTTCCACGTCCTGGCGACCCAGAACCCGATCGAGCAAGAGGGCACCTACCCGCTACCCGAAGCGCAGCTCGACCGCTTCCTGATGCAGATCGACGTCACCTATCCCGAACGCGCGGCCGAGCGCGAGATGCTGATCGCGACCACCGGCGCGGAAGAAGGCCGGGCCGAGCCGGTCATGACATCCCAGGACCTCCTGACCGCCCAGAGGCTGGTGCGCCGCGTGCCGGTGGGCGAGAGCGTGGTCGAGGCGATCCTGACGCTGGTGCGCTCGGGCCGCCCCGATACCAGCGAGATCGAGGCGGTGCGCCATCACGTCGCCTGGGGGCCGGGCCCGCGCGCCAGCCAGGCGCTGATGCTGGCCGCGCGCGCCCGCGCGCTCATGGGGGGCCGTCTGGCGCCCTCGGTCGAGGACGTGGTGGCGCTGGCGCCGCCGATCCTGCGTCACCGCATGGCGCTCAATTTCGCCGCGCGCGCCGAAGGCATCGTGCTCGACGAGGTGATCGAGCGGCTGATCCAGCCGCTGCGCTGAGGCGAGGAGAGAAGGCCCACGCATGGCGCTCGGCGCCGAAAGGAAAGGAAAGAGCACACCGAGCCTGCGCGAGCGGGCCGAGCGCATGGCGGCCACGCTGCCGCCGCTGCTGGTCGCGGCCGAACGCGTCGCCGCCACGGTCGAGCAGGGCGTGCATGGCCGAAGGCGCGTCGGCCCGGGCGACAGCTTCTGGCAGTTCCGCCGCTACCAGCCGGGCGATCCGGTCGGGCGCATCGACTGGCGCCAGTCGGCCAAGGCCGATCCGGCGTTCGTGCGCGAGACCGAATGGGCGGCGGCCCAGACCGTCTATCTCTGGCGCGACGCCTCGGCCTCGATGCGCTGGCGCTCGCATCGCAATCTGCCGGAGAAGGCGGACCATGCCGACCTGATCGCGCTCGCACTGGCCACGCTGCTGCTCGACGCCGGCGAGCGCGTGGCGCTCCTGGGAGCGCCGCTGCCGCCGCTCACCGGCCATCGCGGCACCGAGCGCCTGGCGATGCTGCTGCTCCGGCGCGAGCCCTGGGCCGAGAGCCTGCCGCCGGAGGCGCCGTTGCCGCGCCATGCCGAGCTGGTGCTGATCGGCGACTTCCTCTCGCCGCTGCCGGAGATCGAGGCCCGGCTCAAGCGCTTCGCCGAACGCGAGCCGCGCGGCCATATCCTTCAGGTTCTCGATCCGGCCGAGGAGGGCCTGCCCTTCGCGGGCCGCGTGCGCTTCGAAGGTTTGGAGCGCGAGGGCGAGGCGCTGATCGGCCGCGTCGAGGCGGTACGCGAGGCCTATGGCGAAAGGCTCAAGGCGCATCTCGACGGCCTGGCGGCGCTGGCCCGGGCGTTGGGATGGAGCTGCGCCCTCACGCTGACCGATCGGCCGCCCGAGGGGGCACTCCTGGCGCTTTACCGCCGGCTGGGCGAGCGGTTGCGGTGAGGCGGCGACAATCCTGGTAGGATGAGCGCATCATGCTGAGCCTCGGCAGCCTCGCTTTTGCCGCACCCTGGGCGCTGGGCGCGCTTCTGTTGCTCCCGGTCCTGTGGTGGCTGTTGCGCCTGATGCCGCCCGCACCGCGGCGAATTCGTTTTCCGGCATTGCGCCTTCTGCTCGGCCTGACGCCGCCGGAGGAGACGCCGCATCGCACGCCCTGGTGGCTGCTGCTGCTGCGCCTCGCCATCGCCGCCTTGGCGATCCTGGCCTTGGCCCATCCGCTGATCGATGCGCGCCGGCCGCTCGCCGGCGACGGGCCGCTCTTGGTCGTGATCGACAATGGCTGGGCCGCCGCCGCGCATTGGAACGAGCGCCAGCGCACGTTGGACGATCTCATGCGGCAGGCCGAGCGCGAGGACCGCATGGTGGCGCTGGTCACGACCGCGCCCGGACCCGATGGCGCGCCGCCGCGCCTGATGGGGCCGATGCCGGCCGCCGAGGCGGCGCAGGCGATCGACCGGATCGAACCCCTGCCCTGGCCGTCCGACCGCAAGGCGGCCGTGGCCGCCCTCGACCAGGCGGTGTTCGCCCGCGCCACCACGCTCTGGGCCAGCGACGGCATCGCCGATCCCGACGGCGACGACCAGCGCTTGGCCGAGCGGCTGCAGCGCTTCGGCAGCCTCACCGTCATCGTCGAGCCCGCGCCGGCGCGCGCCCTGTTGCAGCGCCCGCCCGAGAGCGATGCCGAGGCGCTGACGCTGCACCTGCTGCGGCCGGCCCCGGGCCCCGAGCGCCGTATCGAGCTGCTGGCGTCCGACAGCGAAGGCCGGCTGGTCACGCGCGAGGACGCGCTCTTTCCCGAAGGCGCCACGAAGGCGACCCATGCCATCAAGCTGCCGGTGGAGCTGAGGAACCGGATCGCGCAGGTCGCGGTCGCGAACGAGGCCTCGGCCGGCGCCACCTTCCTGATCGACGCGCAGTGGCGCCGCCGCCCGGTCGGGCTGGTGTCGGGCGCCGACGCGGCCCGCGAGGAATCGCTCCTGGGCGAGCTCTATTATCTGCGCCGGGCGCTCGGACCCGGCACGGATTTGCGCGAAGGCACGATCCCGAACCTGATCCGGGGCGGCCTGGCGCTGCTGGCGCTCGCCGATGTCGGCAGCCTGACCGAGGACGAGAGGAAGCTGCTCAAGGGCTGGGTCGAGGGCGGCGGCGTGCTGCTGCGTTTCGCCGGGCCTCGGCTGGCGCAGAATGCCGACGACGGCCTGCTGCCGGTGCGTTTGCGCGGCGGCGACCGCACGCTGGGGGGCGCGCTCACCTGGGAGCAGCCAGCGCGCATCGCGCCTTTCGCGGCCAGCACGCCCTTCGCCGGCCTTGCCGTGCCCGACGACGTGCGCGTCTTCCGCCAGGTGCTGGCCGAGCCCGAGCTGTCGCTGGGCGACAAGACCTGGGCGCGGCTCGAGGACGGCACGCCGCTCGTCACCGCCGAGCGGCGCGGCCAGGGCTGGATCGTGCTGGTCCATACCAGCGCCAACGCCGACTGGTCGAACCTCGCCCTCTCCGGCCTGTTCGTCGAGATGCTGCAGCGGATCCTGGCGCTCAGCGAGGGCGTGGCGGGCGCGGGCGCCAACGGCCCCCTGCCGCCGCGCCTCACGCTCGACGGCTACGGCCATCTGGGCGCGCCGGCGCCGCTCGCGGTCGCGGCCCCGCCCGAGCTGTTCCAGAAAGGGCAAGTGGGACCCGAGCATCCGCCGGGTTTCTACGGCAGCGAGGCGGCGCAGCGCGCCCTCAATATCGGCACCGGCATCGCCGCCTGGCGCGCGATCGAGCGCTGGCCCGCCGGCGTCACGGTGCAGGGCTTCGCCGAAGCCGAGACGGTCGATCTGAAGCCCTGGCTGCTGACGGCCGCACTCTCGCTCTTCCTCGTCGATCTCGCGATCTCGCTCTTGCTGCGCGGACTGATGCCGAGCGCCCGGCGCGTGGCCGGCGCCCTCCTGCTCGCCTTGGCCTTCGGCGCTGCCGGCGCGGCGGCGCGGGCGCAAGCGCAAGGCGACGACTATGCGCTCGAGGTCACGCGCCAGACGCGGCTCGCCTATGTCCGCACCGGCGACGGCGACGTCGATCGGGAGAGCGCGGCGGGCCTGCTCGGCCTGTCGCTGGTCTTGCGCCAGCGCACGGCGATCGACGTGGGCGAGCCGATGGCGGTCGATCCGGCCAAGGACGAGCTTGCCTTCTTCCCGCTGATCTACTGGCCGGTGCCGAGCGGCGAGGTGACGCTCTCCGACGCGACGCGCCGGCGCGTCAACGACTACCTCAAGAACGGCGGGATGGTCCTGTTCGATACGCGCGACGGCGGCACCGGCGGCTTCGGCCGCTTCAACCGGCTGGTGCGCGGCCTCGACATCCCGCGCTTGATCCAGGTGCCGCAAGACCATGTGCTGACCAAGGCCTTCTACCTGATGCAGCAATTTCCGGGGCGCTGGACCAGCGGCACCGTCTGGGTCGAGGAGGGGCAGAGCCAGGCCAATGACGGCGTCTCCTCGGTGGTCGTGGGCAGCAACGACTGGGCTGCCGCCTGGGCCATCGACGAGATGGGCCAGCCGCTCTTCGCCATCGTGCCGGGCGGCCAGCGCCAGCGCGAGTTTGCCTATCGCTTCGGCGTCAATCTCGTGATGTACGCGCTCACCGGCAACTACAAGTCGGACCAGGTGCATGTGCCGGCGATCCTGGAAAGGCTCGGGCAATGAGGGCGCGCGGACAGGAGCGGGTCACAAAGGATGACCTCGTCCTGAGCTTGTCGAAGGACGAGAACGGCCTCATGGGCCTCATGGTTCGACAAGCTCACCATGAGGCCCTGGTTCGTGCCCTCGGCCATTCGGCGCGGACTGCACCCGGAGGCGCCCCATGACCGTCGGTCATTGGAGCCTTGCCTTCGCGCCGCTTCTGCCCTGGCCCGTGCTGGCCGCGGCGGGGCTGCTCGGGCTGGCGCTGGTGGCGCTGGCCTTCTGGCGGCGCGCGCGAGGCAGCCTCTGGCGGCTGGCTGCGCTCTTCGTGCTCCTGGGCGCGCTCGCCAATCCCTCGGCCGTCGAGGAGGAGCGCCGCCTGATCGACGATGTCGCCGTCCTCGCCATCGACGAATCGAGCAGCGAGCAGGTCAACCCACGCCCCGACCAGATCGCGGCGGCGGCACCCGAGATCGAGCGGCGCCTGCGCGCCGTTCCCGGGCTCGAGCTGCGCGTGGTGCGCGTCAAGCCGGGCCGCGCCGAGGCCGACGACGGCACCCAGCTCATGACAGCGGTGAAGAACGCGGTGGCCGACCTGCCGCCCTCGCGGCTCGCCGGCGTGGTGCTGCTCTCCGACGGCGAGATCCACGACCTTCCGGCCGATCCCAAGGCGCCCGGCCTTGAGGCGCCGGTGCATCTCCTGCTCACCGGCCGCGAGGGCGAGGGCGACCGGCGCCTGACCGTGCCCAAGGTTCCGAGCTTCGGCCTCGTGGGCCAGAAGGTGCCGCTCACCATCCGCGTCGACGACCTGCCGGAGGGCGGCCCCGGGGCGCGCGTGCGCGTCGACATCGCGCGCGACGGCCAGCCGCTCGATCCCGTCATCGTGCCGACCGGCCAGGACGTGACGCTCGATCTGGCGCTCGATCATGCCGGCGAGGCGCTGTTCGAGCTCAAGGCCGAGCCCGGCCCGCAGGAGCTGACGCTCGCCAACAACCGCGCCTTCGTCACCATCAACGGCGTGCGCGACCGCTTGCGCGTGCTGCTGGTCTCGGGCGAGCCGCATCCGGGCGAGCGCACCTGGCGCAACATCCTCAAGTCGGATCCGGGCGTCGATCTGGTGCATTTCACCATCCTGCGACCGCCCGAGAAGCAGGACGGCACGCCGATCGGCGAGCTGTCGCTGATCGCCTTCCCGATCCGCGAGCTGTTCGAGGTCAAGCTCGACGAGTTCGACCTCATCATCTTCGACCGCTACCAGCGCCGCGGCGTGCTGCCCAGGACATATCTCGAGAACATCGCCAACTATGTCGAGAACGGCGGCGCGCTGCTCGATGCCGCCGGCAGCTCCTATGCCGGCGCCTACAGCCTCTACGATTCGCCGCTCGGGCGCGTCTTCCCGGCGGAGCCCACGGGCCAGGTGCTGGAGCAGGGCTTCAAGCCGGCGGTGAGCGACATCGGCCGGCGCCACCCGGTGACGGCGGGCCTGCCCGGCTCGGACAGCAGCCCGCCCGCCTGGGGCCGCTGGTTCCGCCAGGTGGCGGCGACCACGCGCCAGGGCGCCACGGTCATGACCGGGATCGAGGGCGAGCCGCTGCTGGTGCTCTCGCGCGTCGGCAAGGGCCGCGTGGCGCAGCTCATGTCGGACGAGATCTGGCTGTGGTCGCGCGGCTTCGAGGGCGGCGGCCCGCAGGCCGAGCTCCTGCGGCGCATCGCGCACTGGCTGATGAAGGAGCCCGAGCTCGAGGAGGAGGACCTCAAGGCCTCCATCGTCGACGGGCGCCTCTCGGTGATCCGCCGCAGCCTCCAGCCGCAGCCCCGGAGCGTCGCCGTCACCGCGCCTTCGGGCAGGACCTTCGATCTGCCGATCGAGGACAAGGGCGACGGCCGCGCGCAGGGCCAGACCGCGGTCGAGGAGAACGGGCTCTACCGCATCTCCGACGGCGCGCGCACCGCCTTTGCGGCGATGGGCGCGCTCAACTCCAAGGAGATGTCGGACCTGCGCTCCACGCCCGACCTGGTCGAGCCGGTGGCGAAGGCCACCGGCGGCGGCATTTTCCGCCTTTCCGAAAGCGGCGGCGACATCCCGCAGGTGAGGCGCGTCGAGCCCGACCGCGTCGCGGCAGGCCGCGGCTGGCTGGGCCTCAGGCGCAACGGCGACTACATCGTCACGGGCGCGCGCGAGATCCCGCTGCTGCCGACCTGGCTGCTGCTGGCGCTGGCCCTCGGCACCGCGCTCGCGGCGTGGAGAAGAGAGGGGGAGTAAGGTCCCGCCCTCACCTGTGCAAGCCCCACAACCTTCTCCCTCTCCCGCGACGGCGGGAGAGGGTTGGGGCCCATCGCCGAAGGCGATGGGAGGATGAGGGCGGGCACCGCGCAAATCCCCTCACCCTCTCGCTGCTTCGCGGCGGGGCCCTCCCTCTCCCCACTTCCGTGGGGCGAGGGTGAATAAAGAGCAGCTGTCGCGCCTGCACCGGCGCTGCTCCTCACACCCCCACATCCCATTCGACCGGGCGGCTGAAGCGCTCGGCGAGGAAGTCGGCGAAGGCGCGCACCTTGGGCGAGAGGTGCCGGCCCGGCGGATAGACCACATAGAGCCCGTGCGGCGCGACCGGCCAGTCGCAGAGGAGCGCTTTCATGCGGCCCGCGCGCAAGGCCGCGGCGACCGTGAAGCTCGGCGATAGGGCGATGCCGAGCCCCGCTTCCGCCGCCGCCAGCACGGCCTGGCCGTTGTTGGCGCGAAAGCGCCCGCCGACCGCGACCGTCACCGGCCCGCCCGGTCCCTCGAAGCGCCATTCGCCGGGCGAGGTGGCGAGCGTATAGATCAGGCAGTCGTGGTTCACGAGTTCGCGCGGATGCTCGGGCTCGCCGTGCTGCGCGAGATAGGCGGGTGCGGCGCAGAGCACGCGCTCGATGGTGGCGAGCCTTCGCACCACGAGCTGCGAATCCGGCAGGTCGGTGCGGATGCGCAAAGCCAGATCGATGCCCTCCTCCACCAGATCGACGAAGCGGTCGTTGAAGGAGAGATCGACCGAAACCTCGGGCCAACGCGCCAGGAACTCGGGCAGGAGGCGCGAGAGATAGGGCACGCCGAAGGCGGCGGGGGCCGTGATGCGCAGGAGCCCGCGCGGCGCGGAGGCCAGATGGCCCACCGCCTGGTCGGCCTCGGCGAGGTCGTCGAGGACGCGCGCACAGCGCTCGAGATAGGCGCGGCCCGCCTCGGTCAGGCTCATGCGCCGCGTGGTGCGGTCGATGAGCCGGGCTCCCAAGCCGGCTTCGAGCCTGGCGATATGCTTGCTGATGGCGGCATTGGAGAGACCGAGCTCGCGCGCGGCGCCGGAAAAGCTGCCGAGCTCGGCGACCTTGCGGAAGACGCAGAGGGTTTCGAGTCGATCCATTTTTCACATTTTAGAAAATATTCTTTTCCAAATCATCCCATTAGTTACGGCACGGCCGCACCCTAACTTCTGGAAACGGCCGCCAGGGGGCGGCGCGGCCGAGCGCCTCGCCCACGAGCCGACGGCGGATCCATCCGGAGGGAACGAGCAATGACGAAGGTTTTGGTGCTCTATTACAGCGCCTACGGCCATATCGAGAAGATGGCCGAGGCGGTCGCGGCCGGTGCCCGCGAGGTGGCCGGCACGGAGGTCACGATCAAGCGCGTGCCGGAGCTGGTGCCCGAAGAGGTCGCCAAGAAGGCGCATATGAAGCTCGACCAGAAGGCGCCGATCGCGAGCGTGGACGAGCTGCCGAACTACGACGCGATCATCTTCGGCACGCCGACCCGCTTCGGCAACATGGCGGCGCAGATGCGGAACTTCCTCGACCAGACCGGCGGCCTCTGGGCCAAGGGCGCGCTCGTCGGCAAGGTCGGCAGCGTGTTCGCCTCGACCGCCACGCAGCATGGCGGCCAGGAGACGACCATCACCTCCTTCCACTCCACGCTCCTGCATCAGGGCATGGTGATCGTGGGCACGCCCTATAGCTGCGCGGGGCTCACCAACATGAAGGAAATCACCGGCGGCACGCCTTATGGCGCGACCACGCTGGCCGGCCCCGACGGCAGCCGGCAGCCGAGCGAGAACGAGCTCGAGATCGCCCGCTTCCAGGGCCGCCACGTCGCAGCGATCGCGGCGAAGCTCAAAGGCTGAGCCTTACGGCTCCTGCGCGCGACAACGCCGCGATCAGAGCCTCGAGCGAAGCGCTTTCGTAGCCGACGGTGGCGAGCGGGGCGCGCTGCGCCGTCGCCTTTGGCTTCGATTTCGTCGTCGCCTTTGCCGCCCGCTTCGCGGTCGTTCTCATGGCGGAACTCCGATAGCGCCGCTGGACAGCGACGGAACCGCATGACAGCGCAGGGTCATCGGCATGCTCGACTCGACGCCGCCACGTTCTCGCGGCCCCGCGGCCGCAACGACGGTCGATCGAGGTCGTGGGAGGGCGACGAGCGCGGTCATGAAATGTCCGCAATGCGGGCCGGCGCGAACAGGATATAGCCGAGACGGCCGGCGAAATCGCCCAACGTTACCGGCCGCAGAAATCCGCGCGTTTCCCGCGCCGTTTCGTTGCGTCCGGGGCCGCCCCTCGGCTAGCTTTCGCGCCAAGGAAACAAGAACAGCCGCCCGCAAGCGATCCATCCGGCGAGGTGGCCACCCCCGCGGGCATTAAGGGAGGACCATGACCGAGCCTGCGATCATCACGGTGGCGATCACCGGCAGCCAGCCGACCAAGGCGCAGAATCCGGCGGTCCCGATCACGCCCACGGAGCAGATCGAGAGCACGCACGAAGCCTTCGAGGCGGGCGCCTCGCTGGTCCATATCCATGTGCGCGACGACGAGGGCCGTTCCTCCTCCGACGCCGAGCGCTTCGCCCGGGTGCAGGAAGGTATCCGCAAGCATTGCCCCGGCATGATCGTGCAGTTCTCGACCGGCGGGCGCGGCCGGGAGCCTCACGAGCGCGGCTCCGCCCTGAAATATCGCCCCGACATGGCCTCGCTCGCCACCGGCTCGGTCAATTTCGCCAGCATCATCTACGAGAACCCGCCCGCGCTGATCGAAGGCCTGGCGAAGTCGATGCTCGAGCACGAGGTCAAGCCCGAGATCGAGATCTTCGACCTCGCGATGCTCTACAACGCGCGCGAGCTGGTGGAGCGCGGCCTGCTCGAGAGCCCGGTCCATGTGCAGTTCGTGATGGGCATCCCGGGCGCGCTGCCGGCGCGCGAGCGCGTGCTCGATTTCCTCGTCTCGGAGCTCGAGGAGATGCTGCCGGGCGCCACCTGGACCGCCGCCGCCATCGGCCGGCACCAGCTCACCGCCAACCGTTGGGCGCTCATCAAGGGCGGGCACTTGCGCACCGGGCTCGAGGACAACATCTATTTCGACAAAGGCCGGCTTGCCGCCAGCAACGCCGAGCTGGTGAAGCGGGCAGCGGAGCTGTGTGCCGAACATGGCCGCCCGCCGGCAACCCCGGCTGAGGCCCGCCGCCTGCTGGGCCTGAGGCCGGCCGGATGAGGCCCCTATCCCGATGACGCTCGCTGCGGTCAGTCTCGACGACAAATATGCGCTCGAACGGGGCCGCGTCTTCCTGACCGGAACCCAGGCGCTGGTGCGCCTGCCGATGATGCAGCGCCGGCGCGACGAGGCGGCCGGGCTCGACACCGCCGCCTTCGTCACCGGCTATCGCGGCTCGCCGCTCGGCGGGCTCGACCTCGCCATGGGCCAGGCGCGCAAGTTCCTCGAGAAGCACCAGATCCGCTTCCAGCCGGGCGTCAACGAGGATCTGGCCGCCACCGCGGTCTGGGGCACGCAGCAGCTCGACCTCTTCGGCGACTCCAACCACGACGGCGTCTTCGCCATGTGGTACGGCAAGGGTCCGGGCGTGGACCGCTCGGGCGACGTGCTGCGCCACGGCAACCTGGCGGGCTCGGCCCGGCATGGCGGGGTGCTGCTGCTCGCCGGCGACGACCATACCTGCAAATCCTCCACCACCGCGCATCAGAGCGAATACGCCTTCATGGACGCCCAGATCCCGGTGTTGAACCCGGCGGGCGTGCAGGAATTCCTCGACCTCGGGCTGCATGGCTGGGCGCTGTCGCGCTACTCCGGCTGCTGGGTCGCCATGAAATGCGTGGCGGACACGGTCGAGAGCTCGACCTCGGTCCATGTCGATCCCGAGCGCGTCCAGGCGAAGCTGCCCGAGGATTTCGACATGCCGGAGGGCGGGCTCAACATCCGCTGGCCCTCCTCGCCCTTCGCCTCGACCCAGGCGCTCGAGCAGGAGATGCGGCTGCATCGCTGGAAGCTCAGGGCGGCGCAGGCCTATGCGCGCGCCAACGGGCTCGATCGCCTGGTGATCGACGGGCCCAAGCGCCGGCTCGGCATCGTCACCTGCGGCAAGTCCTATCTCGACCTGCGCCAGGCGCTCGACGATCTCGGCATCGACGAGGCCCATGCGGCCGAAATCGGCCTCAGCCTCTACAAGGTCGGGCTGGTCTGGCCGCTCGAGCCCGAGGGAATCAAGCGTTTCGTCCAGGGGCTCGAGGAGATCCTGGTGGTCGAGGAGAAGCGCCCGCTCATCGAAGACCAGATCAAGGCCCTGCTCTACGACGCGCCCGCCAACGCGCGGCCGCGCGTGATCGGCAAATACGACGAGACGGGCGAATGGATCCTGCCCTCGGCCGACGAGCTGACGCCGGCCATGATCGCCCGCGTGCTCGCCCGGCGCATCCGGCGCTTCTACGACAGCCCGCGCGTCGAGGAGCGGCTCGCCTTCCTCGAAGCCAAGGAGAAGTCGCTCGCCGGCTACAAGCCGGCCTTGAAGCGCGTCGCCTATTTCTGCTCCGGCTGCCCGCACAACACCTCGACGCGCGTGCCCGAAGGCAGCCGGGCGCTCGCCGGCATCGGCTGCCACTACATGGCGCAGTGGATGGACCGCGAGAACAAGAGCTTCACCCACATGGGCGGCGAGGGCGCCAACTGGATCGGCCAGGCGCCGTTCTCGAAGACGAAGCACGTCTTCCAGAACTTGGGCGACGGCACCTATTTCCATTCCGGCTCGCTCGCGATCCGCGCCGCCGTGGGCGCCGGCGCCAACATCACCTTCAAGATTCTCTACAACGACGCCGTCGCCATGACCGGCGGCCAGCATGTGGACGGGCCGCTCGACGTGCCCCGCGTGACCCGCCAGCTCGCGGCCGAGGCCGTGGGGCGCATCTGCATCGTCACCGACCAGCCCGAGCTCTACGAGGGTTCGAGCGATCTCGCCCCCGGCACCGAGGTCTATCACCGCGACCGGCTCGACTGGGTGCAGCGCTCCTTGCGCGAGACGCCGGGGGTGACGGCACTCGTCTACGCCCAGACCTGCGCGGCCGAGAAGCGGCGCCGGCGCAAGCGCGGCCTGATGGAGGATCCGCCCAAGCGCGTCTTCATCAACGAGCGCGTCTGCGAGGGCTGCGGCGATTGCAGCTACACCTCCAACTGCCTCTCCGTGGTGCCGGTCGAGACCGAGTTCGGCCGCAAGCGCGCCATCGACCAGTCCTCCTGCAACAAGGACTTCTCCTGCCTCAAGGGCTTCTGCCCGAGCTTCGTCACGGTCCATGGCGGCGGGCTCCGGCGCCGGCAGAGCGCGGGCGGCGCCGACGCGCTGGGGCCCCTGCCCGAGCCGCAGCGCCCCGGCACGGCCGAGCCCTACGGCATTCTCGTGACCGGCGTGGGCGGCACCGGCGTCGTCACCATCGGCGCGCTCCTGGGCATGGCGGCCCATCTCGAGGGCAAGGGCTGCTCGATCCTCGACATGACGGGCCTGGCGCAGAAGGGCGGTGCGGTCATCAGCCATGTCCGCATCGCGGATCGGCCCGAGGACATCCATGCCGTGCGCATCGCCGCCGGCGGTGCCAGGCTCCTGCTCGGCTGCGACGTGGTGGTGGCGGCGAGCCTCGACGCGCTCGCCAAGCTGCATCGCGGCATGAGCCGCGCCGTCGTCAATCTCGAGGAGAGCATCACCGGCGATTTCACGCGCAACCCCGACGCCGAGTTCCCGCTGGCCGACCTGAAGCGCGCGATCGCCGATGCCGCCGGCCGCGAAGCGGTCAATTTCGTCGATGCCACGAGGCTCGCGACGGCCCTGCTCGGCGATTCCATCGCCAGCAACATGTTCATGCTGGGCTATGCCTATCAGAAGGGGCTGATCCCGGTTTCGGGCGAGGCCATCGAACGCGCGATCGAGCTCAATGCCGCGGCCGTCGAGCAGAACCGTCAGGCTTTCCGCTGGGGCCGCCACGCGGCGCAGGACCCGGCCGCGGTCCAGGTAGCGGCGCGGGCGGCCGATCCGATCGCGGCCCCCAAGCCGGTCGCAACCACGCTCGAGGAAATCGTGGCGGTGCGTCGGCGCGATCTGGTGGGCTATCAGAACGAGGCCCTGGCCCGGCGCTACGAGGCGCTGGTCGAGCGCGTGCGCGCCGCCGAATCCCAGCGCACGCCCGGCCGCCACGGCCTGGCCGAGGCGGTTGCGCGCAACTACTACAAGCTGCTCGCCTACAAGGACGAGTACGAGGTGGCGCGCCTTTTCTCCGATGCGGCCTTCCGCGCCGCCCTCGACAACCAGTTCGAAGGCAAGTGGCGCCTGGGCTTCAACCTGGCGCCGCCGCTCCTCGCCAAGCGCGATCCCGATACCGGCCATCTCGTCAAGCGCGAGTTCGGCCCTTGGCTTTCCGGCGGCTTCCGGCTGCTCGCGAAGCTCAGGTTCCTGCGCGGCACGGCCTTCGACATCTTCGGCTACACGGCCGAGCGCCGCCACGAGCGCGCCCTCATCCGCGACTATGAGCAAGTGATGGACGAGCTTCTCGCCAGGCTCGACCACGACAACCACCGCCTCGCCGTGGCGCTGGCCGAGCTGCCGCAGCAGATCCGCGGCTACGGCCACATCAAGGAAGCCGCGATCGCGCGCGCCAAGGCGCGCGAGGCGGAGCTGCTCGCCTCTTTCCGCAACCCGGCCGCCCAGCCGACGGCCGCGGAGTAAGATCCATGCTTTCCTCTTCGCCCGCGCAGCGGGGGAGAGGAATGCGAAGGGTTGGCGCAAGCGCAGCTTGCGCTTACCCGAAGCGGGGAGAGGTGGGCCTCTCCTGCGCCCACACCCGCACCCTCTCCCAGCTCCGGCTAAGGCTCGACCGCGTCGCGCCTAAGCCTCCGCAACCCTCCCCCTCATGGAAGGGGGAGGGTGATGGAAAAGCTACCGCCGCCGCGCGACCACCACGCCGGCCAGGATCAGCACCGTCGCGATCACGAGCGTCAGCGTGGGCCGCTCGCCCAAGAGGAAGAAGGCGAGCACCAGCCCCGAAAGCGGCTGCAGGAACTGGATCGTGCCCATGCGCGCGATGCCGCCATGGCCCAGCGCCCAGTACCAGCCGATATAGCCCAGGATCGAGGTGAGCCAGGCCAGCACCGCGACCGCACCCCAGGCCACCGGGCTCGCGGCCGGCAGCCATTCCCCGCCGGTGGCGAAGGGCAGCGCCGGCGCCACCGCGAAGGCGCCCGCCGTGATGCCCCAGAGCGTGGTGCCGAGGCTGGCGTAGCCCGCCTGGGTCAGGCGCGCGCCCGCCACATAGCCCATCGACGCGAACAGGCTTGCGACCAGCACCAGCAGATCGCCCGGGAGCGAGGCTTGCCCCGCGCTCGCGGGCATGCGGCCCAGGATCAGCAGAACCTCGCCCGCGAAGGCGACGGCGCAGCCGGCCCACCAGCGCCGCGTCGGCTGGCGGCGCTCGATCAGCGCCGCATAGAGCCCGGTGAAGATCGGCAGCGCTGCCAGGATGAGCCCGCCATGCATGGCCGAGGTCATGCGCTGGCCAAAGGTGAACAAAAGCGGGAAGGCGACAAAGCCGCAGAAACCCGAGAGCAGCAGCGGCAGCAGATTGCGCCCGCGTGGGGGCGCGATGCGCAAAGAGAGCGCCAGCGGCCCGGCCGCGAGCCCGCCCAGGATCGTGCGCATGAGGCCGACGATCAGCGGATCGATCTCGGCGGCCGCGAGCTTGGTGATGACGGGGGTGGCCCCCCACAGCACCACGACGGCGAGCGCCACCGCCACCGGAAGCCAGCTGGCACCGTGTTCTGTCATCCGTTTGCCCTTCGACGCCTCGGCGCCTGTTCGAGAACTGGTCATGGCCCGCCTTCGCCGAGAGCAAGACCGGATCCGCTCGAATCAAGCGGGTCCGTGAAACTTGCTCGACTTCCATGAATGAGAGGCCGATTCACGCCTCAGACCGATCCGGCTCGAGGCGATCGGGCTCTAGCGCAACAAGGGCCGACTCGCAACCGTCGAGCAAGCGAGGCCGCGATTGTCACCCGCACATCACGCCGACCCCGCCGCGTCTCGCGCGAAACGCCGTTGCATGATCGGGGCTGCAACAGGCACGGATCGTGCCGATATGCACCGATCCCCGACATCTTCGACGCCCTCGGCCTCGGGCGATGTCACCGAGACATGGACGTTGAACGGCTTCGCGTCTTGAACGACTATTTCCGCCAGCGAACCCCGGCCAAGAAACAAGGCCACGGTCCGAAAAAGCAAGCCGCCGGCCGGGGCGTCAGGGACAAGGAGGATCACCCATGATGATTCGGCGAACGGGCTCGAGGCTCGCCGCGCTCGCGTTGGCGGCGCTGCTGGCCGGAACGGCGGTCGCGCAAGCGGAGACGGTCTTGCGTCGCGGCAACGGCGCGGAGCCGGAGACGCTCGATCCGCACAAATCGACCGGTGTGACCGAGAATGTGATCGAGAACGATCTGTTCGAAGGCCTGGTCACGCTGTCGGCCGATGGCAAGCAGATCCCGGGCGTCGCCAAGAGCTGGGACATCAGCGACGACGGCAAGGTCTACACCTTCCATCTGCGCGATGACGCCAAGTGGTCGAACGGCGATCCCGTCACCGCTGCCGACTTCGCCTATTCCTTCCGGCGCGCGGTCGATCCCAAGACCGCGTCGGACTACGCGCCGATCCTGGCGCCGATCGTGAACGCCTCCGATATCATCACCGGCAAGACCGATCCGAAAGAGCTCGGCGTCGAGGCGCCGGACCCGCTCACGGTCAAGATCACGCTCAATGCGCCCACGCCCTATCTGCTGGGCCTGTTGACGCACAACATCGCCATGCCGGTGCACAAGGCCACGGTCGAGAAATTCGGCGATCAGTGGACGCGCCCCGGCAACATGGTCTCGAACGGCGCCTTCATGATGGCCGACTGGGTGCCGCAGTCCCAGGTCACGGTGGTGAAGAACCCCTATTTCCACGACGCGGCCAACGTCAAGCTCGACAAGATCATCTACTATCCGACCGAGGACGTGGCCGAGGAGCTGAAGCGCTACCGCGCCGGCGAGCTCGACATCACCTACGATGTGCCGTCCGAGCAGGTGAAGTGGCTCGAGCAGAACATGGCGGCCGAGTTCCACAACGATCCCTATCTCGGCACCTACTATTACGTGATCAATCTCACCCGCGCGCCGCTCGGCAAGTCCAAGCAGATCCGCCGCGCCCTCGACATGGCGGTCAATCGCGAGGTCCTGACCGACAAGATCACGCAGGCAGGCGAGATTCCGGCCTATAGCTGGGTGCCGCCGAGCATGCCGGGCTATCAGCAGCAATTCGTCGACTTCAAGGACATGCCGATGGACAAGCGCCTGGCCGAGGCCAAGAAGCTCCTGGCCGACGCGGGCTACGGGCCCAACAACCCGCTCAAGATCGAGCTGCTCTACAACACCAACGAGAACCACAAGAAGATCGCGGTCGCGATCGCCTCCATGTGGAAGCCGCTCGGCGTCGAGGTCACGCTGAACAATCAGGAATGGAAGGTCTATCTCGACACGCGCGACAAGAAGGATTTCGACGTCGCGCGCGCGGCCTGGATCGGCGACTTCGCCGACCCGGTCAATTTCCTCGACCTGTTCCTGTCCGACGCCGGCGAGCGCAACGACGCCGGCTACGACAATCCCAAATACGACGCGTTGCTGAAGAAGGCGGCCGCCACGGTCGACCCCAAGACGCGGCTCGACCTGCTGGCCCGGGCCGAAAAGATCTTCCTCGACGACGACGCATTGATACCGATCTATCACTACACCACGCAGCACATGCTGAGCCCGAAGCTGGTCGGCTGGGAGTTCAACATCCTGGACATCCACCCCGGCCGCTTCCTGTCGCTGAAGTCGTAGGAGCAGGCGTCTTCGAGCTTCCGGACAGTGGAGCCGCCGGCCTCCACGCGCCTTCGGCGCAAGGCTCGCGGCTCCCCCGGAGTTCATGAGACGCCCGGCGATCCGGCAACATGCTGAGCTACGCGATCAAGAGGCTCTTCGGCGCGATCCCGACGCTGCTGCTGATCGTCGCCGTCACCTTCTTCATGGTCCGCCTGGCGCCGGGCGGCCCCTTCGACAAGGAGCGCCGCCTCACGCCCGAGGTCGAGGCGAATTTGCGCGCCGCCTATCATCTGGACGAGCCGGCCCCGCTGCAATTCGCCCGCTATGTCGGCAATCTGCTCAAGGGCGATTTCGGGCCCTCCTTCCAGTACAAGGACTTCACCGTCACCGAGCTGATCCTCGGCGGCTTTCCCACTTCGCTCACGCTGGGCGGCATCGCCATGATCGCGGCGATCCTGCTGGGGCTCGGCGCCGGAATGGTCGCCGCGCTCAAGCAGAACAGCGTCGTCGATCACGCCGTCATGGGCGTGGCCGTGCTCGGGATCGCCGTGCCCAATTTCGTGGTGGCGCCGCTCCTGACGCTGGTGATCGGGCTCCAGCTGCGCCTGCTGCCGGTGGGCGGCTGGGGCGATGGCGGCTTCTCGCTCCCGCACGCGATCCTGCCGATCGTGGCGCTGGCATTGCCGCAGATCGCGGCCATCGCCCGGCTCACCCGCGGCAGCATGCTCGAGGTGTTGCGCTCGAACTTCATCCGCACCGCGCGGGCCAAGGGCCTGCCCGAGCGCATCACCCTGCTGCGCCACGCGATCAAGGCGGCTCTGCCGCCGGTGGTCTCCTATCTCGGGCCGGCCATCGCCAACACCATCACCGGCTCGGTCGTGATCGAGCAGATCTTCGGCATCCCCGGCATCGGGCGGTATTTCGTGCAAGCCGCCCTCAACCGCGACTACACCTTGGTGATGGGCGTGGTGGTGTTCTACGGCGCGCTCATCATCTTCCTCAATCTGCTGGCCGACCTCGTCTATGGGCTGCTCGATCCGCAGGTCCGATACGATTGAGGACATCCCTATGGACACCGTGCCCTTTGCCACCTCCCCCTCACCCGCCTGCGGGCCGAAGCGCCTCCGTCGAAGCGTCACTTCGACAAAACCCTTCGGCGGGCGGAGGCCCGCGTCGGGCCCCAGACTTGGAGGTGGGCGGCCTTCCTTTTCCTCTCCCCCTCCCGAGTTCGGGAGGGGGAGAGGTGTAGGTGAGGGGGTGGGCTGCTCTGGTGCCTGGTTACACTCATCCGGGCCGCACCGCCGATGACCGACGCCGTCCTCGCCGCCGAAGCCGCCCCCGCCGGGCGCAGCCTGTGGGCCGATGCGGGCCGGCGGCTGAGGCGCAACAAGGCGGCCGTGGCGAGCATTCTGCTGGTCGCGATCCTCACGATCGTCTGCCTCGCCGCGCCTTGGATCAGCCCGCATCCGATGGACGAGGTCAATTGGGACCGGATCATGGCGCCGCCCGATTGGGCTGCGGGTTACTATTTCGGCACCGACGAGAATGGCCGCGACCTGTTCGCACGCACGCTCTATGGCGGGCGCGTCTCGCTCTCGATCGCAGGTGCCGCGACGCTGGTGAGCCTGGTGATCGGTGTCGCCTGGGGTGCGCTCGCCGGCTTCGTCGGGGGCCGCGTCGATGCGGTGATGATGCGCATCGTCGACATCCTCTACGCGCTGCCCTTCGTCTTCTTCGTGATCCTGCTCGCGGTCGTGTTCGGGCGCGAGTTCATCCTGATGTATGTGGCGATCGGCGCCGTCTCCTGGCTCGACATGGCGCGCATCGTGCGCGGCCAGACCCTGAGCCTCAAACGCAAGGAGTTCGTCGAGGCGGCGCACGCTTCGGGTGCGGGCACCTTCGACATCCTGCGCCGGCACATCGTGCCCAACACGCTGGGGCCCGTGGTGGTCTATATGACGCTCACCGTGCCGCAGGTGATCCTGATCGAATCCTTCGTGAGCTTCCTGGGGCTGGGCGTGCAGGAGCCGGACGCGAGCTGGGGCACCATGGTCAACGAGGGTGCCCGCGTGATGGAGACGGCGCCCTGGATCCTCGTTTATCCCGCGGGCGTGCTGGTGCTGACGCTGATCTGCCTCAACTTCATCGGCGACGGGCTCAGGGACGCGCTCGATCCCAAGGACCGTTAGCCCCGATGCCGTCCGCCCTCGCCTCGCCCTCTCCCCTCGCGTCGGCTTCGAACGCGCCGATCCTCGAGGTCCGCGATCTCGCCGTGCGCTTTGTCACCGACGAAGGCGAGATCAAAGCGGTCGATGGCATCGGTTTCGACATCGGGTCCGGCGAGACGGTCGGCATCGTCGGCGAGTCGGGCTCGGGCAAGACGCAGCTTTTTCTGGCCGTCATGGGCCTGCTCGCGCGCAACGGCCGCGCTCGGGGCAGCGTGCGCCTCCTGGGCGAGGAGTTGCTGGGCCTGCCGACGGCGCGCTTGAACGAACTGCGCGGCTCGCGCCTTGCCATGGTGTTCCAGGACCCGATGACCTCGCTCAACCCCTATCTCACGGTCGAGCGGCAATTGACCGAGGTGCTGGTCACGCATCGCGGCGCGAGCGCGGCCGAGGCACGCAAGGCCGCGATCGCCATGCTGGAGCGCGTGCAGATTCCGGAGGCCAGACGGCGCATCGGCATGTACCCGTTCGAGTTCTCGGGCGGCATGCGCCAGCGCGTGATGATCGCCATGGCGCTCCTCTGCGGGCCGGCGCTCCTCGTTGCCGACGAGCCGACCACGGCGCTCGACGTCACCATCCAGGCGCAGATCCTGGCGCTGATCGGCGAGCTCAAGCGCGAGACCGGCATGGCGGTCGCCCTCATCACCCACGACCTCGGCGTGGTCGCGGGCCTGTGCGACCGTGTGCTCGTCATGTATGCGGGGCGCATTGTCGAGGAAGGGCCGGTGCGCGACCTGTTTCGCGCCCCCCGCCATCCCTACACGGCCGGCTTGCTCGCCTCGCTGCCGCGGCTCGACGAGCGCGACGCCGACGGCGAAGCGCCTTGGTTGGTCACGATCCCCGGCCAGCCGCCCAACCTGCTGCGCCTGCCCTCGGGCTGCGCCTTCCGGGCGCGTTGCCCCCATGCCTTCGAGCGCTGCGCCGCCGAGCGGCCGGCGTTGAGGATCCTCGGGCCGGGCCGGCGCATGGCCTGCCATCTGGAAGCGCCGCCCGAAAGACTACGGTGACGTCGTGACCGCCGCAGCCGCCGACCGACCCTCGAAGAGCGCCGCGCCGATCTTGTCGGTGCGCGATCTGAGCGTGACCTTCAGGGTAAGGCGCGGGCTCTTCAGGCCGGAGGCGGCGCTCGCGGCGGTCGACGAGGTGAGCTTCGACTTGAGGCCCGGCGAGACGCTGGGCCTCGTCGGCGAATCGGGCTCGGGCAAGTCGACGCTGGGCCGCGCCGTGCTGCGACTGCTGCCGAACGTCAAGGGCCGGGTGACCTGGCTCGGCCGCGATCTCGCCGGACTTGGACCCGAAGAGCTGCGCCGCCTGCGTGCGGAGATGCAGATCGTGTTCCAGGACCCGCTCGCCTCGCTCGATCCGCGCATGACGGTGGGCGAGATCGTGGCCGAGCCCTTGCGCACCTTCCAGCCGGACCTGCCGAAGGCCGAACGGCGCGCGCGCGTCGCGGCCATGCTGATGCGCGTCGGTCTCGGCCCCGAGCATCTCAACCGCTATCCGCACGAGTTCTCCGGCGGCCAGTGCCAACGCATCGGCATCGCACGCGCCATGATCAACCGCCCGAAGCTCGTCGTGTGCGACGAGCCCGTCTCGGCGCTCGACGTCTCGATCCAGGCGCAGATCATCAACCTGTTGATGAGGCTGCAACGCGAGGAGAGCCTCGCTCTCATCTTCATCTCGCACAACCTGTCCGTCGTGCGGCATATCAGCCACCGCATCATGGTGCTCTATCTGGGGCGCGTGGCCGAGCTTGCCGACCGGCGCACGCTGTTTCGTGAGCCGCGCCATCCCTATACGCAGGCGCTGATCTCGGCCGTGCCGATCCCCGACCCCGACGCCGAGCGCGCGCGCCGGCATCTCGTGCTCAAGGGCGAGCTGCCTTCCCCGTTCGCCCCGCCCTCGGGCTGCGCCTTTCGCACGCGCTGCCCGAAGGCGAGCGCGCGCTGCGCGGCCGAGCGCCCGCCGCTCGAGCCGATCGGCCCCGATCACCAGGTCGCCTGCCACCACTGGCGCGATTGAAGACCGCTCTTTCAAGAGGCATCGCCCCCTCACCCTTCTCTCTCCCCCAACAAGTTGGGGGAGAGGGTTGCGAAGGGTTGGCCCGCGGGCGAAGGCCCGCTCTTTGATTCAGATGCCGGCGAAGCCGGCAAGGGCTGAAGGCCGAGCCTATCCGGAGCTGGGCGAGGGGGAAATCTTTCGGGTCAAACCGAAATCGCTGTAACCCGCGCAAGAAGGCGGAAGGGCTTAGCGCGGCCGCGCTTCGCTACTCGATATCGAGCGCGCGCTTGTAGAGATCGAGCAGCTCTTCCTGCTCCTGGCGGTCGGTCTTGTCCATGCGCCGGAGCCGAATGATCTGGCGCATGACCTTGGTGTCGAAGCCGGTGCCCTTGGCCTCGGCGTAGACCTCACGGATATCCGCGGCCAGCGCCGCTTTCTCCTCCTCCAGCCGCTCGATGCGCTCGATGAAGGATTTGAGCCGGTCTGCTGCGATTCCAGCCTTGGCCGCCATGCCGAGAAGCTCCTTGCATTTTCGCCAAATCGTTTCCATGCCCCGCGGAACGGGACCCCGCCCGGAGGCCGGCGGAACATAAAGGCACCCCCCGAGCCCGACAAGAGACAACATGCCAAGCCCGGCAATGGGTTGGCGCGTGCGGGCTGCGGCCTTTGGGCACGTAACGGAAAATTCGGGACCGATAGGGAATAAAGCCGGCCGCAACCCGTTTTCGAGTTTGAGAACGCCCGGCCACCGGCCACGTTCGAGAATCAACCACCAGGAATGGAGACCAGGACATGACGACCGATCTCATCGTCGTCGACGCGCCCGCGACCGGGCGCAAGCTCGTCCGCCAGGCGCTGTTGCTGACCCGGGTGAGCGTCATTGCGCTGACGACCGCGCTCATGCCGCTGTCGATCGGCAACCTCGAGAAGCCGATCGCGAGCAAGGCCGCCTGGGCGCAGACGGCGACCGGTTCGACCCAGGCGCAGACCACGACGTCGACCAGCACCTCCACCGGCACCTCCTCGAGTTCGAGCGGCTCCGGCGACGATAGTGGCGACGACTCGGGCGACGACGGCGACAGCTCGAGCGGTTCCGGCGGCGACAGCGACGGCGGCGACGGCGGCGATAGCGATTCGGGCGGCGACGGCGGTTCGGGCGGCGACGGCGGTTCGGGCGGCGACAGCGGCGATCACGACGGCGGTGGCTCGGGCGGGTCCGGCGGCTCGGGTGGCTCCGGCGGCTCGGGTGGCTCCGGCGGCGGCGACGACTAAGTCGAATCGCACCTGGTCACCCCCAGGCCGGCGAGCTCTCGCCGGCAACGCAAGAGGGCGCTTCCCAGGCAGGGAGGCGCCCCTCTCCGCTTTACCGGCCTGAACCGGCTTCAGTGCGCGTGCGTCTTGCCGCGCGCCTCGGCGAGCGCCTTCAAGGCCGGGATGCCGTCGCCCTTCTGGTACTTGGCCTTCCACTCGTCATAGGGCATGCCATAGACGATCTCCCGCGCTTCCGGATCGCTGAGCGCGATACCGCGCTCTTCGGCCGCCGCGCGATACCATTTCGACAGGCAGTTGCGGCAGAAGCCGGCCAGGTTCATCAGGTCGATGTTCTGCACGTCGTTGCGCTCGCGCAAATGCTCGACCAGACGGCGAAAGGCCGCCGCCTCGAGCTCGGTGCGGGTCTTCTCGTTCATGGCCTCAAGGCCCTCCTTCCGTCAGCCCCGAATATGAGGCGGCAGGGCCGACCATGCCAGCCCCTTGCGATGACATGGGGCGCAAAGGGCGGGGGCCGCCAAATCCTTGCGTTTTCTGTGGGATTGCGGGACCCCGCTTCGGTGCCGTTGACCGGCCGGGTAGCGGGAGCCTAAAACCGGCCGCGACCGTTCCAGAAAAGTTGCGGCTCCCATGGCCACCCACACCTTCTTTTGCATCGACGGCCACACCTGCGGCAATCCCGTGCGCCTTGTCGCGGGCGGCGGCCCCCTGCTCGAGGGTGGCAGCATGAGCGAGCGCCGGCAGCACTTCCTCAAAGCCTACGACTGGATCCGCACCGGCCTCATGTTCGAGCCGCGCGGCCACGACATGATGTCGGGCTCGATCCTCTACCCCTCGACCCGCCCCGACTGCGACATCGGCGTGCTCTATATCGAGACCTCGGGCTGCCTGCCCATGTGCGGCCACGGCACCATCGGCACCGTGACCTTCGCGATCGAGCGCGGGCTCGTCGCGCCGAAGGAGCCGGGCAAGCTCAGGCTCGAGACGCCGGCGGGCTATGTCGAGGCGAGCTACCGGCAGGAGGGCGAGCATGTGGAGGCGGTGCGCATCCGCAATGTCGGCTCCTATCTCGCGGCCGAGGGTGTGGAGGTGGATTGTCCCGGCATCGGCCCGCTCGTCTTCGACATCGCCTATGGCGGCAATTTCTACGCCATCCTCGAGCCGCAGAAGAACTATCGCGATCTCGCGGACATGACGCCCGGCGACATCCTGCGGCTCTCGCCGATCCTGCGCCGGCTCTTGAACGAGAAGGTCGATCTGGTCCATCCCGAGAACCCGACCATCAAGGGGGTGAGCCACATTCTCTGGACCGGCAAGCCGAAGAACCCCAAGGCCCATGCGCGCAACGCGGTCTTCTACGGCGACAAGGCGATCGACCGCAGCCCCTGCGGCACCGGCACCTCGGCGCGCATGGCGCAGCTTGCGGCCAAGGGCCGGCTCAAGGTCGGCGACGAGTTCGTGCATGAGAGCATCATCGGCAGCCTCTTCAACGGGCGCGTCGAGGCCGCGACCAGGGTCGGCAATCACGACGCCATCCTGCCCTCGATCGAGGGCTGGGCGCGCATCACCGGCTTCAACACCATCTTCATCGACGACCGCGACCCCTATAAGCACGGATTCCAGCTGGTGTGAGAGCAGTTTGCGCGGAGCCGGCTCACCATCGCGATCGATGCCCGCTTTTGAGGGAGTGACTGAAGGGTGGACCAATGACGCGACCGCTCAACTCTCGTCGCCCCCGCGAAGGCGGGGGCCCATGAACACGGGCTTCGCCATCGTGCGCTGGCTGTCGACGTCGGTGTTCATGGATTCCCGCCTTCGCGGGAATGACGGGTGAATGTGCGATTGAAGGGAAGGGCTGCGGCTCTTGCCAGCGGATCCGCACCCCCTCCTCGTCCTCGGCGGCACCGACGCGGTCGGGCGCTTTCTCATCGAACGAGCGCTGGCGCGAGGACCCGTCACCGTGGTGGGCCGCTCGGCGCCGCATGACGCGCGCGCGCAGTGGCGCCAATGGGACTTGGCGACACAGCCCGTCGCCGACCAGGGCTTGCGCGCCGATGCGGCCGTGGCGACCCTGCCGATCTGGTGGCTGGCGGCGCATCTGCCCGGCCTGGCGAAAGCCGGCGTGAAGCGCCTCGTCGCCTTCTCCTCGACCTCGGTCGAGGTCAAGCGCGAGAGCCGGAGCCGACATGCGCAGGCCATCGTGACGGCGCTGGCGGAGGGCGAGGCGGCGGTGACCCAAGGCTGTGCCGCGCTCGGCATCGGCCTCACCCTCCTGCGCCCCACCCTGATCTACGGGCTGGGCCTGGACCGCAATGTCAGCGCCGCGGCGCGCTTCATCCTTCGCTTCGGATTCTTCCCCGTGGCCTGGAACGCGGAGGGCAAGCGCCAGCCGGTCCATGCCGAGGATCTGGCGGTGGCGGCGCTGACGGCGCTCGAGCGGCAGCAAGCGGTGGGCAAGATTTACGCAGTGCCCGGCGGCGAGACGCTCGCCTATCGCGCCATGATCGCGCGCATCTTCGGAGCCCTGGGCCGGCGCCCGCTTATCATCCGCGTGCCGGCCCTGGCATTCGTCTCCGACATGGCGAGGCGAATGGCGCGCGACCAGGCCTTCGACATCGGTCCGGCCGCGCGCGATCTCGACTATGCCCCGCGCCGCTTTCTCGCGGGCGGGCGAAGCGATCTGGGAGTGTAGGGTCGCGTCGGTCCAGCGCGACGCCTCAACTCTTCGCGACCCACCTCTCCCAGCTCCGGGTAAGGCGCGAGCGTTGCTCGCGCCAAC
>JBMONF010000050.1:0-40278 GCA_049323455.1 Pseudomonadota bacterium | reverse complement strand
CGACAACATCGCGATGGAGGTGCATCTGATCGCGCCGATCGCGATGGACGAGGGCCTGCGCTTCGCCATCCGCGAGGGCGGCCGCACCGTCGGCGCCGGCGTCGTCGCCTCCATCATCGAGTAGGCACGGGAAACGGCACGGGACCCGAGGGACCGACACATGGATAACCAGAACATCCGGATCCGCCTGAAAGCGTTCGACCATCGCGTGCTCGATCAGTCGACGGGCGAGATCGTCAACACGGCGAAGCGCACCGGCGCCCAGGTGCGCGGTCCCATCCCGTTGCCCACCCGCATCGAGCGGGTGACGGTGCTGCGCTCGCCGCACGTCGACAAGAAGAGCCGCGAGCAGTTCGAGATCCGCACGCACAAGCGGCTGCTCGACATCGTGGATCCGACACCGCAGACGGTGGACGCGCTGATGAAACTCGAGCTCGCCGCCGGCGTGGATGTCGAGATCAAGCTGAAGAGTTAGAGAACGAATGTCCGGGAGTGGAACCATGCGTTCCGGGTTGATCGCACAGAAGCTGGGCATGACCCGCGTCTTCAACGACAAGGGCGCGCATGTGCCGGTGACCGTGCTCAAGGTGGATGGCTGCCAGGTCGTGGCGGTCAAGACCGCCGAGCGCGACGGCTACACCGCCGTGCAGCTCGGCATCGGCCGGCCGAAGGTGAAGAATCTGACCAAGGCCGAGCGCGGCCACTTCGCCAAGGCACAGGTCGAGCCGAAGCGCAGGCTGGCGGAGTTCCGCGTCGAGCCGAAGGCGCTGCTCGAAGTGGGCGCCGAACTGTCGGCAGCGCACTTCCTGCCGGGCCAGTTCGTCGATGTGACCGGCACCAGCATCGGCAAAGGCTTCGCCGGCGCGATGAAGCGCTGGAATTTCGGCGGCCTGCGCGCCTCGCACGGCGTGTCGATCTCGCACAGGAGCCACGGCTCGACCGGCAACCGCCAGGATCCGGGCCGCACTTTCCCGGGCAAGAAGATGGCCGGCCATCTGGGCGACCGGCGCGTCACGATCCAGAACCTCAAGGTCGTCTCCACCGACGTCGAGCAGGGGCTGATCTATGTCGAGGGCGCCGTGCCGGGCGCCGAAGGCAGCTGGGTCACGGTGCGCGACGCGGTCAAGCGCAAGGCGCCCAAGGATCTGCCGTTCCCGGCGGCGCTCAAGGCCAAGGCAGAGCCTGCGGCCGAGAAGAAGGAATAGGCCGATGAAACTGCCGGTCACGACCCTCGACAACAAGAAGGTCGGCGAGATCGATCTCGCTGACGAGGTGTTCGGCCTGCCCGTGCGTCGCGACATCCTCGCACGCGCGGTCAATTGGCAGCTCGCCAAGCGCCGCCAGGGCACCCACAAGACCAAGGGCATCAGCGACATCAGCGGCACGACCAAGAAGCCCTACAAGCAGAAGGGCACGGGTCACGCCCGCCAGGGCTCGCTGCGCTCGCCGCAGTTCCGCGGCGGCGCGGTGATTTTCGGGCCGGTGGTGCGCAGCCACGAGCACGATCTGCCGAAGAAAGTGCGCAAGCTCGCCCTCAAGACCGCGCTCTCGAGCAAGCAGGCCGAGGGCAAGCTGGTGGTGGTGGACAGCTTTGCGGCCAAGAACGCCAAGACCAAGGAGCTCGCCGGCAAGATCGGCAAGCTCGGCTGGAGCTCGGTGCTGTTGATCGACGGCCCCAGCCTGGACGAGAGCTTTCGCCGCGCCGCGTCCAATATTCCCAATCTCGATCTGCTGCCGCAGCAGGGGGCCAATGTTTACGACATCCTGCGGCGCGACGTGCTGGTCTTGAGCAAGGCCGCCGTCGAGCACCTGGAGGCGCGACTGAAATGAGCAGGGCACGTCCGATCAAGCCGGTTGAGGTCAAGCTCAGCCAGGCGCGCATGTACGAGCTGATCCGCTCGCCCGTGGTGACCGAAAAGTCGACGGCCGGGTCCGCGCACAACCAGGTCACCTTCAGGGTGCCGCTGGACGCGACCAAGCCGGAGATCAAGGCCGCCGTCGAGGGCGTATTCAAGGTCAAGGTGGTGGCGGTCAACACCCTGCGTCAGCTGGGCAAGACCAAGCGCTTCCGCGGCCGGCTCGGCTTCCGTTCCGACACCAAGAAAGCGATGGTGACGCTGGCCGAAGGCAGCACCATCGATGTGACCTCGGGGGTCTAAGCGATGGCGCTCAAGACATTCAAGCCCGTAACGCCCGGCACCCGCCAGCTGGTCATCATCGACCGCAGCGAGCTTTACAAGGGCAAGCCCGTGAAGGCGCTGACCGAGGGTCTGCGCAAGACGGGCGGGCGCAACAACCACGGCCGCATCACCTCGTTCCAGCGGGGCGGCGGCCACAAGCGGCGCTACCGGACGATCGATTTCAAGCGGCGCAAGTTCGACGTCGAGGCGACAGTCGAGCGGCTCGAATACGACCCCAACCGCACGGCTTTCATCGCCCTCATCAAGTACACGGACGGTGAACTCGCCTACATCTTGGCGCCGCAGCGCCTCAAGGCCGGCGACATCGTGGTGTCGGGCGAGCGCGCGGACATCAAGCCGGGCAACGCGATGCCGCTTAAGAGCATCCCGGTCGGAACCATCGTCCACAATGTGGAGATGAAGCCCGGTCGCGGCGGCCAGATAGCGCGCTCCGCCGGCACCTTCGTCCAACTGGTCGGCCGCGAAGCCGGCTACGCGCTGCTGCGCATGTCCTCGGGCGAGGTGCGCAAGGTGCGCAGCGAATGCATGGCCACGATCGGGGCCGTGTCGAATCCCGATCAGCAGAACGTGGTGATCGGCAAGGCCGGTCGCGCCCGTTGGCTCGGTCAGCGCCCCGTGGTGCGCGGCATCGCCATGAACCCGGTCGACCATCCGCATGGTGGCCGGACCAACGGCGGCAAGCACTGGGTCACGCCGTGGGGCATTTCGACCAAGGGCAAGAAGACGCGTCACAACAAGAAGACGGACGGCCTGATTCTGCGCCGCCGTCAGGTCAGCAAGTAAGGAGGGCGACGGAAGTGGCTCGCTCCGTTTGGAAAGGTCCGTTCGTCGACGGCTATCTGCTGAAGAAGGCGGAAGCCGCACGCGCCTCGGGCCGCAACGAGGTCATCAAGACCTGGTCGCGCCGCTCGACCATTCTGCCGCAGTTCGTCGGCCTGACCTTCGGCGTCTACAACGGCCACAAGTTCCTGCCGGTGCTCGTCACCGAGAACATGATCGGCCACCGGTTCGGCGAGTTCGCGCCGACGCGGGTGTTCCACGGTCACACCGCCTCCGACAAGAAGGCGAAGAGGGAGTAGGCATAGGATGAGCAAGAAAGCGCATCCTCGGCGGCTCGCCGAGACCGAGGCCAAGGCCGTGGCGCGGGTCCTGCGCACGAGCCCGCGCAAGCTGAACCTCGTGGCGCAGTCGATCCGCGGCAAGAGTGTCAGCGCCGCGCTGGCCGAGCTCACCTTCTCCAAGCGGCGCATCGCGCGCGAGGCGAAGAAGGTGCTGCAGGCGGCGATCGCCAACGCCGAGAACAACCACCAGCTCGACGTCGACCGGCTGATCGTGTCCGAAGCCAGCGTGGGCCGCGGCTTCGTGATGCGCCGCTTCCACGCCCGGGCGCGCGGCCGCGCGGCCAAGGTCGAGAAGTGGTGGAGCAACTTCACCGTCGTCGTTCGCGAGAGCGAGGAGACCGCTTAACATGGGTCAGAAAGTCAATCCGGTCGGGCTGCGCGTCGGCATCAACCGCACCTGGGATTCCCGCTGGTATGCCGACGACGGCTATGCCGATCTTCTGCACGAGGATCTGCGCCTGAAGCGCTACCTGCAGAAGCGTCTGGCCCAGGCCGGCATCAGCCGCATCGTGATCGAGCGGCCGACCAAGCGTGCCCGCATCACCATCCATACCGCCCGGCCGGGCGTGGTGATCGGCAAGAAGGGCGCCGACGTCGAAAAGCTGCGCACCGATCTCGCCAAGATGACCGGCAGCGAGGTCAGCCTGAACATCGTCGAGATTCGCAAGCCCGAGATCGACGCCAAGCTGGTGGCCGAGAACATCGCGCAGCAGCTCGAGCGGCGGGTCGCCTTCCGCCGCGCCATGAAGCGCGCGGTGCAGTCGGCCATGCGGCTCGGAGCCCAGGGCATCCGCATCACCTGCGCCGGCCGTCTCGGCGGCGCCGAGATCGCCCGCACCGAGTGGTACCGCGAGGGCCGCGTGCCGCTGCACACGCTGCGCGCCGACATCGACTACGGCGAGGCGGTGGCCAAGACGACCTACGGCACCTGCGGCGTGAAGGTATGGGTGTTCAAGGGCGAGATCATGGCCCATGACCCGATGGCGCAGGACAAACGCGCCCTCGAGCAGCAGGTCGCGCGCTGAGGCGGCCCAAGGGAGTAGGGAGCAGGAATCATGCTTCAGCCGAAGCGCACCAAATTCCGCAAGGCCCACAAGGGGCGCATCCACGGCACCGCCAAGGGCGGCACGTCGCTCAATTTCGGCGCCTATGGCCTGAAGGCGCTCGAGCCCGGCCGCGTTACCGCGCGCCAGATCGAGGCCGCGCGCCGCGCCGTGACGCGCCACATGAAGCGTCTCGGGCGCATCTGGATCCGGGTGTTCCCGGATGTGCCGGTGTCGCGCAAGCCGGCCGAGGTGCGCATGGGTTCCGGCAAGGGCACGCCCGAATACTGGGTCTGCCGCGTGCATCCGGGCCGCATCATGTTCGAGATCGACGGCGTGCCGAAGAGCCTGGCGGTCGAGGCCTTCGCGCTGGCGGCGGCCAAGCTGCCGGTCAAGACGCGGTTCGTGAGCCGCCTGGGCGAGGAGGGCTGATCGATGAAGGCCGAGGAACTCAGGACCAAGAGCCCGGACCAGCTCCGGGCTTCGCTGGCGGACCTGCGCAAGGAGGCGTTCAATCTGCGCTTCCGCAAGGCGAGCGGCCAGCTCGAGAACACCGCGCGCGTGCGCGAGGTGCGGCGCGACATCGCCCGCATCCAGACCGTGCTGAACGAGAAGTCCCGCGAGCGGGCCTAGGAGATCGGAACATGCCGAGGCGAGTGCTCCAGGGTGTCGTGGTCAGCGACAAGAACGACAAGACGGTGATCGTCAGCGTCGAACGTCGCGTCATGCACCCGATCTACAAGAAGTTCATCCGGCGCTCGAAGCGCTACGCGGCGCACGACGAGGCCAACAAGTGCAAGGTCGGCGATACGGTCATGATCCGCGAGTGCCGCCCGTTGTCGAAGACCAAACGGTGGGAGGTCGTTTCTTCCGCCGAGGCGCCGCAGGGCTGAGGAGGTCTGCGCCATGATTCAGATGCAGACGAACCTGGAAGTCGCCGACAACTCCGGCGCGCGCAGGGTGCAGTGCATCAAGGTGCTCGGCGGCTCGAAGCGCAAATACGCCACCGTGGGCGACGTCATCGTCGTCTCGGTCAAGGAGGCGATTCCGCGCGGGCGCGTGAAGAAGGGCGACGTCCACCAGGCGGTGATCGTGCGCACGGCGAACGCGATCCGGCGCGCCGACGGCAGCCTGATCCGTTTCGACCGCAACGCCGCCGTGCTCATCAACAAGCAGGGCGAGCCGATCGGTACCCGTATCTTCGGGCCGGTCACGCGCGAGCTGCGGGCGAAGAAGTTCATGAAGATCATCTCGCTCGCCCCGGAAGTGCTCTGAGGCCGGGACGGCGGAGAGGAAGATCGCAATGACGACCAGGCTCAAGATCAAAAAGGGCGACCGCGTGCTGGTCCTGACCGGCCGCGACAAGGGCAAGCGGGGCGAAGTGATCCGCGTCTTTCCGGCGGAAATGCGCGCGCTCGTCCAGGGCGTGAACATGGTCAAGCGCCATAGCCGCCAGACGGCCAAGGACCCCGGCGGCATCGTCGAGAAGGAGGCGCCGATCCACGTCTCCAACCTCGCCCATATCGACCCCAAGACCGACAAGCCGACCCGCATCGGCTTCAAGACCCTGGACGACGGCCGCAAGATCCGCGTGGCGCGTCGTTCGGGCGAACCCATCGATCGATAGGCGGTGAAGCCATGACGACCCGCTTGCAGGAACATTACGCCAAGGTCGTGCGCCCGGCCCTGATGGCCGAGTTCAAGTACGAGAACGAGCTCGCGGTGCCGCGGCTCGAGAAGATCGTCATCAACATGGGCGTCGGCGAGGCGGTCAGCGACAGCAAGAAGGTGCAGCAGGCCGCGACCGAACTCACGGCGATCGCCGGGCAGAAGCCGGTCATGACCAAGGCGCGCAAGTCGATTGCCACCTTCAAGCTGCGCCAGAACATGAACATCGGTTGCAAGGTCACGCTCCGGCGCGACCGCATGTACGAGTTCCTGGACCGGCTCATCAATATCGCTCTGCCGCGCGTGCGCGACTTCCGCGGCGTGTCAGGCAAGAGCTTCGACGGCCGCGGCAATTACGCGCTGGGCCTCAAGGAGCAGATCGTGTTCCCCGAGATCAACTACGACCAGATCCAGGATATCCGGGGGCTCGACATCGTCATCTGCACCACGGCCAAGACCGACGCCGAGGCCAAGGCCCTGCTCAAGGGCTTCGACATGCCCTTCGTCAACTGACCGGGGCATTGGAGGGAGATCCATGGCAAAGAAGAGCGCCATCAACCGCGACAAGAAGCGCCGCGAGCTGGCGAAGCAGTATGCCGCGAAGCGCGACCGCTTGAAGGCAATCGCCAACGACGAGGCGCGCCCGATGGAGGAGCGTTTCGCCGCGCGCCTCAAGCTGGCGCAGCTGCCGCGCAATTCCTCGCCGACGCGCCAGCACAATCGTTGCGAGCTCACGGGACGGCCGCGCGGCTTTCACCGCAAGTTCAAGCTGTCGCGCATCGCGCTGCGCGAGCTGGCCTCGTCGGGGCAGATCCCCGGCATGGTCAAGGCGAGTTGGTAAGGAGGGAAGCCGGTCATGGCATTGAGTGATCCCCTGGGGGATATGCTGACCCGGATCCGGAACGGGCAGAAGGCGGGCATGAACATCGTGTCGACGCCGGCCTCGCGGCTGCGCGCCAGCGTGCTCGAAGTGCTGAAGCGCGAGGGCTATATTCGCGGCTTCAGCGAAGAGCGCAGAGATCCCGGTCATGCCGAGCTCAAGATCGAGCTCAAGTACCACGAAGGCGCGCCGGTGATCCGCGAGATTTCGCGCGTCTCCAAGCCGGGGCGCCGCGTCTATTCCAAGATCGCGGACCTGCCGCGCGTCTATAACGGGCTCGGTATCTCGATCCTGTCGACGCCGCGCGGCGTGATGTCGGATGCCGAGGCCCGCGCCGCCAATGTCGGCGGCGAGGTCCTGTGCCGCGTATTCTGAGGACTGAAACGATGTCTCGCGTCGGAAAACATCCGGTCACGGTACCCAGCGGCGTCACGCTCGCCGTGGAGGGCCGCACGGTCAAGGCCAAGGGCAAGCTGGGCGAGCTCTCGATGGCGCTGGGTGCCCTGGTCGAGGCCGGGGTCGAGGGCGGCAAGTTCTGGGTCAAGCCGGTCAACGAAACCAAGCAGGCGCGCATGATGTGGGGAACCACCCGCAATCTGGTGCGCAACATGGTGCAGGGCGTGTCGCAGGGTTACAGCAAGAGCCTGGAGATCAACGGCGTCGGCTATCGCGCCGCGGTCCAGGGCAGGACGCTGCAGCTCCAGCTGGGGTTCAGCCATGACGTGAACTTCCCGATCCCGGAAGGCATCACGGTCAAGTGCGACAAGCCGACCTCGATCACCATCTCGGGCGCCGACAAGCAGCGCGTCGGCCAGGTCGCCGCGGAGATCCGCGCTTTTCGCCGGCCCGAGCCCTACAAGGGCAAGGGCATCAAGTACGACACCGAGACGATCCTGCGCAAGGAAGGCAAGAAGAAGTAAGAGGAGCGAAGGATGGCGAAAGCAGACGAATTGTTCGCGCGCCGCCAGCGCCGAACCCGGGTCCAGATCCGCCGGAAGAGCCACGGCCGTCCGCGCCTCTCGGTCTTTCGGTCGGGCCGCCATATCTATGCCCAGGTGATCGACGATACCAAGGGCGTCACGGTGGCTGCGGCTTCCAGCCTGGACGAGGATTTGCGCAAGAACCTGAAGACCGGCGCCGACAAGGCGGCGGCCCAGGCGGTCGGCAAGCTGGTGGCCGAGCGCGCCCTCAGGGCCGGCGTCAAGGAGGTCGTGTTCGACCGCGGCGGCTACCTGTTTCATGGCCGGGTGAAGGCCCTGGCCGACGCCGCCCGCGAGGGCGGTCTCAGCTTCTAGAGGTATCGATATGGCACGTGCCGCAAAATCCGAGCGCCGCGAGCGCGAACGCGCCCAGCGCGAGGAAGTCGAGCTGATCGAGAAGCTGGTCGGCATCAACCGCGTCGCCAAGGTGGTGAAGGGCGGCCGGCGCTTCGGCTTCGCCGCTATCGTGGTCGTGGGCGACGGCAAGGGCCGGGTTGGCCACGGTGCCGGCAAGGCGCGCGAGGTGCCGGAGGCCATTCGCAAGGCGACCGAGCAGGCCAAGCGCGCCATGGTGCGTGTGCCGCTGCGTGAGGGCCGTACGCTGCATCACGACGTCACCGGCCATTACGGGGCCGGTCGTGTGGTGCTGCGCGCCGCGGTCCCCGGCACCGGCATCATCGCCGGCGGCCCGATCCGCGCCATTTTCGAGGCGCTCGGCGTCGAGGACGTGGTGGCGAAGTCGGTTGGCACCTCGAACCCGCACAATATGATCAAGGCGGCCTTCGCCGCGCTCGGCCAGTGCAGCTCGCCGCGCTCGGTGGCGGCGCGCCGCGGCCGAAAGGTCAGTGACATCCTGGGCAAGCGCGCCGAGGGCGCCGACGCCCGCGAGTAATCAGGCCCGAATTCGGAGTACATTGCCATGGCGGACAAGAAGGCGCGGCTCAAGGTGACGCAGATCGGCAGCCCGATCGGCCGCCAGGACTATCAGCGCCAGACCCTCATCGGCCTCGGCCTCAACAAAATGGGCCGCAGCCGCGTGCTCGAGGACACGCCTGCGATCCGCGGCATGATCCTGCGCGTGCAGCATCTGGTGCGGGTTGAGCCGCAGGCCTGAACGGATTAGGCGGGTAGCAATCGGGTATGGGCGCTCCCATTTCATGAGGGAGCGGGAAGGCCCGGCAATAGGGCCAGCCACTAAGGATCGAGGACGATGAAGCTCAACCAGCTCAGGGACAATCAGGGCGCGCGCAAGGCCCGCATCCGTGTCGGTCGCGGCATCGGCTCGGGCAAGGGCAAGACCGGCGGGCGCGGTGGCAAGGGCCAGACGGCGCGCACCGGCGTCGCCCTCAACGGCTACGAGGGCGGCCAGATGCCGCTTTACCGCCGCCTGCCGAAGCGCGGCTTCAACAACATCTTCCGGCGGGAGTATGTGGCGGTGAATCTGGGCCGCGTGCAGGCCGCCATCGAGGCTGGCAAGCTCGACACCGGCAAGACCATCGATGGCAAGGCGTTGCAGGCGGCGGGCCTCACCGCGCGCCTCAAGGACGGCATCGCGCTCCTGGCCCAGGGCGAACTCAAGGCCAAGGCCACCTTCGAGGTTGCGCATGCCTCCAAGGCGGCGATCAGTGCGGTGGAGAAGGCCGGCGGCAAGGTGGTGGTGACGGAACCGGCGCCTGAGGCCGAAACCAAGGCCACGGGCTAAGGGCCCGGAAGCGGGACGGGCGCCATGGCATCGGCCGCCGAACAGCTCGCCGCCAATATCAACTTCTCCGCCTTCGCCAAGGCGACGGAGCTCAAGCAGCGCATCTGGTTCACGCTGGGTGCGCTGATCGTCTACCGCTTGGGCACTTACATTCCGCTACCGGGAATCGACCCCGGCGTGCTGCAGGAGGTGTTCCGTCAGCACGCCACCGGCGTGCTCGGCATGTTCGACATGTTCTCGGGCGGTGCGCTCGGGCGCATGACGATCTTCGCGCTGAACATCATGCCCTACATCTCGGCGTCGATCATCATGCAGCTCCTGGCGAGCATCTCGCCCTCGCTCGAGGCCCTCAAGAAGGAGGGCGAAGCGGGCCGCAAGAAGCTCAATCAGTACACGCGCATGGGCACCGTCATTATCGCCGCGATGCAGGCCTACGGCATCGCCGCCGGCATAGAGGGCATGCGCGCGGGGAACATTCCGGCGGTGGCCGATCCGGGCCTGTTCTTCCGCATGACCGTGGTCATCACGCTCACCGGCGGCACCATCTTCCTGATGTGGCTCGGCGAGCAGATCACCGCGCGCGGCGTGGGCAACGGCACCTCGCTCATCATCTTCGCCGGCATCGTGGCCAACCTGCCGGCAGCCCTGGTGCGCACGCTGGAGCTGGGCCGGACCGGCGCGCTCTCGACGTTCCTCATCATCGTGATCCTGATCGTCGCCGTGGTAACGATCGGTGCGCTCGTCTTCTTCGAGCGTGCCCAGCGGCGGCTGGTGGTGCAGTATCCCAAGCGCCAGGTCGGCACCAAGATGTTCGGCGGCGAAAGCTCGCATCTGCCGCTCAAGCTCAACAGCGCCGGGGTCATCCCGCCGATTTTCGCCAGCTCCCTGCTGCTGCTGCCGCTCACGGTGGCCAGCTTCAGCGCCCAGGGCGGCCCCGAATGGCTGCAGCCGATCACGCGCGTTCTTGCGCACGGCCAGCCGCTCTACATAGTGCTCTATGCGCTGCTGATCGTCTTCTTCACCTTCTTCTATACGGCGATCGTGTTCAATCCGGTCGACACCGCCGACAACCTGAAGAAGTATGGCGGCTTCATTCCCGGCATCAGGCCAGGCAAGAACACGGCGGAGCATATCAATTATGTGCTGACGCGGATCACCGTGGTCGGCGCCGCCTATGTGACGGCCGTCAGCGTCTTGCCCGAGATCTTGATCTCGCAGTACGCGCTGCCGTTCTATTTCGGCGGCACCAGCCTGATGATTGTCGTCTCCGTGACCATGGACACGGTGGCGCAGGTCCATTCGCATCTGCTGGCACACCAGTACGAAGGGTTGATCAAGAAGGCGAAGCTAAAGGGGCGGCGGGGATGAATTTGATTCTCCTGGGCCCGCCCGGCGCCGGGAAGGGGACCCAGGCCAAGCGGCTCGAAGCGGCGCGCGGCCTGGTGCAACTCTCGACTGGCGACATGCTGCGCGCAGCAGTGGCGTCGGGCAGCGCACTCGGCCAGCAGGCCAAGAAGGTGATGGAAGCGGGGCAGCTCATGCCCGACGAGATCATCATCGCCATGATCGCCGAGCGGATTGCCGAGCCCGATGCACGCAAGGGATTCGTGCTCGACGGCTTCCCGCGCACCGAGGCGCAGGCCGAGGCGCTTGACAAGATGCTGGCTGGCCGCGGCACCCGGCTTGACGCGGTGATCGAGCTGACGGTCGACGAAGCCGTGCTGATCGAGCGGATTTCCGGCCGCTTTTCCTGCGCCAAATGCGGCGCCGGCTATCACGACAAATATCAGCGTCCCAAGGTGGAGGGGGTGTGCGACCGCTGCGGCTCGACCGAGTTCGTGCGGCGCAAGGACGACAACCCGGAGACCCTGAAGGCGCGGCTGGAGGCCTATCGAGCCCAGACGGCGCCGATCGTGCCCTATTACCGGCGCAAGGGGCTCTTGAAGCAGGTGGACGGGATGGCCTCGCCGGACGAGGTGACTCGACAGATCGAGACCATTCTGGAGCGGGTCTGAGGCGTGCCTAAATGGTTGACTCGCTGACGAATCTTTCTATAATGCGCGCCCTCGGGCCGGCCGCGACCAGGGTCCCGTCGCCTATCCCGTTGAAAATCAAGGAGAATTAGCGGTGGCGCGTATTGCGGGCGTCAATATACCGACGCAGAAGCGTGTCCTGATCGCCCTGACCTATATCCACGGTATCGGGCGCAGCAAGGCGCAGGAAATCTGCGACAAGGTGGGCATTCCGCCCGCGCGGCGCGTGCACCAGCTCACCGACGACGAGGTCGTGCGCATCCGCGAGGTGATCGACCGCGACTACCGCGTCGAGGGCGATCTCAGGCGCGAAGTGGCGATGAACATCAAGCGCCTGATGGATCTGGGCTGCTATCGGGGCCTGCGTCATCGCAAGGGCCTGCCGGTTCGCGGCCAGCGCACCCACACCAATGCGCGTACCCGCAAGGGTCCGGCCAAGCCGATCGCCGGCAAGAAGAAGGCGGTCTAAGGGTTTCGAGGAGCAGACAGGGCCATGGTCAAGGCGGCAACCGCGCGTCCGCGTCGCAAGGAGCGCAAGAACATCACCTCCGGCGTCGCGCATGTGAACGCGAGCTTCAATAACACGATGATCACCATCACCGACGCCCAGGGCAACACGGTTGCCTGGGCATCGTCGGGCAGCCTCGGTTTCAAGGGCTCGCGCAAATCCACGCCCTACGCGGCGCAGGTGGCGGCCGATTCCGCCGCGCGCAAGGCGATGGAGCATGGCGTCAAGACGTTGGAGGTGGAGGTGAAGGGGCCGGGCTCGGGGCGCGAATCGGCGCTGCGCGCGCTGCAGGCCGCCGGCTTCACCATTACCGCGATCAAGGACGTGACGCCGATTCCGCACAACGGCTGCCGGCCGCCCAAGCGCCGGCGCGTCTGAGCGAGGCCCGAGAGGGATCGAGACGAATTTTGCGCCCGGCGACCCGCGCCGGGCGTTGCGTGTCTTCCAGGGCCAAAACCAGTCCGGGTCGGCGGTAAACCGGGGGCGCGGGTTCCCCGGATCAGAAGGCCGGCTGGACGATAGCGAGAGGTCGCCAATCGTGTTGCAGAAAAACTGGACCGAGCTCATCAAGCCGAGCAAGCTCAATGTCGAGCCCGGCGCCGATCCGAAGCGCTTTGCCACCGTCGTGGCCGAGCCGCTGGAGCGCGGCTTCGGCCTGACTCTGGGCAATGCGCTCAGGCGCGTGCTCCTGTCCTCGCTCCAGGGTGCGGCCGTCACCTCGGTGCAGATCGAGAACGTGCTGCATGAGTTCTCCTCGATCCCTGGCGTTCGCGAGGACGTGACCGACATCGTCCTCAACATCAAGTCCATGGGCTTGAAAATGCACGGCGAGGGGCCGAAGCGCATGCGCCTCGTGGCCGAGGGCCCGGGCGAGGTGCGCGCCGGCATGATCCAGACCGGCCACGACATCGAGATCATGAACCCCGATCTCGTGCTCTGCACCCTCGATCAAGGCGCGAGCGTGAAGATGGAGTTCACGGTCAATACCGGCAAGGGCTACATGGCGGCGGCGCAAAGCCGCCTCGAGGATTCGCCGATCGGGCTCATCCCGGTCGACGCGCTGTTCAGCCCGGTGAAGAAGGTCTCCTACAAGGTCGACAACAGCCGCGTCGGCCAAGTCACCGACTACGACAAGCTCTCGATGCAGATCGAGACCAACGGCGCGATCTCGCCGGACGACGCCGTGGCGCTGGCGGCGCGCATCCTGCAGGACCAGCTCCAGCTCTTCATCAACTTCGAGGAGCCGAGCGCCGTGCGCGAGGAGGTGCGGGCCGCCGAGCCGCCCTTCAACAAGAACCTGCTGCGCAAGGTGGACGAGCTCGAACTCTCGGTGCGCTCTGCCAACTGCCTCAAGAACGACAACATCGTCTATATCGGCGATCTGGTTCAGAAGACCGAGGCCGAGATGCTGCGCACGCCGAATTTCGGCCGCAAATCGCTCAACGAGATCAAGGAAGTGCTGGCGCAGATGGGGCTCCATCTCGGCATGGAGATTCCGAACTGGCCGCCGGAGAACATCGAAGAGCTGGCCAAGCGGCTCGACGAGCCATACTGAGCAGGCGTGGGAAAGTGAACATCCGGGCCATGAGGCCCGGTACCCGGCCGTACACGGGCCAAGGTCCCGAGCGGGGATAGGCGCGCGGCGGCGGGTTGGCGCAATCGGGTCGCGGGGCCTCAGGGTCCCGTGGCGCCGGACCGGAGAGAAGGAGGCAAGCGATGCGTCACGGACTGAGCGGGCGGAAGCTCAATCGAACCAGCAGCCACCGCCGCGCGCTGTTCGCCAATATGGCGGCGGCGCTGATCAAGCACGAGCAGATCAAGACCACCTTGCCGAAGGCCAAGGACCTCCGGCCCTATGTCGAGAAGCTCATCACGCTGGGCAAGCGCGGGGGCTTGCATGCGCGCCGGCAGGTGCTGGCGACGCTGCGCGACGAGGACATGACGCGCAAGCTGTTCGGCCCCCTGGCCGAGCGCTACAAGAGCCGTGCGGGCGGCTATACCCGTGTGCTCAAGGCAGGGTTCCGCTATGGCGATGCGGCGCCGATGGCCATCATCGAGCTGGTCGATCGCGACATCAGCGCCAAGGGCCAGGATTCGGGGCCCAGCCAGGCGGCGGAGGGCCAGGAAGAGAAGGCCGAGGGATAAGGCGGTCTTTCTCGCAACCTTCGCGGGGGAAGGCGGTTTCGGTCGAAGGGGCGGCTCCAGAGGGGCCGCCCCTTGCCGTTTGGGCTTGGCTTATCGATCTAGCTAATATCGGCCGCGGGCGGCCGAATCTTTTGGTCTGCGGGGGAGGGGCCCGCGGCCTCATGAGGAGATTGTATGACTGATCCACGCGCGGTATGCCGCTTGACGGTCATCGGGCTCGTTGTCCTTGCGATCGCAGCGCTGGCGGGGGGAACGTCCGTTCGGACGCAGGCCCAGACGGTTCCGTCCTCACGCGAGGAAATCACGCTCTCCTTCGCGCCTCTGGTGAAGAAGGTGGCGCCTGCCGTCGTCAACATCTACACGCGCGCCGTGGTTCAGCAGCGCGTCTCGCCGCTGTTCGCCGATCCGTTCTTCCGCCAATTCTTCGGCGACGCCTTCGGCCTGCCCCAAGAGCGGATCCAGAACTCGCTCGGCTCAGGCGTGATCGTCAAGCCGGACGGGCTGGTCGTGACCAACGTGCACGTCGTCCAGGGTGCGCAGCAGATCAAGGTGGTGCTCAGCGACGGTCGGGAGTTCGAGGCCAGGCCCGTGACGACCGACGAGCGCAGCGACATCGCGCTGCTCAAGGTCGACACGGGCGGAGCCACGCTGCCAACGCTGGAACTCGGCGATTCCGACGCGATCGAGGTGGGCGACCTGGTGTTGGCCATCGGCAATCCCTTCGGCGTCGGCCAGACGGTGACGAGCGGCATCATCTCGGCGCTTGCCCGCACGCGCGTCGGCATCACCGACTATGGCTTCTTCATCCAGACCGACGCCGCCATCAACCCTGGCAATTCGGGCGGTGCGCTGGTGACCATGGACGGCAAGCTCGCGGGCATCAACACCGCGATCGTGTCGAAGAGCGGCGGCTCGGTCGGCATCGGCTTCGCCATCCCCGCCAACATGGTGCGCGCGGTGATCGCAGCGGCCGAAAATGGCGGACATGTCGTGCGCCCCTGGATCGGCGCCACCGGCCAGCCCGTTACCGCCGAGCTGGCACAGGGTTTCGGCCTGGAGAAGCCGGGCGGCGTCGTCGTCAACAACCTCTACCCGGGCGGCCCCGCCGAGCGCGCCGGCTTGGCGGTGGGCGACATCGTCACCGCGATCAACGATCACCCCATGGAAGATCCCGAGGCGTTGCGCTTTCGTCTGGCGACCCTGCCGGTCGGCAGCACCGCCAAGCTTTCCGTGCTGCGCAAGGGCCAGGCCCTGTCCCTCTCGATTCCATTGATCGAGGCGCCCGAAATGCCGCCGCGCAACGAGACGACGATCGGCGGGCAGAACCCGCTCTCCGGCGTGCACATCGCCAACGTCTCGCCGGCGGTCGGGGACGAACTCGGCCTCAACGGCGTCTGGTCCGGCGTCGTGGTGACCAAGGTGGAACCGGACAGCGCCGCAGCGCAGCTGGGATTCCGCCCGGGCGACTTGCTGCTCAAGGTGAACGGTGCCGACTGCAACAAAGTCGAGGATGTGATTGCGCACTTGCGCGGCGCCGAGCACTGGCGCATCACGGTCAAGCGCGGCGACCGTGTCCAGACGCTCGATTTCGGCTGAACACCCCATGGCGGGAGGAGCCTTGCCGTGACGAGCCTTTTCGAGAGCCAGGCACCCCGGCCGCTCGCCGACCGGCTGCGCCCGCAGTCCCTCGAGGAGGTGGTCGGGCAGGACCATCTGCTGGGACTCGAAGGGCCGATCGGCCGCATGGTCGCGGCCGGGCATATCTCCTCGATGGTCCTGTGGGGTCCACCCGGTTGCGGCAAGACCACGCTCGCGCGCCTATTGGCGGCCAAGAGCGATCTCCATTTCGAGCCCCTTTCGGCCGTGTTCTCCGGCGTGGCCGATCTGCGCAAGGTGTTCGACGCCGCCAAGGGGCGGCGCGGGGTCGGACGAGGCACGCTGCTGTTCGTCGACGAGATCCACCGCTTCAACCGCGCCCAGCAGGACGGCTTCCTGCCCTATGTCGAGGACGGCACGGTGACGCTGGTGGGCGCCACCACCGAGAATCCGTCCTTCGAGCTCAACGGCGCGCTCCTGTCGCGCTGTCAGGTGTTCGTGCTGCACCGGCTCGACGACAACGCGCTCGAGAAGCTGCTCGCTCGCGCCGAGGCGGTCGAGGGCCGGCCACTGCCCTTGACGGTCGAGGCGCGGGCGGCGCTGCGCGCCATGGCCGACGGCGACGGGCGCTATCTGCTCAACATGGCGGAGGAGCTGTTCCGGCTCCATGCGAGCCAGCCGCTCGACCCTGCCGGGCTCGCCAAGGCCGTGCAGCGGCGCATGCCGCTTTACGACAAGGCGCAGGAGAGCCACTACAACCTCATCAGCGCGCTGCACAAGTCGCTGCGCGGCTCCGACGCCGATGCCGCGCTCTACTGGCTCGCCCGCATGCTGGCCGGCGGGGAGGACCCGCTTTATGTCGCCCGGCGCATGGTGCGCTTCGCGGCCGAGGATGTGGGGCTCGCCGATCCGGATGCGCTGCTGCAGGCGCTGGCCGCCTGGGACACCTACGAGCGGCTGGGCTCGCCCGAGGGCGAACTGGCGCTGGCCCAATGTGCCCTCTATCTCGCGACCGCGCCCAAGTCGAACGCCGCCTACCGGGCCCTCGGCGCGGCGCAGGCCGCAGCCCGCGAGACCGGCTCCCTGATGCCGCCCAAGCACATCCTCAACGCGCCGACGCGGCTCATGCGCGATCTGGGCTATGCCAAGGGCTATCAATACGACCATGACACCGAGGAGGGCTTCTCGGGCCAGAACTACTTCCCGGACGGCATGGCGCGGCGCGAGTTCTACCGTCCCGTCGAGCGCGGCTTCGAGCGCGAGATCCGCAAGCGGCTCGACTATTGGGCCAAGCTGCGCGCCCGGGCACACAGCCAGAACGAGGACGAGAACGCATGAACGGCGTGCGCTCGATTCCGGTCGAGTCCGAGGAGGCGGAGCAGCGGCTCGACCGCTGGTTCAAGCGCCGCTTTCCGGAGCTGTCGCATGGGCGTCTTGAGAAGCTCTTGCGCACCGGCCAGGTGCGCGTCGACGGCAAACGCGTGAAGGCGAGCCATCGTCTGGAGACCGGCCAAGTGGTGCGCGTGCCGCCGCTGCGCGCGGTCGCGCGGGGCGGCGAAGCGGAAGCCGAGCGGCCGAAAGCGAGGCCGCGCCGGCCGAGCGCGGCCGAGGAACGGCTGGCCGAATCCTTGCGTCGCGCGGTGCTGCATCGCGACGACTGGCTCATCGTCATCGACAAGCCGGCGGGGCTGGCGGTGCAGGGCGGCACGGAAACGATGGTCCATCTCGATGCCATGCTGGATGCCTTGCGCTTCGGCCATGCCGAGCGGCCGCGGCTGGTCCATCGCCTCGACAAGGACACGAGCGGCGTCCTGGTGCTGGCGCGTACGCCGCGTGCCGCGGCCAAGCTCGCCGAGCTCTTTCGCGGCCGCGAGGTGCGCAAGCTCTATTGGGCGGCAGTGGTCGGCCTGCCGCAGCTTCAGGCTGGCCGGATCGATCTGGCGCTCGCCAAGCAGCCGGGACGCGCCGGCGAGCGGGTGCGGCCGGACGAGGAGGAGGGCCGGCGCGCCGTCACCTATTATCGCGTCATCGAGCATGCGGGCCGCAGGGCCGCGTGGCTCGCCCTGATGCCGGAGACTGGCCGTACCCACCAGTTGCGCGCCCATTGCGCCGCGCTCGGCACGCCGATCCTGGGCGACGGAAAATATGGCGGTGCCGGTGCCTTTCTGCCGGGCAAGGAGGTATCGCGCCAACTCCATCTGCATGCCCGCGCCATCGAGATGCCGCATCCAGCAGGGGGAACTTTGCGCGTGAGCGCGCCCCTGCCCGCGCATATGGTCGCGACCTGGAAGTTCCTGGGCTTCACGATCGAGACCAAACCGGCAAGGGCCGAGGATTTCGATCTGTGATTGCGACAGCCAAACATCGATTCCGGCTGATCGTGTTCGATTGCGACGGCACGTTGGTGGACAGCCAGCACATGATCGTCGCGGCCATGGCGGCGGCGTGGCGTTCCTTGGACCTGCCGGAGCCCGATCCCGCAGCCGTGCGCCGCGTCGTCGGACTGACGCTGGAGCAGGCGATGGCGGCGTTGCGGCCCGATGCCGACGAGCGGCTGGTGGCGCGGCTCGCCGCCGCCTACCGGCGCGAGGCAGTGGCGCAGCGCCAGCGCGAGGATTATCGCGAGCCGCTCTTCCCGGGCATCCGCGAGGCGCTCGATGCCATCGACGGGCCGGACGTGCTGTTCGGCATTGCCACCGGCAAGAACCGGCGCGGCTTGCTTCACACGTTGGCACAGCATGGGTTGGCGGACCGTTTCGTCACGCTGCAGACCGCGGATCGCGCGCCCAGCAAGCCTCACCCGGCCATGCTGCATCAGGCCATGGACGAGGCGGGTGCCGATCCGGGCTCGACGGTTTTGATCGGCGACACCAGTTTCGACATGGAAATGGCGTTGAATGCCCGCACGGCCGCCATCGGCGCCGGCTGGGGCTATCACGCGCCCGACGAGCTCGTCCGCGCCGGCGCCGGGCGAGTGATCGCAAGCCCGGCCGAATTGCCGGCAGTATTAGCCACTTACGGGGAGAGGTGAACCATGCGTCTCAAGCACCTGCTGATCGGTCTGGCGGTCCTGGTCGTGGCTCTCCTGGTGGCGGTCGTCGCCATCCTGAAATCGCAGGATTTCAACCAATACAAGAGCCTCGTTGCGGAGAAAGTGAAGGAAGCCACGGGCCGCGACCTGACGCTGGCCGGTGACGTCGAGTTGGTGCTCTCGCTGACCCCGGCACTCGCTGTCAACGACGTGACTTTCGCCAACGCGCCATGGGGCTCCAGGCCGGAGATGGTGAAGCTCAAGCGGCTCGAGGCCGAGGTCCGGTTGCTGCCGCTCATCAGCGGTCAGGTCGAGGTCAACCGGATCGTGCTGCGGGGCGCCGACATTCTGCTCGAGACCAACGGCAAGGGGCAGCCCAACTGGAGCTTCCAGACCGCCGGCGGCTCGACCGGCACGGCAGCCTCCACGGGCGAGGCCGCGCCGAGCGGTCCCGCCCAGCTTCCCGTGGTTCACAGCGTCGTCATCGAGGACTCGCAACTCGTCTGGCGCAACGGCGTCACCAACGACACCAAGACCGTCGCGATCAAATCCTTCACCGCCGAAGCGGACAGCGCCTCGAGCCCGATCCAGATCGCACTCGACGGCAGCTACAACAACAACGCGATCAAGGCTGCGGGCACGGTCGGCGCCGTGGGCGCGCTGATGGCCAACGAGGCCTATCCGGTCGATCTGGCCGTCGAGGCGGGCGGCGCCAAGGCTACGCTCAAGGGCCAGATTGCCAAGCCAATGCAGGGCGAAGGCATCGCGATGGCGCTATCGGCCGAAGGGCAAAGCCTGGCCGACCTGAGCGGACTTTCCGGCGCGGCGCTGCCGCCGTTGGGGCCCTACAGCCTCGCCGGCAACCTTTCCAACCCGAGCGGCATCTACAAGGTCGATCAACTCCAGCTCAAGATGGGGACCAGCGCGCTCACGGGCGATGCCAGCGTGGCGTTGGCCGGCAAGCGGCCAAACCTCACCGCCAATCTCGCGGCGACGCTCATCGATCTCAAGGATTTCGGCGTCAAGCCGGCGGAAGCGGGCACCGCCGCAGCCGGTACCGGCAGCGCGGGCGCCGGCGGCGAGGGCCGCCTCTTTCCGGCCGACCCGCTGCCGCTGGATGGGCTGAAAGTCGCCGATGCGACCGTTCACCTGACTGCGCAGAAATTCGTCAAGGAACCGGCCACCTTGGAGAATGTGGCGCTCGACCTCACGCTGCAGGACGGCAAGCTCACCGTCAAACAGCTCCAGAGCGCGCTTGGCGGCGGCAACTTCGCCCTCTCGGCCGTGGTCGATGGCAGCAAGACGCCGGCGCCGGTGGCGCTCAAGATCACGGCGCGGCAGGTCGAGGTCGGAACGCTGTTGCAGACGCTCTCCGTCAGCGACGTGCTCGAAGGCGGGAAGGCGGATCTCGATCTGGATGTGGCCGGTGCCGGCAACTCGGTGCGCGAGATCATGGCCGGCCTCAACGGCAAGACCAATCTCGTCATGGGCCAAGGCAAGATCAACAACCGCTTCGCCAAGATCGTGCTGGCCGACCTCTTCAACCTGATCGCCACGGGCGGCAGCGGCGACAGCAGCAATCTCAACTGCTTCGTCAGCCGCTTCGACATCAAGAAGGGGCTGGCCACCAGCACGGGGCTCGCGGCCGATACCAACGGGGCCGCCATCGTCGGCAGCGGCACGATCAACCTGGCGACCGAGGGGCTCAAGATGCACATCGATCCCCGGGCCAAGCAGACCAACCTCGCCAACCTGGCGATCCCCGTGAACATCGGCGGCACATTGGCAAAGCCCAACGTGACGCCGGATACAGCCGCTCTGGCAACGGGCGTAGCGGGTGCGGCGGCAGGCATCGCGACCGGCGGCGGCGTGCTGGGAGCGCTCGCCGGCATCACAGGGACGGGTGCGGCTGGCGGCACTGCGGCCACGAGCGGCGGCGGCAATCCTTGCGTGGCTGCACTCGAGAGCGCCGGCGCCGCCACCACCCAGCCTGCCCCCACGCAGCAGGCACCGGCGTCGACCGGCGAGCAACTGCTGGATGGTGCGGGCAAGGCGATCGAGGATGTGGGCAAGGCGCTCAAGAGCATCCTGCCGTGAGGGAACGTTCGGCGGCATGAAGCGGTTCTATCGCGACGCAGCTGCTTGCAGCGAGGCGGGCGGACACGGCATCCTGCTCGATGGCAAGAGCTTGAAGAGCCCTGCCGGCAAGCGGTTCCTGCTGCCGAGCGCGGCGCTGGCGGAGGCCATCGCCACAGAATGGCGGGATCAGGGCGAGAAAATCGTTCCCGTCACCATGCCCTTGATGCAGCTTGCCGCCACGGCCATCGACCGCGTCACCGAAGCGAGGGCCGAGACCGTGGCGACAGTGGCGGGCTTCGGCGCCACCGACCTGCTCTGCTACCGCGCCGAGAGCCCGCGCGAGCTGGTCGAGCGGCAGGAGCGGCTCTGGCAGCCCTTGGTCGATTGGGCGCGGCTCCATCTCGACGCGCCCTTGGTCGTCGTTGCGGGCGTCGTGCCGCGCCCGCAGCCCCGAGAGGCGCTCAAGGCGATCGAGGCGGCCGTGGCGGCGCTCGACGCTTTCCGCCTGACCGCACTGGCATCGGCGACCGGCGCTGCCGGCTCGGTGATCCTCGGGCTGGCGCTCATCGAGCGACGTCTCCCGGCAATCGAGGTCTACGAGCTCTCCCAGCTCGACGAGAGCTTCCAGATCGAGAAATGGGGCGAGGACGCCGAGGCGGCCCGGCGCCGTGCGGATCTCAAGGCCGAAATCGAGGCGGCCGAGCAGTTCTTGACCCTGCTCGAGGCTTGAGCCCAGGGGCCTCGGCCCCGCGCCTTGGATTGCTGGTCGTCCCGCGCCGGTTCGCTCCCGGTTTTTCACCTGGGGCAGGGTGAAAATCCCGCTTCAATTTCAAGACGGAAAGGTGCTATCTCGACGGCCAGTCGACAGGGGGACTGTCACAAAACTGTAACAATCGAGAACAAGGCCTGCCCAGTCATGCAGGAAATTCTGCGCCAACTCGAAGAGAAGCGGGCGGCCGCCCGTGCCGGCGGCGGGTTGCGCCGCGTCGAGGCCCAGCACGCCAAGGGCCGCCTCACGGCGCGCGAACGCATCGAGCTGCTGCTCGATCCCCACTCCTTCGAGGAGTGGGACATGTTCGTGGAGCACCGTTGCTCGGACTTCGGCATGGCCGAGCAGAAGATCCCGGGCGACGGCGTGGTCACGGGCCACGGCACCATCAACGGCCGGCTGGTCTTCGTTTTCAGCCAGGACTTCACGGTGTTCGGCGGCTCGCTCTCCGAGGCCCATGCCGAGAAGATCTGCAAGATCATGGACCAGGCCATCAAGGTGGGCGCCCCCGTGATCGGCCTCAACGATTCCGGCGGCGCGCGCATTCAGGAAGGTGTGGCCTCGCTCGCGGGTTACGCAGACGTGTTCCAGCGCAACATCATGGCCTCGGGCGTGGTGCCGCAGATCTCGCTGATCATGGGCCCTTGCGCCGGCGGTGCCGTCTATTCGCCGGCCATGACCGACTTCATCTTCATGGTGAAGGACTCTTCCTACATGTTCGTGACCGGGCCCGATGTGGTGAAGACGGTCACGCACGAGACGGTCACGCACGAGCAGCTCGGCGGCGCGGTGACGCATTCGACCAAGTCGGGCGTGGCCGACCTCGCCTTCGAGAACGACGTCGAGGCGCTGCTGCAGCTCAGGCGCTTTTTCGACTTCCTGCCGGAATCGAACCGCAACGGCGTGCCGATCAGGCCCACCGCCGACAGCGCGGAGCGCATCGAGGAATCGCTCGACACGCTGGTGCCGGCCAACCCGAACAAGCCCTACGACATGCACGAGCTGATCCGGAAGGTCGTGGACGAGGGCGACTTCTTCGAGCTGCAACCGGATTTCGCCAAGAACATCATCACCGGCTTCGGCCGCATGGAGGGCGCCACGGTCGGCATCGTCGCCAACCAGCCGATGGTACTGGCGGGCTGCCTCGACATCGACAGCTCGCGGAAAGCGGCGCGCTTCGTGCGCTTCTGCGACTGCTTCAACATCCCGATCCTCACCTTCGTCGACGTGCCGGGCTTCCTCCCGGGCACGCAGCAGGAATATGGCGGCATCATCAAGCACGGCGCCAAGCTGCTCTTCGCCTATGGCGAGGCCACGGTGCCGAAGGTGACGGTCATCACCCGCAAGGCCTATGGCGGGGCCTACGACGTCATGAGCTCGAAGCATTTGCGCGGCGACGTGAACTACGCCTGGCCCACGGCCGAGATCGCGGTGATGGGACCCAAGGGTGCCGTCGAGATCATCTTCCGCGGCGATATCGGCGATGCGGCCAAGATCGCGCAGCGCACCGAGGAATACCGCAGGAAGTTCGCCAACCCCTTCGTGGCCGGGGCGCGCGGCTTCATCGACGACGTGATCATGCCGAGCACGACGCGCCTGCGCATCTGCCGCGCGCTCGCCATGCTCAAGGGCAAGCGCCTCGAGAACCCCTGGAAGAAGCACGGCAACATTCCGCTGTGAGGAGAGGTGCGGCACGTCGAAGGGGCTGGCACGCACAATGTCGATCCAGCATTCCTGCGCACATTTCTCGGGGTGAGATTTTCAGAGGCTAAATGCTTGGGTGCCTTCGTTTACATGCTTCGATGTGCCAATGGCAGCTACTATGTAGGTTCCGCTCGAGCCTCGCTCGAGAAGCGGATAGGCGAGCACCAGTCAGGCCTGATTCCTGGCTACACCTCGACAAGGCGCCCGGTCGAGTTGGTCCATCATGAGTGGTTCGAGCGAATCGAGGATGCGATATCTGCCGAAAGAAGGCTTAAGGGCTGGAGCCGAGCCAAGAAGGAAGCGCTGATTGCAGGCAATTTTGAGGATCTTCGCGCCCTGTCGAAACGAGGACCAAAGAAAGCCTCATCCTTCGAGCCGCCGCCTGGCGGCGGCTCGAAGGATGAGGCGCCTGTACCTGTAAAGGTGGTAATTCAGAGAGCCGGATGTTCAAAAAGATCCTGATCGCCAATCGCGGCGAGATCGCCTGCCGCGTCATCCGCACCGCCCGCGCCATGGGCATCAAGACGGTGGCGGTCCATTCCGAGGCCGATGCCGACGCCAGGCATGTGCGCGAGGCGGACGAGGCGGTGGCGATCGGGCCGGCCGCCTCGGCCCAGAGCTATCTCTCGATCGAGCGCATCCTCGATGCCATCAAGAAGACGGGCGCCGAGGCGGTGCATCCGGGCTACGGCTTCCTTTCGGAGAACCGCAAGTTCGCGGCCGCGCTCGAGGAGGCCGGCGTCGTCTTCATCGGCCCCGGCGTCGAGGCGATCGGCGCCATGGGCGACAAGATCGAATCGAAGAAGCTGGCGCAGCAGGCGGGTGTGAGCACGGTGCCGGGCTATCTCGGCGTCATCCGGGACGAGGGCGACGCGGTCGCCATCGCGCGCGATATCGGCTACCCGGTGATGATCAAGGCCTCGGCTGGCGGCGGCGGCAAGGGCATGCGCATCGCGCGCAACGACCAGGAGGTGCGCGAGGGCTTCCGCAGCGCCTCCAACGAAGCGCGCTCGAGTTTCGCCGACGACCGCGTCTTCATCGAGAAATACATCGAGCAGCCGCGCCACATCGAGATCCAGGTGCTGGGCGATGCCCACGGCAACGTGGTGCATCTGGGCGAGCGCGAATGTTCGATCCAGCGCCGCCATCAGAAGGTGATCGAGGAGGCGCCGAGCCCCTTCCTCGATGCCAAGACGCGCGCCGCCATGGGCGCCCAGGCCGTGGCGCTTGCCCGGGCGGTCGGCTACTGCTCGGCCGGCACGGTCGAGTTCATCGTCGATCCCGAGCGCAATTTCTATTTCCTGGAGATGAACACGCGCCTCCAGGTCGAGCATCCCGTGACCGAGCTCGTGACCGGCCTCGATCTGGTGGAACAAATGATCCGCGTCGCCGCCGGCGAAAAGCTCGCCTTCAAGCAGCGCGACGTGAAGCTCGAAGGCTGGGCCGTCGAGGCCCGCGTCTATGCCGAGGACCCCTTGCGCGGCTTCCTGCCCTCGACGGGGCGCCTCGTCCATTACCGCGAGCCGCCGGCCGTGGGGCAGGTGCGCATCGACAGCGGCGTCTACGAAGGCGCCGAGATCAGCATGTTCTACGACCCCATGATCGCCAAGGTCATCGGCAGCGGCTCGGATCGCCGCCAGGCGATCGGCGCGCTGCGGGAGGCGCTCGACGGTTTCTATATCCGCGGCGTCGGGCACAACATCCCGTTCCTCTCGACGCTCCTGGGGCATCCGCGCTTCGTCGAGGGCCGGCTCTCGACCAACTTCATCGCCGAAGAATTCCCGGATGGATTCCACGGCGCCCACCTCCACGAGGAACATCGGCGCCAGGTGATCGCCGTGGCGGCCATGATCCATCATCGCTACCAGGCGCGCGATCAGCAGGTGAGCGGCCGGCTGCATCCGCCCAAGCCCGCCAGCGGCGGCGACTGGGTGGTGATGATCGACCGCGAGCCGACGCCCGTCACCATCGTGGAGACCGCGGGCGGCTATGCCGTCATCAACGGCGAGGCCAGCCACGAGCTGATCGGCGACTGGCGCATCGGCGAGCCGCTCTATCAGGGGCGCATCAACGGCCATCCGATCGCGGTCCAGATCGACCGCAAAGGAATCGGCTACAAGCTGACCTATGCGGGTGCCGAGATCGTGGCCCAGGTATTCAGCCCCCGCGCCGCTGAGCTCGCGCGGCTGATGCCGGTCAAGGCGCCGCCCGACATGTCGCGCTTCCTGTTGTCGCCGATGCCGGGCCTGCTGGTGTCGGTGGCGGCGACCATCGGACAGGAGGTGAAGGCGGGCCAGGAGTTGGCCGTGGTCGAGGCGATGAAGATGGAGAACCTGCTCCGGGCGGAGCGCGACGGCAAAGTCGCCAAGCTGCATGCCCAGCCCGGCGACAGCCTGGCCGTCGACCAGCCCATCCTGGAGTTCGAATGAGCGCCAGGCGCGTCGTGATTTCGGGCCAGGTGCAGGGCGTGTGGTATCGCGCCTGGACGGTGGGCGAGGCGACCAAAAGGGGCTTGAGGGGTTGGGTGCGAAACCTGCGCGACGGCAAGGTCGAGGCGCTGTTCGCCGGCCCCATCATCGAGGTCGAGGCCATGATCGACGCCTGCCGCCGGGGGCCGCCGCTGGCGCGCGTGACCGGCATCGAGACGCACGAGGCCGACGAGCCCGACCGCCCGGGCTTCCATCAATTGCCGGATGGGTGAAGAGTCAAAGCAGATCCGCAACGAGCGAAATTGCCCTCCCCCTACCCCCTCCCGCCTGCGGGCCGAAGCTTTCCAGTTGGCGTGTTCCTTCAACAGAATCCTTCGGCGGGTAAAGGCCCGCGAGGGGAGGGGGTCAAAAAACTTCACCCTCCCCCTCGACGGAGGAGGGTAGGGAGGGGGTGTTGGTCGCCCCGAACACCTCCTCGAAGCTGGCCCGGAGCGCCAGGTCGAGCTCCGGCATCGAAACCAGGATGCCTTCGCGTACCAGCGAAGTGACACCGTAAGGTGTCTCGGGTGTGGCCTGGATGCCGCAGGGCACGATGCCGGAGAAATGTTCGAGCTCGGGATCGAGATTGATGGCGATGCCGTGATAGGTAATGCCGCGGCGCACGCGGATGCCCAGCGCCGCGATCTTGTCCTCGCGCTTGCCCTCGACGATCCAGATGCCGACGCGTCCCGGCCGGCGCTGGCCCTTCAGGTTGAAGCGGGCGAGGCAACGGATCACCCATTCCTCGAGATCGGCCACGAAGCGGCGGACGTCGCCACCCCGTGCCGTGAGCGACAGCATGACATAGGCCACGCGCTGCCCGGGCCCGTGATAGGTGTATTGCCCGCCGCGGCCCGTGGCGAACACGGGGAACCGGCCGGGGACCAGCAGGTCTTCCGTCCGGGCGCTGGTGCCGGCGGTATAGAGCGGCGGATGCTCGACCAGCCAGACGCATTCGGGTGCCAGGCCGGCGGCGATGGCGGCGACGCGCGCCTCCATCCTGGCCACGGCCTCGGGGTAGGGCGTCAGGCCGTCACTCGCCCGCCATTCGACGGGAGGCATCGAGCCGGGGTCGTTCAAGGGCTGGACCAGGGCGGTTTCCTCCAGGATTTCCTTGGGCTTGAGCCGGCGCCGGTTCGGCTTGATCGGCGCCCCCCGATTTGCTATTCCCCCGCTGCCATGGATGGCAAGCCCATCCCTTATATGCGGTCGTGGCGGAACTGGTAGACGCGCAGCGTTGAGGTCGCTGTGGGGCAACCCGTGGAAGTTCGAGTCTTCTCGACCGCACCATCCCGCTTCGAGCCCGCCGGAACCCCCGCGCGGGCTTGAGCGTTTCTGGGGCCGGTTTCCAGGCCTGTGGCCCCCTGGCGTGCGGAGCCGTGGTCTTTCGGCCGCCCGCAAACGCGGCTGGCGATAGCAGGATCGCTAGCTATACTCCGGGCCGGTTCAGAAAAAACCCTTCCATATCCGCTATGGCCGACGATCTGCGCGCGAGCGCGCTCGAATATCACCGCACCCCCGTTCCGGGCAAGCTCGCCATCGTGGCGACCAAGCCGCTCGCCAACCAGCGCGACCTGGCACTGGCCTACTCGCCGGGCGTGGCCGCCGCCTGCGAGGCGATCGTCGCCGATCCGACCGAAGCCGCCCGCGTGACGGGCCGCGCCAACCTCGTCGCCGTCGTCACCAACGGCACCGCGGTGCTGGGGCTGGGCCCGATCGGCCCACTCGCCGCCAAGCCGGTGATGGAGGGCAAGGCGGTCCTGTTCAAGACCTTTGCCGGCATCGACGTGTTCGATCTCGAGATCGCCGAGCGCGATCCGGACAAGCTGGTGGATATCGTCGCCAGCCTCGAGCCCAGCTTCGGCGCCATCAATCTCGAGGACATCAAGGCACCGGAGTGCTTCGAGGTCGAGCGACGCCTGCGCGAGCGGATGAAGATCCCGGTGTTCCACGACGATCAGCACGGCACGGCGATCATCGTGGCGGCGGCCATCTCCAATGCGCTCAAGATCGTCGGCAAGCGGCTCGAGGAGGTGAAGCTGGTCACCTCGGGCGCGGGCGCCGCCGCGCTCGCCTGCCTCGATCTTCTGGTCCGGGTCGGCATGCCCGTCGAGAACATCACCGCGACCGACATCGCCGGCGTGGTTTATCGTGGCCGCAGGGAGGAGATGGACCTGCGCAAGGAGCGCTATGCCAAGGAAACGGGCGCGCGCAGCCTGGCCGAAGTGATCAAGGGCGCGGATATCTTCCTGGGCCTTTCGGCGCCGCGCGTGCTCAAGCCCGAGTGGGTCGCGACCATGGCGCCGCGACCGATTGTGCTGGCACTGGCCAATCCGGAGCCGGAAATCATGCCGGAAGAGGTGCGTGCCGTGCGCAGCGACGCCATCATCGCCACGGGGCGCTCCGATTATCCGAACCAGGTCAACAACGTTCTCTGCTTTCCCTTCATCTTCCGGGGGGCGCTCGATGTCGGCGCCACCACCATCAACGAGGCGATGGAGATTGCCTGCATGCGCGCCATCGCCGATCTGGCACAGGCGGAGATCACCGACGAGGTGACGCGCGCCTATGGCGGCGAGGTGCCGAGCTTCGGCCCGGACTATCTGATCCCGCGCCCTTTCGACCGGCGCCTGATCGTGGCGATCGCGCCGGCGGTGGCCAAGGCGGCGATGGAAAGCGGCGTCGCCACGCGGCCGATCGCGGACATGTCCGCCTATCACGACCGCCTCAGCCAGTATGTCTTCCGCTCCGGCCTGATGATGAAGCCGATGTTCGAGCGGGCGCGGTAGGACCCGCGGCGGGTCTGCTACGCGGAGGGCGAGGAGGAGCGGGTGCTGCAGGCCGCCCAGACGGTGGTGGACGAGCGGCTGGCGCGGCCGATCCTGGTCGGCCGGCGCGCGGTGGTGGCAACCCGCATCAAACGGCTCGGCCTGCGCATCGCTCCCGGCGTCGATTTCGAGCTGGTCGATCCCGAGGATGACTATCGTTTCCGCGAATATTGGACGCTTTATCACAGCCTGACGGAGCGCAAAGGTGTCACGCCGGCCTATGCGCAGACGGTCGTGCGTACGCGCAATACCGTGATCGGCGCGCTGATGGTGCGGCGCGGCGAGGCCGATGCGCTGATCTGTGGCACGGTCGGTCGCTTCGATCGCCATCTTCGACACATCCAGGACGTGATCGGACTGGCGCCGAACGTGGCCCATGCCTCGACCTTGACGGCGCTGATCCTGCCCACCGGCATCTTCTTCATGGGCGACACCCATGCGACGCCCGAGCCGACGGCAGAGGAAGTGGCCGAGTTCGCGCTGCTGGCCTCCGAGGAGGTGCGCCGATTCGGCATCCTGCCCAAGGTGGCGCTGCTGTCCCATTCCAACTTCGGTACGGCCAACACGCCCTCCGCAGTGCGGATGCGCGCGGCCCTCGCCCTGATCCGCGAGCGCGCGCCCGAGCTCGAGGTCGAAGGCGAGATGCATGGCGACAGCGCCATCAACGAGCAAATCCGCCTGCGCCTCTTTCCGAACTCGCGTCTCAAGGGGCAGGCGAACCTCCTGGTCATGCCGACGCTCGACGCGGCCAACATTGCCTTCAATCTGCTCAAGACGCTCGGCAACGGTCAGTCGGTCGGACCGATGCTGATGGGCATCGCACTGCCGGCCCATATCGTGGTGCCGTCGGTGACGGTGCGCGGGATCGTCAACATGACGGCCGTTGCGGTCGTCGACGCCCAGGCCGCGGCCGCCAAGGCGCAAGGGATCGCCCGCCCGTGAGCCTGGGGGCGCCGGAGCCGGATCGCGAGCGGCGCCCGGAAGGGAACGACCCCGCAACCCTCTACGGCGTTTCCCCGGAAATCGTCGCCAAGGTCCGCGAGGCGCTGGACCAGGGCAAGCTCGACCAGATCGAGAAGCTGGCGGAGCAGCTGCACGCGGCCGACTTCGCCGACCTGCTGCAGGAGCTGACCGGCGACGAGCGCAAGCTCGTCATCGCCGCCGCCCGGCACATCATCGAGCCCGAGACGCTCAACTACCTCGACGAAGCCGTGCGCGAGGAGGTGATCGAGCTCATGGGGCCGGGCGAGGTGGCTCAGGCCGTCTCCGAGCTCGAGACCGACGACGCCGTCGAGATCCTCGAAGATCTCGACGCGGCGGAGCAGCAGCAGATTCTCGAGGCCATTCCCGCCGAGGAACGCGCCGTCATCGAGCAGGGCCTGACCTATCCCGAGGACAGCGCCGGCCGCCTGATGCAGCGCGACCTGGTGGCCGTACCGCAGCATTGGACCGTCGGCGAGACCATCGACTACCTGCGCGCCAACCAGGAATTGCCCGACGATTTCTACGACCTCTTCGTGGTCGATCCGACGCACAAGCCCATCGGCGCCGTGTCGCTGTCGCGGGCCATGCGCAACGAGCGCACGGTCAAGCTCGTCGACATCATGGAAACCGAATTTCGGGTGGTGCCGGTAACGATGGATCAGGAATCGGTCGCGCATCTGTTCCGGCAATACGGGCTGGTTTCCGCGCCGGTGGTGGACGAGAACGGCCGGCTCCTGGGCGTGGTGACCGTGGACGACGTGGTGCACGTCATCGAGGAGGAGGCCGAGGAGGACCTGCTCGGCATCGTCGGCGTCAGCGAAACCGATTTCCATGCCCCGCCGCTCGAGACCGCCTGGCGGCGCGTGCGCTGGCTGGTGGTGACGCTCTGCAACTCGGCCATCGCCTCGACCGTGATCTTGCAGTTCGAGGCCACCATCGAACAGATCGTGGCGCTGGCCGTGCTGATGCCGATCGTGGCGGCCATGGGCGGCAATGCCGGGGTCCAGGTCATCACGGTCATGGTCAGGGCGCTCGCGACCCGCGACCTGCAGCCGCGCGGCAGCAATATCTGGCGTGTCGTCGGCAAGGAAATTGCCGTGGCGGGCATCAACGCGACGGTTTTCGCCGTGATCATGGGTGCCGTGGCATCATTCTTTTTCGGGCTCCCGATCGGCCTCGTGCTGGGAGCCGCCATGATCTTCAACATGGTATGGGCTGGCATTGCCGGGACCGTGATTCCGCTCACATTGGCGCGTTTCGGTATCGATCCCGCCATCGGCGCGGGGCCGTTTCTCACGACGACGACAGATGTGTTCGGCTTCTTCTCTTTCCTCGGGCTCGCGACCTTGTTCCTGCTCTGAGGGCGCGATAGGCTCCTTTGCCTTGGGGAGGGCGCGGGTGGCAAAACGCGGCGACAATCGGCTGGGGATGCTCGACTTCGGCCTCGGCGAGACGGCCGATATGCTGCGCGAGCAGGTTGCGAACTTCGCTGCCGCCGAGATCGCGCCCCGCGCCGCCGAAATCGACCGCCGCAACGAGTTCCCGGCGGACCTCTGGCGCAAGATGGGTGCGCTGGGATTGCTCGGCATCACGGCCGAACCGGAGTTCGGCGGCGCCGGCATGGGCTATCTCGAGCACACCGTGGCGATGGAGGAGCTGAGCCGTGCCTCGGCCAGCGTCGGCCTCTCCTACGGCGCCCATTCCAACCTCTGCGTCAACCAGATCCGGCGCAACGGCAACGAGGCGCAGAAGCGCAAATACCTGCCGAAGCTGATCTCGGGCGAGCATGTCGGCGCACTCGCCATGAGCGAGCCCGGCGCAGGCTCCGATGTCGTCGGCATGAAGCTGAGAGCCGAGCGCGTGGCGGACGGCTATCGGCTTAACGGCACCAAGATGTGGATCACCAACGGACCGGATGCCGATGTGCTGGTGGTCTATGCCAAGACCGATCCCGAGGCGGGACCGCGCGGCATCAGCTGCTTTCTGGTCGAGAAAGGCATGGCGGGATTCTCGACCTCGCCCAAGCTCGACAAGCTTGGCATGCGCGGCTCCAACACCTGCGAGCTGGTATTCCGCGACTGCCTCGTGCCCGCGGAGAGTCTGATGGGCAGAGAGGGCGAAGGCGTGAAGATCCTCATGAGCGGGCTCGATTACGAACGCGCCGTGCTGGCGGGCGGTCCGCTCGGCATCATGCAGGCCTGCCTCGACGTGGTGGTGCCTTACTTGCACGAGCGCAAGCAGTTCGGCGAGCCGATCGGCAGTTTCCAGCTCATGCAAGGCAAGCTGGCCGACATGTACACCATAGCGAATGCGGCCAGGGCTTATGTCTACGCCGTTGCCCGTGCCTGCGACCGCGGCGGGGCCACGCGGAAGGATGCGGCCGGCGCCATTCTGTTCGCGGCCGAGAAGGCGACCTGGATGGCGTTGGAGGCGATCCAGGTGCTGGGCGGCAACGGCTATATCAACGACTACCCGACGGGCCGCCTGCTGCGCGACGCCAAGCTCTACGAGATCGGCGCCGGCACCTCGGAGATCCGACGCTGGCTGATCGGCCGCGAGCTGTTCGAGGAGACGGCCTGAGGAGCGGGCCGAGGAGACGAGGGATGGCGCTCGAAATGCGAGAGGCTTGCGAGAAATGCGGCACCAAGCTGCCCCACGGTGCCGAGGATGCCTGTATCTGCAGCTACGAATGCACCTTTTGCGACGCCTGCGCGCGCGGCATGAATCACGTTTGCCCCAATTGCGGCGGCGAGTTGCTGCGCCGCCCGCGCCGAGCCGGCTCCTACTGACCATGCGTGTGGCGGCAACGGCCGCGGCGATGGTATTGCTGCTGCTCTCTGGCGCGGCCGCCGCGGAGAATCTGAAGATCGAGCCGTTCGACGAGGCGTCGCGCCATCCGGACTTTCTGGCCTTCCGCACGAATTTCCTCGAGGCGGTGAGGGGTCGCGATCTCGCGGCCGTGCTGGCGGCGACGGCACCGGATGTCAAGGTCTGGAACGACGAGAAAGGGGACGGCATTCGGACGCTGGAGCGCCAGTTGGCCGGCGGCTGGTCGGGCGCCGACGCCGATGCCTATTGGGCGCAGCTCGAAGACGCGCTGGCGCTTGGCGGCGGATTTCTAAAGGACGGCAGCTTCTGCGCACCTTATGTCTATGTTGCATCGTTGCCGGTGCCCTCGACCGGGTTCTCCGAAGCCTTCATCACTCATGCTCGGGTCAAGCTCTATAGCAAACCGACCGAGGACAGCGCCGTGATCGGTCGGCTCTCCTACGCCGTGGCGCCGATCGCCGCGTGGATCGATCGGGACTGGGTCAAGATCGCGCTGGCCGATGGCGGCTTTGGCTATCTCAGCCGTCGCGACTTCCGCATCAAGGGCGATTACCATGCCTGCTTCCAGCCCGAGCCCGAGGGCTGGCGCATGACGGTATTTACCGTCGGGGAATAGGGGAGGGGGATGGCGAGACAGCGGATTTCATCGGGGTCGAGTTTCGAGGAGCTGGCCGGCTATAGCCGGGCGATCGTCGACGGAGATTGGGTGTTCGTCTCGGGCACCACCGGCTTCGACTACAAGGCCGGCATCATCTCGCCCGACGTGGTCGAGCAGACCGAGCAATGCTTCCGCAATATCGAGTGGGCCCTGGGTCAGGCCAAGGCCGGTCTCAAGGACATGGTGCGGATCCAGGTCCATCTGGTCGACGCTGCCGACTTTCCGAAGGTGGCCCCGGTGATCGGAAAATGGTGCCGGGAGGCGCGGCCTGCGAACACCACGGTCGTCTCGGGGCTGGTCGATCCGCGCATGAAAATCGAGATAGAGGTGACGGCGCGCCGGCGGTTGGAAGCGCCGCGCGATCGTCCTGGGAGGCGCGAATGAGCGAGCGGGTGACGGTTCCGGCGCGGCGCGGCAAGGCCGCGCGCATGATGGCTGGGCAGCGGATCAAGGTGATCAACACCTACGGAACGCAGGTGCTCGATACCTGGGCCTTCCGCGCCGATGACCTCGGCGAATTCATGTCGATGGAGCATACGCGCGCCCAGCTTTGCAAGATCATGCCCGAGGTCGGCGACGCGCTCAGAAGCAATCGGCGCCGAGCCATGCTGACGCTCCTGGAGGATACGTCGCCCGGGATCCACGACACGCTGGTGGCCGCCTGCGATATCCACCGCTATCGATATTTCGGCGTCGAGGGCTACCACGACAACTGCACCGACAACCTTCATGCGGCCATGAAGGAGCTGGGGTTGACGCCGCCCGAGGTGCCGTGCCCGCTCAATATGTGGATGAACATCCCTGTCGGCGCCGATCACAAGATCCAATTCCTGCCCACCGTGGCCAAGCCCGGCGACCATGTCCTGCTGCGAGCCGAGATGGATCTGGTGATGGTGTTCTCCGCTTGCCCGATGGACATCACGCCGATCAACGCGCCGGGCGGCGACATCAAGGATTGCCATTTCGAGATTTTCTAGGAAGGAGGAGCGATGCCCACCCTGCTCGTCACCGGCGCCAACCGGGGCATCGGGCTGGAGTTCGTGCGCCAATATGCTGCCGATGGTTGGCGCGTGCTGGCTTGCGCGCGCAATCCGGACAGGGCGCATGAGCTCAAATCGATCCAAGGCGATGTGAGGGTGCATCGACTGGAGGTGACGGACGAGCAGCAGATCGCCGGCTTGGCCGCCGCGCTCAAGGGCGAGCCGATCGATATTCTCGTCAACAATGCCGGTGTTGGCGGTTCGGACGAATCGACCGACCCGGAGGATTGGCTCAAGACCTTCCGTATCAATACCATCGCGCCCACGCGCATCGCCGAGGCGTTCCTGCCGAACCTCGAGGCCGGTCGCGGCCGGACCGTGCTGAGCCTGACCAGCCGAATGGGCAGCATCGCCGACAACACGAGCGGCGGTTCCTATTCCTACCGTTCGAGCAAGGCTGCATTGAATGCGGCGATGCGCAGCCTCGCCATCGACTGGAAGCCGCGCGGGATCATCGTCGTTGTCATGCACCCCGGTTGGGTCAAGACCGACATGGGCGGCCCCGACGCGCTGATCTCGCCGGAGCACAGCGTGGCGGGGCTGCGTAGGAAACTGGCCAGCCTCAAGCCCGGCGACAGCGGCGGTTTCTTCAACTACGATGGCAGAGTCCTGCCATGGTAGGCGGCTGGCATTTGGCGCAGCTCAACCTGGCGAAGGCGCTGGCGCCACTCGACGATCCGCGGTTGGCCGACTTCATGGCGGCGCTCGACCGCGTCAATGCGCTGGCCGAGGCCAGTCCCGGCTTCGTCTGGCGCCTTCAGGCCGAGGACGGCAATGCCACCAGCATCCGCGCCTATGACGACCCGCGCATGATCGTGAATATGTCGGTGTGGGAGACGGCCGAGGCGCTGTTCGAGTTCACCTACCGCACCGCTCATGCCAAGGTCATGGGGCGGCGACGCGAATGGTTCGAGAAGCTCGAGACGCCGCATCTCGTACTGTGGTGGGTGCCGGCTGGTCACCGGCCGGGCCTCGCCGAGGCCATGGCCCGATTGGCGCAGCTCGAGCGCGACGGGCCGACGCCGTCGGCCTTCACCTTCAAAACATGCTTCTCGGTGCCCGAAGTGGCGCGGGCAGCGGCGGCAATGGCGCAAGGTTGAACGGAAAAGGGGCGCCGATGGCCGAACCGATCGACTTCTATTTCGACTTCTCCTCGCCCTACGGCTATCTGGCTGCAACCCAGATCGACGGTCTGGCGGCGCGGCACGGGCGATCCGTGCGCTGGAGGCCTTTCCTGCTGGGTGTCGCCTTCAAGGAGACCGGGCAGAAGCCGCTGACCGAACAGCCTTTGAGGGGGCCTTATCATCGGCATGATTTCGCCCGATCGGCTCGGCGCATGGGCGTGTCGTTCAAGCTGCCGGAGCCTTTTCCCTTCGCGGCTGTTGCGGCCAAGCGCGCCTTCTACTGGCTGGAGGCGCAGGAATCGGACCTGGCGCGTCGCTTCGCCCGGGCCGTCTATGACCGCGTGTTCGGCGACGGGCGGGCCGTGGCCGATGCAACCGCTGCAGCCGATGTCGCAAAGCCGCTCGGTATCGACGCGCAAGCGCTCGTGACGGCCGTCAACGATCCCGCCGTCAAGGACAAGCTGCGAGCTGCGACCGACGAGGCGATCGGGCGTGGCGTGTTCGGCTCCCCTTTCTTTTTCGTGGATGGCGAGCCGTTCTGGGGTCATGACCGGCTCGGCCAGATCGAGGAATGGCTGACACGCGGCGGTTGGTAGCGCCCAAAATCATGCCGGGCCGCCGGCTGACGTTCGTCCTTACCTTCTTACGCCCTTGCCTCGCCGTCCCAGTTGAGGAGAGTCTGCTAACATGAGCGTGCTTTCCACCGCCGTCGACCCCAATGCCGCGGAATTTCGCGAGCGCGCGGCCCAGATGGCGGCCGAGGTGGCCAAGCTCAAGATGCTCGAAGCCAAAATCACCGAAGGCGGGGGCGCTGCCGCCCGCGAGCGCCATGTCGGCCGCGGCAAGCTCCTGCCACGCGAGCGCATCGGGCGGCTGATCGATGCCGACACGCGCTTCCTCGAGCTGTCGGCGCTGGCGGCGCACGAGGTCTATGACGAGCCGGTGCCGGCCGCCGGCATCATCACCGGCATCGGCCGCGTCTCGGGGCGCGACTGCGTAATCGTCTGCAACGACGCCACGGTCAAGGGCGGCACCTATTATCCGCTCACGGTCAAGAAGCATCTGCGCGCGCAGGAGATCGCGGGCGAGAACCGGCTGCCCTGCATCTATCTGGTGGACTCCGGCGGCGCCAACCTGCCGAACCAGGACGAGGTCTTTCCCGACCGCGATCATTTCGGCCGCATCTTCTATAACCAGGCGCGGCTCTCGGCCGCGGGTGTGCCGCAGATCGCCGTCGTGATGGGCTCCTGCACGGCCGGCGGCGCCTATGTTCCGGCCATGTCCGACGAGGCCGTGATCGTCAAGGGGCAGGGCACCATCTTCCTGGGCGGGCCGCCGCTGGTGAAGGCCGCGACCGGCGAGGTGGTCGATGCCGAGGCGCTGGGCGGCGCCGACGTCCATACGCGCATCTCGGGCGTGGCCGACAATCCGGCCAAGGACGATGCCGACGCGCTCGCCATCGCGCGGCGCATCGTCGCCCATTGCGGCATGTCCGAAGACGCAGCTATCGCCCGCCAAACACCACGGCCGCCGCGTTACGATCCCAAGGAACTCTACGGCATCGTGCCCACGGACTTGCGCAAGGGCTACGAGGTGCGCGAGGTGATCGCGCGGCTGGTGGATGGCAGCGAGTTCCACGACTTCAAGCCGCTTTATGGGCCCACACTCGTCTGCGGCTTCGCGCATCTGGGTGGTATTCCGGTCGGCATTCTGGCCAACAAGGGCATTCTGTTCTCGGAATCGGCCTTGAAGGGCGCGCATTTCGTCGAGCTCTGCGCGCAACGCCGCATCCCGCTGTTGTTCTTGCAGAACATCACCGGCTTCATGGTCGGCCGGAAGTACGAAGCCGGCGGCATCGCCAAGGACGGCGCCAAGATGGTGATGGCGGTGGCTTGCGCCAACGTGCCGAAACTCACGGTCATCATCGGCGGCAGTTTCGGTGCGGGCAACTATGCGATGTGCGGGCGCGCCTATGGGCCTCGCTTCCTGTTCTCCTGGCCCAATTCGCGCATTTCGGTCATGGGCGGCGAGCAGGCGGCCTCGGTGCTGGCGCAGGTCAAGCGCGACAACATCGAGGCCAAAGGAGGAAACTGGAGCCAGGAGGAAGCCGAAGCCTTCAAGGCGCCGATCCGCGCTCAGTACGAGCGCCAGGGTCACCCTTACTATGCGAGCGCGCGGCTGTGGGATGACGGCATCATCGATCCAGCCGAGACGCGAGACGTACTGATCCAGGCGCTCGAAGCCACACTCAACGCGCCGATCCCCGAGAGTCGCTTCGGCGTGTTCCGGATGTGAGGCGGCGATGGCAGCGCTACTGAAAGAGACCAAAGATTCCGTTGCGCGGCTGGCGCTCAATCGGCCGGAGCGCCACAACGCCTTCGACGACGCGCTGATCGACGAACTGACCCGGGCGCTGCAGGCGGTCGAGCAGGATCCCGCCGTGCGGGTCGTCGTGCTGGCGGCCAATGGCAAGAGCTTTTCGGCAGGCGCCGATCTCGACTGGATGCGGCGCATGGCCGGCTATTCCGAGGAGCAGAATCTGGAGGATGCCAAGCGCCTGGCGTTGCTCATGCAGGTGCTGAACTTCATGGCCAAGCCGACGGTGGCCGCGGTCCAGGGGGCGGCGCTGGGCGGCGGCGTCGGGCTGGTCGCGGCTTGCGACATCGCGGTCGGCACGCCGCAGGTCGTGTTCGGCCTAACCGAGGTGCGGTTGGGGCTGATTCCCGCCGTCATCAGCCCCTATGTAGTTCAGGCGATCGGGGAGCGGGCGGCGCGGCGCTATTTCCTGACGGGCGAGCGCTTCGACGCGACGACGGCACGCGAGCTGGGGCTGCTGCATGAGGTCGCGGAGGATCTCGAGAGCGCCGTGGCGCGTCATGTCGAGGCGCTGCTGATGGGCGGGCCCGAGGCGCAAGGCGCGGCCAAGAAGCTGATCCGGCGGGTCGGCCGCGGCCCCGTGAATCTCGCCATGATCGAGGATACGGCGGCGCGGATCGCGCGGGCGCGCGCCGGCTCGGAAGCGCGGGAGGGCATCGCCGCCTTCTTCGAGAAGCGCAAGCCCGGCTGGCAGCGCTGAGGCCTGGCGCGAGGACGTCAAAAATGCGGCTGCCCAAGCATGTTCGGATGGTCGAGGTCGGCCCCCGCGACGGGCTTCAGAACGAGCCCAAGCCGGTGCCGGCCGCGACCAAGATCGCGCTGATCGAGAAGCTCGCCGACAGCGGGCTCGAGGTCATCGAGGCCGGCGCCTTCGTCTCTCCCAAATGGGTGCCCCAGATGGCCGACAGCGCCGCGGTGCTCATGGGCATTCGGCGCCTGCCTGGCAAACGCTACCCCGTGCTGGTGCCGAACCTGAAGGGCTACGAGGCGGCTGCCGCCGTGGGCGCGGAAGAGATCGCCATTTTTGCGGCGGCCTCGGAGAGCTTCTCGCAGAAGAACATCAATTGCTCGATCGCCGAGAGCCTCGATCGTTTCCGGCCGGTGGCCGGGGCGGCCAAGCGCGACGGCCGGCGGCTCAGAGGCTATGTCTCCTGCGTGCTCGGCTGCCCCTATGAGGGTGAAATCGCGCCCGCCAAGGTAGCCGAGATATCGGTGGCGCTGGCCGATCTCGGCTGCGAGGAGATTTCGCTCGGCGACACCATCGGCGTGGGCACGCCGGCGCAAGCCCAGGCCATGATCGAGGTTGTGGCGGCGCGGTTGCCGCGCGAGCGGCTGGCGGCGCATTTCCACGACACCTACGGCCAGGCGCTCGCCAACATCCTGGCTGCGCTCCAATGCGGCATCGCGGTGATCGACAGTGCCGTGGCGGGGTTGGGCGGTTGCCCCTATGCGCCGGGCGCCTCTGGCAATGTCGCGAGCGAGGACGTGCTCTATATGTTGAATGGGCTCGGCATCGAGACCGGCGTCGATCTCGGCAAGTTGGCCGCGGCGGGGGCCTACATCTGCGATGCGCTCGGGCGGCAACCGGCTTCGCGCGTGGCGCAGGCGCTGGCGACAAAGCGGGCGAGGTGAGAAAGCGCCGTGACGCTGCATCTGATTAAGCTCTGTGTCGGCGTCGATCGGATCGAAGAGCTCGAGGAGTGGATCGAGCGCAAGCAGCGCGAGGCCAAGCGCAAAGGCAAGGCGCCGAAGCTCGAGCATGTGACGCGCCAGATGCCGAAACGGCGCGACGAGATTCTTGACGGCGGTTCGCTCTATTGGGTGATCAAGGGCTTCGTGCAGGTTCGTCAGCCGATACTGGGTTTGGATCCACGCATGGGCCGCGATGGGATCGAACGCTGCGCCATCCGCTTCGCGCCCAAGCTGGTGCGGGTCCAGCCACGACCGCACCGGGCTTTCCAGGGCTGGCGCTATCTTGAAATCAAGGACGCGCCACCCGATATCGGGAAACGACGCGGGGGCGAGGAGGAGTTGCCGCCGGCATTGCTCCTGGAGCTGCGTCAACTGGGGATTCTCTGAGACTTATCCACTCTTTTCCCAGGTTTTCATGGGCTGGAGGTCAAAAAAGGCCTCTAGACGAAGCCGGTAGGGCTTCCTATATATATTCGTGGAACGGAGCGGCGAGGTTCGTCGGCCCGTTCTTGTCTCGCTGTCAGGGAGGCAATGCCGGGCGCCTTCGCGGGCTTAACCCGCGGAAGTAAGACGCCGGCCTCGCTTCGGGATCTCGGGCGGTTTTGAGCTCGACCTGCGAAGGGTCGGGAAATCCGCTGTCGGCTCGGTTGGGCCGCGATGAGATGGGCGAAGCGGGGGGCCTGCTCAGCGGACGCTGTTTGACATTGTGATATGGGAAGGGATGCGCGGGCGGCGGTTCTGCGGGAAGGCGAGGCGCTTGGGCTTGAGGCCCGGGTGCCGAAGCGTTGTTCTCGGGACCTGTCGCGCGCAGCAATCTCT
>JBMONF010000049.1:0-44182 GCA_049323455.1 Pseudomonadota bacterium | reverse complement strand
CACAATTGACTTCGGTTTGCAACTTTGTGCAGCCGAGAGAGCCGAGCACAACGGTAAAGCCACGCCGCTTCCGCAAACGCTTGAAATGGCCGGCTTTTGTAAAGCTTAACTGAAACGGCGGCAGTTAAGTCGTAAAGAGACAGAGACGGCAAAATGGAGCCGACGGGCACGGCTGCCCGGTCTCCGCGGTAAACCCGAATTCGGCAAAGCCATTTGAACCCGCAAGAAAAACGGCCGTGCTGGCGGCGGTGGCTTCGGTTCACGCAGGTGAGTTGGCGGAGGGAGAGGACCTGAAAACAAACCTTCTTCGCTAATCGGGGTGATTGGCGCAAGGTCCTCCGTGTGGTCCCGCGTCCGGGTTGGATAGCGGCGGGCAGGTTTCATTCTTCGCTCCGCGGTCGGCGCCAGGGCCGCCGCAAGATGGGCCAGAAAAGGGGACCGGCACATCAATCTCTGAGCGCGTGCTGATCGCCAAAGCGAGGCGCTGCGCAGAAGGTTTGACGATGTTGCCGGGCCCGACGTCCTGCCGGACGCATCCGCCGGAGCGGATCCCTGATATCTCGTGTGTGATCCCTCTCCCTCGTCCAACTATGCCGCAGCCGCCTCGGCAGCCTCGTCCCGCGTCCATCGGAAGGAGGTGCCATCGACCCACATCCGGTGCATGATGACGGCGAGCCGCCGTGCGACCGCCACGCGGGCCCGCATATGCCCGCGTCGGCGGGCGACCTCGACGCCCCATCGCTTGAGCCAGCTCCAGCGCTGCACCCGGGTCAGCAGCACGTTGGCGGCCTCGCACAGGAGCGAGCGCACCATCTTGTCGCCGCACAGGCTGATGCTGCCGTTGCGATCCGTTTCCCCGGAGGCGTATTTGCGCGGCGTCAGGCCGAAATAGCTCCCGACCAGCGACGACTTCGCGAACCGGCTCGGGTCCTCGATCGCGGTGCGGAAAGCCAGGGCTGTCACGGGTCCAACGCCCGGCACGCTCATCAGGCGCCCGCAGACCGGATCGGTCCGGACTGTCGCCAAGAGCAGGCGATGCAGATCGATGCCGCGCGTCGAGGCACACCATCGGCAGACCGGTAGCGAGGAGACCGTCATAGAGCGCCGGCGAGAGCAGGCCAGATTCGAGCCCTACGGTTTCGAACTCAAGGCCCGTCTTCTCGAGCCAGGTGGCGATCGTCTCCGGCTCGGACGCAACCTTCGCCTCGCGCACGATCTTGCGCCTCTCGTCGATGACGCAGATCCAGGTCTCCTTCAGCGAGACGTCCAAACCGGCATAGTGCTTCATGACCGTCCTCCAGGTGGCTACTCGATGCGGTCGATTGACCCGCTCCCGTTGTGGAGGACCCTCGACGCGCCGTCACCGGCACGCTGTTTCCCAATCACCCCGATTAGCCCATCTCTGGCCGGAGCACCTGTTCAGTCTTTCGCAGCCGTTCGTCCGCTCACGATGACGTTCAAGTCTCGCTCAGTTGGGAACCAGCTTTCTCCGCGCCCATCTCTGCCGTTCGAAGAGCGGATTAGTGACAGGAGCTCAACCGGAAGGTCCTCGGCCGCAAGGAGCTTGCGTCTCGGCTCGGACGCAACCTTCGCCGCGTACGCTCTTGCGCCTCTTATCGAGAACGCAGATCGAGGTCTCTCTTGACGAGACGTTCAAACGCCCGCCTGTTTTCGACGCTGCGGCGGATCGAAACGTGGTCGTGCTCGAGGCCCGGTACCTTGTCAGTGAGCGCCGACGAGAATCGGCAATGCCTTGAGGACCGGGTTGAGCACACAGGTCACACAAGCCCGGCGGCGAAACGATCGAGCGAGTCGCCGCCGAGATGGCGATCGAGCATGATCATGCGATCATTGCCGAAGAAGAGCTTCCCGTCGATGACAAAGGACGGCACACCGAACACGCCCGCTTGGATCGCCTCGCGCGTATTGGCCTCCAGCGTCGCCTTGCGCGCGTCCGAGAGGGCGGACTCGACCGCCTTGGCAGGATCGAGGCCGACCTCGCCCGCAAGCCGCCCGAGCACATCGAGATCGGAGATGTCGGCCGCTTCGGACCAGTAGGCGCGCATTACGCGCAGGACCCAGGCTTCAGCGAGGCCTTCGTCGGCGGCGTGGACCGCAGCGCGCAGCGCTCGTGACGGGCGCAGCGGAAAACGGGGGTGATACTCGATCGTAAGCCCGTAGAGCGCTGCCCAATCCTGCAGGTCCTGCTTGTACCAGCGCACGAAAGCTGGATTCTCGTCTAGGACGCGCCGGCCACCGATAGCTTCGATGAGGCGCGCTAGCTGTAGCGGCCGCCAGCGCACAGTTGCGCCGTGCCGTGCCGCGATCGCGCCGATGCGCGTGCTGGCGAGATAGCACCAGGGGCTGTGGAAATCGAACCAGAAGGTGACCGTGCGGGCCGTAACTGCGGGATCGGACTCCGCCGCCGAAGCCAACGCCGGCTGCTTGCCGAGAAAGCGGACGAGATCGACGATAAAACGGTCGTGTCGCCCGCGCATGATTGTGCGGCCGTCCTGCTCTACACTGACGTCGAAGTACACACTGCGGCGCTCGACGGCTGTCACAGTCGCCATCACGCAGACCCGCCGCCCCGGAAAAGCGGGCGCGAGATGGTCGATCTGGAGGCGCGTGCCGACCGAGGCCTCCCCCGGATCGAAGGCCGAGCGTATGGCAAGATGACTCGCCTGCTCGACGAAGCCGACGAGAGCCGGCGTTGCGACCACGGCGACCCCGGTGTTGCCGATCGCCGCGGCGGTGTGGCTGTGGTCCGGCACGATCTCGAACCGACCCGAGGCGCCGATGGAAACCGGCCTCACGGCAGCAGCTCGAGCTGGCCGGCGGCGTGCCTCTCGCGCAGGGTGCGCTTGAGAATCTTGCCGCTCGCGTTGAGCGGGAACTCCGCGACGCGGAAGAACTGCGCCGGCACCTTGAAACGGGCGATCCGGGCGGCGCAGAAGGCGGCGAAGTCGGCGGCAGCCACCTCCTTGCGCAGGCGCACGGCCGCCGCGACGATCTCGCCGTAATAGGCGTCCGGCACGCCGAACACAGCGACGCCGGCCACAGCTGGGTGCTGGGCGAGCACGTTCTCGATCTCGACAGGATAGATGTTCTCACCGCCGCGAATGATCATGTCGCGCAGTCGACCGCCCCCGATCACCAGCCGCCCCGACGGGCGCAGATGCCCGAGGTCGCCGGTCTGGAGCCAGCCTTCATCGTCGAGCGTCGCCGCACTCTCCTCCGGCTTATCGTAGTAGCCCTTCATGACCATGGCGCCGCGGACCTCGATCTGACCGGTAGCGCCCGGTGCAACGACCTCGCGGGTTGCAGGGTCAGTCACGCGCAGCTCGAAGCCGGGAAGCGGCGGTCCGGCGGTCTCGAAGCGCTCCGGGTCATCAAAGGAGGGACAGGCGATAAGCGTGCTCGCCTCCGTCTGGCCGTAGACTTGGCAGAGCTGCGGCTGCGGGAACTCCTCCGCGCAGCGGCGTATGATCTCGGGATTGCAGTCGGCGCCACCGCAGGTGCCCGTGCGAAGGCTCGAGAGGTCGTAGCGGGCGCGGGTCGGGTGCTGGAGCATGGCCAGGTACGAGGTCGGCACCCCCGATAGCGCGGTGCAGCGCTCGTTCTCGATAATGCGGAACATCCGCTCCGGGTCGAAGGCGGGGACGCCGACGTAGCAGGCGCCGGTCTGGAGGCAGCCCAGAAGGTTCATGATGCAGCCGGCGCAATGAAACAGCGGGATGATCGACGTCCAGCGATCGCCGGCTCGGATGCCTAGGCGCTGCGCTGTCTCCCACGCGTTCTGCATCATTCCGCGATGGCTGAGCAGCGCCCCTTTCGGGAACCCGGTCGTTCCGGAGGTATATTGCAGCGAGCCGACCTCCTCGGCACCGACCTCCGGCAAAAGCGCGCGCATCGCCGCGCCGACCGCGAGCGTCTCGTCGAACGAGCGCTCGCCCGCGCCGGCGGTGCCGAAGACCACGATCTCCCCCAGGCGCGGTAGCTCGGGGCGCAACGCCCGGACCATGTCCAGGTACGGGTTCGAGCGGAAGCTCTCTGACAGGAAGAGCGCCTCGGCCCCGCTCTGGCCGAGCGCATGGCGCAGATCCTCGAGCCGGTAGTGGGTGTTGAGCGGGATGAAGACGCCGCCCATACGCGCGATGGCGAGTTGCACGACCGGCCATTCGATCCGGTTCTCCGCCAGCAGGGCGACGTGGGATCCCGGGCGGAGCCCGAGCGCCAGAAGCGCGCGTGCGAGCGCATGCGAGCGCTCGTCCCACTCGGTGAAAGTCAGGCGCCCTGCGCCGTCGGGAAAGGCGAGCGCCTCGGCGGAGCCGCGCTCGCGCGCCTGAAACGCGAGAGCAGCTCCTGGCGTCAGGAACGGGCCTGTTGCGGCGGGCGGAGCGTTCATCCGGTCACCAGCTCTTGAGTACCTCGAGCTTGCCGCCCTTCCAGGTGGCGATGCCGAACGTGTCAACCCCGGCATGGTCGCCCGGGCCATAGGTGATCGGCGGGAAGATGCCCGTGCGGAAATCGCGCAGGCTCTCGAGCTGCTCGATGAGAGCAGCGCGGGTCGGCTGCGGGCCAGCACGCCGCAGCGCTTCCACGAAGAGCATTGCGCCGATCATGCCGTTATAGGCGAAGTAGCCTGGACGCGTGTTCGGGGCGTATTTCGCCAGGATCTCGTTGGCCTCCCTGGCCTCCGGCATGTTCGGCAGCGCCACGTCGAACACGATGTCGAGGCCATCGAGCGCGCTGCCGGCGAGCTCAACGATAATCGGATCGGAAAGCTGGGCCGGCCCAACCATCTTCGGTTTCCAGCCCTGCTTCTCGGCCTCTTTCATGAACAGCGCCACCGGCTTCGGAATGCCGGCCACGACTACGACGTCGGGATTGCCGGCGCGCAGCTTGGCCACCTGGCTGCTCATATCGATGTCGTTCGGCTCGTAGCTCGCCTCGGCCACAATCTCCTGGCCGCTCGCCTTGATCGCCTCTGCGACGCCGTCGCGGACGTCCTTCCCGAGATCGTCGTTCTGGTAGAAGGCAGCTATGCGCTTGGCACCGAGCGCGCCAATCGCGTGCGCGGCGATGGCCCGTCCGCGCTTCTGGCCAGTCGGGAGCACGCCGAAGACCTCGCGGACATCCGGTTCAAGCAGCTTCGTCGTCCCGACGACGGGACCGATCAGCGGCACCTTGCGCTGGATGGCGTATGGCAACACGGCGAGATTTGTCACGGTTCCCAGGGTCGAGACAAAGGCGAAGATCTCGTCACGTTCGACCAGCTTCTTGGCAACCGCAACGGCCTGCTGCGGGTTGTATGAGTCGTTCTCGACCAGCCAGCGGATCTTCCGTCCGTGAATGCCGCCCTGATCGTTAACGTGCTGGATGTAGGCGTTGGTGCCGTCGCGCTGCTGCACGGCGCCCGCGGCGAGTCCGCTCTGCAACGGCAGAAAGGCGCCGATCAGGACCTCGCGCGCGGAGATTCCGGGGTCCGCCGCGGCGGCTGGAAGCGCGCCGAGGAGCCCGGTCAAGGCAAGCACTAAGGCGGATCTCGTCATGTAACTCGTCATCGACCTCTCCCTACAAAGCGGGGGCCTCCGCCCCGAGATAAGCGTTTGTAATCCTGGGATCTTCGGCGAGTTCGTCCGCCGGACCCGACATCACCATCCGCCCCTTCTCCAAAACGAACGCGTCTCGGGCTATGCGAAGGGCCTGGCGGGCGTTCTGCTCGACCAAAAGGATCGTAATGCCCTGTCGATTGATCGTGGTGACGAGGCGCATCACCTCACGCACGAGGATCGGTGCAAGACCGAGCGAGGGCTCGTCCAGCAGCATGAGCCGCGGCCTCGACATCAGCGCTCGCCCGATCGCCACCATCTGCTGCTCGCCACCAGAGAGCGTCTTGGCCAACTGGAGCCGCCGCTCTCTTAGGCGCGGGAACAGAGCGTAGATCTCATCGAGATCGTCCGTCTCCGGTCCGCCCCGAGCATAAGCCCCCATGTATAGGTTGTCCTCAACCGTGAGGTCCCCGAAGAGCTGACGGCCTTCCGGAACGAGTGCGATGCCGCCCGCTACAATCGCTTCCGTCGGCCTGCCGAGGATGTCGATGCCTTCGAAAATCACCCTCCCGGTGACGGCCGGGACGCGACCCATGATCGCGTTCAGAAGCGTGGATTTGCCAGCCCCGTTCGCGCCGAGAAGGCAGGCGATTGTTCCCTCATGGACGTCCAGTGAGACGTCCACTAGCGCGGAAATTCCGCCGTAGCGTGCGCTCAGTTGATCAACGTGCAGCATCCGCTTCGCTTTCGCCGAGATAGGCCTCAATCACGCCCGGATCCCGCGCGACCTCGGCCGGCGGCCCTTCGCAGATCTTGCTGCCGTGATCGATCACGAGGACGTGGTCGCAGATCCCCATGACCAGCGGCATGTCGTGCTCGATCAGGAGCACGGCGAGCCCGCGTTCGCGCCGGAGGCGCTGGATCACCTCGCCGAGGGTGCGACTTTCGGCCGGGTTGGCACCGGCGGCCGGCTCGTCGAGCAGGAGAAGCTTTGGGTCGCTGACCAACGCGCGCGCGAGTTCAACCCGTTTCTGCTGCCCGTAGGACAGCGTGCCGACGATCGCGTCGGCGACCTCGACCAGCCCTAGATCTGCGAGTTCTTCCTCGACGCGCTGCTCGGCGGCCCGGCTCGCCTGGCGCGCCGAGCGGCCGTTAACGAGGTCGGATAGTAGGCTGGTCGGATAACGGAAATCACAGCCCACAAGAACATTCTCGCGGACGCGTGCCTCGGGGAAAAGCTCGAGATTCTGGAAGGTCCGGGCGATGCCAAGCGGCGCGAGCTCATGGGCGCGGCAGGACAACAGGTTGGTGCCGTCGTAGCGGAGCGTGCCGGCAGCCGGCTCGTATATCCGGCATAGACAATTCAGGACCGTGCTCTTGCCTGCGCCGTTCGGCCCGATAAGGCCAACGATGCTGCCGGCCGGCACCGAGAGGTCGAGCCCGTCGAGCGCGGTGAGGCCGCCGAACCGCATCGTCAGACCGGAGATCTCGAGTAGGCTCATGGCGCCCCCCGCGAGGGCATGCCGAGCAGGCGCGCGAGCCCGCCGTAACGCTCGCCCCCCGCGGCCCTCCAACCGGTCGCCTCGCGAAGGCGTTGCGGAAGACTAACGATGCCCCCGGGCAGAAAGAGCATAACGAGTACGAGAATGAGCCCGTAGAGGACCATCTGGGCATCCCCGAACTCGCGCAGGTATTCCGGAGCGAGCGTCAGGAACAAGGCGCCCGCGAGCGCTCCGGACAAGCGCCCGATCCCGCCGACCACGATCATAGTCAGAAAGGATAGAGAGGTGCCGAGCGTGAAGGTGGACACGCTGAGATAACCGACAAGATGCGCGTAGAGCGCCCCCGAGATGCCGGTCAGAAAGGCGCTGAGCGCGAAGACCGTGATCAGGCTACGGGTGCGGTTGATGCCGCAGCTTGCAGCCGCCGTAGAGCTCATACGCAGGGCCATGAGAGCCCGACCGGTGCGCGAGCGGTTGAGGTTCCAGCTCATCCAGGCGAGGACGATACAGACTGCGACAAGTAAGTAATAGTATTGGATATCGCTCGACAGCTCATACCCACCGAGCTCGGGTCGGGGCACGAACATCCCGGCGCGACCTCCGGTGAGGCCCTCCCATTCATGCAGAACCTGCTGGATGAAGAGCGCAAAGCCGAGCGTCGCGATGGCGAGATAATGCCCCTGCAGGCGCAGGGCCGGAATGGCGACGAGCGCGCCGAGTAGGCCGGCCACGGCACCGCCGCCGAGCACGCCGACGACGAAGGGCAGGTTGAGCTTCGTGACGAGGATCGCCGTGCCGTAGGCCCCCAGCGCCCAAAAGGCTGCGTGTCCGATTGAGATCTGCCCCGCCTGCGCGACGAGAAGGTTCAGCGCAAGCGCAACGATGAAATAGACGGCTACTGTGCAGAGCACGAAGGAGAGATAGGCGCGCCCGAACCAGGGCAGGGCCATAATCAGCGCTGCGGTGAGCGCAAGGAGAAGGGCGTTGCGGAACCGCATGCTACACCTTCTTCACGGCCGGTCTGCCGAGCAGGCCTTCCGGCCTGACTATCAGCACGAGCACGATAATGATGAACGCGAACGCCTCCTTGAAGGCGGAGGACACGTAGACCCCGATCAGGTTCTCGGTCACGCCGATGACGAGGCCGCCGAGCACCGCCCCGGGCAGGCTAGTGAAGCCGCCGAGAACCGCGGCGGCAAGAGCCTTGAGGAGGACTAGGAACATCATGTCGACGTCGACGAAAGATTGCGGCGCAAGGAGCATGCCTGCCGCCGCGCCCATCGCTCCGGCGATCATCCAGGACAGCATCGACACGCGCCCAATCGTCACTCCCATGAGCTGCGCGGCGCTCCTATTCATGCTTGCGGCGCGCATGGCGAGCCCTTCGCGCGTGTATTCGAAGAAAAGAAAGAGCAAGACGAGTAGCAGCAACGAGATCGCCGCGATCCCGAGACTGTTTGGCGATACGCGCACGCCAGCGATCTCAACTGGAGCCGCCGGCAACAGCGAGGGGAAGGTCAGCGGATCGAAGCCCCAGATCCAGCCTGCACCATAGTGGAAGATCATCCAGAGGCCGATCGTGACAATGAGTGCGTTGAGCGGTGGGGCGCCGAGCAGCGGCCGGATAGTCAGCCGTTCGGTTGCGGCGCCGATCAGAGCGCCCAGCGGCAGCACGAGGAGGAAGACGACAGGCAGTGGCAGCCCGGACCGCTGCAACAGCGAGTAGGCGATGAAGGTCCCGAACATCGCCATCTCGCCCTGTGCGAAGTTGACGATATCGGTCGCCTTGTTGATGAGGACAAGCGCGAGCGCGATTAGGGCATAGACCGACCCAATCGCAAGGCCGGAGATCAGGGTTTGGGCGAGCATGGCCTGCTCCCTCAAGGCTTGCTTGTGCTCTCACTGCACTGTTGCTCTCACCGCACCCATTGCTCTCACAGCACAGTTGTCCGCCGGGAGTGCGGCCTTGCGGGGGCGATCGAAACGGGAGCGGTTCTCCTGCGCCGCGCCAACCGGGTCGCCAAGGAATGGCGAGACGCGCGCGGTTTCCCAAGATCTTCATTGCGGCTCTTGCCATACAGGGTGGGTATGCTATGACCTATCTATACAGGTTCAATCATCATGTCCAGCCCTGTGCAGTCGGCCAAGCCGTTTTTTCGCCGTAACCCGGAAACCCCCTTTGGTGAGTCAAGGATGGGCCATTCGACGTCGCGACTGGACCTGAATGGAGCCGAACCTGCCCCCCTGTACCGGCAAATCAAGCGGATGATCAGCCAGCGGATTCTATCGGGGGATTTGCCCCCCGATGGCCGCATCCCTTCCGAGATGGAGTTGGTCCGCGAGCTCGGTGTCTCGCGCATGACGGTGCATCGTGCATTGCGCGAGCTAACTGACGAAGGCATGCTCATTCGGGTTCCTGGCGTTGGCACCTTCGTGGCGCCGGCGAAACCGCAATCGGCTCTCCTGGAGCTAAGGACCATTGCGGAGGAGGTCCGTGGGCGGCAACGCAGCTATTCATGCCACGTCCACCTGCTGCGACAGGAGAGCGTCACCGGGGCGCTTGCTGGCCGACTCGGTCTACGGACCGGCTCTGCGGTGTTCCACTCGGTCTGCATCCACTGCGAGGACGGTGTCCCCGTGCAGATGGAGGACCGCTTTGTGAATCCCGCGGCGGCCCCCGACTTCCTTGACCAAGATTACAGCCGGATCACGGCAAACGAGTACCTGACGCGAGTAGCGCCGGCGACCGAGGCCGAGCACGTCGTAGAAGCCATTCTGCCGGACAAAGAGACTCAGCGCCTCCTGGGAATCGGGCCACACGAGCCTTGCCTGCTTCTTGTCCGCACGACCTGGTCGGAGGCTGTCCCTGTCACCTATGCGAGGCTCACGCACCCTGGTTCGAAACGTTGCCTTGGCGGGCGTTTCGCGGTCCGCCGCTCGCCTTGATCGCGGAGCGGCTCGTACCGCGTAGTCACGCACCGGTTCCTACCTTGAGCTCGACGGGGGTTTCTGCGAGACCTCGTGAGCACAGCTTCAGGGGCAAATCCCGAATGCCTACGGCGAGGGTCGGTAGCGCAGAAATCCATTACGAAATTCACGGCAGCGGGCCGCCACTTCTGCTCGTGTCCGGACTGGGCGGCGTCGGCACCTACTGGGAGCCGCAGATCGCGAGCTATGCGCGCCGCTTCACTGTCGTCGTGCACGATCATCGCGGCTGTGGCCGGAGCACGCGGTCTGAGATCGCCTATTCGGTTGACCAGATGACGCGCGACCTGGTCGGTTTAATGGACGCGCTCGGAATCGAGAGCGCACATCTCCTCGGCCACTCGACCGGCGGCGCCATCGGCCAGACGCTAGCGATCGAACAGCCCGAGCGGGTGTTAAGCCTCGTACTCTACGCGACCTGGACGCGCGCGGATGCGTTCTTCCGGCGGGTGATGGAGGCTCGCAAGACGCTGGTCGAACGCGCGGGTCCGGAGGCGTATGTCCGCGCGACGCCGGTGTTCCTTTATCCCGACTGGTGGCTGAACGCGAACCCCGACGCGCTCGCCGCGCTCGACCGGCGGACGATCGAAAGCTTCCCTCCTGTCGCTATCGTCGCCAGCCGCTGCCAGGCGGTGATCGATTTTGACAAGGTCGACCAACTCGACTGCATCCGCGCGCAGACGCTTGTCGTGTGCGCGAGGGACGACTTCCTCACCCCGCCATACTTCTCGGAAGAGTTGGCCCAGCGAATTCCTAGCGCGAGGCTTGAGATCTTGCCAAGGGGCGGGCACGCTTGCTCGCAAGTGGAAGCCGCAGCTTTCGATGCCGTCGTGTTGCGCTTTCTTGAAGAGCAGAACCTCCTCGAGAGAGGCCCTGGCGCGATCCGAATGAGAACGTGATCGCTTCTGAGCTCTCCCGGCACGATCACCAATCATGCGATGCCGCTGCCGAAGATGAGACCTACCGGCGCAGAGCCAGCTACGAGCCAAGCAGTTGAGAGCCCGTGAGGGGAACAGGAGTGTCTTCAAATCCGCCAGAGGTCGACGACATACAGCTCCAGAGCGGCATCCGGCCGGACTTCAATCGATTCCGCCAACATAGGCTCGAACAGAGCCGCGTCGCAATCTCCGACGCGGAGTTCGGCTAAAGACGTGCAGATCGTCGCGCCCGCCCCCCGCAGCAATACCAATAGGATCTCGCCGGAGCGCGGCAACTCGGTTCGCGTCTCGATCCGCATGCGCGAGACATGATGCCGGAAACGGTTGCGCCGCGTCATCACGTTCAGGTCCTCTATGACGCCGCTGACAAGATGAGCCGTTGCCGGGACATCGGCCGGAAAGGCGAAAGGCGCAGCCATGCGATCGAGGCGGACGGCTCCGCGGCCGGGAAAGGCAAGATTGAGACCTTGGCCTGCAAGGATGCTCAAGGTGCGGTCGATGCCCGGAAAAAGCGAGAACGGCCCGTCCGAGGCGATGTTTGCCATACTGATGCGCCAGTCGAAGTCGTCGAGCGAGGCGCCGAGCGGCGAGACAATGATTTCGGTTGTCTCGCCTCCGCCGTTCTTCCACGGCATGCTCCGGTATCTGCTCTTGGCAATAACACGCATGGGGCCTCGCAAATGTCAGCCTAGCAGGTCGCGAGCAATGATGTTGCGCTGGATTTCGGAGGAGCCCTCGTAAATCCGGAAGATGCGCGCATCGCGCGCATAGCGTTCAAGCGGCAGGTCGCGCGTGTAGCCATAGCCGCCGTGGATTTGGAGCGCCTTGTCAGTGACACGGCCGACCATCTCGGAAGCATAGAGCTTCGCCATCGAGGCCTCGCGCGAGTAGCGCTCCTCCGATTCACGCTTTTGTACGGCGGCCAAGGCGAGCAGCCGGGCGGCCTCGATATCGGTTGCCATGTCGGCGAGCATCCACTGCAGTCCCTGGAATTCAGCGATGGGCATTCCGCCGATCTTGCGCCGCTTGACCCATGCGAGAGCAGCGGCGAGCGCGGCCTCGGCAATGCCGACGGCGCAGGCCGCGACCTCGACGCGACCGTTATTGAGTACCTTTAGGGCCGTGCGGAATCCTGAGCCTTCGGGGCCAAGGCGGTTCTCCTCCGGCACGAAGCACTCGAGCGCGATCTCGAACACGTGGCCACCCTTGATTCCCATAGTGCGCTCCGGGGGCGACACTCGGACGCCGCCGGCTTGCCGGTCGACGACAAAGGCCGAGATGCCGCGGGTCCCGCCGGTGATATCGGTCTTAGCGTAGACGACGATGAAGTCGGCCTCACCGGCGTTCGTGATGAAATGCTTGGTGCCGGTAAGGCGGTAGCCGTCGCCCTCGCGTTGGGCCCGCGCAGTCATGTCGGCGGGGTTTGAGCCTGCGCCGGGCTCGGTCAGCGCGAAAGCACCAAGGCTCCTCTCGGCGGCAACCGATAGGTAGCGCATGCGCTGGGCCTCGTTGCCGCCGTAGAGAATCGAATCTGTTGCGAGCCAGTGGGCCGTGATCATCGAAGCAGTGGAGCCACAAGCGCCAGCGATAGCGACAACAGCATCGAACAGCACGGTCGGCCTCAGGCCGAGGCCGCCATAAGCTTCGGGAATGCTGAGGCCCAACAGGCCCATCTCGGCTAGGCTGTCGAGATGCATCGTTGCCGAGCGGCCAGTCTCGTCGATCTCCGAGGCGGAGGTCGCTAGAACCTTTGCCGCATACCGCCGAACCGCTTCGAGCAGGGCGAGGTCGTCGTCGCTATGGCCCGCCATGATGACTCCTCCCGACGAGTTCGGCGTGTATGTCTTGCCTATTCCGGCGCAGCCGATGCCGCTACGCGGCGCGTCGCCCAGGGCGCCGGCTGCTCCGGGCCCGCACGGAGCAGAGCGCTCGATGAGACGTGTCCCCGAAGCCAGCAGGGAGCGCCTTCTGACAGAGCTGGCGGGCACACGGCTCAATCAACACACGCAAGCCCAAGAGAGGACGATCATCGCTATCCGCATCTCCTCGCTGGTCACGAAGGCTGCTGTCACCCTCAGCTTAGGCTGGGAAGGTTCAGCTCATGCTCCCGCGCGCAGGCAATCGCCTCCTGGTAACCGGCATCCGCGTGGCGCATGACGCCCGACGCCGGATCGTTCCAGAGCACGCGCTCAATGCGCCGCGCCGCCTCCGGCGTGCCGTCACAGACGACCACCATGCCGGAGTGCTGCGAGAAGCCCATGCCGACGCCGCCGCCATGATGAAGCGACACCCAGGTCGCGCCCGAGGCGCAGTTGAGAAGGGCGTTGAGGAGCGGCCAATCGGAGACCGCGTCGGAGCCGTCCTGCATGGCCTCCGTTTCGCGGTTGGGACTCGCCACGCTGCCCGAATCGAGATGGTCGCGGCCGATGACGATGGGTGCCTTCAGCTCGCCCGAGGCCACCATCTCGTTGAAGGCGAGGCCGAGCCGGTGACGGTTGCCAAGACCCACCCAGCAGATGCGCGCCGGCAGACCCTGGAAGTGGATGCGCTTCTGCGCCATGTCGAGCCAGTTGTGCAGATGTTTACTGTCGGGCAGCAGCTCCTTCACCTTCTGGTCGGTGCGGTAGATGTCCTCCGGATCGCCCGAAAGCGCGCACCAGCGGAACGGGCCGATGCCGCGGCAGAACAGCGGCCGAATATAGGCCGGCACGAAGCCCGGGAAGGCGAAGGCGTCGGCGACACCTTCCTCGAGCGCCATCTGGCGGATGTTGTTGCCGTAGTCGACCGTCGGCACACCCATCCTGTGGAAGGCAAGCATGGCGCGCACGTGCTCGGCCATGGAGCGCTTGGCGGCGCGCTCGGTCGCCTTGGGATCGCTCTCCTGCTTGGCCTGCCATTCGGCGAGCGTCCAGCCCTTCGGCAAATAGCCGTGGACGGGGTCGTGCGCCGAGGTCTGGTCCGTCACGCAATCTGGGCGCACCCCGCGGCGTACCAGGTCTGGCAGAATCTCGGCCGCGTTACCTAGGAGCGCGACCGAGATCGGCTTCCGCTCGCGGCAGGCGCGCTCAATCATGGCGAGGGCCTCGTTGAGGTCCTTGGCTTTCGCATCGACATAGCCTGTGCGCAGGCGGAACTCGATGCGGCTCGGCTGGCATTCGATCGCGAGACAGGACGCGCCCGCCATAGTGGCGGCGAGCGGCTGCGCCCCCCCCATGCCGCCGAGGCCCGCCGTGAGAACCCATCTGCCCGACAGGTCGCCACCGTAGTGGCGGCGGCCCATCTCAATAAAGGTCTCATAGGTGCCCTGAACGATGCCCTGCGAGCCGATGTAGATCCACGAGCCAGCAGTCATCTGGCCGTACATCATCAGACCCTTGCGATCGAGCTCGTTGAAGTGCTCCCAGGTCGCCCAATGCGGAACAAGGTTGGAATTGGCGATGAGCACGCGCGGCGCGTCCGCATGGGTGCGGAAGATGCCGACCGGTTTGCCGCTCTGCACGATCAGGGTCTCGTCTTCTTCGAGACGCTTCAGCGCCGCGACGAGGCGGTCGAAGCTCTCCCAGTCCCGCGCCGCGCGGCCGATGCCGCCATAGACCACGAGCTCCTGCGGCCTCTCCGCCACCTCCGGGTCGAGATTGTTCATCAGCATGCGTAGCGGCGCCTCGGTTAGCCAGCTTTTGGCGTTAAGCTCCGGGCCACGGGGCGCGCGGATCACGCGGGCGTTGTCGATGCGGGTCATGGGTCCATCCTCAGTTAGCTTGACGCACGGCGAAGCCCAGGCAGGCTTCGAGAATGCGGGCTAGGGCTGTGCGCATGGGCGCGGCGTAGGCCTCGTCGTAGGGGGTGGGCCATTGGCCCTGGGCGACCGGGCAGAGCGGCTCTGGCATGTAGCCGCGGCAGGCGAGCTCCATCTGAACGGTATGGAGCCCAGCCTCGGGCCGGCCGAGGCTGCGCGTGATCCAGCCGCCCTTGAAGCGACCGTTAGTGACTTGACTGAACTCGGTCGCGGCGCAGACCGCCTCGATCGCCGCTGTGAGCGCGGGATCGCAGCTCGCGCCGGCGTTCGTGCCGATGTTGAAGTTCGGCAGCCGACCCTCGAACAGGCGCGGGATCACCGAGCGGATCGAGTGGCAGTCGTAGACGACCACCGTCCCATGGACGGCCCGCAGCCGCTCGATCTCGGCCTGCAGGGCGGCATGGTAAGGATCGAAGAAGCGGGCGCGGCGCTCGGCAATGTCCTTCGCGCTTGGCTCCGCACCGGGCTCGTAAAGCGGCTCGCCGTCGAAGGTCGTGGTCGGGCACAGCTCGGTCGTCGCCTGGCCCGGATAGAGGGAAGTCCCCGAAGGGTCGCGGTTCACGTCAATGATCGTGCGCGAGATCGCGGTGCGGATCATGGTTGCACCCAGGCTCAGAGCGAAGTCGTAGAGCCGATCAATCCACCAATCGGTGTCCTTGCGGGCGAGCCAGGGCGAGACGAGGCCGCGTTCGTAGGGGGCCGGAATCTCAGTGCCGGTATGGGGTAGGCTTACAATGAGCGGTGCCTTCCCCCGCATGACGAGCAACCAGGACGGATGGGTCATGTCGGCCTTTACTCCTTAGCGCGTCGAGGCTGGTTTTTCGTTCGTCTGCTTGGGTCGCGCGCAGTGCGCCGCTGCCGCGGTTCTCACCACCTTGACCAGCGCGTCGCGACCCCGGCCTGGACGGCGGCGCGGTAGCCCTCGTCGAAGGCGACAGCGACCCCGAAGACCCCGAAATAAACTTCGCGCGACAGGGCCAGTTGGACGAAGCCGGGGTCGAAGGTCACGATGCGGGTCACTGCCCCCTCCAGACGCGGGCATGGAGCGGATTGAAGCCGAGGCGGTAGACGAGCTCAGCCGGGCGCTCAATGTCCCAGATGGCGAGATCGCACCACTTGCCGGGCTCGAGCGTGCCGATCTCGCCGAGGCGCCCCAGCGCGCGGGCGGCCTCGCGGGTAACGCCGGCGAGACATTCCTCGACGGTCAAACGGAACAGGGTCGCGCCCATGTTCATAGCGAGCAGGAGCGAGGTCAGCGGCGAGGTGCCAGGATTACAATCCGTCGCGAGCGCGATCGGCACGCCGTGCCTACGAAGGGCGTTCACCGGAGGAACCCGCTGCTCGCGGATGAAGTAAAAGGCGCCAGGCAATAGCACCGCGACCGTACCTGCCGCGCCCATGGCGGCTGCGCCGTCCTCATCAGTATATTCCAGGTGATCGGCCGAGAGCGCGCCATACTCCGCGGCGAGCCTTGCCCCGTGCATATTCGAGAGTTGGTCGGCGTGCAGCCGGACGGGAAGGCCGGCCGCTCGGGCGGCGGCGAAGACGCGAGCCGTCTGGTCCGACGAGAAGGCGATGTCTTCGCAGAAGGCGTCGACGGCGTCGGCCAGACCTTCCCGGGCGACAGCAGGCAGCATCTCGCCGCAGACCGCAGCGATGTAGCAGTCCTTGTCGCCGTTAGCCTCCGGGGGGAGGGCGTGCGCGCCGAGAAAGGTGGTGATAACGGAAACCGAGCGCTCCCGGCCGAGACGGCGGGCGGCGCGCAGCATGCGCGCCTCGGTCTCGAGGTTGAGCCCATAGCCGGATTTTACCTCAACCGTGGTGACGCCCTCCGCCATCAGGCGCTCGAGGCGACGTAGGGCGCTCGCGACGAGGCCGTCCTCGCTCTCCGCCCGGGTCGCCTTCACGGTGGAGACGATGCCGCCGCCCGCCCGCGCAATCTCCTCGTAGCTCGCGCCGGCGAGGCGCAGCTCGAATTCGTGCGCCCGGTCGGCGCCGAAGACGAGATGCGTGTGGCAGTCGATCAGCCCGGGCGTGATCCAGCGGCCCTCGCAACCGATCTCCTCCTCCGCCTTCCAGCCGGACGGCAGACCGCTCTCCGGCCCGGCATAGACGATGCGACCGTCCCTGGCCGCGACCGACCCCCGGTTCACGATGCCGAGGCCTGGCGCCGTTCCGTCCAGCGTGGCGAGGTTGGCATCGAGCCAAATTCTGTCGAAGCGCACGAGATCGGCTCCTGGATCTTTTATGTCTATACATAATCGCAAAACCTAGCTATTGTCCAGACAGAACTCGCCGGCGCAGGGGCGCTCCTCTGGGAACGTCCGATCGTCGCAGCGATTCCGTCATGACGACGAGGTGTGAGACGAGAATAAGTTCGACAATGCGCAAGCTCTTTTTCGATCATGCCCTGCTTCCCTCCGGCTGGGCGAAGAACATCGCGATCGACGTCGAGGGCGGGATCATCCGCACCGTCGAGGCGAACGCGACGCCTCGCGGCCGAGAGCGACTCCCGGGAATCGCATTGCCGGGGTTGCCCAACCTGCACAGCCACACCTTCCAGCGTGGCATGGCTGGCCTCGCGGAGACCCGCGGGCCGGAGGGCGACAGCTTCTGGACTTGGCGCCAAGTGATGTATCGCTTCCTGCGAGACCTTACGCCCGACGACGTCGAGGCCATTGCCGCCTTCGCCATGATGGAGATGCTGGAAGGCGGTTTCACCGCGGTGGCGGAATTCCATTACCTTCACCACGACCCTGAGGGCCGGCCTTACGGCAATCTCGCCGAGCTGTCGGGACGGATCGCCGTGGCTGCTGGGGAGACCGGCATTGGCCTGACGCTGCTTCCCGTGCTCTACACTCAGGGGGGCTTCAATGGGACGGCTCCGAGTGAGGGGCAGCACCGTTTCATCAATGATCTCCGCAGTTTCTCCCGCCTCGTTGAGAGAGCAAACGAGGCTGTAGCGGGGCTAGACGACGCCGTCGTCGGCGTCGCGCCCCACAGCTTGCGCGCCGTCACGCAGGAGAGCCTTGGGGACGTCTTGGCGGCCTTCCCGCAGGGCCCCCTCCACATCCATGTCGCGGAGCAGGTCAAAGAGGTCGAGGATTGCCTCGCGTGGTCCGGGCGGCGTCCGGTCGCCTGGCTCCTCGACCATGCTCCGGTCGACGCGCGCTGGTGCCTCGTGCACGCCACCCATCTCGACCCCGAAGAGGCGCGCCGCTTCGCCAGGACCGGAGCCATCGCCGGCCTGTGTCCGATCACGGAGGCCAATCTCGGCGACGGCGTCTTTGACGGTGTCCGCTTCCTGGCGGCCGGCGGCCGCTTCGGTGTCGGCTCCGATTCTAATATCGAGATTAGCGCGCCGGGCGAATTGAAGCAGCTCGAGTACAGCCAGCGCCTGAAGCATCGGGCCCGCAATGTCCTCACCCGGCAGGAAGGAGACTCGACCGGGCGGGCGCTCTATGAGGGGGCGCTCGCGGGCGGGGCGCGCGCGCTCGGCCGACGCATTGGCGCGCTCGAGGTCGGCTGTCGCGCCGACATCGTGACGCTCGACGCCACCCGGCCCGACCTCGCCGCCGTCTCCGGCGACCGCTGGCTCGACGTTTACGTCTTCGTGACCGGCAAGGCCGCCGTGGATGCTGTTCTGGTTGGGGGCCGGTCCGTGGTCGCCAAGGGCCGCCACTGCCGACGCGAAGCCATCACGGCGCGCTACGCCGCCGCCATGCGGCGGTTGGTGTGTTAGGGATCCAGCAAGAGAGCCTTCGCGATGGAGCCTCTGCATCGACGCATCCGCGAGGACCTCGAGGCGCGCATCATGTCGGGGGAGTGGCCCCCGGGCCATCGCTTGCCGTTCGAGTACGAATTGATGGCGGAGTATGGCTGCTCGCGTATGACGGTTAACAAGGCGCTTTCGACGCTCGCCGCCAACGGTTTGATCATGCGCCGGAGGCGGGCGGGGTCTGTGGTGGCGGCACCCAGCTCGGAACGCGCCCTGTTGGAGATCCAGGACTTCGCACTCGAGGCGGCGCGCACCCGAACCGTCTATCGTTTCGAGATTCTACGCCGGGTGATTGAACCGCTGAACGCCCCGGCGGCGCAGCGCACCGGCCTGCCCGCGGGCTCCGAGGTGCTCCGCGTAATCACGCTTCACCTGATGGACGAGGCTCCCGCCGCCTACGAACAGCGCCTAATCAATCTCGCGGCCGTGCCGGCGGCGCGGGACGAGCGCTTCGGGGATGTGCCACCTGGGACTTGGCTGCTCCAGCGTGTGCCCTGGACCGACGCCGAGCACATCATCCATGCGATCAATGCAGACAGCATCCTGGCGAAGCGGCTCCAAACTCGACTAGGCGCAGCCTGCCTCGTGCTCGAACGGCGTACATGGAAGGTGGGTACCCTGATCACGGATACGAGAATCACCTATCCTGGTACTCGCCACCGCCTCGTTGGGCGCTTTTCTCCCGGCGGAGAAAGCGGAGCCTCTGACCACACGCCTAGCGCCTCATGAAATTGCTTCGTCGAAGAATCTTTAGCGGAGCAACTGGACTTATTATTAACCGATCAGATAGCCCCACATGCCTGTTGCGTTCTGTGCCGCATAGCCGTCTGCTCCCGAAAACCATGTCTGCAGGCTGATCTCGTCGGCTGCGGCGAGCGTCAGCATGGTCGCGAATTCCAATGTGATCACGCCTTCCGTCAGTGTCTTCGTCTGGACGGGGCCATGAACGACGGTTGACGCCCCCTTGAGCAGCCGAGCGCGCATGTCGGTCGGCAGGTTGGTGCCGTTCTGGTGCCAAGCAAGGCTCGCGCCGACCATATAGGTGCCCGCGATCGGTGCGACAGCCTTGTTCGCGCCGCCATCGAACATGCCCTGGTCGTTGTACGTCGCATTGTTGAGCGGCACGGTCGTCCAGGCGGCGGCCGGTACGTAGGCATCGTAGTTGACGTTCGCGGCGAAGCGCGGCAGGCGCGACATCTGCACGATGCCGCTGTCCTTCAGGATTCTGATCGCGTCGAAGAAGGTCGCGCCGTCGGGCGACACCTTGAAATAGAAATCATCCCCGCCCATCAGCCCCAGCATGGCGTGAAGGACGTAGTTGGTCTGGAGAAGCAGGCCGACGTCGTCGGCCGCAGTCTCCTTGTTCATCGTGTAGAGAAGCGAGCCGTCGCCGCCGTCGGCGGCGTACAGGGCGGTGAAGAGTGCCTTGTTGATGCGGGCGGACAGTGGGTTGGCCGCATCAGCCGTCGTGTTCAGGCCGAGCAGCGCGGCGTTCTGGATCACCGCTCCGTTGTCCGGCAGGCCCACGACCTTCCGCCACACCGATCCGCTGTCGAGCACATAGAGCGTGTCGTCGGCGAGGTTGTAGACGCGCCAGCCCGGCCGCGGCTCGTGGAACCGCCATGCGCTGTCAAGCGCGATGGCGAGCTTGTAGGCCTTGCCCGTCCACGCTCCCGTCGGGGCGCTCCCGATGATGTAGCGGTCCCCGTCCGCAGCCGTAGTTGGCGGCGCGTTGCGGTTGAGCTCCTTGATGGCGCACTGGACGATACCGTCGATCGCGAGAAGCCCCTCGTTGACGGTGACATGCTTCTGCGCCTGGTCCGCTGCGAGCAGCGGCAGACCCAAGTTGGTCGTGGGCATGTGTCCTCACAAAGAGTGATCGTTCAGAGCGGGAGATGAAGCGGTTAGTTGCCGGCGGACCCTCTCCGGCGGTCCGCGACCGGAAAGGAATTGCCCCTTTTTGGAAAAGACTTTCCGCCGTCTTCCGCTTAGGCTGACGAGGCCGCCGGCTTCTGGCGGCTGGGGACCCGGACCCGAAAGCGCGGGGACCGCCGGAGACGCCGTCGCGAGGGGCGGATCGAGGGCGGGGCGGGGATGGCGGCGAACCCGCTCGGAGCCCGCCAGGTCGGCCGTAATCGGGCCGTCCGTACGGCCGCTCGTCATCGAGCGGCTTGAGCCCGGACGCGTCGCGGAAGCACTGCGAGCCGGTTCTCAGGTGCGTCCGGGATGAACTACAGCATGGAAACCGTCTGGGCTGGCACGCCGGCGCCGTAGACGCGCGAGACCTGCGCGACGGTCCAGGTCAGTGACACGGGCAGCGCGCCGAAGTCGGCCGTCTGATCAGCGGCCGTGTAGAGCGCGTCGGGTACTCCAACGCGCATTGTCCGCACCGCATTCGCGCCATTCAGGATCGTGACGGCGTAGTCCTCGACCTCCTCGCCGAGCGGCACCTCGGCGACCCAGGAATCGCCGCCAAGCCGCGTGCGACGGATCCAGGACAGGCGCACGTCGCTGGAGGGCTCGCGAACGGCTCGCAAGTGCACGGGTGAGAACGGCCGCAGACCTCGCCCGCTGTTCGTAAACGTGATTTCCTGCGCGAGATCGCCGCTTGGGCCTTGCGGCGCCGGAGCGACGCGCCAAGCGACCGACGTCCCGATCCGCGAAACCGAGAAGGTGGGCCGTGGCTGCCGCGCCGGGTCGAGCAGGACAAACCGCGAGCCAGCCGCATGCACGCCGATTTGGTGCTCGGTCCCGCGCTGGCCGCGGAGAAGCCGGCTCAGGCGATAGCGTCCGGGCGCAATCAGCTCGGCGGTCGTGAACTGAACGACCTCATCGCCGACCAGCGCGGCGTTGGCGCCCCCGAGCACGCGCTCGTCCGACAGGCTCTGCAACGTGCCGGAGTCGAGCTGGACCTCGAAGCTGTTCAGCGTGTCCCAGCGCCATGCCGGCCCGGGTCCGAGCGCGGTGACCGTGCTGCCCAAGACCGAGGGCAGGCTTGCGACTGCGGCGACCGTATAGTCGAGCCCGTCCGCCGTGGGCTGGAACAGCGAGGCGCCCCGGAACCGCCCTCCGCCGAGCGGAGAGCCGGCAAGATAGAAGCTCGGTGCTGTCGCCTCGTGGCTCTCGATCATGAGCGGCATGTCGAGGAGCTCGACCCGGATCGGCGCGACCGGCTCGGGCGCCAATGGCGGGATCGAGCCGCTGTCGGTCGGAACCGTCGCGAACTCCGGGATGCTGCCGTCCGTCGCGACGCCCCGCACCAGCACGAGCCCGGGACGGCCGAATGTCACGGCGGTGGCCCGCCAACGGCGCAGGACGCCGTCGACCGGGACCTCGACCGCGTCGGTCGGGTCGATGGCGAGGGCGCGCGTGGGCAGGCGCAGGTCGATCGCCTCGCGGCCTTGCCACATCTCGCGCAGCGCCCGCTGGCCGATGACCTGCGCCTGCTCGACGGTCAGTACGAGGGGCAGGCTGAACGTGGTGACTGAGTCGGAGCGGCCGACCTGCTTGCGCACGGTCACGGTGGAGGACTGGTAATCGCGGCCCTCATCGATGTGCACCACGTCGACCGCGATCGGCAGCTCGGTGTCCTGCGTGCGCTCGAGCTTCACGCGAGAGCGGTCGCCATCGTTCTCGTTCGCGCCGAGATCGTCCGCAGCGATCGGGACGATGCTCCCGGTTCCGCGCTTCACGAAGACGAGCACGCCGTCACGCTCGACAGCGTCAAAGAAGTACGCGGTCTGCAGCACTCCGATCATGTCGCGCACGGGCTTGCGCTCCGTCACGACGTAGCCGACGACCTCGTCCTCGAGTGCGGAAGCGTCGAACTCGTCGTCGCCGAGGCCCGCCCGGCGGCAGAGGTCGGCGACGATCTCGGACAGGCGCATGTTGCCGATCTTTCCCTCGATCCAGTGCCCGAGCCGGAAGTTCGTGCCGTCACTCCAGACCTTGGTCAGCGCCGGGAACCAGGGATAGGGCCTCGCATCCCAGCACCAGACGAAGCGGCGGCCGAGCATCGGTCCGCCGTAGACCGGCGAGACCGGGTTGTTGGCGGGATCCCGCCAGAACTCCTCCGTGGCTTCGATCGCGGCGCGCTGGACGATGCGATCCACCGCGAAGTTCGAGTAGTAGGGTGCAAAGCTCTCCGCGCTTTTCGGATCAATGAAGACGTTCGGCTGATTGCTCGCGCAATTGACGGTCGGGAAGCCGTATTCGGTGAACCAAATGGGCTTGCCGCGAGGCGTCCACGCGGTCGCCTGCCCGGTCGGAACCCCGTTCACCCGCAGGACATGGCTCGTCTCCCACCACTGGCGGATCGCCTTGATCGCGTAGAACGGATCGTCGATCGGCGAGCGCGCCGGATCGTAGCCGCGGCGGTCGAGATCGCGGTCGGTCGGGTCGGCGTAGTAGTAATCGACGAGCTCGCCGCCGGCCCAGCCGGCCTTGATGGCTTCCTTGTCGTGCACCGCCCTCGGTGCATCCGTGAGCGGGAAATAGGCGTCGATCCCGACCACATCGATGTTCGGGTCGGCCCAGAGCGCGTCGAGCGGGAAGTCGACGTTGCCGCCGCCGCGGTCATGGTAGCGGTACTCCGACCAGTCCGCCGCATAGGTGACGATGCAGCCCGAGCCGAGCCCCGCCTTCGCTTCCGCCGCGATCTGGCGCCAGAACGGCACGGCAGGGTACGCGCCGGAGCCGTCTTGGACGCGGTTCAAGCCGACCATCTCGGAGCCGACCGCGAAGCCATCGACGCCGCCCGCCTGCTCGCACAGCGACATGCAGTGGCGCACGAAGCGGAGGTAGCCGTCGCTGCGGGTGAAGAAGCCCGGAACTGCGGACGCCGCTCCGGTGATCCGACCGCGCCAGGGGAACGGCGCCGGCGCTGGCGGCGGGATGTCCATCATCAGGAACGGGTAGAACAGGACCCTGTAGCCCAGCGCCTTCAAATGCTGGATCGCGCGCACGACCGAGCCGTCCGCGATCGTGCCGCCGTAGTAGAGCCCAAGCGAGCCGTCCTCCTTCGAGAAGGAGGACACGAGCGGCCAGGCCGGGGTCGGCAGCACCGTGCCGTCGAGGTCGTAACGCGGGCGGCCGATGCCCATCACCGACCAGACGTGCGGGGTCGTATCGGGCCATTGGTCGGCGTAGACGCCGGTCTCGGCCGCTGGCCGGATGGAGCAGGCGGCGCAGTCGAGTGACGTCCCGAACCAGGCGTAGACGAGGCTGATCCAGCCGACGTTCGGGACCTCGCGCTTGAGGTTGTCGATCGCGACCGCGAAGTCGGCCCTCTTCGATCCCGCGTTGGCATTGAGGGCGGCGCGGCCGCTTACGCCGTGGCGCCTCGAGCTAACGATCGTCGGGTCGTAGGCCCATTCGCCCGAGGACGGGATCAGGCAGACGCTCTCGATCAGGTGGCGCGCATCAGCGACGTCCGGCCCGGAGCCCCGGAACACCTCGACCTCGAAGTTCGGGAAGCGGTTGCCGAAGGCGGTCAGATACAGGTTGTCGAGCACGAGATAAGCGAGGCCGCGGTGCGCCGGCGCGCGCTCGGAACCTTCGACCGCTTCGATCATCGGATCGGGAGCCTGGTCCTCCTCGCCGTAGTAGAGCCGGACTTCGCCGACGTGCTCGGGGTCGAACGGCTGGCCATCGACCCAGATGCGGTAGATCGAGGTGATCGGGCCTTCGCTCAAGCCCAGCGCCACATCGGCGTAGTAGTGGTAGCTGGTCGTGGTGACCGTCTCGCCGCTGCCGCCGCCGAGCCCGCCTTTCCCGCCGCCGCTCGCGCCGACCGGCTGCGTCTCGGTGCGCACCTCCTCGCGTATGCCGCGCGCCCAGATGATGTTCGCGGGGACGCGGCCGCGGCCATAGATCCGCGGGACGGTCTGGCCATAGGCCGAGCCGGAGAGGCGGATATCCGAGAGCTTGCCGGTCTCGGTTTTCCTGCGCTCCGATTGAGGCCCGAACAGCTCCTTGTCGATGAACCCGCCCGCGACGGCCCCGAGCAGCGCGCCGAGGGACTGCCCAAGCCCGCCTCCGATGGCGTTGCCGGCAACGCCGCCCGCTATCGTTAGGACGAGCTGCGCCACCGGTCACGCCTCGACCTCGAACGAGAGCTGCGGCAGCCGATTGCCGTAGGGCGTGATGTAGAGGCGCTCCATCACCACATAGGCCAGCCCGCGGTAGGCGGGCGTGCGCTCCGGACCCTCGACAGCCTGGATCAGCGGATCGGGCAGCTGCGCCTCGTCGCCGGCGTGCACGCGCATTTCGCCGACATGCGCAGGATCGAAGGCGTTGCCGTCGGCGAAGACGCGCGGCACCGCCTGGATCGGTCCGGCGCATAAGCCCACAGCGACGTCGCAGTAGTAGTGATAGGTCACGTTCGTGGTGGTCTGCCCGCCGCCACTTCCGCCCTTGCCGCCACCGCCGACGGTCTGCGTCTCGGTGCGGATCTCCTCGTCGAAGCCGCGCATCCAGATGATGTTGGAGGCGAGACGGCCTTTCCCATAAAGGACGGGGATGACGCTGCCATAGGAGGACGACTGGACGCGCAGGTCCTGCAGGCGTGCGCCATAGACGGTCTGGTCCGGCGTGTCCGAGAATAGCTGCTGATCGACGATACCGCCGACATAAGCGCCGACAGCCCCACCGATCGCACCGCCGATGCCGGGCAGCAGCAGGTTGCCGAGGACGTAGCCGCCGACGGTGAGGGCGATGCGGGCCATGGCGCATTACGTTCGTTCATAGGCAACGCGCCCATGCTCGTTCGTTCTCGGGGCATGATGCCGCTTCCAAGAACGGACGTTCGTTGTGCTGCGGTTTCGGCGGTCCGACCGCCTAGAACTCGCAATTTCGGCAGGCGAGAAGAGCGCTCTTGGTCGGAGGTAGGCACTCGGAGCGTCTACTTAGGGCCTTAGGCCGCCCAGCGCCGACCCTCAAACGTATAGTTGGGCGTGAAGGTCTTGCGGCCGGTGCCGGGCTCTTGCGACTTGCTCTCGTCACCACCTTCGCGAACCCCTGCGCCAAGGGTCCCAGCCGCCCATTCTGCGAGCTCGTCCGGTGCTGACGAGACTGAGGCGTCATCAGATGCTTTCGGTGCGATCAGTGCTGGGAGGCGAAACCGGGCCGAACCGGGCGGAACCATTATGCCCAGTGACAACCCTTCCTGCGACGCGTTACCTCTCACGACCTCCGGTGTCGGAGGGCATCGACGATGACGTTGAATGCGGGAGAGCTCTGGCGTCGGCTCGGGTAATACAGATGGTACCCCGCGAACTGCGGGGACCAATCCTCAAGCACCTTGCGCAGGCGCCCTTCCGTGACGTGCTGCTCAACGAGGTCTTCGGGCACGTAGGCGATGCCGTACCCGGCAACCGCCGCTTCGACCTGAGCGTAAGAGGTGTTGAAGGTCAGCTGCCCGTCGACCCGAACGCGCAGCTCCTGCCCGCGCTTCTCGAACTCCCACGCGTAGAGCCCGCCCGCAGTGGCCTGGCGCATGTTGATGCAGTTGTGGGCGATCAGCTCCCGCGGGTGCTCCGGCACAGGATGCGTCGAAAAGTAGCCGGGTGAGGCGACGGCTACGAGGCGCCAGTCCGGACCGATCCGGACGGCCACCATGTCCTTCTCGACGCTCTCCCCGAGCCGCACGCCGGCGTCGAAACTCTCCTCGACGATGTTTCGAAGGCCGTTGTCGCGGCTGAGCTCGACCTTAACGTCCGGGTAGTCGACGAGCACCGGCCTCAGCTTCGGCCAGACGACGCTCTCCAGCGCGTGGTCCGAGAGCGTGATCCTGACGGTGCCGGATGGCTTGTCGCGAAGCGCCATCAGGGCCGCAATGTCAGCCTCGATCTCGGCGATGCGCGGCGCCAGCGACTGCCGCAAGCGCTCCCCGGCCTCTGTCGGCGCCACGTTCCGGGTCGTGCGCGTCAAGAGTCTCAGACCCATGCGCTCTTCAAGGCGCTTGATCGTGTGGCTGAGCGTCGACTGCGCGATGCCGAGCTTCGCGGCCGCCTTCGTGAAGCTGCGCTCGTTGGCGACAACCAGGAACCACAGCAGGTCGTTGAAGTCCGCTTTCGCCACCGGCGCCTCTCGACGTGAGCGGCAGGACTTATGCTCCTGGTCGATAGATGCAAGCGAATTGCCGCTACTAATCAGTTTGATCCGTCTCCGCTATCTTTCGCACCATGGCGTTCAGTTCACCCGCCACAGCGGGCGAAGCACCTAAACACGAAGACAGTTCAGCAAGGGATCAGAGCAATGACGAAGCAGGTCGAACGGCAGAGCGAAGCCGCTGTTGGCAGCATCAACGCTAACCGCCGTACCCTCATGATGGGGGCAGGCGCTCTCGCGGCCATGAGCGCGATCCCTGCCGCCGTCAGCACACCGGCTTTCGCGCAGGGCTCTTCCACTTGGGACAAGACCTTCCCCAGAAGCGAGAAGGTCGACCATCAGAAGGTCACCTTCAAGAATCGTTACGGCATCACCCTGGCCGGCGACCTGTATCTGCCCAAGGACCGGGCCAACAGGCGACTGGCAGCGCTGGCCGTCGGTGGCCCGTTCGGTGCGGTGAAGGAACAGTCGTCGGGCCTTTACGCGCAGGCGATGGCGGAGCGTGGCTTCGTCACGGTGGCTTTCGATGGGTCCTATACCGGAGAAAGCGGCGGCGAGCCGCGCAACGTCGCTTCGCCGGACATCAATACCGAGGATTTCAGCGCCGCCGTCGACTATCTCGGCCTGCACCCGTCCGTCGACCGCGAGCGGATCGGCATCATCGGCATTTGCGGCTGGGGCGGCATGGCCTTGAGTGCCGTCGCCGTGGACAAGCGCGTCAAGGCCGTCGTGGCCAGCACCATGTACGACATGACCCGAGTCATGTCCAAGGGCTACAACGACAGCGTGACGCTCGAACAGCGCACGAAGACTTTGGAGCAACTGAGCCGCCAGCGTTGGGCGGATGCGGAAAAGGGAACCCCAGCTTACCAGCCGCCCTACAACGACCTGCGCGGCGGCGAGGCGCAGTTCCTAGTTGATTACCACGACTATTACAGGACGCCGCGCGGCTACCATCCGCGCGCGGTCAACTCCGGCAACTCCTGGACTATGACGACGCCGCTGTCGTTCATGAACATGCCAATCCTGACCTACATCAAGGAGATCTCGCCGCGTCCGATCCTATTTGTTCACGGCGAAAAGGCCCACTCGCTGTACTTCAGCGAAACCGCGTACGCAGCTGCGGCGGAGCCCAAAGAGCTCATGATCATCCCGGGCGCCAACCACGTCGATTTGTACGACCGCGTGGATCTCATTCCCTGGGTCAAGCTGGAGACGTTCTTCAATCAGCACCTCGCGTAGCCCGGCACAAGACGCGGCGGGTGCTGCGTAGCTGCGCTCAGCACAATCGATCAGACACGGAGAGTTATCATGGCGAGGCCCGATCGCTTCACCGGCAAGGTTGCATTCATCACCGGCGCGGCCAGCGGCATCGGCCGCGCGACGGCGGTGGCCTTCGCTGCGGAAGGTGCGCGCGTCGCCATCCTCGATCGCACCGCGGACGCTCTGAGGGAAACCGAAGCGGCCGTGACGGACGCCGGCGGTGAGGTGCTGGCGATCGCGTGCGACGTGTCGAAGCCGAAAGACGTCGAGGCCGCGGTCGCACAAGCCGTCGAAGCCTTCGGCCGCATCGACTGCGCGTTCAACAACGCCGGCGTGGAGAACAAGGCGACGCCGCTGCACAAGATCGAACTCGAGGAGTGGGACCGCATCCTCGGCATCAACCTGCGCGGCGCCTTCGTCTGCATGAAGCACGAGATCGCGCAAATGCTGCGCCAGGGCGGCGGCGTGGTGGTGAACACCTCGTCGGGCGCCGGCATCCGTGGCGTGGCGGGCGGCGCTGCCTATGCCGCGTCCAAGCACGCGATGATTGGCATGACCAAGTCCGCCGCGCTCGACTACGCCAAGCAGAACATCCGCGTGAACGCGGTTCTCCCCGGCAACATCGCGACGCCTATGATGGACCGCTTCACCGGTGGCGACATCCAGAAGGCGATCGACCTGGAGCCGGTTGGACGCTTGGGGAAGCCAGAGGAGATCGCGGAGGCCGTGCTGTGGATGTGCTCCGACCTCGGCGGCTTCGTGACCGGAGCGTCGATCGTGGTCGATGGCGGCTGGTCGCTATAGCCGCTTGGTCGGCAGCGATCGCACCCGTTCGGGACAGCCATCTATGCGACTCTCTCAGCTCGTCGCTGCCGCCGCTCTGGCACTCCTACCTGTGAACCTCGCCATGGCTCGAGAACGCATCCGGATCTCGTCGGACTGGGGAACGATCACGGCCGAGCTGGCCGACAACGCCGCGGCACATTCGCTGGTCCGAATGCTGCCGATCACGATCGAGATGCGCGATCATCTGCGCCAGGAGAAGACCGGCAATCTGCCGTCGCCCTTGCCACAGATCGAGCGGCAACTCGACTTCTCGACTGGGACGATCGGGCTTTGGAGCTCCAATCACTTCGTCATCTACTACCGCGATGGCCGCGTCCCGCATCCCGGCATCATCCTGCTCGGCCGGGTGACGGGTGACGTTTCGATCTTTGATCGGCCCGGTCCGGTCACCGTCCGAGTCGAACGCGTCGATTAGTTCAGATCAACCGCCGGCGACGCTGCCGACGGACCTTTCGGCTGCCTCAAGCACGGGGAACGTCCGGCAAGGGCGCGCATCGGACCTAGCCGCGCATCTCGGTGTTACCCGAGCTGGGTTCCCGCATGCCCAGTTCCAAATCGTGCTCACCGAACTTCAGGCAGGCAGAAGGCATGCCGCAGCCTTGGTCGCCACAGCGGCGAGAACCCGTGCTCCACGACACGCCTAGCCTCCTGATAGCAGTGGATCAGCCCGCCCGCGGGCGTGAGGAACGCGCAATGGTGCGCCGGTCCTTTGCCGGCACCGAACAGGAGGATGTCGGCGGCACGCGCGTCCTCGGGCGCGATCTCGTCGCAGTGCTGCTTGAAGCCGAGATACATGCGCGGCTCGGCGCGATAGAGGTGCCAGGTCGGCGTGTAATCGAGCGCGAGCGGGACGGGCCCGACGAACGCTTGGGCGACGCCGCGCACGAAGCCGATGCAGTCACAGCCCACGCCCTTCACCGAAGCCTGGTGATGCCAAGGCGTGCCGAGCCACGTCCGCGCCTCGGCGATCACCTCGTCGCGCGTGAATGCCATCAGCCCTTCACCGGATAGGAGAAGACCTTGTCGTTGCCCGGGATGTGCGGCTCGCCGCGGAAGTTCAGGATGTTCCCGTAGCGGGTGCTGCAAGTCTCCGGGGTCTTGTCGCAGCCCGCGACGAGCCGGACCTGGTCGCCGACGGCGATGGGACGTGGCATCGGCGTGAACAGCTGGACCGACTGGTTCACGTGCTGCAGCACCTCCGTCGAGGCGCCCGCATTTGCTCCCGACAGGAAGGTGCAGGTCCCGAAGGTGTAGAAGCCGGATGGTCGGGCAGTCGGGACGGTGAAGGTGTCGCCGGCCGCGACGGCGCTGATCGCCAGCGTGTCGGTCAGCGGAGCGAGGTCGACCTTGCACTCGCCCGAGCCGAAGTCCGTCCGGCACAAGCGCGAATAGAGCCGGCCGGAGGTCTGCTGCAGCTTATTGGCGACGCCGCGCACCTCGGCCGAGAAGCGCTGATCGGCTCGCTTCACCTCGCCGAGCCAGCCGCGGCGCAGTACGACGCGGCCCATGGAGAGGTCGGCCCAGTTGACGATGAAGATGTCGATGCGAGCGCCGTCGTAGAGGCCGTTGGAGAGGTCCTCGGCCTTCAGCGCCTCGTCGTCGAGGAAGCCGTCGACGTCGAGGTTGTCGACCGAAAGGTCCGCGCCCGACTTGATCGCGGACGGCAGGAAGCCGGTCGAGGCGGTGTAGACGAGACCATCGACCACAAAGTCCTGGTCGTGGTCGGTGAATCCACGCACCCAACCGTCCGCGCGCTCGAGCCGCCAGCAGGTCGCGAGCGTGGTCACCTCGCCGGCGATGTGCGCGGCAAGCGCGGGCGTGAGCGTCTTCATGGATCAGGCCCGGATCTCGACGATGGCGATCGAAGAGACCTGCTGGAGGTGGAAGGCGGTCGCGACCACCGGCAGGTGGTCGGTGTCGAAGCGGCACGGCACGTCGAAGCGGAAGTCTGCATAGGGCTGCGCGGCCGGCGCGGACGGGAACGTGACGATGCCCGTGAGATGATCGATGGCGATGCCGGGAACGGCGGCGCCGCTCACGCGCATGACGACGCTGCCGGCCTCCGGCTTGGTGATCAGGCGCAGATCGGCCGAGGGACCGCTCGCATAGGTCTTCACGAGCTTCCAGACGACCGGATCGGCGGTGGGGACGAGTGCCTGGTCGGTGGCCTCGAAGTCGGTCCAGTCGCGGAAACGGAACCCGTAAGCGCGGCCCTTGCGGGCGCGGAAGAACGCGATCACCTCGGCCATCTGCTCGCGGGTGCGGATGCCCGTGCCGATGTCGTAGCGGGCGCGCGCGGCCGCCCAGTTCACGTTGCGCTGCTCGAAGCCGGACGCGACCGAGACGATGTCGGTCGAGTATTCCGGCCCGCCGGTGGCGCCGCGGGCAATGGCGTCCGGGAAACGGACGTCGTGAAAGCCGGTGCTCACAGGTTCCGCCTCGCGCGCTCCACCGCCGCCGCCATCTCGGCGGTGATCTGTCCCTGTGCGCGCCGGAACGAGGACGCGTCGGGGGTGGTCACGTTGAAAGTCATCATCACGGGCTGGCCGCCGGACGAACGGCCGAACTCGTAGGCGCGGGCTTCGGCCCGATTGAGCACCCGTTCGCCACGCTGCAGGATGGCCGGCACCTCGTCCGGCCGCAGATAGGCGCCCTCGTGCAGCCGCGGGGCGCCCGCGAAGGCGAGCGCCGGGATCATCCGCCCGGGCCCGCCCGCACCGACCACCCCACCTTCGTGGAAGAGCCCGCCAAACAACTTCCCGAAGATGCCGCCGGCGTCCGCGAGCGTCGGGTTGTTCGAACCGAACAGGAAGTTCTTGAGGGGGTTCATGACGGCCAGCTTGATCAGCTCGCGCGTGATGTCCTGAAGAGCGGCGCGTCCCGCGTCAGCCCAGCTCTTCCAATCGGTCTTGCCCTGCGCGAGCACGTCGGCAAAGCGGTCGAGCGCGGAGCCGACCGCGTTCTCGATCGCACGGTAGGCGGCGTCCTGACGCTGCAGCTCCTGCGTGAGACGTTCGATGCGGCCGGCGTTCTCCACGATCGCGCGACCCTCATCGCTGGCGAGATCGATGCCGCGCTGGCGCAATCCCTGCTCGGCCTTGAGCTGGGCGATGACGACGGCGCGCTCCGAGGCGCTCTGGCCGACGAGGCCGATCTGGCGCTGCAGGAGCGCGATCTCGTCCTTCTGGTCCTCGAGTGCCTGCCGGCCGGCGAGCGTGCGGTTCAGCTCGTCGACGCGCTTCGCCGCAGCGACGGCTGCCTGCCCCTCGGCGCTGCCGGCGTCGATGCCGGAGCGGCGCAGGTTCTGGATGGCGCGCAGGACCGCGAGCTCTTCGCTCCGCTTGGCGACGCTCGCGCCGACGAGCGCGACCTGCCGCTCGAGGAGCGTGATCTCTTCCTGCTGGTCGCGCAGATGCTCCCGGCCCCGCAGCGTGCGCCCGAGCGTCTCGATCTGGCGCGAGGCGTCGAGATAAGCCCGCGCCTCTTCCGAGGCGAGGTCGACGCCACGGCGCCGCAGCTCCTGCTCGGCGCGCAAGGTCGCGAGCGCATCGCCTCGCGCCGCCGCGGATGCATTGACCAATGCGACCTGGCGCTGGAGGAGCTCGATCTCGCGGCGCTTCTCCTCGTTGGCCTGAAGCGTCTGGCCGCGGCTCTCCTCGGCGAACAGCTGGGTATAAGCCTCGCGCAGCCGCTCGATGATGCGGGTGAGCGTCTCCTTCGCTTCCCCCTCGGAGAGCGCCTGCGCGGTGAGCAGAGGCCGCAGGGCCTGCTCGACCTGCATGGCCTCGCGCGCCTGGGCGGAGACGAGCGCGCCCGAGGACACCAGATCGTTGACGCGCTTCTGCGCGCCGGCCTGGTTCGTGAGGTCCGCGACCTGCTTGGCCGCCTGGGCAGCGGACTCGGCGATGCGCTCGCGCAGCGCCTGCCGGGCGCGCGCCTCGGCGTCGATTCCCTCGCGCGCCTGCTCGACGAGGCCCTGCCGGCGGGCCTCGGCGCGCTCCGCCGCCTCGGCGCTCTCGAGATACGCTTCCGCGAGCGAGAGCGTCGCCCGGATCGAGACCTCGGTCGCCGTGCTCTGCGTGAGCACCGCCTGCGTGGCCGCATCAACGGCGGGCCGATACCGCGCGAGCTCAGCGGTGACGCGGGCATAGGCGGCTTCGACCTGGCCGACATCGGCGAGCTTCGAGCGCGTCAGGGGATCGTCGAGCGCCGCTCGGAGCGCGCCTTGCTGCGCGCGCAACCGCTCCAGCTCCCGCGCCCCGGGAACGACATCGCGGGCGACCTCGCCGGCTCGGACCGAGAGCTCGTTCGCGCGCGCGTCCGCGGCGATCTGCGCGGCGCGCCGCTGCTGCTGTTCGAGCTGGCGCTCGAGCTCGGCGATGCGCCGCTCGACCTGCGGCAGCATGAGCGGCACGACATTGCCGCTCGCATTCTCGCGCAGGCGGTCGCGCTGCCATTTAAGAAGATCGAGCTCCTCGGCGGGCTTGCGGCCCTCGATGGCGCGGTCGACGGCCTTTCCGATCGCGTCCCAGGCACTGGCCGCCTGGCGCGAGACGTAGCCCCAGGCGCGGCCGAATGCGTTCGTGGCCTGCTCGGCGTCGGCGAGCGCCGGCCGGAGCGCGTTCAGGAGGACGCGCTGTGCCTCGGTCCGGTTGTTCTGATCAACCAGCGTGCGAACGTACTGGCGCGTGCGGTCGTCGAGGAACGACAGCTTGGCGTTCAGGTCGTCCGCGCCGCGGACCGGATCGGCGAGCGCCTTGGCCAGCTCGTCGGCGCCGGCCTTCGTATCAATGCCGAGCGTCGCCCCGTAGTTGCGGGCGACAGCAATCGCTCGGCCCATCTCCTCCGCGCCGACCTTGCCGGTGCGCAGGAACGCGACCTGCATCTCGCGGGCGGCCCCGACCGAGACTTTGCCGGCCTCCGCCGAGGATTGCGCGACCCGCTCCAGCTCCCCCGCGGTCGCGCCGGAAGTGCGGCCGATGCCGGCGAGCGCCGTCTGGACCGCACGGGCCGAAGCGTCGTGGGAGATCCAGGCTGCGGTCAGCCCGGCCACAACGACGGCGACGCCGGCGATGACGCCGCCGACCACGCCGATCGACGAGCCGAGCGTCGCGATCGTGCCGCGCAGGCCGCCAAAGGCCTGCGTTACCTGCCCACCCTGCTGGAGCAGGATGGTCATCGGCGAGATGCCGGAGCCGAGCGAGGCGACGACGTCGTTGAAAGTGTACTGCAGCGTCAGGAGCTGCTGGCGCGTCAGGCTCGTTGCGCCCCCAACGCCCTTGATAGCCTGCGAGGTCTGCTCGAACCTCTGCTTCGCGATGCCCTGCGCGGCCGCGTGCTCGGCCACCGTGATGGCGCCGCGCTTGGCGAGCGCATCGTACTCGGCGAGCTCGGCGTTGTAGCGCGCCTGGGCGGCGCCGAGCGGATCGATCTGTGCGCGTAGCGCCTTGGCGCGCGCCTCGAAGTCGGCCGCCTGACGCGCGGCCTCCTCGAAGACTGCCGCGGAATCGCGGGCGGACTTCGGCGCTGCCTGCTCGACGCCGAGCACGGCGTTGTAGCGGCGCTGCGCCGCATCGGCCTCCGCAGCCATGCGCGCGGCCTCGGCGAGCCGCTTGTATCGGGCGATCTCACGGTCGGTCGCCGCCCCGGTGCGGTCGAGCGCCTTCTCGACAGTCCCGAACGCCGCCTGGCCAGACTGCCCGACCTCCTCGAAGGCGCGCTTGACGTCCGCCTTCCCCTCGACGCCAAGGCGAATGCTGACGTTGGTTGCAGACATCGTTCGCTGCCGCTCACATTCGTGTCGCGCTCATCAGGCGTCAGCGTCCCGGCGATAGGCGGTGACGACGATCGGCTCGATCTCAGGAAGCGTGTCGACCAACAGCGGGGTGAGCGCGCCCATGGCTTCGGCGAGGAGGAGGATTGCCCCGAAGTCGAGTGCGTAGACGCCGCCCATGACGGCGCGGACCTGACCGGCCGAACGGCGGATCACGGCCCAGGCGACGATGCCCTCCGGACTCCTCGGGGCGTGTTCGTCGTAGGGGCAGCCCTCGCAGCGGGAGGGGCAAGCCGCGCAATAGGCCTCGCCGCCCTCGAAGTGCCAGCGCGCGAGGGCGATCAGGCGTTTTTTTCAGCGTCCTGCGTCAGGGCGGGCGCGACGTAGAGGCGGTCGATCGCATCGAAGGCCGGCCACACCTCGAGCAACTGGTCGATGCGATCCGGAGTGGGCTCGACTGGCTGGCCGTCGGCGTCGCCGATGCCCTCCCAGGCGACGATGCCGGAGCGGGCGAGCGCGCGGGTGAAGGCCGCGCCTGCCTTGGTCGTGGCGTCCTCGCCGCCTTCGCGCAGAATCTCGCCGGCGGCTGCGCGGGCGAGCAGCATCGACGTGACGGAGACCGGACGCACCTGGAGGCGCACGCCCGGAGCGAGGTCGAGCCAATACGGATCGGGGGAATTGGTTTGAAGCTTGAGCATGAATCCTCGTCAGATGGGTTGGGAAGCAGCAAGCCGGCCGCGAGCGCGCTCGACTGCCCGAGCGCGTCACGCCATGGTCAAGGGCTGGGAGAAGCGAAGATGATCCTCGGCTGGCTACGCCGTCGGCGAGCGTATCGAGACGCAATTGAGGCCGAGATCGAGCGGCTGATCGCCGTTCATGGCAACGACGCCTACCAGGTCGCTTATGAGCGAGCGCGGGACCGCGGCCTGAGCGATGCCGAGCGGCGCTGGGCGTTCGATGTCCGGCGCGTGTTCGCCAAACGCATCGGGCACGAGATCGGACTCGATACGGCGACCCGATGGCTGGAGCGCCACTGAGACCACGTCAGTAGGTTGCGACGTCGTTCTCGAGGACCACCGTGCAGGTCTTCCCGAGCACAGGGTCCTTCGCGGCCTGCCATGCGAACGCCGCCTGTATCCCGGCGGGCCCCTGCACCGGCGTCTTGGCGCGCGGCAGGAAAACGCTGTGCACCGTGAACAGGAGCGAGCGGTCCGCGTCGATCGACCAGCCGAACGAGAGCTCGCATGGTGCGCCCGAGGCGGCCTGATCGAGGAGCGTGGTGTCGGCAAAGCGGACGTTGATCGTGCCGGTGACAGCCACCATCCCCGGGTCCGCATCCGCGATGCGCCCGTCCGGGCGAATCACTTCCACCTTGTCGAGGTTGTTCGAGTAGGTGAGGTCCGCCGAGACGATGTTGCCGAGCGCGGTTCCGTCCCGCTTCACCTGACCTTGGAAATGGCTGAAGCGTTCGATCACCGCCTCAGTGGGAGAGCCCGCCTGCGAGGCAACATGCTTCGTCTCACCCTGCGCGATCAGGCCCGTGGTCGCGGTGAGAAGGCCCGAACGCTGCAGCTGGACCTGCATGGTGTTGGCACGCACGCCGACGTTCAACCCATAGCTCGGCACCTCAGGCATGCCGATCTGGACCGTCATCGATGGGAGTGCGAGCGAGCCGGAAACGAAGGTGTGGGCGTACACGCCAGTGGTCTCGACCGACGTTGGCGTGCCCATGAGCAGCTTCAGCCAATTGCCGAAGTTGCGCAGGTCCACCGGCACGACCACGTCGCCCTCGTTGTTCACGACATCGCGGCTGGGCGGTAGGGGCTCGCGCCCATAACCCAGGAGGTCGCTCGCGATCAGGCCCTGCTCGTCCCCGAGCGCGGCCGACACGAAGGGTAGCTTCTTGAAGCCTGCGACCGGAGCGGTGCCGTAAGTGGTCTCGAACGCCGCCGCCATGACGGCGTTGGCGCCACGCGCTCGTGCCATGGAAATCCTCCGGCAATGGTGGTGGGATCAGTTCAGCGGGTCGGCGGTGCCGTAGACAGCCACGGCGAAAACCTGAGCGAAGCGGGCCGGGACCGCGCCGAGCGTCTCGGTGTCATCGGTCGCGGGCGCCTCGACCTCAAGGAAGTCGCACAAGCCCCCGAGCGTCCGGTCAGCTTGGACGGCATCGCCGATCGCGCCGAGCATCCCATCGAGGATATCCTCGCGGGAGAAGGACCCGCTTTCGTAGGCCGCCACCTCGATCGGGACCCGGTGCGAATAGACGTAGGTCAGTGGAGAGAGGAGCACCTCGGGCTCGCCGGGATCCCCGTCGCGGACAACCACGAGCCCGCCGGGCGGAATGCGTTCGGGCTTGGCAAGATTGCGCTTCACCTCGGCATTCGGCAGCGCGTCGGCGACCAGCGCCTTCACGGCCTCGATCACCTGCTCGCGCCGGCTGGTCATGCGAGCGTCCAGTGGCGGGCGATGTAGCCGGCCACGCGCGCGGCTTGCTTCCTGGCGGTCGACTCCACGTTGAGCCGCTTCCTAAGCGAGACCTGAGGGACCAGGATAAACACGACTACCGTTGCCTGCCCGCTCCTGCGCTTGTTCCGCGCCGCGAGCCCACGTCCGGTGAGGCGCGCGTCGTCGACCACGAGGAGCGAGGGGCGGCCGCGGCGGTAAACGAAACGGAGCTTCAGCCTGGTGCGCCGCTCCCATCCCGCCGGCGTGGTGCGCTCGCGCTTCCCGCTCGCGCCCTGGCCGACGGCGCCAGCGGCCGGTGTCGGGATCGCCAGGAACAGACCGCGCGCCGAGCGGATAGTGACGCCTCGGTCGAAGGCGTCGATGAGCTTCGGGGCTCGCGACCAGACGAAGGCCGCGGCCTCGATGCTCTCCCCGGTCTCCGGAAAGACCTTGCCCCGCCAGGTGCGCGCAAGCCGGTCACCCAGCCCTGCAGCCAGCACCTGCTCGCGCAGATCATCTTTGAGCTCATCGACAGCGTCGCGCATGCCGGACGTCACCGCACGCTCGATCGCTTTTTCGGTCCCGGCCAGGGCTTTGCCGAAAACGGGTTGCTGCATCGTGAAGCGCATCGGATCAGGCCTCGGCGGCCTCGCAGGTCAGGACAAGGCCGAGCGAATTCCGGGACGGCGCCGCGATCACCCGGAAGGTCTGAGAGCCGATGTCCAAGAGGTCACCTTCGGCGATGTCCGGCGCCTCCGCGCGGCGGACCTCGATCAGGACCGCCGGCATGATGGCGCGCGAGGACCCGAACTCCGCCATCCCGCTCGGCTGCCGCCGGATGACCCGCACTTGAGTGCCGCCGAGGCCGCCCGGTCTCCAGAGCGCGTCCTCTCCGAGGTTCGGATCGGCGAAGATCACCTCCAGGGCGGCTGTGAGGGCGTCCACGGAACCTTAACCCTCGCCCGGCATTTCTCTTTCCATGGAAAGAACGACGTGATATTGTTTCCACAGATCAGGAGCGCCAATGCCAACAGCCCAGACCCATAGCGGGGCGATGCCGGCCGAAGGGCCGGTCCTCGGAAAGGCCGTTCTCCGGGCCGCCGAGCGCCTGGGGCTGACCGCCCGAGCCCTGGGGACCATCGTCGGACTATCCGAGCCGACCGTGTCGCGCCTGAAGCGGGAGGAGTTCACGCTCGAGCGCGGCACGAAGCCCTTCGAGCTCGCCGTCCTGTTCGTGCGACTCTACCGTTCACTCGACGCCATCGTCGGCGGCGACGAAACCGTCGCCAGGGCCTGGCTGCGCAACGACAACACCGCCCTCGGCGGCAAGCCGATCGAGAAGATCCAGACCGTGCCGGGGCTCGTCGATGCTATCGCCTACCTGGATGCCCGACGCGCTATCGTCTGAGGCGAGGGCCTATCAGGGACGGTGCTGGCGCTTGGTCGAAGCGCAGCATCGCGTCTCGACCCTGAAGCTCGTCGACACGCTCGACGAGCAGACCCTCCTTGAGGACCTGATCGAGGAGACGAAAGCCCCCGTTCCGCCAGAGTGTCGGCATCTCGATTATCTCTTTTCCACGCCGTTCCGGTACGGCGCCCTGTACCCGCATGGGTCTCGGTTTCGCCGCGCCGGGCGGACGCTTGGCGTCTACTACGCCGCCGAGGAGCCCCGGACCGCGGTTGCCGAGATGGCATTCTATCGCCTTCTCTTCTTCGCGGAGTCGCCCGGCACACCGTGGCCGTCGGATCCCGGCGAGTACACGGCCTTCGCCGCCGCGGTCGCGACGGAGCGCTCGATCGACCTCACGATCGCTCCGTTCGTGGGGCACAGAGCCCGATGGAGCCACCTGACGGATTATGCGGCGACGCAGGACCTCGCCGACACGTCGCGCGCCGCTTCCATCGAGCTCATCCGCTACCAGTCGGTACGCGATCCGCACGCCGGCGCGAACCTGGCGCTCTTGACTTGCCTCGCTTTCGCCGAGCCTCGGCCCGTTGAGCGGCAGACCTGGCGCATACGCCTGAGCGCCTCGGGCGTTCAAGCCATTTGCGAGTTCCCGGATATGCGCATCGGCTTCGACCGAACTGCGTTCTCTGCCGATCCGCGCATCGCGGCCTTTGACTGGGACCGCTAGCCGGTCCGGATCGTCAGTTGCTGGAGAAGATCCTGACCGCGAGCCCGGGCCGCTTATTGACCGGCAGGGTCGAGGCCTCGGTTTTCACGTCGATGGCACTGCCGTCCAACCGGGCGATCTGCCGGGCATACATCGGCAGGCCGACCGTGTTGACGGTTTCGATCAGGTTCGCGGGCGCGCCGTAGGTCACGAAGGTGTCGAGCGTGCCGAGCGGGAACGCGAGTCCCTCGCTGGCCGGCAGCAACGTCTCCGTCGCGCCGGTCGAGAGCGTGACCGTCGCGTTGTACTCCTCGAACACGATGCCCGCGAACGGGAAACGCCGCCGCGTGTCCTCGCGCAGCGGCTGCGCGCCGGTCGAGGAGTAGTACTTGTAGGCCTCCTCGACCTTGGCGTGCCCGATGAGCTTGTCGAAGAAGCCGGGCGAGACGAGAGCGAGGACGCTCGTCATGGTCTCGCCCTTGAGCTCGCCTTCCACCTTGCGCAGGACCTCGCGGACCTTGGCCTGGACGTTCGTGGTCGCGGTGCCGAGGAGGAAATCAACCGACTGCTGCGCGAGGCCGAACTCGCTGAAGTAGTCGTAGAGCGTGATCCCGGCGCCGTCCTTGACGATGCCCCGGAGCGCATTGACCTCCATGTACTCGCGCGTCTGCGCGTGCTTCGCCCGCATCTTGGTGAGCTTCCGCTCCATGATGGTGGCGAGCGGGTCGGCGGCATCGGACAAGCCGAAGCCGCGCACGCCCTGAACGTCCTGCGGCGTGATCGAGTCGTCGTGCGGGATCCAGGGGATCGTGAAGGAGCGCATGGAGCGCGCGTCGCGGTTCGCGACCGTCGGCGGCCCGCCGAGCGGCACGGTCGGCAGGAGGTTCAGCACGCCCTCCATCTGCTCGATGATGACGCTGCGCTGCGTTACGCCCTCGAACCGGAACAGGCCCATCTGGCCGAGCCTGGTGTAGATGTTTGGCAGGAGGTTGATGGCCTCCGTCATCTCGGCGAGCGAATATCCGCCCGCGTCGAACGGGTTCGTGATCACGGGCATCGTGAAGCTCCGAGGTGTTTTGAGGTTGGGTGTTCGTCAGACGGTGGTGCGGACGACGAGGCCGACTGCCGCGAGCTGCGCTTCCTTGGCGGCCCGCTCGGGCGCGGTGTCGACCGATGCGTCGAAGCGAAGCTCGGCGCGGGACAGCAGGACGGGGCCGCGCGCGACCACGACGCCCGGCTTGTCGGCCGCGGTCGCGTCGACGGCTTCGACTAGCACCGCGACAGCGGTCTCGGCGCCTTCCGCTCCCGCAACCACCGCCGCGGGCGAGAGGCGATGCTTTCCGGAGGCGGTGATCTTCCCCAGCACGGCGCCGAGCGGATAACTCGTGCCGGCGAGCAGCGTGATCACCTCGCGGGTATAGGCGGGATAGACCTCCCACTTGACGAGATCGCCGAGGGTCGGACCCTTCGTGAGGACAGCCATGCGCGCCTCCCTCAGCTACGGGCCGCGGCGCGCTCGCGGGCGCGCTTAACGATCGGGCTTTCCGCCCCAGGCTTTCCCGGAGCCGCGGGAGCCGCTGCGATCACGTCAGCGGCGGCGCTCCGCTCCGCGAGCGTGTCGAGCACGGTGCGGCGAAGCGCGTCGGGCTTGATGCCCTTGCGCATGGCGTCGGCGGCATCGACCGAAACCCCAAGGCGCGCGCCTTGTGCCGCAACGTCCGCGATTTCCGCGTATTCGGCGCGGTAGCGCTCGGCGGGATCGTGCGCCGGCGGCAAGGGCGGCGGCGCGGGCGAGCCGGGCGGCAGCGCCGGCGCGGGCGTCTGCGTGGGCGGCGTGTCGGGGCTCGGCGCAGGCGGGTCGTTCTGAGCCGGGGTCGTCGGGACCGGATCGGTCTGGCCGGGGTCCTTCGGCTTCGAGGTCTTCTGGTCAGCCATGGCGAGGCTCCTCCTGGTGGGCTGGACGGCGGGGATGAAGGTGACGGGCTCGGAGCGGTCGAGATCGGCGAGGAGGCCGGAGAGCACGCTGTCGAGCGTGCCAACGCCGTCGGCGAGGCCGGCGGCAACGGCGAGCTCGCCGCGGTAGATCGCGGCATCGGTGGACCGGATGGCTTCCGGCGTCGTCCCGCGGTTCGCGGCGACGAGGCTGCAAAGCTCGGCGTGGAGCCGGTCGACGTCGGCCTGCATGGCGGTCCGGGCACGATCGGAGAGCGGCTGGTGCTCGTTGCCGTCGATCTTGCGCTCGCCCGCGAACACGTACGTCCACGCGAGTCCGGCCTGCCTGTCGGCGCCGCTCTCGTCCACGTGCACGGCGACGACGCCGATCGAGCCGGTCTCTGCGGTGCGGGTGACGATCAGCCGATCGGCCGCGGACGCGATTGCATAGGCGGCCGAGAGCGCTGCCTCGTTCGCGATTGCATGAAGCGGCTTGCCGTGCCCTTCCTTGAGAACCCCGAGCGCTGCGACGGCGTCGAACAGCCCAGCGACCTCGCCGCCTGGCGAGTCCACCTCGAGCACGACGGCGCGGACGGCATCATCCGCGAAGGCCTGCGCGACCGCGCCGACCAGGTCGCCGTAGGAGATCGCGCCGAACAGGGCCGAGAGCCAGTCGTTCCGGGCGACCAGCGGGCCCAGCACCGGCACGATCGCAATGCCGCCATCGACGACAGCATAGGACGCCACGTCTCGTCGCGGTCCCGACCATGCCTCGTCCGCGTGGAACGCGAGCAGGGCTGCAAGGCGATCGCGCGCGAACGCGAGCGGCCGCCCGGCGAGCCTGGCGGCTGCCGCGGCGCTGATCCTCGACATTTGCTGATCCTCAGGAAGCGGTGGTCGCCTCGGGGGGCGGAGGAGACGTGTCCTCGCCGGATGCATCGTCCTGCGTTGCAGCCCCAAGTGAAGGGGCCGGCTGACCGAAGGAGAGGCCGAGCCGGCGCTCACGCGCCTGGTCGGTGGCAATTTCGGAATCCACCTGCTCGGCGTCGTAACCACGCTCGGCGAGCGCCTGCGTGCGGCTCTTGAGGCCTGCCGCGATCTGCTCGATCTCGGCCTTGGTGTCCTTGGCGGGGTCGACCCAGTCCCATTTCGGGGGCAGCCACGCGCAGGCGAGCACCTCGCGCCGGCGGCGCTCGTAGCGCGGCACGTCGAGCGCGCCGGATACGACCGCCGTGTCGACGAAGCGCGCCCAGACGCAACGGCAGAACTGGAACACCATTACGGCGTGCTGATAGGCCTCGACGCGGCGGCGGAACTCCAGCAGCGCGAGCCGCGCGTTCGAGTAGTTCGCCCGTATCATGTCGTTCGACAAATAGGCGTAGGGCACGCCGAGCGCGGCGGAGACCTGCAGCAGCGTGCGGTACTGGAAGGGTTCATAAGTCCCGCCCACGTCGGCCGGCGCGGAGGTCTGTATCTCCTCGCCCGGCTCCAGCATCACGACCTGCCCGGGCTGCAGGTCCATGGTGCGCTCCTCGGCCTCGTCCTTGCCTTCTGTCGCATCGAACGGTTCGCCCGGCGCTGGCGTCGTGATGAAGAGCGCGTGCATCGCCGCGACCTTCTTGCGGTCGAGCTCGGCGTCGTCGTACTGATCGAGCAAGAAGAGCTTCACGATGCCGGCCGCGAAGCGGGAAACGCCTCGCAACTGGCCGGCATCGACCGGATCGATCACGTGCACGATCTCGGACGCCGGCACGCGCACGGTTTCGCCAGCAAGGCCGGGGTCCGTTATGTCGCCAGGGTGCCGCCGCAGAAAGTGATAGGCGACGCGCCGGCCGATCCGATCGAACTCGATGCCCTGACGGATCACGTTGCCGCCCGGCGTCACCTCGTTGCGGTTGAGCGGCAGCATTTCCGACGGGAGCATTTGCAGCTGCAACGGGACCGTGAGCCCATCCTGCGGACGGCGCGGTCGGAACCGAAAGAACACTTCGCCGGCGATGAACACCTCGCGAGCGGCACGCCGTTGCAGACCGTAGAGATCGGTGAAGCCTTCGGCATCGGCCTCGTCGGTCCAGTCGAGCCAAAGCTTCTGAATCTGCGCCTTGAGCGTCGCATCCTTGATCAGCGACGACGGCTTGATCCCGGCGCCGACCACATTGCCGGCCCAGCTCTCGATCGCGTTCGCCGCATAGCCGTTGTTGCGCACGAGGAAGCGCGAGCGTGCCGTGATGTCGGGACCGGCCGCGGCGATCAGCGTATTGAGATGCGCCCGGCTCGGCTGAAAGCCTTTCAGCCGCCGGTTTGCGAGCCCGGCCTCGAAGCCGCCGATCAAGGCTCCGACCCGGCGTCGGAAAGCTTTCAGCGAAACGACCACGAGCTCAGAGGCCTTTCGAAGCGGACGTCAGGATACGGCGGCGTCGGCCGCCTTCACCGGCGGCAGCGATCCGCCGTTCGATGTCCGTGATCGCGGCCGCCATCTCGGCGTCGCTGGCGTAAGTCACGCGGCGGCCCTCGATCTCAACGTTGCGCAGGCCGCGAAAGCGCGCCGCGAGCAGCGCATCGCGCTGCGCGGTCATCTCTTCGAGCGTCATCACCGCGGCTCCCGGGCAAACCGGTGAATCCGATCCTTGAGCTCGGCAAGCGTTGCCTTGATCGCGGCCACATCGGCACGCAGCTCCGCGACAATGCGCCGGCCGGCAATGTCGTTGTCGACCTTGTCCTCAAGCGCGAGCAGGCGCGTTTCGAGCTTAGCCTGGCTCCCCGCCGCCCAGGCCACGAGCTTGATGAGGGCCGCGACCACGGCCGCGGCATGCGCCAGGAAGGCCGCGACGATGGCCCATTCGGCATTGCTCACGGGCTCTCTCCCTCATGTCAGATCAAGTAGCTGGAGCGAAACACCCGTCGCGGCCGGCGTTCTCGCTTGCGATGAATAATCCCGGCAAGAGCCTGTGCCTCGACTTCTACATTTGGTTGCTTCAGGCCATCGTCGTGCGAAGTGCAGACCTGGCTCTCCAAGTCGCGCCACATCGCCTCCGACCAGCGGTCGGCGCCGGCGATCCAGGCCGCCGCACGCGCGTAGACCCGGCAGTCGAGCGCTTCGTTGCGTTCCCTCAGCTTCTGCCATTCGAGCCGGGTAAAGCCGC
>JBMONF010000048.1:0-48142 GCA_049323455.1 Pseudomonadota bacterium | reverse complement strand
CGCGGCCTCCTCAGGACGAGGGGGTCTCACGAAATCTCGCGGATTTCCTCACGCCTCGCGGAGGGCCGAAGGCCCGTCTCGAAGGGCGAGGAAATCCGCTCCGCAGCCACATGCGATTGCCCTGCCCGCGAGGGGAGGGGGTCACCTTTTTCTTCATCCTCTCCCCTTGCGGGAGAGGGAGGCGAGCGGGTGAGGGGTATCTGCGGGAATGAAAGAGAAGCACCGGCTATTCCGGCAGCTTCACCCAGTCGGGCTTCTTGGGCGTGAGCTTCGCCTCGCCCGCGCGCATGGCGCCGCGGCCGGCGCCCTCGACATGCTCGAGGCGCAGCAGCGCCAACCCGATGCCGTCGAGGGCGGAGCGCATCACACCCGCCTCCTGGTCCTCGAGCAAGACGGGCGTGCCGGGCTCCGGCGTCGGGCCTTCGATCTCGACCGGCAGCAGCCGCTTGCGCACGAGCCCGCGATAGCGCGTGCGCGCGGTCAGCTCCTGGCCCAGATAGCAGCCCTTGTCCCAGTCGATGGCGTGAAGCTCGTCGAAGCCGTTCTCGAGCAGGATCGCCTTCTCGACCGGCAGGTCGCGGCTGCCGTCGGGCACGCCCAGCGTGAGTCGCAGCCTTTCGTAAGCCTCGGCGCTGCCGGGCGCGAAGCCGGCATCTCGGAGGGCCGTCTCCGCCCCTTCGCGCGGCAGCACCGCACGCGCGCCCAGCGTTGCCAGCCGGGGATCGACGTAAGCCACGCCGCCGGCAAACGGCTTGGCGGCGCCGGGCTCGGGCTCGAGCCCCAGACGCGCTGGCGCACCTCCGCCGAAAAGCAGCGCCACCTGATGCGTGCCGGTCGCGTCGGCGATCGTCACCTTGGCGCGCAGCTTGTAGAGCGAGAGCCGGCGCCTGAGGTCGTCGCGGCGCTCCGCCTCGCAATCGAGGTAGAAGCTCCCGCCGAGCTCGGCCAGGAAGAAGTCGTGCAGATATTTCCCCTGGGGCGTGAGGAAGGCGGTGTAGAGCGCGCGGGCCGGACCCGCCTTAGTGACGTCGTTGGAGACGATCCCTTGCAGGAAGCTCGCCTTGTCTTCGCCCGCGACCGCGAGAAGCCCGCGGCTCGCCGGCAGGAGATAGAAGCTGTCGGACATGGCTCTAAGATCGATGAGGGGTGCGCGCTTGGCAAGGGCGGCACGGCCCCATGACTCGTGTGGGAATTGCGCTTGCCAGGCGAGGGGCAAGTGGCGATACCAGCATCGCAGATACCCGATATCTGTGCAGGGCCCTCATGGTTCGACAGACTCACCATGAGGGCCTCACCCTGAGCCTGTCGAAGGGGAGGCCCGTTCGGTGCCTTCTACGAGGCGCAGCGTCAGTGGAGAGGGCGATGACAGAAGCGCGGGACGAATCGGTGCTGCTCACGCGCGAGGGTGCAGTCGCGACCGTCACGCTCAACCGGCCAGAGCGGCTGAACGCGCTCGATCTAGCCATGTGGCGGCGCTTGGCCGATGTGGTGCGCGAGACCGAAGCCGACTCGCAATTGCGCTGCGTCGTGGTGCGCGGCGCCGGCCAGGCCTTCGCCGCCGGTGCCGATCTGGCAGAGTTCGCTGAAGCGCGCGCCACCACGGCGCAGGCCGAGGACTATGGCCGCGTCATGGTGGCGGCGCTCCATGGGCTGCGCGACCTGCCGCTGCCGACGGTGGCGATGATCCGCGGCGCTTGCGTCGGTGCAGGGCTCGAGATCGCGATCATGTGCGATCTGCGCCTCGCCGCCGAGAGCAGCCGCTTCGGCGTGCCGATCCAGAGGATCGGCGTGGTCATGCCTTGGCCGGAGCTGGGCGACCTGATCGAGCTGGTGGGCCGTGCTGTCGCGCTCGAGATCCTGCTCGAAGGGCGGCTCTTCGACGCGGCCGAGGCGGCGGCCAAGGGGCTCGTCACGCGCGTGGTGCCCGATGCGCGGCTCGAAGCCGAGTGCGAGGAGGCGGTGAAGCGGCTGCTCCAGGGGGCACCGCTGTCGCATCGCTTGCACAAGCGCTTCGCGCGCCGGCTCATGGACCCGCGCCCGCTCGGGCCCGAGGAGCGGCGCCAAGCCTATGCGGCGGTCGAGGGCGCCGACTATCGCGAGGGCATCGCGGCCTTCCTCGAAAAGCGCAAGCCCCGCTTCACCGGCGCCTGAGCCGGTCCGTTTTCTTCGTTTCCAGGAAGGCCGAAATGGCCGGAACCGGCCGCAAGGGCCCGTTTCGGGTGGCTTGACTCCGCTTAACCGGATATTTAGAACAAAACATGAACATTATGGAGTGGACGACAGAGCGCCTTCGGTGAGGAGGGCAGGAACCATGGCGGACGGAGTGGCGACAATGGAGCGGCCGATCTTGGAAATTCTCGCGGATCGGCCCGAAAGATCGGAGCGGCCGATGCTGGCGGGGCCGCCCGAGCGACCGCCGGCCACCGCCGATGCGGCCGCACGGCTGGCAACGCTCAAGGCCGCGATCGGCGGGTTCGGCCCGGGTGCGGCGACGGCCCGGGTGAAGCTTGGCCTGCCGGCGCTGGATGAGGCGCTGGGCGGCGGCCTGCCGCGCGGAGCCTTGCACGAGATCGCTGCGGTCGATGGCAGTGCGGCCGCCACCGGCTTCGCCGCCTTCCTGCTCGGCCGTCTGGCTGCGGCCGCGCGCCGGCCCGTGCTGTGGATGCCCGGGACCGACATCTACGCGCCGGGGCTCGCCCGCTACGGGCTCGAGCCGAGCCGGCTGCTCCTGGCCGATTTCCGCCGGCCGCAGGCGCTCTTGCGCGCGCTCGAGGAGGGCCTGCGCTGCCCCGGCCTCGCGGCCGTCTTGGGCGAAACCGAGGAGGTCGATCTGACCGCGAGCCGGCGCCTGCAGCTCGCGGCCGAGACCCACGGTGTGGCCTGCCTGCTCCTGCGCCGCAGCGCCGCGCGCACCGCCTCGGCCGCGGTCACGCGCTGGCAGGTCTGGTCGGCGAGCACGCACGGGACCAAGCCGCGCTGGCGGGTCTCGCTGCTGCGCTGCCGGAGCGGGCGAACCGGAGATTGGCTGTTGGAGGGATGCCGTGAAACGGGTGGTCTCGTTGTGGCTGCCGCACTGGGCGACCGACCGGCTCAAGATCGCGTCGCGGCGCGCTGAAGCGACGGCCGATCCTCGCCGCTTCGCCCTGCGTGAGCCGCGCCTGCCCTGGGGCGTGGGCGCCTGGAACCCGGACGCGCAGGAGCGGCCGCTCGTCACGATCGCGGCCCTGGGGGGCCGCGCGCTGCTGGCGGCGGTCGATGCGGCCGGCGCCGCGGCCGGGCTCGTGCCCGGCATGGGCTTGGCCGATGCGCGGGCGCTGATCCCCGATCTCGCCGTGCGGCTCGGCGATCCCGCAGGCGATGCGGCGGCCCTGGCGCGGCTCGCCGACTGGTGCGGCCGCTACAGTCCCTGGGTCGCGGTCGATGGTGCCGACGGGCTCTTCATCGACGTCACCGGCTGCGCCCATCTCTTCGGCGGCGAGGCGGCGCTCCTCGCCGATCTCAGCCATCGCATCGGCCGGCTCGGCTATGGGGTCAGGCTGGCGCTCGCCGACACGCCGGGTGCGGCCTGGGCCGCGGCGCGCTTCGCAAGCCCCCGCTTCGGCGCCGATGGGGCCGCCGAAGGGGCGATCCTGCCGCCCGGCACCATACGCGAGGCCCTCGCCGGCTTGCCGGTCGCGGCCTTGCGCCTGAGTGCCGCGCTGGCTGCCGAGCTCGAGCGTCTCGGCCTCAAGACCGTCGCCGATCTCTATCCGCTGCCGCGGGCGGCCCTGCTGCGCCGCTTCGGGCCCGAGCCCGGACGCCGGCTGGACCAGGCGCTGGGCCGGATCGAGGAGCCGATCAACCCGCGCCTGCCGGCCAGCCCGCGCGAGGCGAGGCTCGCCTTCGCCGAGCCGGTGATCGAGGCAGCAGGGATCGCGGCGGCGCTCGACCGGCTGCTGGCGACGCTCTGCCGGCATCTCGCTGTCGAGGAACTTGGCGCGCGCCGGCTACGCCTGGCGCTCTATCGCGTCGATGGCAGCCTGCAGCGCTTCGCCGTCGGCACCAGCCGGCCCAATCGCGACGCGCCGTCCTTGCGGCGCCTTTTCGCCGATGCGCTCGAGCGCGTCGATCCCGGCTTCGGCATCGAGGCGATGGTGCTCATGGCCGAGGCGGCCGAGCCGCTCGATCCTCTGCAGATGGTGCTGGCTGAGGCCGGCGCCGGCGCGCCGTCGCCGGCCGAGCGACAGGCGCCGGTCGCCGACTCAGCCCCCGCTGCAGGGACCGCATCGGCCGCGGCGGTCGACGTGGAGGCGAGCCTTCCGTCATCGGCCCTCCAGCCGGCGAGCGACCAGCCGGCTGCGGAAACCTTGTTGCCGGCCGTCGATCCGGTGGCCTTGGCGGCGCTCGCCGACCGCTTCGCCAACGGCCGCGAGCCGGCCTTGCTCGCACGCCCGGCGCTCTGCGAGAGCCACCTGCCCGAGCGCGCCGTGCTCAAGGTCCCGGCCTTCGCCCGCGCATCCGGCTTCGGGCCGGATGCGCCGCGCCGCCCGGTGCGGCTGCTCTCGCACCCCGAGCCGGTCGAGACCGAGCCGGCCTCGCCCGACATGCCGCCGATCTCCTTTCGCTGGCGCGCGCGCTCGCATCAGGTCCGCATGGCCGAGGGGCCGGAGCGCATCGCATTCGAATGGTGGCGTCCCGCCGCGCCGCCGCAGACACAGCCACCGGGCACGCGCGACTATTACCGCGTCGAGGACAGCGAGGGCCGGCGCTTCTGGCTCTATCGCGACGAGGCGGCCTCGCGCTGGTATCTGCACGGGCTGTTCGCGTGAGGGGTTCGCCATGGCCTTCGGCGACATCACCCCCACCCCAACCCTCCGCCGTCGAGGGGGAGGGAGAAGAAGATGCGGTGCCTCGCTCTCGTTCTTTCCCTCCCCCCTTGAGGGGGAGGGCCAGGGTGGGGGGTGCCGCGAGTCTCGTGGTGGAAGCTGAGGACCTCCACTGTCGTTGCCATGACCTCGCCTCTTCCCTATGCCGAGCTGCAGGCGCTGAGCAACTTCTCCTTCCTGCGGGGGGCCTCGCATCCGCAGGAGCTGGCGGCCTATGCGGCCGAGCTGGGCCTGGCGGCGCTCGCCCTTTGCGATCGCAACAGCCTCGCCGGCGTGGTGCGCGCGCATCAGGCCGCCAAGGAGCTGGGCTTGCGCTTCATCGTAGGATCGCGGCTGGTCTTTCGCGATGGCGCCGAGATCCTGGCCCTGCCCGAGAGCCGTGCTGCCTATGGCCGGCTGGCGCGGCTCCTGACGCTGGGAAAGAGGCGGGCGCCCAAGGGCGAATGCTGGCTCGATCTCGAGGATCTGCTGGCCGAGGAGGGTGCCGCCGGTCGCGGCCTGGTCCTGATCGCGCTGCCGGAGGAAGACGAAGCCCGGCTCGAGGCGCGATTGCATCGCCTCGCCGCCGTTTTCCCGGGCGCCGTCTATCTCGCCGGCCAGCATCTGCTCAGGGGCGACGACGAGATGCGGATCGAGCGGCTTGCGAAGCTGGCTGCCGCCTGCGGCACGCCACTCGTCGCCACCAACGACGTGCATTACCACGTTCCCGAACGACGTGCCTTGCAGGACGTGCTCACCTGCATCCGCGAGGGCTGCACCATCGACGAGGCCGGCTACCGGCTCTTCCCCAATGCCGAGCGCCACCTGAAATCGCCGGCCGAGATGGCGCGGCTCTTTGCGCGCTGGCCGGACGCGATCGCGCGCACGGTCGAGATCGCGGCGCGCTGCCGCTTCAGCCTCGACGAGCTGCGCTACGAATATCCGGACGAGCTCGCTGAGGAAGGCCGTACGCCGCAGCAGGAGCTGGAGCATCTGACCTGGGAGGGGGCCAGGCGGCGCTATCCGGGCGGCCTGCCCGACAAGGTTGAGGCCACGCTCGACCACGAGCTGGCCTTGATCGACGAGCTGGGCTATGCGCCCTATTTCCTCACCGTGCACGACCTGGTCCGCTTCGCGGAAGGACGGGGCATCCTCTGCCAGGGCCGCGGCTCGGCCGCCAACTCGGCCGTCTGCTACTGCCTGCGCATCACCGCCGTCGATCCCGTCCAGCATGATCTCCTGTTCGAGCGTTTCGTCAGCGCCGCGCGCAACGAGCCGCCCGACATCGACGTCGATTTCGAGCATGAGCGGCGCGAGGAGGTGATCCAGTATGTCTACGAGAAATACGGCCGCGAGCGGGCGGGGCTCGCCGCGACCGTGATCTCCTATCGCAGCCGCTCGGCCCTGCGCGATGTCGGCAAGGCGATGGGGCTCTCGCTCGATCTCGTGGGTGCGCTCTCGGGCCAGGTCTGGGCGCCGAGCCATGGCGGGGGCCGGAGCCTCCTCGACGACGAGCGAATCAGGGAGCTGGGCCTCGATCCCAGCGAGCCGCGCCTGGCCCAGACGCTCGCACTCGCGCGCGAGATCAAGGGCTTCCCGCGCCATCTCTCCCAGCATGTCGGCGGCTTCGTCATCAGCCGCGGGCCCTTATGCGAGCTGGTGCCGATCGAGAACGCGGCGATGGAGGACCGCACCGTCATCGAGTGGGACAAGGACGACCTCCAGGAGCTGGGGCTGATGAAGGTCGATGTGCTGGCGCTCGGCATGCTCACCTGCATCGCCAAGAGCTTCGAGCTGCTGCGCCGCCATTATAACAAGCATTACGACCTGGCCTCTGTGCCGCCGGAGGACCCGGCCGTCTACGAGATGCTCTCGCGGGCCGATTCGATCGGCGTGTTCCAGGTCGAGAGCCGGGCGCAGATGGCGATGCTGCCGCGCCTCAAGCCCAGGAATTTCTACGATCTCGTCATCGAAGTGGCGATCGTGCGGCCGGGCCCGATCCAGGGCGACATGGTGCATCCTTACTTGCGCCGGCGCGACGGCAAGGAGGAGGTCCGTTTTCCCTCGGACGAACTTAGGGCCGTGCTCGGCAAGACGCTGGGCGTGCCGCTGTTCCAGGAGCAGGCCATGCGCATCGCCATCGTCGCGGCCGGCTTCACGGCCGAGGAGGCCGACCGGCTCCGGCGCGCCATGGCGACCTTCCGCAAGACCGGCACCATCCACACCTTCGAGGCAAAGCTGATCGAGGGCATGGTCGCGCGCGGCTATGATCGCGCATTCGCCGAGCGCTGCTTCCGCGAGATCGAGGGCTTCGGCGATTACGGCTTCCCCGAGAGCCACGCCGCGAGCTTCGCGCTCCTGGTCTATGTCTCGGCCTGGATCAAATGCCATTACCCCGACGTGTTCGCCTGCGCGATCCTCAACAGCCAGCCGATGGGCTTCTACGCGCCGGCCCAGCTCGTGCGCGACGCGATCGAGCATGGCGTCGAGGTCCGGCCCGTGGACGTCAATCTCAGCGATTGGGATTGCACGCTGGAATTAAGCAGCGCCCCTCACGACGGCCGCCCCGCCAACCCCGTCGCTCGTGGCGAGGGAAGCTCTTTTGATTCCTCTCCCCCTTGGGGGAGAGAGAAGGGCGAGGGGGTATCTGAGCCCATGTTTGCATTACGGTTGGGCTTCCGGCAGGCCAAGGGGCTGGGCGAGGAAGAGATGCGCCGGCTGGTGGCCGCCCGCGGCAATGGCTATGCCGACCCGCTGGCGTTGTGGCGGCGTGGGGGCTTGAGCGAGCGGACGCTCGTGGGCCTGGCCCGCGCCGACGCCTTCCGCTCGATGGGGCTCGACCGGCGCGAAGCGCTGTGGGCGATCAAGGGCCTGCCGACCGCCCCCTTGCCGCTCTTTGCCGCGAGTGCTGTAGAGGAGCAGGGCGAGGAGCCGGCGGTGGCGCTGCCGCGTCTGGGCCTCGGCGAGCATGTGGCCGAAGACTATGCCAGCCTGCATCTCTCCTTGAAGAACCACCCCATGGCGTTGCTGCGCGAGGCCGTGGCGGCGGAGGGCTATCACCCTTGCGCGCACCTGGCCGAGGCGACCGACGGCAGCGCCGTCGAGGTCGCCGGCCTCGTGCTGGTGCGCCAGCGCCCCGGCACGGCCAGCGGCGTGATCTTCGCCACGCTCGAGGACGAGACGGGGATCGCCAATGTCGTGATCTGGTCGCGCGTGTTCGAGCGCTATCGCCGCGCCCTCTTGGGCTCGCACCTGATGGGTGTGGCGGGCAAGCTGCAGCGCGAAGGCATGGTCGTGCATCTGGTGGCCGAGCGGCTCGTCGACCTGACGGCCCATCTCGCAACGCTGGCGCGTCCCGATCTGCCGCCGGTCTCCTCGCTTGCCCGTGCCGACGAGGTCAAGGGATCGGGCTCCGACGGCCGGAGCCGGCATCTCGAGCGGCGCGGCCTCCTGCGCCGCGACCCGGCCTTCCCTTCGCGCGATTTTCATTAGCCGGTTGCCTCGCGCAGATATCACCAGCCGATCTGCTATGATCGCCAACCTTCATGGTGCCCGAGCGGAGCGGCGATGACGCGCAAGGTCTTCTGGGATGATCCCTGTCTCACGCGCCTCGAGACGCGCGTCGCCACCGTCGAGGGCAACGACGTCACGCTCGAGGCCACGATCTTCTATGCGCTCTCGGGCGGGCAGGAGAGCGATGCCGGCACCATCGGCGGCCGGCCGGTGCTGGAAGCCCGCAAGGCGGGCCCCGACATCGTCTACCGCTTAGAAGAGGGGCATGGGCTGGTGCCGGGCGACCCCGTGACGATCGCCATCGACTGGCCGCGGCGCTACCGGCTGATGCGGCTCCATTTCGCCGCCGAGGTCGTGCTCGAGCTCGCCTATCGCTATCTGCCCGGCATCGTGAAGATCGGCGCGCATATCGCCGCGGACAAGGCGCGCATCGATTTCGAATGGCCGGAGAACATCGCCAAGGCCTTCCCGCTCCTGAGCAAGGGCTTGCGCGACATCGTCGAGGCGGACCAGCCGATCGTCAGCGCCTTCAGCGACGTGAGCGCCGAGCGGCGCTACTGGGAGGTGCCTGGTTTCGCGCAGGTTCCCTGCGGCGGCACGCATCTGAAGCGCACGGGCGAGGTGGGGGCCGCCCAACTCAAGCGCCGCAACATCGGCAAGGGCAAGGAGCGGATCGAGATCAGCCTGACGGAGAGCCCGCCGGCACCGTGAGTGGCGCTGCCCTCGTCTTGGCCGCGGCGTTTCAGTCGGCAGACATCGCGGACCTTGTCGGCGCGACCTGACGCCCTGCGCGATAGGCGCCGGGGCTCATCCCCATCACCCGGCGAAAGCGGCGGTTGAAGGTCGAGAGATCGTTGAAGCCGGCATCGAAGGCGATGGCCGAGACAGGATCGTCGGACCGGCGCAGCCGCACGGCCGCGCGGTGGAGGCGCGTGCGCAAGACGAACTGGTGCGGCGTCATGCCCACGACCTGGCGGAAGCTGCGCAGGAAGTGATAGGGGCTCATCGCCGCCTCGCGTGCCAGATCGGCGAGCGTGAGCGGCGCCGCGGCGTCGGCCTCGATCCGGCGCAGGGCCTCGCCGATGCGCCGCTGGTCGCGCAGGCTCGGAGTCGAGGGCCGCTTCGCCTTCTCTTCGGCGAGCGCCGCCAGCACGGCGCCTGCCACGCGCAGCGCCAGCTCCTCGAACGCCGCGCCGTCCTCCTCGTCGCGCGCCGCCTCGGCCGCCGCCAGCAGCTTCACGAGCGAGGACTGCGGCGGCAAGCCCGGGATCGCGAAGACGGTTTGCCTGGCGCCCGGCACGGCGGCCACGGCCGCTTCCCAAAACGCGGGCTCGAAATGGAAGGCGAGGCAGCGGTCGCCGACCCCATGCTCGTGGCCGCATTCGTAGCAATGGCCCTCGTTGCCGAGCAGCAGGGAGCCAGGCACGAGCAGGGCGGTTCCGCTGGTCGAGCGGTACCGGAACGTGCCCTCGGTCACGGCGGCGATGGAGATCGAGCCGTGCTGCTCCTCGAACGGCCGGTCTCCCGGCCCTGCGCGGCAGAGCACGTCGCTCGCGCGCCAGCCGGGACCCGAGGCCAGGAGGCGCTGGGCGGGGAGGGCAGAAGCCTGCGAAGCGGTCGCCATCGGCGAAGTTTAGCAATTTTTCCCAAGCGGCGGCGAGGCGGAACGGCCTAGAGAGAGGACATCCTTGCTTTCCAAGAGCTTCGGAAGAAAGGCCACGACATGAACCTTTCCTTGTCTTCCCTCTCCGCCTCGCCCTCCTTCGCCGAGGCGTTGCTGGCCTCGGGCCCCGCGCCCGATCGCGCCGACAAGATGGGCCTCTATGGCCGCTTCGTCGGGCGCTGGGAGATGGACGCCGTTTACTACCCGGAAGACGGCCCGCCCGAGCGCAGCCGCGGCGAGATTCATTTCGACTGGGCGCTGGAAGGCCGCGCCATCCAGGATGTGTGGATCGTCCCGGCGCGCGGCACGCCGCCCGCCGAGAGGCCGGCCTGGGCCTTCTACGGCACGACGCTCAGGGTCTACGACCCGGGCCTCGACGCCTGGCACATCCTCTGGATCGATCCGGTGAAGCAGAACTATCGCCGGCAGATCGGCCGCGCCAGAGGCCGCGAGATCCTGCAGGAGGGGACGGACGACCAGGGCGTACCGGTGCGCTGGCGCTTCACCGAAATCACGCCGGATTCGTTCCACTGGCTCGGCGAACGCTGGGCCGAAGGTGGCGCCGGTGCCGAAGGAGCTTGGCGCCTCGTGGTCGAGTTCTTCGCCCGCCGCGTGACGAATTGAGAGAGGCGAAAGGAGAGAACGCGATGATCAATCATGTGTCGATCGGCGTGCGCGATATCGCCAAGGCGAAGCGCTTCTACGACGCAGTGCTGAAGCCGCTGGGTTACGAATGCCTGAGTCGCGACGCGGCGTCTCTGGGCTATGGCCGCGAGGCGGTGGCGCTCTGGATCGGCGCGGCCGAGCGCCCGGTTCCGCCCGACGACAAGTCGAACCTGCATTTCTGCTTCGACGCGCCGACGCGCAAGAGCGTGGACGCCTTTCATGCGGCGGCCCTTCGCGCCGGGGGCCGCGACAACGGCAAGCCGGGCCTGCGCGCCGATTACGGCCCCAACTACTACGCCGCCTTCGTCGTCGATCCGGACGGCTACCGGATCGAGGCCTATTGCGGCCGGGCCGAGTAGCCGCTTCGCTATTCGGCCGACGCGGCGGCCTCGACCTCGCGGCCGAGGCTGTGGGCGACCGCGCGCGCCGCCTCGACGCCGGCGATATAGGCGCCGTGCGCGGTGGCAAAGAACTCGGCCGAGCAGGCCTCGCCCGCGAAGAACAGGCGATCCTCGATCGGTCGCGCCAACGCCGCCCGCTGATGGGCTTGGCCGGGCAGGGCTGCGGAGTAGGAGCCCTTGACCCAGGGATCGCCCGCCCAGGCGGTGACGATCGCGCGCGTCACATGCTTCTTGATTGTGCTGCCGAACGCCTTGGCGAGCTTCTCCTTGGCGAAATCGATCGCGGCGGCTTGGCCCGCCCGCTCGAGCCAGAGGGCGAAGCGACCGCCCGTATAGGCGACGGCATAATTCTGGTCGAAGGGCCTGAGAGCGAAGCCGATCGGCTCCTCGCCCGGCACCAGGAAGCCGGCCCCCTTAGGACAGTCCGGGCCGAACGGGTCGCGGTCGAACAACAGGCCGATGCGGTTGTGCGTGCCGAGCGGCAGGCCCGCGATGGCTTCGAGCTTCCAGTCGGGCAGGGGAGGATCGAAACGGATATCGCCGGCGCCGAGGATGCCGGTCGAGACGGTGACGATGGCGCGCTTGGCACGGAGCGTTCCCTTTGACGTGTCGAGAGCGATTTCGGCCCTGCTCCAGGCGATGCGCTCGACCTTGCAGTTGAGCGTCACGGGAGCGTCGGCGCCGAAGCGCGCGATGAGCGCGCCGAAACCCTCCTTGAGCGGCCAGTTCTCGTCGGTGTCGTTGTAATTGACGACGTCCTCGACCGCGACCTGGTCGGGGTCGGCCGCGGTCGCGATCGAGGTCCAGTAGTCGAGCAGGGCGGTCCAGCGGCCCTCGCGCTCGGTCGCCTCGGCGACGGACAGGCCCTTTCCGGCCATCGCCGCCGCAGCGATGGCGGCTTCTCTCTCCTCCCAGGCCCGGTCGAGCGCGGCGCGTTCCTCTGCGCTGGCCCAGCGGCCGTCGAGCCGCAGCCCGCGCGGGAAGGTGCCCTTGCGGTAGGTGAAACCGAAACGGTCGGCGATCGCCACATAGGGGTTGAGGCTGGCCGAATGCATCCAGTGGCAGCCGAGATCGAAGGCCACATCGGGCGCCAGCGCCTCCGTGTAACCGCGCCCGCCGACGCGATGCGACGCCTCGAGCAGAACGAAGTCGAGACCGAGCGCGCGGGCGGTCTTGGCGGCGGCGAGGCCGGCCGAGCCGGCGCCGACGATGGCGAGGTCGTAGAGATGCCCGGCTCCGGCCATGGCGCTTTCCTTGCGGTTCTCCATCGCGGGGGTATCGCGGCGCGCCGGTTATAGCATCCAGCCGCCCGGCCGGCAGCCCCTGCGGGGCGACGAGCCGCCGCAAGGCTGCACAAGCGAGGTTGCTTGCCAGGCGCAGGGTGTGGCGATAGGTCTATGGGCCCCTCTTTCCGGCGAGATTCCCCATGATCTTCCGCCAGTTTCCTGCCCCGCCCGACCCTTTGCGCCGGCGCCTGCGCGAGATCTACCGCGCCGACGAGAGCGACTGCGTCGAACAGCTCCTGCCGGCCGCTTCGCTCCCGGCCGACATGCTCGATCGCATCGCCGTCCGTGCGCGGGCTCTGGTCCAGGAGGTGCGGGCCCGGCGCGTGGGCCAAGGCGGGCTCGACGCCTTTCTGCACGAATACGAGCTGTCGAGCCGCGAGGGCGTGGTGCTGATGTGCCTCGCGGAGGCTCTGCTGCGCATCCCCGACGCCGAGACCGCCGACCGGCTCATCAAGGACAAGCTCGCCGACGCCGATTGGGAGAAGCATCTGGGATCCTCCGATTCGCTTTTCGTCAACGCCTCGACCTGGGCGCTGATGCTCACCGGCCGCGTGATCCGGCTCGAGCGCGACGGCAACCAGGACCTCGCGGGTGTGCTGAAGCGCCTGGTGTCGCGCAGCGGCGAGCCGGTGATCCGGCAAGCCGTCGTGCAGGCCATGCGCATCCTCGGTCGCCAGTTCGTGATGGGGCGCAACATAGAAGAGGCACTGGAGCGCGCCCGCGCGCTGGAGAGGAAGGGCTTCCGCTATTCCTACGACATGCTGGGCGAGGCGGCCCGCACCATGGCCGATGCCGAGCGCTACGACCGCGCCTACCAGCAGGCGATCCGGGCCATCGGCGCCGCGGCGCAGGGCAAGGGGCCGATCGAGGCGCCCGGCATCTCGGTCAAGCTCTCCGCACTCCATCCTCGCTACGAGTTCGCGAAAGCCGGGCGCGTCGTGCGCGAGCTGGTGCCGCGCCTGGTCAATCTTGCGAAGATGGCCAAGGAGGCCGGCATCGGCTTCACGGTCGATGCCGAGGAGGCCGAGCGGCTCGATCTCTCGCTCGACATCATCGAGGCGATCTCGGGCGATCCGGCGTTGAAAGGCTGGAACGGCTTCGGCCTCGCGATCCAGGCCTATCAAAAGCGCGCCTTCGATCTGATCGACTGGCTCGCCGATCTGGCGCGCCGGCACCAGCGCCGGCTCATGGTGCGGCTGGTCAAGGGCGCCTATTGGGACAGCGAGATCAAGCAGAGCCAGGAGCGCGGCCTCCCGGGCTATCCGGTCTTCACCCGCAAGGCCTCGACCGACGTCTCTTACATCGCCTGCGCACGCAAGCTCCTGGCCGAGCCCGCCTGCTTCTATCCGCAGTTCGCGACCCACAACGCCCATACGCTGGCCGCCGTGCTGGAGCTCGCCGGCAATTCCACCGATTTCGAGTTCCAGCGCCTGCACGGCATGGGCGACGCGCTTTACGAGGAGGTGGCGCCGCCGGAGAAGATCGGCCGCGCGGTGCGCATCTACGCGCCGGTCGGCAGCCACGAGGATCTGCTCGCCTACCTCGTGCGCCGGCTGCTCGAGAACGGCGCCAACACCTCCTTCGTCAACCGCATCATCGACGAGAAGGCGCCGATCGAGGCGCTGATCGCCGATCCCGCGACGCAAGTCCGACGCTTGGCGCAGAAACCGCACCCGCGCATCCCGCTGCCGGCCGATCTGTTCGGGCCCGAGCGGCGCAACTCCCAGGGCATCGATCTGACCGATCCGGCGGCGCTGGTTCCGCTCGCCCGCGCCATGGGCAGCGCCGCGCAGGAGCCGCAGCAGGCGGCGCCCATCGTCGGCGGGCGGATGCGCAACGGCGCTGCGCGCGCGGTGCTCAATCCGGCCGATCCTCGACAGGCGGTGGGGCAGGTGAGCGAAGCCGGACCGGCCGAGATCGACGAGGCGCTGGCGCGGGCGACGCGCGCGCACGCGGCATGGGACGCGACCCCGGCGGAAACGCGCGCCCGCTGCCTCGAGCGCGCGGCCGATCTGATGGAAGCGAACCGTGCCGGTCTGATGGCGCTTGCCGTGCGCGAGGCCGGCAAGACCATTCCCGACGCGCTGGCCGAGGTGCGCGAGGCGGTCGATTTCTGCCGCTATTACGCGGCGCGTGCGCGGGCCGATTTCGCCCAGCCGATCGCGCTGCCGGGCCCGACGGGCGAGCGCAACGAGATCAGGCTCCAGGGCCGTGGCGTGTTCGCCTGCATCTCGCCCTGGAATTTCCCGCTCGCGATCTTCACCGGCCAGGTCGCCGCGGCGCTTGCCGCCGGCAACTGCGTCGTCGCCAAGCCGGCCGAGCAGACGCCGCTGATCGCCGCCGCTGCGGCCAGGCTCCTGCACCAGGCCGGCGTGCCTGGCGACGTATTGCATCTGCTGCCGGGCGATGGCGAGACGGTGGGGGCGCCGCTCATGGCCGATCTGCGCGTGGCCGGCGTGGCCTTCACCGGCTCGACCGAAGTGGCGCGCGCCATCAACCGCAGCCTCGCCGGCCGCGACGGGCCGATCGCGCCCCTGATCGCCGAGACCGGCGGGCAGAACGCGATGATCGTCGATTCCTCGGCCCTGCCCGAGCAGGTGGTGCGCGACGTGCTGATCTCGGCCTTCCAGAGCGCGGGCCAGCGCTGCTCGGCCTTGCGCGTGCTGTTCGTGCAGCAGGACATCGCGCCCAAGCTCGAGCGCATGCTGGCGGGCGCCATGGCGGAGCTGACGGTCGGCGATCCGGCCTGGCTCGAAACCGACGTGGGCCCCGTCATCGATGCCGACGCCAAGGCCATGCTCGAGGCCCATGCCGCCCGCATGGCCCGCGAGGGCGAGCTGCTCTACGAGGTGGCGCTGGCGAAGGACGTGCCGCCCGGCCATTTCTTCGCGCCGCGCGCCTTCGCGATCGATTCGCTCTCGCGCCTCACGCGCGAGGTGTTCGGGCCGATCCTCCATGTCGTGCGCTGGCGCGCCGACCGCCTCGACCAGGTGATCGACGCAGTGAACGCCACCGGCTATGGGCTCACGCTCGGCGTGCACAGCCGCATCGACGCGACGCAGAAGCGCATCTGCGAGCGCGTGCGCGCGGGTAACGCCTACGTGAACCGCAACATGATCGGCGCGGTGGTGGGGGTGCAGCCTTTCGGCGGCGAGGGGCTCTCGGGCACCGGCCCCAAGGCCGGCGGCCCGCGCTATCTGCACCGCTTCGCGGTGGAGCGGACGCTCGCCGTGGACACCACGGCCGCGGGCGGCAACGCCACGCTGCTGTCGCTGGCAGAGGAGGGGTAAGAGCCCCTTCGATCGATCAAATTTGCTTTCGATCGCCCCCTCTCCCTTCCCTCTTCCCCAAGACATTGGGGGAGAGGGTTGGCGAGGCTGAAGGTCGAGCCTTACCCGAAGCTGGGCGAGGGGGCGCGTCGATTTTGGCTGCGCCGGCTTTCAGAGCGCGCCGTCGATGGAGGCGACGAACATCCGCTTCATTTCGGGCACGCCGGCCGGCACCGGGTTGCCGCCGGTCGAGGGATCCGCGAAAGCGGCCTCGGAGAGCGTGTCGAGCTTGTCCTTGCCCACGCCGAGGTCCTTCAGCGTGTGCGGAATGCCGATTTCCTTCCGGAGCGCGAGCACCCAGTCGAGCACCGCGTTGTAGGACGGATTCTTGAGCCCGAGCCAGGCGGCCAGCCGCGTCATCTTCTCTTCGATGGCCTTGCGGTTGAACTGCATCACATAGGGCATGACCACCGCGTTGGTGAGCCCGTGATGGGTGTCGTAGATCGCTCCCACCGGATGGCTCAGCGAATGGATGGCGCCCAAGCCCTTCTGGAAGGCGGTGGCACCCATGGTGGCGGCCGCCATCATGTGGGCGCGCGCGACCAGGTTCTTGCCGTCGTTCACCGCCACCGGCAGCCACTCCTTGATGAGCCGCATGCCCTCGATGGCGATGCCGTCGGCCATCGGGTGGTAGCTCGGCACGCAATAGGCCTCGAAGCAGTGGGCGAGCGCGTCCATGCCGGTCGCGGCCGTGATCTTGGGCGGCAGGCCCACGGTCAGGGCCGGATCCTCGATCACGATCGAGGGCTGGATCTTCGGGTGGAAGATCAGCTTCTTCTGGTGGGTCTCCTCGTTGGTGATGACGGAGACGCGGCCCACCTCCGAGCCCGTGCCCGAGGTGGTCGGCACGGCGATGGTCGGCACGATCCCGGCCGGGTCGACGCGCGTCCAGTTGTCGCCGACATCCTCGAAGTCCCAGATCGGCCGCTTCTGCCCGACCATGAGGGCGATGGCCTTGCCGGCGTCGAGCGCGCTGCCGCCGCCGAACGCGATCACGCCGTCATGCTTGCCGGCGCGGAAGGCCTTGAGCCCGTCCTCGACGTTCCGGCCGACCGGGTTGCCCTTGATGTCGGAGAAGACGGCAGTGGGAAGGCCCGCCGCCTCGTTGCGCTGGGCCGCCTCCTTGATCATCGGCAGGGCGGCCAGGCCCGGGTCGGTCACGATCAGCGGGCGCTTGAATCCCAGCTGCTTGCAGGCCTCGGGCAGCTCGGCGATGCGGCCCACGCCGAAGCGCACCGCGGTCGGATAGTTCCAGTTGCCGCGCAGCGCGGCCGCGTCGTTGGACATGATGGCTCTCTCTTCCGTCCTTTTCGTTTCGTCTTCCCCGTCGGGCCGTGACCGGCCTCGGAAATGTTTTTGAAGGCGCGCGCATTCTAGCGGCCGCTCGGGCCGGCGAAACGGCGAAGTGCACGGCTGGCGGGCGGCAAGGTCACGCAGGGCGGGCGCCGGGACGTGGGCCGGCGGCGCGGCTGCGGCGCCACCCTTGGGTCTTGATGTTCGATGTTTGTTCTTGATATTTTACGCAAAATGAGTATAATGGGTCGGGTTGCCTCGACCACCACGGAGCCCGACCCATGCGCCCGCCTCGATACCGCTTGCCGCCGATTGCCCCACCCCATCCGTCTGCCCCGCCGCAGCCCTGGCCGCAACAGGCGAGCCTCCCGCCTTCGGCCCCTTTGCCGCGCGGATTGCTGGACGTGCCGGCATCGCCGCCGCGAGGCTTGCTCGATCCTGCCGGTGTTCCCTCGCGCGGCCCTGCCCGGCCCGCAGGCACCTCGCTGCTCGAAGGTGCGAGCGCGCAAGACCGGCTTTATGGAGAGGAGGGAGGGGATCGGCTCAAGGAAGGCAGTAGAAATGACGCGTTGTTGCCTTCTCCAAAAGCCGATACGACGGACGTGCCCGTTACCGAATGGGGCTTGGGGCCAATCAGCGGATACGGTGTTTTTCGAGGTAAAGATGCCTATGGAAACGGGGCGTTCGGCGAGCCTCGAAAGAAATCTGAGACTGGGCAGATCAAATCCTACAAGCACACGGGCGTTGATGTAGGGCTTTACAACCAAACGATGATCTACGCGCCTGTGACCGGCGTAATGCGGAGATCGAAGCCCTATGCAAATGACCCGCTCGAAGGAGTCGAGATCCAGACGCCCGAAGGCCGTAAGGTTCAAATTCTGTACATCGACCCTCTCTCGGATCTCTTCGCCGAACTCAGCAAGGGAAACACGGTGAATGTCGAGGCGGGTCAGCCGATCGGCCGGACTCACACGTTGCAGCACCGGTTTCCTCCTCGGCCAGGCGTGGGCAAAATGACGGACCATGTTCACGTCCGGCTGATCGACCGATATGGCCGGGTTGCCGATCCCACGCCATGGCTTCAGGAGTATCTGGGAGTGCCCGAGCATCTGGGGCGCGCCTGGCAGCGCTAGTCTCATCCAGGGAAGCTGTCCACGACCCATGGGAACCACGGGTTGGGCGGAACGGGGTTGGGCGGGAACCAGACGAGGTAGGAGGCCACAGGCTTGTTGCGGACGAAGGGTGCCGCATGGCACTGGCCCTCCGGCTCGTCGAGGTAGCAGAGCCTGAGCTCCACGGTGACGCGAGCGAGGTTCGGATAGCCCCGATAGTGCGGCTCGAATCTGATGATCCGGTAGCCGATCCGACGGATGCCGCGGAGGATGTCGTAATCCTCCTCCTGGAAGTAGGCGGGGCCGAAGAGCGCGTTGATGTCGTCATTGCTGGATGCTCCGCCATCCTTGAACCAGCCGACCTCGGCGCAGCGACCCAGCTCCTCGAGCTCCTGGCAGGCGACCATCGATTCGAGCGCACAACGGATCGCTTCGGGCCTCGATGGCACGCGGTTCCCCAGGCAGCGCCACATCGTCTCGGATGGCTCGATGCTGCGGGCTCGTGCGTCGAGGCCTAAGCTGCCCTCTTGCGACACGTCGTCGACGTTTGCACCGCGCAACGGACCCCAGAGCCTGATCCTGGGATGGTCCTCCGTGCCCGGATCCGAGAAGCCGAAATACTCGCGCCGGCTCGCCTGGCCCGGCGTCAACAGCATGCCGCATCGGATGCGCGGACCGTTCCCTCGGCAATCCTCGGATTCGACCTCCACCCAGGCGAAGAAGCCGGCTCCCTTCCTGTCCTCGATCCCGAGCCCGATCACGCGATAGCGCTTGAGCGAGATGTCGAGCGGTACGCGAATAAAAGCATCGTAAGCATAGCTGCCATGGATGGCGATCTGGTCGTCGCCGCCATGAAGGCCATGAAGCAGCGAGCCGCCGCAGTCGCCGGGAACGAAGCTCCGGCAGTAGAGGAAGGCTTCGACCGCACAAAGCGCCTGCCGAAGGTTGGCGTCGTGATCGGAGGCAGGAATAGCGGTGTCCATCTCCCGCGCGCATCGATCGGCGGACCAATGCGGATCAAGAAGGCGATACGCGCCGCTGCCGAGCGCCGGCCCGAGCAGCCGCGTCATGTCCGAGGCTTGCGCGCTGACCGCCGACAGAACCGTCCCGACGATCCAGATGAGTGAGACGAGTGCGTTCCAGAGCCGCATGGTCGATGCTACGCTTTGATACATCTATAAATTGTATTTATACTACATCACTACATGGAATTGTGGCAAGATTGCGCGTGTCGCACCGGCATGGCTTCGGCAAGCAAAAACGGCGCCGGATGGCTCCGGCGCCGCGTGTCGTTTTCAGCGCGATCTGCCGCGCGCTTCCCTTCGTTCCGCCGACGGCACCTCAGGTCCTGGTGCGCAGGTGAAAGGACTTGGGCCGTGTCAGGTACTCGTAGCCGACCTGGCTCAGCGTGCAGCCGCGGCCCGAATCCTTGACCCCGACCCAGGCCAGCGCCGGGTCGAGATAGTCGCAGCGGTTCATGAACCAGGTGCCGGTCTCGACCTTGTCGCCGATGCGGATGGCGGCGGCCTCGTCCTCGGTCCAGACCGCGGCGGTGAGGCCGAACGGGTTGTCGTTCATCTTGGCGATGGCCTCCTCGTCCGAGCCGACCTGGACGATGCCGACCGCCGGTCCGAAGCACTCCTCCTGCATGAAGGGGTTGCGCGTGTCGAGATCGACCAGCACCTGCGGCGCCAGATAGGCCGTGCCGGGCTTGTCGGCGGGAAAGCGCTTGGGATCGATCAGCGCCTTGGCGCCGGCCCTGACCGCCTTCTCGATCTGGCCGCGGATCTCCTCGGCCGCCTTGCTGCGCACCACGGGTCCGAGGTTCGTGGCCTTGTCGAGCGGGCTGCCGAGCTTGTAGCCGTTGGTGAGGTCGACGAAGCCCTCGAGGAACCTCTTGTAGACGTCCTTGTGCACGAAGATGCGCTGGATGCCGCAGCAGGACTGGCCCGAATTGAAGAAGGCGCCGTCCACCAGGTTCTCGATCGCGTGCGCCAGGTTGGCGTCGTGGCGCACATAGGCGGGATCGTTGCCGCCGAGCTCGAGGCCGAGGCCGATGAAGCGGTTGGCCGCGGCCTGCGTCACCGCATGGCCGCCCGCGACGGATCCTGTGAAGGCGACATAGTCGATGCCCGGGCTGCCGATGATCCGGGCGGTGTCGTCATGCGTCAGCACCAGATGCTGGAACAGCTCCGCCGGCAGGCCGGCGGCCCTGAAGGCGTCGGCGAAGCGCTCGGCGCAGAGCGGGGTCTGGGCCGAGTGCTTGAGCAGCACGGCGTTGCCGGCCAGGAGCGCGGGCACCACCGCGTTGACGGCGGTGAGGTAGGGGTAGTTCCAGGGCGCCACCACGAACACTAGCCCCAAGGGCTCGCGCCGGATGAAGCGGGTGAAGCCGGGCTTGGGGCCCGCGTCGATGTCGGCGAGCGCCCGGGGCGCGATGTCGATCATGTAGCGTGCGCGCTCCTCGAAGCCGCGCACCTCGCCCGGCGACTGCCCGATCGGCCGGCCGATCTGGCGCGTGATCTCCTCGGCGATGCGCTCGCGCTGGGCGACGAAGGCGTCCACCGCCTTGGTGAGGAGCTTCTGGCGCTCAGGAACGGGCACGGACTTCCACTGCGCCTGCGCTGTCCTGGCTGCCGCCAGCGCCTTGTCGATCTCGGCGGCGCTCGCATAAGGCCGCTCGACATAGAGCGTGTCGTCGATCGGGGTGATGGTTCTCTGCATGAGGCCCATGGTGGCTCGCCTCTCGGGTCCTTTCGGGTCAGATGTTCGGATCGGCCGGTTCGGACGATCGTTCAGATGATTTCGAAATAGCGCGCCAGTTCCCAGTCGGTGATGTGCTTGCGGAACTCGCGCTCCTCCCATTCGCGGGTGGCGGCGAAGTGCTCGACGAACGGCTCGCCGAACAGCTCGGCGGCGGCTTTGGATTTCTTGAGCCGCTGCGCCGCTTCCCACAGGGTCGCGGGCAATGACAGCTTGGCCGAAGGCTTCAGCTCGTAGGCATTGCCGACGATGGGCTCGGTCGGCTCGAGCTTCTGCTCGATGCCGTAGAGGCCCGAGGCGAGCGCCGCAGCCAGCGCGATATAGGGGTTGGCGTCGGCCGCGGCGATGCGGTACTCGATACGCTGCGACTTGGCCGAGCCCGGGATCACCCGGAGCGCGCAGGTGCGGTTCTCCACGCCCCAGGTGGCGTTGGTGGGGGCCCAGAAGCCGGGGATCAGCCGCGAGTAGGAATTGACCGTCGAGGCCACCATGCCGAGCATCTCGGGCATGAGCTGCTGCTGACCGGCAAGGAAGTGCCGCATGGTCTTGCTCATGTTGTGCGGCTGCTTCGGATCATGGAACACCGCGCTGCCGTCCTTGCCCTTGAGCGACATGTGGATGTGGCCGCTCTGGCCGGGCCAGTTGTTCGACCATTTGGCCATGAAGGTCGCCATCAGGCCGCGGCGCTGCGCCAACACCTTCATGAAGGTCTTGAAGAGAGCGGCGCGGTCGGCTGCCTCGAGGATCTCCTCGACGGTGATCGCCGCCTCGAGCACGCCGGGGCCCGTCTCGGTATGCAATCCCTCGATCGGGAAGCGCATCGTCTCGGCGGTGGCGAGAATCTCGTGATAGAGCTCGGCCCAGACCGAGGAGCGCAGGCCCGAATAGCCGAAATATCCCGGCGTCATCGGCTGCAGGTTGCGATAGCCCTTCTCGCGCACGCTTTCGGGCGTCTCGTCGAACAGGAAGAACTCGTACTCGCAAGAGCCGTAGGCCTTGAAGCCCATCTGCTCGGCCTTCTTCACCACACGGCGCAGCAGGCCGCGCGGGCAGACCGCCTCGGCGCGGTCGACGAACTCGCCGAGGAAGAACAGCATGTTGTCCTCGAACGGCAGCTCGCGGCAGCTCTCGGGAATGATGCGCACGAAGGCGTCCGGATAGGCGGTGTGCCAGCCGGTGAACTTGGTGTTGTCGTAGAGCTGGTCGTTCGAATCCCAGCCCAGCACCACGTCGCAGAAGCCGAAGCCGCCATCGAGCGCCGAGAAGAACTTGGTCTTCGACATGTATTTGCCGCGCAGCACGCCGTCGATGTCGAAGACGCCGACCTTGACGTGATTGAGACCGCGTTCCTCGACGATCTTCTTGGCGTCGGCGACGGTGCGAACGGATTCGGGCTTCATAATCGGGCTCCCCCTGGTTTCTTGCTGTTCCTGGGCCTCGCGGCGGCGGGAATCTGCGCCGGAGGTCCGACACTTGTCAAAACGAGAAAGGGCGCCCCGAAGAGCGCCCTTCCCCGGACTATTGTCTCAAGCTTGCGCGTTGGGAAGCGGCCTATTCGGCAGCGACGCCGCCCAGCGCCGCCTCTTCCTTGGCGATCTCCGCCTGGCGCGCCCGGACCGCTTCTTCGGTCAGCGGCGGACCGGCGAAGCGGTTGCGCTCCACCGCGAACCAGATGACCGGCAGCGCGATCGCCATCGCCACCAGCAGGTAGCCCACCTTTTCGTTGGGCGGCTGAATGCCGACGACGATCAGGATGATGCAGCCGATGACGGCAAGCAGAGCGACGGGCTTCGATGCACTGCCCAGGTCGAACGGTCCCTTCTTGGTCCAGGTCTTTCCCTCGGCGAAGAGGCCGGCAAGGATCGGCATGACGTAGGACACGTAGAGGAACACGGCGCAAGCGGTCGAGAGCACGATGAAGGCATTGCCATAGAGCGTGGCAACGACGGACAGCGCTCCGGCCACCCAGATGGCATGGGCCGGTGTGCGATGCACCTTGCTCACTTGACGCAGGTAACGCGAGAACCAGGGCACGCCGCCGTCGCGCGAGAAGGCGTAGAGCATGCGGGAGGTCGAGGTGAGGCCGGCCAGCGCGCACAGGAAGTTGGCGACGACGATGCCGACGATCAGCAGATCCTTCAGCACTTCGGGCATGCCGGAGTTCTGCATGGTCCACGGGAATGCCAGCCATCCCTGGGCGGCGCCCTCTTCGACAGACGGCATGGCCAACACGAAAGCGCTGACCATGATGTAGCCGAAGACGCCCGACCAGAGCACGGAATGGATCATGCCCTTGGGCACCTCGCGCGCGGCGTTGCGGGTTTCCTCCGAAGTGTGGCCCGAGGCGTCGAAGCCGGTGATGGTGTAGACGCCTTGCAGCAGGCCGAGAAACAGGGCGCCCACCGTCACCGGCAGGAAGGCCGAGAACCAGCGCTCGCCGGCCGGCGTCGGCCAAACGGCACCGCCGGCATCGCCCGTGAAGTCGGTGAAGGTGAACAGCCGGTCGATGTCGATCGACGGGGCATAAATCAGCAGGCCGAGCGTCAGGATTACCGCGACGACAAGAATCAGATAGCCGGAGAAGTCCGTCAGGATCGTCGTGGCGCGGATGCCCATATGGTTGATGACCGCCTGGACGACCGTGAAGACGATCACGAAGATCGTTTGCAGCCACCAGCCCTTGTCGAACATCTCGGCCGACACCCAGGTCGAGGTGTCCATGCCGAATACGTTCGGCAGCATCAGGTCGCGGATCAGCCACCACAGGCCGACGTTCACCGACGAAACGACGAACAGCAGGCCGAGTAGATTGAGCCAAGCGGCCGCCCAGCCATAGCCCTTATTGCCGAGCATCGAGGCCCAGTGATAGATGCCGCCCGCGGTCGGATAGGCCGAGGCGACCTGGCCCAGCGAGCAGGCCACCAGCAGCGCGAACAGGCTGGCCAAAGGCCAGCCGATGCCGAGCGAGGCGCCGCCCGCAGCCGAGAGGCTCAGCGGGAAGGCGGTGATGCCGCCGGCGAGAATGCAGATGATCGAGAATGAAATCGCGAAATTCTGGAACAAGCCCATGCGCCGCGACAGCTCCTGGGCATAGCCCATGCTGTGCAGCTGTTTGACGTCCTGCTCGATCCCATGATAGCCGGGATCCTGTTGACCATGTGGCATGATGGAATACTTCCCCTGACTGCCGAGCGTTTTTGCGCAGCTCTTGTTTGCGCCAAGCGGCTGGTGCCGGCCGGATCGCTCCAGCGGGTCGCAATGTTGGGAACGCCGCTTCGATTCCCCAAAGGCCCGGGGATGATGCTGCGCCCTCCAGACGTTGTAAAGCGAGCGTCCGGCGGAAGAGAGGAAATTGGCCATTTGATCAATTTCGCGGCCTTGCCGCGATGCAGCAACATGGGCAAGGCGCGAAAACGCGCGGAACTGAAGCAACGAGTTCCGGGCGTTCGCGTCGAGGTTGGAATGGTTAAAACGGCGATGCGACGATCATTCGGCCGCCTTTGCCACCTTCACGGTGAACTCGCCTCGGGCGAACAAACCAACTTGTGCCGCCCGATGACCACGAAATCGAGCATCGCCAGGGCGTGCCCGTACGACCGCGCCACCAAGGCCCGGCCGGCAGGCCTCGCTCAGGAACATCGAGATCGGGCCGACGACCGTGATGCTGCTGCGGCAAACCGCAATGTCCGGCCGAGCGCGGTGGCGCTGCCGGCGATCGATGCCGCATGCGCCGGCTGGCCCTGTCATGCGTGACGGCCAATCGGGGTGGACGGAGACACCGAACCCGGAAACGAGAAAGGGGGCGGTTGCCCGCCCCCTTCCCGTTGCTCGAAGTCGGTTGTCCGGCTCGATCAATGTGCCGTCGATCTGGCCTTTGCACGCTCCGCCGTGGCGAATTCCTCTTCCGGAGACCGGACGAGGTGATGGCGGGCATAGAGCGCGAAATAGGCCAGACCGATGAAATACCAGACCGCTGCACCGTAAACGCCATATCGGTACACCGGATCCTGAAGCTGCATGAACAGCGTCACGACCGCGATGATCAGCGTCACGACCGCGCCCGGGATGCCGAGCGGGCTGCGGTAGGGCCGCTGGATATGCGGCAGGTTCTGGCGCAGCAGAATGAAGGAGATCGCCTGGAAGCCATAGGAGATCGTGGCGCCGAACACCGCCATGTTGAGCAGCGTTCCGCCGATGACCGCGCCGGCCTCCGCCCCCTTCCACCAGAACACGATCAGCATCAGCAGGAAGCCGACGATCGATCCGGTGACGAGCGCCACGTGGGGCACCTTGTGCTTGCCGTGCGTGAGCGAGAGCGCGCGCGGAAAATACCCTGCGCGGGACAGCGAGTAGATCTGCCGGCCTTGCGCATAGATGATGGTGTGCAGGCTGGCGATGAGCCCGACCACGGCGAGGAACGCCAGGACTTTCGCGAGTCCCGGGATGGTGACTCGGAAACCGTCGAGCAGCGGCTCGCCCGAGGTGCCGAGATAGAAAGCGCCGCTGTTGGTGCCGTCGGTGACCGGAATGCTCGGGTTGAGGAAGGTGATCAGGGTCGCCGAGATGCAGAGGGTGAGAATGCCGATCAGGATGCCGCGCGGCATATCCTTCTTCGGATCGTGACTCTCCTCGGCCGCGAGTGGAAGCTGCTCGATGGCGAGGAAGAGCCACACCGCGAAGGGCATTGCCGCCAGCACGCCGCCCCAGCCCAATGGCAGGAGCGGGCCGCCGCCCTCCGGCAGCTCGATGAGCTTGCCGGCCTCGTCGACACCCATGTTGAGGGCGTAGCGCGAAAAGTCGAAATAGGGAACGGCGCTGATCCAGAACACCACCAGGACGGCGAGCGCCATCAGCGTGACGATCACCGAAACGCGGAACGACAGCTCGACGCCCAGCAGATTGAAGAACAGGAACAGCGCGTAGAAGATGATCCACCACACCGGCTGGAAAGCGTCCCCCGTCTCGAAGATGCCACTCATGTAGGAGCCGATGAAGAAGGTGATGACGGCGGGCGTCACCACATATTCGATGTTCTCGGCAAGCCCGGTCACATAGCCGCCCCACGGCCCCATCGCCGAACGCGCGAAGGAATAGGCAGCGCCGGTATGCGGCAGGGCCGGCGACATCTCGGCCAGGCAATAGCAGAGCCCGATATACATGATGCCGATGATCACGCCCGCGATGGCAAGGCCGCCCCAGCCCCCGACCCCGATGCCGAGGTTCCAGCCGGAGAAATGCCCGGAGATGACGGCGCCGACACCGAGCGCCCAGAGCGAACCGACGCGGGCGTAGCGCCGCATGCCGCGCTTCTCGAAATACTCGGCTCCGACCGTTTCGTAACGAACGCTGCCAGTTTCCTCAGCCATGATTTTCCCCCTTGCGATCGCGACCACGTTCTTCCAGCGCCCGGGGCGACGAGACCCCGGCGTAGCGGCGCGGCTTGTGCTTTTCGGAATGTTCGGCGCCGACCTTCGCGTCGTGGGCGCCTTGCAAATGTTCGTCTGCGGACATGCCTTTTCCTCCCAGCCCTTGGCTCAAGGGCATGCCGACCCGGGAGGCCTTTCCGCGCACCGCCCCACCCTGACGGAAGCGCGGTCTTCAGGATGCTGTCGTGCTTTCGGGTGCTCCGATGATCGAGAGCCTCTGGAGGTCGGCGGTTGCAGTTGCGCGCCGAATTGTGCGGCAGAGGCGCGAAGGTTGTAAAGCCGAAGGGGGAGTCTGGCGCGCCGATCGGCGAGTCGCGTTTCGAAAGAGGGGCGCAATAGGGCGGCAGGGGTGGCCAAAACGGCGGCCATTCGCCCGAATCGGGAATGGCCGCCCCCGCGATAGCCGGCCTTTCCGCGAGTCGTTCGCATCTCCACCCCGGATGGCGGGCAAGGCGACCGCCGGTCCGCGGCTGATGATTTCAATCCTAGCCGAGCGGTCAAGGCCCTAGCGCCGCGGCCAACGCCGGATCTCGTCGGCGTTCGTGCCGCTCAATCCCGGCCGGCGAAATGCTCGCGGCAGAACTCGACGAAACGCAGAGCCGCACGGGTGGGCCGCGCCCGGCCGAGACGAGCCAGCCCCAGCTTTTGCGCCGGCACCGCTTCGCGGGTCGGGCGATAGGCGAGCCGCCGCCCGTCGAGCGCCCGGTCGCTGTGCGGGCGCGAATGCATGAGCGAATAGCCGAAGCCGTTGGCGACCAGCCCGCGCACCATCTCGAAGGAGGCGGTTTCGTGCGCGATCCGCGGCTCGAGCCCGCGGCTGCGCATGACCGAGAGGAAATGATCGCGGCTCTGCGGCAGATCCAGCAGCACCAGCGGCTCGTCGGCGAGGTCGGCGAGCGCCACGGCCTTGCGGGCGGCGAGGCGGTGGCGGATCGGCAGCATCACATAAAGCGGCACCTCCGCCAGCGTCTCGAAGGCGAATTCGGGGCCGAGGCCGAGGTCGTAGGTGAGAGCGAGGTCGAAGCGGCCGCGCCTGAGCCCTTCGAGCAGGCCGGCCAGATGCGCCTCGTGGACGCGCACCGCGATCTCGGGAAAGCGGGTCTTGAGCGCGCGCAAGAGCCCCGGCATCCGCATCGGCCCGAAGGTCTCGAAGCAGCCGAGCTCGATCTCGCCTGCCGGCCGCTGGCTCAAGTCGAGCGCGCCCTGGCGCAGCTCTTCGGCATGGGCCAGGAGCCCCATGGCCTCGACCAGCAGACGCCGGCCGGCCGGCGTCAGCGACAGGCCCTGGGCGTGATGGCGCAGGAAGAGGTCGAGCCCGAGGCCCTTCTCCAGATCGGCGACGGCGGCGGAAACCGAGGGTTGCGAGATGTTGAGCCGGCGCGCCGCCGCCGTGACCGAGCCGGCCTCGGCGCAGGCCACGAAATAGCGCAGCTGCTTCAGCGTGAATTGCATAATTTTATCCTATGCAATTCTTAGAAAAATAATATTTCGACTTTGCCGCGGCGGCTGTCAAGAATGCGACCGATCCGCAGCCGAAGCTGCGGCTATTCCTAAAGAGTCCCGAGGGCGGGAGGCGGGCATGATCAGGACGGGCGAGCAATATCGCGAGTCGCTGCGCGACGATCGCGAGATCTGGATCAACGGCGAGCGGGTCAAGGACGTGACCCGGCATCCCGCCTTCAAGCCGATCGTCGATATCCGCGCGCGCATCTACGACATGGCGCATGACAACAGGCTCGCGTCGATCATGACCTACATCGACCCGGAAACGCGCGAGACCAACTGCATCGGCTACAAGCTTCCCTTCTGCCAGGAGGACTGGCAGGCCAAGCGGCGCGCCATCGACACGGTGATGACGGACATCGGCGGCGTGGTGGTGCGCGTCGGCGACGAGACCATCGGCGAGATGTGGTCGCTCTATGACGGCCAGGACGTGCTGCGCGAGGTGGACCCGCGTTTCGCCGACAACATCAAGAATCACATCTGGAAGGCGCTCAGATCAGACACCTTCCATGTCTCCGCCAATACCGACCCCAAGGGCGACCGCTCCAAACGGCCGCAGGACCAGGATCCCGACATGCTGCTGCATGTCGTCAAGGAGACCGACGCCGGCATCGTGGTGCGCGGCGCCAAGTACGAGACGGCGGCGGCTTATGCCAACCAGGCCTTCGTCAAGCCCACCATCGCCAACTGGGGCGACGACAAGCTCTCGGACTATGCGGTGGGCTTCATCTGCGAGATGAACCGGCCGGGCCTGAAACATATCTGCCGCACCGGCTTCGCCGGCCGCGCGCCCGCGCGCGACTATCCGCTCGCCAACAGGTTCGACGAGGTCGACACGCTGCTGATCTTCGACAACGTGCTGATCCCGTGGGAGAACGTGCTGTTCTACCGGCACACGCGCGCCGCCTCCTTCATCCGCGGCACGCTGCACCGCTACAGCGCCTTCCCCTTCGTGCTGCGCCTGCTCTACGTCGCCGACATGATGATCGGCACCGCCCTTTTCAACGTGCGCCAGACCGGCCTCGACCAGCAGCAGGCGGTGCGCGAGAAGCTGGCGCTCCTGGCCTGCTACCGCGAGACCATCAACGCCCATCTGACCGCGGCGATCGCGCTCGCCGAGAAGAGCCCGGCGGGACTCCTGATGCCCAACCAGTCTCTGCTCTACACGGGGCGCGTCCACGCCTGCTCGAAGCTGCCCGAGATGATGCATCTCGCGCGCGAGCTCTGCGGCGGACAGATCTGCGTGACGCCGGACCTCGCCGCGTTCGAACATCCCGCGACCAAGCCCTGGATGGAGAAATATTACAGCGTCAACGAACATTGGATGGCCGAGGACCGGCGCAAGCTGCTGGCCTTCGCGCGCGACCTGCTCAACTCGGACTATGCCGGCCATCGCGTGACCTTCGAGCTGTTCGCGCAGTCGCCGCCCTTTGCGCATCTCAACGCGGTCTATATGAATTTCGGCTGGAACGGGCCGCTCGAGTTCGTGCGGCATGCGGCCGACCTCAGCGAACGTGTCATGCAACAGGGGAAGAGGTAACGATGGCCCATATCCGCAAGCGCAAATTCAACACGCGCGACACCTATCCGGAGCAGAAGCTCGACAACGACCTCTGCATGTCGGTCAGGGCCGGCAACCTGATCTTTCTGCGCGGCCAGGTGGGCCAGGACCTCAAGGGCCGCACGGTCGGCATCGGCGACCCCGCCGCCCAGGCCGAGCAGGCCATGAAGAACGTCAAGGTGCTGCTGGAGGAGCAGGGCGCGCGGCTCGAGGATATCTGCAAGGTCACGATCTACATCACCGATCGCGCCTATCGCGAGCCGGTCTATCGGGTCGTCGGCAAATGGCTCAAAGGCGTGTATCCTTGCTCGACCGGGCTCATCGTCCAGGGCCTGGCGCGCCCCGAATGGGTGATGGAGATCGACGTCCAGGCCGTCATCCCCGAGGAGCGGTTGCAGGAGGGCGCGAAGGCCGCGGCGAAGGGCGCCAAGGCGAAACAAAGGGCAAAGGCCAAATGACCTTCTCCATTCTCGGCCGCTGCACCGAGACCGGCATGTTCGGGGTGGCGATCACGACCTCGAGCATCGCGGTCGCCAGCCGTTGCCCCTGGGCGCGGGCCGACGTCGGTGCGGTCGCAACCCAGAACGTGACGGACCCCTCCATCGGCCCGCGCGGGCTCGACCTGATGGCGCAGGGCCTGACCGCGCCCGAGGCGCTGGCGCGCGTGCTCAAGGAATCGCAGCACACGGAATACCGCCAGGTGACGATGATCGATCGCACCGGCCGCACGGCGTCGCATACGGGTGCCAAGACCCTCGGCACTCATGCCGTCGCCACGGGGCGCGACTGCATCGCGGCCGGCAACCTGCTTTCCAATCCCGACGTGCCGGCGGCGATGGTGCGGACCTTCGAGGCCGACAGCGGGATCCACCTGGCCGAGCGGCTTTTGCGCGCGCTCGAGGAGGGCGTGGTGGCCGGCGGCGAGGCGGGGCCGGTGCATTCGGCGGGACTGATCGTGGTGCGCGACCAGATCTGGCCGCTGGTCGATCTGCGCGTCGATTGGCACGACACGGCCCCGCTCATGGCGCTGCGCGAGCTGTGGCAGGCCTACGAGCCGCAGATGGAGGCCTACCAGACCCGCGCCCTCGATCCGGCCGCGGCCCCCGCTTACGGCGTGCCGGGCGATCCCGGACGTTGAGGCCAGCGGACGCAAATCCAATTCCAAGCCATCGACACGACGCATAGCTGGCTCGCGAGCATGGGCGCTTGCTCGCGCCGCAAGCGGCTCGCTACGACTCTCTCGCCGAACGAAGGGGGAAGAGTCATGGGCGGATCCAAATTCGCCGAGACGCCGAAGCCGCCTTACTACGCCGTGATCTTCGCCTCGCAGCGCAAGCCCGGCGACAACGGCTATGGGGCCATGGCCGAGCGCATGGCCGAGATCGCGCCGACCATGCCGGGCTATCTCGGCATCGAGAGCGCCAGGGGCCCCGACGGCTTCGGCATCACGGTCTCCTACTGGAAGGATGAAGACTCGATCCGGCGCTGGAAGGCGCAGGCCGACCATCTCGTGGCCCAGGCGCGCGGCAAGGCCGAGTGGTACGGGCATTACGAGCTGCGCGTGGCCAAGGTCGAGCGCGGCTATAGCGGACCGGAAGGTCGATAAGCCGCTCAGTCGAGCAGCGCCGCGACCTCGTCGGCGACGGCGAGGCAGGATGTGAGCCCCGGCGATTCGATGCCGTAGAGATTGACCAGGCCCGGCACGCCGTGGGCGGCCGGACCCTGGATCACGAAATCGTCGGACGGGTGGCCCGCCGGGCTGAGCTTGGGCCTGATTCCGGCATAGCCCGGCAGGAGCGCGCCGTCGGGCAGCGCCGGCCAGTAGCGCCGGACCGCGTCGTAGAAGCGCTCGGCGCGTCGGGGATCGACCGCATAGCAGAGCTTCGTTACCCATTCGACATCGGGGCCGAAGCGGGCGCGGCCTTGGAGATCGAGCGTGACATGGACGCCGAGGCCGCCCGGCTCCGGCACCGGATAGATCAAGTGTCGGAACGGCGTGCGGCCGGAGAGCGTGAAATAGTTGCCCTTGGCGTAATAGAGGCCGGGAACGGTCGCGGGATCGAGGCCTTGCAGCGCTCGTGCGATCGCCTGTGCGCCGAGGCCCGCAGCGTTCACGACGATCCGGCAGCGGAGCCGCATCGGCTGGGCGCCGCCGACATGGAGCAGGATGCCGCCGTCCTCGATCGCGCCGCCCAGCACGGGCGTGTCGAGCGCGAGGCCGGCGCCTACCGCCTCGCCATCGCCCTGGAGCGCCAGCATCAGCCCATGGCTGTCCACGATGCCGGTCGAGGGCGAGAGCAGGGCGGCGACGCATGCCAGTTCGGGTTCGAGCGCATGCACGGCCTCCGCATCGCGCCATTCGAGGTCGCTCACGCCATTGGCGGCGGCTTTCGCCTTCAGCGCCTCGAGCTCGGAAATCTGCGCTGGCGAGGTGGCGACGATCAGCTTGCCGAGCCGTTTGTGCGCCACGCCATGGGTGGCGCAGAAATCGTAAAGGCGCCGCCTGCCCTCGACGCAAAGCCGCGCCTTGAGGCTGCCGGCCGGATAGTAGATGCCGGCATGGATCACCTCGCTGTTGCGCGAGCTGGTGACGGTGCCGATCGCGTCGGCGGCCTCGAGCACCACCACTTCGCGCCCCGCCCGGGCCAGCCGGCGGGCGACCGCGAGGCCGATCACGCCCGCCCCGATCACGGCGCACTCGACGGTTTCGTCCGGGCTCATCTGTCGGCGGGACTTGCGACGGGATTGAGCGCGGCCGCCTGCTGCTTCCCGAGCCTGGCTTCACGCTGCAAGATGTAAGCGCTGCTGGCGATGATGATGGCGGCGCCGGCGAGAACCGTCAGCGTCGGCAGATGGCCCCAGAGCAGCCAGCCATAGAGCGTGGCCCAGATCAGGGCCGTATATTCGATCGGCGCCAGCAACGAGACCTCGCCATAGCGGAAGGCCTCGGTCACGAACAGTTGGCCGAGTGCGCCGAAGACGGCAGCACCGGCGAACACGGCGATGTCGATGCCCACCGGCACGCGGAAATCCCATGCCATGGCGACGCCCATGACGGCCACCATGCTGATGGAGTTCCAGAACATGAGACAGGGGCCGTTCTCGGTCGCGGTCAGCTTGCGCGAGGCGATCAGCAGCAATGCGTAAGCGCCGGCCGAGCCCAGCGCCAGCAGGCCCGGCAGACCGAAGCCCGCGCCCGAGGGCTGCAGGATCACGATCACGCCGCCGAAGCCCACGGCCACGGCGGCCCAGCGCCGGGGACCCACGCGCTCGCTGAGGAGCGGTGCCGACAGCGCGGTCATGAACAGGGGCGCTGCGAAGCAGATGGCGATCGCATCTGCGATCGGCAGCAGCTTGAGCGCGTAAGTGAAGAGCAGCATGGTGGCGATCACGTAAAGCCCGCGCAGCGCATGCTGCGCCGGCCGTCGCGTCTTGAGCAGGCCCATCCCTCCGGCGCGCAGCGCCAAGGCCACCGCCAGCGGCACTGCCAGAAGGCGCCCGAAGAACAGGATCTGCGGCACGCCATAGCCGTCGGTCAGCCATTTCATGGTGGCGTCCTGGGCCGAAAAGGCGGCGACGGCCGCCGCCATCAGCGCCACGCCTTTGACGGGGGCGTAGGCCAGCCCCGAGGGAGCGAGGGAGGTCATGCCGAACGCCGCTCCGCTTCGGCCTTCTGGCGCTCGCGATGGACGATGTAGAGCGTGCTCCCCACCACGATGAGCGCGCCCGCGACGACGGTGAGGCTCGGCAGGTCGCCCCACAGCATCCAGCCGAACAGCGTCGCCCAGACCAGGCCGGTATAGTCGAGCGGCGCCAGCAGCGACACCTCGCCATAGCGGAAGGCCTGGTTGAGGCAGAACTGCCCGACGCTGCCGGAGACGCCGACCAGCAGGAAGATCCAGAAATCGTGCCAGCTCGGCGTGATCCAGAGCCAGGGCATGGTGGCACCGGTCGCGATCAGCACGCCGACCGAGTAATAGAACAGGATGGTATGGCTGGGCTCGGTGGTGCTGAGCTGGCGCGAGGTGATGAGGGTGAGCGCATAGAGGAAGGCTGAAGTCAGCGCCAGGACGGCAGCCGCGTTGAAGCCGGTTCCGGAAGGCTGGAGGATGATGAGCACGCCCACGAACCCGATCACCACCGCGGCCCAGCGCCGCGGGCCGACGTGCTCGCGCAGGAGCGGCACCGACAGCGCCGTCATGAAAAGCGGCCCCGCATAGCTGATCGCCATGGCGTTGGCGAGCGGCAGGGCCGCCAGCGCGTAATAGAAGGTCAACATGGTGGCGAGGTTGAAGACCGAACGTAAGCCATGGCCCGAAAGGCGCTGGGTCCTGAGCGTGCCGATCCCGCCCACCCGGCTCGATATCGCGACCGCGAAGACGAGCCCGACGAGATAGCGCATGAAGGCGATCTGGAACGGGCTGTAGCCGTCGGTCAGCCACTTCACGCCGGCGTCGAGCACGATCAGCGAGAAGACGGCGCTCGCCATATAGACGAGGCCGCGGGTCGGCTGATAGCGCAGCTCCGCTCTTCCTGCCGCCGTTCCCGCGCCCATGTCCGTTCCGTTCCCATCGATGCCGCCCGTTGTCGATGGGGCGGCCAGGGTGTCGCTGCAGAATGCCCGAAGGTGCAAGGCGAGGCGAGAGCCTCGCGCGCTGCCAATGGCGCGCAAGCGACACCCGCTTCCTGCAATTCGACGGCCATGGGGCGCGCCCCATGGTGAAGAAAAAGACAAACGAAAAAGACCATCGTGAGGTCGGGGTATTTCGCGCTATGCGCCCGCCCGGTTTCCGTTGGTGCGGGTTCCGTTAGGCTGGAATCGAAAAATCATCGTCGTTCCCGCGAAAGCGGGAACCCAGGAGCAAGCGACGTGCGGTCCCCCTGGGCCCCGGCTTTCGCCGGGGGCGACAAAGGGAGTTCCACTTGAGCGGATTCCGTGCCAAGCGCCAAGCGGGCCTCTCGCTTGGCTCTGCGCCCATGCTAGACTTTGCCGGCCATGCCGCTCGATATCCTGCCTTCGGTCTGTCCGCACGACTGCCCCTCCACCTGCGCGCTCGAGGTGGAGCGGCTCGACCTTCACCGCATTGGCCGCGTGCGCGGTGCAGCGGATCAGGACTACACGGCCGGCATCGTGTGCTCGAAGGTGGCGCGCTATGCCGAGCGACATAACCACCCCGACCGGCTCAAGACGCCGCTGTTGCGCGTCGGCCCGAAGGGGCAGGGGATGAAGGCCTTCAGGCCGATCTCCTGGGAGGAGGCGCTCGACCGCGTGGCCGAGGCCTTTCTTGCCGCCGAGAAGCGGCACGGGGCCGAGGCGGTCTGGCCCCACTTCTACGCCGGCACCATGGGGCTGGTGCAGCGCGACGGCATCGAGCGGCTGCGCCATGCCAAGCGCTATTCGCGCCAGCTTTCGACCATCTGCGTCACGCTGGCGGATTCGGGCTGGCTCGCGGGCGTAGGCGTCAAGCGCGGCGTCGACGGGCGGGAGATGGCGCAGTCCGACCTGATCGTGGTCTGGGGCGGCAATCCGGTCTCGACCCAGGTCAATGCCATGACCCATATCACGAAGGCGCGCAAGGAGCGCGGCGCGCCGCTGGTGGTGGTCGATCCCTACCGAACCCCGACGGCGCAGGTGGCCGACATCCATCTGATGCCGCGCCCGGGCACCGACGGCGCGCTCGCCTGCGCCGTGATGCACGTGCTGTTCGCCGAGGGCTTCGCGGATCGCGCCTACATGGCGAAATACACCGACTGTCCGGGCGAGCTCGAGGCGCATCTTGAGGCGCGCTCGCCCGAATGGGCCGCGGCCATCACCGGCGTGCCGGCGTCGCAGATTCGCGACTTCGCCCGTCTCTACGGCCGCACCGAGCGGTCCTTCATCCGGGTCGGCTACGGCTTCTCGCGCTCGCGCAACGGTGCCGTCAACCTGCACGCCGTGAGCTGCCTGCCGGCGGTGACCGGTGCCTGGCAATATCCCGGCGGCGGCGCGCTCTATTCGAACAGCGGGTTCTACGGCCTCGACCGGACGTTGATCGAAGGCCTCGACCGGCTCGACAGATCGGTGCGCATTCTCGACCAGTCGCGCATCGGCCCCATCCTGACCGGCGACGAGAGGGACTTGGGCGACGGGCCGCCGGTCACCGCGCTTCTGATCCAGAACACCAATCCGATGGTGGTCAGCCCCGAGGGGCTCAAGGTGCGCCGAGGCTTCTCGCGCGAGGACCTCTTCGTCTGCGTGCACGAGCAGTTCATGACCGAGACCGCCGCCATGGCCGACGTGGTGCTGCCGGCCACCACCTTTCTCGAGCATGACGACATCTACATCGCCGGCGGCCACACCTATCTACAGGTCGCGCGCAAGGTGGTCGAGCCCTTGGGCGGGGCGCGCCCCAACCATTACGTCATCTGCGAGCTGGCCAAGCGGGTCGGGGCCGAGCATCCGGGCTTCCACATGAGCGAATGGGAGATCATCGACCGGACGCTCAAGGCCTCGGGCAAGCCGGGCGCCGACGAGCTCGCCGCCAGAAAGTGGCTCGATTGCGCGCTGCCCTTCGAGGACGCGCATTTCCTGACCGGCTTCGGTCATCCCGACAGGCGCTTCCGCTTCAAGCCCGACTGGAAGGGGATGGGACCCTGGCACGAGGGGGTGCCGGCGCTGCCGGACCATGGGCGCCTGATCGAGGAGGCGGACGGCGAGCATCCCTTCCGGCTGGTGGCGGCACCCGCGCGCACCTTCCTCAACACCACCTTCACCGAGACGCCGGGCTCCAGGGCCCGCGAGGGCCGGCCGACGGCGCTGCTCCATCCGATCGATTGCGAGCGCCTGGGCGTCGCCGACGGCGACCGCGTGCGGCTCGGCAACCGGCGCGGCTCCGTGGTGGTGCATGCCAAGCCCTTCGACGGGCTGCAGCCCGGCGTGGTGGTGGTCGAGGGCATCTGGCCCAACGGTGCCTTCGAGGAGGGCCAGGGCATCAACGCGCTGGTCGGCGCCGATCCGGGCGCCCCGCGCGGCGGCGCCTGCTTCCACGACAGCGCGATCTGGGTGCGGCCGGCGTGACGGTCCTGGGTCTCGATGGAACGGCCGCCCGGCGCTTCCGGCGGCCGCATGTGGTGGCGCTCGGCAACGAGAAGGGTGGCTCGGGCAAATCCACCACGGCCATGCATCTGATCGTGGCCCTCCTGCGCGAGGGCTATCGCGTCGGCAGCTTCGATCTCGATGCGCGCCAGGGCAGCCTCAGCCGCTTTCTCGCCAACCGCGCGGCCGGCGGCCTCGACCTGCCGACGCCGCGTCACCGGCGCATCGAGCCGTCGAAGCTCGATTCGGCCGCGGCCGCGGCCGAGGAGGAGAAGGCTCGCTTCGACGCCGCGCTGGCCGAGATGGCGGAGTGCGACTTCGTGGTGATCGACACGCCCGGCAGCGACAGCAATCTTTCGCGCCTCGGCCATGCCCGGGCCGACACGCTGGTCACACCGCTCAACGACAGCTTCCTCGATCTGGATCTCCTGGCGCGGGTCGATCCGCAGGGCCAGAAGATACTGGGCCCCTCCACCTATGCCGAAATGGTGTGGGAGCAAAAGAAGCGTCGCGCGCTCGCCGACGGCGGCTCGATCGACTGGATCGTCATGCGCAACCGGCTCGCCAGCCTCGACGCGCGCAACAAGCGGCGCATCGGCCGGCTGATCGAGGAGCTGGCGCGGCGCATCGGCTTCCGGCTGGCGCCGGGCTTCGCCGAGCGTGTGGTGTTTCGCGAGCTGTTTCCGCGCGGCCTCACGCTCCTCGACCTGGCCGACGCCGGCACGGCCATGACCTTGTCGCATGTGGCGGCGCGCCAGGAGCTGCGCGGCCTGCTCGACGCCATCGGGCTGCCGACGCCGGAAGACCGGGCAGTCGGCACGACAGACTGGACAGAGCCCGGTCTCGCGCCCAATTCTTGAGGATGGAGGGGACGCCCGCCCTTGCCGGGCGGCATCCCGTGGGCCAGATTCGATGAGCAATTCTCGCGACAAACTGCCGACGGATGCCGGCAGCGGTGCTCCCAGCAGCACCGTGACCGAATTCCTGGCCAAGCTCGCCGCCGTGCCGGCGCCGCGGAAAGCAGGCGTGCGCGGCCGGTTGTTGTTCGGCCTCGATGCGACAGCCAGCCGCCAGCCGGCTTGGGACCGCGCCTGTCACATCCAGGCGGAGATGTTCGCCGCCGCGGCCGAGCTGGGTGGGCTCGACATCCAGCTGGCCTATTACCGCGGCTTCGGCGAGTTCCATGCCACGCCCTGGCTGTCGGACGCGGCCGCGCTGCAGCGCCGGATGCTGGGCGTCTCCTGTCTCGGCGGCAGGACCCAGATCGGCAAGCTCCTGCGCCATGCGCTGGTCGAGACCAAGGCCAAGCGCGTCAACGCGGTCGTCTTCGTCGGCGACTGCATGGAGGAGGACAGCGACGCGCTTTGCCACCGGGCGGGCGAGCTCGGGCTTCTGGGCGCGCCGCTGTTCATTTTTCACGAGCGCGGCGAGCGGCTGGCGGCCGAGACCTTCCGCCAGATGGCAAAGCTCTCCGGCGGCGCCTATTGCCGCTTCGATGCCGGCAGCGCCGACGCCTTGCGCGACCTGCTGCGGGCTGTCGCCGTGTTCGCGACGGGCGGGCCGGCGGCACTCGAGGATTATTCGCGTCGCGCCGGCGGGCCTGCGCTCATGCTGACCCACCAACTGCGCCGCTGACGTCGTGCGGCACGGCCGGACGCCATGATCGGCTATTTTTTTCTGGGCGTGCTGGTGCTGGTGCTGTTGTTGCTCCTCATCCGCGCCGTCGTTGCGGCCGACCCGGCCGTTCTCGCGGGCCTGCTGAAAGGGCTCGCCGTGGCGCTGGTCGGCGGCGGCGTGCTGTTCCTTCTGATCGTGGGCCGCGCCGGGCTGGCCGGCACGATGCTGGCCGTCGCAGGACCGCTGCTCCTGCTGTGGCTGAGGCGCGACGGCTTTCGCAGCGGCATTGGCGGCGGCTGGGCCGGCACCGGCGGCAGCTCCAATCTCGAGACCGCCTTTCTCGCCATGACGCTGGATCATGCCACCGGGGCCCTCGATGGCCGGGTCAAGCACGGGCGCTTTGCCGGGCGGCGGCTGGGCGAATTGTCTCCGCCCCAGCTCATCGAGCTGCTGGCCGAAGTTCGCGCTGCCGACGCCGAATCGGCCACCGTGCTGGAGGCCTATCTCGATCGCACGCAAGGTGCCGATTGGCGCCGCGAGACGGGTGCTGCCGGCGGTGCGCGCGGCGCCGGCGCCGGTGCAACGCCGCCCCCGGCTGCTGGGCCGATGACGCGCGAAGAGGCCTATGCCGTGCTGGGGCTCAAGCCGGGTGCCACGGCGGACGAGGTGCGGGACGCGCATCATCGCCTCATGAAGAAGCTGCATCCCGATCAAGGCGGGTCGGACTATCTCGCCGCGCGCGTCAATCAGGCGCGCGATATCCTGTTGGAATCCTAAGTCGGATTGGCGCGGTGGGGACGACAGTTCACCGCCATGCTGTTGTCACCGCTGTGAGAAATCCAGGTCAGGGTTCCGGGTCCGGTTGCATCCCCGGAATCTGCGTGGCACAAAGGCGCGGCTTGGCGAGGCGGCGTGTTTCAAGGAAAAATCATGAAAAATCAAAAGATTCGTAAGGCGATCTTTCCCGTTGGCGGCCTCGGCGTTCGCTTTCTGCCGGCTACCAAGGCCATGCCGAAAGAGATGCTGCCGGTGGTGGACAAGCCGCTGATTCAGTATGCGGTCGAGGAGGCGAAGGCGGCCGGCATCGAGCAGATCATTTTCGTCACCGGCCGTGGCAAGGCTGCGATCGAGGATCACTTCGATCGCTCCTACGAGTTGCAGGAGACGCTGGCCCAGCGCGGCAAGAAACGCGAATTGCAGTTGATCGCCGACATCCTGCCCGAGCCGGGACAGGTGGCCTATATCCGCCAGCAGGAGCCGCTCGGCCTGGGGCACGCGGTCTGGTGCGCGCGCCATCTGGTCCAGGATGAGCCGGTTGCGGTGCTGCTGGCCGACGACCTCGTGCAGGCCGCGACACCTTGCCTCAAGCAGATGGTCGATGCCCACGCCGAGGTCGGCGGCAACGTGATCGCGGTCATGGACGTGCAGCCCGCCCATACCGACAAATACGGCATCGTGAAACCCGGCATCGCCAAAGGCCGGCTGGTCGAGGTCGAAGGGCTGATCGAGAAGCCGGCGCCGACCGAGGCGCCCTCGACCCTCGCCGTGATCGGTCGCTACATCCTGCAGCCCGAGGTGTTCGATATTCTGAGCCGCCAGGAGCGGGGCGCCGGCAACGAGATCCAGCTGACCGATGCCATGGCGAAGATGATCGGGAAGATGCCGTTCCACGGCTATCGCTTCGAGGGCACGCGCTTCGACTGCGGCGACAAGGCGGGCTTCATCGAGGCCACCATCGCCTATGCGCTGCGGCACGAGACCATCGGCAAGCCAGCCCGCGAGATCGTCAGGCGTTTTGCCGCATCCCTCAACTGAGCCGGCCCAACCCCGCAGCATCGAAGGAGAGGGGCGCTTATGAAGGTCGTGATGATCGGCGCCGGCTATGTCGGCCTGGTTTCGGGAGCCTGCTTTTCCGAGTTTGGCGTCGAGGTGGTTTGCGTCGACAAGGACGAGACCCGCATCCGGGAGTTGGCGCATGGCAAGATCCCGATCTACGAGCCGGGCCTCGAGGATCTGGTGCGCGACAACACCAAGTCCGGCCGCCTGTCCTTCACCTCTGATCTGGCGGCGGCGATGACCGGTGCCGAAGCGGTCTTCATCGCGGTGGGCACGCCTTCGCGGCGCGGCGACGGCCACGCCGATCTCACATATGTGTTTCAAGCGGCGCGCGAGATCGCCGCGACGCTCGACGGCTATACCGTGATCGTCACCAAGTCGACCGTGCCCGTCGGCACCGGCCGCGAGGTGGCCAAGATCGTGCGCATGGCCCGGCCCGACGCCGAGTTCGACGTGGTGTCCAACCCCGAATTCCTGCGCGAGGGCTCGGCCATCAACGACTTCATGCGGCCCGACCGCGTCGTCATCGGCACCGAATCGGAGCGCGCGCGCGCGGTGATGCGCCGACTTTACCGGCCGCTCTATCTGATCGAGACGCCGATCGTCTTCACCGGCGTCGAGACGTCCGAGCTCATCAAGTATGCGGCGAACAGCTTCCTCGCCACCAAGATCACCTTCATCAACGAGATCGCCGATCTGTGCGAGAAGGTCGGCGCCGACGTGCACGACGTGGCGCGCGGCATCGGCCTCGACGGCCGTATCGGCCGCAAGTTCTTGCACCCGGGGCCCGGCTTCGGCGGCTCCTGCTTTCCCAAGGATACGCTGGCGCTGGTCCGCACGGCGCAAGAGGCGAAGGCGCCCTTGCGCCTCGTGGAGACGGTGGTGGCGTCGAACGAGGCCCGCAAATCGCGCATGGCCGAGCGGGTGATTGCTGCCTGCGGCGGCAGCGTCGCGGGCAGGTCGATTGCCGTGCTGGGTCTCACCTTCAAGCCCAACACCGACGACATGCGCGACAGCCCGAGCCTGGTCATCCTGCCGAAGCTGATGGAGCGGGGCGCGGAAGTTCGCGCCTACGACCCTGAAGGCATGAGCGAGGCCCGAAAGCTCATGCCCGACATCCACTATTGCGCCACGGCCGAGGACGCGATGGCTGGCGCCGACTGCCTTCTGGTGTTGACCGAATGGAACGAGTTCCGTGCGCTCGACCCGCGCCGCATCAGGGCGCTGCTGGGACGCCCGGTCGTGATCGATCTGCGTAACGTCTATAATCCGGCCGAGATGCAGGCTGCCGGCCTGAGCTATACGAGCGTCGGCCGGCCGAACGGGGGTTCGACCCATGGCAAGTGAGGTCGCGAAGCAAGCCGCCAAGCAAGGACAGGGCGCGAGCGGCGCCCACCGGTTCGATCCGACGCTCCTACGCGAATACGATATCCGCGGCATCGTCGGGGAAACGCTCTTTGCCGAGGATGCCTTGGCCGTCGGCCGCGCCTTCGGCACCGTCCTGGTCGAGGGCGGGGCCGAAACCGTCTGTCTCGGCTATGACGGCCGCCTGAGCTCGCCCGACCTGGCTGCGGCGCTGGCCGAAGGGCTTTCGAGTTGCGGCCTCGAAGTGTGGCGCATCGGTCAGGGTCCGACGCCCATGCTCTATTTTGCCACCACGGTGCTGCAGGCCGGCGGCGGTATCATGGTGACCGGCTCGCACAATCCGCCCAGCTACAACGGCTTCAAGATGATGAAGGGCCGCGAGGCGTTTCACGGGGCCGCCATCAGGCGTTTGGGCGAGATCGCCGCCGCCGGCGCCTTCAAGCGCCGCGGGCCCGCCGGCCGGATCCAAGACAGGCTGGTGCTCGACCGCTATGTCGAGCGGCTGGCCAAGGACTATCGCGGCGAGCGGGAGCTCACGGTGTGCTGGGACGCCGGCAATGGCGCGGCCGGTCTCGCCATGACCCGGCTCACCCAGGCGCTGCCGGGCCGGCACATCCTGCTCAACGAGACTGTCGACGGCACCTTCCCGGCCCATCACCCCGATCCGACCGTGCCGGACAATTTGAAGCAGCTCCAGGCCAAGGTGCTGGAAACCGGAGCCGATCTCGGCATCGCCTTCGACGGCGATGGCGACCGCATCGGCGTGGTGGACGAGCGGGCGCGGATCTTATGGGGCGACCAGCTCATGGTCCTGCTGGCGCGCGACGTGCTGGCGGACCGCCCCGGCGCCACCATCATCGCCGACGTCAAGGCGAGCCAGGTGCTGTTCGACGAGATCGCGCGCGCCGGCGGCCAGCCGCTGATGTGGCGCACCGGCCATTCCCTCATCAAGTCGAAGATGGCGGAAACCGGCGCGCCGCTCGCGGGCGAGATGAGCGGCCACATCTTCTTCGCCGACCGCTATTACGGCTATGACGACGCGCTCTACGCGGCGGTGCGGCTGCTTTCTGTGCTGGCGCGCGGCCCCGAGCGGCTGGGCGATCTGCGCGACCGCATGCCGGCCGTGGTCAACACGCCGGAACTGCGCTTTCCCTCGACCGAGGAGCGCAAGTTCCGCGTGGTCGAAGAGGTCAAGATGCGGCTGCGCCAGAGCGGCGCGACCGTGTCCGACATCGACGGCGTGCGCGTGACGACGCCCGACGGCTGGTGGCTCTTGCGCGCCTCCAACACCCAGGACGTGCTGGTGGTGCGCTGCGAGGCGCATGACGAGGCGGGCCTGGAGCGGCTCAAGGCGCAGGTCGTGGCGGCCTTGAACGAGAGCGGCGTCGCGGCCCCCGACTTCAGCGGCAAAGCCAGCGCCGGCCACTGAAGGCCGCGCGCGGGCGCCCCGTCGGCACCGGCCGCGCGGCAGCAAGGAGAGCGGATCTATCGGGACAGGGGCGCCGGAAAAGCCGCGCCGGCGTTGCGAGAAGCGCCTACTGCGCGCTGTTCTGGGCCACGGCCGTGCCGGCGCGGATCACGAGGCAGGGCGTTCCGAGCTTTTTCAGGCCGCGACAAGCGGCGTCGGCTTCCGTCCGGGAAAGCCCGACCAGCCGCGAGCGGTACATGGCCTTGCCGGTCGAGGTCGTCGTCTCGTCGACGACGACACGGGCATCGACCAGGCCTCGATATTCGCGCTGCGCGTTGGTGGCCGCGAGATGGGCCGGCGCGAAGCGGGTGAATGCGCCGACCTGGACGCCCCAGAGATCCGTGCTGTTGCTCGATGCATCCGGGTCGTCGTCTCCGGAATTGGCATCGCCTTCGCCAGAGAGAGCCGCCACCGTCTCCGTCGTGGCGTTGCCCGAATAGGGCTGGGCGTCGGCCGTCTGGATCGCGGCGCCGAGATCGGCCGGCTTCAAGTCTGGCAGGACAGGGTTGCGGTTGGTGTCGACGTCGGCCATGGCGAGCTCGGCGAAGCCGCCGTCGAGCAGCTTGGCCATCTGCTGGTCGCGCGCCGAGGGGCTCTTGCCGCCGAGCACCACGCCGATCAGGCGCTGGCCGTCGCGCACGGCCGAGGTCACGAGATTGTAGCCCGAGGCGCGGATATAGCCGGTCTTGAGGCCGTCGGCGCCCTCATAGGCCAACATCAGCCGATTGTGCGTCCTGATAACGCGGCCGCCATAGGTGAACTTCTGCACCGAGAAATAATGGTAGTATTGCGGGAAGTCGGTCATGAGCGCGCGCGCCAGCACCGCCAAGTCGCGCGCCGTCGATTTCTGCCCCGGATCGGGCAGACCGGAGGCATTACGAAAAACCGTGCTCCGCATGCCCAGCGCGCGGGCCGTGCGCGTCATCTTCGCGGCAAAGTCCGACTCCGTGCCGCCGAGCGCCTCGGCGACCACCACCGCGGCGTCGTTGGCCGACTGGATGACAATGGCCAGGATCGCCGTTTCGACCGGGATCGAGCCGCCCCTGGGCAAGCCGAGCTTGGTGGCCGGCTGATCGGAGGCATGTGCCGACACCGTGAGGGCCGTATCCAGCTTCACCTGGCCCTTCTCCAGCGCATCGAAGAGCAGGTAGAGCGTCATCATCTTGGTCAGCGACGCCGGATAGCTCAGGATGTCGGGGTTCCGGGAGTGGAGCACCTCGCCGGTCGAGGCGTCGATCACGATATCCGCATAGCCACCAGCGAAGGCCCGGGTCGAATGCAGCGAGATCGCGAAGACAGCGGCGAACAGGACCAATCCGCCATAAAGAGCGAATCGGAAGCTCTTCCGGACCGTCGCTGCGATCTCCATCCCCAATACCCCATCCTGAGCCGTGATGGCCCCCTGACTCGGAAGCCATTAACCTAAGAAATCTCAAGATTCTTGTCTAGCTAAACAGATGCTCTTTAAGATTGCTTTAACGTCACGCCACGGGAAGCGCGGTTTGGCTGCGCGCAAGGCATCGATGAGTTTCAGGGATCACCTGCTGCGCCGGCGCGGCTTGATCGTGGCGGCAGGGCTGGCCGCGAGCGCCGTCCTGCTCGGCGCCTGCGCCTATCGCGGCGCCATCGATGATCCCATTCAGCGCCGCTTCCAGTGGTTCAGCTATCTCGATGGCAGCGACATCCGCGCGGGTTGCGCCCAAGGCGCTATCGACCGCTACAGGCTGGTCTATAACGCGCGCTATCCCGAGCAGGTGCGCTCTTACGAAATCGTGGGAGATGGCGCCGGCGGGGCTTACCTGACCGCGCGCTCGCGCGGCGCTTACGCCAATCTGGCCCGTATCTCCTCCGAGGACCCGCTGGCACCGTGGCGCTGGTACAAGTCGGAGATGCGCCTGTCGCCGGCCGAACTGGCCGCCTTCAAGGCTGCGCTGGCCACGGACGGGTTCCTCGAGCCGTCCAAATCCGTTGGGCGGCGCTTCTCCTCGGAACAGTTCTACTGGCTCGCCAGCGGCTGCGTCGATGGCGCGTTCCATTTCGGCGCTTGGGCCGATCCGTGGACCGACTTGGCCCGGCTGCATTTTCCGCGCTTCCTGTTCGAACGCGACCGCACGGGGCTCGCCATCAACCGTCCGCATCCGCTCGCAGGCGGCGAGCGGATCGGCCCGCCCGGGATTCCGGGCGAGGCCGGCGCCGATGCGCCTTTCATGATCACGATCGAGCGGAGCGGCATTGGCGGCGGACAGTTGTTCTGAGGCGTTCTGAGGCCGGATCCCGCGCCGTGGCGCGGATCGGACCCGGATTTCTCGAGAAAAAGGGGCGCCGCCACGGTGCCGCCCGCGAGCCCTTATCGCGAGACCCGAGCCGAAGCGCGCCTGGAGCGGTCGACCGTTGGCGCTTGGCCCCGGCGAGCGCTGCTAAGGATTGGTTGAGGGCCCTGATGCAAAGTTGGCGGCGGCTGCGTCCTTAGGACCCCGGTGCCGGCTTGGGTCGGGGCTTTCAACCGCCGCCACGAATTCCATATTATAGGACGCGGCGCTTCCCGGCGGACCGGACCCGGGAGGTTGGTTCGAGGAGATGAGCGACACCGACAAGACCACGAGGGACGATCGCGAAACGGGCGTCGTCGTCAAGAGCAAGCCCAAGACCAAGAAGCCCTCGATGTACAAGGTGCTTCTGCTCAACGACGACTACACGCCGATGGAGTTCGTCGTTCACGTGCTCGAGCGGTTCTTCAACAAGAGCCGCGAGGATGCCACGCGCATCATGTTGCATGTTCACCGCCGCGGCGTCGGCGTGTGCGGTGTCTATACCTACGAAGTGGCGGAGACCAAAGTGAACCAGGTGATCGACTTCGCCCGCCGCCACGAACATCCGTTGCAATGCACCCTGGAGAAGGAGTAGGGCGCCCATGCTGTCGCCAAACCTCGAACAGACGCTGCATCGTGCGCTCGCCTATGCCAACGAGCGGCGGCACGACTTCGCGACGCTGGAGCATCTGCTGCTCGCGCTGACGGAGGACCAGGACGCCGTCGCGGTGATGCGCGCCTGCAACGTCGACGTCGACCGGCTGCGCCGCGACCTGATCGACTACATCGACAACCAGCTTTCGAACCTAGTCGGGCCGGCGCCGCGCGAGGCGAAGCCGACCGCGGGCTTCCAGCGCGTGCTGCAGCGTGCCGCCATCCATGTCCAGTCCTCCGGCCGCGAGGAGGTGACCGGCGCCAACATCCTGGTGGCGCTGTTCTCCGAGCGCGAGAGCCACGCGGTCTATTTCCTGCAGGAGCAGGAGATGTCGCGGCTTGACGCCGTCAACTACATCAGCCACGGCATCGCCAAGGCGCGCGGCAAGCAGGAAACGCGCCGCGTCTCCGGCGCCGACCCCGACGCCCATGCCGACAAGGTCGCCAAGACCGGCAGCGAGGCGCTCGACGCCTATTGCGTCGATCTCAACAAGAAGGCGCGCCAAGGCAAGATCGATCCCCTGATCGGGCGCGAGGCCGAGATCGAGCGCACCATCCAGATCCTGTGCCGGCGCACCAAGAACAATCCGCTCTATGTCGGCGACCCCGGCGTGGGCAAGACCGCCATCGCCGAGGGCCTGGCGCGCCGGATCGTGCGCGGCGAGGTGCCGGAGGTCTTGAAGAGCGCCACCATCTTCGCGCTCGACATGGGCGCGCTCCTGGCCGGCACGCGCTATCGCGGCGATTTCGAGGAGCGGCTCAAGGCGGTGATCTCCGAGCTCGAGGCCACCGAGGGCTCGATCCTCTTCATCGACGAGATCCATACCGTGATCGGCGCCGGTGCCACGTCGGGCGGTGCCATGGACGCCTCCAACCTGCTGAAGCCGGCGTTGCAGAGCGGCTCGCTGCGCTGCATCGGCTCGACCACCTACAAGGAATACCGGAACTATTTCGAGAAGGACCGGGCGCTGGTCCGCCGCTTCCAGAAGATCGACGTCAACGAGCCGACGGTCGAAGATACGGTCAAGATCCTGCAGGGCCTCAAACCCTACTACGAGAAGCACCACCATGTGCGCTACACCTCGGACGCGATTCGCACCGCGGTGGAGCTGGCCTCGCGCTACATCAACGACCGCAAGCTGCCCGACAAGGCGATCGACGTGATCGACGAGGTGGGTGCGGCGCAGATGCTGCTGCCCGAGCACAAACGCAAGAAGACCATCACGGTGAAGGATGTCGAGGCCGTGATCGCGACCATGGCGCGCATCCCGCCCAAGAGCGTGTCGCGCGACGACAAGACCGTGCTGCAAAACCTCGAGCGCGACCTCAAGACCATGGTGTTCGGCCAGGACGCGGCGATCGGCGCGCTGTCGGCCGCGATCAAGCTCGCCCGCGCGGGGCTGCGCGAGCCCGAGAAGCCGATCGGCTCCTACCTGTTCTCGGGGCCGACCGGCGTGGGCAAGACCGAGGTCGCCCGCCAGCTCGCCCGCACGCTCGGCATCGAGCTGATCCGCTTCGACATGTCCGAATACATGGAGCGGCACACCGTGTCGCGCCTGATCGGCGCGCCCCCGGGCTATGTCGGCTTCGACCAGGGGGGCTTGCTGACCGACGCCATCGACCAGCATCCGCACGCGGTGCTGCTCCTGGACGAGATCGAGAAGGCGCATCCCGACCTCTTCAACCTGCTGCTGCAGGTGATGGACCACGGCAAGCTCACCGATCACAACGGCAAGTCGGTCGATTTCCGCAACGTGATCCTGATCATGACCACCAACGCCGGCGCGTCCGAGATGGCGAAGTCGGCGATGGGCTTCGTGCGCGAGACGCGCGAGGGCGAGGACACCGAGGCGATCAACCGCATGTTCACGCCGGAGTTCCGCAACCGTCTCGATGCGATCATCACCTTCCAGAACCTGTCGCCCGAGATCGTGGCGCGGGTGGTGGACAAGTTCGTGATGCAGCTCGAGGCCCAGCTCGCCGACCGCAACGTCACGATCGAGCTCTCGGACGCGGCGCGCGACTGGCTCGCCAAGAAGGGCTTCGATCCGCTCTATGGCGCGAGGCCCTTGGCCCGCGTCATCCAGGAGCACATCAAGAAGCCGCTGGCCGAGGAGCTTCTGTTCGGCAAGCTCGAGAAGGGCGGCACGGCGCGCGTCGACGTCAAGGACGGCAAGCTCGTCTTCACGCTCACCGAGACCAAGCCCGCCAAGGGCGAGGGCGGCGGCGAGGGTGGCGGCGGCGAGCCGGCCCCGGTCGAGCCCAAGGAGCCCGAGTTGGCGCAGTAGCTCGTTCCCGAATGGGAATTGACGGAAAGGCCTCATCCTTCGGCAAGCTCAGTCCATATGTCCGGAAGAGAGGCTGAGGTGACCGGTCCCGCAACATGCGATAGCGAGGGTTGCGCCGGATGGTCCGGCGCCGAGCCTCACGCATGGGAGACCGGTCATGACGAAGGATA
>JBMONF010000047.1:0-48622 GCA_049323455.1 Pseudomonadota bacterium | reverse complement strand
GGCGCGCCGTTCCGCCTCGCTCGCGTCGAGATCGATCCATTCCACATCGAGCCGATGGGTCATCACCGCGCGGATCGGCCGGCCGCCCAGCCGCATGACCCTTTCGATCATCGATCGTTCGGCGGGCTCGACCGCGCCGGCAGCGGTCGCCTCGGCGATGTAGGCGCGCACCTCCTCCTCGGACACCCGGCGCGCCGGGCGCGCATGATAGCCGAGCAGACGAAGGGAGAACCGCGACGACCGGTCCAGGAACCAGACCAGCGGCGCGCCGAGCCGCGCCAGCGCCGCCATCGGCCGGGCAGCCCGGGCCGCGACATGTTCGGCATCGGCGAGGGCGATCTGCTTCGGCACCAGTTCGCCCAGAATGAGCGAAAAATAGGTCGTGACGCCGACCACGGCCGTGAAGGCGAGCGTATCGGCGAGATTTCCGTTCATGCCCAGCGCCTCCAGTTGCCGGGCCAGGGCCTCGGCGATGGTGACGCCGCTGAAAGCGCCCATCAGCACCGCAACCAGCGTTATGCCGATCTGCACCGTCGACAGGAACCGCCCCGGATGCTCGGCCAGCGCCAACGCCATCGCGGCGCCCCGATTGCCCGCTGCCGCCATGACCCTCAGCCGCGGCCGCCGCGCCGAGATGATGGCAAGCTCCGAGAGCGAGAGCGCACCATTGAGCAGGATCAAAAGAAGGACAATGAGAATGTCGAGGAGCATCATGGCCAGGCTCCGAGGACGGTCGATGCGTCAAGGGCGGCATCCGGCCTTTGCGCCGGCGATCGTTTCCTTGATAGCGATCTTGCAACGCTTCGGCGAGCAAGTCCCGTCAACCGGCGCGCAGCCTTTCCGCGATCTCGGCCGCGGCGCGGAAGGGCGAGCGGCCTTCGGGCAGCGCGAGTGGGCCCGCGCGCTTGAGCCCCTCGCGGCCGAAACGATCGCGTAACCCCTCCTCGAGCCACCGCTCGGCCTGCGCCTGCCGGCGCCGCGCGAGGCGACCGCCTTCGCCGAGCCATTGCCAATGCCGATCCAGCTCGGCCACGAGCTTCTCCATGCCCTCGCCCGTGGTGGCCGCCACCAGCAGCACCGGCACGTCCCAGCCCTCGTTCTCCTCGGCCCCCAAGCCCAGCGCGCCCTTGACGTCGGCGCGCGCGCGGATCGCGGCCGCCCCCATGTCGGCCTTGGTCACGGCGACCAGGTCGGGGATCTCGACGATGCCGGCCTTCATGAACTGCAGGCTGTCGCCCGAGCCCGGCTGCACGCAGAAGAGCACCGTGTCGGCGGCCTCGGCCACATCGGTCTCGGACTGGCCGACGCCGACGGTCTCGAGCAGCAGGATGTCGTAAAGCGCGCGCATCAGCACCATGGCCGAGAGCGTGAGTTCGGCGAGGCCGCCCAGGCGGTCGCGCGCGGCCATGGAGCGCACGAACACGCCCTCGTCGGCGGGATCGGTCTGCAGCCGCGTGCGGTCGCCGAGCAAGGCGCCGCCCGAGCGGCGCGAGGAGGGATCGACCGCGATCACACCGACGCGCTGGCCCTGCGCGCGATAGGCGCGGATGAGGGCGCCGGCCAGCGTCGACTTGCCCACGCCGGGCGGCCCGGTGAGGCCGATCACCTGGGCGATCGGCGCGGCATAGGCCGCATCGAGCAGCGCCAGGCTCTGCGGCGCATCGGGCGCGCGCTCGAGTGCCGCCAGCGCCTGGGCCAGCGCCGCCTTGGAGCCGCGACGGAGGGTTTCGAGCGAGGTCAGGGCGAGGTCTCGGGCGTGGGTTCGACGGTCGGTCAGTCATGGGCGCGAAAGCGCGGGGCCGGCTCGCGCGAGGAGGACTATAGCGCGGGAACACGGGCGGGAGCGAAGGGCTCGGGGCGGCTTCCTGGTGAGCGGCGACGGGCCCAGGGTCGGCGCGCGGGCGATTAGGGACGCGGAGCCGGTCGCGCTTGACAAGAATTATGCAAATAACGTATATTTACGCAAATAGCCATATACCCTGGAGACCGCCCCTACGCCGCCCAGAGGTATTCCGACCTTTCCCCGCCTTCCTGCCCCCGCACCGGCCGGCTCGGCCAGCCAGGAGAACGAGGCATTGCCCCAAGCGATCGCGCAACGGGGGAATGAAGTTTCCGGTCATGCCCCTTCGATCCCCCACCCCATCCTGCGCCGCACCCGAGCACAGACCATGCTCGACGAGATCATGCCCTTCGAAGGGGGCTTCTCGAACGATCCGTTGGACCCCGGCGGAAAGACGAATTTCGGCGTGACGCAAAAACGCTCGATGGCTGGATTGAAGGCCCCAAAGACAAACAAGGCAAACCAAAGGACATGAAAGAGAAGAGCGATAACAAGCGCTTCCCCGGGCTGCCCGGGATGACGGGAGAGGTCGAAGACCTCACCAAAGCGCAAGCGAGAGCCTTTCATGAGGACACCGCCTACAATCACTATCGCCTCGATCAGATCAAGGACCACGACGTCGCGCACCATCTCTTCGACATGCTGATCAACACAGACCCCACGGCTGTCCGTGACATCGCCTATGGCGCGATCGACCAGGTGATGCGCGAATAGGGCCTTTACGACGAGCATCACCGCCGCTTACCGATCTGCCGGATGCTGGTGTAGGGCCGCGCGCAAAGGAACGCATCAACTGGCTGGTGGACCACGGCTACAAATACGCCCTGCAAGACGTCCTCGTCGACAAGCGCCGGGCTCATGCGGAAGAGCAAAAGAACTTCGAGCACTTTCCAGGCCTGGTCATTCGCATCGAGCGTTTCCGCCCTCCCTACCGGCCGCCCGTGGGTGCCCATGATTGATCCGATTTGCAGCAACACACGCTCATTGTAACGGCAGCAGTGCAAACATATCGCCGCTCCCGCAAAGCACGCCGCGCCCAAGTTGGACGCCACAGAGCCCGGTGAGATCTACCGGTCTCGAGTATATGCGGGCCGCCTCGCCGCCCTCATCCAGCTTCACGGCAAGCGGTCCATGCGCAGGAAACGCGAGGTAGCCGCCTTTCTCAAGCGATGTCACAATCGTTTCTTCATAAAACAATCCGTCAATCTTCGCGGCGATGTTCACGCGATCCCAGAGAATGCGGCCGCTCTCGACACGAATGCGCATGATGGCCTCGGCAGCGCCAACAAAAATATCGGAACCAACAGCACCCAACGCCTCCTTGCCGTCCCAGCTCAGGCTGAGCGGCCCGAGCCAGACGCGTCGCGGCAGAGTCCGCCGGGCAATCTCATGGCCATCCGGCGAAAGAGCCACAAGATATTCCCAGCCGTGAACGCAAGGATTCCACATGGTGCCCATATATTCGTTGGGGCTGCCCTCGACCAAGACCAGGATCGTGCTGTCGGCCAGGACGACCATATCGTTCGGGAAATAGAACCCGCCCTGGCGGTCCTGCCAGCGCCAGATCACCTTGCCTTCGGGCGACAAGCGGGCCACGACAGCACCGTTGCCGCAAAATTCATTGCGTGACGGCGTCGCCTCCCACCACGACAAAAGCACTGACTTGCCATCAACCAGCATGGCACCTGACACGGTCGTGCTGCCGAACGCGGTGTCGCGGCCGAAATCGACATCGGACACGAGCACGTCTTGTTTGGACACACGCCACAGACTTCCGCCGGTACCAAAAATGAACACGGCATCGCCGATGGTCTCGACCGACGCGCTGGTTGGCCCTGCTCCATCATTCCCGACCCAATAATGATCCTCCTCGGTGCCACTCTTTGGATCGAAGATGCGCAAGAATCCGTTCTCCGCCGGCGCCGTCGAGCCCAGCACCGCGATACGGCCGTCCGATAGGAGCGAGGCGCTCGCAACGTGGTCTACACGCTGGTCCACGGAAGGCGGCAGATCGAGCGGTGGAAGCGAGATCAGCATCGGCGGAGGAAGAACATCATTATCCTCGGCACGGACTCCACCCGCATGAAGCGCCGTCAGCCATGCAAGCCCCAGGGTCAGGCCGGCACCGAGGAAACGCGCCGCCCGGCGCCGGCAGGCCGTCCCCCACCGCAACGTCATGATCACAACCTCCGGTTGTACACTATACTACCACAGATTGCGGCAAAATCGAGATGATGTGGGCGGCGATGCGCGCCTCGGGCAAAGTCGCGCCGCTACCGGAATTTGCGGTCGGATAGCTTGCCGGAATAGAGCGGGGCTGTCGCACCCTCACCCTCCCCATCGCTCGCGCGACAGGGCCCCACCCTCTCCCGCACGCGGGAGAGGGAAAGAAGCGGCAGCCGTCTCAGGCGTCCCCTGATCCCGCAAGGGGAGAGGGAGGGGCGGCGGCGCCTCAGACGTCCCGCTGGATGGTGCCGGCAAGCGCGGCCTGGGCCGCGGCCAGCCGCGCGATCGGCACGCGGTAGGGCGAGCAGGAGACATAGTCGAGCCCCACCTCGGCGCAGAAGCGGATCGAGGCCGGGTCGCCGCCATGCTCGCCGCAGATGCCGAGCTTGAGCTCGCGGCGCGCCTTGCGGCCGCGCTCGGCGGCGATCCGCACCAGCTCGCCCACGCCTGCGGGGTCGATGGTGACGAACGGGTCCTGCGGCAGCAAGCCTCTGCGCTCGTAGTCCTGCAGGAATCGCGCGGCGTCGTCGCGCGAGAGCCCGTAGGTCGTCTGCGTCAGGTCGTTGGTGCCGAAGCTGAAGAACTCCGCCGATCTGGCGATCTCGCCGGCCAGCAGCGCTGCGCGCGGCAACTCGATCATGGTGCCGACCGAATAGGCCGTGACCACGCCCTCCACCGCCGCCACCTCGGCGGCCACGCGGTCGACCACGCCCTTCAGGATCTCCAGCTCCTTGGGCAGCGCCACGAGCGGGATCATGATCTCCGGTTCGGCCGTCTCGCCCGTCTCCTTCTTGACCTGCGCCGCCGCCTCGAAGATGGCGCGCGCCTGCATCTCGTAGATCTCGGGATAGGTGATGCCGAGGCGGCAGCCGCGATGGCCGAGCATCGGGTTCGCTTCCTTCAGCATCGCCGAGTGATGGCGCACCGTCTCGAGATCGATGCCGGCGGCCGCCGCCACCTCCGCCATCTCGGCCTCGGCATGAGGCAGGAACTCGTGCAGCGGCGGATCGAGCAGGCGGATCGTCACCGGCAGGCCGCGCATGATCTGGAACAGCTCGACGAAGTCGGCGCGCTGCATCGGCAGGATGCGGGCGAGCGCCTTGCGCCGCCCAGCCTCGTCGTCGGCCAGGATCATCTCGCGCATGGCGACAATGCGGTTGCCGTCGAAGAACATGTGCTCGGTGCGGCAAAGCCCGATGCCCTCGGCGCCGAATCGGCGTGCCGTGCGCGCGTCGGCCGGCGTCTCGGCGTTGGTGCGCACCTTGAGCTTGCGCAACCGGTCGGCCCAGCCCATCAGCGTGGCGAAGTCGCCCGACAGCTCCGGCTGGATGGTCGGCACCTCGCCCACCATCACCTCGCCCGTGCCGCCGTCGATGGTGATGAGGTCGCCGTCGCGCACCGTGACGTCGCGCACCCTCATGGTGCGGGCGTTGGCGTCGATCCGGAGGTCGCCCGCGCCCGAGACGCAAGGCCGACCCATGCCGCGCGCCACCACCGCCGCGTGGCTGGTCATGCCGCCGCGCGTGGTCAGGATGCCCACGGCGGCGTGCATGCCGTGGATGTCCTCGGGGCTGGTCTCGGCGCGGACCAGGATGACCTTGTCGCCCTTGGCGGCGCGGTCCTCGGCCTCGTCGGCGGTGAATGCGGCGTGGCCCGCCGCGGCACCGGGCGAGGCCGGCAGCCCGCGCGCGATCACCTTGCGCGGCGCCTTGGGATCGAGCATCGGATGCAGGAGCTGATCGAGCGAGCCCGGGTCGATGCGCCTGATCGCCTCCTGCTCGTCGATCAGCCCCTCCTTGACCATGTCGACCGCGATCTTGAGCGCCGCCGCCGCCGTGCGCTTGCCGCTCCTCGTCTGCAGCATGTAGAGCGTGCCGCGCTGGACCGTGAACTCGATGTCCTGCATGTCGCGGTAATGCGCCTCGAGCTTGTGGCGCACCTTTTCGAGCTCGGCGAAGAGCTGCGGCATCGCCTCTTCCATGGCGGGCAGGCTCGAGCGGTTGGCCTTCTTGCCGGCCACGGTCAGATGCTGCGGCGTGCGGATGCCGGCGACCACGTCCTCGCCCTGGGCGTTGACGAGATATTCGCCATAGAAGGCGTTCTCGCCCGTGGCCGGGTTGCGGGTGAAGGCCACGCCGGTGGCGCAGTCCTCGCCCATATTGCCGAACACCATGGCCTGGACATTGACGGCCGTGCCCCAGTCCTCGGGGATGGCGTGCAGGCGCCGATAGGTGACGGCGCGCGGCGTCTGCCAGCTTCCGAACACGGCGCCGATCGCCGCCCAAAGCTGGGCGTTCGGGTCCTGCGGGAAGGGCGTGCCGGTCTCTTCCTCGATCCTTTTCTTGTACTTGGCGATGATCGCCTCGAGCGCATCGGGCGTGAGCTCCGTATCGAGCGCCACGCCGCGCTCCTCCTTCTCGAGCTCCAGGATCTCCTCGAGATGATGGTGATCGACGCCGAGCACCACGTTGCCGAACATCTGGATGAAGCGCCGGTAGCTGTCATAGGCGAAGCGGGCATCGCCGGCATGACGCGCCAGCCCCTCGACCGTGCGGTCGTTGAGGCCGAGATTGAGCACCGTGTCCATCATGCCGGGCATGGAGACGCGGGCACCCGAGCGCACCGACACGAGCAGGGGATTGCTCTCGTCGCCGAACCTGGCGCCGACGGTGGCCTCGACCGCGCCCAGCGCCTCTTTCACCTCTTTCTCGAGGCCCGAGGGATAGCTGCGCCCGTTGGCGTAGAAATGGGTGCAGACCTCGGTCGTGATGGTGAAGCCCGGCGGCACCGGCAGGCCCAGGCTCGACATCTCGGCCAGATTGGCGCCCTTGCCGCCGAGAAGGTTGCGCATATCGGCACGGCCTTCGGCCTTGCCGGCTCCGAAGCGATAGACCCACTTCACCATCTCTCTCAGCCTTCGATCTTGGAGAAGTCGGCGACCCGCCCGAGGGTCGCGCGGATCTGCGACAGCAATCTTAGCCGGTTTTCCCGCAACTCCCGATTCGGAACGTTCACCGTCACCGTGTCAAAAAAGGCATCGACCGGCGCGCGCAATGTTGCCATCGCCGCCATGGCGCTCGTGAAATCCTCTTTCTCGATTGCGTCGTTTGCGACTTGAATCGCCCGGTCCAGCGCTCCGTGAAGAGCGCGCTCCTGGTCGAGCTCGAACAGCGCAGGATCGGGATGCTCGGAATAGATTCGGATGTCTATGCCCTTCGCGCTGTCCCCTTTTTCCTCGATGCGCAGGATGTTCGAGGCGCGCTTCTGCGCCGTCAGCAGATGCTCGCCATCCTCGCTCGCCAGGAATTTCGTCAGCGCATCGACCCGCGCCAGCAGGCGCACCAGGTCGTCCTCGCGGGCCAGCGCGAACACCGCCGCGATGAGGTCGTGGCGCACGCCCTTCTCCTTCAGCGCGACCTTGAGCCGTTCGGCGAAGAATTCGAGCAATCCCTCCTCGTCGAAGGACGCCGCCAGAGAACCCGGAAGGCGCTTGGCCGCCTCTTTGAAAACCTGGCGCAATGACAGGCGCAGCTTGTTCTCGACGATGAGCCGGATCGCGCCCAGCGCCGCGCGCCGCAGCGCGAAGGGGTCCTTGGAGCCGGTCGGCTTCTCGCCGATGGCGAAGAAACCCGCCAGCGTGTCGATCTTGTCGGCCAGCGCCACGGCCACCGAGACGGGCGCGGTCGGGCATTCGTCGCCCGGCCCCAGCGGCGAGTAATGCTCGGCGATGGCGCGCGCGACCTCGGGCGCCTCGCCTTGCGCTTGCGCGTAATAGCGGCCCATCACGCCCTGAAGCTCCGGGAACTCGCCGACCATGCCCGTCACGAGATCGGCCTTGGCGAGCCTGGCGGCGCGCTCCACCTTGGCCGGATCGGCGCCCTTCACATGGGCGGCGATCTCCTTCGCCAGCGCCTTCACGCGCTCGACCTTCTGGGCCAGCGAGCCGAGCCTGGCGTGGAACACGATGCCCTCGAGCGCCGGCAGATGCGCATCCAGCTTCACCTTGCGGTCGTGGTCCCAGAAGAAGCGCGCGTCCGACAGGCGGGCGCGCAGGACGCGCTCGTTGCCGGCGACGATGGCCGCACCCTTGTCCTTCGTCTCCATGTTGGCGACGACGAGGAAGCGCGGCGCGAGCTTCCCGTGCGCGTCCACGAGCGCGAAATATTTCTGGTGCGCACGCATCGAGCCGGTCAGCACCTCGGGCGGCAGGCTCATGAAGGGCTCGTCGATGCGCCCCATCAGCACCACCGGCCATTCGACCAGCCCCGTCACCTCGTCGAGCAGCGCCTCGTCGTGCCGCAGCCGCAAGCCCGCCTCGGCCGCCTTGGCCTCGGCCTGGCGCAGGATCTCGGCGCGCCGCTCGGCCGGGTCGAGGACGACGTAACACTCCTTGAGCCGCCGCTTGTAGTCGGCGAAGGCGCCGACCGGAAAGGCTTCGGGCGCCAGGAAACGGTGGCCGCGGCTTCGATCGCCGAAAGGAAGCCTGACGCCGTTGAGCTCGAGCGCGCCTTCGAGCGGCTCTCCGCCGAACATGGCCATCACGCTGTGCAGAGGGCGCACCCAGCGCAAGCTCTGGCTGGCGAAGCGCATGGATTTGGGCCAGGCAAGGCCCATGATCGCCTCGGCCAGCAGACCCGGCAGTATGACCGCCGTGGGACCGCCGGCCTTCTTGGTAACGGCGAACCAGAACACACCCTTGCCGGTGTCGCGCTGCTCGCACTGATCGAGGCTCTTGAGCCCGGCCGATTTGAGGAAGCCCTGGATCGCGGGCTCGGGCGAGCCGACCCGCGGGCCCTTCTTCTCTTCCGTGACGTCGGGCTGGCGTTCGGGCAGCCCCTCGACCACGAGCGCCAGCCGGCGCGGCGTGGCGAAGGCGGCAGCCTTGGCGAAGGCGAGACCGGCGGCCTCGAGCTTATCGGTGACGAGGCGCTTCAGTTCCTCGGCGGCGCGCGCTTGCATGCGCGCCGGGATCTCCTCCGAGAACAGCTCCAGGAGCAGCTCGGCCATGGCTCACGCCGTCTCCGCCGATCCCGATCGCCGCACCGAGGATGCAATCTGCAGGAGCCCCCGCAGGGCATGGCGCGCCCGTTCGGCACAGGCGGTCTTCTCGAGCGGTCGCGGCGGCGGTAGGGCGCGACCATCGGTCTTGGCCGGCACCGCGCCAGCCGTCGCGGCCACCGACAGGTCAAAGCTGCGCCGGGGGGCACGTCGCATCGTTTTCATCCCTCTTCACCCGCAAGCCAGGCTTCGCAACAGCCCTTGGCCAAAGCGCGCACGCGCGCGATATAGGCCTGCCGCTCCGTCACCGAGATGACGCCGCGCGCATCGAGCAGATTGAAGAGATGGCTCGTCTTCAAACATTGGTCGTAGGCCGGAAGCGGCAACGGCCTCTCGAGCGCCAGCAATTTGTTGCATTCGCGCTCCGCATCCTCGAAATGCCGGAACAGGGCGCCCGTGTCGGCCTGCTCGAAATTGAAGGCCGAGAACTCGCGCTCGGCCTGCAAGTAGACGTCGCCATATTTCATCCCGGCACCGTTCCAGTCGATGTCGTAGACGCTCTCCACCCCTTGCACGTACATGGCGAGGCGTTCGAGCCCGTAGGTCAGCTCGGTCGAGGCCGGATCGCACTCGATGCCGCCAACCTGCTGGAAATAGGTGAACTGGGTCACTTCCATGCCGTCGAGCCAGACCTCCCAGCCGAGGCCCCAGGCGCCCAGCGTGGGGCTCTCCCAGTCGTCCTCGACGAAGCGGATGTCGTGCGCCAGCGGATCGATGCCGAGCGCCTCGAGGCTGCCCAGATAGAGCGCCTGGCTTTCGACGGGCGAGGGCTTCAGGATCACCTGAAACTGGTAGTAGTGCTGCAGCCGGTTCGGGTTGTCGCCATAGCGCCCGTCCTTGGGCCGGCGCGAGGGCTGCACATAGGCGGCGTTCCAGGGCTTCTTGCCCAGCGCCCGCAAGGCGGTGGCCCAGTGGAAGGTCCCGGCCCCCACCTCCATGTCGTAGGGCTGCAGGATGAGGCAGCCTTGCCTCGCCCAGTAATCCTGCAGCTTCAAGATCAGCCGTTGGAAACAGCTATCGGGATTGGCGCGGGGGCGCTCGCTCAAGGCGGGTTCGGTCCTTAACGGAGAATCAAGGGGTTTGCTGCGGTGCGAAAACTAGCGACGGCCTTCCACAGGGTCAAGCGAAGGGCGCTTGCCCAGACCGCTGGCCCCTGTCTCGGGCGTTAACCAAGACCGTGTCATCCAGACCGGTCAGGCGCCGAACGGACAGTCGGGCCGGCCGCAGGCCCCCATGCCCTTGGCCACATAGGCCCCGCAGACGCGGCATTGGCGGGTTTCCTCGACCGCGCCGGCGCTGCGGCGCTGCTGCGCCGCTCGCGCCTGGGCCTGCGCCTGGCGCAGCCGCGCTTCCGCCTCGGCCTGGCGCGCCCGCTGCAACCGACCCAGCATCTTGAAGCCTTGCCAGACCAGGACGATCACGGCGACCAGAACGAGCAGCTTCGACAGGCTCGGCAGCGAGAACATCGCCCGCGGGTTTAACGGTCGCCCGCCCCAGGGTCAAGGTAATCGGGAGAACAGGACGAGGCCGTGTGTGGCCCTCATCTCACAGGATCAGCCCCGCCGCCTCGCGCAGGACGGCCTCGGCTGCGGCGGTGTAGCGACCGTCGGGCTCGTGCAGCACGAGACCGGGCGCGAGGCGCGTGGGCGTCTGCACCCCTTTGCGCGCGCGCACCAGTACGCGCGCCGCCGGCCGGTTGCCCCCGGGCCAGAGCGGGAACAGCACGATTTCGCCGAAGCGGCCGTGCAGAGCCGCCAGAATCTCCTCGAGCCGGTCGGCACGATGCACGATGACGAGATTGCCCTTGGGCCGCAGCATGGTGTGCGCGCAGCGCACCCAGTCGCCAAGCTGCGCCTCGCCTTCGACGGTGGCGCGCGCCTTGGCGCTCTGCGGCGACGGTGTGGCGACGCCCGCCGGCATGAAAGGCGGGTTCATCATCGCATGGTGGAAGGAGCCGGGCGCCAGGCGCGGCGGCGGATGCATCACGTCGCCGACCATGACGTCGACCCGGCCCGTGAGGCTGTTGAGCTCGACGTTGCGCATGGCCACGCGGGCGATGTCGCGATCGATCTCGATGCCCATGACGCGGCAGCCGGGTTCTCGCCATGCGAGGCAGAGCGCGGCGGCACCCGCGCCCGATCCCAGCTCCAGCACAAGGTCGCCCGGCCCCGCCGGCACCGCCGCCGCGAGAAACACCGGGTCGATCGCGACGCGATAGCCCTCGGTCGGCTGCAGCAGACGGACGCGGCCGCCGAGAATGCGGTCTTCGCGCAGCTCGGGGGCGCTTTCGGCCTCAGCCATCGCCCGCCTCCGATGGGGACGGTGCCCGCGCCGCCGTCAGGAGCCGGCAAGCCTCGTCATAGTCCTCGTCGGCGACCATCACGCGCCGCTCGATCGCGATGACGGAGCCCTCGAGCGCGCTCATATGCGCATCGAGCAGGTGAATCTCGATGCCCGCATCGGCCAGCAGCGCAGAGAGCCAGCTGAGCCAGACCAGATCATTGCTGCGCGTGAGCTCCCGCAAAGCCGCCCCGACCTCCTGTCCCGGCGCCTCGACCGACGACCCTTCGCCTGCGGCTTTGCGGCCGCTGGCTGCGCGGCCTTGACCCGGGACAAACCCCTCTTATGCTCGCCCTTGGGGCATGAAGGGTCAAGCGGTGCCGGCCGGAAACGACCGGTTCCCCAACGGGCCCGACAGAGAATATCCATCAAGCAGGGCGAGGCCTCGGCGGGCCATCCTGCGGCGGGAAGGCGAGCATGGCGATCGTCGTCAATCTGGAAGAGGAGCGCGAGAAATCGCGCAAACCCTCGCTCGAGGCGTTGCAGCGCCTGGTGGGCGAGGATCTGACGGCGGTGAACGCTCTCATCCTGCGCCACATGCAGAGCCCGGTCGAGCTGATCCCCCAGCTCGCCGGCCACATCGTCGCCGCCGGCGGCAAGCGGCTCAGGCCCATGCTGACCCTGGCGGCTGCGCATCTGTGCGGTTATCGCGGCGAGCGCCACAAGGGTCTGGCGGCGACGGTCGAGTTCATCCACACCGCCACATTGCTGCATGACGACGTTGTCGACGAGAGCGAGCTTAGGCGCGGGCTCGCCACCGCCAACGCGGTCTGGGGCAACAAGGCCTCGGTGCTGGTGGGAGACTTCCTCTTCAGCCGCGCCTTCCAGCTCATGGTGATGGACGGCTCGCTCAAGGTGCTGGAGATCCTCTCCAACGCCTCGGCCGTCATCGCCGAGGGCGAGGTGCTGCAGCTCGTCACCAGCAACGACACCGAGACCAGCGAGCAAGCCTATCTCGACGTGATCCGCTACAAAACCGCGGCCCTTTTCGCCGCTGCCTGCCGCGTCGGCGCGGTCGTGGCGGACCGGCCCAAGGTCGAGGAGGAGGCGCTCGAGAGCTACGGCCTCAATCTCGGCATCGCCTTCCAATTGATCGACGACATGCTCGACTATTCGGCGCGCCAGTCGGAGCTCGGCAAGACCGTGGGCGACGACTTCCGCGAGGGCAAGATCACGCTCCCGGTCGTGCTGGCCTATCGTCGCGGCGATGCCGAGGAGCGCGCTTTCTGGCGCCGGACGCTCGAAGAGCTCAAGCAGGAGGAGAACGACCTCACCCACGCGATCGCGCTCATGGAACGACACGGCGCGCTCAGGGACACGGTCGCCAGGGCCGCGCACTACGGCGCCATCGCCCGCGACGCGCTCGGCATCTTCCCCGAAGGACCCGAGAAGCGGGCCCTGCTCGAGGTGGTCGATTTCTGCATCGAGCGGGCCTATTAACGACCGTCGTTCTGCCGCCCGCCGACGCGCTTTCCCCACGCCCTTGCGAGCCCGGCCGCCAGGCGCTATATACGCGCCTCCGGTCGGAGTGTAGCTCAGCCTGGTAGAGCACTGTGTTCGGGACGCAGGGGCCGGTGGTTCGAATCCACTCACTCCGACCATTTTCTTCTTCGTTCCCCGTCATTCTCCGGACCGATCAGAGGCCGCGTTCTCGCAGCGCCGGCCGGGCGCGGCCACGTTGGCGCTTTGCGACCACCGCGCGGCGAACGGCGATCGGCGCAGTCCCTCGCGTGGAAATCATGCCCGACCGCGGACCCGACAGGCCGGTGGGGGCCGCGACGCGGGCCGGCTGCCGCGCTCGACGGGGAAACTTTGCAGAGATGCCGGAACGCCATAGGATAGCGCTGTCCGGGTGACGGGAGGGCCGGGTCCAACCATTGGTTGAGGAGCCGTCCCATGTTTGCTCGCCTGTTGAGATCAACGCTCTTGGCGTTCGCTCCGATCGGCCTTGCGGCTTGCGTCGACAGCCAGTTCACCAATCCGGCACCGGTCCAGTTCAGCGCGGCCTGCCCCGGCGCCAACAGCGCCGCCGTCTATCCCCTGTGCGAACACCGAGGCGGGACCGAACGGCAGCCGACGCACATCATGATGGTATCCGACATGCGGCTCAAAGAGGACATCCGGCTGGTCGGACGGACCTTCGACGGATTGAACGTCTACACCTTCCACTACAAGGGCGATCCCGTGGTCCGCATGGGCGTGATGGCGCAGGAGGTCCTGAAGGTCCATCCCGACGCCGTCAAGGAGATCGACGGCTATCTCGCCGTCGATTACAGCCGCATCGGCGCCGCGCCGATGCGCTGACGAGACCGGCGCGGACGGACGGACGGGCCGAGTGCGCGTCGGGCGCGGCACCGGGCGCCAGAGGTCGGGCTCGAGCTCGCGATGCCGCCCGCCTTCGCGAAGGCGGCCTCGGTTGCGCTACGGCCCTGCGGGTCGGCGCGGAACGATGTTGGCGCGGCGCCAGGCCGTTCCGGCCCGCCCTCTGCGGCCGCGAACTTCGAAGCGTTGCTGCCCCGGCTTTTTTACGCGGCAGAGGTGGCGCTTGCCCTTGCCTTGGCCGTTCTCGCGGCCAAGAATCCCGATTGTCGGCTCCGTCGAGGCGCGTCTGCCGCCCCGGGGGTCGCTTGGGCCACAGCGTAAGGATCGAGACCGATGAAACGCATTCTCAGTCTTGCCGCCACGCTCGCGATCGGCCTAACCCTCGCCGCCTGCGCAAAGTACGAGGCTGCGAGGTGGGTGGACAACAATTGCAGCGGCAACAGCGGCATTCACTCCGACGCCTATTGCGCCAACTACACCAAAGGCCCGTAAGAACTACGGTTTGCGCGTTCTGTGCCGGTTCGCGATATCCGGCCGCACCGTCGAACGAGAAACGCCGCCCGAAGCCTCTCGGGCGGCGTTTTCATAGCCGGGCAAGGCGCCCGGCAGATGCCGGGGTTGTTAAGCGGCGTAGTGGTTGAGCTTGCCGAGCAGGTAGTCGAGATTGTCCTGCCCGATATCCTCGAACTGCGTGAGGATGCGCTCGATCATGCGGCAGATATAGCGCCGGCGATCCTCGTCGCGCGCGTCGGTCTCGTTCTCGCGCACCACGTCCACCGCCACGCGGAAGGCGGGATAGAACCGCTCCGGCAGGCCCGAGCGCAGATAGAGGGACTTGAGGCCGAGCGTGCCGTCGTCGTGGATCAGCATGCGGGCATTGACGATCGGCGTGCGGGCCAGCACGGCCATGCCGGCCTCGAAAAAGGCCATGTCGCCCATGCAGAGCGCACGCAGAAGAAGCGAGGGTGTCAGGCGCCCGTGAAGCTTGAGCTGCCGGCAGAGCTGAATCACGTCGACCGATTCCGCGCCCTGCGGCAGCAGGCTGACGGTCGCGCGCTCGCGGCTCTCGAGCACCAGATCGACCGCGACCGAGGGCGGCAGATCGTGATGCGAGACCAGATAGTCGCGCAGATTTTCCGACACGACGGCCACCAGGCGTTCCGCCACCGTGAGCGGCAGATTGGGCCGCCGCACCAGCGAGCTCTGCACCTGATGGCTCTGGCTGTAGCGATCGACCACCTTTTGCAGCGCGCGCTCCGAGAGATCGGCGCCCTCGTTCGAGACCAGCGTGGCCACAGCCTCGACGTTCTTGCTCTCGATCAGCACATCCGCGACCCTGGCCGACACGTTGGCGCGCCGCGCGATCGCGGTCTGCCTGGCGCCGCTCGAGCTGCGCACGATCGCGATCAGGTCCTCGTCGGTCAGGATGGCCGAGAACTCGAGCATCGGCAGCGAAACGGATTCGACATCCTTCGCCAGCATCTCGGCAACGTCGTGCGGGATTTTCTTGCTATGCTTCAGATTGCGCGCCAACGCCTCGCGCACGCGCACCGCGGCGTCCTGGGCCATCACTCTGACGATGTCGATGGCGAGTTGGCGCTCCGCGTCGGTCAGGCCATCGGCATCGACCTGGAGCGCCAGCTTGGTCGCGGTATCGGCGCGCGCCTCTTCCGACGGATCGGCGAGCAGCCGGGCGACGTCCGCCTGCGAGAGTGTGGTGGTCATTGACCCTGCCTTGGGCATGCGCCGCCTGCCTAAAGGGCGGACGTCGCCCGCATTCATCCCCGGCCATTGTGGCGACCGGCGGGTTACCAGGTCGTTAACCGGGCCGCCGCGGCAGGCTCAGGCACGCCCCGATGCCGACCGTCCCCGCGGTTCCCTGCGGCCGGGCTCCGCGCGCCGCTTCGTCCGCCGTGAACCGGGCGCCGAGGCGCCCTCGGAACCCGCCGTTCGGGCCGCCAGGGCTCGCTCGACCGCAGCGATCTGGCCGGCGACCGAGATCGGCTCTTGAGCCAGGACCCCGAGCCTTCTGTCCTCGAGGGCATCGCGCCCCGGATGGCGGCGGCGCCAATCGGCGATGCAGCGATCGCGCCGGCGCAGTAGCCGGTCGATCTGAGGCCGGAACAGCCGCAGCATGGCCGCGATCCAGCGGTTGACCGGCTCGCAAGGATGGCCGTGCGTCACGTCGAAGCGGTCGAGGAGCGCCGCGACAAGGCCACCCTTGAGCCAAGTCTCGCCCGTCATCCACCGGTTCACCACGAACAGCCGGATCGGCTCGCCGGCCGGATCCATCGAGATCGCGACGAGATGGGCCAGAGCCTGCTCCTTGCGCGCGACCGGCCGGCGCCTCTTGTCGCGAACTTCGCTGCCGGTTTCGCCCAAGCGAAGAAAGCAATGAAAATGACCGTGTTCGGGGAAGTCCGCATCGGGCGGGTGAGCGTGGTAGAAGTACTGCGCCCCGGTGGCGATGTCGTGCACGTCCATGGCGGGATAGTGGTCCCACTCGTAAAAGGGCCCCTGCCCCTCGAGCAGCGCGCTCACGACATTGTGCCCGACCTGCCGCAGCGCGCGCCGGGCGCGCTCGACGTCTCGGCCTGCCGCCGCCATGGCTTCGAGCGCGTCGATCGGCAGATGCGCGAACGGGTCCGGATGGCTTCGCATCGGCGCGACCGTCTGCAGGCGGATGGATTCAGCCGGCCGCGCCGGCGGGCAGCCCGCGCAGCGCCGTGTCGATCGTGCGTCCCATGCGCTCGACGATCTCGTCGACCTCCGCGTCGCTCACGATATAGGGCGGGGCCAGCACGATGTGATCGCCGCGCCGGCCGTCGACGGTGCCGCCGACCGGATAGCAGATGATGCCCTCCGCCATGCCCGCATCCCGAAGCCGGGCATGCAGCTCGAGCGCCGGGTCGAAGGGGCGCTTGCCGGCCCGGTCGGCGACCATCTCGATGCCGAGGAAGAGGCCTCGCCCGCGCACATCGCCGACATGGCGATGATTGCCGAGCCGCTCCTCCAGGCCCTGCTTCAGGCGCCGGCCTTGCCGACGCACGTTCTTCAGGAGATTCTCGGCGCGGATCGTGCGCTGAACCGCCAGCGCGGCGGCGCAGGCGATGGTGTGGTTGAAGTAGGTGTGGCCGTGCATCAGCGCGCCGGAGCCCGCCGCAATTGCCTCGACGATGCGCCGATGCGCCATCACCGCGCCGATCGGCTGATAGCCGGCGCCGAGCCCCTTGGCCATGGTGAGGATGTCCGGCACCACCTCCTCGGCCTCGCAGGCGTAGAGCGTGCCGCAGCGGCCCATCCCGCACATCACCTCGTCGAGGATCAGGAGCACGCCGTAACGGTCGCAGATCTCGCGGATGCGCCGGAAATAGCCCGGTACCGCCGGCTGGGCGCCGAGCGTGGCACCGACCACGGGCTCGGCAACGAAGGCCGCGACCGTCTCGGCGCCCAGATCGAGGATCGCCGTTTCGAGCTCGTCCGCGACGCGCCGCCCGTAATCCTCTTCGCTCTCCTCCGGGCGCTTGTCGCGATAGGGATAGCAGGGCGCGATGTGCCGCACCTCCATGAGCAGCGGCGCATAAGGCTCGCGCCGCGCGAGGTTGCCGCCGACCGCGAGCGCGCCCAGCGTGTTGCCGTGATAGCTCTGCCGGCGGGCGACGAAGTGCCGGCGTCGCGGCTCGCCCTTTTCGAGGAAATACTGCCGGGCGAGCTTCAAGGCCGCCTCCGTCGCCTCCGAGCCGCCGCAGACGAAGAACACCTTGTCCATCCCCTGCGGCGCCGCCTCGACCAGCGTGGACGCCAATTGCTCGAGCGGCTCGCTGGTGAAGAAATGCGAGTAGGCGAACGGGAGCAGCGCCGCCTGACGCTGGATCGCCTCGATCACGGCCGGATGGCTGTGCCCGAGGCAGGAGACGGCCGCCCCGCCCGAAGCGTCGAGGTAGCGCCGCCCCTCGGAATCGACGATCCAGATTCCCTCGCCGCGCACGGCCTTCGGGAACACATGGTCGAACTCGCGGTGAAAGACGCGGCTGGCGGAGAGGGAGGAAGCGGTGTGGGGGCTCATGGCGGCGTCCATGGGGTCGGCGCCGCTGCGCGCCGCGGGCGCGCAGCGCAGGCCGGCCCCTTGCTCAGGGTGTGGGGGCGGCTCCGGGCGTGGACTGGGTTGCAGGCATGGCCGGCATGGCGTCGTTTGCGCCGTTTTCGGCCACGGCCTTGGCCGGCGCCTCCAAGGTGAACAGCACGATCGCCTTGATGACATGGCCGAGTGCATCGTCGAAGGCATCGATCACGTCGGTGAATTTCGGACCCGCCGCCTTGCTCCTCCGTTGCGCCGTCATCGAGGCGATGATGCGCCGCTCGGGCAGCTTCACCACCTGGGCGATGATCTTGACCCACACCTCGGCGATGGGATCGTTGCCATTGTAGAAGGCCTGGAACTCGCGCAGGTCGGTCTTGAGCAGGTAATCGGCCCTGAGCCCGATCGACTCTCGGCCGACGCCGACGATCGATCCGGTGTTCTGGAAGGAATCGATCAGCAGCGTCTGTATCATGGCCGGTGCATTGTCGATCCAGGCGGCCTTGGCGAAATACTCGATCTGATAAGGATTGTGCGAGAGCGCGATGCGTGCCGTGTCGATTCCCGCGGCCGCGACCGGCTCCTCGACTATAAGCTGCCAGCCGACCTTGGGCGGCGGCTCCTGGAAGGTGGTCTTGGGCGTCAGCGTATAGAGATCGAGCGGCTCGTTGACCCGCGGAAACACGCCGCACCCGGCGACCGGCAGCAGAGCGAAGCTCCCCAGCGTCAGCAGTGCGAGGCGACGGGGCAACGCAGGGGCCGCGGGCAAAGGAAGCGTTTCGGTCATTGCGGCTCGAACCCTCTTTGTCGATCGCCGAACAGGAAGCGCGCCGGGTCGCGCTCGAACTGGGTCGAGATGCGCGTCAGCGCAGCGACCAGCTGGCGCATCTCGGTCGCCATCTGCGTCAGCTCGTAGAGCCCGGTCGAGGTGAAATCGTTGAGAGGCCGGCGGTTCTCGGCGACCATCCCGTTGATCTGATCGGCGGCGGCGCTGAAGGATTGCGAGATGCGGTGCAGGTCGTCGAGCGTCTTCTGCGTGGCGCCGGTCAGGCTGCCGACCTGATGGTCCAGGTTCTTCGCGAGCACCCGCATGTCGGCGCTCATGGCCCGGATCTCGTCGGCCGCGGCGGTGCCGCTCCGGACCAGTTGGCCGAGCCCTTCGCGATTCTCCGCGAACGAGCTGCTGATCGCGCGCAGGTTTTCCAGTGTTTCGGCGATCGCCTGTCGGTTCTGTTCGTTGAACAGCTCGCTCACGCGATCGACGAGCTGCGTGGTGCGCTGCAACAGCTCGGGCGCACTGGCCAAGAGCGCTTCGAACTTGCCGGGCACGCTGGCGATCACCGGATAGGGCTTCTGATCGGTGACCGGCAGGCGCGCCGCGCCCTGCGTGCCGCCTTTCAGCAGCACATAGAGCACGCCCGTGATGCCCTGCGCCTCGAGCGAGGCGACCGAATCGACCATGACCGGCGTCTCGGGCGCGACCTGGATGGTGACGCGCACCAGGGTGGGGTTCTCCGGATCGATGCGGATATCCGCCACGCGCCCGACCGTGACGCCCCGATAGCGGACGGGACCGTCGACCGAGAGGCCGGTGACGTCCACCCCGAACAGGATGTCGTAATAGGCGTAGTTCGCCTCGGCCCGGAACTTGCCGATCCAGATGACGAATCCGGCAAGTGCCGCCAGCAGCACCAGAACGAATGTGCCGACGGCAAGATGATGAGCGCGGGTTTCCATGGAGAAGCTGGTGGCTAACCGATACCGGCGGCGCGGGCGCGCGGCCCGTGAAAATACTCACGGATCCAGGGATGAGAATCCGCCAGCATCTGGGCCATCGTCCCGACCTTGACTTTGCGGTCCACGAGGACGGCGATACGGTCGCAGATCGCATGCAGGCTGTCCAGATCGTGCGTCACCAGGAACACGGTGAGACCGAGGCTGCGCTGCAGGTCGCGAATCAGCGAATCGAAGCCGGCGGCTCCGATCGGATCGAGGCCGGCGGTGGGCTCGTCGAGGAACAGAATCTCGGGGTCGAGCGCCAGCGCGCGGGCGAGGCCTGCGCGCTTCTTCATGCCGCCGGAGAGCTCCGACGGATACTTGCCGGCCGCATCTGCCGGCAGACCGACCAGGGCGATCTTGAGCGCGGCCACCTCGTCGATCAGCGGGCGCGGCAGGTCGGTGTGCTCCTTGAGCGGCACCTGGATGTTCTCGGCCACGGTCAGGGAGCTGAAGAGGGCCCCGCTTTGGAAGAGCACGCCCCAGCGGGTCTGCAGCCGGCGCCATTCGGCCGGGCTCGTGGCGGCGATGTCCTGGCCCAGCACGGTGATGCGTCCAGCCTGGGGCCGGTTGAGCCCGACGACGGTGCGCAACAGGACCGACTTGCCGCTGCCCGATCCGCCCACCACGCCGATCACCTCGCCGCGGCGCACGTCGAGATCGAGGCCGTCATGCACCACCTGGGCGCCGAAGCGGTTCACGAGCCCGCGGATCGAGATCACGCATTCGTCCGCGGCCGGCTTCGTCTCGGTCGCCTGCATCGTCTTCGTCTCAGATGCCGAGATAGGAGAACAGGATCGAGAACAGCGCGTCGAACACGATCACGAGGAAGATCGATTCGACCACGGACCGGGTGGTGAGCCGGCCGACGCTCTCGGCGCTGCCCCTCACCTGCAGGCCCTCGAAGCAGCCGACCATGCCGATGATGAAGGCGAACACCGGCGCTTTGATCAGCCCGACCCAGAAGGTGTTCAATGTGACCGCCTCGTTGAGCCGCTCCAGGAACTGGCCCGGCGTCAGATCGATCAGCAGGCAAGTCATGACGCCGCCGCCCAGGATTCCCATGAAGTCCGCATAGACCGTGAGCAAGGGCACGGCGATGACGAGCGCGAAGATACGAGGCAGCACCAGCGCTTCGATGGGATCGAGCGCCAGCGTGCGCATCGCGTCCACCTCTTCGTTCACCTGCATGGTGCCGATCTGGGCGGTGAAGGCGCTGCCGGAGCGGCCCGCCACCATGATCGCCGTCAACAGGATGCCCATCTCGCGCAAGGTGGAGATGCCGATCAGGTTGACGGTGAAAATCTCGCCGCCATAGACGCGAAGCTGGTCCACGCCCTGATAGGCGAGCACCACGCCGATCAGCGCAGTCAGAAGGCCGACGATCGGCATGGCGTTGAGGCCGACCTGCTCGATATGACTGACAAGCGAGGTGAAACGGATCCGGCTCGGCCGCAGCGCGACGCGGCCGATCGTCCCCACCACGGCGCCGAAAAAGGCGACCAGATCGATGCCCTGACGCAGTGCTGCGAACGTGCCCTCGCCGACACGGGCGACGAAACCGGCAAGGCCGAAGGGCGCGGGGGGAGGCAGGGCGGGCGGGCGCCCCGCCTGGCGCACCCGCGCCATCAGGCGCGCCAGATCGGGTTTGGCGCCGGTCACGGCCACTTCCAGGCCCTGCCCCTGGAGCCGCGCCTCGGTCCGTTCGATCAGCCAGGCGCCGGCGGTATCCAGCGCGTCGAGTTGCGACAGGTCGATGACGGCGCGGGCGCGGCCGCGCGCCTCAACGCGATCGAGGGCGTCGGCGACCGGCGCCAGCGTGGCGGTGACGAGACGTCCGGCGAGCGCAAGCCGCAGGCTGTCCCCCTCTTCGCTGCTTTTCAGGCTCGGCTGCTCCGCCATGCCGTTATCATCCCGGCGGTCGATCCGCCCCGGGTTCCCCTTGCCCGGAGGAGCGGCATGATAGCGGGTTCCCCGCCGCTGGCGAGAACAAGGTTGGCACCGGTTTTCCGGAAAAAGGGCGGGCGCCAGCCAACTCCGCGTTTGAGGCGGCCGGCGCGAGTGGCTAGCATGGCCCGCCCTCGCAAATCCCCGGAGGGCCGCCGGCGCGGACGCCCGCGCCGGATTCTGTCCCAACCGGCGGCCGATGAGCGACGCAACCTTGATCAAGAACCATATCCGCCAGATCCCCGACTTCCCCAAGCCGGGCATTCTCTTCTACGACATCTCGACGCTGCTGGCGCACGGGCCCGCTTGGCGCGCCACGGTCGACGAGTTGGCCGAGGCGGTGGCGAAGCTCAGGCCCGACAAGCTGGTGGGGATCGAATCGCGCGGCTTCCTGGTCGCAGCACCCGTTGCCTATCGGCTCGGTTGTGGCTTCGTCATGGTGCGCAAGAGGGGCAAACTGCCCGGCAACGTCATTCCACACAGCTACGAGCTCGAATATGGCAGCGACACGGTCGAGATCCAGACGGACGCCGTCGCTGGCGGCGAGCGGGTCGTCGTTCTCGACGACCTGCTGGCGACCGGCGGGACCATGCGCGCCACCATCGAATTGCTGCGCAAGGTCGGAGGCAAGGTGCTGGGCGCGGCCTTCGTGATCGAACTCGCTTTCCTCGGCGGCCGGCATCGGATCGACGTGCCCGTGACCGCCATCGTCAGCTACGACCACTGACGGCGCGGGCCCGGCAGCGGCCGCTGCACCGGGAAAGCGGCATTGCGCCTTATGTGCACGCCGGCTGTGACCGCGGCCAGCGTTAAGGAAAAATTTAGCAAGATTTACCCAGGATGGGCTCGAATTCCGACCCTGCGTGTCGGCCGCCGCTGCGGTCGCGAACCGGCCCTGAATCCGTTGCGAACCGGCCGCCCGGACGGTGGCCGACGATCTGAAGAGAGAAGGCCCGACATACCCGTCCATGGAGTCGCTGCCGCCCGTCGAGATCATTGCCAACGCTGCCGCCCTGGGTTCGATCATCATGGCGGCCACGATGGCCTATCTCGCCATCCTGCCGGCGGTATCGCCAGCCATGGGATGGTGGGCCGCGGCGATGGCCGTCAATGGCGCGGGCTTGCTCTTGCCCGACTTGTGGCCCAACGCCTCCGCGCGGCCGGCCGAAGCTGCCGGTGAGGCCACTCTCGCGCTGGCGGCGCTGCTCATCTACGCGGGTGCGCGCCATTTCGTCCGCCGCAAGGTCGAACCGACGCATGTCGCAGCCGCCCTCCTCGTTTTGGCGGGCGCGTCCTTCTTGTGGGCATCGCGCTGGGTTCCCGTGCCCTTGGTTTCCGCTGTCACCGTGTTCCTGTTCGTCGCCGCGGCGCGGGAGTTTTGGCGGGATTGGCGCACCACGCGGGACCCTGCGGTCGGGGTGATCGCGATTCCTTTGCTCGCCGCGGCCGTCATCGAGACGGGGTCCTGGCTCCAGGCGCCGGCCGGCGGCCCGACAGGCTCGGGCCACTGGGCGCTGCAGCTCGCCCAGATCGCAACCGCCGTGCTCGTCACCGCCGCCGTCATGCGCCGCGGCCAGGCGGCCGCGGTCGAGGTGGAGTTGCAGCGCGCTCTCGACAGTCTGCAGCTGCATGAGCGCGAGGAGCGCCTGCGCGTTGCCGTCGAGAACGAGCGCACGCGCCTGCTCGAGGTGATGGAAGGCGTGCCCCAGGCGCTGGTTCTCTACGACGCCGAGGATCGGCTCGTCTTCTGCAACACGAACTTCAGCCGGATGTTCAGCAAGACCCGCGACCTGCACAATCCCGGCACGACCTTCGAGACGATTGCGCGCGCGTCGATCGAGCGGGGCGAGTATGGCGGCAGCCGCGAGGAAATCGAGGCGACGGCTGCGCGGCGTCTCAGGGAGCATCGCAATCCGGTGGGACCCTCGGAGTACATGCTGTTCGACGGCCGCACCATCCAGGTCGTGGAACGCAAGACGCACGACGGATCGACCGTCACCGCCTATTCCGACATCACCGAGTATCGACGCCGCCAGGACGCGCTGACGCTGATCGTCAGCAACCGCGCCGATGGGCGCTCCTTTCTCGAGGCCGCGGCGCACGCGCTGGCGGTCGGTCTCGGCTACCGCTGCGCCGGCATCGCCCAGCGCAGTGCGGACGGAACCGAAGCGCACGTTCTCGCTTTCTGGGAGAACGGAAAGCCCGGCATGATCCCGGCCTTCCCCCTGACGGGTACGCCCGGCGGCCTCTGCTACGAGCCGGCCGCGCGAACCGTGGTCATCCCGGAGGGTGTCGCGGATCAGTATCCGGGCGACGTATTCTTGAAGCAAGCGGGCATCGTCGCCTATCAGGGCGAGGCGTTCTTCGACGAGTATGGCGAGCCCGTCGGCCATATCTTCGCCATGAACGACAAACCCGACCCGCGCGGGCCGGAGCCTCATCCCCTGATGAATCTCATCGCCCATTGGGTCGGCATGGAGCAGCAGCGCCTCGCGGCGGAGCGCGCGCTGATCCAGGCCAAAGAGGCGGCGGAGGAGGCCAGCCGCGCCAAGACCACGTTCCTCGCCACCATGAGCCACGAGCTCAGAACCCCGCTCAACGCCATCATCGGCTTCTCCGAGATCATGCGCGACGAGCTGCTGGGCCCGCTCGGCAAGCCGCAATACAAGGCCTATGCCGACGATATCTGCCAGAGCGGCAGCCATCTGCTTTCGCTCATCAACGATCTGCTCGATCTCAGCAAGGCCGGCGCCGGCAAGATCGACCTCGCCGAGGAGGAGATCGAGCCGCGCGCTCTCATCGAATCCTGCCTGCGGCTCGTGGAGACGCGGGCGCGCCGGGGCAACGTTCATCTCGTCAACCAGGTGAACGGCGGCCTGCCGCGGCTTTATGCCGATCGGCGCCGCCTCAAGCAGATCCTGCTCAATCTGCTCGCCAATGCGGTCAAATTCACGTCCGCCAACGGTACGGTCACCGTGCGTGCGCACCAGGATCCGCAGGCGTTCCGCATCGAAGTCTCTGACACCGGCATCGGCATCGCGCCCGAAGACATTCCGAAGGTGATGCAGCCCTTTGGCCAAGTGGACAACGTGATCGCGCGGCGCGCCGAGGGCGTGGGCCTCGGCCTGCCCCTGAGCAAGGTGCTGGCCGAGCTCCACGGCGGCAGCCTCACCATCGAAAGCCAGCCCGGCAAGGGTACCACCGTGACCCTGTCGCTGCCTGCCTCGCGCGTGCGCGCCGTGCAGGCGGCCTAACGCGGGGCCATTTCTCGATTCTTGCCCTGCCGTCCTCCGGAGGCCGGGCTAGGCCAGCGCCGCCGCCAGCCGCTCGGCCAGCGCCAGCAGCGCGCCATCGAGCCCGCGCGCCATCACCAGGGAAATCCCGACCGGACAGCCTTCCGCCCGTCCGGCCGGCAGGCTGACCTGTGGCAGCCGCGCCATTCCCGCGATGCAGGTCAGGCTCAGCGTGCGGTCGCGGAACCGCTGCGTCGCCTCGCCGGCGAGCCCCTTGAGCGGTGCCGCCGAGGGTGCGGTCGGCAGCGCCAGCACGCCGCCGCCCGCAAGCAGCCGCGCCATGCGCAGCGAGAAGCTCTCGCGGCGCAGCGCCTCGTCGCCGGGAGACGCCGCGGCGACGGTCTTGGCCCAGGCGAAGCGCGCGGCGATCTCGGGGCCGAACCGGGGCTTGGCCGCTTCGATCCAGGCGCCGTGCTCGGCCCAGATCTCGCGCGCCTGCAGCGTGCGGAAGCGCAGCATCAGCGCCTCGAGCCCGCCTTCGCCCTCGCCCAAAGCGACCGGCTCGGCCTTGCCCAGCATTCCCTCGAGCGCCGCAAGCGCGGGCTCGAGCGCCTCGCGCACGGGCTCGTCGGCGAGCGCGAAGCCGTCGGCCATCAGATAGAGCCGTCCAGGTGCGACCTCGACCGGGTCGGGGCCGAGCAGGACCTCGCCCACGCGCCTGAGCAGGCCCGCCTCGCGCGCGAACCAGCCGACCGTGTCGAAGCTGGGGGCGAGCGGCATCACGCCGGCCAGCGAGACGCGGCCGTGGCTCGGCCTGATGCCGCAAATGCCGCAAAGCGCTGCCGGCACGCGCACCGAGCCGCCGGTGTCGGATCCCAGCGCGATGTCGGCGGCCCCTCCCGCCACCGCCGACGCGGAGCCCGAGGAGGAGCCGCCGGGAATGCGGTCGGGGCAGGCCGGGTTGACGGGCGTGCCGTAGTGGACGTTCTCGCCTTGCAGGCTGTAGGCCAGCTCCTCGGTGATGGTCTTGCCGACCATGCGCGCGCCGGCGCCGACGAGTTGCAGCACGACGGGCGCGGTCTCGCGCGCCGGCGCATGGGTCTTGAACCAGTCGGGGTTGCCGCAGCCCGTGACGTAGCCCGCGATATCGAAGATATCCTTGACCGCGAGGCCGAGGCCCGCCAGCGGTCCCCGCGCCGCGCCTTCGATCGGCGGACAGCCATGCGGCACGAAGGCGTTGAGCGGGTCCCGCGCCTCGCCCGTAGGGGCGGCGACGGAAGGGGACGGGGTGCGGTCGCTGCGCATCGTCTTGTCTTTCACCATGGGAACGCCGGCCTCTTGGCGTATCCGGGACGACCTCAGTATCGTGGCGCCGGTGCCGTCGGCGCAAGCGACGGACGGCGGCAAGAAAGGGAACGGCGCCGATGCTACTCGCCCAGATCACCGACTGTCATGTGGTCGAGGCCGGCCGCAAGCTGTTCGATCGGATCGACACCGCCGGCCATCTCGCCCGTGCGGTCGAGCATCTGAACCGGCTGGCGCCCGACTTCGTGTGGGTCACGGGCGATCTGGTCGAAAGCGGCGGACCCGAGCAATACGCCCATTTGCGCGCCCTGCTCGACCGGCTCGCCGCGCCCTACGCCGTCCTTCCCGGCAATCACGACGAGCGCGCCGCCCTCAAGGCCGCCTTCGCCGACCATCCCTATTGGCGGACGGACACGGCCTTTCTGCAATATACGATCGAGACGCTGCCCTTGCGCCTCGTCGGGCTCGACAGCCTGCTGCCGGGCGAAGGCGGCGGCCGGCTCTGCGAGGAGCGCCTCGCCTGGCTCGAGGCGCGCCTGGCCGAGGCGCCGGAGCGGCCCACGCTGATCGCGGTGCATCACCCGCCCTTCGTCAGCGGCTTGGCCGAGATGGACGCGATCAACCTCGCCAACAGCGAGGCGCTCGGCGAGATCGTCCGGCGTCACCCGAAGATCGAGCGCATCCTGTGCGGCCATCTCCATCGCCCGATCGCCATGCGCTGGCACGGCACGGTGGTGACCACGGCGCCGGCGACGGCGCATCAGGTGGCGCTCCATCTGGGGCAAGGCAAACCGGTCTCCTGGATCATGGAGCCGCCCGCCTGCCACCTGCATTACTGGCAGCCGGGGGCGGGCCTCGTCACCCACCAGAGCTATATCGGCGACTGGGGCCCGGCGACGCCATATGAGTGAGGTACGGACGCCCGTTCGCGCCACGCGCGTTCGTGCGTCTTCATGTCGAGCGGAGTCGCAGCCCCCTCTCTCTTCCCTCTCCCCCGGGCCGGCTTCGCCGGCAATCTTAAAGATTTGCGGGCGAAGCCCGCCGGCGTGGGGGCGAGGGTTTAATTCCTTGTCCTCCCCCGAATTTCGGGGGAGAAGGTTGCGGAGGGTTGGCGAGGGCGAAAGCCCGAGCCTTACCCGAAGCTGGGTGAGGGGGAGGTATATCGAGTGATGCCGAGATGGCGCGGGCGGGAGGCCGTCGCAATTCGCCTCAGGTCGAGGTGCTGTCGGTCTCGGCCGGCTTTTGCGGCGGGATCGGCGCCGGCCGATCGTGCTTGCGCCGGATGATGATGTCGCCGTTCTCGTCGATCACCGGCGCCTCGTATTGGGGGATGCTCTGGATCAGCAGATCGAGCGCGCGCATCAGCTTGTCGATGCCCTCGGTCGCCAGCTCCTCCGGGGTCTTGCCCTGGCCCTCGCCGGATTGCGCCTGCGCGGGCGCGAGCGGGACTGCCGCCCAGGAAAGCGCGCCCAAGGGCAGCAGAACCCCCCGCAGCACCAGCGAAAAGACGGGGCCGGTCATGGTCTTCCGCATGGCATCGCTCTCCCTCGGGGCCTATCCCTCTGGCAATATATGTGCGTCGCGATTGGCTCTTTGTCAGCCCTCCGCCATTCGCTAGAGTGCGCGCCATTCGATCCAGACCCAAGCTTGGCGACGCCGCATCTCCGGTGCGCCCGAGGGAGTATTCCAGAAATGACCAAGACGATCCCCCATTTCATCAACGGCAAGACGGTCGAGGGCAAGAGCGGGCGCTTCGGCGACGTGTTCAATCCGGCCACGGGCGAGGTCTCGGCTCGGGTGGCGTTCGCCAGCAAGGGCGAGTTGAACGACGCCGTCGCCGCGGCGGCTGCGGCGTTTCCGCGCTGGGCCGGCACGCCGCCCTTGACGCGCGCACGCGTCCTCTTCCGCTTCAAGCAGCTCATGGAGGCGCGACTCGACGAGGTCGCCCACATCGTGACCTCGGAGCATGGCAAGGTGCTGTCGGACGCCAAGGGCTCGATCATCCGCGGCCTCGAGGTGGTCGAGTTCGCCTGCGGCATCCCGCAGCTGCTCAAGGGCGAATTCTCGGAGAACGTAGGCACCAACGTTGACAGCTGGGCTGTGCGCCAGCCCCTGGGCGTGGTCGCCGGCATCACGCCCTTCAACTTCCCGGCCATGGTGCCGATGTGGATGTTCCCGGTGGCGCTCGCCTGCGGCAACACGTTCATCCTCAAGCCGTCGGAGCGCGACCCCTCGACCAGCCTCTTCATGGCGCAGATGCTGAAGGAGGCCGGCCTGCCCGACGGCGTCTTCAACGTCGTCAACGGCGACAAGGAGGCGGTGGACGCCATTCTCGAGCATCCGGAGATCCAGGCCGTGAGCTTCGTCGGCTCGACGCCGATCGCCGAGTACATCTATCGCACGGGGGCCGCGCACAACAAACGGGTGCAGGCCTTGGGCGGCGCCAAGAACCACATGGTGGTGATGCCAGACGCCGACCTCAACCAGACGGTCGATGCGCTGATGGGGGCGGGCTACGGCTCGGCCGGCGAGCGCTGCATGGCGGTGTCGGTGGCGGTGGCGGTCGGCAAGGTCGCCGATCCGCTGATCGAGAAGCTGGCGCCGCGCGTGCGCGCGCTCAAGGTGGCGCCCGGCACCGATCCCGAGGCCGAGATGGGCCCGCTCGTGACCAAGCAGCATCTCGACAAGGTGCGGGGATATGTCGACACCGGCGTGGCCGAGGGTGCCAAGCTGGTGGTGGACGGGCGCGGCCTCAAGCTCCAGGGCTACGAGAAGGGCTTCTTCCTCGGCGGCTGCCTCTTCGATCACGTCAAGCCGGAGATGAAGATCTACAAGGAGGAGATCTTCGGGCCGGTGCTGTCGGTCGTGCGCGTGCCGGACTACGACAGCGCGGTCAAGCTCGTGAACGACCACGAGTTCGGCAATGGCGCGGCGATCTTCACCCGCGACGGCGACGCCGCGCGCGAGTTCGCGAGCAAGATCAAGATCGGCATGGTCGGCATCAACGTGCCGATCCCGGTGCCGATGGCCTTCCACAGCTTCGGCGGCTGGAAGCGCTCGCTCTTCGGCGACCACCACATGCACGGGCCCGAGGGCGTGCGCTTCTATACGCGGCTCAAGACCGTGACCTCGCGCTGGCCCACCGGCATCCGCGCCGGCGCCGAGTTCGTCATGCCGACGATGCGGTGAGGGGAGCGCGCGTCACCCCTCCCTGCCCTCCCCCGCCTGCGGGCCTTCGCCCGCCGAAGGGTTGCATTGAGAAAAACGCTACGACTGCAAAGCTTCGGCCCGCAGGCGGGAGGGGGCAGGGGGAGGGGTGATGGACGGGCGCGGACCGCCTTCGGCGATCGAAGGCGCTTCGGAGGTCACGCCTCCTCGAGCTCGAGCGCGAGCTCGCGCAAGTTGGCCGTGTGGGGGTGCCTGACCCGGCCGGCGCGCAGGTCCTCCACGCCGAGCGTCTCGACCATCTCGCCGGCCTGCATCACGCCGATCGTGGCGCAGAGGTGGGCGACCACCGCGAGGTTGTGGCTGACGAGGATGTAGGTGAGGCCGTGGGCCGCCTGCAGCTCCGCCAGCAGATTGAGCACCTCGGCCTGCACCGAGACGTCGAGTGCGCTGGTCGGCTCGTCGAGCAACAGCGCCTCGGGGCCCGTGATCAGCGCCCGCGCGATCGCCACCCGCTGGCGCTGGCCGCCGGAAAGCTGATGGGGATAGCGGAATCGCAGGCTCGCGGAGAGCCCGACCTCCTCGAGCGCCGTCCGGATGCGGCGGTCGATACCGCCGATACCGTGCACCAGCAAGGGCTCGGCGAGCTGGCGGTCGACGGTCTGGCGCGGGTGCAGCGAGCCGTACGGATCCTGGAACACCATCTGGAGGCGCCGGAAGAAGGACCGGCTCCGCTCGCGCGCAAGCACCTCCTCGCCGCCGATCAGGATCCGCCCCTCCCAGTTGCTGATCAGACCGGCGATCGCGCGCAATACGCTCGACTTTCCCGATCCGGACTCGCCGACAATGCCGAAACTCTGCCCCTTCGGCACCGCGAAGGAGACGTTCGTGACCGCCTCGAAGTCGCCGAAGCGGACGGTGAGCCTCTCGACCTCGATCATGTCTGGGCCCAGGACGGGTCGCGCGCCAGCACGGAGAGCCGCGGCCGCGGACGCTTGAGGCTCGGCAGGCAGGCGAGCAGGCCTCGGGTATAGGGATGACGGGCGCGCACCAGCTCCGAGGCCGGCAGCTCCTCGACCACGCGGCCGGCATACATCACCAAAACGCGGTCGCAGAAATGCGAAACCAGCGGCAGGTCGTGGCTGATGAGGATCAGGCCCATGCCGCGGCGCGAGACCAGGTTCTCGATCAACCGCAGAATCTCCGCCTGCACCGTGGCGTCGAGCGCGCTGGTCGGCTCGTCGGCGATCAGCAGCTCGGGGTCGGCCGCCAGCATCATCGCGATCATCACCCGCTGGCCCATGCCGCCGGAGAGCTCATGGGGATAGCGGTCGGCGATGCCCGCCGGATTGCGGATGCGCACCTGATCGAGCAGCTCGATCGCGGCGGCCCGCGCCTGCCGGCGCGACAGCCCCTTGTGCAGGCGCAGCGGCTCGGCGATCTGATCGGCGGCCGTCATCACCGGATTCAGCGCATATTTCGGGTCCTGCAGGACGAGGCCGGCTCGCCGCCCGCGGATCGCGGCCAAGGCCTCGGGCGAGGCCGAGAGCACGTCGATACCGTCGAACAGGATGCGCCTGGCCTCGACCACCGCCTGGGGCGGCGTCAAGCGCAGGATGGCGCGTGCCGTGAGCGACTTGCCGGAGCCCGACTCCCCCACGATGCCGAGCTTCTCGACGCCCATGGTGAAGCTCACGCCGCGCACGGCGGGCTCGAGCCCGGCGGGGCCGGGAAAGCCGATGCGCAGGTCCTCGATCTCGATCCGCATGGGCTTCAGCGCGCCTTCGGGTCGAGCACGTCGCGCAGCCCGTCGCCCAGCAGATTGAAGGCGAGCGCCGCCACGAAGATCGCGATGCCGGGCGCCGTCGGCAGCCACCATTGCTGCAGCAGATAGTCGCGCGTGGTCGCGATCATGGCGCCCCACTCCGCGGTCGGCGGCCGCGCTCCCATGCCGAGGAAGCCCAGGCCCGCGGCGGTCAGGATGATGCCGGCCATGTCGAGGCTGACGCGCACGATGACGCTCGACACGGCGAGCGGCGTGATGTGGCGCAGGATGATCCGCGCGCTGCTGGCACCCGTCAGCCGGATTGCGGCAATGAAGTCCGTGTTACGGATGGTCAGCGTGTCGGCGCGGGCGAGCCGGGCATAGGGCGGCCATGAGGTGAGCGCGATCGCAATCACGGCGCTCTCGATGCCGGGCTTGAGCGCGGCGACGAAGGCAAGCGCCAGGATCAGCCGCGGGAAGGCGAGGAAGATGTCGGTGAGCCGCATCAGGATTCGGTCGGCCAGGCCGCCGAGATAGCCGGCAATGCAGCCGACCAGCAGGCCGAAGGGTGCCACCAGGGCGACCACGGCGATCACCATGCCGAGCGTGATGCGACCGCCATAGATGAGCCGCGACAGGATGTCCCGGCCGAGCTCGTCGGTGCCGAGCCAATGCGCCGCCGAGGGCGCGGCGAGCCGGTCGGCGAGGCTCTGGGCGTATGGGTCATACGGAGCCAGCAGGGGTGCCAGGAGCGAGATCAGGATCAGCACCAGCACCACGATCAAGCCGACCATGGCAAGCGGGTTCCTCGCGAACCGGCGCCAACCGCGATAGAGCTCGCCCAGCGCGGCCTGGCGGCGCGAGCCCGGCTCGCTCGCGAGCAACCAGCCCCGCAGGGAGAGCTGTGCCGGCGCGGCGGTAGCGACCGGCTTGGCTTCGTTCTTCATCGCACGCGCGGATCCAGCAGCCGATAGGCGAGGTCGGCGAGCAGGTTGAGGCCCACATAGATGAAGCCGATGACCAGCGTGGCTCCCAGCACCGCGTTCATGTCGGCATTCAGCAGGGAGGTCGTGAGGTAGAGGCCGAGCCCCGGCCAGCTGAACACCGTCTCGGTCAGCACCGCGCCTTCGAGCAGGCTGGCATAAGCCAGCGCCAGCACGGTCACCAGCCCGACCGAGACGTTCCCGAAGGCGTGGCGCCACAGCACCAGCCACTCGGGCACGCCCTTGGCGCGCGCCGTGACCACGTATTCGGATCCCAGCGCCTCCAGCATGAAGGCGCGCGTCATGCGCGCGATATAGGCGAGGCTGAAGAGGGCGAGCACGAGCGCCGGCTGAACCAGATGGAGAAGCGCGCTCTGGAAGGCGCCCCAGTCGCCGGCGATGGCGGCATCGATCACGAGCATGCCGGTGACCGGGGGCACCATGCCCTCGTAGAGAATGTCGATCTGCCCCGACCCGGGCAGCCAGCCGAGCTCCACGTAGAACACGAGCAGGAAGAGCAGGCCGAGCACGAAGACCGGGATCGACTGCCCCGAGAGCGTGATCACTCTCAGGGCATGGTCGATCATGGAGCCGGGCCGGGCTGCGGCGACGACGCCGGCCGGCACGCCGACGATGATGGCCAGGATGATCGCGGCCGTCGCCAGCTCGAAGGTGCGCGGGAAGAACTGCGCGATGTCGGTGGTGACCCTGTGGGTCGTCATCACCGACCGCCCGAAATCGCCTTCCGCCAAGTGCTGCAGGTAGATCGCGAACTGCACCGGCAGCGAGCGGTCGAGCCCCATCTCGGCGCGGATGCGTGCCACCACATCCGGCGGCGCGTGGTCGCCCGCGATCGCCACCACCGGGTCGATCGGCATCACCCGCCCGATCAGGAAGGTGACGAGGATCAGGCCGAACAGCGTGATCGGGATGCTGGCGGCGCTGGCGCAGAGGGCACGAAGCCGCCCGGCTGCCCCCCGTCCTCCCCTCATGTACGCTTCATCTTGCCGTAACGGGTGAAGTCCGGCTGCGGGCCGAGCTCGAAGCCGGTCACGTCCTTGCGCACCACCACGATGTCATTGCGCTGCAGCATGAAGGCGATGGGCGAATCCTCCCAGAACTGCTGCTGCATCTTCTGGTAGAGCGCGACGCGCTTCTCCGTGTCCAGCTCCTTGGCGGCCTCGTCGACCTCGGCGGTCAGCTCTTTGTTCTGGAAGTGGTTGCGCCAAGCGATGATCTTGAGCGTGCTGTTGTCCGAATCGTCGGGGTTGGCGCAGAACCCCTGGGCGTTCGAGTTGGGATCGAAGTAGTCGGGGAACCACTCCGACAATATGAGCTGGTGCTGGCGGGCCCGCATCTTGGTCCAGACCTGCTTGCGCTCCCCGGGCAACAGCTCGACCTTGATGCCGATCTCGCCCAGGTCCGACTGCAAGGCGGTGCCGATATCGGTGTAAGGATGATCGGAGAACAGGTCGAGCGTCGCGGTGAAGCCGTCGGCGTAGCCTGCCTTCTTCATCAGCGCCTTGGCCTTGTCCGTATCCTTGTGGAACGGCGTCTCCTTCACCGCTCCCAGGATCATGTTGGGCTCGAAGGACTGGTTGACGATGTAGAGATCGGGCACGATGTTCTTCTGGATGCCCTCGTAGTCGATCGCCCATTTGATCGCCTGCCGCACGTCAGCGTTGCGGAAGGGCTCGTAGCCCTCGTTGCCCGCAAGATAGACCTGCTGGGTCGACGGCGAGGTCACCCGATAGAGCTCCGCATTGCCGCTGGCGGTCTTCAGCAGGTCCGGCGTCAGGTCGCGCGCGAGGTCGGCGTCGCCGCGGTTCAGCATCAGGAGCTGCGTGGCCGGATCCTTGACGTGGCGGATGAAGATCCGCTTGGTCGCCGGCGCGACCGCCACGTGGGGGTTGGCGTCGAGGATGACGCGCTCGTTGGCCGACCAGTCGGTGAGCTGGTAAGGGCCGCTGCCGGCGGAATGGGTGGCGAGCCAATGGTTGCCCAGATCGTCCTTCTCCTGGTTGGCCATCACCGTCTTCTTGTCGACGATGGCGCCCACGCCCGCCGACAAGCAGTAGAGGACGAAGCTCGTGGCGGCCGGGTTCGGCAGCTCGAGCACCAGCGTGTGCGAATCGGTGGCGCGAATCAGTTGGGCGACGTTGTCCTTCGTGAAGCCGAACTGGGTGATGATGAAGCCTGGGGTCAGGTTGAGCGTGACCACCCGTTGCAGCGAGAACGCGGCATCCTCCGCGGTCACCGGGTTGCCCGACGAGAAGACGGAGTCCTTCGTCAGGTGGAAGGTGAAGGTCTTGCCGTCCGACGAGACCTCCCAGGCCGCGGCGAGGTCGGGCGCGATCTCGGTGAGCTTCTCGAGGTTGGGCGAGACGAGCTTGCGATAGATGTTGGCGTTGATCTCCAGATCGCTGAACTCGTAGGCCTGGGCGGGATCGAAGGTGATGATGTCGTCGAGCTGCTTCGCCATCACCACGACTTGCGCGGAAGCGGCAGCGGCCTTGCGGAGCGCCAAGGGAACGGTGGCAGCCGCCACCCCGGTTGCGAGAAAGCGTCGCCGTGTCAGCATCGTTGTCCTCCCCGAGTGATTGGTTACGGGATGCCTCTCTCACTGTCGAACAGGCAGGGCGGGCATCGCTCGTTCTTGAAACTCCATGACAGCCGCCATCGCTTGCCGATCTGCGCTGATGTGCGTGACCAAAAGGATCGCCACTCACGGGCCGTGTCGCCGGGCGCTGGCCGAATTGCATCGGCCGGGCAAGCTGGCGATTATGGGAATGCCGATCATATTCGGCCAGTATCATGGTTTCAATGGCGTGCTCCCCATCCCCGCCGGTCGAGGAGGAGAGCTGGAAAACGGGATGTCGCCAGCCGATAGGAGAGGGGCGGCTATTTTTGCTGCCCTTTCCTTGCGGGAGGGGTAACGGGCGCCGGCTGACCGGCATATCGGACCGGTGGCGAAGCCATCATGCCGACAATGCGGTGAGGCCTATTACGACGGGCCGGCATCGAAACTCATCCGTCATTCCCGCGCCCGCGGGCTTTGCCCGCTCCTTTGGGTTCGCCGGCAAAGCCGGCCCGGGAATCCAGGGGAAAGCGACGTGCTGTGGCCCTGGGTCCCTGCTTTCGCAGGGACGACGATGAGTAATCAGGCTCACCCCGCCTTCTTGGCCGCCTCTTGCGCCTTGGCGCGCGCGTAAGACTGCGTGCCCCGGTGATGGATCACGTCGCCCGGCATCAGCGCGCCGGGGTCGATGTCGGGCGCACCCTTGAGCCGCGCATAGATCGGCGCGAAATCCTGCTGCGTGGCGTCGAACAGCTCCTTGAAGCTGTCGATGACCATGTAGGTCTGCTGGTAGTCGTCGATCCGGTAGTCGGTGCGCATGGCCCGCTCCAGGTCGAAATGGATGCGGTTGGGCGAATCCGATTCGAGCGCGAAGACCGTTTCGCCCTTGGACGACACGATGCCCGAGCCGTAGATGCGCAAGCCGTCCTTGCTGCGGATGAGCCCGAACTCGACCGTCGCCCAGTAGAGCCGGCCGAGCTGGATCAGCATGCCGAACTCGATGGCGCGCAAGCCGCCATGGCCGAAGGCTTCCATGTAGTCGGCGAAGATCGGGTGCGCCAGCATCGGCACATGGCCGAACACGTCGTGGAAGATGTCGGGCTCCTCGATATAGTCGAGCTGCGTGCGCTTGCGGATGAACTGGCCGGCCGGGAAGCGGCGGTTGGCCAGATGCTCGAAGAAGATTCCGTCGGGCACCAGGCCCGGCACGCAGACGACGCGCCAGCCCGTGAGCCTGTAGAGCTTCTCGTTGAGCCGATCGACGTCGGGGATCCGGTCCTCGCCCAGCGGCAGAGTCGCGAGCCCCTCGAGGAATTCCGGCGCGGCGCGGCCGACCAGCAGCTTCGACTGGCGCCGATAGAGCGTGCGCCAGACCTCGTGCTCTTCCTGCGTGTAGGCCGCCCAGTTCTGGTCGATGGTGAAATCGGGACGGTGCTGAACGTGCAGCATCACACCACCTCCTATCGAGCGCCCGGCTGGCCTGCGGGCGAGGCCGGGTTCTGGCGCAGCTCGGGCGGGCAATCGGGCTGCGCCTCGGGCCGCGCGATCTCGAAGGCCGGGAGCGCACGGGCCGCCGCGTCGATGCGTCTGATGAGGGGATAATCCTCGAGCGGCGCTGCCACCCGGTTCGCATTATAGACCTGGGGAACGAGACAGATGTCCGCAAGGCCGGGCGCATCGCCATGGCAGAAGCGGCCGGTCCAGGAGCTCGCCTCGAGCTCGCGCTCGATCGCGGCGAGCCCGAGGCCGATCCAGTGCCGCGCCCAGCGTTGGCGCGCGGCTTCGTCATGCCCCAGCGGGTCGGCCAGGTAATTCAGCACGCGCAGATTGTTGAGCGGATGGATGTCGCAGGCGACGGCGAGCGCCAGCCCCCGCACCCGCGCGCGCTCGGGCGCCGTCTTCGGCAGCAGCGGCGGCTCGGGATGCGTCTCTTCCAGATATTCGATGATGGCGAGCGACTGGCTCAGCACGTGAGGGCCGTCGACGAGTGTCGGCACCAGCGCCTGCGGATTGAGCCGTCGATAGGCCTCGCCGCCCTGCTCGCCCTTGCGCAGGTCGACCGGAATGTTTTTGTAAGCCAGCCCCTTGAGCGCCAGCGCGATGCGCACCCGATAGGCGGCCGAGGAGCGGAAGTAGCTATGAAACTGCATCAGGCGCCCCCGTGGTCGCCCCTTGATATTCGAGCATTGCCGAGCCTCTGCCTTCCTTTCTTTTCCTCTCCCCCTCCAAGCTTGGAGGGGGAGAGGTGTAGGTGAGGGGGAGGTGAAGCGAAGAAAGAGCGAGGCGAATTCGCAAGCCGCACCCTCACCCCGGGCCCTCTCCCGCTTCTGGCGGGAGAGGGGGCGCGGCTGCAGCGCCCAGCCCAGTTGAATGCAAAGTGCGCCCTCGTCACGCCTTCGCCTTCCAGGAATCGACATAGGCCTTCCATTCCGCGGCCTCCATCGCCGGCGCCACGTCGACCGCGTCGCGCGCGTCGATCATGACCGCGACCTCGTCGGTCTCGGTGCGCGCGTGCTTCTCTCCCGCAGCGAAGGCCTTGGGATGCGGCCCGTGGGTGAAGCCGCAGGGGTGCAGCGTGCACATGCCGGGCCGGATGTCGTCGCGGCTGAAGAAGCGGCCGCGGTGGTAGAAGATGAACTCGTCATAGTCGTCGTTGTTGTGGAAGAACGGCACCTTGAGCGCGCCCGGATCGCTCTCGATCGGGCGCGGGACAAAGGTGCAGACGACGAACCACCCCGCGACGAAGGTGGTGTGCGCCGAGGGCGGCAGGTGATAGCGGTGGCTCATCACCGGCCGGATGTCGCGCCAGTTGACCTTGGCCGGTGCCAGATCGCCCTTCCAGCCCTTGGCGTCGAGCGGGTTGAAGGGATAGGTGATGGTCGAGAGCGCCCCGCGCCGCTTGACCCGCACGCGCCAGCGCGTCTCCGTCTGCTGCGTCTTGAAGGCGGCGTCGATCTTGGGCGTCTCGAGGATCGCGGGATCGAAGATGGCGGTCGCGCCCAGGAGCCCCTTCTCCGGCAGCCGGTAGCTGTCGTTGGTCGCCTCGATCAACAGCAGGAAGGTCGGGTCGGCCGGCTCCAGGCGCCACATCGTGCCGCGCGGCAGCAGGATGTAATCGCCGTCGCGATAGGCGAGATGGCCGAAATCGCAATAGAGCGAGCCCGAGCCTTCGTGCACGAACAGCAGCTCGTCGCCGTCGGCGTTGCGCACCAGATGGTCCATGGCGACGCGTGTGCGCCAGGCGCGCAAACCCAGATGCGGGTTGCCCATGACCGGTGTGGCGTCCCAGGGCGAGGCGCCCGCGAGCGGCAAGCCGGCGATATCGAAGGCGCGGGGGCGCAAGGGCCCCTCGAACTCGACCCAGCCCGTGGGCGGATGAGCGTGATAGAGATGCGTGGCCGGCCCGAAGAAGCCTTCCTTGCCGATCTCGCGCTCGTAAGTGCCGGGCGGCAGGTCGGCATGGGCTTGGCGCGAGGCCTCGCCCTCGACGCGCGGGAAGGAAATCCAGTTCTTCATGCCCGGCCTCTCCTCTTCCTCATGCGCCCGTTCATGCGACCGGCTGCCTTCACGACGCCTTGAGCACGCCGCGGCGGATCTGGTCGAGCTCGATCGATTCGAAGAGCGCGCGGAAATTGCCCTCGCCGAAGCCCTCGTTGCCTTTGCGCTGGATGATCTCGAAAAAGATCGGGCCGATCACGGTCCTGGTGAAGATCTGGAGCAGCAGCCCTTGGCCCTTGGTCGGCGCGCCGTCGATCAGGATGCGCCGGCGCCGCAGCGCCTCCAGATCCTCGCCGTGGCCCGGCACGCGCCCGTCGACCGCGTCGTAATAGCTGTCGGGCGTGTCCTGGAGCGCCACACCCTTGGCGAGAAGCGCGTCGACCGTGCGGTAGATGTCGCTCGTCCCGAGCGCGATATGCTGGATCCCCTCGCCCTTGTAGTCGTGGAGATACTCCTCGATCTGGGACTTGTCGTCGCGCGATTCGTTGATCGGGATGCGGATCTTGCCGCAGGGGCTGGTCATGGCGCGGCTGACGAGGCCGGTGAGCTGGCCCTCGATGTCGAAATAGCGGATCTCGCGGAAATTGAAGAGCCGCTCGTAGAAGCCGGCCCACTTGTCCATGTTGCCGCGCCGGACATTGTGCGTCAGATGGTCGATATAGGTGAGGCCCGCATCGCCGTCGGCGGGGCTCGGCGGCAGGGGCACGAAATCGACGTCGTAGATGGTGCGGTCGCCATAGCGGTCGACCAGGTAGATCAGGCTGCCGCCGATGCCCTCGATCGCCGGGATGTTGAGCTCCATCGGACCGGCCGTCGACGGCACCGCCTTGGCGCCCAGCGCCACCGCGCGCTTGAGCGCCATGCCCGCATCCCTGACCCGGAACGCCATGGCGCACACGCAAGGCCCGTGCTGGCGCGCGAAGCCCTGCGCGAAGCTCGAGGGCTCGGCGTTGATGATGAAGTTGATGTCGCCCTGGCGGTGCAGCGTCACGTCCTTGCTGCGGTGGCGCGCGACCAGGCGGAAGCCCAGCTGCTCGAAGAGCGAGCGCAGCAGGGCCGGCTCGGGTGCGGCATACTCGACGAACTCGAAGCCGTCGGTGCCCATCGGGTTGTCGTGAAGATCGGCCATGGACCACTCCCATCGCGAACGAGGCCGTATTCGATCGGACCGAGCCGCCCCCGAATGTCATCCCCCCGGGGGCTCGACCCGGGGATCCATGGCATGGATTGCCGGGTCGAGCCCGGCAATGACGAAAGGGAGGCGGTTCCACCCACGGCTCTCACGGCCACTGCGCCAGTTCCGATCGGGTCGAGGGGCGGCGGCCGCGTTCTCGTCTCTCGAAGCTTGATATTAGTTTCATTTGCAACTAATTTCAAGCGAGCGGAACTCGGGGGGATGGATCGCCCATGGACGACAGCGCGAATCGGGCGGACGGGGCGGTGCTGGAGCTGGCGAGCTTCCTGCCCTACCGCCTCTCGATCCTGGCGAACCGCGTCAGCGCCACCATCGCGCAGGACTACCAGGCGCGCTTCGACCTCACCATTCCGGAATGGCGCGTGATGGCGGTCCTGGGCATGCGCCCCGGCCTCTCGGCCGGCGAGGTCGCGCGCTTCACCGAGATGGACAAGGTGACGGTGAGCCGGGCGGTGGCGCGCCTCCTCGAGGCCGGCCGGCTGGTGCGCGCGACCGCGGCCGACGACCGGCGCCGCTCGCAACTGAGGCTTTCGGCGGCCGGCCGGCGCATCTATCGCGAGATCGTGCCGCTGGCCCTGGCGCACGAGGCGCGCGTCGCGGGCGCGCTCACGCCCGAGGAGCGCCGCCAGCTCGACCGGCTCATCGACAAGCTCCTCGCCGCCGCGGCGGCGGATCTCTCGGCGGGCCGGCGCTGACCTGCTTGCCCCCTCATCCAGCCTCGGGTAAGGCTCGGGCTCTGGCCCTCGCCAACCCTCCGCACGGACCCCTTTCATGCGCTATATCGATGCCGACACCGCCCACCGCCTGCTCGACTATCGCGGCCTGATCGAGGCCTTGCGCGAGATGTACCGGCGCGGCGTCGACATCGCCGAGCGTTACGTGCTGCACGAGACGCTCCCGGACGGACGGCAGAACGACTGGCTCCTGCTGCCGGCCTGGCAGTTCGGCCGCCACCAGGGCATCAAGCTGGTGAGCGTCTATCCGGGCAATGCCGCGAAGGGCCTGGCCTCGGTGCAGGGGCTTTATGTGCTCTTCGACGGCAGCAACGGCCTGCCGCTCCTCGCCATCGACGGCGCGGCGCTCACCTTGCGCAAGACCGTCTGCAACTCGGCGCTGGCGGTGGACTATCTCGCGCGCAAAGACGCCTCGAAGCTGCTGGTGGTGGGCGCCGGCGCGCTGGCGCCCCATGTGGTCGCGGCGCACGGCTCCGTGCGGCCGATCAGGCAAGTGAAGATCTGGAATCGCACGCGCGAGAAGGCGGCAATGCTGGCGAGGCAACTCGCACGCCCTGGCCTCGCGGTCGAGGCCGCGGGCGATCTCGAGGAAGCGCTGCGCTGGGCCGACCTGATCACGACCGTCACCATGTCGAAGGCGCCGCTGGTCAAGGGCGCGTGGCTGAAGCCCGGCCAGCATCTCGATCTCATCGGCGGCTTTCGCCCCGACATGCGCGAGGCGGATGACGAGGCGGTGCGGCGCGCGCGCCTCTTCGTCGATGCGCGCTTCTCCGTGCTCGAGGAATGCGGCGACATCGCGCAGCCGCTGGCGGCCGGCCTCGTCAAGGAGCCCGACATCACCGACCTGTTCCAGCTCGCGCGGGGCGAGCGCCCGGGCCGGCAGCGCGATGACGAGATCACCTTCTTCAAGTCCGGCGGCGGCGGGCACGAGGACCTCGCCACGGCGCAATATCTGGCGAGCCGGCTGGGGTAGCGAATACAAATTCCAATCGTCGTTCCTGCGAAAGCAGGAACCCAGGGGCAAGCGACGTGCCGGGGCCCCGGCTTTCGCCGGGGCGACGAGTTTTTAGTACTCCCCTACCCCTTCATCATCGCCCTTCGCGCGAGGCCGAAGAGGAGGAAGCTGCCGGCGACCGCGACAATGGTGGCGGGCAGGCCCATGGGCCCGACCCGGTCCATGGCGGCGCCCGCGAGCGGCGGGCCCGAAAGGCTGCCGACCTCGTAGGCCATGATGAAGAGCGCGTTGGCGCCGGCGAGCTCGGTCGAGGGGAAGCGCTCGCCCAGGAGCGCCAGGGCGGCGGTATAGACGCCGAACACGACCCCGCCCCAGACGAACACCATCGGCCAGAGCAGCGCGGGCTCGCCCGCCAGGAGCGGCAGCAGCACGGCGCCCGCCCCCGACACGGCCGAGCAGGCGAGCAACGTGCCGCGCCGGCTCCAATGGTCGGCGAGCCAGCCGACCGGCCATTGCATGAGCAGGCTGCCGGCGGCGAAGGCCGAGAGCAGGCCCGCCGCCGTGCTTTGCGCGAAGCCCTGCGCCAGCCCCCAGACCGGCAGCAGCGAGATCACGGCGAGATCGACCATGCCGCCGGCGGCCGCACCCGCCAGCACCGTCGGCGCGTGTTTGAGCGCGGCCAGGGCCCGCATCGGCGCCTGGCGCGAGAAGTCGGGCGACACGCCGCGCGCGAGCAGGAGCGGGGCCGCCGCGATCAGGTTGGCGGCGCAGATGGCGAGGAAGGGCTTGAGCCCCTCGATGCCGGTCAAGCCGATCACGAGCGGCCCCAGCATGAAGCCGCCCGCCATGGTGGCGGAATAGACCGCCATGACGCGCCCGCGCCGCGCCTCGCTCGTGACGAGATTGATCCAGGCCTCGCTCGTCATCCAGAACACGGCGCCCGACATGCCGGCGAGGAAGCGCAAGGGGAACCAGGCCCAGGGGCCGGTGAAGGCGTAGAGGGGCGTCAGCAGGCAGAAGAGCGCGGCACTGCCCAGCAGCGAGGGCAGCGCACCGAAGCGGCGCGCGAGGCGGGGCGCGAACGGCCCGAAGGCCAGCACGGCCAGCGGGAACATGGCGGCGTTGAGGCCGATGAGCGCCGCGTCGAAGCCCTGGCGCTCGAGCAGGAGCGAGAGCAGCGGCAGGAGCGAGCCCATGGTGATGCCGGCGCCGAAGGCCGAGGCGATCACGGCGGCGAGGCTCTTGCGGCGCTGGCTGTCGGTGAGGGCGATGGCGGACATGGGGTGTGGGTGCGACTCGCGTTTGAGGCGAGGGCACTCTAGTCGCGCGCGGCGAGCGGCACCACCCCCGGCCGCGCCGCTTTACGCCGAACGTCGAACCGGCGCCGGCGCGACGAGCCCGGTCGTGCCTGGCACCGGCGCTTCGCTGGGTCGATGCGGCCGTCAGCAACGTCGGTGCCCTTGTTTTCTTGATCCAACGCAAAGCGGAGCGCCCACTCGTGCTCTAATTTTTGTTAAGCGGCAAGAAAAGCCCACATCGAGAGGGCGGGACTTGCGATGCCGGCCGGCGAGCATGTGCAAGCGGCGCGAGCGACTGACGGAGCGGAGCGGATCGGCGCCAACCGCCTCCGTGCCGCCATTTTCCGTCTCGTTGGCGCTTTGACGCTTTGGGGCTGCTCGATGCCGCCCATGAACGCGGCATTGACGGCCGCTCCCGGGCCCGCGGACCAGGCCGTCGCCACGGCTGCGCCGCGGCGCTACGACTTCGAGTCGCTCGAGGGAGCCGACGACGATCTGCTGATCATGCTCGCCTTCTCCGGCGGGGGAAAGCGATCCTCGGCCTTCGCCTATGGCGCGCTCAAGGCGCTTCGAAAGGCGACCGTCGCCGACATGGGCGACGCGCGCAGCGTGCTGAGCGCGGTCGACGTCATTTCATCGGTCTCCGGCGGCAGCTTTCCGGCCGCCTATTACGCGCTCCATCGCGACCGCACCTTCGGCGGCTTCGAGACGGATTTTCTTCGCAAGGACATCGAGGCCTATATCTACGGCCTCTATCTCCTGCCCTGGCACTGGGAGTGGATGGTCAACCCGCTCTGGGGCACGAACGACACCATGATGCGCGTCTATGACCGCCTCATGTTCCACGGCGCCACTTACGCCGACCTGGTCGATAAGGGCAGGCCGCTCGTGGTCGTCGGCGCGACGGATGTCGGGCTCGGCTCCCTCTTCTCCTTCACGCAGCGCGAGTTCGAGCTCATCTGCTCGGACCTCCGATCCTTCCCGCTGGCGCGCGCCGTCGCCGCCTCCAACGGCTTTCCGGTCCTGTTCACGCCCATCACGCTCGAGAACCACCGCGACGATTGCCCGGAAGGACGCCCGGCCTGGCTGCCCGCGCTGGGGCCGGAGCGGGACGGCGGGGAGACGCGCACGAGCTACGTGCTGCGCGCCTACGAGCGTTATCTCGATCCGAAGCAGGTGCGCTATGTGCATCTGCTCGACGGCGGGATTTCCGACAATCTCGCCCTGCGCGGACTGCTCAACGCCATGATGATCTTCCATCAATCCGACAGCTTCATGAAGCAGAGCGTCTGGCTGAAGACGCGCCGCGTTCTGCTTCTCAGCGTCGACGGCGAGGCGGCCGCGGATACGAGCTGGGCGCAGCAGCGCGTCGTCACGGGCATCGCCCAGATATTGAGCGCCGTGTCCGGGACCCAGATCGACCGCTACAACTTCGAGACCATGCTGCTCGCGCGCCAGACGGTCCTCGATTTCGCCGGCAGGCTCAAGCAATTGCGCTGCGCGGTGGCCCCGCGGATCGACGGCCATGCTTGCGACGACGTCCAGGCCTTCTTCGACCACGTCGCGCTCTCCGACATCGCGGACGAGAAGACGCGCAAGCGCCTCGAGGCGATCCCGACCGGGCTGAGCCTGTCCGACGAGGATGTCGATCTCCTGGTCAAGGCGGGCGAGGACGCGGTCGAGCGATCGCGCGTGTTCGAGAGCTTCATCGACAGCGTGGGCCGTCCGGCGAGATCGAGCGCCAGGAGCGGATCGTAGGCGTCGCGGGCGTGCAGGAGAAGGCGCGCGGTGTCGCGCAGGGCCGGGATCGGGGACGATCCTACGAAGACTGGCCCGACGCCTGGCAGCCGCCTATTGCCCTCCGGCGATGCCTATGCGTGGGCCCGCGGAGAGCATGGCGGCATCGAGGCGGATCAGCGCCGCGTCGGGGCCGCGGGGTCCGCGCTGGAGCGAGAGCAGCGGCGGCAGCGAACCCATGGCGATGCTGGCGCCGAACGTCGACGCGATCACGGCCGCGAGGCTCTTGCGGCGCTGGCTGTCGGTGAGGGCGAGGACGGAGGTGGCACATGTAAGAGGTGGCGGAATTTAGCGGTCAGATGGCGCGATGGCTATCGGGGTAGACCGTGGATTACGCGAATCCGCCATTTGCTAGTGGATCGAATCTAACACTTGGTGCCCACGTCTGACGGCGGCGATGATTTTGTCAGGATCGGCGGTCCAGGTGAAGAGCCTGGGATCGTGATTGGATTCGGTGATGAAGCGGTTGATGGCGGCCTGGAGTTCGGGGACGGATCGGAAGACGCCGCGCTTGAGCCTTCGCTTGGACAGCTTGGCGAAGAAGCCCTCGACGGCGTTGAGCCAGGAGCAGGATGTGGGCACGAAGTGGAAGGTGAAGCGTTCGTGCCGGTCGAGCCAGCGGCGCACCTTGGGATGCTTGTGGGCGGCATAGTTGTCGAGGATCACGTGAACGAGCTTGCCCGGCGGGACCTCCGCCTCGATGGCGTTGAGGAATCGGATGAACTCTTGATGGCGGTGGCGCTGCATGTTGCGGCCGATGATGGTGCCGTCGAGGACGTTCAGGGCGGCGAACAAAGTCGTGGTGCCATGGCGCTTGTAGTCGTGCGTCATGGTGCCGGCGCGACCCTTCTTCAGCGGCAGGCCGGGCTGGGTTCGATCGAGGGCCTGGATCTGGCTCTTCTCGTCGAGCGAGAGCACGATGGCGTGGGCTGGCGGGTCGACGTAGAGCCCGACCACGTCCTTGAGCTTGGCGACGAACTGCGGGTCGGTGGACAGCTTGAACTGCCGCACCCGGTGCGGCTAGAGACCGTGGGCGCGCCAGATGCGCTGCACCGAGCTGACCGAGATGCCGACCGCCTTTGCCATCATGGCCGCGGTCCAGTGGGTCGTCTCGGCGGGCGGATCGGTCAGCGTCAGGGCGACGACCCGCTCTGCCACTTCGGCCCCGAGCGGCGGAATCCGCGAGGGTCGCGTCTTGTCGCGCAACAGGCCCTCGAAGCCTTCCTCGGCGAAGCGTTCCTGCCAGCGCCACACGCAGGTCTTCGACTTTCCGGTGCGCCGCATGATCTCGTTCGTGCCGGCCCCGTCAGCGCTCAGCAGCACGATCTCTGCCCGCCAAGCATGCTTCTGAGCGGCGTTGCGGTCCCCGACGAGCGCCTCCAGACGGCAGCGGTCGCTCGGGGTCAGGGTGATGGAAATACCGGGACGCATCAGCCAGACTCGCATACCCTGAGTCCGGCGGGAATCCCCTACGGGATTCAAATGTCAGATTTCATCCACTAGAACCCTGCCCCCAAGGTTCGCTCACAACGTGGACGACGCGTCGTTACCGGAAGCCGTATTGGCTCATTCCTCGCCATCATAGTGAAGATACGGATGATCATCTGGCATATGCTGGTCCAGCGTAAGAATCTCGAATTCAATCTGTTCTGCGGCAAGCCTCGCGCGTGCTGCCGCTATATCGGCTAATGGCCCGGGCCCTGCTTCCATCACCGCAAGTAGAGCGATGTCCGGCCTAAGTCGGCTAGCAAGCGCAGCAAACTCCGCGAGATGGGCAGGCCGAAGGCTATGCCATGACGATTTGACCTCGCACAGCATCGCTTGGCCATCGAGCAGGGCAAACAGGTCAGCCTCCGCATCGGGTGAAGCTGACCCACGAGTAAATCCGAACCACATTGGCTCGACAAAAATGAACGAACGTCGAGACCGCTTGCGCAACGCAGACAGCGCCCAAATAAGTGAAAGGGCGCTGTGATCCCGTAAACTCTCGATCAAAAATTCGTTTGGGCGGAACAACCAGCGGATATCGATAGGAGCCTGTGTGGGCTCTTTGCAGACTTCACAAGGAAGCTGCGGTGCGAGCGCAGCGAAATCCACCCAATTCCTGTGGTGGCACTTTTGGCAGGTCCATTGATGTCCTTGAAAGATCATTTGCCGACGGCGCAGCTCCACAAGACAATTATCAAGAGATACCTCTTCGGACTTGTCCCAATCGACGTCAGGGCCGGGGTTTCCTTGTCGTGGGTGCGCCACCCAGTATGCAGCACGATAGGTCTGCCACCCTCTCTTGAGCTCGTCATAGCTCAACACATTCTTCGGATTCTTAATCGTCCGTGCTGCTTTAAGAATCAAACCGGCAAGCGCTTGCCTCTCGCGTTCACTTCTCAAGTCAAAGGCAGTTTCCCGCTGCGCTCTTTTCCGCACACGATCAACCGTTGGACCTAGCTTGTCCGCCGGAAGATTTGGCGTCCCGCCCAGCTTGGCAAAATTCTCCTGAAGAAATGGATGCAAAAGGAACTGCTCGGCTCGCCGAAGGCCCCCGGTCATGCCCAGAACACCTGTAAGGTAGCGAGCCTCATTCGAAGGCTCGACCCATAGAGCTTTGGTGGGCGGGTAAAGCTGCCCATGTTCCGCGTCTGGTTTGACCCATGCTCCATCGGCCGTCAGGGCATATTCCATCGCCTCACGTGGTGTAGGCACTCTGATCGTTTCGACCGGGTGATCAGCACTGACGAAGACCGCCAAGTTTCCATCGCGACTTCGTCTCACAGGAGGTGGGAGAGCGTGCTGCGGCCTGCCGCCAAATGACATCTTGAAGGCGCTAGCCATGCGCCATCGGCGCGGCAGCATCCATCGATTCACCTCCGCGAAGAGCGAGCCCGGACCATCATACTCAAAGACAAAATCCGTACACCAGTGACCTTGAGCAAACGACTGTCGCACGGGAGCATCTGAAAGATGATCGGGCATGACGGCCGATGGCCGAGCTATTGGAGGTTGCCAAACGAAGTGAGTCCACTCAGGTCGCGAAAAGAGTTCACCACCGAAACGATTGCCCTCCCTTGCATTCTGCAGTGCCCGGACGGAAGGAGTGACGCCGTCGATACCATTTACCGTTTCCTTCCAGGCCATACCCCACGGCTTCGTCGACATGATAATCTCGTGCGCTTCCACGAGCTGATCCGCACTAAGCGAAGTCGAACGAACCATGAGCTGCGGTTGACCACCGACGCCATTGTTCACGCGATTGCGTTTCAAGAGATTACCAAGCGCTGCCACAAAGCTCGGATTCGCGAGTTGCTCGAATTCCACGCGCAGGCAACAAAGGTCTGCATCAAGCCACGCCGGAATTAGTAGGCGCGCATTCCAGAACAGAATGCGGTCGGTGAAGCTATCGCCGACGACAAGGTTGAATGTCTCGCTCCAGAGACTGCCCGAAATCTCCAGCTTCGGCGCAAACATCGCCGATACGAGTGACAAGCTTGTCGCACGACGCTCAGCAAATTCTGCAAGAGCGGCCATCTCGCTTGGAATCGCATCAAGATCGTGCGGCACGCCAAATCGGCGATCAGCCTGCCTTTCGGGCGCAACAATGGTAAGCAGCGTTGCAGCAGAAGTGGCGTCAGGCGGGTAGGCGCTAGTGCCCCAGCTCTGAAAATAGGTGCCAAAGTTATCGGTCAGGAATCGTGTTGATCGTTCCGTATACCAGCTGTCGATGATTTTGACTGGCGCAGGTTGGTCGCTTGTCGGCTTGTAGCGAGCTAGCCTAAAAATCGTAGATAGCGAAGAAAGTGGTGTGAATCCGTAGGACGGTTTGAACCCGAAGGCATCGACCTTCGATTCGCGATCTAATTCATGGAAGGTATATTGAGCTGGTGAAAGCCGCTCATGTACTTCCAGAATATCGACCTTGTTTAACGGCACATACGAATAGACGATGTCGGGATCATAGGCTTCGAGCCACGCCCAATAGCTTGAGGTAATCCGTCCATTGAGGCAGGGTACGATGAGGCTGAAGCGCCCACCCCAACGACTGTAGCAGTCTGCGAAAATACCATCCAGCGCAAGGTCTGCATGTTCGCCATCTTGCACCAAGAAGGCAACGCGCAATGGCCTTGGTCGAGACCAACCTTTCAGTTCACGCGACATAAGCAGAATGTACCGTCCCAATATTGAGAAAACTTAACCTACAATCGTAAATTAGAAAACAACTCATAGAGGCGCTCTTATATCGCAACAAGCTTCCAGAAAGTGGATTTAATTCGAGCGGACTACACAGCCGAGGCGCTCGGCGGAAGAGGGAAAGTGGCCGCAGCAGGCCGGTGCGCTTCAGTGCGCCATTTGAGTACTGGCCTCTCGACAACTCCTGTTCCTCATGACACGAATTGCGACTACGTAGCTGTATGTACAGAGATGGTAATTGGCTGACAGTGCCGCCTCGGCGGGCGAGGCTCAGGCGGCTTTCTTGGTCGGCTTTGGCTGCGGGTTCTCCTCCTTTCTGATTCCATCGATGAAGGCTTTGAGTGGGG
>JBMONF010000046.1:0-244285 GCA_049323455.1 Pseudomonadota bacterium | reverse complement strand
CGGAGCCCGCCGGGGGGAGGCGGAAGGTTGCGGCGGCCCTTCTTCATACCTCCCCCTCGACGGGGGAGGTCGGCGCGCAGCGCCGGGTGGGGGTGGTTCGCCGAATTTCACCAATCGGTACTAAGGGAGCTCGGCCCCGCATGTTCTCCGCCTTCGAGCGCATGGTGGCGATGCGCTATCTGCGCGCCCGCCGCCGCGAGGGCTTCATTTCGGTGATCGCCGGCTTCTCGCTGCTCGGCATCGGGCTCGGCGTGGCCACGCTCATCATCGTCATGTCGGTGATGAACGGGTTCCGACAGGAGCTGCTGTCGCGCATCCTGGGCCTGAACGGCCACATCACCATCACGGCGACGGAGGGGCCGCTGCTCGACTACGGCACCGTGGCGGCGAGCTTGCGCAACCTGCCCGACATCGTGAGCGTGACGCCGATGATCGAAGGGCAGGTGATGATGACGGCGGGCGCCCAGGCCGCCGGCGCGCTCGTGCGCGGCATGACGCGCGAGGATCTGGAGAAGCATCGCGTCATCGCCGACCACCTCGTGGCGGGCTCGCTCGACGGCTTCCAGGGCACGGACGTGATCGCGCTCGGATCGCGCCTGGCGCGGCGCATGGGGGTGGGTATCGGCGGCGAGGTCACGCTGGTCACGCCGCAGGGCCAGACCACCCTCATCGGCGCCATCCCGCGCATGAAGACCTACACCGTCGTGGCGATCTTCGAGGTCGGCATGTACGAGTACGACAACAGCTTCGCCTTCGTGCCGCTCGAGGCGGCACAGCTCTATTTCCGGCTGCCGCAGGCGGTCAACGCGCTCGAGGTGATGGTCAAGGACCCCGACCGCATCGCCACGCCGATGCGCGAGCTCTATCAGAAGCTCGGGCCCGACTTCCGCCTGTTCGACTGGCAGGGCGCCAATTCGAGCTTCTTCACCGCGGTCCAGGTCGAGCGCAACGTGATGTTCGTGATCCTCACGCTCATCATCCTGGTGGCCGCCTTCAACATCATCTCGGGCCAGATCATGCTGGTGAAGGACAAGGGGCGCGCCATCGCCATCCTGCGCACCATGGGTGCTACGCGCGGCATGATCATGCGCATCTTCCTGATGACGGGCGCCAGCATCGGCGTCGTCGGCACCGCCTTCGGGTTCGCGCTCGGGCTCGCCTTCTGCGATAACATCGAGACGATCCGGCAATGGCTGCAGGCTCTGACCGGCACGCAGCTGTTCTCGCCCGAGGTCTACTTCCTCTCGAAGCTCCCGGCGGTGGTCGACTGGAACGAGGTCATTGCCGTGGTGGCCATGGCGCTGAGCCTTTCGCTGCTGGCGACGCTCTACCCGTCCTGGCGGGCGGCACGGCTCGATCCGGTCGAGGCGCTGCGCTATGAATGAGACGCCTCGCAACGGCCAGCCGATGCTCCATCTCGAGGCGGTGAAGCGGGGCTTCGGCCAGGGCGCCACGCGCATCGAGGTGATCCTCGACGCCAGCCTGACCGTGGCCTCCGGCGAGATGGTGGCGCTGATCGGCCCGTCGGGCTCCGGCAAGTCGACGCTGCTGCATATCTGCGGGCTGCTCGAGCCGGCGGAAGCGGGCGCAATCGAGATCGCCGGTCGCCGCGTCGAGACGTTGGGGGACGGCGAGCGCACGGCGCTCCGGCGCTCGACCATCGGCTTCGTTTACCAGTATCACCACCTGCTGCCGGAATTCTCGGCGCTCGAGAACCTCGTCATCCCGCAAATGATCGCGGGCACCGGCCGGCGCGCGGCGCAAGCGCGGGCGCGGGAGCTTCTGGCCCAGGTCGGCCTGTCCCAGCGCGAGCGGCATCGGCCCGCGGAGCTCTCGGGCGGGGAGCAGCAGCGCGTCGCCATCGCCCGCGCGCTCGCCAACCGGCCGCGGCTGCTGCTGGCCGACGAGCCCACCGGCAACCTCGACCCGCACACCGCCGAGGAGGTGTTCGGTCTGCTGGCGAGGCTGGTGCACGAGCTGGGGCTCGCCACCCTCATCGCCACCCACAACATGGACCTCGCGCGGCGCATGGATCGGATCATCACGATCCACGAAGGCCGGCTCGACCTCGCCAGGCTCTAACGATTGTCGCGCCAGAAGGGCCGCGCCGAGCTGTATTCGCGCCGGAAGTAGCGCGCCCGCAGGTTCTCCGGGCGATTGGGCTCGGGTCCATCGAGACCTTGCAGCAGCCGCTTCGCCGACAACGCCAGGAAGGGGGCCGCTTCGACCCTGCCCGTGCGCCGGATGACGATTTCGCCGCCGTCGCGCCGGCCCTCGATCGTCCAACCGACAGGCGGAATCTCGATCCGGTAGTCGCCGCATTCGACCGGCAAGGGCTCCGGCGGCGCATTCCAGAAAGGCGAGCCCGAGGGTTCCAGCAGCGCCAAGACCAGCGACCGCAGACCCCAGAGCGGGCTTGCGGGGCCGGAATAGCGGTCGAGGATGGCGGGCTCGGAGCCCTCGTAGCCTTGGGTCACGAGGCCGGCGCGGATGGCGCCGCGCGGCACGAAATGTCCCCAGACCGCGGCCAGCACGCGCCGTGCCAGCCCGGGCGAGATCACGTCGGGATGGCGACGCTGGGCCGCGATCAGGGGAGCCGGCGCTGCCAGACGATAGGGGATGCTGCGTCCGATCATCGGCAGGCCGCAGGGAGACATCAGATACCGGTAGGTCCGGACGAACGCCCGCAGCGCTCGATCCGGTCGATCGCGAAACGGGACCGGCGCGATCTCGCCCAGCCAGTAGAGCGCGTAGTGGATGCCCCAGGCGTTGTAGTAGTCGATGCGCCAGTCCTTGCCGTCGGCGAACCAGCCCCGGCCGCGATGCATCGTCTTGATACGTTCGTAGTGCCAGCGGCCGTCGTCGCGCCGGGAATCGGGCGCCAGCGCGTTCAGCACCTCCAGGATCAGAAGCGGAAAGAGATGCCAGTTGTTGTCATAGACGGGCTGTTCGGCCGCGTGGGAAAGCCAGGAGACCAGCCGACCGCGCGATGCCCCGTCGAGCGACGGCCAGACATGATCGCGCGATAGCCAAAGGGCGAGCGCGATATCGGCGGCCTCGCAGACGCGCTGGTCCTTGGGCCGGCAGTCGCCCCAATAGCCGGGCACGCCGGGATCGCTGCCGGCGACCATGCCTTCGCGCAAGAGCCGGACGAGGTCGACCGCCGCGCCGTCCAGCGTCTGCACCTCGGGCGCGCGCCCGCTCCCGAGCCAGGCGGCCGCGGCCGGCGCAAATCGTGCAAAGCCCTCGATCGCATCCGCGTCCCGGCCGTGGCAGCTGCCGACACCGGGATAGAAGGCGCGCGCGCCATCGGCGCTGCGCCATTCGAGGAAGCCGGTCAGGAGGTAGCGGAAAGCGAAGAGATAGCTCTCCTCGGCAAACGCCGCCTCGCCCGAAAACCGCGCATAGAGCGCCGCGTCATGCGCCGGCCAGGCGCCCGGCTGCGAGGGTGGCCGGCCGGAGCGGATCGCGAGTTCCTGCTGCCGGTGGTTTTGCACGTTCCGAGCGCCCTGCGAGTCGCCAGAGGCTTGACGCAACCGGGAGCTCCCAGCTTACGGAGCGGGCGGCGCGACGCAAGAGACGGCGCGCGAATCGGATGTTCTCGTTGCGCCGCCTTGGCCAAGGCGCCCGAGCCATGCCATCCTCCGCGCCATGACCTATGCGGATTTCGTCCATCTGCGCGTGCATTCGGCCTATTCGCTGTCGGAGGGCGCGCTCAAGACCAAGCAGCTCGTCGAGCTGTGCAAGAAGCACGCCATGCCGGCGGTCGCCATCACCGACAGCGGCAACCTGTTCGGCGCGCTCGAGTTCGCGCTCGCAGCCAAGGAGGCCGGCGTGCAGCCGATCGTCGGCTGTCAGCTCAACATCCGCCGCGAGAGCGGCGAGGGAAGCCCCGCCCGGCCGGGCCATCGGCAGGCGCCCGACAAGCTCGTGCTGCTGGTCCAAAGCGAGGCCGGCTACACCAACCTGATGCGGCTCGTGAGCCGCTCCTTCCTCGAGGGCGAGCCCGGCGAGGATCCGCAGCTCTCCTTGGCCGGCCTGCAAGGGGCGACCGACGGGCTGATCGCGCTCACGGGCGGGCCCAACGGCGCCGCCGGCCGGCTGATCGCCGAGGGCCAGCTGGCGGCCGCGGAGGAGGCGATCGCGGCGCTCGAGCCGCTATTCCCCGGCCGGCTCTATGTCGAGCTGCAGCGCCATGGGCTTCCCGTGGAGCGCCGCATCGAGGCGCCGCTGGTAGAGCTCGCCTATGCGCGCAACCTGCCGCTGGTCGCGACCAACGACGTGTTCTTTGCCGACACCGCCATGTACGAGGCGCACGACACGCTGCTCTGCATCGCCGGCGGCAGCTATGTGGGCGAGGCGCAGCGCCGGCGCGAGACGCCCGAGCACCGCTTCAAGAGCGCCCAGGAGATGCGGGCCCTCTTCGCCGACCTGCCGGAGGCCGCGGACAACACCCTCGTGATCGCGCAGCGCTGCGCCTTCATGCCCAAGCCGCGCAAGCCGATCCTGCCGCCCTTCGCCGGCCCCAACGGCGAGAGCGCGGAGGAGGAGCTCAAGCGCCAGGCCGAGGCGGGGCTCGAGGCGCGGATGGAAGCGGCGGCCGCGCACATCCCGAGCGAGACGCTCGAGCAGCGCGCCGAGCGCGTGAAGCCCTATAGGCAGCGGCTCGAGTTCGAGCTCGACGTCATCAGCCGCATGGGCTTCGCCGGCTACTTCCTGATCGTCGCCGACTTCATCCAGTGGGCCAAGCGCCAGGGCATTCCGGTGGGGCCGGGCCGCGGCTCGGGTGCGGGCTCGGTCGTGGCCTGGGCCTTGACCATCACCGATCTCGACCCCTTGCGCTGGGGCCTGCTGTTCGAGCGCTTCCTCAATCCCGAGCGCGTCTCGATGCCCGACTTCGACGTCGATTTCTGCCAGGACCGGCGCGACGAGGTGATCCGCTACGTCCAGCAGAAATACGGCCGCGACCGCGTCGCCCAGATCATCACCTTCGGCAAGCTGCAGGCGCGCGCCGCCTTGCGCTCGGTCGGCCGCGCCCTGCAGATGCCCTACGGCCAGGTCGATCGCATCTGCAAGATGGTGCCGAACAACCCGGCCAAGCCCGTCACCATCGAGCAGGCGGTCGAGGGCGAGCCGCAGCTGCAGCAGATGCGCGAGGACGACCCGCAGGTCGGGCGGCTCATCGACATCGGCATCAAGCTCGAAGGGCTCTACAGCCACGCCTCGACGCACGCCGCGGGCGTCGTGATCGGCGACCGCCCCCTGGTCGAGCTGGTGCCGCTCTACCGCGACCCGCGCTCCGACATGCCGGTGACACAGTTCAACATGAAATATGTCGAGCTGGCGGGGCTGGTGAAGTTCGATTTCCTCGGCCTCAAGACGCTCACCGTGCTCGCCCGCGCGCGCGATCTCCTGGCCGAGCGCGGCGTCGAGATCGATCTCGCCAATCTGCCGCTCGACGATCCCGGGACCTACGAGCAGATGGGGCGGGGCGAGACGACCGGCGTGTTCCAGCTCGAAAGTTCGGGCATGCGCGACGTGCTGCGCAAGCTCAAGCCCGACCGGTTCGAGGACATCATCGCCGTGGTGGCGCTCTATCGACCCGGCCCGATGGACAACATCCCGCGCTACATCGCCTGCAAGCATGGCGAGGAGGAGCCAGACTACCTGCATCCGTCGCTGGAGGGGATCCTGAAGGAGACCTTCGGCATCATGATCTACCAGGAGCAGGTGATGCAGATCGCGCAGGAGCTCTCGGGCTACAGCCTGGGCGGCGCCGATCTCCTGCGCCGCGCCATGGGCAAGAAGATCAAGGCCGAGATGGACGCCCAGCGCAAAGATTTCGTCGAGGGCGCCAAGAAGCGCGGCGTATCCGAGGCGAAGGCGACGCAGATCTTCGAGCAGGTGGAGAAGTTCGCCGGCTACGGCTTCAACAAGAGCCATGCCGCGGCTTACGCGCTGGTCGCCTACCAGACCGCCTGGCTCAAGGCCAACCACCCGGTCGAGTTCCTCGCCGCCTCGATGACCTACGACATGGGGAACACGGACAAGCTCAACGTGTTCCGCCAGGAGCTGGAGCGCCTCGGCATCGCGCTGCTGCCGCCCGACATCAACCGCTCGCGCGCCGGCTTCACGGTCGAGCGCGACGAGAAGGGGGCGCTCGCCATCCGCTATGCGCTGGCGGCGATCCGCAATGTCGGCGCCGGCGCCATCGACGCCGTGGTAGCCGAGCGCGAGGCCAACGGACCGTTCAAGGACCTGGCCGACTTCGCGCGGCGCATCGACCACAGGCACTTGAACAAGCGCCAGCTCGAGAGCCTCGCCGCCGCCGGCGCCTTCGACCGGCTGATGCCCAACCGGCGGCGGGTGTTCGACGGCATCGAGCAGATCTTGCGCCACGCCACGCTCGCGGCCGAGGAGCGCACCAGCGCGCAAGTGAGCCTGTTCGCGAACGGCCTCGCCGAGCCGGCACGCCTTCAGCTTCCCGAGGTGGCGGACTGGCCCGCCATCGAGAAGCTGCAGCACGAGTTCGAGGCGATCGGCTTCTATCTTTCGGCGCATCCGCTCGACGCCTACGAGACCACGCTCAAGCGGCTCGATGCCGTGCGTTACGGCGATCTCTCGATCTGGCTGCAGGGCCGCCCGACCAACCGCGCCAAGCTCGCCGGCATCGTGGTCGGCAAGCAAGAGCGCACCTCCGCCAAGGGCAACCGCTTCGCTTTCCTGCAGCTCACCGATTCGAGCGGCATGTACGAGGTGACGGTATTCTCGGAGGCGCTGGCGGCCGCCCGCGAGCTCATGGAGCCGGGCAAGGCCGTGCTGGTCACGGCCGATGTCAGGCTCGAGGAGGAGAGCTTCCGCCTGACGGCGCAGACGATCGTTTCGCTGGATCAGGCAGCGGCCAACGCCGCCGTTGGGCTCAGGGTCTTCCTCAACGATCCCAAGCCGGTCGAGAGCCTGAAGAGCATCCTCGCCCGCCAGGGTCGGGGCCGCAGCCGCGTCGCGCTCGTGCTGGAGCTCGATCCGGCCCACGAGGTCGAGATGTCGCTCAAGGACGGCTTTGCCTTGTCGGCCCAGGTCCGAGCCGCGATCAAGGCCATTCCCGGCATCGTCGACGTCCAGGAGATTTGAGCGATGCAAGGGGCCGCCTGATGGTGTTCTCGTTGAAATCGCAAAAATATATGTTTATCAATATGTTAGTAAACATTTCTGATACTCTTTGCTAGCATTGGGCCCCGGCGCGGTGAAAAGGCTTCCGTGAGCCTTGCTTTGGCCGCCGGGCCTCGGTAAAAGTCCGCGCGCAAATCCACACGCGGGAGCGCGGCTTCGTGCGGGGAGACATCCCGCCGGTCGCTCCGGTGCCCAGGATCGGATGGCCTCGTGCCGGTTTCCGTGACCCGGGTTTCCCCCCTCCCGCGGAGGCTCAACCGGAAAAGGATTCCTTCGCATGGCAATGCCAACCTTCACCATGCGCCAGCTCCTGGAGTCTGGCGTCCATTTCGGCCATCACACCCGGCGCTGGAACCCGAAGATGGCGCCCTACATCTTCGGCGTGCGCAACGGTGTCCACATCCTCGATCTCGAGCAGACGGTGCCGATGCTGCACCAGGCGCTCCAGGCGGTCCGCGACGTGGTCGCCGGCGGCGGCCGCGTGCTGTTCGTCGGCACCAAGCGCCCGGCCTCGGACAAGATCGCCGAGGCGGCCAAGCGTTGCGGCCAGTACTACGTGAACCATCGCTGGCTCGGCGGCATGCTGTCGAACTGGAAGACCATCTCCAACTCGATCAAGCGGCTGCGCGACCTCGAGGAAAAGCTGGCCGCGGGCGGTCAGGGCTTCACCAAGAAGGAGCTGCTGCAGCTGACGCGCGAGCGCGACAAGCTCGAGCGCGCGCTCGGCGGCATCAAGGAGATGGGCGGACGCCCGGACATCCTGTTCATCATCGACACCAACAAGGAGGCGATCGCCGTGGCCGAGGCCAGGAAGCTCGGCATCCCGGTGGCAGCCGTGGTGGACAGCAATTCGGATCCGTCCAACATCACCTACCCGGTTCCGGGCAACGACGACGCCACGCGGGCCATCTCGCTCTATTGCGATCTCGTTTCCGACGCGGTGCTCGACGGGCTGCAGGCCGAGGCGATCGCGACGGGCGCCGATGTCGGCGAAGCCGAGGAAGCGCCGGTCGAGGCCCTGCCGGCGGGCGAAGGCGAAGCCCCGGCGGCAGGCGAGGCGCAGGCTTCCGCCTGATTTCCCGAGGGCCGGGGGCCCGCGCCGTTCTCGGGCGGCGGTCCCCGGCCGATCTTTCGCACCAACCGTTCGATTCGAAGAGGAAAAGCCATGGCCGAAGTGTCTGCAGCGCTGGTGAAGGAGCTGCGCGAGAAAACCGGCGCCGGCATGATGGATTGCAAGAAGGCCCTGGGCGAGACGGCCGGCGACCTCGAAGCGGCCGTCGACTGGCTGCGCAAGAAGGGCCTAGCCGCCGCCGCCAAGAAGGCCGGCCGCGTCGCGGCCGAGGGCCTGGTGGGCGTGCTGGCCGAGGGTGCGCGCGGCGTCGTGGTGGAGGTCAACGCCGAGACCGACTTCGTCGCCCGCAACGACCAGTTCCAGGCCTTCGTGCGCAAGGTGACCGAGATTGCGCTGGCCGATGGCGCCGACCTCGCCGAGCTGGCCCAGCGGCCCTATCCCGGCGAGGGCAAGTCGGTTGCCGAGAAATTGACGCAATTGATCGCCACCATCGGCGAGAACATGAATCTGCGCCGGGTCGCCGGCCTCGCAGTCGGGCAGGGCGTGGTGGCGAGCTATGTGCACAACGCCACGGTTCCGGGCTTGGGCAAGATCGGCGTGCTGGTCGCGCTGGAATCGACCGGCGACAAGGAGAAGCTGATGGCGCTGGGCAAGCAGCTGGCCATGCATGTCGCCGCGGCCAATCCGCAGGCGCTCACCGTCGCCGACGTCGATCCGAGGGCGCTCGAGCGCGAGCGGGCGATCCTGGCCGATCAGGCACGCGCCTCGGGCAAGCCCGAGGAGATCATCGCGAAGATGGTCGAAGGCCGCCTGCGCAAATATTACGAGGATGTGGTCCTGCTCGAGCAGATCTACGTCGTCGACGGCGAGAGCCGGGTGAAGCAGGTGGTGGAGCAGGCCGCCAAGGCCGTCGGTGCGCCGGTCAAGCTCGCGGGCTTCGTCCGCATGGCGCTGGGCGAGGGCATCGAGCGCGAGCAGAAGGACTTCAGGGCCGAGGTCGCGGCCCAGCTCGGAAACTGACGCCCGGGCCCAGGCGCCCGGGGCAAAGGGCGGGCAGGGCGCGCCCCGAGCCTGCCCCGGCGCGGCGCTTGGTGTATGATCCCGCGCGCCGGGGCGCCGTCCCCCTCCCCGGGGGTGTCGAGCGAGGTCCGGGCGGGAAGGGGTAGGGAGCGATGCCGGAGCAGCTTGCCGAAAAGACCAGGCCGGGCGCGGCACCGGACAGATACCGGCGCGTGCTGCTGAAACTCTCCGGCGAGGCGCTCATGGGACCGCGCGAATTCGGGCTCGATCCGGCGACGGTCGAGCGGCTGGCGCGGGAAGTCGCGGCTGCCGCCAAGCTCGGCTTCGAGATCTGCCTCGTGATCGGCGGCGGCAACATCTTCCGCGGCGTGGCCGGCGCGGCCCAGGGCATGCAACGCGCGAGCGCCGACTACATGGGCATGCTGGCTACCGTCATCAATGCGCTCGCCATGCAGAACGCTCTCGAGAATCTCGGCGTGCAGACGCGCGTGCTGTCCGCCATCCCGATGTCGACCGTGTGCGAGCCCTATATCCGGCGGCGCGCCCATCGCCATCTCGAGAAGGGCCGCGTCGTCATCTGTGCGGCCGGCACCGGCAACCCCTTCTTCACCACCGACACGGCCGCGGCGTTGCGCGCCTCCGAACTGGGCTGCGAGGCCCTGCTCAAGGGCACCAAGGTGGACGGTGTCTACAGCGCCGACCCCAAGCTCGATCCCAAGGCGACGCGCTACGACAGGCTTTCCTACCTCGAGGTGCTGTCGAAGGATCTCAAGGTGATGGACGCATCCGCGATCTCGCTGGCGCGCGAGAACAAGATTCCGGTTCTGGTGTTTTCGATGCAGAAGGACGGAGCGCTCGCCGACGTCCTCGCGGGCCGAGGCAAATTCACGATCATTACGGACGAGGTATAGCCGTGGCTGATGTGATGGTAACGGACTTGCGGCGCCGCATGGACGGCGCGCTCGAGGCGTTGCACCGCGAGTTCGCGGGCTTGAGGACGGGCCGGGCCTCGGCCCATCTCCTCGACAAGGTGATGGTCAAGGCCTATGGCAGCGAGATGCCGCTGAACCAGGTGGGCAACATCAATGTGCCGGAGCCCCGCCTCATCTCGGTGCAGGTATGGGACCGCGGGCTCGTGGTGGCGGTCGACAAGGCCATCCGCGAGGCCGGCCTCGGCCTCAACCCGGTGACCGACGGCCAGCTCGTGCGCGTGCCCATCCCCGAGCTGAGCCAGGAGCGCCGCCAGGAGCTCACCAAGATCGCGCACAAATACGCCGAGCAGGCGCGCGTCGCGGTGCGCAACGTGCGCCGCGACGGCATGGAAGCCCTCAAGAAGATGGAGAAGGAGGGCAAGATCTCCCAGGACGAGCACCGCCACCGTTCCGAGGAAGTGCAGAAGATGACGGACGAGCACATCAAGAAGGTGGACGAGGCGCTGGCCCACAAGGAAAAGGAGATCCTCCAGGTCTGAGCATGGACCCGCTGCCCGCATCCTCCGGTCCCGTGTCGCCCGTCCATGTCGCCATCATCATGGACGGCAACGGCCGCTGGGCGCGGGCCCGCGGCCTGCCCCGCACGGTCGGCCACCAGCGCGGCGCCGAAGCGGCGCGCCGGACGGTGCAGGGCGCGGTCGAGCTCGGCGTCTCCTACCTGACGCTGTTCGGCTTCTCTTCGGAGAACTGGAGCCGGCCGGCATCGGAGGTGGGCGATCTCATGCAGCTCCTGCGCTATTACCTCGAGCGCGAAATCGGCGAGCTGCACCGCAACGGCATCCGCCTTTGCGTGATCGGCGAACGCGACCGCTTGAGCCCGCCGATCGTCCGCTTGATCGAAGAGGCCGAAACGCTGACGAAAGCCAATTCCCGCATGCGGCTGACCATGGCGCTGTCCTATGGCGGCCGGGCGGAGATTGCCATGGCGGCCCGGCGCATCGCCGCCGATGCGGCGGCGGGGCGCATCGCGGTGGAGCGGATCGACGAGGCTTTGGTGCAGCGCTATCTCTTCACGGCCGACATGCCGGATCCCGATCTCGTCATCCGCACCAGCGGTGAGAAGCGCATCAGCAACTTCCTCCTTTGGCAGTCGGCCTATGCCGAGTTGATCTTCGTCGACAAGCTCTGGCCCGACTTCGGCAAGGAGGATCTGGCGGCCGCAATCCAGGAATTCCACTGCCGCGACCGGCGCTACGGCCGTACCGCGTGAGCGCCGCTTCCCCGATCCTGCGGCCGCGTGCGCTGGAGCGACGTCTCGTCGCCGCCCTGGTCCTGATCCCGGTCGTGCTGGCCGCCCTCTGGTTCGGCTCGCCCTATTGGGACCTGCTGATCGCCGCCGGGGGGGCCGCCATGAGCTGGGAGTGGAGCCGGCTTACCGGCGGCGGCGTGTTCGGCTGGCCGGGCCGGCTCGCCATGCTGGCGGTGCTGGTCGCCCTGGCGGTCGAGCGGCTCGTCGGACCTATTGCCGCGATCGGGGAGCTTGCGATCGGGGCCGCGGCGGTCGCGGCAGTCGGAGGCGCGGCCGGCACGGCGCGCCGGGCCCTTTGGCTCGCCGCCGGCGTGGCTTATGTCGGATTGCCCTGCCTTGCCATGTTGTGGCTGTTGCAAGACCCCGAGGCCGGATTTGCCACGGTCTTGTGGGTGCTCGTGCTGGTCTGGGCGATCGATAGCGCCGCCTATGTGGCAGGCAAGTCGATCGGCGGTCCCAAGCTGATCCCGCGGGTGAGCCCCAACAAGACCTGGGCCGGGCTGATCGGCGGCGCCGTGGCGGCCGCGATCGTCGGCTATGTCGCCGCAGACTGGCAGGGCCAGAGCGATCCCTGGCTGCTGACGGGTCTGAGCGCCGCGCTGGCGCTCGTGGAGCAAGCGGGCGACGCGGTCGAATCGGCGGTAAAGCGCCACTTCGGCGTCAAGGACAGCTCCGGCCTGATCCCGGGCCACGGCGGCATGCTGGATCGTGTGGATGGGCTGGTGGCCGTGAGCTTGGCCGTGGCGGGGTTCGAGCTGATCGTCGGGCACAGCCCTCTAGCCCTCTAGACTGAGGACCGGCCAATAACGACCTGATAGAAAACGAGTTCGGCTTGAGCCGTGCCTGCCAAGCCCTTGCCAGGGCGAGACGCCTTGCCTAGTGTCGCTGCGCTCCGCCGGAGCCGGGGGTGGCGGCAGTGCTGTCGGACCGACATTGCCGATCACCATCTCATGAGGTTGCCTCGATGTTCGATTTCCTGCCGCCGGTTCTGCAATACCCCGTAAGCTTCGTCGCGGTGCTCACGGTGGTGGTGTTCGTGCACGAGCTGGGGCACTACCTCGTCGCGCGCTGGGCCGGCGTGCGTGTCGAAGTGTTTTCGATCGGCTTCGGGCCCGAGCTGTTCGGCTTTAACGATTCTCGCGGCACGCGTTGGAAGGTGTCGGCGCTGCCGCTCGGCGGTTACGTCAAGATGTTCGGCGACCGCGAAGAGGTGGAAGCCGAGGCGGATTACTCCCGTGCCATGACGGCCGCCGAACGCGAGGTTTCGTTCTTCCACAAGCCGGTCGTCAAGCGCGCCGCCATCGTCGCCGCAGGTCCGGCGGCAAACTACGTCTTCGCCGCCCTGGTCTTCACGGCGCTGTTCGCGACTTACGGGCAGCAGATATCCGCCAACGTGGTCGGCGAAGTGGCGCCGGGCAGCGCGGCGGAGGCGGCGGGAATCCGTCCCGGCGACCGGATCGTCGAGCTCAACGGCCAGGCCATCACCCGCTTCGAGCAGATCGTCACCATCGTGGGGCTCGGCCTCGACGAGCCTCTGACCGTCGTCGTCGAGCGCGACGGGCAGCGCCTGACGCTGAAGGCGCAGCCGCAAGTCGTGGAGACGACCGACAATTTCGGCAACGTCCATCGCGTCGGCCGTCTGGGCATCAGGAGCGACGGCAGCGCGCAGACCGTGCAGTACGGCCCGGTGGGCGCCGCCGGAGCCGCGATTTCGGAAACTTTCAACGTGAGCGCCAACATCCTCAGAGCCGTGGGCCAGATGATCGCCGGCACCCGATCGAGCGACGAATTGGGCGGCGTGCTGCGAATCGCCAAGATGTCGGGCGACGTCGCCACGCTCGGATTCCCGGCCTGGGTGACCTTCACCGCGGTGCTGTCGATCAATCTCGGCCTGATCAACCTGTTTCCGGTGCCGATGCTCGACGGCGGTCATCTGGCCTTTTACGCCGCCGAGGCGGCACGCGGCCGTCGGCTGTCGCGGCGCGCCGAGGAATGGGGTTTGCGGATCGGATTGGCTATGGTATTGACGCTATTCGTCTTTGCGACCTGGAATGACCTCGTGTCGCTGAAGGTTCTGGATTTCTTCAAGACCCTGATCGGCTGACGGGGGTCGTGCCGGCGGGTCGGAGTTTTAGGGGGCGCGCGTGCAGGTTTGGTCCAAGGTCGTCCTGCTAGCGCTTGGGCTTTTACTGGCCGTGGCCGGCATCCCTGCGGCCCATGCGCAGAACTTTTTCACGGGCGAGCCGATCGCGGATATTCGCGTCGAGGGCAATCAGCGCATCGAAGCGGAAACCATCCGCTCCTATATGCAGATCTCGCCCGGCGATCCGTTCGAGCCCGAGCGCATCGACAAGGCGCTCAAGAGCCTGTTCGCGACCGGCCTCTTCGCCGACGTCACGTTCCAGCGAGACGGCAACACGCTGGTGGTGAAGGTCAAGGAAAACCCGATCATCAACGAGCTGGCCTTCGAGGGCAACGATCACATCGACGACAAGGAGCTCCAGAACGAGGTCCAGCTGCGCCCGCGCACGGTCTACACGCAAACCCGCGTTCAAGCCGATACGAAGCGCATCCTCGAGCTCTACCGCCGCTCCGGCCGCTACGCGGCCACGGTCGAGCCGAAGGTGATCGCGCTCGATCAGAACCGCGTCAATCTCGTGTTCGAGATCCACGAGGGCGATCTCACCACGATCCAGCGCATCGATTTCGTCGGCAACAAGGCCTTCAGCGACAGCGAGCTGCGCGATCAAATCCTCTCCAAGGAAACGGCGTTCTATCGCTTCCTCACCAACAGCGACATCTATGATCCCGACCGTCTCGCCGCAGACCAGGATGCGCTGAGAAAATTCTACACGTCCGAAGGCTACGCCGACTTCCAGGTGATCTCCGCCGTGGCGGAGCTGTCGCCGGACCTGAAATCGTTCTTCATCACCTTCACGGTGGACGAAGGCGATCGCTATCGGCTGGGCAAGGTCGACATCAAGTCGACGCTCAAGGACCTCGATCCCGAGACGCTGCGTCAATACCTCGAGACCGACGAAGGCGATTGGTACGATTCCTCGAAGGTCGACAAATCGATCGACCAAATGACGACCGCGATCGGTACGCTCGGCTACGCCTTCGTCAAGATCGATGCGCAGCTCGACCGCGACCGCGACAAGAAACTCATCAACCTCACCTACATGGTCGAGGAAGGCCCGCGGGTCTTCGTCAATCGCATCGACATCACCGGCAATGTGCGCACGCTGGACAAGGTGATCCGGCGCGAGTTCCGCATCGCCGAAGGCGATGCCTTCAACGCCGCGAAGCTGCAACGAACCCGTCAGCGCATCCAGAATCTCGGCTTCTTCAGCAAGGTGGACATTACGGCCAAGCCGGCCGATCAACCCGACAAGATCGACATCAATGTCAACGTCGAGGAGCAGTCGACCGGCGAGCTGACCTTCGGCATCGGCTATTCCACGGGCGACGGCCCGTTGGGCCAAGTCAACGTCCGCGAACGCAATCTGCTGGGCCGCGGCCAGGATTTGCGCCTCGACTTCAGCATCTCGGGGCGCAATTCGCAGGTCAATCTGAGCTATACCGAACCCTACTTCATGGACATGCCGCTCGCTGCCGGCATCGACGCCTTCCGTACGGAAACGAACCGCACGGAGAGCTCGTTCAATCAGAGCCGCCTCGGTGGCGGGCTGCGGGCGGGCTACGACATCTCCGAATATCTGCGGCAGAGTTGGCGTTATCAGTTCTCGCGCAACAACGTGTTCGATGTCGATTCGGGCGCCTCCGTCGCCATCAAGGAGCAGAAGGGCATCTCATACAAATCGATGATCGGGCAGGACCTGATCTACGATCGCCGCGACAATCGGTTCGACCCGCACGAAGGCTACTACGCCCAGGTTTCGACCGACCTGGCCGGCATCGGCGGCGATGTCCGCTATGTCTCGGCCGAGCTCTATGGCGGCTACTACTATCCGGTAACCGACGAAGTGACCGCGAGCTTCGAGGGACAGGTCGGCCATATTCAGGGCATTGCCGACGACGTCCGCATCATCGACAGCTTCTCCTTGGGCGGTTCCACGTTCCGCGGCTTCAAGATCGGCGGTCTCGGCCCTCGCGACCTTGCGACCCACGACTTCCTGGGTGGCGACGACTACTATGTCGGATCGGTCCAGTTGGCATTCCCGCTGGGCCTGCCCGAGGAGTATCAAATCCGCGGTCGGGTCTTCTCGGATTTCGGTTCCCTGTGGAACACGGACGCGCAGGGCAGCGGCACCATCGTCGACGAGAACGTCTTGCGGGTCTCCGTGGGCTCGGGCATTACTTGGCGCTCGCCCTTCGGCCCGATCGCGGTCGACTTGGCCTATCCGGTCAAGAAGCAGAGTTATGACAAGGAAGAGTACTTCCGGTTCAGCGTTGGCACGAGATTCTAGGTAATCATGCAACAGCATCCGCTCCGCCGGATAGCCAAGGCTATTCTGGCGCTTCCGCTTTTGGGGTTATGGCTGGCGACGCCGGCATCGGCCCAGACCACGCAGCCGGCCCAGCCTTCGACCCAGCAGATTCCGCTGGTCGTCGCCGTGATCGACATCCAGCAGGTGCTCAAGGAGTCGACGGCGGCCAAGGCCGTGCGCGCCCAGATCGACAAGCAGCGCGACGCCTACCAGGCCCAGTTGGCGCAGCAGGAGAACACCCTGCGCGAGGCGGACAAGAAGCTCGCCGAGGAGCGCGCCACTCTGGCGGCCGATGCCTATGCGCAGAGGCGCGACCAGCTCGGAAAGCAGATCGACCAGTTGCGCCAGAACTCCGAGAAGCTCAAGCAGCAGCTCGAACAGGCCTTCAATGCCGGCATGGGCCAGGTGACTCAGGCCCTGGCGGGCGTGTTGGCGGACATCGCCAAGCAGCGCGGCCTGACACTGGTGCTGAACAAGGCAATGGTGCCCTTGAGCGCCAATAACTTCGACATCACGGACGAGGCGCTCAAAATGCTCAATGCCAAGCTGCCGACGGTAACCATTCCCAAGCCTACCGGCCAGTAAGGATCGACGTCGCCGCCACGCCGGTTCCGGCGGCAGTCGGTTCGCGTTATGATGTGCCGGCTGGCGTTGCGGGTCCCCCCCGCGCCTGCCGGCCGAGCGCGCAAGGCTGGGCGAACGGGAATGCGGGGCGGGATCCTGAGCGGCGGCGTCGAGGGGTGAGGAGAGATGAGCGAGAGCGTGGCTCAGAGCCCGACGCTGAGCGCAATCGACGTGATGCGGGTGATGGAAATGATCCCGCACCGTTACCCCTTTCTCCTGATCGACAAGGCCGTGGAACTGGTGGCGGACGAAAGCGCCGTCGGCATCAAGAACGTCTCCATCAACGAAGCTTTCTTTCAGGGCCATTTCCCTCGCCAGCCGGTGATGCCGGGCGTGCTCATTATCGAGGCGATGGCCCAGACCGCAGCCGTCCTGGTGGCCCATACGCTGGGCAAGGAAGCTGAAGGAAAGCTCGTCTATTTCATGTCGGTCGACGGCGCTCGCTTCCGGCGGCCGGTTTCGCCCGGCGACCAAATGCGCATTCATGTCCGCAAGGACCGTAATCGGGGTAACGTCTGGAAGTTCTACGGCGAAGCGAAGGTCGAGGGGCATGTCGTCGCCGAGGCCACGATCACGGCGATGATCAGGGACGATTGATGGCCTGCATCCATCCGACGGCCGCCGTCGCCCCGTCGGCGCGGCTCGGGCCGGAGGTCAAGATCGGGCCGTATTGCGTCGTCGGACCCGATGTGGAGCTGGATTCGGGCGTCGAGCTCGTGGCCCACGTCGTCGTCGAAGGTCGCACGCGGATCGGGACCGGTACCGTCATCCATCCTTTCTCGGTCATCGGTGGCCCGCCGCAGCATTTGCGTTATGCCAACGAACCCACCGAACTCGTGATCGGACGCAACTGTTGCATCCGCGAGCATGTCACGATGAATCGCGGCACCGCCGCCGGCGGCGGCCGGACCACCATCGGCGACGACGGTTTTTTCATGGCCGGGGTTCATATCGCCCACGACTGCCATGTCGGTGCGAAGGTCATCATGGCCAATCAGGCCACGCTCGGCGGCCATGTAACGATCGGCGATCATGTCGTGATCGGCGGCCTCTCGGCCGTTCACCAGCATGTTCGTGTCGGGGCCCATGTCATGATCGGGGGTCTGTCGCCGGTCGTCGAGGACATCATCCCGTACGGCATGGCTGTCGGGAACCCTGTCCATCTTTCCGGTCTGAACCTGGTCGGCCTCAAACGCCGCGGTTTCGAGCGCGAGGAGATCCTCCTGCTGCGCGCCGTCTACCGGTCGTTGTTCGAAGGTCCGGGAACCTTCGCCGAGCGGGTCGAACGGACCGTCGCCCGTTACAAGGGCGAACCGGCGGCGCAACCTCTGCTTGATTTCGTTCGCGACCACGCAGCCCGTTCGCTATGCAAGCCGGGCGTGCGCCATGGGCGATACTGACGCACCCAAGCTCGGTATCCTTGCCGGTGGCGGCACTCTGCCGCGGCGGATCGCCGAGCGCTGTCGCGGCCACGACCGCGATTTCCTCCTCCTGCTGTTCGAGGGGCATGCCGACCCGGCCGACTATGTCGGGTTGCCGCACCGGACCGTGCGGCTCGGCGCGGCCGGCGAAATCGTTCGGCTGCTGCGCGAGGCCGGCTGCGCGCAGCTGGTCTTCGCCGGCAAGGTGGAGCGGCCGTCCTGGCGGGCGCTCCGGCCGGATTGGCGGGCGGCCCGCTTCCTGGCCGATTTCGCGCTCAAGGCCAACAGCGGCGACGACGCGCTCATGGCGGCAATCATCGACGCGTTCGAGAAGGAGGGGTTCGAGGTGGTGGCCCCGGACAGGCTGCTGGGCGAGGGCGGGCTTCTACCCGGCCCGCTCGGGCGCCACCGCCCGGTCCCCGAGGAAACTGCGGACATCGCGCTCGGTGTGAGCGTCGCGCGCACCCTCGGCAGGCTCGATATCGGCCATGCGGTCGTGGTGCAGGCCGGGCTGGTGCTGGGCGTCGAGGCCGCCGAGGGCACCGATGCGCTGATCGACCGCTGCGGCCGTTTGCGCCGAGAGGGGCGCGGGCCGGTGCTGATCAAGCTTTGCAAGCCGCAGCAGGATCTCCGCGCCGATCCGCCGGTGATCGGCCCCGCCACCGTGGCGCGCGCGGCGGCCGCCGGATTCGCCGGCATTGCGGTGGAGGCCGGCGGCACGCTCGTTCTCGATCGCGATGCGACGGCCGCCGCCGCCGACGACGCCGGCCTGTTTCTGCTCGCCGTGGAGGCGGCGCCGTGACAATGGCGCGCGAGCCGGCCGGCGCCGGCCGCACGGTGCGGATCTTCTTGGTGGCGGGCGAGCCGTCCGGCGACCGGCTCGGCGGCGCCCTCATGGCAGCCCTCAAGCGCCGCTTTGCCGAGCACATGGCCTTTGCCGGGATCGGCGGCGAAGCGATGGCGGCGGAAGGCCTCTGCAGCCTGTTTCCCATGCGAGAGCTGACCCTGATGGGGTTCGCGGAGGTGCTGCCGCACCTGCCGGGGCTCCTGCGCCGGCTCGGCGAGACGGTGGCCGCGATCGAACGGCTGCGGCCCGATCTGGTCGTGACGATCGATTCCCCCGGCTTCAACGGACGCTTGCTCGACCGGTTGCGCGGCCGCGGCATCGCCACGGCACACTACGTCGCGCCCGCCGTCTGGGCCTGGCGACCGGGGCGCATCCGCCATTGGGTCGGGCGCGTCGATCGGCTGCTCGCCATCTTGCCTTTCGAGCCGCCGATCTTCGCGGCAGCCGGGATCGATTGCCGTTATGTCGGCCATCCGGCGCTGGAAAGGGCAACATCGGGCACGGAGGGCAGCGCCTTTCGACGCCGGCACGGCATCGACGGACAGGTGCCGCTCGTCTGCCTGCTGCCCGGCAGCCGGCCGAGCGAGATCCGGCACCTTCTTCCCGTGTTCCGAGGCGCCGTCGAGCGCCTGCTCGAGGCCGAGCCGGGCACCCGCTTCGTCCTGCCGACCCTGCCGACGATCGCGGGGCTGGTGCGCGCCGGTCTCGCGAGCTGGCATCAGCCGCCAGTCCTGCTCGACGAGCCCGAGCGGCGGTTCGAGGCCTTCGCCACGGCCGATGTCGCGCTGGCGGCTTCGGGCACGGTCACGCTGGAGTTGGCCGTCGCCGGCACGCCGACCGTGCTGGCCTATCGCACGGGCGCCGTCTCCGCCGCCATCGCCAGGCGCCTCATCCGCGTCCGCTATGTCGGCCTGCCGAACCTGCTCCTGGACCGCGCCGTGATCCCGGAGCTGCTGCAGGAGCGCTGCCGCCCCGACCTGCTCGCCGACGCCGCGCTCGCTCTCCTGCGCGATCCCGAGGCGAGGGCCGCACAGAAGGCCGGCTTGGCGGCGGCCGTGGCGCGCCTCGCCGTCGAAGGACGGCCCAGCGACCGGGCCGCAGACGCGCTGGTTCCGCTTCTCGAGCGCCGGTAGGCCGGACGCCCGGCCGGCTGCGCCTGTGCGTGGACCCCGGCGGCGCCCGCCTGTAGGATGCCGCCTTCCAACCGCTGACGTCGAAGGGCTCGAGAGACATGACCAGCTCCGCCATGCATAGGCAGCCTCAGCTGCTGCACACCATGATCCGCGTGCTCGACCTCGAGAAATCGATCGACTTCTACACGCGGCTGCTCGGAATGAAGCTGCTGCGGCGCAAGGACTATCCGAGCGGCGAATTCACGCTGGCCTTCGTCGGCTATGGCGACGAGGAGCACAACGCCGTGATCGAGCTCACGCATAACTGGGGTCAGAAGGAACCGTACCAGCTCGGCAGCGGCTTCGGCCATCTCGCGATCGGCGTGCCCGACATCTACGGCACTTGCGAGCGGCTGGCGAAGGAAGGCGTGAAAATTCCGCGCCCGCCGGGGCCGATGAAACACGGCGGCAGCGTCATCGCCTTCATCGAGGACCCCGACGGCTACAAGATCGAGCTGATCGATCGGTCCAGCTGAGAGGTGCCGGCGCGTGGCTGTCCGCATCGTTGGGCGTTGACGGCAGGCTAAGCGCCATGTCCGCGCAAAAGGGAACCGGATCCCTGCGGTCGAACCGCATCGAGTTCGCCGTGGGACTGTCCCTTCTCGCGCTGCTGGTGATCGGCAGCCTGCTGGTGCTGCGGCCGTTCCTGACCGCTCTGCTCTGGGCCGTGATCCTGAGCTACACCACCTGGCCGCTTTATTTGCGCCTGCTGACACGCCTCGGCGGCCACGCCGGGCTGGCCTCGCTATTGATGACGATGCTGGTCGCGACCGTGCTGGTCGTGCCACTGGCGGTCCTCGGCGCCACGCTCGCCGAGCACGTCGCCAGCGTGGCCGGGGTCGCGCGCGAACTACTGGCGCAAGGCGTGCCGGAGCCGCCGGACTGGGCTGGCAAGATTCCGCTGGTTGGCGACGAGATCCAGCGCTATTGGGCCAACCTCGCGCATGAAGGAAAGACGCTGATGGCTGCGCTCGGTCCCTATATCGGCCGGGCGCGGGATTGGATGCTGCAAAGCGGTGCGACGCTCGGGCGCGGCGTGCTCGAGCTTGCCTTGAGCGTGCTCGTCTGCTTCTTCGTCTACCGCGACGGCCAGGCGGCGGCCGAGCGGCTGCATGCCGCCGCCGAGCGCTTCGCCGGCGGGCGGGCGCGCCATCTCCTCGAGGTGGCGGGGAGCACCACCAAGAGCGTGGTCTACGGTATCATCGGCACCGCCATCGCACAGGCGGCCCTGGCGGCGCTGGGCTTCTGGATGGCGGGCGTGCCCGGCACGCTGCTGCTGGGTTTTCTCACCTTCGTTCTCTCCCTCGTCCCCGGCGGCCCGCCTCTGGTCTGGGTGCCGGTCACGGTTTGGCTATTCTATGTGGATCGCCCCGGCTGGGGCCTGTTCATGGCCATTTGGGGCTTCTTCAGCATCAGCGGCGTCGACAACGTGCTGCGGCCCTATCTGATCAGCCGCGAGAGCCGGCTGCCGATCTTGCTGGTGTTCCTCGGCGTGGTCGGCGGCGTGCTCGCCTTCGGCTTCATCGGCATCTTTCTCGGGCCGACGCTGCTGGCGCTGGGCTTCACGCTGCTGAAGGAATGGAGTGCCGGCGCGAGGCAGGGACCCGCGACGCCGGAAGGCCCCGCAAGCGGCGGCTCGGCCTGAAGAGAGCAAAAGAGACGGGAGCGGCCCTCGAGCCGCTCGCGTCATCCTTCCTTGCGATTTGAGAACCCGTGAGCCGGCTAACGGCGCTTGTCGAGCGGCAGGTAGGGGCGCCGGTTGTGGCCGGTGTAGAGCTGACGCGGCCGGCTGATGCGCTGCTGCGGGTCTTCGATCATCTCGTTCCACTGCGCCACCCAGCCGACGGTGCGCGCGACCGCGAACAGCACCGTGAACATGGAGGTGGGGAAGCCCACGGCCTGGAGGATGATGCCCGAATAGAAGTCCACGTTCGGGAACAGCTTGCGCTCGACGAAATACTCGTCCTCGAGCGCGATCCGCTCGAGCTCCATGGCGAGGTCGAGCAGCGGCTCCTGACGGATGCCCAGCGCGTCCAGCACCTCGTGGCAGGAGCGGCGAATGACCGCGGCGCGCGGATCGTAATTCTTGTAGACGCGGTGGCCGAAGCCCATCAGCCGGAACGGGTCGTCCTTGTCCTTCGCCCGCCTGATGAATTCGGGGATACGGTCCTTGTGGCCGATCTCGCGGAGCATGTTGAGCACGGCCTCGTTGGCGCCACCGTGGGCCGGACCCCACAGCGAGGCGATGCCGGCGGCGATGCAGGCGAATGGATTGGCGCCGCTCGAGCCCGCTACGCGCACGGTCGAGGTCGAGGCGTTCTGCTCGTGGTCGGCGTGCAGGATGAAAATGCGGTCCATCGCCTTCGCGACGACCGGGTTTACTTTGTATTCCTCGGCCGGAACCGCGAAGGTCATGCGCAGGAAGTTCTCGGCGTAGCCGAGGTCGTTGCGCGGATAAACGAAGGGCTGGCCGACCGAGTACTTGTAGGCCATGGCCGCGATCGTCGGCATCTTGGCGATCAGCCGGTGCGAGGCGATCTCGCGCTGGCGCGCGTCCGAAATATCGAGGCTGTCGTGATAGAAGGCCGAAAGCGCGCCCACCACGCCGACCATCACCGCCATCGGATGGGCATCGCGCCGGAAGCCGCGATAGATGCTGTTGATCTGCTCGTGCAGCATCGTGTGATAGGTGATGTGATGCTCGAAATCGCGCTTCTGCTGCGCGTTCGGCAGCTCGCCCTGCAGCAGGAGATAGCAGACCTCCAGGAAGTCGCTGTGCTCGGCCAGCTCTTCGATCGGATAGCCGCGATAGAGCAGGATGCCATTCTCGCCGTCGATGTAGGTGATCTTCGACTCGCAGGAGCCGGTCGAGCCGAAGCCGGGGTCGTAGGTGAAGAAGCCGTGCTCGCCATAGAGCTTGGTGACGTCGATCACCGAGGGGCCGAGCGTGCCGTCGCGGATCGGCAGATCGAAGCTCTTGCCGCTACGGTTGTCGGTCACCGTAACCGTGTTTGTAAGCTGGATATCCGCCTTCGCGCTCGATTTGACCATGCTGGAATTCCCTCGCGCTCCTCATGGGGTTGCGGCCGCAGCACCCCCCGGGGCGGCCCGCACGAAAATAGGCTCTAAGCTACGGCCAATCAATTAACCATTTCTGAGCCAATTCACCCCGCCACATCCCTGATCCGCGCCAGCGTTTCCGGCTTTCCCAGCACCATCGCCACCTCGAAAATGGGCGGCGAGGTGGTCTGGCCGGTGAGCGCGGCGCGCAGGGGCTGCGCCACGTCGCCGAGCTTGATCGCCGCCTCCTCGGCAAAGGCGCGCGTGATCGTCTCCAGCGCGCTTGCCGACCAGTCGTCCCCGGCCTCGAAGCGCTGCGCCAGATCCTTGAGCCGCGAACGGGCCGGCACGGACAGCAGTGCCTGCGCCTTGGGCTCCAAGGGCAAGGGCCGGCCGCGGCAATAGAATAAGGCGCTGTCAGCGAGCTGCTCGAGCGTCTTGGCGCGCTCTTTCAGGCCCGCCATGCCCTTGAGCAGCCGCTCGCGTCCGAGCGCATCCACCGGCGCCCCCAGCCTCTTCTCGATCCGAGGGCCCACCAGCTCGACCAGCCGCGCGTCGTCGGCCATGCGCAGATAGTGGCCGTTGAGGTTGTCGAGCTTGGCGAAGTCGAAGCGCGCCGGCGAGCGGCCGACGGCGTCGAGATCGAACCATTGGATCGCCTGCTCGGTCGAGATGATCTCGTCGTCGCCGTGGCTCCAACCGAGCCGCAACAGGTAGTTGCGCAGGGCCTCCGGCAGGTAGCCCATGTCGCGATAGGCCTCGACGCCGAGCGCGCCGTGCCGCTTGGACAGCTTGGCGCCGTCCGGCCCGTGGATCAGCGGGATATGGGCGAATTCCGGGATCCGCCAGCCCAACGCCTGATAAAGCTGCACCTGCCGGAAGGTGTTGGTGAGGTGGTCGTCGCCGCGGATGACGTGCGTGATGTCCATGTCGTGGTCGTCCACCACGACCGAGAGCATGTAGGTCGGCGTGCCGTCGCTCCTGAGCAGCACCATGTCGTCGAGCTGCTCGTTGCCGACCCGCACCTCGCCCTGGACATGATCCTTCACCACGGTCTCGCCTGACAGCGGCGCCTTGAGCCGGATCACGGGCGCCACGCCCGGCGGCGCGTCCTTGGGATCGCGGTCGCGCCAGCGCCCGTCATAGCGCATGGGCTTGCCCTCGGCGCGCGCCTTCTCGCGCATTTCCTGCAGCTCCTCGGGCGTGCAGTAGCAGCGATAGGCGCGTCCCTGCTCGAGCAGCGTCCGCGCCACCTCGGCATGGCGCGGCGCGCGCGGAAACTGGAACACGGGCGGCCCGTCGAAATCGAGCCCGAGCCAGGCGAGCCCGTCGATGATCGCGTCGATGGCCGCCTGGGTCGAGCGTTGGCGATCGGTATCCTCGATGCGCAGCAGCACCTTGCCCTTGTGGTGGCGCGCATAGAGCCAGTTGAAGAGGGCGGTGCGGGCGCCGCCGATATGAAGAAAACCGGTGGGCGAGGGCGCGAAGCGGGTAACGACGGTCATGCAGTCTCTTGAACGAGAAAAAGGGTGCCGCCGCCTCAGCCGCGTCCGCCGGCCGAGGCCGACTTCTGCCCCTGGACGGCGAAGAAGGAGGCTTGCTTATAAGCCACCGGCAGCTCGATGTCGCGGCCGACGAGGCGTGCCACGCGCGTCGAACGGCCGCGCACGACCATGCCCTCGTTGGGGTTCGCCATCACGTTCTTGGTCAGCGGAAAGGCGTCGGCCGCGCTGAAGACGCAGATATAGAGGCCGCGAGGCTGGCGGGACCGGTTGGCATCCGATCCGTGCAGCAGGCAGGTATGCATGAAGCAGACGCTGCCGGCCTTGCCCGTAATCGAAATCTCCTGCGGCTTGAAGCGCCGTTCGACCGCCGGGTCCACAGCCCCGACGAAGCGGTCGCCGTCATAGAGCGAATAGAGCGGCCCCTTGTGACTGCCGGGAACGACCTTGAGGCAGCCGTTCTCCTCCGTCATGTCGTCGAGCATCAACAGGCAGGTGACGAGGTCGTCGTTGGTGTGGGGCGTGTAGGCGAAATCCTGGTGATAGCCGACCTCCGTGTTGGTGCCGGGCAGCTTCAAGTTGATCTTGCAGTGGTGGAACTTGACGTCGGGCCCGATCAGGTCGGCCACCATGTCGGTCATGGCCGAGCTCTTCACCACCTCCATATAGGCAGCGGAGATGTCCGAGGGATTGTTGACGCGCCTGAGCGCCGGCCGCTCGGGGGAGTGCTCCTCGCCCATGTCGAAGCGCGGCCGACCGTCCAGGGTCGGCGGGCCGAAGGGGGCGCGATGATGGCGGCTCTCCTCGACCCAGCCGGCCAGCTCGCGGCGCAACGCCTCGAGCTGGGTTGGCGTCACCGCGTCGGGGACGACCAGACAGCCCTCGCGCCAGAACCGGTCGATCTGTGCCTCGCTCAACATAGCCGCAGCCCCTCGAAGTGATCCCGGGCGCCATCGTTGGCGCGCCCCGCGATCGGTCGTCCAAGATCGGCCGATTTTGACCCATTCCGCGGGCTGCAACAACGGCCGCGCCCCTGGCCAACCGTCCCATGGCTTGGCGAGCCGCAGGCGGGAATGGGATAGTTGGCGCGAAAGAGGGGAGAATGGCCCAGCCATCGCTTGCCATCCCGGCCCAGGGGATCGGCTCGCTCGCCGCTCGCCTGATCGCAGCGCTCGCCGCCGAGCGCGACCAGTGGCTGCTGTGGACGCCGGTCGGGCTCGGCATGGGCGTCGCCGTCTATTTCGGGCTTCCGAACGAGCCGCCGCTGTGGCTCGGGCCCGTGCTGGCGGCCGGCGGCATCGGCTTCGCCATCGCGTTGCGCCGCCGCGCCGGCCTTCTCGCTCTTGCCGTCGCCTTCGCCCTGGCCGCCCTCGGCTTCACCGGCGCGAGCTTGCGCACGGCGATGGTCTTCGCGCCGATGCTGGGCCGCGAAATCGGCCCGGTCGAGGCGGAAGGGCGGCTGGTTGCAATCGAACCATTGCCGAACGGCCAGCGTCTCGTCATCGGCGATCCGACCGTCGAGGACCTGGCGCCGGATGCCACGCCGGCGCGTCTGCGCGTCAAGCTCGCCCGCGAGGACCCCGCGCTCGAGGTCGGCGACCGCATCGCCCTCCTGGCGAAGCTCTCGCCGCCGGCAGCACCCTTCGCCCCCGGCGCCTTCGATTTCCAGCGCGACGCCTTCTTCGATCGCATCGGCGCGGTCGGCTTCGCCCTCGGCGCGGTGCGCATCCTGGCCAAGGGCGAGGATGGGCCGAGTGCGCTCGGCGAAACCGTCAGCGCGCTGCGCCAGGCCATCGCCACGCGCATCCTGGCGGCACTGCCCGACCGCAGCGGCCCGATCGCGGTTGCTCTCGTGACCGGGTCACAGAGTGCCATCGACAAGCCGACCATGGCGGCCATGCGCGATTCCGGGCTTGCCCATCTGCTGTCGATCTCGGGCCTGCATGTGGGCTTCGTCGCCGCCATTCTGTTTTTCACCTTGCGCGCGGCCTTGGCGCTCTGGCCCGGGCTGGCGCTGCGCCATCCGATCAAGAAGTGGGCGGCACTCGCGGCGCTGGCCGGCACCTTCCTCTACATGCTGCTGGCCGGCAGCCCGGTGCCCACGCAGCGCGCCTTCCTCATGACCGGCCTGGTGCTGCTCGCCGTGCTGGTGGACCGGGTCGCACTTTCCATGCGCCTCGTCGCCTGGGCCGCTTTCGTGGTGCTGTTGCTGCGCCCGGAGACGCTGGTGGGACCCAGCTTCCAGATGTCGTTCGCCGCGGTGACGGCGCTGATCGCCGCCTATGACGGCAGCCGCGAATGGCGCTTGCGCCTGCGCGCCGAGGCCGGCCCGGTGCGCCGCACGGCGCTCTATGTGGGCGGGCTTGCCGCCACCAGTCTGGTTGCCGGCCTCGCCACCGCGCCTTACGCGGTTTACCACTTCAACCGCTTCACCGAGTACGGCGTGCTCGCAAACATGCTGGCCGTTCCGCTGACCGGCTTCTGGATCATGCCGTGGGCGGTCGCCGCCTGCCTGCTCATGCCGTTCGGCTTGGAGCGGGTCGCGCTGATCCCGATGGGCTGGGGCATCGAGGGCGTGATCCGGATCGCCGAAACGGTGGCTTCCTGGCCCGGCGCGGCGCTGCTGCTGCCGGCCATGCCGCTGGCGGGGCTGATACTGGCCACGGTCGGCGGTTTGTGGCTCTGTCTGTGGCGCACGCGCTGGCGTTGGTGGGGAGCGGTTGCGATCCTCGCCGGCATGGCCAGCATCGCCTTCGTGCGCACGCCCGACATTCTCGTCTCCGACGACGGCAAGCTGATGGCGGTCAAGGGCGGGGACGGGCGCCTGCTGCTCAACACGCAGCGCACCGGGCTTGCGGCCGAGACCTGGCTGCGCCGCGCCGGACAATCCGAGCGCGACGACTGGCCGGCGCAGGGCGCAAGCGCGGACGGTCGGCTCGCCTGCGACGGGCTCGGCTGCCTCTATCGTGCGCAGGATCATGTCGTCGCGCTCGCCTGGAGCACCGAGGCGCTCCTCGACGACTGCCGCGTGGCCGATCTCGTCGTGGCGCTCGAGCCGGTGCGAAAGGACTGCCCTTCGGCGACGCGTGTCATCGACCGCTTCGATCTGTGGCGAGAGGGCGGCCACGCCGTTTGGCTGGCGCCCGGCCGAATCGAGATCGAAAGCGTGGCGGACAGCCGCGGCCGGCGCCCCTGGGTGGCGCAGCCGACCTCGCCGGACTGAGGGATCGGCGGATCGAGGGACCGGAGCTTGCGCCGGCTGGTCCGGACCCGGCCCCGCCGATACACTCCGCCCCCGTGACACGGCGCCCCGACCTTCCCGATCCGCTGCTGGCCCAGGCGATGGCGCTCCACCGCGCCGGGCGGCGCAGCGACGCCGAGCCTCTTTACCGGCGCGCGGCGGCCGCGCATCCGAAGGACGGCCGCTACCTCTATCTGCTCGGGCTCTGCCTCCTGGAGCAGGGCAGGCAGGAGGAGGGGCGGAAGGTCATGGCGGACACGGTGCGGGTAGCCCCCCGGCACGCCGGCGCCCATTATGCGCTTGGCCGCGCCTTGGCTCAGGCCGGCGAGGATGCGGCGGCCAAGATCCATCTGAGCCAGGCTGTCGCGCTGGCGCCGTCGATGGCGGAGCATCATCTCGAGCTGGGCAACCTGCTGGCGCGGGCTGAGGACCTGGCCGGCGCCGTCAGCGCCTACCGTGCGGGCCTGCGCATGCAGCCGCAGCATCCGGGCCTCGAAGCCAATCTCGGCGTGGCTCTTTACCGCCTCGGCGACCGGGCCGAAGCGCTGGCGCTTTGGCGCTCGGCCCTGGTCCGGAGGCCCGATCTGGCGGTGGCGCGCATCGGCCTTGCCAACGATCTGCGCAACCGCGGCGATCTCGCGGGCGCCGAGCGGGAGCTGCGCCTTGCCGTGGCCGCCGAGCCGCGCAATCCGCAAGCCCGCTTCAGCCTCGGCGTGACGCTGCGCCATCGCGGCGACCCCGGCGGCGCGATCGTCGAGCTGGAACAGGCGCAAGCGCTCGATCCGCGCATGAGCGAGGCCATCGCGGAACTCGCCCGCTGCTACCAGTCGATGTGCGCCTGGGAAGAGCTGGAAAACCAGATGCCGGCGCTGAAGCAGGCGTTCGCCGCCGCCTTCGCCGGCAAGCCATGCGCGATCTCGCCTTTCTTTGCGCTGTCACTGCCGGCTGCGCCCGAAGAGCGGGCGGCGGTCGCCCGCCGGCAGGCCGAGCGGGCCGCCGCTCGCGCCGCGACCGAATGGAAGGGAGCGCCACCATTCGTGTTCGGCCATCCGGCGCGCCACCGGCTCACCATCGGTTATCTGTCGTCGGACCTGCGCGACCATCCGGTGGGGCACCTCGTGGCCGGCCTCTTCGGGATGCATGATCGCGGCCGCGTCGCGGTGAACGCCTATTCGATCGGGCCCGACGACGGAAGCGCCTACCGCAAGCGCTTCGAGGCCGAGGCCGACCGCTTCGTCGATCTCAGCGAGGCCGGCAATGCCGAGGCGGCGCGGCGCATTCATCGGGACGGCGTCGACATTCTGGTCGATCTCAACGGCCTGACGACGCTCGGCCGGCCCGAGATCGCGGCCTTGCGCCCCGCGCCGGTGCAGGCGACCTGGCTCGGCTTTCCGGGCACGACGGGGGCGAGCTTCTTCGACTATGCCATCGTCGATCCGGTCGTTCTGCCGTCCGGCCACGAGCGCTTCTATGCCGAGCACCCTTGCGTTCTGCCGCACAGCTACCAGGCCAACGACCGCTGGCCGCCGACGCTGGGCACCGCTACCGATCGCGCCGCCGAGGGCCTGCCCGACAGCGCTCTGGTGTTCTGCTGCTTCTGCGTCGCCTACAAGATCGAGCGTGCGGCCTTTCAGCGCTGGATGGCGGTCCTGCACCGCGTGCCCGATTCGGTGCTGTGGCTCTTGGCCGGCGCGCCGGCGATGCAGGCGAACCTACGCAACGCCGCCTCCGCGGCCGGGATCGCGCCCGAGCGTATCCTGTTCGCGCCGCGCAAGCCCAAGCCCGATCATCTGGCGCGGCTCACGCTCGCCGACCTGATGCTCGACACCTTCACCTATGGCGGCCATACCACGGTGAGCGACGCGCTCGCCGCCGGCGTCCCGGCCGTGACGCGGCTGGGGGACGACTTCGCCAGCCGGGTGGGCGCCAGCCTGCTGACGGCGGTGGGGTTGCCGGAGCTGATTGCGTCCGATCCCGACGCCTACGAGGCGCTCGCCGTCCAGCTTGGCAACGACCGCGCCGCGCTCGATCGCCTCAAGGCCAAGCTCGCCGCTGCCTTGCCAACGGCGCCGCTATTCGACACGCCGCGCCTGGCGCGCAATCTCGAGCGCGCCTATGCCGAGATGGCACGGCGCCGGCGCGCCGGCGAGCCGGCGCGCAAGATCGAGGTGCGGGAAGCGGAGGAGGGTGATGGCGCTCAGTAGCGGCGCAGCAGGCCGACGAGACGGCCCTGCACGCGCACGCGGTCGGGGCCGAAAATGCGCGTCTCATAGGCCGGGTTGGCGGGCTCGAGCGCGATGGAATCGCCCTTGCGCCGCAGCCGCTTCAAGGTGGCCTCGCTGTTGTCGACCAGCGCCACGACGATGGAGCCGTTCTCGGCCGTGTCGCAGCGTTCGATCACCACCGTGTCGCCGTCGAGAATGCCGGCATTGACCATCGAATCGCCCTCGACCTCGAGCGCGTAGTACTCGCCGCGGCCGAGCAGGCCGGCGGGCACGTCCACGGTGTTCGAGTTGTCGCGCAGGGCCTCGATCGGCGTGCCGGCGGCGATGCGGCCGTAAAGCGGCAGCTGCACTGCCTCGGCGTCGCGCGCCAGGGGCGCCCCCGGCAGCGCCCCGCCGAAATCGCCGCGAATGACGTTGGGGGCGAAGCCTGTGGGAGCGGGCTTGGCGGCGGCAATGCCGACCGCCTCGGGCAGCTTCAGCACCTCGAGTGCACGGGCCCGATGGGGCAGGCGGCGGATGAAGCCGCGCTCCTCGAGGCCGGTGATGAGGCGGTGGATGCCCGACTTGGACTTGAGGCCCAAGGCCTCCTTCATCTCGTCGAAGGAGGGTGACACGCCGGCCTCGGTCAGGCGCTTGTTGATGAAGAGCAGGAGCTCGTTTTGCTTGCGCGTCAGCATCGCTATCGCTTCCCTCACGGCCGGGCGCACCGGCCCCCAAAATATGGAACAAAACCTAAACGACGCCACACGTTCTAGTTTGGTTCCCGGATAAGGTCAAGGGTTTTCCACAGGCGTAGTGCCGATTTTCGCCGGCTAGAGGCGGGACCGCGGAGTGGCGCTCAGATGCCTAGAACACCGCCCGCGAGCCGCAGGATCGGCACCTCGGCGCCGGCCTCGAGGGCGGGCGCATGGGGCGGGCGCACCACCAAGCAGTCGGCCTCGGCCAGGAAGGCCATCATGGCGCTGTCCTGGCGCTCGAAGGGGGTGGCGACGGCGCGGCCCTTGGCGTCGCGGGTCAGGCGCGAACGCAGATAATCCTGGCGCAGATCGTTGGGCCTGAGGTCGGCGCCGAGGATCGCAGTTTCCATCTCGTCCTCGATCGGCCGGCCCAGCAGGGTGGCCAGCGCCGGTCGCAGGAGCACGGTGGCGCAGACCAGGCTCGACACCGGATTGCCGGGCAAACCCAGCACCGGGGTATCGCCAAGCCGGCCGAACATCACGGGCTTGCCGGGGCGCATGGCGATCTTCCAGAACTCGAGCGCCATGCCCTTGGCGCCCAGAGCGGCCTGGATGAGATCGTGATCTCCCACCGACGCACCGCCCGAGGTGACGAGGAGGTCGGCGCCGGCCGCGCCCGCCAGCATGCGCTCCAGCGCCGCCTTGTCGTCGGGCGCCACGCCGAGGTCGATGGTCTCGCCGCCGCAGGCCCGCACGAAGGCGGCCAGTGCGATGCCGTTCGAGCTGACGATGCCCGACGGCCCCAGCGGCTCGCCTGGCATGGCCAGCTCGTCGCCCGTGCTGAGGATGGCCACACGCGGACGGCGGCGCACCTTGAGCCAGGGATGGTTGGCAGCGGCCGCGAGCCCGATATCGCGCGCCGTGAGCAGCCGCCCGGCCCGGAGCACAACCTGGCCGGCGCGGAAATCCTGCCCGGCGGGCCGGATATGCCGGCCCAGCTCGGCCGCGGCCAGAAGATCGACCCAGTCGCCCTCGCGCTTGGCATTCTCCTGGATGACGATGCTGTCGGCGCCCTCCGGCACCGGGCCGCCGGTGAGGATCCGCACCGTCTCGCCCGAGCCGACGCGGCCTTCGAACATCCCGCCCGCCGGCGCGGTGCCGATCAGCTTGAGCCGGACCGGCGGGGTCGCGACGTCCGCCGCGCGCACCGCGTAGCCGTCCATGGCCGAGACCGCCACCGGCGGGTGGCTCACCCGCGAGGCCACGTCCCCGGCCAGCACGCGGCCAAGCGCGTCCGCAAGCGCGACCTGCTCGGCCGAGAGCGGCTTGAAGGCCGCGCAAATCCGCGTGCGTGCTTCTTCAACCGAAATCATCTCGTGCGCTCGTAAGTTCCCGACTTGCCGCCGCTCTTGTGCTCGAGCCGGATGTCGCTCAGGACCATGGCGCGGTCGGCGGCCTTGCACATGTCGTAGACCGTGAGGGCGGCAACCGCGACGGCGGTAAGCGCCTCCATTTCCACGCCCGTGGGCCCGGTGGTCTTTACCGTGGCCGTGATGTCGATGCGGCTCCTGGCCGCATCGGGCTTGAGCGCCACCGACACGGCGCTCAAGGCCAGGGGATGGCAGAGGGGGATCAGCTCATGCGTCTTCTTGGCGCCCATGATGCCGGCCAGCTCCGCCACCGACAGCACGTCGCCCTTCTTCACCCGGCCGGCCCGGATCAGCGCCATGGTCTCCTTCGAGACGGTCACGCTGCCGGAGGCGACGGCGACGCGCTCGGTCGGCGCCTTGGCCGAGACGTCCACCATGCGGGCGCGGCCCTGCTCATCGAAATGGGTGAGGCGGGCCTTCCCTCGTTTGGCGGGCCGCGTTGCCATCATTCCTCGCGCTCAAGCCGAAAGGCGTGCCGGCGCGCCGCCGGCCAGGAGCGCGCGCGTCGCCGCGGTCACGTCCGGCTGGCGCATCAAGGATTCGCCGATGAGAAAGATGGACGCTCCGACCTTCTTCATCCGGGCCAGGTCTGCCGGCGTCTCGAGGCCGCTCTCGGCCACGATCAGCCGGTCCTCGGGCACGCGCGGCGCCAACGCCTCGGTCGTCGCAAGATCGACCGCCAGCGTCTTGAGATTGCGGTTGTTGATGCCGATCAGCTTGGATGGAAGCTTAAGCGCGCGCTCCAGCTCGCCCGCATCGTGAACCTCGACCAGCACGTCCATGCCCAATTGGCGCGCCGCGGCGTCGAGTTCCTGCGCCTGCGGGTCCGACAAAGCGGCCATGATCAGCAGCACGCAGTCGGCGCCGAGCGCCCGCGCCTCGGCGATCTGATAGGGATCGAGCATGAAGTCCTTGCGCAAGACCGGCAAATCGCAGGCCGCCCGCGCCGCCGTCAGATATTCGTCGCGGCCCTGGAAGTAGGGCTCGTCGGTCAGCACCGAGAGGCAGGCGGCCCCGCCCGCCGCGTAGGCGCGCGCGAGGGCCGGCGGATCGAAGTCCGCCCGGATCAGCCCTTTCGACGGCGAGGCCTTCTTGATCTCGGCGATCAGGCCATAGCGTCCGGCCGCAACGGCTTCGGCCAACCGCTTCGCGAAGCCGCGCGGCGCGTCTTGCGCCCTGGCCGCGGCCTCGACCGCCGCTAACGGCTTGGCCGCCTTCATCCGCGCGACATGGACGCGCTTGTCGGCGCAGATGCGCGCCAGCACGTCGCTCATGCCGCGGCTTTCTCGTTGGTGATGGCGATGAGGCGGGCGAGCGTGCTTCTGGCCTTGCCGGAATCGATCGCGGCCTCGGCCAGCGCCTTGCCGGCCTCGAGATCGGCCACCTTGCCCGCCACCAGCAACGCCGCTGCGGCATTGAGCAGAACGATGTCGCGATAGGCGCCCGTCTTGCCGGCCAGCAGCTCGGTCAGCGCCCTGGCATTGGTGGCGGCATCGCCGCCCTTGAGGTCCGCCGCCGTCGCGCGCGGCAGGCCGATCTCCTCGGGCATGAGGTCGAAGAGCCGCACCTTGCCGTCCTTGAGCTCGGCCACATGGCTGGGGCCCGTCGTGGTGATCTCGTCCATGCCGTCGGAGCCATGCACCACCCAGGCGCGCTCGGTGCCGAGCCGGCCCAGCACATGGGCGAGGGGCTCGATCCAGTCGCGCGAGAACACGCCGACGAGCTGCCGCTTGGCGCCGGCCGGGTTCGAGAGCGGGCCCATCAGATTGAAGATGGTGCGCGTGCCGAGCTCGACGCGCGTGGGACCCACATGGCGCATGGCGCTGTGATGGCGCGGCGCCATCAGGAAGCAGATGCCGGCCTCCCATAGCGCTTTCTTCACCAGCGCCATGTCGGCCTCGATATTGACCCCCAGCGCCGCCAGCACGTCGGCCGCACCGGTCTTGGAGGACATGGCGCGGTTGCCGTGCTTGGCGACCGGCACGCCGCAAGCGGCGACCACGAGGGCGGCGCCGGTCGAGATGTTCCAACTGCCGGAGCTGTCGCCGCCGGTGCCGCAGGTGTCGATGGTGCCGGGCGGAGCCTCGATGCGGGTCATCTTGGCGCGCATGGCGCGCACCGCGCCGGTGATCTCCTCGACGGTCTCGCCGCGCACCCGGAGCGCCATCAGGAAGCCGCCGAGCTGCGAGGGCGTGGCATTGCCCGACATCATGATGTCGAAGGCCAGCTCCGCCTCGGCCTCGTTCAGCCTCTTGCCGGCCGCCAGCGCCGCGATCAGCGGCTTGAGATCGCCGGCCGGCGCCGGCGCAGCCATGGCGCTCATGCCGACAGCCTCATGGCCTGGGCGTTGTGGCCGCAGCGGCGCAGGAAATTGCCGAGCAGGCGGTGGCCATGCTCGGAAGCGATGCTCTCGGGATGGAACTGCACGCCGAAGATCGGCAGGCTGCGATGGGCGAGGCCCATCACGATGCCGTCCTCGGTCTCGGCCGTGATCTCGAGGGCGGCCGGAAAACTCGCGCGCTCGACCACCAGCGAGTGGTAGCGCGTAGCCGTGAAGGGCGAGGGGATGTCGGCGAAGATGTCGGTGCCACGATGGCTCACCCGGCTGACCTTGCCGTGCATGGGCAAAGGCGCCCGCACCACCTTGCCGCCGAAGGCCTGCCCGATCGCCTGATGGCCGAGGCAGACGCCCAGCACGGGCATCTTCGCCTTGGCGGCCGTGGCGATGAGATCGAGGCAGATGCCGGCCCGGTTCGGGTCGCAGGGGCCGGGCGAAATGATGATGCCTTGCGGCCTCAGCCCCATCGCCTCGTCCACGCCGATCTTGTCGTTGCGGCGCACGACCATCTCCGCGCCAAGCTCGCCCAGATAATGGTAAAGGTTGTAGGTGAAGCTGTCGTAGTTATCGATTAACAGAAACATCTCAAGTCCTTGCAGGCACAGGCTCCCGCGGGTCGAAAGGGGGCTCGAGAGCCGGTTATAGCAGGCGGGCGGGGGCCGTTCCAAGTTCGCTCGCCCGGCCGATCCCACGGCAGACTCGGGTGCCTCTATGCTAGAAGCGCCGGCGCGGCTGCCGCCGCAGCACGCACATGTCGAGACGGAGCAGGAATGGCAGGACGCCGCCGAGGCAATCGCGGGCAGGGGGCGAAAGGCAAGGCGCCGATTTTCCCGATCGGGCCGCGCCGACGGCGTCTGCGCAAGCCTTCCTGGCGGGACTTGGCAATGCGGCTCGCCGGTGCTCCGCTGTGGTTGCTCGCCGGCATCGTCATCGGCGGGCTCGCCGTGGCGATCGCGCAAGGCTGGATCGGAGCGCTCAAGCCACGCGCGTCCCAACCGATGGCGACGGCCGCTACCGCCCCGCCGCCGACCCCTGCCAAGCCGGCGCCGTCGACGCCGGCAGCGCCCGTCGTTCCCCCATCCGCGGCAGCGACGTTGCCGCCCTATGAGGAGGCGTCCAGCGCCCCGGCCGTGATCGAGCCGGATACGACGATCCCACAGGCCTTCGGTCGGCCGAAGCCGGCCGCAGCACCGCCGGCTCCGGCCGCGGCGCCGCAAACCGCTCTGCTGTCGCCGGCACCGCCCGCCGCCCCACCCAAGGCACCGCCTCCGGGGCCGGGGCGCGAGCCGGCTTGGCTCGCCTATGCGATACCGGCGCCCGACACCGGCGGCAAGCCGATGATCGCCATCGTCATCGACGATACCGGGCTCGACCGCGCCAACTCGGCGCGCGTCATCGCACTGCCCGGACCGCTGACGATCTCCTTCATGACCTATGCCGAGCGTCTCGATCAGCAATCGGCCGCGGCGCGGGCGCACGGCCATGAGCTGCTGCTGCATGTGCCGATGGAGCCGATGGATGCGGCGCTGAACGCCGGTCCCGACGTGCTGCGCACGGACCTGTCGCCGGACGAGCTGCGCCAGCGGCTCGATTGGGACCTCGGACGGCTCTCGGGCTATGTCGGCATCAACAACCATATGGGCAGCAAGTTCAGCCGCTGGCCCGACGGCATGGCGCTGGTGATGCAGGCGCTGCGCGCGCGCGGTCTCCTGTTTCTCGACTCTCGCACTATCGCCGACAGCGTCGGCGCGAAGGAGGCGGCGGCCTATGGCGTGCCGCATGCCGACCGCGACGTGTTCCTCGACAACGACCAGAACCCCGGCGCGGTGGCGGCAATGCTGGCCGAGCTCGAGCGCATCGCGAGAAAGCGCGGCTTCGCCGTCGGCATCGGCCACCCGCATCCGGGCACGATCGAGGCACTGGAGAAGTGGCTACCGACGTTGGCCCAGCGCGGCTTCGTGCTGGTGCCCTTGAGCGCGATCGTCAAGCACACCAACGGTGCGACGGGGTGAGCAGGACGGGCAAGGCGAGCGGCGTATCGCGCCATCAGGGCGCCCGCGAGGGATTTCGAACTGTTGATCCCGCCTGTCAACAAAGGCACGACCTTCGAGGTTACGCTCGTGCGCCCAGGGCCACTCTCTGGGGCACAGTCGAATCCAGGCTGAATAGAAGCCCCCTATGCACGGCATGAGACGCCGTCCTCTCTCGGGGAGAACGTGCCTTTCCCTACCGTTCTTCCGGCGGCTTGACGTGCCGGAACTGCATCAGCAGCAGCAGGTCGTAGGCGATCTTGAGCGCGCCGCAGATGAGGAGAGGCCAGATCCGGTATGAGGCGGCGAAGAGGGCGCCTGCGATCGCAGGGCTGGCGGCGGCGGCAAGGCTGCGCGGAACGGAGGTGAAGCTGGCAGCGGCTGCCCGTTCGGCTTCCGTCACGACAGCCATCACGTAGGACGAACGCGTCGGCACGTCCATCTGCGACAGCGCAGCACGGATCAGCAGCAAGGCGAGTGCCGCAGGCAGCGTGGGTGCGACCGCCGCCAGCATCAGGGCGATGCTGGAAGGTATATGCGTGAATACCATCGTGTTGACGAGCCCGATCCGCCGCGACAACCAGGTCGCGACCGGAAAGGAGAAGGCCGAGAGCAGGCCCGACCAGAAAAAGAAGACGCCGGCTGCCGCGAGCGACATGTCGAACCGCTCGAACAGCCACAGCGCCAGGAGCGACTGGACCACGAAACCGCCGGCAAAGGCGTCGAGGCTGAACAGAGCGGCAAGCTTGAAGACGATTGTGCGCGAAGGCCCGAGGGCTGCCGCCTTGCCAGGGTCCCGGGCAGGGTGGCGCCGCGGAATCTGGGCGTAGAGAATCCCGCCGCCGATGCCAAGGAGCGCATAGAGAACGAACATCGCCTTGATGGCGGTCAGTTGACCGAGCCCCACCGCCGTCATGACATCGGGCGCCGCCGCGGCAAGCCCCCCGACAGCGGCAGCGAGCGCTCCCGCCAGGCTGTAATGCGCGAACATCCTCGTCCGATCGGTGTCGGCGGTCTCGCTGGCAAGAGCGGCGTGCTCAAGGGGGACGAACAGGCTGGCGCTGCCGGCCGTGGGATTGATCGTGCCGGCAAGCGCGACGACCAGGAGCAGCCCGTAGTCGTCGACCACCGAAAAAGCCACGCCCGTCGCTACCATCAGGCTGGCGGCGGCAAGCAAAAGCCGGCGGTGATCGTATCGGGCGCCGAGGAACCCAGCGCCGATGGTCAGGAGCGCCGATCCAAACAGCGACAAGGCCGCGATGACGCCGACCTCGAATGGCGTCAAGCCAAGTGCCAGCAGATAGGCCGGCAAGAGCACGGCGACATAGCCGTCGCCGAAGTCGCGCAAGGCGCGCGCCGCGAAGAGATAAGTTGCCGGCCGAGTTCGCTGCACGGATCTGGCCCCCTGCTCTGATTGGCGGGTGCCGGCCCAGCCCACTCACCGATTGCGCCCGCCTGCGGCGAAGCGCACCGCCTCCTGGGCGGCGCGCACCAGCGCCTTGGCCTTGTTGACGCTCTCCTGGAACTCGCCCTCGGGCGAGCTGTCATAGACGACGCCGCCGCCGGCTTGGACATACATGGTGCCGTCCTTCACCACCGCGGTCCTGAGCGCGATGCAGGTGTCCATGGCGCCGTTGGCGGCGAAATAGCCGATCGCACCGGCATAGATGCCGCGCCGCTCGGGCTCCAGCTCGTCGATGATCTCCATCGCCCGGACCTTGGGCGCGCCCGACACCGTGCCGGCGGGGAAGCCCGCGATCAGCGCATCCATCGCGTCGTGCCTGGGCTCGATCTCGCCCTCGACGTTCGAGACAATGTGCATGACGTGCGAATAGTACTCGATCACGAACTTCTCGGTGACCCTGACCGTGCCGATCTTGGCGACGCGGCCCACGTCGTTGCGGCCCAGATCGAGCAGCATCAGATGCTCGGCCCGCTCCTTGGGATCGCCTAAGAGCTCCTCCGCCAGCGCCTTGTCCTCGGCCGCGTTGGCGCCGCGCCGGCGCGTGCCCGCGATGGGCCGGATCGTGACCTTGCCGTCGCGCAGGCGCACCAGGATCTCGGGGCTCGAGCCCACCACCGAGAAGCCGCCGAAATCGAGATAGAACAGGAAGGGCGAGGGGTTGAGGCGCCGCAGCGAACGATAGAGCGCGAAGGGCGGCAGCTTGAAGGGCAGGCTGAAGCGCTGCGACAGCACCACCTGGAAGATGTCGCCAGCCAGGATGTATTCCTTCGCCTTCTCGACCATGGCGTGGAACTGGGCCGGCGTCATGTTGGATCTGGGCTCGGGCAGCTCGGCCGGATCGCCCAGGGGCTCGCGCTGCTGCGGCAGGTTGCGGTCGAAATGCTCGACCGCGGCGGCCAGGCGCTCGCAGGCCAGATTGTAGGCGGCGCGCGCGTCGAGCCCCGCTTGCGGGCGCACCGGCGTCACGACCGTGACGATGTCCTCGACATTGTCGAACACGGCCATGATGGTCGGCCTGAGGAACATCCCGTCCGGCACGCCCAGAACGTCGGGCTTGTCGGTCGGGAGATTCTCCATCAGCCGCACCATGTCGTAGCCGAGATAGCCGAACAGGCCCGCCGCCATCGGCGGCAGGCCTTCGGGAAGATCGATCTTCGATTCCTCGATGAGTGCGCGCAGCGAGGCGATGGCGCCGCCCGGCGCCGGCTCGAAGCGGCTCGCGTCGAAGCGCGCCTGCCGGTTGATCTCGGCACGGTCGCCGAAGCAGCGCCAGATCAGATCGGGTTGCAGGCCAATCAGCGAATAGCGGCCGCGCACCGCGCCGCCTTCGACCGATTCCAGGAGAAAGCTGTTGGGCCGGCCGTCGCAGAGCTTGAGCATCGCCGAGACCGGCGTCTCCAGATCCGCGACCAGCCGCGTCCACACCACCGTCGGCTGGCCGGCGCGATATCGGGCTTCGACGGCCTCGAGGCTGGGCTCGACGCGCATCGCTAGAGCTTGCTGCGATTGGATAGACGCAGTGCCTCCTCACCCTGCCCTCTCCCCCGCGCGCGGGGGAGAGGGTTGAGAAGGCTTGGCGAGGGCAGAAGCTCGAGCCTTGGCCGAAGCTGGGTGAGGGGGTGAATCGATCTCATGGCAAAACGCTTTAGAACAGCGCGTCGACGGCGGGCTGGTTGATCGTCACGCCGATCTCGCCGCGCAGCGCCTGGCCGAACTCTTCGATCACGTCGCCAGCGAAGGCGGCGTCGAGCTCCTTCTTCAGCGCCTCGACCCCGGCCTGATCGGCGGCGGGATCGGCCGGCTGGATCGAGACCAGCTTCGCCACGACATGACCGGGACCGACGGCTGCCGTGGCGGTCTGGCCCGGCTGTAGTTGGAACAGCTTGGCGGCCAGTTCGGGCGTGATGCCGGCATTGGAATCGTTGCCGCTGCGCTTGACCGGCTGAGAGGTCATGACGGTGGCGCCGACCTCGGCCGCCAGCGCCTTGATGTCGCCGCCGCCGGCAAGCTGACTTGCCAGCTCGTCCGCCTTGGCCGCGGCGACCTTGTCGCGCTCGGCGGCGATCCAGGCCTGTGTTACCTGGGCCTTCACCTGATCGAGCGGGCGCGTCGCTGCCGGCGTCGAGCCGTCCACCCTGACGATGACATAGCCGCCGGTCGGATCCTCGGTCAGGCTAGAGGTGCTGCCGACATCGGTGGTGAAGGCGAGGTTGAGCGCAAGCTTGTTGGCGACGATCTTGGCCACCGGCACGCCGTCCGGCGCTTGGCCCTGGGCGTCCACGGCGTCGATCTTGGTCTCCGCGAGCCCGAGCTCCTTGGCGGCGTCGTCGAGGCTGGCGCCGCCGGCCAGCGCGTCGTCGAGTTGATTGGCCGTCTCGATCATCTTGTTGATGGCCATCTCGTTGACGAGCTCTTTCTCGAGCTGCGGGCGGGCCTGCTCGAAGCTCGACGTCACGCCCGGCTCGATCGAGATCACGCGGATGATGTGCCAGCCGAGCGGCGTCTTGATCGGTCCGGCGGTCTTGCCGGCATCGGTCGAGAAGGCCGCATCCGCCAGGGCCGACAAGTCGGTCACGAAGCCGCTCTTCTCGATCTTGCCGAGGGGGACGGGCGGCGCACCGGTCGTTTCCTGCGCCACTTTGGCGAAATCCTCGCCAGCCGCCAGCTTGTTCGCCGCTTCCTTGGCTTTGGCCTCGTCGTTGAACACGATCTGTTCGACCTCGCGCCGCTCCGGCTGGTCGAACTCGCTCTTGCGCTGCTCGTAGGCTTGGCGGAGCTTGTCCTCCGGCACGGTGAGGCCCGCGGCGAACTGCTCGGGCAGGAGCTGCACCATGGTCAGGCTGCGATATTCCGGCGCCTGGAACATGTCCTGGTGCTGATCGTGGAAGGCCTGCAGCTCCGCGTCGCTCGGTGCCGCCGGCTCGGGCATCGATGCGGCCGTCACCAGGAAGGTTTCCGCCACCCGCGTCTCGTTGCGATAGCGGTAGAGGCGGTCGATCAGCGTCTTCGGCGCCGCCACGCCGGCCGTGACCGCCTCGACCAACTGCCGGCGCAGCATGTCGCGCCGCACGGTATTGACGTAGCCCGCCTCGTCCAGTCCCACCTGTCGCAAGAACGCGGCGAGACGGCCGAGATCGAACTCGCCGGTGCCGCTCTTGAACAGCGGATCGGCCTCGATGTGCGCGCGCACCTGCGCGTCGCTGGCGACGAGCCCCAGCTTGTCGGCATAGAGGTCGAACAGCGTGCGCGCCACCATGCCGGCAAGCGTCTTGTCGACCAACCCCAGTTTCTTCGCCTGCTCGGTGTCGAAGTTTTCGCCGAACACCTGGCGATATTGGCGCATCTGCCGATCGAACTCGCGCCGCAACTGCGTGGCCGCGATCTCGACATTGCCGACTTCCGCCACGTCGGGCTCCCGGGTGCGCGTGCGCAGCATGTCGCCGATGCCCCAGATCACGAACGGAATGATCAGGAGCACGAACAGGATCTTGACGATCCAGGAGGCGGCCTTGCTGCGAATGGCGATGAGCATCGTGGCGGGATCCGAAAGCGCCCCCGGGGGCGCGGAAAAAGCGGCCGGCATCATAGGGTCGCCCCCCAGGCCCGGCAACAGCGGAAAGCCCCGCCCGAAGCCTTTGCGGATGCGGGCCGTTGGCGTAAGGCCGCCCGGCATGGTAGGAGCGGGCGGCATCTCTTGGCCACCACCATCCGAGCCGATCCATGACTGCGCCGAAGCGCCGGCCGCTGATTGCCGGAAACTGGAAGATGAACGGCCTCAGAGCCGACGGGCTGGCCCTGGCCGATGCGCTTGCGGCGGGCGCAAAGGCGGCGGCTCTGCGTTGCGACCTTCTGGTCTGCCCGCCGGCGACGTTGCTCGCAGCGCTGGCCGAACGATTGAAGGGGTCGCCGGTGGCGCTCGGCGGTCAAGACTGTCACACGAAAGCGAGCGGCGCCCATACCGGCGACATCAGCGCGACCATGCTGGCCGACGCCGGCTGCCGTTATGTGATCGTCGGTCACTCCGAGCGGCGTGCCGATCACGGCGAAAGCGACGCAACGGTCAAGGCCAAGGCGCAAGCCGCCATGGCGGCGGGGCTCGTCCCGATCCTCTGCGTGGGCGAGAGTGCCGCCGAGCGCGATCGGGGCGAGGCGCTGCCGGTGGTGGCGCGCCAACTGGCCGCTTCGCTGCCGACCGGCGCCGACGCCTCCACGCTCGTCATCGCCTATGAGCCGGTCTGGGCCATCGGCAGCGGCCGCACGCCCACCGCCGCCGAGATCGAGGCCATGCACGAGAACCTGCGCGCCGAGCTCGGCCGGCATGTCGGCGCCGAGGCCCAGCGCCTGCGCATCCTCTATGGCGGCTCGGTCAAGGCTGCCAATGCCGCCGAGATCCTCGGCCTCGGCGAGGTGGACGGGGCGCTCGTCGGCGGCGCCAGCCTCAAGGCCGAGGAATTCCTGGCGATCGCCCGCGCCTGCCCGTAAGCCACCGAAAGCCGCCCCCCGGGAGGCGGTCCGCCGACCCGCGAAAGCCGGGGGTGTTGGCACGGCCGGAGCGCCAATGATTATCGCTCGGCGCGGGTGCGCGCAGAGGGCCGTCGGAGATTGCGTAATCCCTTGAGCGATCCCATTTAATTTGACGCTGGTATCGGGCGCGGGAAGGCGTTAGAACGGCGCCCGTCCCGCGGCCGGCCATCGCCTCTCCATCATTCCTGGGGGGACGCGGGCCGAGAGGCTTTCCGGTTCGAGAAGAAGATTCGCCCCAAAAGGTTCACCTCATGCAACAGATCGTGCTGGTCGTTCATTTGATGCTCGCGGTGGCGCTGGTCGGCGTCGTGCTGATGCAGCGCAGCGAGGGGGCCGGGCTCGGGCTCGGTACGGCCGGCAGCGGCGGCATGGGCGGCTTCTTGTCGGGCCGCGGGCAGGCGAACCTGCTCACACGCACGACGGCGATCATCGCGGCGGGCTTCATCGCCACCAGCATCCTGCTCGCGATCCTGGCGCGGCAAAGCGCGACCACGGGCTCCATCTTCGAGCAGCCGCCGGCGCCGACCAGCGAGCAACAGCAGCCGGCCGCGCCGGCCGAGTCGGGCGGCGGCGCGACCGCGCCGGCCACGCCGAGCGCTCCCAGCGTTCCGCTCGGCCAGCAGTAACCGCCATCCCGCTCCAGGCTTTCCGCGGCCCCTGCGCTGCATGGGCGCCATGCATGCGCGCGTGCTTGCGGGCCGGGTTCAAATCGGGCGATAAAGGGTTCCCATGACGCGGTTCATTTTCGTCACCGGCGGCGTGGTTTCCTCCCTCGGAAAAGGCATCTCCGCAGCGGCGCTGGGCACGCTCCTCCAGGCGCGCGGCTTCAAGGTGCGCTTGAGGAAACTCGACCCCTATCTCAACGTCGATCCGGGCACGATGAGCCCGACCCAGCATGGCGAGGTCTATGTCACCGACGACGGGGCGGAAACCGACCTCGACCTCGGCCATTACGAGCGCTTCACCGGTGTCGCGACCCGGCGCAGCGACAATGTCACCACCGGGCGCATCTATTCCAACGTGATCGCGCGCGAGCGGCGCGGCGATTATCTGGGCGCCACGGTGCAGGTGATCCCGCACGTCACCGACGCCATCAAGGAGTTCATCACGGCCGATCTCGACGGCGCCGATTTCCTCATCTGCGAGATCGGCGGCACGGTCGGCGATATCGAGAGCCTGCCGTTCCTGGAAGCGATCCGCCAGCTCGGCAACGAGCTGGGGCCGGAGCGCGTGCTCTTCGTGCATCTGACGCTGGTGCCCTGGATTCCCTCGGCCGGCGAGCTCAAGACCAAGCCGACGCAGCACTCGGTCAAGGAGCTGCAGGGCGTGGGCATCCGCCCCGACATCCTGCTCTGCCGTTGCGATCGCTCGATCCCAGCCGAGGCGCGGCGCAAGATCGCGCTGTTCTGCAATCTGCGCCCCGAGGCGGTCATCCCGGCGCTCGACGTCGACACCATCTATCAGGTGCCGATCGCCTATCACGAGCAGGGCTTCGACGTGGAGGTCTGCCGCCATTTCAGGCTCGAGGCGCGCGAGCCCAACCTCGCCAACTGGCGTCAGGTGGTCGAGCGCATCCGCCAGCCCGAGACCAACGTGTCGATCGCCGTGGTCGGCAAGTACACGACGCTGCTCGATAGCTACAAGTCGCTGGCCGAGGCCTTGACGCATGGCGGCATCGCCAACAACGCGCGCGTGAAGCTCAACTGGATCGATGCCGAGGTCTTCGAGCGCGAGGACGCCGTCCACCATCTCGAGGAGGTGCACGGCATCCTGGTGCCGGGCGGCTTCGGCGAACGCGGCGCGGAGGGCAAAGTGGCCGCGGCCCGCTTCGCGCGCGAGCGCAAGGTGCCCTATTTCGGCATCTGCTTCGGCATGCAGATGGCGGTGATCGAGGCGGCCCGCCATCTGGCCGGGATCGAAGGCGCCGGCTCCAGCGAGTTCGGCCCGTGCCGCGAGCCGGTGGTCGGGCTCATGACCGAATGGGTGCGCGGCAACATGATCGAGCGGCGCACCTCCAACATGGAGCTCGGCGGCACCATGCGGCTCGGCGCCTACGACTGCGACCTCGCCCAAGGCAGCCAGGTCGAGGCGATCTACGGCAAGCGGCGCATCAGCGAGCGCCACCGGCACCGCTACGAGGTCAACATCAATTACAAGGACCGGCTCGAGGCGGTGGGTCTGCGCTTCTCCGGCATGTCGCCCGACGGCGTGCTGCCCGAGATCGTCGAGATCCCGGCTCATCCCTGGTTCATCGGCGTGCAGTTTCACCCGGAGCTGAAGTCCAAGCCCTTCGACCCGCACCCGCTCTTCACCTCCTTCATCCACGCCGCGCTCGAACAGAGCCGGCTGGTGTAGGGACGGGCGTTCGGGCTATAAGCCCGCCCTCATGGTTCGACAGGCTCACCATGAGGGCTTGCTTCGCGTTTGACCCATCCTCATCCTGAGCCTGTCGAAGGATAAGGATGGCGCGACGCATCGGGTGCCATCCCAAGCAGGAAGCGTCATGACCCAGCCCCGTCACGTCACCGTCGGCCAGGTGACCTTCGGCAACGACAAGCCGCTCTCGCTCATCGCCGGCCCCTGCCAGCTCGAATCGCGCGCGCACGCGCAGGAGATGTGCCATGCGCTGACGGAGCTCACGGCCAGGCTCGGGATCGGGCTCGTCTACAAGACCTCGTTCGACAAGGCCAACCGCACCAGCGTCAACACGCAGCGCGGCCTGGGCCTCGAGAAGAGCCTGCCGATCCTGGCCGAGCTCAGGGAGACCTTCGGCTGCCCGGTCCTGACCGACGTGCACACGGCCGAGCAATGCGCACCCGTGGCCGAGGCGGTGGATGTGCTGCAGATACCGGCCTTCCTCTGCCGGCAGACGGACCTGCTCTTGGCCGCCGGCCGGACCGGCAAGGCGATCAACGTGAAGAAGGGCCAGTTCCTGGCGCCCTGGGACATGAAGAACGTGGCGGCCAAGATCGCCTCCACGGGCAACGACAAGGTGCTCTTGTGCGAGCGCGGCGCCTCCTTCGGCTACAACACGCTCGTCTCCGACATGCGCAGCCTGCCGATCATGGCCGAGACCGGCTATCCGGTCGTGTTCGACGCCACCCACTCGGTGCAACAGCCGGGCGGGCACGGCACCTCCTCGGGCGGCCAGCGCGAGTTCGTGCCGGTGCTGGCGCGCGCGGCGGTCGCGGTCGGCGTCGCCGGCGTCTTCATGGAGACGCACCAGGACCCGGACAAGGCGCCCTCGGACGGCCCCAACATGGTGCCGCTCAAGGACATGCCGGCGCTCATCGAGAAGCTCATGGCGTTCGACAAGCTGGCGAAGGCGAACGGAGCCGCGTAATCGCCGCTTAACCCGGCAATAAGCCTGGCCATCTCCTTCGTTCTTCGGCGCAATAACCTCATCCTCAGCCTATCGAAGGAGCGGGCAAGCGAGGGGGCGCTGTCGAGCCAGCGGGGAAATGCCGGAGAACAAATCGGCGCCAAGGCGACGTGCCGTCGGGCCTCCGTCATCCTCCGAATGCTGCAATAGCGCTGCCGCGCGACCCGTTCCGCCCAACCTGGAACCGATCCAGCTCTTCGGCCAAGGCCGCTCTTACAAAAGGCTTGGTCGTGAACTCGGGGGTTTCGGAGCGTGCGGTTGCGCCCTGGTCCTTCTCACAACCGCGTGCATGCGGTATATTGTCCTAAAATCAGGCCGATGGGCTGTCTGTCCGGGCAGCGTCGGTCGAATGAGCGGGAAGTGTTGGCCAGAGGGGATGGCTCATGCGGTCTCGCCGCGTTCTTGTACTTCTAGGCTTGGCCCTTCTGCTCGCGATCGGGTGGTCGTCGGTCGCCGCCGCCGACACCAATATTCTCTACATCCTCGATCTCTCCGGCTCGATGTGGGGCCAGGTCGATGGCGTCGCCAAGATCGAGACGGCGCGCAAGGTCCTGATCGACACGCTCAACGATCTTCCGCCGGATACGCGCGCCGGGCTCATGGTCTATGGCCACCGCTCCAAGAAAGACTGCGGCGACATCGAACTGATTCATCCGATCGGTCCGCCCGATCTGACGGCGATGACGCGCACGATCACGACGCTCAAGCCCAAGGGCATGACGCCTCTCGCCGAATCCTTGCGGCGCGCGATCACCGCCTTCGCCGATTTCAAAGGCCAGAACAACAACGTTCTTCTGGTTTCCGACGGGATCGAATCGTGCAACGCCGATCCGTGCGAAGCAGCGGCTGCGGCGCACGAGGCGGGCCTCAATATCGCCGTCCACGTCGTCGCCTTCGATCTCAAGCAGAAAGAGCAGGAGCAAATCCGGTGCATTGCCGACCGCGGCGGCGGCCAGTTCTTCACCGCGAACAGCGTCGAGGGCTTGCGCAACGCTCTCACGGCGGCAACCACGGTTGCGGTCCAGACGCCGCCGCAGCTGCCGCCAAAGCCGGCCCGCCCCAATCTGTTGAGCGTGCAAGAAGGAGGTCAGCTGGTCGCCGCCCCGAACGATCTCTGGCTCGGCTTCAATGATGGCGCAGAGAAGCCATTCACCTGGCTTCGCGCCGGTGACGAAGGCGTGTTCGCGTTCCGCGACGATCGGCCGGCGACCTTCGATCTCTTCACGGTCCTCGTCCAGGAGGCGACGCCCAACAATCTGGCGGAATTCGAGCTGCTGGCCGGCGACGAGGGTCCAACAGGTCCTTTCCGCTCGATCGGCACCTTCAAGACGCAGAATGCAAAGCTGCTCAAGACCCCCTACCAGGAATTCAAGTTCCCGCCCGTCACGGCGCGCTATCTCAAGGTCAAGCTGCTCTCCAATTTCGGCGGTGACGGCTACATCGCCGGAACCGAGTTCCAGTTGTTCGGCCAGCTTGCAGAGGCGACCGCCGCCGCGGCGCCGGCGTCCGGGCCGGCCCAGGGTCAGGTAAACCTGCTCGATCCGGCGCAAGGCGGCAGCCTGTTGGTGGCGCCCAACGATCTCTGGGCGCAGCTCAACGACGACAAGGGGAACAGCTTCACCTGGTTGCAGGCGGGCCAGGAAGGCGTCTATGGCTTCAAGAACGACAGGCCGGCCAGCTTCGACAGCTTCGCCGTCCTGGTGAACGAGACGACGCCCAACAACATGAAGGAGTTCGAGCTGCTGGCGGGCGACGAGGGCCCGACGGGCTCCTTCCGCTCGATCGGTACCTTCACGATCCAGAACGTGAAGCTGCTCAAGAACCCCTATCAGGCATTCAAGTTCCCGGCGGTGACGGCGCGCTATCTCAAGGTCAAGCTGCTCTCCAACTACGGCGGCGACGGCTATATCGCTGGTACAGAGTTTCAGCTGTACGGACAGCTCGCCGAGGCGACCGGCGCGAGCCAGCCTGTCGTTCCTGCAACGGGAAGCGACGAGGTCAACCTGCTCGATCCGGCGCAGGGCGGCAGCCTGTTGGTGGCGCCCAACGATCTCTGGTCGCAGCTCAACGACGGCAAGGAGAACAGCTTTACTTGGCTGCGGGCCGAGGAAGAGGGCGTTTTCGGCTTCAAGGACGACAAACCGGCCACTTTCGACAGCTTTTCCGTCTTCGTGAACGAAACGACGCCCAACAATCTGAAGGACTTCGAGCTGCTGGTCGGCGACGAAGGCCCGACCGGTTCCTTCCGCTCGATCGGCACTTTCACGACCCAGAACGTCAAGCTGCTCAAGAGCCCTTACCAGGAATTCAAGTTCCCGCCAGCCACGGCGCGCTATCTCAAGGTCAAGCTGCTCTCCAACTACGGCGGCGACGGCTACATCGCCGGGACGGAGTTCCGGCTGTTGGGGCGGATTGCGGAAGGTGCCGCAACGACCACAGCGCCAACGGCGCTAGCCACCGCATCGACAGCGACAACCGCGGCACCGGCGAACGAGGCGGCAGGCGAGCTGCTGTCGACGTCACACGGAGGGCAGCTCCTGGTCGCGCCCAGCGACCTTTGGCAGCAATACAACGACGGCAAGGAAGACAGCTTCAGCTGGCTGCACGCCGGTGAAGAGGCCGTTTACGCCTTCCAGGATGAAAAGCCAGCAAGGCTGGAACGCTTCGCGATCCTGATCCCCGGCACCGATCCGGGCAACGTCAAGGACTTCGAGCTCCTGGTCGGCGACGAGGGACCCACGAGCTCCTTCCGCTCGATCGGCACCTTCACGACCCAGAATGCAAGGTTGGTGAAGAGCCCCTATCAGGAATTCATTTTTGAGCCCGTCGAGGCGCGTTACCTCAAGGTCAAGCTGCTCTCGAATTTCGGGGGCGACGGATATATCAGGGGAACCGAAATCAGGGCATACGGGACCCTCGAGCCGTGAAGGCTGTGCGCTTCCTGCTGGCCGCCGTCGCGGCCCTGTTAGGATATGCGCAGCCGGCTGCAGCCGACGATCTGTCGGCCGAGACCCTCGCCATCGTTCACGATCTGATGGCGCCCTATCGAGGCGGGACGCCGGCGCTTGGCGGCACCGATCCAGCCGCCGTCCAGCAAGCGCTCGAAATTCTGAACAAGGAAAGGCTGCTCGATTTCAATCGCCCCGGCCTTCCCTCGCTCAATCTGGCGAGCAAGCTCGGACGGGCGCTTGCGATGGGCTCGCGCACGCAGCAGTTTCTGCCGGAGATCGCGGCTGTGCGCGATGCGGTTGCGCATCAGCGCGAAGACGACGCGCGTAAAGCGATCCAGGCGCTCTATGCGAAAATGGGTCGCAAACCGCCGGAAGGCGCGGCGCTGGAGCCCTTGTTGGCCGCCGTGCAGGAGGTGGTGGGAAACGAGCCGGCGGTCACGGAGCAGACCACGATCGAGCGGCCGGACTATACGATCCTGATAGAGAACGCCAGATCGGCGGGCCTGGCGCGGGTCGCTGTGCTGGAGAAGGCGGGACCCGAGGGCGAGCCAGCGCGCGTCGAGTTCAAGGGCGAGGTGACGAGCCAGCCGGACCGATCGGGAAAGGATCTCGAACTGGCGGTGCGGCCGGCGAACTCGCCTGAAACCATGACGACCGCCCAGGCAGCGGCGTTGCGCCAGAAGCTCACCGGTCCGTGGCAGGATCAGGATGGAAACATCTGGGAGCTTTCGGGCGACGGCGGGGCGATCGCGCTGACCGAGCAGCGCCCCGGAAAGACGCTCCGGGTCTATCGGGGTACTTTCGATCTCGGCCTGATCCGGGCCGCCTTCACCATCAGCAAGCCCGACGATATGGGCGAGGACCTGCCGCTCAAGGTGCGCCAGCAGCTGGCGAGCATGAACCTCTCGTTCCGTGTTTCGCTTTCGGCCGTGGAGGGTGGGAACAAGCTCGACGGGACCTGGTCCTCGCAACACGTGACCTATGACGATTCCACCGAGGAAGTGGAGCGGGTCCACGATCCCTTCGATGTGGCGCTGGTACTGACGCCGCTTGTCACCGTTTCGGAAGGAACGGGTTCCGGTGCCGGCGCCAAGGAGCAGCCATGAGGCGCGTCGTCCTTGCCGCCCTCCTGGGGTTCTGTGCGCTGGTCGCCGGCAACGGCCGGGCTCTGGCCGACGAAGACCTCAGCGACGACCCCGCGGCCGATCTCGTCGGCCGCTATCAGCTGCCCGGCAAGCCGGTCGATTCGATCGCCGTCGACGTGAAGCTGACCGGACCGAGCAAGCTTTCCTTCGCCGGCTTGCATGACGACTGGCAGGGGACCTTCACCCCAGGGGATGACGAGAACCCGCCGCGCGTGACCTTCACGCGCAAGCCCAGCGCCGCCGAGATGGACGAGTCCATACCGGAATGGGCCAGGCGGCAGGTCGAGGGAACGCTCACTTGGCGCATGGAGCTCGAGTTCCGCGATTGCGGGCCGATCACGCTCCAGGGCAAGTGGTATCCGGGCGAGATCAAATGGCGGGAGGAACGCGATCCGTCCACCGGCGCGATCCGGAGCCGCACGGCAACCGTCATCGGCGACGGCGAGCCCCGCGACGTGTCATGGGAAAAGGAAGTGAAGGAGCCGGAGTTCGACGTGCCCGAACTGGACACGGCGGTCCTCACCGTCGCGCCCGTGGACAATCCGCTCGCGCGCCTTGGGCTCAACGCGGTGACCCTCGGCCAGCCTTTCTTCCTCGTCGTCCGCATGGGGTCGGAGCAGGCGAAGCAGGTCGGAAATTCCCTGCAGGTTACGCTCACCGCCGAAAAGTCGGGACGGACCTCCACCGTCGAACTGACCCGCTTCGGCGGCGCCAATGCCAACCCGGTCGTGTTCACGACGGGCGAGCCCATCATGCTGGGCGAGCCCTTCATGAACCTCGACAGCTACATAAACCTCAAGCTGTCGAGCGGGGAGGTCGTGACAGCGAGCTATGGCGCGCAGAAGCGCTCCTTTGCCGTCTATCCGAGCTGGGTTCAGGCCGGAATCGCGAGCTTCAAGGCGCGGTTCGATGCGTTGGCACAGCTGTACCAAGCCGTGATGCTCGACCCGCGGACGCCGCCCGATCAGAAGGAGGAAATGCACCAGAAGGTGCAACTCATTGCCAATGCGCGTCTGTTCATGTCCTACGAGCCCGCGCCGGACGAGAATTTCACGGACTATTCGCGCTACGAGCTGGGCGCGGCCTATCTATCGCTCGTCGAGAGCTCCACCAAGGGCTTGCGCCGGCTTGGCGGCGCACCCGCGAACCGGTACGGCGTGAGCTATCTCTTCCAGGAGGAATCCGAGCGGGCGGCCGAAGCGATCCGGCGCGGCGTCGAGCGCTACCGCCAAGCCTTCTTGAGCATGAGCAAGGAGCTCGCTTTCGGGACCTACGAATTCATCGCGCAGCAGACCGGTGCCGGCCAGTTCGTCACGCTGGTCTGGGGCATCGACATCTACGGCAACCCGGTGGATATGACCGACCGCGTGATGGCCGGCATCGGCCTCGGCTCGCAGCTCCTGCTCGTGGGCGCCTCCACCGCATCCAACATCGCGAAACTGCAGCAGACCCATCTGGAGGGCGCCTACGAGGATGCCATCCGTTCCTGGCACGCCAACCGGGCGCAATCCGAGGCGCCCATCGCGGAACGGGCGGGCGGATCGGCCGCCGCCACGGGCGGCACCCGCCCGAACTTCATCCGATATATAGGCGAAAAGCAGGGGCCCAATATCGAGCCGGTGCCGACGCAAGAGCACCTCGTCTTCAATCGCCTGGACAGCAGCGATACCGGTTTTTCGCCGGCGGTCCGGCAGCAGCCCATGAATTCGGGCGGCACGCCGCCCCAGCTCGGCAACCACACCTGCGGCATCAACGTCGCGGAAGGCATGCTTCGCGATGCGGGATTTCCGCCCCTCACGGAGCCCGAAGCCGTCGGGATCGCCAAGATTCACGGCTTCTACAACGCCGAATCGATCCAGCAGCTGGACCAGTTCAACGCTAGGCTCCAGGGCGGCGGAATGACCTACCCGCAGATGCAGGCCTATCTCGAATATCACGGCGCCTCGGTGCGATCGACGGCACGGCCGACCCTGCCCTCCCTCGCCAACGAACTCGGCAAGGGACGAAAGATTGCCGTCATCATCAACGCCGGAACCGACGCAAATCCCGCTTATCACTGGATCCGGATCGAGGGGTTCAGCTGCGGCAAGAATGGTCGGCTGATGGTCAATATCGGCGATCCCTGGACGGGCGGGTCATGGGCGGTGAGATCGGACGTGCTGACACGCCGGATGAAAGCGGCGGTTTCCGCCGATTTCAGCGGCGTGACCCGCTTCGTGCGCTGATCGGCCGGTCTTTCCGCTTCCTGGGCGTAGGACTACGCCGTCAGGATCTTGTTCATCCTGCCCAGCGACGACTTCTGCCGGCCGCTCGCATCGAAGTTCGAGGGATCGAGCCAGCGCTCCATGTTGGCGCGGATCGCGGGCCACTCGCCGTCGAGGATCGCGAACCAGGCGGTGTCGCGGTTGCGGTTCTTGTAGATCATGTGCTGGCGGAAGATGCCCTCGAAGCGGAAGCCGAGCCGCAAGGCCGCCGCGCGCGAGGCCGCGTTGAGGGCGTCGCACTTCCATTCGAGCCGGCGATAGCCGAGATCGTCGAAGGCATGGCGGAACATGAGATACATGGCCTCGGTCGGCAGCCGCGATTTCTGGCACGAGGGCACGTACCAGATATGGCCGACCTCGATCACGCCCTGGCTCGGGCGGATGTTGAGGAAGCTCGCCATGCCCTTGGGCTCGCCCGTGGCCGCATCGACCACGACGTAGAACTGCGGCTCGGTCAGCGGCGCCTGTTGCGCGAGCCAGGCCGTGAACGCCGCCTCGCTCTCGAACGGCCCGTAAGCCATGTAGGTCCAGAGCCGCTTCGCCGTCTCGTCGGCATGGCTCTGCGCGTAGAGCCGTGCCGCATGGCGCGCGGGATCGACCGGCTCGAGCCGCACATAGCGCCCTTCGAAGGGGCCGCGCGCCGGCGGCCGGCCCGAAGGCAGCTTGGTCAAGGTCGGACCGACGGGCAGCATGGCGTCTCGCTCCTCTTCGCCGGGGCTTCGGATTTGCGCGCTTGCGCGGGCGCCAAACTAGCGCGACGCTCCAGCCCCTGTCGAACGCGCCGTGGGGCGCGCCCCGAACCCGGCCGCGCTTGAGTTGCCCTGAGCGCGGCCCTATAAGCGGCCCATGCCTTCCGCGACAGGCCCTCGACTCTCATTCAACGGAGCCAACCGCATGTCCGCCATTCTCGACATCCGCGGCCGCGAGATCCTCGACAGCCGCGGCAATCCCACCGTCGAGGTCGATGTCCGTCTCGAAAGCGGTGCCATGGGCCGCGCCGCGGTGCCGTCGGGCGCCTCGACCGGCACGCACGAGGCCGTGGAGAAGCGCGACGGCGACAAGAAGCGCTATCTGGGCAAGGGCGTGCGCGAGGCGGTCGCGGCCGTCAATGGCGAGATCATGGACGCGCTCTCCGGCATCGACGCCGCAGCGCAGACGAAGATCGACCGCATGCTGATCGAGCTGGACGGCACACCCAACAAGAGCCGGCTCGGCGCCAACGCCATCCTGGGGGCGAGCCTCGCCGTGGCCAAGGCCGCGGCCGCCGACGCCGGCTTGCCGCTCTACCGCTATGTCGGCGGCACGGCGGCCAGGCGTCTGCCAGTGCCGATGATGAACATCGTCAATGGCGGCGCCCATGCCGACAACCCGATCGACATCCAGGAATTCATGATCCTGCCGGTGGCGGCACCGAGCTTCGCCGAAGCCTTGCGGACCGGCGCCGAGGTGTTCCATGCGCTCAAGGCCGAGCTCAAGGCGGCAGGCCATTCGACCAATGTCGGCGACGAGGGCGGCTTCGCGCCCAACCTGCCCGGCGCCGATGCGGCGCTTGCCACGATCGTGAAGGCGATCGAGCGCGCCGGCTACAGGCCCGGCGAGCAGGTGGCGCTGGGGCTGGACGCGGCCGCAAGCGAGTTCTTCAGGAACGGCCAATACATCATGGAGGGCGAGGGCAAGACGCTCGACGCCGGTGGCATGGTCAAGTTCTACGAGGATCTGGTGCGCCGCTATCCGATCGTCTCGATCGAGGACGGCATGGCCGAGGACGACTGGCAGGGCTGGGCCGAGCTGACCCGCGCGCTGGGCGGCAAGGTGCAGCTCGTCGGCGACGATCTCTTCGTCACCAACCCGAAGCGGCTCGCCGACGGCATCGCCAAAGGCGTCGCCAACGCGGTGCTCGTGAAGGTGAACCAGATCGGCACGCTGACGGAGACGCTGGAAACGGTCGAGGTCGCGCACAAGGCCGGCTATCGCGCGGTGATGTCGCACCGCTCGGGCGAGACCGAGGACGCCACCATCGCCGATCTCGCCGTCGCCACCAATTGCGGCCAGATCAAGACCGGCTCGCTCAGCCGCTCCGACCGGCTCGCCAAATACAACCAGCTCCTGCGCATCGAGGAGGATCTCGGCGAGAGCGCGATCTATTCCGGCCGCGCCGCGCTCGCGCGGGGCTAAATGATCATGCCCCTCCCCTTTGCGGGAGGGGCGGACGAGGCCCGAAGCGTCAGCGAAGGGCCGAGCGGGGAGGGGGCGTGCAAAAATCCCCCTCCTGGTTCGGACGGCTTCGCCGCCCGAACCCGCCCTCCCGCCAGGGGAGGGCATGAATAGGTTTTGTGGCCCTCTCTCTTCCGGCTCGCGCGGGCCTACGGCCCGCTTGGCCGGAATGACGAATGAAAGAAGCCGCCCCCGAAAGGCGAGGGTGTGTTCCCGGTCAGATCTTCTTCCACTTCCTTAGCCTCGCGCGCATGCGCTCGAGCCAGCGCAGGAGGGGCAGGCGCGTCCTGGGCTCCTCGAGCTCGAGGCCGACGGCCGCGATGCGGTCGCCTTCGGTCGCGCGCACAGTGAGCTCGACCGGCGCCAGCTTGACGCGGTCGCCCACCACCGGCAGCCGGCCGATGCGCCGCGCCACCCAGTCGCCGACCGTGAGCCCCTTGGCGTCGGCCGGCAGCGGCAGGCCGTATTCCTTGGCGATGCGCTCGAAGGGCACGGCCGGATCGAACACGAACTCGCCCAGCCCTTCGATCGGCGCGCCTTCGGCCGCCACAGCCGCGAACAGGCGTTCCACGGCATGGCGCTGCTCGGGCGGCACCAGCAGGATGACGTAATCCTCGGGCGCCAAGCGGCCGGGCTCGTTCGGCGGCAGAATGCGCTCGCCGCGCACCACGCCGATCAGCCCCGTGCGCGGCGGCAAGGGCAGGCTTGCCGGCGCGAACGCCAGCGCCTCGCTGTTCTCCACCACGCGCCAGCCGACGATGTCGCGGTCGCTCGCTTCCGGCAGCTCGAACAGGCGACCCGTTTCCATTTCCGGCTGCGCCGGCACCTCGAGCCCCAGCGCTCGCGCCACGGCCGGCGCCGTCCAGCCCTGGATCACCAGCGACAGCAGCACCATCACGAAGGCGACGTCGAAATAGACCCGGCCCTCGGGCAACCCCGCCAGCACCGGCAGACTTCCCAGGAAAATCGGCACGGCGCCGCGCAAGCCCACCCAGCTGATGAAGGCGAGCGAGGGCCGATCGAAACGGAAAGGCAGGAGGCAGAGCAGCACGGCCAAGGGCCGCGCCAGCAGCATCAGCACCAGCGCGATGGCGAGCGCCGGCAGAAGAAAGGGCAGAAGGTCGGTCGGCGTGACCAGCAGCCCCAACAGCAGGAACATGACCACCTGCGCCAGCCAGACCAGCCCGTCGTGGAAACGCACGACCATCTGCTGCGCGCGGAAGGGCTTGGCGCCCATCACCACGCCGGCAAGATAGACGGCAAGGAACCCGCTGGCTCCGACCGCGTTGGCTGCGGCAAACAGCACCAGCGCGCCGGACGCGACCAGCACGGGATAGAGCCCGACGGCGAGCTCGATGCGATCGACCAGCGCGCGCAAGGCCCGGCCGCCGAGCAGGCCGAAGGCGGCACCCCCCGCCATCTGAACCGTCAGCGACAGCGCCACGGCGAGCGGCCCGACCTCATCGGCACGAGCCAGCCACTCGACGCAGGTGATGGTGAGGAACACGGCCATCGGGTCGTTCATGCCGGATTCCGCCTCGAGCGTCGCCCGCACGCGTTGATTGATATCGCGATTGCCGCGCTGAAGCAGGAGGAACACGGCAGCCGCGTCGGTCGAAGCGACGATGCTGCCAAGAAGCAACCCCTCGATCGGACTGAAGCCGAGCAATTGAATGGCGGCGATCGCCACCGCCAGCGCCGTCACCAGCACGCCCGCGGTGGCGAGCAAGACGCCCGGCCAGAGCGCGAGGCGGAACACGGTGCGCGTGGTGCGCAGGCCGCCATCGAACAGAATCACCGCCAGCGCCACGCTGCCCACGAGATAGGTGAGACGGAAATCGTCGAACTCGATACCGCCGGGCCCGTCCTCGCCGGCCAGCATGCCGAGCAAAAGAAAGATGAGCAGCACAGGCGCGCCCAGCCGCGTGGCATAGGCGCTCGCCAGGATGCTGAGCACCACCAGCCCGGCACCGATCAGCAGGAAGTCGTGTATCGCGTTCATCGGCTCACCATAACCGATGCGGCGCGGCAGGCGAGGTCCCGAGGGCGTTCGATGCGCGTGCGGGTTCCTTGGGCCGCAGTCCCCCCGCGCGAGTCGCACTCTCGAGTCGATTTTCCATTGACGCCGACGACTCGGCTGTGATTCGGTGCGCTTCATGGCGCTCCGAGTCGACATCCGCCGCCACCTCAAGCAGATCGCGCTGCCGCTGATCGGCGCGTCGCTGCTCGGCTATTTCGGCTATCACGCCATCCAGGGCGAGCGGGGGCTGCTGGCCTGGCTCGCGCTCAAGCAGCAGCTGCGTCAAGCCGACGCGACGCTGGCCTCGCTGCAGGCCGAGCAGGCGACGCTCGCCAACCGGGTGCAGCGCCTGAGCCCCGGCTCTCTCGATCCCGACCTGCTCGACGAGCAGACCCGGCTCATGCTGAACTTCGCCCGCGACGACGAGATCGTGATCATGCGGCGCGATGCGGGGGCGGGCTCGGCCGGTCCGAGCCTCGCTAGACCCGCCCAGGATAATGTTAACTGATTTCAAGTTAACTTCCACTTTTTTCTTGTTTGTCAGAAATTTACCTATCCTTGCTATTCTCCTGCCCCGGGTCTAATTAACCATTCAAGGGCGGGCCATGATCCGACACCCGCTCGAGGCCGGCCACGACAAGACCGGCGAGGAGGGGAGACCATGGCTGGGACCACGGCGCGCAAGCCCGTCAAGGCCGACAGCGGCGAAGCCGAAGCGCTGCTCGCTCACTATCGCGACATGCTGCTGATCCGACGCTTCGAGGAGAAGGCGGGCCAGCTCTACGGCATGGGCCTGATCGGCGGCTTCTGCCACCTCTATATCGGCCAGGAGGCCGTGGTGGTGGGTTGCATGGCGGCCCGCAAGCCGACCGACAGCGTCATCACCAGCTATCGCGATCACGGCCACATGCTCGCCTGCGGCATGGACCCCAAGGGGGTGATGGCCGAACTCACCGGCCGGCGCACCGGCTACTCCAAAGGCAAGGGCGGCTCGATGCACATGTTCAGCCGCGAGAAGAACTTCTTCGGCGGGCACGGCATCGTCGGCGCGCAGGTGCCGATCGGCACCGGCCTTGCCTTCGCCCACCGCCAGCGCGAGGACGGCGGTGTGTGCCTGACCTTCCTCGGCGACGGCGCCATCAATCAGGGCCAGGTCTACGAGTCCTTCAACATGGCCGCGCTGTGGAAGCTCCCCGTGATCTACGTCATCGAGAACAACAAGTACGGCATGGGCACCTCGGTCGAGCGCGCGGCCGCCGGCAAGGAGCTCTATGCGCGCGGCCAGGCCTACGGGATCCCGGGCCAGAAGATCGACGGCATGGACGTGCTGGCCGTACGCAGCGCCGCCGAGAAGGCGATCCAGCATGCGCGCAGCGGCAAGGGCCCCTACATCCTCGAGGCGCTGACCTACCGCTATCGCGGCCATTCCATGTCCGATCCGGCCAAGTACCGCAGCAAGGAGGAGGTCGCGCGCATGCGTCAGGAGCACGACCCGATCGACCGCCTGCGCACGAAGCTGCTCGATGCCGGCTATGCCGACGAGAACGCGCTCAAGACCATCGACCGCGAAGTGAAGGACATCGTCGCGGCGGCAGCCGAGTTCGCCCAGGCGAGCCCCGAGCCCGATCCGTCCGAGCTCTGGACCGACGTGCTGGTCGAGGCCTGAGAAAAGGGGCCCCGCGATGGCGACCGAGATCCTGATGCCGGCCCTCTCGCCCACCATGACCGAAGGCAAGCTCGCCAAGTGGCTCAAGAAGGAAGGCGACGCGGTCAAGCCCGGCGACGTGATCGCCGAGATCGAGACGGACAAGGCCACGATGGAGGTGGAGGCGGTGGACGAGGGCAAGCTCGCCCGCATCATCGTGCCGGCCGGCACCGAAAATGTCGCGGTCAACACGCCGATTGCGCTCCTGGCAGGCGAGGGCGAGAGCATCGATGCGGCTGCGGCAGCAAGACCTGCGCCCAAGGCCGTACCGGCCGCCGAGCCCGCACCCGCGGCCCGGCCCGCGCCGAAGCTCGCCGTCGTGACGCCGGCGCCCGCAGCGCCCGCCGGCGTCGCGCCCGCGCCGGAGCCCGAGCTGGGCGAGACGCAGGTCATGACCGTGCGCGAGGCCTTGCGCGACGCCATGGCCGAGGAGATGCGGCGCGATCCGGCCGTGTTCCTGATGGGCGAGGAGGTGGCCGAATACCAGGGCGCCTACAAGGTCAGCCAGGGCCTGCTCGAGGAGTTCGGACCCAAGCGGGTGATCGACACGCCCATCACCGAATACGGCTTCACCGGGCTCGGCGTCGGCGCGGCCTTTGCGGGGCTCAAGCCGATCGTCGAGTTCATGACCTTCAATTTCGCCATGCAGGCGATCGACCATGTCATCAACTCGGCCGCCAAGACCAACTACATGTCGGGCGGCCAGATGGGCTGCCCGATCGTCTTCCGCGGCCCCAACGGTGCCGCCGCGCGCGTGGCCGCCCAGCATTCGCAGTGCTATGCGAGCTGGTACGCGCACTGCCCGGGCCTCAAGGTGGTGGCGCCCTGGTCGGCGGCCGACGCCAAGGGCCTGCTCAAGTCGGCGATCCGCGATCCCAACCCGGTGGTGTTCCTCGAGAACGAGATCCTCTACGGCCAGAGCTTTCCGGTGCCGACCAGCGCCGATTGGATCGTGCCGATCGGCAAGGCCAAGATCGTCCGGCCCGGGCGCGACGTCACCATCGCCACTTTCTCGCGCCCCGTGGGCTATGCGCTGGCAGCAGCCGAGACTCTCGCCCAGGAGGGCATCGAGGCCGAGGTGATCGACCTGCGCAGCCTGCGGCCGCTCGATACCGAGACCATCGTCGAATCGGTCAAGCGCACCAACCGCCTCGTCACCGTCGAGGAGGGCTGGCCCTTTGCCGGCATCGGCGCGGAGCTGGCGGCGCTGATGATGGAGCAGGCCTTCGACTGGCTCGACGCGCCGGTGGCGCGGGTGGCCGGGGCCGACGTGCCGCTGCCTTACGCCGCCAATCTCGAGGCACTGGCCCTGCCCAATGCGGACGGCATCGCCGCCGCGGCGCGTCAGGTCTGCTACCGCGGCTGAGCGAAGGAAGGGGATACGCCCATGCCGACGCCGATCCTGATGCCCGCCCTCTCGCCCACCATGACCGAGGGCAAGCTCGCCAAGTGGCTGAAGAAGGAGGGCGAGGAGGTCAAGGCCGGCGACGTGATCGCCGAGATCGAGACCGACAAGGCCACCATGGAGGTCGAGGCCGTGGACGAAGGCAAGCTCGGCCGCATCGTCGTGCCGGCCGGCACCGAGAATGTCGCCGTCAATGCGCCGATCGCCTATCTGCTGGGCGAGGGCGAGGATGCGAGCGCGATCGAGGCTGCCGCCAAGGCGGCTCCCGCTGCCAAGCCCGCCGCGCCCGCGCCGTCGCCCGCCGCACCCAAGCCCGCGCCAGCGGCGCAGCCTGCCGTCGCACCGACGCCAGCCCCCGCACCGCAAGCGGCAGCGCCGCGCCCGCCGGCGCCGACAACGATGCCGAGCGCGCCCGCGCCCGGGGCCCGCGTCTTCGCCAGCCCGCTCGCCAGGCGCCTGGCGGCCGAGGCCGGCATCGAGCTCGCTCACGTTCCGGGCTCGGGTCCCCATGGCCGCATCGTCAAAGCCGATATCGAGGCCGCGAAAGTGTCGGGCGCGCCCGCTCTCCGGGCGCCGGTTCCCGGCATAGTGCCACCGGGGGCACCGCCAACCCCGCTCCCGACCGAGGGCTTCGTCGAGCTGCCGCTCAGCACCATGCGCAAGGTGATCGCGCGCCGGCTCGCGGAATCGAAGCAGACGATCCCGCATTTCTATCTCACGATCGAAGTGGAGCTCGACGCGCTGCTGGCGCTGAGGCAGCAGCTCAACGCCAAGTCGGACGCCTACAAGCTCTCGGTCAACGACTTCATCATCAAGGCCTGCGGCCTGGCACTCGCCAAGGTGCCGCGCACCAACGCGCTCTGGGGCGGCGACAAGATCCTGCAGAACCGGAGCTGCGACGTGTCGGTCGCGGTGGCGCTCGAGGACGGGCTCATCACGCCGATCGTGCGCGCGGCCGACAAGAAGGGGCTCGCCGCCATCTCGGCCGAGATGAAGGCGATGATCGAGAAGGCCAAGGCCGGCAAGCTCATGCCCGAAGACTATCAGGGCGGCGCCTTCTCGCTCTCCAACCTCGGCATGTACGGCATCAAGGAGTTCGCAGCCGTCATCAACCCGCCGCAGGGCTCGATCCTGGCCGTGGGCAAGGGCGAGCAGCGCCCGGTGGTCAAGGGTGGGGCGCTCTCGATCGCCACCATGATGAGCTGCACGCTCTCCTGCGATCACCGCGTGGTGGACGGCGCGCTCGGCGCGCAGTTCCTCGACGCCTTCAAGAAGCTGGTCGAAGACCCGCTGACGATGATGCTGTGAGGGGCGCCGAAAGCTAAGAAACGTGTCGGACGCCAAGCCCTCATGGTGAGCCTGTCGAACCATGAGAGCTTTCTCGCAAGTCGAGCGCACAGGCCTCATCCTTCGACAGGCTCAGGATGAAGCCTGAGAAGACGATCCTGCTGCGGAGGCGATGCCATGATCGGACGCTACAAGCTCTATGGCGGCAAGCGCTGCGGCTCGGTGCCGATCGAGGCGGCGCTGGCGGAGATCGGCGCGCCGGTCGAGGTCGTCGAGATGGATTTCGTCGGCGGCGAGCAATGGGGCGAGGCCTACCGCAAGATCAACCCGCTGGGCCGCATCCCGGCGCTCGAGCTTCCCGACGGCACGGTGGTCACGGAATCGGCCGCCTGCCTCCTCATCGTCTGCGAGCGCCATCCCGAGGCGGGCCTGCTGCCGCCCCTGGAATCGAGCGATCGCGGTCGGCTCTATCGCTGGCTGATGTTCGCTTCCAACAATCTCTATGAGGCGATCGGCCGGGTCGACTATCCCGAGCGCTATGTCGCCGACAAGGCGGCGGCGCCCGGCGCCAAGCAGGTGGCGATCGAGGACCTGAAGCGCTTCTGGCAGATGATCGAGACGCATCTGAAGCCCGCACCCTTCGCGCTCGGCGAACGCTATTCCGCGCTCGACCTCTATTTGAGCGTGCTCGCGCGCTGGAGCGTGCGCGACTGGATCATCGAGCATTGCCCGCGCATCGCCGGGATGGCGCGCCGCACCGCCGCGCGGCCCAAGCTGGCGCCGATCTGGCAGCATCATTTCGGCGGCGAGCCGATCTGAGAGCCGGTTCAAAAATGAACGCGGCGTCCTCGACATCCCGTGTCCCTCTTTATCGTCATTCCCGCGAAAGCGGGAATCCATTGCGATGCCCTGTTCGGACGCCAACATGGACCCTCGCTTTCGCGAGGGTGACGAACAAACAGCTTCGACAGCGAGGCTTATTTCAAGTCGCACCTTAGGCGCGAATGGAGCAGATCCCCACGACCGGGAGAGCCTGAATGGCCGAGAATTTCGACATCGTCATCGTGGGCGGCGGGCCCGGCGGCTATGTGGCGGCGATCCGCGCGGCCCAGCTCGGCCTCAAGACGGCCGTGGTCGAGCGCGAGCATCTGGGCGGCATCTGCCTCAACTGGGGCTGCATCCCGACCAAGGCGCTGCTGCGCTCGGCCGAGGTCTATCACAACATGCAGCACGCCGCCGCCTTCGGCCTCAGCGCCGAGAAGGTGAGCTTCGATCTCGCCAAGGTGGTCGAGCGCAGCCGCAAGGTGGCAAACCAGCTCTCGAACGGCGTCAAGTTCCTGCTCAAGAAGCACAAGGTCACGGTCTTCGACGGCCACGGCAAGCTCGCAGGGAAAGGCAAGCTCGCCGTGACCAAGGACGGCAAGCAAGTGACCGAGATCGCGGCCCCGCATGTCGTGCTTGCCACGGGGGCGAGGGCGCGTTCGCTGCCGGGCCTCGAGCCCGACGGCAAGCTGGTCTGGACCTACAAGGAGGCGATGGTGCCGCCTTCGATGCCGAAATCGCTCCTGGTGGTGGGCAGCGGGGCCATCGGCATCGAGTTCGCGAGCTTCTACTGCAATCTGGGCGCCGAGGTGACGGTGGTCGAGGTCCTCGACCGCATCCTGCCCGTGGAGGATGCCGAGATCTCCGCCCTCGCGCGCAAGGCGTTCGAGAAGCAGGGCATGAAGATCTTCACCTCGGCCACGGTGAAGGGCCTGAAGAAGGGTGCGGACAACGTCACCGCCACGATTGAAGTTGGAGGGGGCTCGGCCGGCGGCAAGACCAGCGAGCTCACGGTCGATCGCGTCATCCTGGCCGTCGGCATCGTCGGCAACACCGAGAATATCGGGCTCGAGGGCACCAAGGTGAAGATCGAGAAGGCGCATGTGGTGGCCGACCCTTACGGCGCCACGGACGAGCCCGGCGTCTACGCCATCGGCGACCTGGTGGGCCCGCCCTGGCTCGCCCACAAGGCCAGCCACGAGGGCGTGATCTGCGTCGAGAAGATCGCGGGCGTGAAGGGCGTGCATCCGATCGACAAGGACAACATCCCGGGCTGCACCTACTGCCTGCCGCAGGTGGCGAGCGTGGGCCTCACCGAGGCCGCGGCCAAGGCGGCGGGGCGCGCGGTCAAGGTCGGCCGCTTCCCCTTCATCGGCAACGGCAAGGCGATCGCGCTGGGCGAGCCCGAGGGCCTCGTCAAGACCGTGTTCGACGCCAGGACGGGCGAGCTCCTGGGCGCGCACATGATCGGCGCCGAGGTGACCGAGCTGATCCAGGGCTATGTCGTGGCCAAGACGCTCGAGACCACCGAGGCCGAGCTGATCGCCACGGTCTTCCCGCACCCCACGCTCTCCGAGATGATGCATGAAAGCGTGCTTGACGCCTATGGGCGCGCAATACACATCTAAGGGCATAGTCGTGGGTAGCAACGAAGCCTGCCGGCCCTTCATGGTTCGACAGGCTCACCATGAGGGCCTGAATCGGACCTCGAACCTCATCCTACGCTTGTCGAAGGATGAAGGGCGAGGGTACGCGGCGGGCACGGACTGATGAGCGTCACCGACACCGCCGCCAAGCTCCGCCACCCCGAGAAGGCACACAAGCCCGACAACCCGGTCGCGCGCAAGCCCGACTGGATCCGCGTCAAGGCGCCGCTGTCGCGCGAGTACCAGGAGACGCGCGAGCTGATGCGCCGCCTGAGCCTCGCCACCGTCTGCGAGGAGGCGGCCTGCCCCAATATCGGCGAATGCTGGAAGCACAAGCACGCGACCGTGATGATCCTGGGCTCGGTCTGCACCCGCGCCTGCGCCTTCTGCAACGTCGCCACCGGCAAGCCCGACAAGCTCGATCCGCACGAGCCCCGGCATGTGGCCGAGGCGGTGGCCGCGCTGGGGCTCCAGCACATCGTCGTCACCTCGGTCGATCGCGACGATCTCGAAGACGGCGGCGCCGCCCATTTCGCCGAGACCATTCGCACCATCCGTGCCCTGTCGCCCGCGACCACGGTCGAGGTGCTGACCCCGGACTTCCTCAGGAAGGAAGGCGCGCTCGAAGTGGTGGTCGAGGCCAAGCCCGACGTCTACAACCACAATCTCGAGACCGTGCCGCGGCTCTACCGGCCGGTGCGCCCGGGCGCGCGCTACGACCATTCGCTCAGGCTGCTTGCCCGCGTGAAGGAGCTGGACCCGTCGCGCTTCACCAAGTCCGGCATCATGGTGGGGCTGGGCGAGGAGCGGGACGAGGTTCTGCAGGTGATGGACGATCTGCGCGCGGCCGATGTCGACTTCATCACCATCGGCCAATATCTCCAGCCCACGCCCAAGCATCATGCGGTCGAGCGTTTCTGGACGCCGGCCGAGTTCGCCGCGCTCAAGGAGGCGGCGCTGGCCAAGGGGTTCCTGCTGGCCGCGAGCTCGCCCCTGACGCGCTCCTCCTACCATGCCGGCGAGGATTTCGAACGCCTCAAGGCCGCCCGCACCGCGAAGCTCGCCGCTGCGGCGGCTGGCGCTTGAGCCCGATCCCCGTTTAGTTTCCCGCCCGATGCCCACGCACGCCGAACAGCGCGTCCTGCCTTACGCGCCCGATCAGCTTTTCGACCTCGTCGCCGACATCGAGCGCTATCCCGAGTTCCTGCCCTGGTGCGTCGGCGCCCGCATCCGCAAGCGCACGCCCGAGGGTGTGGAGGCCGATCTCGTCATCGGCTTCAAGATGATCCGCGAGCGCTTCACCTCGCTCGTCAAGCTCGACCGCGCCAAGCACCGCATCGATGTGAGCTACACCGAGGGGCCGTTCCGCTACCTCAACAATCACTGGCTCTTCCTGCCCGAAGGCGAGCACCACACCCGCGTCGATTTCTTCGTCGATTTCGAGTTCCATTCCGTGATCCTGCAAAAGGTCATCGGCGCGCTCTTCAACGAGGCGGTCAAGCGCATGGTCGCCGCCTTCGAGCACCGCGCCAAGCAGCTCTATGGCTGAGCGGCGCCGCACCGCCGGATCGGACGAGACGCGCTACAGCTTGAAATAGACCTTGCCCTCGATGCGCTCGTCGGGAGCGACGGGTTGGTCCAGCCGCTTCAGCGCCGCCGCGGCGGCGAGGCAGGCGAGGACGGCGTCGAGCGCGTCGCCGCCATGGTCGTCGACGAGGCGATCTCGAAGCCCCTTTGGAGGCGTCAGCAGATGGCCGCGCTCGACCAGCGCGGCGATGATGTGGCGCCGCATCCGCCGCGCACCCGCGTCCTGCCCCTTATAGGGGCGATAGAGACCGAGCCGTTTCAGCACCGAAGCCGGGCAGGTTTCGACGATCCAGGCGCGGCCCGCGTGAGGCCGCTCGACCGGCAGCACCGCCGCCCGCTTGCCGCGATGAAGCGGTGCGATCACATCGGCCAGCCCGTGGTAGGTCTGGCGGTAGAGCCTCAGGTTCCAGGCGCAGAAGGGGGTCTTGGCGCGTCGGTCGGTGTCGCGCCGGATCTCGCGGCCCTGGGTCAGGCGTCGGCAATCCGACCGGAAATCCTCGGCGCTCGCATGGCGCGTGGCGAAGCCGGCGACGAAGCGCCTCCAATCGGGCGCCTGCATCACCGCGCGCGGCAGGCCGACCGGAAAATCGCAGCCGAAGATGCCGTCGCGCGTCGCCGCGACCAGACGCACCAGGGCCGCCAGGGCCGGCCCGCGATCCACGCCGGAGCCGGGCAGCGCCAGGGCCGGGATGCAATCGACCAGCGCGACCGCACCTTTTCGTCCAATCCGTCCCTCGGCGATCCAGATCGCCTTGCCGGCCTTCTCGGCGCCGCTGAAATCGATGCCGAAGGGCCGGCGAGGGAGGGGCCGCGCGGGTCGCGCGCTCACGGGCTCAAGGCGCGCGCGAGCAGGGCCAGCGCGACCGCTACCGCCTGGCGGCGGACCGCGGCGCGGTCGCCCGCGAAGTTGCGCTTCTCCACCTGCGTCGGCGCGCCCTTGGCCGCAAGCCCGAACCACACCAGCCCCACGGGCTTGCCGGGCGTGGCGCCGCCCGGGCCCGCGATGCCGGTGATCGCCACGGCCACGTCGGCGCGCGACCGGGCGAGGGCGCCTTCGGCCATGGCACCCGCGACCTCGGCACTGACCGCGCCGACACGCGCGATCAGATCGGCCGGCACACCGATCAGCTCCGTCTTGGCCTCGTTCGAGTAGGTGACGAAGCCGCGCTCGACCACGTCCGAGGAGCCGGCGATGTCGGTGAGCACCGCCGCCACCATGCCGCCGGTGCAGGATTCCGCCGTCGCGACCTTCTTGCCGGCGCGCCGATAACGCTCGAGCAGATCGGCCGGCGCGATCGGCGTATTCGCGCTCACGCCGGCCTCGCTCATGCCGGCAGGGCCACCGTCGCGGTCGCCTGCGCCGCGATGCCTTCGCCGCGGCCGGTGAAGCCCAGCCCTTCGGTCGTGGTCGCCTTGACGCTCACGCGCGAGGGATCGAGCTTCAGGATTGCGGCGATGCGCTCGATCATGGCGGCACGGTGCGGCCCCACCTTGGGCCGCTCGCAGATGATCGTGACATCGAGATGGGCGATGCGCCCGCCGCGCTCGACCACCAGCGCGGCGGCATGGGCGAGGAAGCGCGCGGAATCGGCACCGCGCCATTTCGGATCGCTCGGCGGAAAATGCTGGCCGATGTCCCCGGCGCCGATGGCGCCGAGCAGCGCGTCCGTGAGCGCGTGCAACCCCACATCGGCATCCGAATGGCCCTCGAGCGCGGCCGTGTGCGGCACCCGCACGCCGCACAGCATGATCGCGTCGCCGGGTTTGAAGCGATGCACGTCGTAGCCGCTGGCGCTGCGATATTCCCATGAACCCTCGCCGACCAGGCGCTCCGCGCGCTGCAAATCCGCCTCCGTGGTGATCTTGAAATTCTCCTCCGCCCCCATGACGAGCGTGACCGCGAGGCCGGCCGCCTCGGCCACCGCGGCGTCGTCGGTATGCTCCGTTCCGGCGGCCGCACGATGGGCAGCCAGGATCGCCTCGAACCGGAACCCTTGCGGGGTCTGCGCGCGCCACAGCCGCTCGCGGACGGCCGTGGCCTCGATGCGCGGCGCGGCCGTGCTTTTTTCCGCCGCCGCGCGCTTGATCGTATCCACCACCGGCAGGGCGGCGATGGCCCCTGGCGCAGACCGCAAGCCTTCGAGCACGCGATCGATCACGCCGGCATCGACGAAGGGCCTGGCCGCGTCGTGGATGAGCACGAGGTCGGGCGCCATCTCGACCAGGCTCTCGAGCCCGTTGCGCACCGACTGCTGGCGCGTGGCCCCGCCGGCGACCGGCTCCAGCAGATCGAGCCCCTTGGCCGCAACGTCGTAACGCCTGCGGTCCTCGGGCGAGATCACGGCGCGCACCGCTGCGATATCAGGATGCGCGCGCAGACGCTCCAGCGCATGGCGCAGCACGGGCTTACCGCCAAGCGGGCGATATTGCTTGGGCACCTCGCCGCCGAAGCGCATGCCCCGGCCGGCCGCGACCACGAGCGCGACCGTGCCGCTCACCGACAATTCTCCCAGGCGTTTCCCAACCGCATGACAGCGCCAAAGCTAGGCCAGCCCCATTCAAGCAGAACATCTCTTCGTCGCCCCCGCGCCCGCGATTCTCTAGTTTGCCGGCGAAGCCGGCCTGGGGGCCCAGGGCTACCTGCCTGCGCGAAGCCGAAGCGCCTTCGCTTGGGCGAAGGCAGGCCGCACGTCGCTTGCTCCTGGGTTCCCGCTTGCGCGGGAACGACGAATGGATTGCGGCTCCACTCGATCAAGATCGGTTCTAGAGGCTCGGCTCGCGCTTGCCAAGACGCCCGATGGGGCGCGATCCGGCATTCCTGCGCGAAGGCGCGGCCGGTAGCGAGGGCAGGGGGCCGCCGCTATAGTGCCGCGCCATGACGAACGGATATCTCCTCAGCCTCGCCGCGCTGGCGGCGCTCATTCCCTCGACCCTGCTGGCCTGGCGCCAGCCGGGCTCGTCCCATGCGTCTTTCTGGATCCTGCTCGCGGTGGCGATCGCGGGGGCCGGCACGGTGGTGGCGGTGCATCAGCGTGCCGGTTGGACGCCAGGCTTGTCGCAAGCGCTGTGGGCAACGATCGGGGCCTGCCTGCTGCTCTTCGCCGGCCTCGCGGCGATGGTGCGCGAAAGCCTGCGGCTCTCGATCCTGCTCCTGCCCTACCTCATGCTGCTCGGGATCATCGCCACGATCGTCGCCGGCTTGCCTTCGGCGCCGCTGGAGGCCGGTGCGGCGGCCGCCTGGCTCGATCTTCACATCCTCGTCTCGGTGTCGACCTATGGCCTGGTGACACTGGCCGCGGTGGCGGGTCTTGCGGTGTTCCTGCAGGAGCGGGCGCTCAAGGCCAAGCGGCCCACGGCGATCACGCGCGCCTTGCCGGCCATGGCCGACTGCGAAAGCCTCGAAGTCCGGCTGATGGCGGTCGGCGCCTTCGTGCTCGGCGCGGGCCTGCTGACCGGCATGGCGACCGAATACATGGAGAAGGGCAAGCTGCTGGCGCTCGACCACAAGACCGTGTTCTCACTGCTGGCCTTCGTCGCGATCGGCGCGCTCCTTCTGCTCCATCGCCTCAGCGGTCTGCGTGGGCGGCGGGCGGCGCGCATCGCGCTCCTGGCCTATCTGCTCTTGACGCTCGCTTATCCCGGCGTAAAGGTCGTAACCCAACTCATCCTCGCCTGAGCGGCGCGCCTTTATCATAAGTAATTGATATAAAATATAAATTTATGATATTGCAGCGCAATATCATCCGCGCCATAGTGACGTCGCGCCAATCCTCGCCTTAAATCTAGGCAGAAAAATTCAGTGCCTATCAAATGAGCATCGAGCTGGGAACCGTTCGCATCGAAGACCCGGTGATCCTCGCGCCCATGTCGGGCGTAACGGATCTGCCGTTCCGGCGGCTGGTCAAAAGCTGGGGAGCGGGGCTGGTGGTCTCCGAGATGATCGCGAGCCAGGCCATGATCCGCCATTCGCGCCAGTCGCTCAAGATGGCCGAGACGGTGCCGGAAGAGACGCCGATGGCGGTGCAGCTCGCCGGCTGCGAGCCTGAGGTCATGGCCGAAGCGGCCAGGCTCAACCAGGATCGTGGTGCGGCCCTCATCGACATCAATTTCGGCTGTCCGGTGAAGAAGGTCGTCAACGGCCACGCCGGCTCCGCCCTGATGCGCGACGAGGCCCATGCCGCACGCATCCTCGAGGCGACCGTCAAGGCGGTGAAGCTGCCGGTCACGCTCAAGATGCGCATGGGCTGGGACGACTCCAACCGCAACGCGCCGCCCCTGGCACGCGTCGCCGAGGAATGCGGCATCCGCATGGTCACGGTTCACGGCCGCACCCGCTGCCAGTTCTATGCCGGCAAAGCCGATTGGGGCTTCGTGCGGCAGGTGAAAGAGGCCGTGCGGATCCCGGTCGTCGTCAATGGCGACATCACTACGCTGGAGGAGGCCGAAGAGGCCCTGCGCCTCTCGGGCGCCGACGGCGTGATGATCGGGCGCGGCGCCTATGGCCGGCCCTGGCTCCTCAAGCAGGTGATGCATTACTTGCGCACCGGCGAGCGGCTGCCCGATCCGCCCTTGGTCCGGCAGCTCGAGACGGTGCTCGAGCATTTCCGCGACATGCTGGCCCATTACGGTGCCGCCGCCGGCCTCAAGATCGCGCGCAAGCATCTGGCCTGGTACTCGAAGGGCCTGTTCGGCTCGGCCGAATATCGCACCGCCATCAATCATTGCGACGAGCCGGGCACGGTCGAGCGGCTGGTGCACGACTTCTACACGCCCCTGCTCGAACGGGAAGCGGCTTGAGATGAGCGCGCGGACGGTCACGCTGGCTCCGGTCCGCGCGTCGCAGACGCCGGGATCGGCATCGGAATCGCCGGCGGCCGAAGCTGGCGGCGGGCCAGCGGGCGCGGCCGTGCTGCGCTCCGGCGTCGACGCCCTCGACCTCGTCGAGGCTGTGCCGCTGCCGCTGATCGTGCTCGACGAGGCCGACCGGATCGCCACCGTCAACGGCGCCGCCGAGCAGTTCCTCGGCGCCAGCACCGCCAATCTGATCGGCCGGGCGCTGGGCGACGTCCTCGTCGCCGATGCGCCGCTGCTGACGCTCGTGCGGCAGGCCCGCGCGGCCGGCGCGCCCTTGTCCGAGGAAGCTTGCGTGATCGAGGCGCCCCGTCTCGGCCGGCGCGAGGCCTCGGTCGATCTGGGGCCGTTCGGCGGCCGCCCGGGCTGGGTCGCGGTCGTGCTGCGCGAGCGCGCGATCGCGCGCGGTCTCGACCGCCAGGCCCAGCGCCAGGGTGCCGCCCGTTCGCTCAACGCCATGGCGGCGATGCTGGCGCACGAGATCAAGAACCCGCTCTCCGGTATCCGCGGCGCAGCCCAGCTGATCGAGCCCGAGCTGCCCGAAAGCCGGCGGCTGCTGGCGGCGCTCATCCGCGAGGAGGCGGACCGCATCCGCGGCCTCGTCGACCGCATGGAGATGTTCGCGGGCGCCGAGCCCGGCTCGTTCGTGACGCTCAATATCCACGAAGTGCTGGACCATGTGTGCCGCCTCGCCGAGGCCGGCCTGGCGCAAGGCCGCCACCTGGTCGCCGACTACGACCCGTCGTTGCCGCCGCTGCGCGGCCATCGCGATCTGCTGGTGCAGCTCTTCTTGAACCTGGTCAAGAACGCAGCCGAGGCAACGGCGGAGGAAGCGGGGCGGATCCGCCTCGTCACGCGCTATCGCCAAGGCGTGAAGCTGGCGCGGCCCGGCGGCGGCGCGGCACCACTCCTGCCGCTCGCCATCTCGGTCGAAGACAACGGCAAGGGCGTGCCCGAGGCGCTGCAGTCGCGGCTGTTCGCACCCTTCGTCACCAGCAAGCCGAGCGGCAAGGGGCTGGGGCTCGCGCTTGCCGCCAAGATCGTCGCCGACCATGGCGGCGCCATCGAGTTCGAGAGCGTGCCGGGGCGTACCGTCTTCACCGTGCTGCTGCCGGCCGCGACGGAGGAATGAGATCATGGCGAGTGCCACCATTCTGGTCGCCGACGACGACCGCGCCATCCGCACCGTCCTGACCGAAGCGCTGAGCCGGCTCGGCTACCAGGTGCGCGTGGCCGGCGATGCGGCCACGCTCTGGCGCTGGGTCAGCGATGGCGCCGGCGATCTGGTCATCACGGATGTGGTGATGCCCGACGAGAACGGCCTCGATCTGCTGCCGCGCATCCGCAAGCTGAGACCCGACCTGCGCGTGATCGTGATGAGTGCCCGCAACACGCTGTTGACGGCCGTGCGCGCGACCGAAGGCGGCGCCTTCGACTATCTTGCCAAGCCGTTCGATCTCGCCGACCTCAGGGCCGCCGTGGAGCGCGCCTTGGCGCAGCCGAAACCGGCGGCGGGCAAGCCCACGCCGAGCCCGGACGGCGAAGAAGAGGAACCGCTGCCGATCGTCGGCCGGTCACCGGCGATGCAGGAAATCTATCGCCTTCTGGCGCGCCTCATGGCAAGCGATCTGACCGTGCTGATCACGGGCGAGTCCGGCACCGGCAAGGAGCTGGTCGCGCGCGCGCTGCACGACTACGGCCGGCGGCGCAAGGGGCCCTTCGTCGCCGTCAACATGGCGGCGATCCCGCGCGATCTGATCGAGAGCGAGCTGTTCGGTCACGAGCGGGGCGCCTTCACCGGCGCCGTCGCCAAGAGCACCGGGCGCTTCGAGCAGGCGGCCGGCGGCACGCTCTTCCTCGACGAGATCGGCGATATGCCGATCGAGGCGCAAACCCGGTTGTTGCGCGTGCTGCAGGAGGGCGAATTCACCACCGTCGGCGGCCGCGAGCCCATCCGCGCCGATCTTCGCATCGTCGCCGCGACCCATCGCGATCTGCGCGAGCTGGTCCGGCGCGGCCAGTTCCGCGAGGACCTCTACTACCGGCTCAACGTGGTGCCGCTGCGCCTGCCGCCCTTGCGCGAGCGCGTCGAGGACATTCCCGATCTGGTCCGCCATTTCCTCAACAAGGCGGCCGAGACGGGTGCGCCCGCCAAGATGTTCGACGCCGGCGCGATCGAGCGGCTGCAGCGTTACGATTGGCCCGGCAATGTGCGCGAGCTCGAGAATCTCGTGCGCCGCGCCGCAGCGCTCTACGCCGAGGACGTCATCGGCGCGGACATCGTCGCGCGCGAGCTTGCCGCCATCGCCAATGCCGGCGCCACGGCGAAGCAGGCGAACGAATCGCTTGCTTCCGCCGCGGAACGGCATCTGCGCGACTATTTCGCCGCCCACACCCATGGGTTGCCGGCACGCGGGCTCTATGACCGCGTGCTGCGCGAGATCGAGCGGCCCCTGATCCAGCTGTCGCTGGAGGCCACACGCGGCAACCAAATCCGTGCCGCAGAGATGCTCGGCCTCAACCGGAACACGCTCCGAAAGAAAATCCGCGAGTTGGACATCCCGGTGATGCGCGGCCTAAAATAGGCCCCTCGGGAATCTGACAGCAATGCAGGCGCACGACACCGCTCCGGCTGCTGCGGCCGGCCGCTCCTGGAGCGCCGAGCCGCTCTATCGGCGTTTCGTCGACTGGGCGCATCGCCATCGCCTGGAGCGCAAGCTCTCCGTCGCACTGCTCGCGCTGGCGCTGGCGTCGGGCGTCGCCACCTTCATCGTCATGAGCGGCAGCTTCGGGATCCGCACCAGCCCGCGTGCGGTGCTGCTGCTGCTGCTGGGCGACCTCGTGCTGCTGCTGGCATTGGGGGCTCTCGTCGCCCGGCGCCTGGTCATCCTATGGCTCGAGCGACGCCGCGGCCTCGCCGGCGCCCGGCTGCACGCCCGTCTCGTGCTGCTGTTCAGCCTGCTGGCCGTCACGCCGACCATCATCGTCGCGCTGTTCTCCACCCTGTTCTTGAACCTCGGCATGGAGGCCTGGTTCTCGGACCGGGTCCGCACGGCCGTCCACGACTCCCTGGTGGTGGCGCGCGCCTATCTCGAGGAGCATCAGCGCAACATCGGCGGCGACGTGCTGGCCATGGCCGACGACCTGCGGCGCGAGGGCCCGTTCCTGATGGTGAACCGGCAGCGCTTCCAAAAGCTCATGGACTTCCATGTGCGCGTGCGCGGCCTCAACGAGGCCGTGCTCATCAACGGCCAGCGGCAGGTGCTGGCGAGCGCCGGGCTCAATCTGGTCATGGAATTCGATCCCGACCTGCCCGATTGGGCGATTGCGCGCGCGCGCCAGGGCGATCTGGTGCTGCTGCCCTCGAGCACTGGCGACCGCGTGCGCGCGCTGGTCCAGCTCGACCCCGTCTCCGACACCTTCCTCTATGTCGGCCGGCTGGTGGATCCGCGCGTGATCGCGCATTTGAGCGCGACCGAGGGGGCGGCGCAGCTCTACGAAGAGCTGGAAGGGCGGCGCTCCGGGCTGCAGATCACCTTCGTGCTGATCTTCATCGTGATCGCGCTGCTCATGCTGCTGGCTGCCGTCTGGCTGGCGCTGATCGTGGCGACCCACATGGCACGACCGATCGGCGATCTGGTGTCGGCCGCCGAGCGCATCTCCGAAGGCGATCTCGCCGTCCGGGTGCAGGAGGGCGCCTCCAACGACGAGGTCGGCGCGCTCTCCAGCGCCTTCAACCGCATGACCAGCCAGCTCGAGAGCCAGCGCAGCGAACTGATCTCCGCCAACCGGCAGCTCGACGAGCGCCGCCGCTTCACCGAGCTGGTGCTGTCGGGCGTCTCGGCCGGCGTGGTCGGCCTCGACGACGAAGGCCGCATTCAACTGCCGAACCGCTCCGCATCGCTGCTGCTTGCTACCAACCTCAAGGCCGCGATCGGGCGCCCGCTGGCCGAGCTGATCCCGGAAATGGCGCCGCTGATCGAGCAGGGGAGGCGGCGCCTCGGCCGCCCCGCCGAAGGCCAGATCCAGATCACCCGCGGCAACGAGACGCGCACCTTGATCGTGCGTGTGGTCAGCGAGCTCGACGAGGGCGATCTGATCCGGCTCGTCGTCACCTTCGACGACGTCACCGAGCTCATGTCGGCGCAGCGCAAGGCCGCCTGGGCCGACGTGGCCCGGCGCATCGCCCACGAGATCAAGAACCCGCTGACACCGATCCAGCTTTCTGCCGAGCGGCTCAAGCGCAAATACCTGAAGGAAATCAAGAGCGACCCCGAGACCTTCACGGTCTGCACCGACACCATCGTCCGTCAGGTCGGCGACATCGGCCGGATGGTGGACGAGTTTTCTTCCTTCGCCCGCATGCCCGCACCGGTGCTCAAGCCCGAGAACCTGGTGGAGCTGTGCCGCCAGGCGCTGTTCTTGCAAAAGAGCGCCAATCCCGCGGTGCGCTATCGCACCCGGCTGCCCGAGCAGCCGCTGATTCTCGTCTGCGACGCCAGGCAGGTGAGCCAGGCGCTCACCAATTTGCTACAGAACGCGATGGACGCGATCGATGGCCGCCAGGCAGGTCCGGGTGAAATCCTGCCGCCGGGCGAGATCGAGCTCGCGATCACGATCGAGGACGACAATATCGCCGTGTCGGTCGCGGACAACGGCCGCGGCCTGCCCAGTTCGGGGCGGGAGCGCCTGACGGAACCCTATGTGACAACTCGCGCCAAGGGCACCGGGCTGGGACTTGCTATCGTCAAGAAAATCATGGAAGACCATGGCGGCCAGCTGCAGCTCGGCGACCGCGAGGGCGGCGGGGCGATCGTGAGGCTCCTCTTCCCCATGGGCGGCGAACGCGCGGTCGAGACGCCGGCGGAATCGATGAACCAGACCGTGGCGCATGGCACTTGATATTCTGATCGTCGACGACGAGGCGGACATACGCCTGCTGCTCGCCGGTGTGCTCAAGGACGAGGGCTACGAGACCCGCGAGGCCGCCGACAGCGACAGCGCGCTCGAAGCCATCCGATGGCGCCGCCCGAGCCTCGTTCTCCTCGACATCTGGCTGCAGGGCAGCGTGCTCGACGGCATGGAGATCCTGAGGCTCGTCAAGCGCGATCATCCCCACGTGCCGGTGGTGATGATCAGCGGTCACGGCAATGTCGAGACCGCCGTCGCGGCGATCAAGGAAGGCGCCTACGACTTCATCGAAAAGCCGTTCAAGGCCGACCGCCTGCTACTGGTGGTGGAGCGCGCCATCGAGGCGATGCGGCTCAAGCGCGAAAACGACGAGCTCCGGCAGCGCAGCGGCCGCGATGTCGAACTGATCGGCCAATCTCCGGTCATCATCCAGCTACGCCAAGCCATCGATCGCGTGGCGCCGACCGGAAGCCGCGTGCTGATCACCGGCCCCGCCGGCGCCGGCAAGGAAGTGACGGCAAGGCTTCTGCACCGCCTGTCGCGGCGCACCGACGGCCCGTTCGTGGCGCTCAATTGCGCCACCATGCACCCGGATCGCCTGGAGATCGAGCTGTTCGGCCAGGAGGAAACCGAAGAACACGGCCCGGCCAAGATCGGCACGCTGGAACAGGCCCACGGCGGGACCCTGCTGCTCGACGAGGTCTCCGACATGCCGCTCGAGACCCAGGGTAAGATCGTGCGCGTTCTCCAGGAGCAGACCTTCACCCGCGTCGGCGGCAGCCGGCGCGTGGAGGTGGATGTGCGCGTGATCGCCGCGACCAACCGCGATCTGGCTCAGGAGATGGCCGCGGGCCGCTTCCGGCAGGATCTCTATTATCGGCTGAACGTCGTGCCGCTGAAGGTGCCGGCGCTGAGAGAGCGGCGCGAGGATATCCCGCTCCTGGCCGAGGACGTGATGGCGCGGGCCGCCGAACTGGCGGGCGTGCCGACGCGCCGGTTCGGCGACGACGCGCTCGCCGTGATGCAGACCTACGATTGGCCGGGAAATGTGCGCCAGCTGCGCAACGTGATCGACTGGCTGCTCATCATGGCGCCGGGCGATGCCAGCGAGCCGATCACCGCGCGCATGATGCCGCCGGAGATCGCCGGCGAAACCTCCGCCACGCTGGGCGCCTTCGGCAACGGAGAGATCATGTCGCTGCCCTTGCGCGAGGCGCGCGAGCTGTTCGAGCGCCATTATCTCGACGCCCAGGTCGCGCGCTTCGGCGGCAACATCTCCCGCACCGCAGCCTTCATCGGCATGGAGCGCTCGGCGCTTCACCGCAAGCTGCGCGCGCTTGGCATCGCCGCCAACGATCGCGAGCGGGCCGAGGGCTGACGCGAAGGTCCGGCACAGGGCGGTTCATGAAGGTCATCATCTGCGGCGCCGGCCAAGTCGGCTTCAATATCGCGCGCTATCTCTCGCGCGAGGAGAATGACATCACCGTCATCGACGTCGAGCCGTCCCTGATCGAGCGTATCAGCGACACGCTCGACGTACGGGGCGTGGTCGGATACGCCGCGCACCCCGACGTGCTGGAGCAGGCGGGCGCCCGCGATGCCGACCTTCTGATCGCGGTCACGCATTACGACGAAGTCAACATGGTTGCCTGCCAGGTGGCGCACGCGCTGTTCGAGGTGCCGCGCAAGATCGCAAGAGTGCGGGCGCAGAGCTATCTCCAGGCGGGCTATGCCGAACTGTTCAATCGGCAGAACATGGCGATCGACGAGATCATCTCGCCCGAGATCGAGGTGGCGCGCGCGATCGGGCGCCGGCTCGAGATTCCGGGCGCCTTCGACGCCATTCCGCTGTCGGACGGACGCATCACGCTGGTTGGCGTGCGCTGCCACGCCGAATGTCCGGTGATCGACACGCCGTTGCGCCACCTGACCGAGCTGTTCCCCGATCTCGCCATGGCGGTGGTGGCGATCCAGCGCAACGAGCGCAAGATCGTGCCGACGGCCGACGATCAGATGCTGGTCGGCGACGAGGTCTATTTCGTCGCCGACAGCCGTCACCTCAAGCGCGCTCTTTCCGCCTTCGGCCACGAGGAGCCCGAGGCGCGCCGGCTGATCATCGTCGGCGGCGGCCATATCGGGCAGTTCCTGGCCGAGACCCTCGAAAGCGAGGAGCCGAACATCGAGGCCAAGCTGATCGAGATCGACCGCCGCCGGGCCGAACAGGTGGCGCAGTCGCTCGCGCGCACGATCGTGATTCAGGGCGATGCGCTCGATCCCGACATCCTGGCCGAGGCGAACGTGCGCGCGACCGAGACCATCATCGCGGTCTCGAACGACGACGAGGTCAACATCCTGGCCTCGCTCCTGGCCAAGCGTTACGGATGCCAGCGCTCCATCACGCTCGTCAACAAGCCGGTCTACGGGCCGCTGATCGGCGCGCTGGGCATCGACGCCGTGGTGAGCCCGCGCGCCATCACGGTCTCCACCATCCTCCAGCATGTGCGCCGCGGCCGTATCCGCTCGGTGCATTCCTTGAGCGAAGGCTTCGGCGAGATCATCGAGGTGGACGCCATGCCGACCTCGAGCCTGGTCGGCAAGCCGCTGCGCGAGGCCAAGCTGCCGGCGGGCGTGCTGGTGGGGGCCATTCTGCGCGGCGACACCATGATCGTTCCGCGCGGCGACACCGTGATCAAGCCGGAGGACCGCGTCATCATCTTCGCCACGACGGAAGCCGTCCCGAAGGTGGAAAAGATGTTCTCGGTGCGGCTCGAATTCTTTTGATCGAGGCTGCGCTTCCGCGCCGCGGCGATTGTCGCGTCGGTTTGGCGCAGGCGCCTCGAAGCGAGGCCTTATGCCTCCGAGGCCGGGCCAGATTCTCGGTTGCCGACCGAGCCTGCTCCGTCAGCCATCGGCCCCATGCATCAGCCGTCGGGCCCCATGTAGAGGGTCACCACCAGCGGGATGGCTTCCCCGGCAATGTCGGGAGGGACGGGACGAAACGGCGCAGAAAGCCTGATCGTCATGAACCCGGCCTGATCGAGTACGCGATAACCGGAGGATTGCAGAAGGCGCGTGCTCACGAGCTGCCCCTGGCGGGTGATGACGATCTCGTAGGTGGCCACGCCGCGGAGACGAAAGAGCTCGGCCGTAGGGGGATAGACTTGATGAGCGCGAAGATCGTCGCGCAGCGCACTGAGATACTTGTCACCGCCGCCTTCTCCCTGCCGCATGTCCGGAGCGGTCGGCTGCATGGAGGGTGGCGTCGAGGAAGGCGAGGGGATCGCGGCCGGCCGCATCGACGGATCGGGCGGCTTATTGGGCGGCACGATCGTGGGGATCGCTGCCTGCTGCGTTTCGCGCGGCGAAGCGGCGGGTGCCACCGGTGCGCCTTTGGCTGAAGGCTCGGCCGGCAGAGCGGGCGCTGGGTTGGCCGCGGGCGGATGCGGTGCCGGCGGCGTCGGCGGCGGCTTCGGCGCAGGCGGGTTGGTCGCCGAGGTCGTGGCAGCAGGCGAGGCTCCCGGCTTGCGGTCTTCCAGATCGCCACCGGACGAGCGGGGCGGCTGGGGTGGCGGCTTCGGCGCAGGTGTCGCCGCTGGCGCAGGCGCGGGCTTGGGCGGCGGTAGGGCCGCAAGCTCGACCGGGATCGGCGGCGGTGCCTGCGGCCCTTCCGACGGAAACCGGGCGAGGATCAGCAGGATCACCCCGATATGGAGCAGCACCGAGGCCGCAATGGCGGCGGCGCGCCACCATGTCGTGCCGCGATCCGGCCTTGCCGGCGCGGGCACCAGCCGCTCGGCGCGCGGAGCCTCTCCAACGACCGAAGCGGCCGAGCCCGCCTCTTGCGCGGCCGGCGTCGCGACATCGTCCTCCTCGCTCGGGGAGAACGCAGGCTCGCTCAGCACCGGCGAGCGCCGTTCGGGCGGGACGGCCGCCGACCTCCGAGGCCGGAAGAACCGGATCGGGTTACTGTTCACCAGCCATCCTTCGATCGGGCTTTCGAGACAAAACGCCGGGGGACTCCGGCAGGCGCGGTTGGATAACATATAGGGCGCCCGCCGCCCACCTTCCGGACGAGGCCGCTCTTCATCGCCATCCTCTTGATTTTCATTGCAGATGCTTTCATTTCCCTGACGAAGTGCGTGACGCTCTCGATCCCGGCGTTATAAGCTGGCCCATATGACCGAGGCGGCCCCACGAGCGCCGTCCTTGGCCCTCGAACCCTCCCAGTCCTTCCCTCGCTCATGCCCCGCATCGCTTACGTCAACGGCCGCTACGTCCCGCTCGCCCATGCCAGCGTCCATATCGAGGACCGCGGATATCAGTTCGCCGACGGCGTCTACGAGGTGGTGCCCCTCTATCGCGGGCGCCTGCTCGACGAGGAGCCTCATCTCGATCGCTTCGACTATTCGCTCTCCGAGCTCCGGATCGCACCGCCGATGTCGCGATCTGCGCTGAAGCTGGTCTTGCGCGAGCTGGTGCGGCGCAACGGCCTCGCCGACGGATTGCTCTATTTCCAGGCCACGCGCGGCGTCGCCCCGCGCGATCACAAATTCCCTGCCCGCATCAAGACGGCCTTCGTCGCGACCTTGCGGCGGGCGAAGCCGCCTTCGGCCGTGCAGATCGAGCAGGGCGTGGCGGTGGTCACCGTGCCCGACATCCGCTGGCAGCGTTGCGATATCAAGTCGATCTCGCTCCTGCCGAACCTGCTCGCCAAGCAGGCTGCGGCCGAGGCCGGCGCCTTCGAAGCCTGGATGGTGGACGGGCAGGGCCGCGTCACCGAAGGCAGCTCCACCAACGCCTGGATCGTGACCGCCGGCGGCGCGCTCGTCACGCGTGACGCCAGTGCCGCCATCCTCAACGGCATCACGCGCCGGCGCGTCATCGCGCTGCTCGAGACCGAGAACCTTCGTTTCGAGGAGCGGCCCTTCACGATCGAAGAGGCCAGGGCGGCCAAGGAGGCCTTCTTGACCAGCTCCTCGAGCTTCGTATTGCCCATTGGCCGCATCGACGGCAAGGCGGTCGGCGACGGCAGGCCCGGCCCGGTCGCGAAGCGCCTGCGCGAGATCTATGTGGCGGCCGCGCTGGAGACGCCGCCGCTATGAGCGAGCCTCGCCCCATGACCGCGCTCAGACGGCCGCGCGCCATCCTGTTCGACTGGGACAACACGCTGGTCGACAACTGGGGCGTGATCGCGGAGGCGTTCAACGCCACGCTGACGGCCATGGGCCAGCCAGCCTGGACCCTGGCTGAAACCCGGCAACGGTTGAAAGCGAGCTTGCGCGACAGCTTTCCCCGGCTCTTCGGCGAGCGCCGGCTGGAGGCGGAGAAAATCTACTACGCCCAGTTCGAAGCCGCGCATCTGGAGCGCTTGGTGGAAATGCCCGGTGCCGGGGCGATGCTCGCGCACCTGGAGGCGCATCGGATCTATCTGGGCGTCGTCAGCAACAAGAAGGGGCATTATCTGCGCAAGGAGGCGAGCCATCTCGGCTGGACGCGCCATTTCGGACGGCTGGTCGGGGCGGGCGACGCCGCCGCCGACAAGCCGTCGCCGGCGCCGGTGGCGCTGGCCCTGGAAGCGGCCGGCATCGCGCCCGGTCCGGACGTCTGGCTCGTGGGCGATGCCGACATTGATCTGGAATGCGCATTCGCGAGCGGCTGCTTGCCGCTGCTGCTGCGCGCCCAGCCCCCGCAGCCGGGCGAGTTCGAAGGCCGAGCGCCGTCGCTGCATCTCCCGGATTGCGATGCACTGCGGCAACTCATTGACAAACTTTAAGGTTTCGTCGCTGGCCGTTTCGTGCTATCAATCGGCCTCCCCGGCATGAGGGCGGCCTCATGCCGGCGCCCGTCAGGGATTGTCCATGGACCCCCTCCAGCTCTGGTGCAGGGTCCCAACAAGACCGGGCCCCGAAAAAGCACATGAGAAAAAGAGGGAGCCGATGGCTACTGAAAAGTCGCAGAACGTTCAGGATGTCTTCCTGAACCACATCCGCAAGGGCAAGGTGCCGGTCACCGTGTTTCTGGTGAACGGCGTCAAGCTGCAGGGCATCGTCACCTGGTTCGACAATTTCTCCGTGCTGCTGCGCCGCGACCAGCACTCGCAGCTTGTCTACAAGCACGCCATATCCACCATCATGCCGGCCCAGCCGGTGCAGCTCTTCGAGGGCGCCAAGGAGGGCGACGAGGAGTAAGTGGAGAAAGCTCGGCCGAACGGCAGGCGCAACAGCGCGGATCTTCACCGCGGCGAACGGTGCCTCGTGTTGTCGCCGGCCCTGCGGGGGCCGTCAGGCCCCGGCCGTGAGCCAGAGGCGCGCCTGGCCGAGGCCGTGGGCCTCGCGCAGGCCATCGATCTCGAGGTCGTCCATGCCGAGACGGTGCGCGTCGCCGAACCCAGGCCTGCGACCCTGATCGGCTCCGGCCAAGTCGAACGGCTGGGCGGGCTGATCGAGGCCGAGGCGATCAAGCTCGCCATCGTCGATTGGGCGCTCTCGCCGGTGCAGCAGCGCAATCTCGAGCGTGCCTGGAAGTGCAAGGTCATCGATCGCACCGGGCTCATCCTCGAGATCTTCGGCGAGCGGGCGCGCACGCGCGAAGGCCAGCTCCAGGTCGAGCTGGCGGCGTTGAGCTATCAGCGCAGCCGCCTGGTGCGGTCCTGGACCCACCTGGAACGCCAGCGCGGCGGCTTCGGCTTCGTCGGCGGGCCCGGCGAATCCCAGCTCGAAATCGACCGGCGCTTGATCGGCGAGCGCATCGCCCGCCTCAAGAAGGACCTGGACGAGGTGCGCCGCACGCGCGGCCTGCACCGCGAGGCGCGCCGGCGCGTGCCTTATCCGGTGGTGGCGCTGGTGGGCTACACCAATGCCGGCAAATCGACGCTGTTCAACCGCCTGACCCGCGCCGAGGTGCTTGCCAAGGACCTGCTGTTCGCGACGCTCGACCCGACCATGCGCGTCGTCAGGCTGCCGTCGGGGCGCGATATCATCCTGTCCGACACGGTGGGCTTCATCTCCGACCTGCCGACCGATCTGGTGGCGGCCTTCCGCGCCACGCTCGAGGAAGTGCGCGCGGCCGACGTCATCCTCCATGTGCGCGACGTCGCCCACCCCGAGACGGCGCTGCAGCAGCAGGAGGTGGTGAAGGTGCTCGAGGAGCTGGGGCTGGAGCATCGCCTGGAGACCGATCTCATTGAGGCGCTGAACAAGATCGACCTGCTGCCCGAAGCGGAGCGCGAGCCGTTCCTGCGCCAGGCGGAGCGCCAAGCCGGCGCGGTGGCGCTGTCGGCGCTCACAGGCGAGGGGACCGACCGGCTCATGGCCGAGATCGACCGCCGGCTTGCCGCACAGCGCCAGATCGGCCATTTCAAAGTGCCGCATGCCGAGGGCGCGGCGCTGGCTTGGCTTTACAGCCATGGCGAGGTGCTGGCGCGCCGCGACGACGAGGCGTTCGCCTATCTCGACGTGCGGCTCGATCCGGCCGATATCGGCCGCTACGAACGGCTTTATCCCGCGGACCACGCGTGACCCTGCCCGATCTCGACAAGGTCGCCGGCCTCATCGCCGAGGCGGCAGCCGAGGAAATCATGCCGCGCTTCGCGAAGCTCGAGCGCCACGAGGTGCGCGAGAAGGGGCCGGGCGATCTCGTCACCGTCGCCGACGAGGCGATGGAGCGCCGGCTGGCGCCGGCGCTCGCGGCACTGGCGCCCGAGGCGTTGATCGTGGGCGAGGAGGCGGCCGCCGCCGATCCGACGCTGCTCGTCCGGCTGGCCGAGGCCGAGGCGGCATGGGTCATCGACCCCATCGACGGCACCGGCAACTTCGCGGAAGGGCGCGCCCGTTTTGCCACCATGGTGGCGCTGTTGGAGCGGGGCGAACCGCAGGCCGCCTGGATCCACGATCCGGTCGCGGGCGACACCGCGGTGGCGGCCAAGGGGCAGGGCGCCTGGCTCGGCGGCGAGCGGCTGCGGGTGGCATCGGCGCCGGGCGATCCGGCCGCGCTTTCGGGCGTGTTGCTGGCCGGTCATTTCGGCGACAAGGAGATAGGGCGGCGCGTCCAGGGGCGGCGCGAGCGCGTGCGCGCGGTCAGATCGGTGCGCTCGGCCGCGCACGAATATCTCAGGCTCGCGCGCGGCGAGATTCATTTCGCCCTCTTCACCAAGCTCATGCCCTGGGACCATGCGGCGGGCGTGCTCTTGCACGCGGAGGCCGGCGGCCACGTTCGCTATCTCGAAGGCGGGCGCTACAACGCGCCGCGCACGCGAGAAAGCGGGCTCCTGGCAGCGCCCGACCAGGCAAGCTGGCGGGCGCTCCATCGCCTGCTGCTGGGTGAGCCGTAGAAAGCTCGGATGGGACGCGCTAAAGAAGGTTCCATTCGGTCGGAATCGAAAAGATCGTCGCCCCTGCGAAAGCAGGGGCCCGGGGGCCGCCGCACGTCGCTTCTGCCCCGGGTTCCCGCTTTCGCGGCGGCGGCGAAATGGGTCTTTGTCAGAGGGGATCAGCAACAATGTCGCGTCACGTCGCCTTTCTCGGCCTGGGCGTCATGGGCTTTCCGATGGCGGGGCATCTGGCCCGCGCCGGCCACGAGGTGACGGTCTTCAACCGCACCGCGTCGCGCGCGAAGGACTGGGTCGCCAAATATGGCGGATCGGCAGCGCCGACCCCGGCGGCCGCCGCCAAGGGTGCCGAGATCGCGTTCGCCTGCGTCGGCAATGACGACGATCTGCGCTCGGTGCTGCACGGGCCCGACGGTGCCTTTGCCGGCATGAGCAAGGGCAGCGCCTTCGTCGATCACACCACCGCCTCGGCCGAGGTCGCGCGCGAGAGCGCCGCCAAGGCGGCGGAGAAGGGGCTCCATTTCCTCGACGCCCCGGTCTCGGGCGGGCAGGCGGGGGCCGAGAACGGCAAGCTCACAGTCATGGTCGGCGGCGAGCCGGCCCAGTTCGAGCGGGTGAAGCCGGTGATCGATGCCTATGCGCGCGCCTGCACCCTGATGGGGCCGGTGGGAGCGGGCCAGCTCGCCAAGATGGTCAACCAGATTTGCATCGCCGGGCTGCTCCAGGGCCTGTCGGAAGGCATGAATTTCGCACTCAAGGCGGGGCTCGATCCCAAGCTGGTGGTCGAGGTGATCTCCAAGGGCGCGGCGCAGTCCTGGCAGATGGAGAACCGGGCCCACACCATGGTCGAAGGCAAGTTCGATTTCGGCTTTGCTGTCAACTGGATGCGAAAGGATCTTGAGATCTGCCTGGATGAGGCGAAGCGCAACGGCGCGCGCCTGCCCGCGACCGCTTTGGTCGATCAGTTCTATGCCCAGGTGCAGGCGCGCGGCGGCGGGCGCTGGGATACCTCCAGTCTCATCCATCTCCTGATGAACGACTGAAGATCATCTGCTATTCGACGTTATATCATCGACATACAGGCATGATTTCATCCAATTTCTCGCTGCCTGACGGCTACTCCGTGCTGCCGCCGGGCAAGCTCGCCAATGTCGTGATCTGCCTCGAGATGACCGAGAAGCCGCCGCCACGCCCCGCGGCAGCGGCGAGATCGGGCCTGACCCTGCGGCGGATCGAGCAACCCGATCTCGCTGCCTATCGCGCGCTTTTCCGCCGCATCGGCGAGCCGTGGCTGTGGTTCTCGCGTCTGATCATGCCGGACGAGAAGCTGCGCGCCATCCTCTCGGACCCGAACGTCGAGCTTTACGTGCTGCTGGAGGGAGTCCGGGAGATCGGTCTGCTCGAGCTCGATTTTCGCGAAGAGGGGCAGTGCGAGCTGGCCTTCTTCGGCGTGGTGCCGGAAGTGATCGGCAAGGGCGCCGGACGCTTCCTCATGGACCAGGCCATCGCCAAGGCCTGGGCCAGGCCGATCCGGCGGTTCTGGGTGCACACCTGCAGCTTCGATCACCCCTCGGCGCTGAGCTTCTATCGGCGCTCCGGCTTCAAGCCCTATGCCATGGCGGTCGAAGTGCACGACGATCCCAGGCTTACCGGCCATCTGCCGCGCACGGCCGCGCCCCATGTGCCGCTGATCGAACGCTGAAGGGCGGCGGGGAGCTCAGCGCTCCTCGCGCTTCACCCGCTGCCAGAGCGCTTCCAGCGCATCGAGGCCGGGACGGGCGCTAGGCCCATGCTCGGCCGCGAGCAGCGTCTCGAGCCGGCGGAAGCGGCGCTCGAACTTGGCGTTGGCGCCGCGCAGGCTCTGCTCGGGATCGAGCCCCAGATGGCGCGCGAGGTTGCTCACCGCGAAGAGCAGATCGCCAACCTCGTCGGCGAGCCGCGCCGGCCCTCCGCCGTTCGCCATTTCCGTTTTGATCTCAGCCGCTTCCTCGGCGATCTTGTCGAGCACTTGAGCCGCCTCGGGCCAGTCGAAGCCGATCCGCGCGGCGCGCTTCTGCAGCTTGACCGCGCGGGTGAGGGCGGGCAGGCCCACCGGCACCCCGTCGAGCTGGCTTGCCGCCTCGCCCCGGGCGGCCGCCTCGGCCGCCCGCTCGCCCGCCTTCTGTTCCTCCCAGGCCTCGGTCTGGGCTGCGGCGCTGCCGATCTGGCCTTCCGCAAAGACGTGCGGGTGGCGCTTGATCATCTTCTCGTTGAGGCCCCGCACGATCTCCTCGAAAGAGAACAACCCGCCTTCCTGCGCCATCTGCGCGTAGAACACGACCTGGAACAGCAGATCGCCCAGCTCGCCCTTGAGGCCGTCCATATCGCTGCGCTCGATCGCGTCCGCGACCTCGTAGGCCTCCTCGATGGTGTGGGGGACGATGGTCGAGAAATCCTGCTCGAGATCCCACGGGCAACCGGCCTTGGGATCGCGCAGCCGCGCCATGATGGCGAGCAGGCGGTCCATCGGCGGCAGATCTTCGGACGGCGCGGCCTTGGGCTCGGGCGTCGACGCTGTGGCGGTCTTTGGCTTCTCGGCGCTCATGAAGGCGCACCTTAACGAAGCGACGGCCGCCTCGAAAGTAAGCCGGCAGCGAAATCGGGAGCGGGGGTGAGCAGGACGTGGGGGCAGGCCAACGGACCCGGAAATCCGCAGAAAACCAAGCAGCGGATCGCTCCGTTTGTCGCATAATGTATATTATGGAAAATAATTGCCGATCCCGGAACCGGCTCGTCCGGCGCGACGCCCCGCAGTTCTCATCCTATCGGCCAGGATCGCCCCCAAGCACCGGCGCGCCAACTTTGCGGCCCCGACGACGAACACGCCACGGGCCGGCAGAAAACCTCGGCCTGCCCCCGGGCGCCCCCGCGCGACCGGCTAGCGAGCAAGGTACATGCCGTAGCTCTCGACGCGTTGCACCAGTTTCTGGATCAGTTCGTCGGCGGTCGAGCGCTGCTGCGCATCCGGCTCGCGCGCCGAAACGCCGAAGTCCTGGAAGAACCGTTGGAAGCCTTTCGGGCGCCAGCCCGTGAGCCAGACCACGTCTTCCTCCGTATTGTTGATGAAGGTGTGCGTCGTGTTCGGCGGCAGGTCGACGAAGCTCCCTGCAGGGAATTTCCGCCACTGGCCGTCGCTCATGACGTCGAGCGTCCCTTTGACGATGAAGAAGAACTCCCGTTCGCCCTTGTGATAGTGCGGCGGCGGACCCGGCACATGCGGCGGCGACGTGACCTCCACCATGCCGTAGGAATCGTCCGTATCGATCGGCCGGATCCGATGACCCAGCACCCAGAGCCGCCCGTCGTCCTTCATGGCCGTTGCTCCTCTGCCAAATTCGCAGGTGACGAAGGCGGGCATTCGACCTGGTGCGGCGCCTTTTGGACAGCCACGGCATTGTAGGACCGCTCAACAAAAGTGCATAACTATGGCATGTTCGACTGGAACGATCTGCGCTACTTCCTGGCGGTCGCGCGCGCCGGCAGCACGCTTGCGGCAGCGAGGGCGCTCGGGGTCAGCCAGCCCACGGTCCAGCGCCGGCTGACCGCGCTCGAGGATCGGATCGGCCGCACGCTGGTCGAGCGCCATCCGACGGGCTGCCGGCCGACCAAGCTCGGGCGCGAGCTGCTCGTCCATGCCGAGCGTGTCGAAGACAGCGTCGCGGCCTTCGAGCGGCACCTGCTCTCGAGCGACAGGCAGCCGACGGACCCGATCCGGGTGACCTGCGCCGAGGCCATGGCGCCGCGGTTCCTCACCCCTCTCGTCGGGCGATTCCACGCGGCGCATCCGGCCCTGCGGGTCGACCTGATCATGACCGATCGCTTTCTCGACCTGGCGAAAGGCGAGGCCGAGATCGCCGTCCGCGCCCGCAACCCCGGCAAAGGCGCGCTCGTCTGTCGCAAGATCGCGGATGTGCCTTGGGCGATTTATGCCAGCCGGGCCTATATCGAGCGCCGCGGCCGGCCGGAAGAATTGGCCGACATCGATGGCCATGCCGTCGTCGGATTTGCCGGCGAAATGACGAACAATCACGCCGGTCGGTGGCTCCGGACCGCGGCGCCGAAGGCGACCGTTTCCGCTCAGGGCAATACGATGCTCGGAATCCTGGCGGCGGTGAAGTCGGGTGCGGGCCTGGCGCCTCTGCCGATGATGCTGGGCGAACCCGAAGGCGATCTGGTGCGGCTGTTCGATGCGGTGCCCGAGATCGGCTCGAAGATCTATCTGGTCATGCATCGGGACCTCCGCCGAAATCCGCGCGTTCGCGCCTTCTTCGATTTCGCGGTGGCCGATGCCGAGCGCTTTCGCCCGTTGCTGCGCGGCGAAAGCCGACGGCAAGACGTTTAGTCCCTACGCCGTGTCCTGGCCGGCGCCCCGGCGGGAGCCCGTCCTCCGGCCGACCTTCGCCGGACCCGGCGGCGGCGAGAGGGCGTTCCGCCCGATCGGAATCCGCACTGAGCGCCGTCAGCCGCCGTGCCCCCGCTCCTCCTCGGGCACCTCGATGACGAGGCCGTCATAGGCCGGCTCGACCCCGGCCGGGCAGCGCTCGGCGATGGCGTCGTAATCGACCGAGTGGTTGAGGTGCGTCAGCACGGCGCGGCGCGGCTTGAGGCGGTCGATCCAGGCCAGCGCCTTGTCGAAATGGGCGTGCGTCATGTGCGGCTCGAAGCGCAGGCAGTCCACGATCCAGAGATCGAGCCCTTCGAGCTGGGCCATGGACGCCTCGGGCAGATCGACCACATCGGTCGAATAGGCCATGCCGCCGATGCGATAGCCCGTGGTCACGCTGCCATAGCCGTGATCCTGCGGAAACGGGATCACTCTGAGATCGTCGACCTCGAACGGCCGGCCATGCTCGACCGTGCGCGCCTCGAGAAACGGCCGATAGAGCTTGCCTGAGCCCTGCTCGTTCTGCTGGAAGGCGTAATTGAACCGGACGATCAGGGTCTCGAGCGTCTGCGTCGTGGCATAGGCCGGTAGCGGCGGCGCCTCGGGATCGCGCCGCACGAAGCGCAGGTCGTCGATGCCGTGCGTGTGGTCGGCATGATCGTGGGTGAAGAGCACGGCATCGAGCCAGCGTACCTTGGCGTCGAGCAGCTGCGCCCGGCAGTCCGGCGAAGCGTCCAGAAGGATGGTCCGGCCGGCGGCCTCGACCAGCGCCGAGACGCGCCGGCGCCGGTTGCGCGGATTGGCCGGATCGCAGGCGCCCCAATGGTTACCGATCATCGGCACCCCGCCCGACCCGCCGCTGCCGAGGATGGTCACGCGCATGCGGTTGCCCCTACTTTGGAAGGCCTGCCCGGCTGCTCGCTGTTTTCACCCCCTCCCTTCCCTCCCCCGTCGAGGGGGATGGTCAATTCTTTTTTGACCCCCTCCCCTCGCGGGCCTTCGCCCGCCGAAGGATTGCGTTGAGAAAAACGCTACGACTGCAAAGCTTCGGCCCGCAGGCGGGAGGGGGTAGGGAGAGGGGGCGATTCCAAATGGCATGAATCCGCTAACTCGATCCAGACGAGGCTCACGCGGCCGCGACTGCCCGCGGCACCGGACGCGCCTTGTCGAACAGGCGGAAGAAGTTGGCGGTGGTCGTGGCCGCCAGCAAGTCCGGTGTCATGCCCTTGAGCTCGGCCAGGCAGGCTGCGGTCGCCGCCACATAGGCCGGCTCGCATTTCTGGCCCCGGTGCGGCACCGGCGCCAGATAGGGCGAATCCGTCTCGACCAGTATGCGCTCCGGCGGCAGCTCCGCCGCGATCTCGCGCAGCCCTTCCGATTTCGGGAAGGTCAGGATGCCGGAAAGCGATATGTAAAATCCTATCTTCAACGCATTCTCAGACAGATATCGCGTTGTGCTAAAGCAATGAATGAGACCTCTGAGCCCGCCCTTGGCAGCGCCCTCCGCGAGCAGATCGACCGTGTCCTGATCGGCGTCGCGGCTGTGGACGATGAGCGGCAGCCCGGCCGCCCGCGCCGCCTCGATATGGGTGCGGAACACGGCCTGCTGCGCCGGGCGCGGGCTGCGCTCGTAGAAGTAATCGAGCCCGCATTCGCCGATGCCGATCACCTTGGGATGGCGGCTCAACTCGACGAGCTGCTCGACCGTGACGTCGACCTCGCCCGCCGCGCTATGCGGATGGACGCCGACCGAGCACCAGAGATTGTCGTGCCGCTCGGCGATCGCCAGCACCTCCGGAAAGGCCTCGACGCTGGTGCAGATGGTGAGCATCGCCCCCACCCCGGCCTCGCGCGCACGCGCCAGCGCGCCCTCGAGAATGCCGGCGCGCGCGAGGTAATCGAGATGGCAATGGCTATCGACCAGCATCGCCGTCAACGCCCCCTGGCCGGCGCAGCCTCCTGCCCGGTGCTCCCCGTTTCGACATAGCGCGGGAACACGCCCGTGGGCGCCGGCAAAGGCGTGCCCGGCTTCAGCGCCCCTGCTTCGCCCAGCCGCTCGAAGCCGCGCGCGTCGGCCGGCACCGCGAGCTGATCCAGAAACTTGGACGCAGCATCCGGCATGACCGGCTGCACCAGGATGGCGAGATGGCGGATGGTCTCGGCCAGCACCCACAGCACCGTTGCCATGCGCGCCTGATCGGTCTTGCGCAAGGCCCAGGGCGCCTGCTCGTCCACATAGCGGTTGGCCTCGCCCACCACCTGCCAGATCGCTTCGAGCCCGCGATGGAAGGCCTGCTGGCCGAAGAACTCGCGCAAGCGCGGCAGCAGCGCCCGGGCCTGGTCCAAGAGCGCCCTGTCGGCCGCCGTCAACGGCCCCTTCTGCGGCACGGCTGCATCGCAGTTCTTGGCGATCATCGACAGCACGCGCTGCGCCAGGTTGCCCAGATCGTTGGCGAGATCGCCGTTCATGCGGTTGATCATCGCGCGGCGCGAGAAGTCGCCGTCGTTGCCGAACGGCACCTCGCGCAACAGGAAGTAGCGCACCGGGTCGAGCCCGTAGGTTGCGATCAACTGCAGCGGGTCGATCACGTTGCCGAGCGACTTCGAGATCTTCTGGCCCTCGTTGGTCCACCAGCCATGGGCGAAGACGCGCTTGGGCGGCTCCAGGCCCGCCGCCATCAGGAAGGCCGGCCAATAGACCGTATGGAAGCGCAGGATGTCCTTGCCGACCATGTGCAGGTCGGCCGGCCAGAAGGTACGGTACTCCTCGCTCTCGGTATTCGGATATCCCGCCGCCGTGATGTAGTTCGTCAGCGCGTCCAGCCACACATACATGATGTGGTCGGGATCGTCCGGCACCGGCACGCCCCATTTGAAACTGGTGCGCGACACCGAGAGATCGGTGAGCCCGCTCTTGACGAAGGAGATCACTTCGTTGCGCCGCGTCTCCGGCGCCACGAAATCGGGATTTTCGGCGTAGAAATCGAGCAACGGCTGCTGCCATTGCGAGAGCTTGAAGAAGTAGCTCGGCTCCTCGACCCATTCGACCTCGGCGCCCGAGGGTGCCCGCTTCTTGCCATCCGGCCCGGTGGTGAGCTCGTCCTCGCCATAGAAGGCCTCGTCGCGCACGGCATACCAGCCGGCATAGGAGCCCAGATAGATCTGGCCCCTCTCCTTCAGCGCGCGCCATAGCGCCTGGCAGGACTTGATATGCCGCGGCTCGGTGGTGCGGATGAAATCGTCGTTGCTGAAGTTCATCGCCTTCGCCAGGTCGCGGAAGTTTTGCGACACCTTGTCGGTGAAGGCCTGGGGCGACATGCCGGCCGCCTTGGCCGACTTCTCGACCTTCTGGCCGTGCTCGTCGGTGCCCGTCAGGAATTTCACCCGCCGGCCATCGAGCCGCATGAAACGCGCCAGCACGTCGCAGGCGAGCGTCGTGTAGGCGTGCCCGATATGCGGCAGATCGTTCACGTAATAGATCGGCGTGGTGATGTAGTAGGGTCGAGGCCCTTCCATACTTACGGGTCTCCGGCTTTTCTCAAGAAGCTGCGGCTACCGGCGTTATTCGCCGGAATAGAGCGGGTGCCGACGGGGTCCCGTCAGCGCCGCGCCTGTCCGGCGAGGGCGAGCATGGCGCCGATCCAGACCTGCTTGCGGTCGAGATCGATCTGTTCCACCCCTCCGACGAGGCGGGTGACCTTTTCCCATAGGGCCAGCCATTGTTCAAGCCTGCGGGACCCGGCCAGCCGGGCCAGAACCGCGGCCTCGTCGGCCGGAACACCGGGCTCCGGCCGCCCCAGCGCCGCCGCTCGCAGCAGGCGGGCCATCCAGCCTTCGAGCAGTTCGGCCGCGGTGCGAAAGGCCCCGCCCTCGCGGTCGCGGGCAAGCCGGTCGGCAAAATCGTGCAGCGCGGGAACGTCGAGCACCGGCAGATTGCCGAGCAGGCCCATGAGGTCGCGGTAGAGTTCGAGCCCGTCCTCGTCGGCCAGCGCCAGCGCGCGCCCGATGCTGCCTTGCGCCAGCCACACCAGGAGCGCCTGATCCTCCACGCCGAGGTCGGGGCGGTAGCGCGCGAGCAGGGCCCTCACCTGCGCATCGGCGAGCGGCCTCAACGCGAGCCGGCGGCAGCGCGAGCGGATGGTCGGCAGGAGGCGGCCCGGCGCGTGGCTCACCAGCAGCAGCAGGGATCGGCGCGGCGGCTCCTCCAGCACCTTGAGCACGGCGTTGGCGGCGTTGCGGTTCATGTCCTCGGCGCAGTCGACGACGACGACGCGCCAGCCGCCCTCGGCAGGGGTCAGGTGGAGGAACGTGCCGATGTCGCGCACATCGTCGACCACGATCTCGCTGCGCAGCTTCTTTTTCTTCTCGTCCCAGCCGCGCTCGATCACGCGCAGATCGGCATGGCCGCCGCTGGCGACACGCCGGGACACCGGATGGCCGGGTTCGAGGCGAAGGCTCTGCGCGGCTGGCGGCTCCGGTGTGCCGAACAGACCCGGCGTTTGCGCCTCCGCCCCGGCGCCGCCGGCCAGGAGATAGCGCGCGAAGCGGAAGGCAAGCGTGGCTTTGCCGACACCGCGCGGGCCGGTGATGAGCCAGCCATGGGCGAGCCGCCCCGTTGCGGCTGCTCTTAGCAGATTCGCCTCCGCCGCCTCGTGCCCGAGGAGATCGGGATTGGCGCGCGGCTCGGGTACGGAAGGGTCCGCGATATCGGCCATGACGCCTGTCCGAACGAGCTCTCAGCCGGCCACGATCTGCGGCAATTCCGCTGCAAAGCGGGCCGCGACGGCGGCACGCAGACGCGCCTGTACGGTGTCGATGTCGGCCGTGGCCGGAACCACGCGGCAGCGCTTGGGCTCGGCCCCGGCGATGGCGAGAAAGCCCTGGCGCAGCCTCTCATGGAAGGCGCGATCCATCGCTTCGTAGCGGTTCTCGTGCCCCGGCCGCGCGGTTGCCCGGCGCAGGCCCTGCTCCACCGGCAGATCCAGAAGCAGGGTGAGATCGGGACGATGCTCGCCAACCACGGCCCGATCCAGTGCGGCGATGAAATCGCGATCGACGCCATGGCCATAGCCTTGATAGGCCATGGTCGAGTCCGAAAAGCGATCGCTGATGACCCACCGTCCCGCGGCGAGCGCCGGCAAGATGGTGCGGTGGAGATGATCGCGCCGCGCCGCGTAATGCAGGAGCGTCTCGGTCAAAGCGTCCCAGCGGTCGGCCGTGCCCTGAACGAGCAGCTTGCGGATTTCCTCCGCGCCGGCCGCGCCGCCGGGCTCGCGCGTCGCCACCACCTCGCGGCCCTGCGCCCCGAGCCATTGGGCCAGCAGCCTCACCTGGGTGGACTTGCCGGCACCCTCGCCCCCTTCGAGCGTGATGAAGCGGCCGCGCGTCATCCCGGCACTCAGGCGCCGACGCCGATGAAGTGCTTGAGCGCCGCCACCACGCGGCCGAAGAAGCCCAGCTTCGGCACGTCGTTGGCCGCGACCAGCGGCACTTCCATGTCGGCGATATCGGGGGCCGAGATGACGAGCTTGCCCAGCTCCTGGCCCTTGGCGATCGGCGCAGGGATCGGTCCGTCGAACACGGCCTTGGCGGAGAGCTTGTCGCGCGCCGCGCGCGGCAGGGTCACCAGCAGATCGCCGCCGACGGCGAGCGGCACGGTTTCCGCCTGGCCGAGCCAGACCGGCGCGTCCGCCATCACGGCGCCCGCCTTGGCCACCGTGTAGTTGTCGAACTCGCGATAGGCCCAGTCGAGCACCTTGGCCGCCTCGTCGGAGCGTTCCTGCATGCTCTTCATGCCGATCAGGACCACGATCAGCCGGCGGCCGTTGCGATTGGCTGAGACCGCCAGGCTGTAGCCCGACACGCTGAGATGACCGGTCTTGAGCCCGTCCACCGTCGGATCCTTGTAGAGCAGCGGATTGCGGTTGCCCTGCTTGATGCCGTTGAAGGTGAACTCCTTCTCCGAGAAATAGCGGTAGTCCTCGGGAAAATCCTTGATCAGATGGCGAGACAGCAGCGCGATATCGCGCGCCGTCATCAGTTGATTGGGGTCCTCGAGCCCGTGCGGATTGTCGAAGCGGCTGTTGGTCAGGCCCAGCTCCTTCGCCTTCGCGTTCATCCGCTCGACGAAGGCGGGCACGCTGCCGGCGAGGCCTTCCGCGACCACCACGCAGGCATCGTTGCCGGACTGGACGATGATGCCGCGGATCAGGTCCTCGACGCGGATCTTGGTGCCGATGCCGACGAACATCTTCGAGCCTTCCCGCAGCGCCCAGGCTTCCTCCGAGACGGGGAAGGCGTCGTCGAGCGCGACCTCGCCCTTCTTGAGCGCTTCGAACAGCAGGTAGATGGTCATCAGCTTGCTGAGCGACGCAGGCTGCACCTGCTGATCCGCGTTCTTCTCGAAGAGGACGGCGCCCGTCTGGTAGTCCATGACGATCGCTTCGGTGGCGGCGGTGTCGATCGTCTCGGCCCGAGCGACGGCGGGCGCGAGCAAGGCCGCGATCGCGACAAGAGCGGTCGCCAGCAGACCGAAGGCGGCGAAACGGGCATGGGCGAAACGGAAGAATCGAATCATCTTGGCTCCTCTCAACGCCAAGGGAAGATAACGCCGCCGGCGCGCCGGCGTCGATGCGTTAGAGCAAATTTCGATCGAATGGAATCGCTTCTTCTCGCCACCCCCGGGCTTGGCCCGGGGGTCCATAGATGGATTGCCGGGTCAAGCTCGGCAATGACAAACGAGGAAACGTTCCATCTCATGGAAATCCGCTTTTGCGCATGGCTCGAGCGGCATAGCGAGCCATTCGGGCGATTTCGCGGCAATGCGACAGGCGTCGCCGGCCGCCGTTCCGATCAGTCGACGATGATGCGCGCCTCCGGATGGCCCGACCTGACAAGCTGGTCGAGCAGCCGGTCCGCTTCCGGCACCGACACGATCGGTCCTAGCCGCACCCGGTAGAATTGCTGGTTGCCGACCGTAATCGGCGTCATTGTCGCCGCCCCCAGCCGAGCCAACTCGGCGCGCAACCGCTCGGCATTCTGACGCTGCGTGAAGGCGCCGGCCTGAATGAAGATGCTGGTCGGCTTGATCGTCGATTGGTAGACGCGCCCATCGGGCTGCGCGCCGGCGGCGGCCAGCTGGAGCGAAGAGGCCGAGCCTGCCGACGACGCCGTCGTTGCAGTAGCACCGGAAGGCGCGGCACTAGGCGGTGGCGTGGCGGCGGTCGTTCCTCCGAGCGGCTGGCTGGTCACGGCCATGGTGGGGGCCGCGCTGGGCGCGGGCGGCTGCGGCTGGTCGGCCGGCACGCCGCTGCCGCCGGTCAACGCTGCGGCCAGCGTCATGCTTTCCTCGGCCAGCACCTTGACCCGCACGCGAGCCGTGCCGTTGTCGTGGAAGCCCAGAAGCTGGGCCGCGCGGCGCGACACGTCGATGATGCGGCCGTTCACGAAGGGGCCGCGGTCGTTGATGCGCAGCTTCAGCGATCGCCCGTTCTCGAGGTTGGTCACCTGCACGATGGTCGGCAGCGGCAGGGTCTTGTGCGCGGCGGTCAGGCCGTTCTGGTCGTAGATCTCGCCGCTGGCCGTCGGCTTGCCGTTGAAGTCGGGGCCGTACCAGGAGGCGATGCCGGTTTCGTCGTAATTGTAATCGACCTTGGGATAGTACCAGACGCCGGCCACCTGATAGGGCTGGCCGACCTTGTAGGCCGGCCGCGCCGGGGTTTCCGGCTTGGTCACGACTTTGGAGGAGTTGAGCACCAGTTCGGTCTCGGCGCAGCCGGCCAGCATCAGCGCCGCCGCCGTGCTGATCGACGCTGCAATGCTGCGCACCCCCTGCATCTCGTGGTCCCGGTCCCAGAAATCCCTAGCGCTGGTAAGCTAGCCTTGCTCCAGCCGGTCGGCAAGCGTGCCGACAGCGGTCGCGAAGTAGGTCGAGCGGTTCCATTTCAAGATCGCCCGGTAGTTCGGATAGACGAGGAAGGCGGGGCCGCTATCGCCGTCGGGGCGGATCAGCGAGGCCGCGAGAGCCGCGACCGGCAGCTCGCCGCCATCGGTGCGGCGCAGGCCCAGCCGCTTCCATTCTTCGAGCGGCTTCTCGGTGTCGATGCTGACGAGAGTCGGATCGAGGCTCGCGGGCAACCGGACCTCCCGCCCCCAGGTTTCGTCCGCGCGCCAGTTATAGCCGGCGAGATAGTTGGCGATCGAGCCGAACACGTCGGGAATGGAGTTCCAGATGTCGCGCCGCCCGTCGCCATCGACATCGACCGCGAAGCGCAGATAGCTCGACGGCATGAACTGGCACTGCCCCATGGCGCCGGCCCAGGATCCCAGCATGTTGCCGGCGGTGACGTCGTGATGCTCGAGGATCTCGAGTGCCGCCATCAGCTCCTGGCGGAAATAGTCGGAGCGTCGGCCGTCGAAGGCGAGCGTGGCCAGCGCCTCGACCACGCGGAAGTCGCCCTGCTGGCGCCCGTAATTGCTTTCGATGCCCCAGAGCGCGATGATGAAGCGCGGCTGCACGCCGTAGCGCCGGCCGATCTCGGCGACCTGCGGACGGTATTGCGCCAGCAGCGCCCGACCCTCCTGAATGCGGCCATCGCTGACGACCCGCGTCAGATAGTCGGCGAAGGTGATGGTGCTCTCGGGCTGCGACCGGTCGAGCGCGATGACGTCGTAGTTATAGGCGAGACTGGCAAAGGCGCTGTCGAGCGTGCCTGCCGAGATGCCGCGCGCCAGCGCGTCCCGGCGCACGCCATCGAGCCAGGCCGTGAACTCCGTGGCCTGTTGGGCGCCGGCCCGCCGCACGAAGCCGGGCGTCGCCATGGCGAGCGCAAGCCCTGCCGCGCCGCGTGCCAGGATGCGGCCCGCCGCCCGCCGGGAAACGCCCGTCCCGCCGCGCATTTCGCCTTACCCTCCATGCCAAAGGCCGACGTCTTGATTTCTGCCATGGGGCCGCGGAGTCGGCCAAGGCCGCGCACCATGCCGGTGGAGATACCGTAATCAGAGTCAATAGCCGGTTTACGGCCCTGGGAACAGCGCGTCGGTGGCCCCGATCAGGCGATAGGCGACCAGGCCCAGCCACTCGTGCAGCGCCACCGACAGCTCGTCGGCGCCCTGGATCGGATCGAGCGGCTTCAAGGGCTCGGGCCCGCCGCTGGTGCGGTAATCCACCGGGTAGGGAACCACGGTCCAGCCCAGCTTGCGAAAGCATCCGACGGCCCGCGGCATATGCCAGGCCGAGGTCACCAGCAGCCAGTTCTCACCCGGCTTCGGCGCCAGCATAGCCGTCAGATTGACGGCGTTCTCGCGCGTCGTGCGCGACGCCCGCTCGATCGTGAGCCGGGCCGGCGGCACACCCCAATCGAGCAGCAGCCGCTCGGCAAAGTCGGCTTCGGGCACCGCACCCGAAAGCAACTTGTTGCTCCCGCCGCTGAACACCAGCCGCGCCTCCGGATGGGCACGCGCGAGCATGGCCCCCACGATCAGCCGCTCCCCCGCCGGGTTGAGGCTCGGCGCCCTTCTGCCGGCCGACACTTCGCTGTCGATGGCCCCGCCGAGCACAATGATCCCGTCGATCGGCGCCGGCAGAGACAGCGGCGGCGGAAACCGGTCTTCCAGCGGCAGCAGCAGCCAGCGCCCCACCGGCAACACTGCGAGGATCAGCGTCATCGATGCGGCGACGAGAACCAGGCGCTGTGCGAGCCGTGGGCGCCGTGTCCAGCCGGCAGCCACGGCGGCCAGCAGCAGAAGAAGAAGCCATGCACCGGGATCGGCGATCCATCCCACCAGCTTTCCAGCGACGAAGCTCATCGCGCGCCCCTCAGCCGTGCCGCTTCAAGGTTGCTCGGGTGGCGGTGCCAGCCGTTCGGCGCACAGCGCATAGCGCGACCAGGAGAAGAACCGGACTGGATCGCCCAACGAGGCTGCCGCCTCGCAGGCCACATCGACGTCCCGTGGCACGGAAAACCCGCGCAAGCGAGCTGCCGCCGTGTACTCCTCGCGCCGGCAGGCCAGAAGAAGGTTGGGATCGTAGAGCGCGGTCCCAACCCCCGCGAACTGGGCGCAATAATTTTGAGATCGCGCCTCGCGCGAGAGCTGCGGCATTTCCCGCGGCCCGGCGCAACCGGCCAGCCCGGCTGCCAACAGCAGCGGCAGGCTGCGTAGCTTCATGACGGACCCGGTCTCGTCCTCGCGCTTATGGGGCGAATCCGAAATTCGCCCGATCTCGGGGCAAGGCCGTGAGCCAATTTCGGATTCAAAGCCACACAAGCAATTTATCGAAACTGGCGTGGTTTTTGGATTTGCAGTTCCTCGACGGGAATGCCGTCGAATGACCTCAGGAGCTTCAAATCCAGCACATTAGCGCGTGGCCTGATCGACCACGTAGCCGGCTGCCGCGCCCACGCCCGCACCGATGGCGGCTGCCGGCGCAATGCCGAGCCCGCCCGTGACCGCGCCGACCACGGCACCTGTGCCGGCGCCGATCGCGGCGCCGCTGAGCACGCTCTGCTCGGTCGAATCCATGTTGGCGCAACTGGTCAAACCCAGGAGGCCCGCCACTGCCAGGACCGCAGCGATTCTCCTCATGGCTGAATCTCCTCATGTTGCGGCGCGAGCGACTCGGGCCCCGCCGATCGGACGGTGCATTATCGAGTCGCATGAGAATCTGTCAAGAATCAGAGGGATAGATGCGATTCTGGGTTGCGCGAAGAAGGCGGAATTGCACGCCAAAGATTCAGGCATCGCGCGATTTTCCCGAATCGGCTCCACTGCTTGGAGGCCTTCGCTCCCTTGACGGCGAAGCTTTCGGGCCTCCCCCCGCAACGCGCCCGATTTTGACGCGGCGCGCCGCCATGTTATGCGAAACGGCTCGTCTCGGACGGGCGCAAATGTGGGGAGGTTCGCAGGATGGTCGGGGTTGCAGGACGGATCGCTCTGGTGACCGGTGCCGGGAGCCCGGACGGAATCGGCTTCGCAACGGCAAGGCTGCTTCAAGCGGCCGGCGCCCGGGTGGCGATCACGTCGACCACCAAGCGCATTTTCGACCGGCTCGACGAGCTGCCCGGCCACGCGAAGGACAAGGCCGCCTTCGTCTGCGATCTGACCGACCGCAAGGCCGCAGTGGATCTCGTCGCCAAGCTCGAGAAGACGCTGGGACCGCTCTCCATTCTTGTCAACAACGCCGGCATGGCGCAGACCGGCGTGAAGCAAAAGGCCTCCTTCTTCCACAAGGTCTCCGATGCCGAATGGGACCGCGCCCTCGACATCAGCCTCAACACCTGCTTCGCCGTTACGCGCGCCGCCATCCCCGGCATGATGCGCCGGCGCTATGGCCGTATCGTCAACATCTCCTCGGTGACAGGACCGCTCGTGACCAACCCGCGCGCGTCGGGCTATGCCACCGCAAAGGCCGCGATGATCGGCCTGACCCGCACGATCGCCATCGAGGTCGCCGACAAGGGCATCACCGCGAACGCGGTCTGCCCCGGTTGGATTGCCAACAGCTCGAGCAGCAAGGAGGAGATTTTCGCCGGGAAGAACACGCCGATCGGCCGTCCGGGCCGCTCCGACGAAGTCGGGCATGTCTGCGTCTTCCTCGCGAGCGAAGAGGCGAGCTACGTCACGGGCCAGACGATCGTGGTCGATGGCGGCAACATCATCCAGGAATACAAGGGCCCGAGCGAGGGCTACTACTGATAGGGACGCGGGGCCGGCCGCGTGGACGCGATCATCACAACCGACGGCGGACCTGGAGGGCATGGCGTTCGAAGCCGGCGCCTATTCATCGCCGGCCTCGGCATCGGCCAGATCTGTTCCTGGGGGTCGCTCTATTACAGCTTTCCCCTGATCGCCGAGGCGATGGAGCGGGACCTCGGCTATTCGAAGCCCGAGATCTACGGCGCGGCGACGCTGGGGCTCGCCCTGTCGGGCCTCGCCGCCTACCCCGTCGGCTCCGCCATCGACCGCGGCCAGGGCCGCATGGTCATGACCGCCGGGTCCGTTCTGGCCGGCCTGCTGCTTCTGGCCTGGTCGCAAGTCGACAGCCTGGCGCTCTTTTATGTCCTGTTCGCGGGCATCGGCCTGCTCCAGGCCGCGACCCTTTACGAGCCGGCCTTCGCGGTGACGGCACGTCGCTTCGGCGCCGGCAACGCGCGGCACGCCATCACCATGCTCACTTTGTGGGGCGGCTTCGCCAGCACCGTGTTCGTGCCCCTGGTCCAGTTCCTGCTCGATGAGCTCGGCTGGCGCGGCGCGCTGGCCGTGCTGGGCGGCGTCAACCTCGTCTTATGCGCCGGGCTCTATTTCGCCGTCATCGATCCCGCGGCCGACGCGCCGGCCGAGGTCCGAGCCGACGGCGAAGGGGTCCCGGTCCCCGGTCGCGCCGCCCTCGCGCATGCCCTTCGCTCGCCGGTGTTCTGGGCGCTGGCATTGTCCTTCACGGCCTACGCCGCGACCTTTTCGGTGATCACCTTCCATCTCTATCCGCTTCTGCTCGAGCGCGGTTTCGATACGCAAACCGTCGTGTCGGCCATTGCGATCATCGGGCCGGCCCAGGTCGCCGGCCGTGTCGCGATCTGGATCCTGGCCCCGCGCGCCTCGGTGCGCGCGATCGGGTCCGTCACGGTCGCGGCATTGCCGCTCTCCCTCCTGGCGCTCGAGCTGATCGCACCCAGCTTCGCCGCCCTCGCCGCCGTGGCGGTGGCCTATGGTGCGGCCAACGGGATCATGACCATCGTTCGCGGCATGGCCGTTCCCGAGATGCTCACGCGGGAAGCCTATGGCGCCATCAATGGCGCGCTCGCCGCGCCCGCCACCGTCGCCAAAGCCCTCGCGCCGGCGGGCGCTGCCCTGCTATGGGCAGCCGCCGGGTCTTACGACGCCGTCCTCCTGGCCGCGATCGCCGGTTCGCTCGCGATCCTGGCCGGCTTCTGGATCGCCGTCGTCTGGAGCCGACCCGCCGCTTCATGCTAGGAGGCATCGGCTTCCGACCGCAGCAGGCTTCGAGAACCGCGAGGAACGGGATGAGCTGGCAAGGCAAGACGGTGCTGATCACAGGCGGCTCGGGCGGCATGGGGCGCGCCATCGCCGAGCGTTTCCTGTCAGAAGGCGCGGCCATCGCCGCCGCTGATATCGACGGCACAGCCCTGGCCGAGATGGAGCGGGCGCTTGGCGCCGGCGCCCGCTTTCTCGTCATTCCGACCGACGTTGCGCGCGTGAGCGACTGCGAGCGCATGGTGGCGGCGACGCTCGAGCGCTTCGGCCGGTTGGATCTGCTCGTCAATGCCGCCGGCGTTTGGGTCGAGGGCCCGTCCGAGCAGGCGAGCGAGGCCGAATGGGACCGCACCCTCGACATCAATCTCAAGGGCACCTTCTTCGCCTGCCGTTATGCCATCCCGGCCCTGGAGAAGACCGCGGGGACCGTCCTCAACATCGCCTCGGATGCGGGGCTCATCGGCAATGCGGGTGCGGCCATCTACTGCGCCTCCAAGGGCGGCGTGGTGCTGCTGACCAAGGCGCTCGCGCGCGAGCTGGCGCCGCGCGGCATCCGCGTCAACGCGATCTGCCCCTGCGACGTCGAGACGCCGATGCTGAGGTTCCAGGCCGAGCGCTATGGCGGCGGCGATCCCGAGGGCTACCGCCGGCGGCTGCTCTCGATCTATCCGCAAGGCGAGCGCGCCCGCTTCGTGCGTCCCGAGGAGGTGGCCGAGTTCGTGTTCCAGATCGCTTCGCCGAAGCTGGCGCCCGTCACCGGCGCGGCGCTGTCGATGGATTTCGGAACCACGGCGGGGCTGTGAAGCGCGACGGTCCGCGTCCCTCGCCTCAGGCCGCAAACTCGAAGCGCTTTTTCTCGAACAAAGCCAGGCAGACATCGACCGCCGCCGGGTCGAAGAGCGTGCCGCGACTGTCGCGGATATGCGCCAATGCCACGTCGAGCCCAAGCCCCGGGCGATAGGGCCGATGCGACGTCATCGCCTCGATCGTGTCGGCGACTGCGAGAATGCGGGCTTCGAGGAGAATCTGCTCGCCGACCAGCCCCTGCGGATAGCCGGTCCCGTCGTAACGCTCGTGATGCTGACGCACGATCTCGGCGATCGGCCAGGGGAAATCGATCTTGCTCAGGATCTCGTAGCCGACATCCGGGTGCACCTTGATCATGGCGAACTCGGCATCGGTCAGCGCCGAGGGCTTGCTCAGAATCTCGCTAGGAATCTGGATCTTGCCGATGTCATGACAGATGCCGGCCAGTCTCAGCCCCTCGCGCCGATGAGGATCGAGCTCCATGCCGTCGGCGATGGCGAGAGCCAGCTTGGTGACGCGCTCCTGATGACCCGCGACATAGCGGTCGCGTTTTTCCACCAACGTCGCGATCGCGATGATTGTCTGTTGCAGGGTGGCCTCCAGCCCTTGGAGATGGAAACGAAGTTTGGATTCGACTTCGATCCGTCGGCTGACGTCGCTGCCGCTGACCACGGCAGCCGTAATGCGCCCGGAGACATCCTTGACGGGCATGCCCTGAAACTCGAACGGCAGCGTGGAGCCGTCCTTGCGCAGCAGCGTCGCCCGCAATCCGATCGACTGGCCCCGCATCAGGCTGGAGAGGGCCTCGAGGGCTCGCCGGCGATCCGGTGGTGCCAGGAAATCCTGCATCGGCCGGCCGATGATTTCGTCGGAGGTGTAGCCGCCGGTGCGGACCACCGCCAGATTGGCGGACGTTACCCGCCCCTCCGGATCGAGCGTCACCACGAGATCGGGTAGCGCGTCCAAGATCGCGGTTTGCATGCGGCGCACGGTCGCCAGCTCCCTCGCGGCCGTGGTCGCTGCCTGCTGAGCGTACCGATGCAACAGATAGATGATGGCCGCCGACAGGCCGACGAACAGAAGACCCTTGTTGGTCTGGCCGGCGGTCAAGAGCGCATCGTTGTTCCGGAAGAGAACGAGAAGAACGCTGTCGGAAACCAGGATCCAGGCGGCGCTGATTACGAAATAGAGCGCAGCAACCGCGAGAGGCGTCAATGCCGCCAGTCGCGCATGGCGGAGCGCAAGCACGGTCGGCCATAAGCGGCGGAGGGCATGCGCCGCATGGTCGGTCTGATGGTTGCTGGGTCCCGCTTGAATGCTCATGCGGAACAGCCCTCCCTCCGGGCGCTTGCTTTCAGATCCTTCGATCCGCCGGGCCGGGTTCGGCTCCTTCCTTCAATTGACATTTGAATACTGGAAAATCGATAAAGACTCGGTTAACGAAACGCACATTGTTCGATGAATCAATAATTTGCATGAGATTCTTAAAATTTTTATATTACCATTTAGATAGAAACACTTAACCATTTAACACGCAGGCGCTTGCGCCGTGACCCGCGGATGAGAATGGTCAACTCACGAATTTGTGATCGCCTGGCGCTTCGCCCGCACGTGACCGGTGGGCCAGCGGCTCTGGGGGCGTGGCCCCGCCATCCTCGATGGGCGCAGCCTGCCGGGAGCAAAACCCGGCAAATGCGCTACATTGCGCGCCGACCGAAGCCCTCTCGGGCGATCGGCGGAACGGATGGGTGGCCGAGCGGTTTAAGGCACCGGTCTTGAAAACCGGCATGGCGGCAACGCCATCGTGGGTTCGAATCCCACCCCATCCGCCATGTCCGAACTGTCCAGTCCGGAGACATAGGTAACAGATTGTTCCTAAGACATGGGTGACACCCCCGGCCCGAAGGGGTTGTCCGCCGGTTGACCTGCCGGCTTTGTACGGATAAAATCCGTACACATCTTCGACCGAGGAGAGAACCGAGCATGTCCGCGACCGGTGCAGCCCGCGAAGACCGGATCGAGCTGCGCGCCACCAAGGAAGAGAAACGGCTCCTGGCGACAGCTGCCGCCTATGAGCGGCTGGACGTGACGAGCTTCATCATGCGGAACGTGCTGCCGGCGGCGCGCGAGGTGGTGGACCGCGCCGAGCGCATCCTGCTCAGCGAGCGCGACAGCGAACGAGTGCTGGAGCTGCTGGAGAACCCGCCCAAGCCGACGCCTGCTCTCCTGGCCGCGGCACGGCGCCGCTCCGCCCGGAAATAGCCGCGTTGACGGGCTGGCGCGAGGAGCCGATCGGGCGGCATCACGACCGCAAAGGCTTCGATTGCGGGTCTCGCGACCTCAACGAATATCTCCAGCGCTACGCCCGGCAAAATCACGAAACCGGCGGTGCCAAGACCTTCGTCGCCGTGCCAATCGGCCAGCCGACTCGCGTTCTGGGCTTCTACTCGATCAGCCCCGGCGCCATCGAGTTTGCCCGCGTGCCGGCGAAACTGACCAAGAAGCTCGGCCGCTATGAGGTGCCGGTCTTCCGGCTTGGCCGTCTGGCTGTCGATCGCTCGATGCAAGGCCAAGGGCTCGGCGGCGAATTGCTGCTGGCGGCCGGCGAACGAGCTTTGGCCGTCGCGGCGGAAGTCGGCGGCGTCGCTCTCGCCATCGACGCGAAGGACGAGAAGTCGGCTCGGTGGTACGAGCGGTTCGGCGCCCTCATGTTGCTCGACGACCCGCTCAAGCTCGTCTTGCCGCTCAACACCATTGCTGACGCGATCGCGGCCGCCGGAATGCGCGCGAGATGACATGAGCGCCCGACGCCACAACGCCAAGGAACCCATATCGGTCCGGGCTCGGCACATTTCGGCCACCATACGGCCTTCCTGCTGAAGCGGACGCCGTGAGAAGCTACCGGCCTGGACACCCCTTCCCTATTTGGAGAACGGCAGGATGACCGCGGGTATCATCAAGCTGACCGAGCGCCAGTTCTATGCCTTCGTGAATGACAGGCTCGATGGCGCAGGCCCTTGCAAAGTGCGGGAGGATCTGCCCTTTGCAGCGCTTGCCTGCACCAGCGTGCTCCCCGGCGCGCGCATCTTGATGAGGGAACTGGAAGGCCGTGGTGCGAGACTGACTGCGAAGGGGAACCTGAATCGCAAGGTTGTCGGAATGCTGTTGGAGCGCTTCCGATGGAACGGCCATGGCGCCGCCGAAATTCGCTCCGTCTCCGCGGTGGTCAACGAACGCGACTTTCCCCCCGCCATGTATCTGCATGCCGTGCTCAAGCTTGCAGGCCTCCTGCACAAGGCAAACGGGTTTCTCAAGTTGACCCGAAAGGGGCAATCCCTCCTGCCGGAGGCGGAGGCCGGCCGGCTCCAGGCTGCTCTCTTTCGCACCACCTTTGCCCGCTACAACCCTGCCTATCTCGATTATTTCGACATGCCGGAGATCTTCGCACCGCAAATTTCCCTGATCCTCTATCTGATTGGACAGTTCTGTACCGATTGGCGCGCAGCCGACGCCCTCATGCGCAGCGTCACCATTCCGACGAAAGAACTCACGCAACCCGAATATCCGAAATTGCCTGTGCTGGCTTTCGAAACGCGTGTTCTCCGATATCTTTGCTGGTTCGGCCTTATGGAGGAGGGGTGCTCCGCAGCCAACGACGACTGGCGCCGGCCACGGCTCTATCGCAAGACGGCGCTCTATGACCGTATGCTGCAGTTCGGGGGCTTGTGATAGCCAACACGCCGGAAAGGAGCGATGCCCGGAAGCTCTCCCCATCCGCCATACACGCGCTACGACGCGCCGGGCAGCTCTAGCGCTGCCAACCGCTCGATGAAGCGCCCCTTCTGCGCATGGCGCTCGCGGATCATGCGAAGCCGGCGAGCGAAGTCCTCGACCGCACCCCGTTCCTCGGCGATCGCGCGCAGATCGGCGAGAAGGCTCGCCGCCTTGTCGTAGCCCTTCGGATTGCGGCGCTCGATCTCGGCTTCCACCTCGTTCCAGACGTTTTCACCCCGCCGCAGGATCGCATCGAGCCGCACCCGGCGAGCCTTCTCGGCCTCCTTCGCCAGCCGCCGCTGCTCGGCCGCTGCCTTCCGGGCCCGAGCCTCTTCGCGCGCGAGACGGATCGAACGGGCGCGGGCGGTGAGCTCAGCCACGGTTCTGGCCGCAGCCGGCGGGGCATCGGTCCCGGACCGGAGACGGCGCCGAACCTCGGCTCGCAACTCGGCCGCCACATGAGGATCGCCCTGAAACAGCCTCATGAGCACCTCGTCCTTCTCGTGATGAGCGATTGCCGAGATGGCTTTGCGGACGGCATCCGGAGATGACGTGCTCTTGATCGCGTCGGCAGGCCGCTCGGCCGCCGCTTCGACGAGATCGGGATCGAGCTGAAAGAAATCCGCAAAGGCTTCGAGGGCCGCGGTCATCGGCCCGATCCCCAGCATCGGCTCCGGCTCGTCGGGCTCGACCGCCTCGACCTCGACAGCCATCAGCCACAGAAGATAGAAGAGCCGCAGATCGCCCTCGAGCACGTCGGCCCTGAGCGGCGCCAGCTCCGCAAGCCAGCCCGAGCCGTCATTGTCCCAGTCGTCGGAGTCCACCTCCTCGCGGACGATATCGAGGATCAGGTTCTCGCCCGAAGCCGTGAGCCCGGCGCAATCGACCGTGCGGAGAATGTCATCGAGACGACGGCGATCCACCAGCCGCTTCGGCAGCCTAATCATGAGCCGGCGCGTGCCCCAATTCGCGAGATAGAGATGGAGGTCGAACCAGCGCTCCATGAGCTTCGCCGGATCGCCTTTAAAGTCGCCCCACTCATAGTGGTTCGTGAAGCGCGTGGCCGTGATCTGCGCCCGGCTGGATAGCGCCCTGAGCGCCTGCCGGTCCGCCTCGCCGAGCGGACGGTCGATCGCCTGGAATTCGTAATACTGATACTCGCTCAAAGCTGCCTCCATAATGCCCATGCAATGGCGACCGGCGACAAGCGGAACCCGCCGTTTCGCAAAAACAATACAACCCGCCTCGAGGAGGGAAACGTTCCGCCTCGCTCTTGCAAACCGGAAGCACGCAAGAAAGCAGGCCGTCCCGGTTCGCACTGTTTCGCTCCGTTTTCGCCATGACCCCACGCCTTTCTGGTGTCGCGCGGGCGCTGGCACCGGTCGGGCGCGGCTCGCGCCAGACCGCGACCGCCCCACTGGCGGGCATGTTCCTCCGGCGCATTCCGCCAGCCCAAGAAGCCTCGTCCGACTTCGGGCGGATTCGGGCCGAAAAAGGAGCCAAGGCGGCCTCCGGCGTCGCCGGACCCGGATCGTCGGATCGGCCGCCGATCGGGCCAAGGCCGGCAACGCCGCGCCGCGCGCCAGGCGGGGACAGCCGCGCGATTTTGACCCAGGTCAATCGGCGGCGATGGGCGATATGGTCAATTGTCGCCATGCGGGGGGAGCCAGGCTCTTGCCGACAAACGCAGGAGATCGGAATGGGTCGAATTCACCTTGACGACGCGGCGGTCAATCGCCCGACCTCGAGCCGCCTGACGGTCTTGTGGGATACGGACCTCTATGGATTTGGGTGCTACATCAGGCCCCATCAGGCCGCCCAGTATTTCGTATGCTTTCGCACGCCGTTATCCGCGTTCTGGCGCCGGCGCAAGATCGGGTCGAGCCGCACGATGAGCTGCGATCAGGCGCGCCGGATGGCCCAGGAAATCATCGGCCGCAGCGCGCCTCAGCAGCTGAAGCGGAAGCCCGCGCTTCGCAGCGCGTAAGACGCCTCCAAGAAGCGCACCGCCTCGATCGACGCGGGCGGCCTGGGGCCCGGTGCGCCCCGCGCCCGGAGTATCTCACGCGGCCGGCCATGGCGATGGGCTAAACTTGCCGCCCTTCGACCCATGCCGAGGTTAGCCATGTCGTCGCTGCAAGCGCTCTTGATCGCCGTCCTGCAAGGAACCACCGAGCTGTTCCCCGTCAGCAGCCTGGGTCACGCCGTGCTTCTTCCGGCGCTGCTCGGCTGGAGCCTCGACGAAGGCGCGCCGTCCTTCCTGCCGTTTCTGGTCGTGCTTCATGTCGGCACCGCGGCCGCCCTGCTGCTCTATTTCCGGCGCGACTGGGTGGGGCTGGCGCTGGCGCTGATCGGGCTTGGGCCGCCGGCAGAGCGCGCCGCCCATCGTCGCCTGATCGCCCTCATCGCCGTCGCCACGGTCCCGGCTGTCATCGTCGGCTTCACCCTGGAAAAGCCGCTGCGCCACCTCTTCGGCACGCCGACGGTCGCGGCGCTTTTCCTCCTCGTCAACGGCGCCATCCTGTTCGGCGGCGAGCGGCTGCGCCGCGCTGCCGAAAACCGCAGCGACGCCGCCGGCAACGGGCTCGACCGGCTCGGCTGGCGCGACGCGCTCGTCATCGGCCTTTGGCAATGCGCGGCGCTGATCCCCGGCATCTCGCGCTCCGGCGCCACCATGGTCGGCGGCCTCCTGCGCGGCCTGCATCACGAGGCGTCGGCGCGCTTTTCCTTCCTGATCGCCACGCCGATCATCCTCGGCGCCGCCGCGCTCGAAGTGCCGAAGATGCTGCATCAGCCGGCGGCCGGCCGGATCACCGGGCTCGCCATCGCCGCGGGCGCGATCGCGGGGACGGTCGCCTTCCTCTCCGTCTGGGCTCTGATGCGCTACTTCAAGCGGCACGATTTCCGGGCGCTCAACCCCTTTGCCTACTACTGCTGGGGGTTCGGCGCGCTCGGGCTGGGGCTGTTGACGCTGGCCGGATGACTGACTCCTCCGCTGTCTCGGCTGCAGCCGGCGAACGGGCGGCATGATTTGGATCATGGCGCATGAGCCCGACGGCCGCTTCACTGCGGGCTCCGATCCGCGAGACTATGCTGGACAAGCTCGAAGGACCCATTCGTGATGCCGGTCGCTCGCCTGCGCGCGGGAGATGAGCATGGCCTATATCCGCATTCCCGATTGGAACGTCGTCGCGACCGCCCACCAGACCTGGTTGCCCCGTGCGCGTCAGATCTTGCGAAAATTCGGGCGGGTCGGACGCACCGATTTTCACAACGTGCTGGTCATGCGCGTGGAGAATTGCCAGGAATTCCTGCATCAGCTCGGCGAGGCCGTGCAAAAGGAGCCGGATCTGCTGACGGCCATCAGCCGCGTCTTCCCCGCCCAGGACGCCTTCGACTTCTTCACGCCCGAGGAGTTCGACGCCAAGGCACGGGAGATCGCGTTGCGATGGCTGCCCCAGCTCCAGGGCAAGTCCTTCCACGTCCGGCTCCATCGCCGCGGCCTCAAGGGCGAGTTGTTGAGCCAACCTCATGAGCAGGTGCTCGATCGCGCGCTCGTCGAGGCGCTCGCGGCCACGGGTTCGGCGGGGCGGATCGTCTTCGACGATCCCGATGCGATCCTCGACATCGAGACCGTCCGCAATCGCGCCGGTATGTCGCTGTGGACCCGCGCCGATCTGCAGCGCTATCCGTTCCTGCGGATCGATTGAGCCGCTATCGGCGCCGCGCGGAAAGCGCGGGGAGGTTTCGCAAGCCCATCCAGCCCGCCTGGCCGCTCGGCCCGCTCCCTGATCTGCATCAAGGCGCCGATCTCCTCGGCCGCTAGCATGACCATGCTTGTATTCGGCTCGATCAGGGAAGGAGAGCGCATATGCCAACCTTCGTCATGATGACCCGCTTGAGCCCAGGCGCTCTGCAGTCGCCGCAGTCGATCGCGGAACTCGAGCGCGGCGTGGCCGATCGCATCCGTCAGGACTGCCCCGAGGTCGAATGGGTCCAGAATCTCGCGATTCTCGGGCCTTACGACTATGTCGACATCTTCCGCGCGCCGGACCTCGACACGGCCTGCAAGGTGTCGGCGCTGGTCCGCAGCTTCGGGCACGCGCACACCGAGGTGTGGAGCGCGGTCGAATGGTCGCGGTTCAAGGAGATCCTCGGCAAACTGAAGACTAAACGCTGACCCGCCCGCCAGCCGCGAGAATGCCGACCGTTGCCGGCCGGCTCTTGTCGGACGCTGCAGCTCGGCCGCTTCCCGCGCGATGGCCCGGGCGCACCGGCTATTTCTGCCCTTGTCGTCAACCGAAGCCGGCCTATTAGGCGCAACAAGAATTGAGCCACATCAATGCGCTGCCGCCCTCTTCCCGTTCGGACGCAAGGTGAAGAGAGGCAGCGGACGAACGCCGGATCGATGACGCCGCCGCCGACGGGATCGCCCCCGAGGCGATCCGAGGGACGCGATTTCCCCGAAGGCGGCGCCATCCCGACGATCGCGCCTCTTAGGAGAAACGGGGCGAGCGAAGAGGACAGCCGATGAAGATCTTCGTGATCGAAGCCTATGGCGGCGTGCATGCGGACGGACCGATCTGCCATTTCACGGTCCGAGCCGAAACGCCCGAGGAAGCCCTCGACTTCGTCCAGCGGAGCGCCAAGGCGAAAATGCTCGACCGTCTCGAACTGGTCGAAGAGACGCCAGACTTCGAGGCGGACATCAACGGCATCATCAGCGAGGAAGAGGGCCCTTACGTGAAGCCGTTGTAGAAGCTTGCCTGTTGCCCGTCAGGCCAGCCGGCCAGCTGTCGCCGGCCGCAGATCGCGCTGCCGCCATCCGGCGAGCCGCGTCGCCAGATAGCGGGCGAAATCGTGAATCTCGCGTTCGAGCCAGCTCAGCCGCCCGGGACGTGCCGCGGGCGCGCGCACGCCCTGGTACAAGCCTTCGACGATGAAGCGGTCCTCCGCATTCACCTTGTCGAAAAAGGCCAGCAACTCGGCTTTCTGCGTCTCCGCGTCGGTCATAGCGGCAACCACCTCGGGGGCCAAGGCGACGCCGAAACGGACATGAACCTCGCCGATCGATTTCGGTCGCAACGACAGGTACCAGAGATGATCGGGCGCCAGCACATACATGTGGGTCGGAAACACGCTCGGCATCACTGAGGTGTAGCGCCAACGGCCCTCGAGCCGGGTGTTGGCCGGGTGCGCCCGGCCGTAGCGCGCGGTCTCGTCCTTCGCGAAGGTCTGCACCGTGAAGGCGTCGTATCGCTCGGCCGGGAACCAGGTGTCCTCCGCCGGGAACCATGCGCCGACCGTCGCCCGGTGAGCGACGGGCAGGTGATAGCCCTCCATGAAGTTTTCGGTCAGGAGCTTCCAGTTCGTGCTCCAGACATGGTCCTGGAGCGCCACCGGCACATAATCCGCCATCCGGTAAGGCGCGACCAGCCGTTGCAAGGGCTCCAACAGGAGGCTGACCGGCGGCACATCCTGGTTCAGCGTGACGTAGATCCAGCCTTCCCAGATTTCGGTGCGGATTGCGGGGAGCCGGTGCGCGCGGGCCTCGAAGCCGGGCGTGCGCTTCATGTGCGGGGCGCCGACGAGCCGCCCGTCGAGATCGTAGGTCCAAGCGTGATACGGACAGACAAGGCGCTGGCAGCTGCCGCGTCCTTCGACCAGCCGCATCATCCGGTGCAGGCACACATTGGAGAACCCGCGGATCTCGCCGTCCTGGCCGCGCATCACGAACAGGGGCTGATCGTTGATGGAAAAGCTCAGATAGTCGCCGGGTCGCGGCATGTCCGCGGCGAGACCGACACAGAGCCAGTCCCGCGCGAAGATTTCGCGTCTCTCCAAATCATAGAGCGCGGCGCTGCGATAGATATCCGGCGGCATCGCCGTCGCCTGCTCCAAGTCGGCGTCCGCGATCGCCCGGAGCTTGTCCAGCGTCCTGTCGAGCTCCACCATCGGGTCCCCCTCCCCGGTCGGCCGCCGTCGCCGCGTCTTTCGCGTTCATGATGATCCGAGGCCGGGCGGCACGGAGTCAAGGGAGGCCGTGGGGGCGGCCTCGGTGCAGCGCCTCGCCTTCGAGCAGGCCCCCGCTTCGCGAGCAGGTTCTCGGCGCCCGCTGTCAGCGCAGCCGCTCGATGAAGGCGAGTATGTTGTCGATATCGCTCGGAGACAGGATGAACTGGGTCATCGGCCAATGCGGCTTCTGCAGGAAGGCCCGCAGCCTTGCCGGCGTATAGACCTCGGGATTCTTCGCAATCTCCTCGAACGGCGGCGCCCTCAGATCCGCCCTCTCGAACCGGGCCTTGTAGCCCGGAACCTCGTGGCAGCTCGTGCATTTCTCGGCGATCAGACCTGTTGCGGCATCGGGATCTCCGGCGGCATCCGCCGATGCTCCCTTCACGGCCACGCAACAGGCGGCGAGGAAAACGAAGATGACGACGCGCATGTCTCCCCCCACAAGCCCGAAGACATCATAGGCCGATGACGGCCAGGCGATCCATATGCCAAGATCGCCGGGCAAGATCGGATCCGGGGCCAAGCACGCGCCATGGCGGCATGGCGCTTCGGCGGGCGCGCCCCGGCCGCACTCCACGGACCTCTCATGCGCATTCTCCGTCAAAACCGCGCCAACCTGCTCGGGCTGGCGACAGCGCTGGTTGCGCTATCGGTCTCTCTTCACGCCGACCCGGCGCTCGCCGCCGGCGGGCTCGAGGCGATCGTCGCCAAGCTCGGCGGCCATCCCTGCCGCACCGGCAAGCTCACCTGCGTCGATATCGACGTGCCTTACGACCATTTCTCGAACGACCCGAAGGGCCGTCTGACCGTCGAGTTCGCCGTTCATTTTGCCGAGAAGGAGAGCCGCGGCATCCTGTTCTATGCCGTCGGCGGCCCGGGCGGCAGCGGCATCCAGGTTGCCGACGACTATCTTCGCACCTATGACGAGCGGCTCGGGCAGCGGATGGACATCGTCTTTTTCGATCAGCGCGGCGTCGGGCCGCTGAGCGGCATCGATTGCCCGAAAGCGGCGGCGGCCTACGAAGCGCAATCGCTCGATCCCGATCGCGCACGCGAAGCGATCGATGCCGCCGAGGGCTTCGTCACCCGCTGCACCGGCGAGACGAAACACGAGGATCTGCTGCCCTATCTCGACACCGAGCAGGCGATCCGCGATCTCGAGGCCTTCCGGCAGGCGATCGGCGGGCCCAAGGTCTGGCTCTATGGCGAAAGCTACGGCACGCAGTTCGCCCAGCAATACGCGACGGCATTTCCGGACGCGCTCGAGGGCCTGATTCTCGATGGCGTAGTCGACCTCACGCTCGATTCCGAGGGCTACTATGCCGAAGACGCCCGGACGGCCGAACGGCTGCTCGACAAGACCTTGAAGAGCTGCGGCCATGTTCCCGGCTGCCGCGAGGACATGGTGGGACAGGCGGACCAGGTGTTCGACGGGCTGGCCGCCAAGCTCGCGCGCGGGCCGCTCGATCTCGCCTATCCGCTGCCGAGCGGCACGCGCGCGCCCCGCCAGATGACCGCGGGGATGCTCGAAACCGTCGCTTACGACGCGCTCTACGGGCCGGACGACCGCGCCCAGTTCCTGCGCGCGCTGGCGGCGGCTTCGCGCGGCAATCTGGTGCCGGTCATGCGCTTGGCGCTTTCCGATCTCGGTATCGACCCCGAGACGATGGAAGGAAAGAGCGACAGCTCGTTCTACGGCGCCGCCTATTACGCCATCACCTGCTCCGACTATGGCGATGCCGGCGGCGATCCCGAGGCGACGGCGCGCAGGCTGCTCGAGCGCGCCAAGCGCCTGCGTCCGGAAGTGCCGCGCCTGTTGTCGTCCTATTATACCGAGCGCCTCGCCTGCGCGTTCTGGCCGGCCAAGGGCCGCCCTGACCGGCCGAAGCCTTTCGCCGGCGGCGGCTATCCGACCTTGATCCTCAACTCGGACTCGGACCCGGCGACGCCGATCTCCAACGGCTATGCCGTGTTCGATCACGTGAAGAACGGCTACATGGTCACGATGAAGGGGGGCCCGCATGTGATCATGGGCCGCGGGCTCGCCTGCCCGGATGAGATCGTGTTCGCGCTCCTGTTCGATGGCAAGCTCCCCGAGGCCCACGAGCAGATCTGCGAGACCTCGCTTGTCGGCACTTACACGCGCCTCACGTTGACCGGCCCCGACGAGGCTCGCGATCCGTTCGCGCTGGCCCGCGCGGTCGAGATCGAGCTGGATCAGTTCCCGGAGTTGATCGACTGGGACGGCAACGAGCCTCTATGGCTGGGCTGCGACCTGGGTGGCAAGATCGAGGCGGAGACCACCGACAGCGGCACGACCTACCGCTTCCGCGACTGCATGCTCTGGCCCGGCCTGACGATCTCGGGGACCGGCAGCTCCGTCGAGAACGACAAGGCCGACAGCCTCACCTTGAAGATCGAGGTCACGGGCGCGCACCAGGGCCAGATCACCTACCGGCACGACCGCGGTACGGACGCAATGACCATCGGCGGCGTCTATGACAATCAGCCGGTCGCGACGCCGCGCCCGCTGCCGACGGCCGAGCCGTAAGTCCGGTAGTGCATCTTCGCGTTGACCAAAGCGGATGCCCCCTCACCCTTCCCTCTCTCCCAAAGCTTTGGGGGAGAGGGTTGAGAAGGGTTGGCAAGGCAATTGCCGAGCCTTACCCGAAACTGGGTGAGGGGAGCATGTGTCGCGTCAAATTGAGGCCGTTCTATCCCGCCGGCCCGTCGGTCGCTTCCGCCGCCACTTCTCCCGGCCGGCGATAGATCTCGCTCCCGCCCGCGCGGAACGCCTCGGCCATCCGATCCATGCCGGCCCGGGCGGCGTCGCGAATGTCCTGCGTGATGCGCATGGCGCAGAACTTCGGCCCGCACATCGAGCAGAAATGCGCGAGCTTATGCGCCTCCTTGGGCAGGGTTTCGTCGTGGAAGTGCTGCGCTGTCTCGGGGTCGAGCGACAGGTTGAACTGATCCTGCCAGCGGAACTCGAAGCGGGCCCGGCTCAGCGCCTCGTCCCGGAGCCGCGCGCCCGGATGCCCTTTGGCCAGATCCGCCGCATGGGCCGCGATCTTGTAGGTGATGACGCCGGTCTTGACGTCGTCGCGATCGGGCAGCCCCAGATGCTCCTTGGGCGTGACATAGCAGAGCATGGCGCAACCGAACCAGCCGATCATGGCGGCGCCGATGCCGCTGGTGATGTGATCGTAGCCCGGCGCGATGTCGGTCGTGAGCGGCCCCAGCGTATAGAAGGGCGCCTCGCCGCAGGCCTCGAGCTGCTTGTCCATATTGGCCTCGATCTTGTGCATCGGGACATGGCCGGGCCCCTCGACCATGACCTGGACATCCTTGGCCCAGGCGATGCGCGAGAGCGCGCCCGAGGTCTCGAGCTCCGCGAATTGGGCCGCATCGTTGGCGTCCGCGATCGAACCGGGCCTGAGGCCATCGCCCAGCGAGAAGCTCACGTCATAGGCCCGCATGATGTCGCAGATCTCCTCGAAATGGGTGTAGAGGAAATTCTCCTGGTGATGGGCCAGGCACCACTTCGCCATGATCGAGCCGCCGCGGCTGACGATGCCGGTCACACGGCTCGCGGTGAGCGGGATGTAGCGGAGCCGCACGCCGGCATGGATGGTGAAATAGTCGACGCCCTGCTCGCATTGCTCGATCAGCGTGTCGCGAAAGATCTCCCAGGTGAGCTCCTCCGGCACGCCGCCCACCTTCTCCAGCGCCTGATAGATCGGCACCGTCCCGATCGGCACGGGGGAATTGCGGATGATCCATTCGCGGATCGCGTGGATGTTGCGCCCGGTCGAGAGGTCCATGACCGTGTCGGCGCCCCAGCGGATCGCCCAGACCATCTTGTCGACCTCCTCGGCAGCCGAGGAGGTGACGGCCGAGTTGCCGATGTTGGCGTTGACCTTCACCAGGAAGTTGCGGCCGATGATCATCGGCTCGAGCTCCGGATGGTTGACGTTGCTGGGAATGATCGCGCGGCCGCGGGCGATCTCGTCGCGCACGAACTCCGCCGACACGAGGTCCGGGATCGCGGCGCCGAAGGAGACGCCGTCGCGCGCCGCCTTTCGGCGCAGGCGCTCGCGCCCCTCGTTCTCGCGGATGGCGACGAACTCCATCTCCGGCGTGACGATGCCGGCCCGGGCGTAGGCAAGCTGCGTCGCCGCCCTCCCGCCGGTCGCACGTCGCGGCCGATGCGCGACCGGGAATCCCGGCACGCGCTGCTCGGCGCTGGCGAAGCCATTGTCCTCCGGCCGCACGGCACGCCCCTCATAAGGCTCCGTATCGCCGCGTGCTTCGATCCAGCCCTCGCGCAAACGCGGCAGACCGCATCGAATGTCGATGTTCACTTCCGGATCGGTGTAGGGCCCGGAGGTGTCATAGACCGTCAGCGGCGGCTCGCCTGCCGAGGGATGAAGCGCGATCTCGCGCATCGCCACGCGCATCTCGGGCCAGCGCTCGCCCTGGACATAGATCTTGCGCGAGCCCGGCAGCGCCCCGACCGTGACGCTCAACTGTCTCGGATCGACGACGTTCATGACGAATCTCCTTCGACTCTTGCGATCGGGAGATCCGGACTGTGCGGCAGGAGCGGGAGGAGCGGGAGAATCCCCGCGCGCGGTTCCGTTCCCTACGCCGGCATGACCCGGATCAGGTTCCAAGAGCCGGCTTGGGGCCGCCGCAGCCGCGGCAACCTTCAAGCGGGCTCTTCAGGGTCACCGCGTCGCCGACAAGAACAGGATCGGCCGGCGGTATCTCAGCCCCCTGGACGGGGCACCCCTCGGATGAGGCCGATACTGCAACGGCGAGCCCGACCATGCAACCCGTCACGGGGCGTCACGGTCGTCGGACGAGGCAAGATTGCTTTTCGTCAATGCTCGTGAAGATGGCTGTGGCCGTGACCATGCGTTTCGAGAAGCGGCCGCAGCTCGCGCAGAATGTCGTCGGCGAGATCGAGCGCCTCCCTTAGCTCGCTCAGCATATGGCGGATACGCTCGCTGCGATGCTCGGCGGCCGCCCCCGAGGCAGGCTCGGCGCCAAGCTCGGCCAGGTCGCTCTGCAGCGACAAGATGCGGGTGTAGAAATAGGCGATCTGGCGCGGCAGCGGTGCCGGCAGCCGGTCGAGCTTTCCGGCATCGGCCTCGTAGATCGCGAGATGCGGAAGTGTCAACCTCGGCAAGGGAAGAGCGGCACCGGCCCTAAGGGCCTGCTCGAGCGCGTTCAAGACATCGTGCTCTTCGATCGCCCGCAACACCGCGACGATCTCGCCCACAAACGCCGAAGCGAGGCTGCGCCGCTCCTGCCGATGCACCAGGCCATGCCATGAGAGAAAGGACATCGGCCCTCTCCCGCGAAGCGCGGCCCCCTGATTACGGCGAGGGAAGCTCTCGAGGCGCTCCGCGATGCGTGCCCTGCACGCCGCCGATGCGCATTTTATCACCACCCTCGGCGTGCCGCGAGAGCGGCGCCATTGACGACCGCGCGCAATGGGCCTAGCTTCTTATGCGTATCGAGGGGATGGAGTCCCCCCAAACCGCCCTGAATAAGGGCTGATGACTCCTGCCGCGTGAAGGCATGCGGTGGGAGTCGAATCTGCGACGGCCCGCCCATGAGGCGGGCTTTTTCAGCCGTCTCCCACCGGTGTCTTCACGCCCACGCAACCGTCGGTCCCTGGGGACCGCAAGGAGTGTGCGATGGAGAATGTGTGGTTGGCATCGGCCCTCTGGCTCGGCCTTGCCCTGCTCGCTTCGATCCTCTCGATCCGAATCGCGATCTCGGTCGCTCTCATCGAAATCCTGGTCGGCGCCCTCGCCGGCAATCTCATCGGCCTCGAGATCACGCCCTGGGTCAACTTCCTTGCCGGCTTCGGCGCGATCCTGCTGACCTTCCTGGCCGGTGCCGAGATCGACAGCCAGGTCGTTCGCAAGCATCTCTGGTCGAGCATGAGCATCGGCGTGGTGGGGTTCTTCGCGCCCTATCTGGGTGTCCTGCTCTATGCCCACTATCTGACAGGCTGGGCTTGGCCGCAGGCGCAGATCGCCGGCATCTCGCTCTCGACCACCTCCGTCGCGGTCGTCTACGCGGTCATGGTCGAGACCGGCTTCAACAAGACCGAGATCGGCAAGATCATTCTCGCCGCCTGCTTCGTGAACGATCTCGGCACGGTGCTGGCGCTGGGCGTGATTTTCGCTCATTTCGACCTGTGGCTCGGCTTCTTCGGCGCCGTCACCGCGGTGGCGCTCTGGCTACTGCCCAAGTTCGCGCCCTGGTTCTTCGGCAAGGTCGGCCGGCGCGTCAGCGAACCCGAGACGAAATTCGTGGCGCTGGTGCTGCTGGGGCTTGGCGGGCTCGCTTCGATCGCCGGCAGCGAGGCGGTGCTACCAGCCTATCTGGTCGGCATGGCGCTCGCGCCCGCCTTCCTCGCCGACCCTGCGCTGCCGCACCGGATGCGTATCGTCGCCTTCACCATCCTCACGCCTTTCTACTTCCTCAAGGCGGGCTCGCTGGTGGAGTTCCGGGCCGTCATCGCCGCCGCAGGCCTTATCGCCGTTTTCCTCGCCATCAAGATGGCGACGAAGTTCATCGGCATTCTGCCTCTGACCAGGGCATTCCGCTTCGACGGCCGCGAAGGGATGTATACGACGCTGTTGATGTCGACAGGTCTTACCTTCGGCACGATTTCGGCGCTGTTCGGCCTCACCAATCACATCATCGACCAGCGGCAATATACGATCCTGGTGACGGCCGTGATCGGCAGCGCCGTCGTGCCCACGCTGATCGCGCAGCGGTGGTTCCAGCCGCGCTCCAAGCCGATCCATGGCGAGCCCGAGGCCATTCCAGCCGCGGAGACGCCCCATGTATAGGAAGATCCTGGTCGCCAACGACGGCTCCAAGGGAGCCGTCGCGGCATTCTCCGCAGGGCTCGATCTCGCCAAGCGGCTCCGGGCCGAGCTGCATATGATCTCGGTCGAGGAGCTTCCGCGCTTCGCGACGACCATCGACGAGACCGTCGAGGAGAAGCAGGAGGCCGACCATATTTACAGCCGCGTGACCGCGCAGGCGCGACGGCAGGCCAAGGCGCAACAGGTCCGCTTCGAGACGCATGTGGTTGCCGGCCATCCGGTGCCCGCCATCCTCGACTTCATGGCGCGCGAGGGTTGCGACCTGCTGGTCGTCGGCTATATGGGGCACTCGGCGCTCTACAACCGGCTGATCGGCAGCACGACCGACCGGCTGGTGGAACTCGCGCCCTGTGCCGTTCTGGTCGTCAAGTAGTCGCGCCGGCGTGGCTTCGGTGGCGACTGGATCTGCCGGCTACTGCATGAACCAGCCGTGGCTGACGACCAGCGACTGGCCGGTCAGTGCGTTGGTTTCGAAGGCGGCGAAGAACAGCGCGGCCTCCGCCACGTCCTGCACCGTCGTGAACTCGCCATCGACCGTGTCCTTCAGCATCACCTTCCTGATGACATCCTCCTCGGAGATGCCGAGCGTCCTGGCCTGCTCGGGGATCTGCTTTTCGACGAGCGGCGTCCGCACGAAGCCCGGGCATATCACGTTCGCCCGCACGCCATGCTTGGCGCCTTCCTTGGCCACCACCTTGGCGAGCCCAATCAGCCCATGCTTGGCCGCGACGTAAGGCGCCTTCAAGAGCGACGCCTCCTTGGAATGGACCGAGCCCATATAGATGATGCTGCCGCCGGTTCCCTGCTTGTACATCTGCCTCAAGGCCGCCCGCGTGGTCAGGAAGGCGCCGTCGAGATGGATGGCGAGGAGCTTCTTCCATTTCGCGAATTCGAACTCCTCGAGCGGCGCCACGATCTGAATGCCGGCGTTGCTGACCAGGATATCGAGCCGTCCGAAGGACGAGATGGTCCTGGCCATGCCCGACTCCACTTGCGCCTCGTCGGTGACGTCCATGGCGACCGCGAGAGCCCGTTTTCCCGACTTGTCCAGCTCGGCCGCCGCCGCCTCCGCGCTCTTCAGATCCAGATCGGCGATCGCCACCTTGGCGCCCTCGCGGACGAAGGTGCGGGCGATCTCCTTGCCGATGCCGCTCGCCGCACCGGTGACGACCGCGACTTTGTTCTCGAGGCGCATGGCTCTCTCCTTGCTGATGGGCGATCAAATGACGCCGGGCCGGCAACTTCGCCTATTCGCGGCCGTCCCGTGCCAGATCGAAGCTGGAGACGCCCTCTATCCCCTCGGGCCGCTCCAGCACTTCGGGATGACGCAGTGTGCGCACCGCGTCGTTATAGCCGGCGCGCCAATGCTCCTCCATCGACAGCCGCGAGAATTCGTAGTCCTTCGAGTGTCCCTCGTAATGTCTGGCGCGATAAATCAGGTGGACGACGTTGTAGACGGTGTGATCCGCGATCCTGCTCAACGCCGCGAATTCCGGGCTCTGTTTCAACTCCTCCGGCAGCTTGCCCATCAGGCTCGCCAGCGCGCAACGCACGCCTTGCAGCCGCTTGAACCGGTCCGTCTGATCGCGCGTCCGGCTCGAATACTGGATCTCCTTCTGCCGCACCATCACGTCCGACATCGTGCGCGGCAACTCGCCGCGTGCGTTCCACAGGTCCACCTGGAAGATCAGGCTGTCGCGGCGAGGCCCCGCCTCGACCACCCATTGTAGCGGCGTGTTGGAGACCAGGCCGCCGTCCCAATAATGCTCGCCCTCGATCTCGACTGCGGCGAAGCCCGGCGGCAGGGCGCCGCTGGCGAGAACGTGCTCGGGCCGAATCCGGTGCGTGCTCGTGTCGAAATAAACGAAATTGCCGCTCCTCACATTGACGGCGCCTACGCTCAGGCGCGTATCGCCGGCATTGATGCGATCGAAGTCGATCAGCCGCTCCAACGTCGCCTTGAGCGGGGCCGTCTCGTAGTAGCTGGTCGCCTCGAGCGTACCCGTCGGCTGCAGCCAGGGAGAGGGAAGCCGCGGTGCGAAGAAACCCGAGGCGCCGTTGAGCAGGGTCCGTCCGGCGCTGATCTGATTGAACAGCTTTCGCGCCGCATCGCCCCTGGCAACCAGCGACGCGGCGTCCTCCGGCCAGCCCAGCACCGTCGGGCCATCGGTGACGAGCTCCCAGAATTGGCGCAGCCTTTCCACGCGGGTTTCCGGCGGGTTGCCGGCGATGAGCGCCGCGTTGACGGCGCCGATCGAAATGCCGGCGACCCAATCGGGCCGAATGCCCGCCTCATCCAGCGCCTGGTATACGCCCGCCTGGTACGCACCGAGCGCGCCGCCGCCTTGCAATACGAGCACGACACGGTCGAACGCCGCCGGCGACGCGTCGCGATGCGACTTCGCCGTCGACTTCGTGGTTTCGTTCATCGCTCGAACGCCTCCAGCGCCGATTTGCTCCATATCTCACGACGATGCTCCTGATCTGGCGGTCGCCCCCCATGCCGTCAAGCATCCGGGGCCGAACCTGACAAGATTGTAACGAATGACCCGCGCCCAACCGCATCGATCATCACGTCATCAACCGGTCGATGCTCGCCAGCCAGACCGTGAGCCGCCCTTCGCGTCCGCGTATCGACAGATCGGGCCATCGCTCGAGGCCTGCCAGGAGCTCGGCCCGACCCGCAGCGCGCACCGCCGCCACGGTCGCGTCCGAGACCGCGAGCGCGGCACCGCTCTGGCGCGCAAATGCTTCAAGCCGGCTCGCCACGTTGACCGTATCGCCGGCCGCCGCGAGTTGCGCTTGAGCTTCGCCGCCGAGCCGCGCCATCGCCACCGGCCCGAAGTGCAAGCCGGCCCGCGGTTTGAGCGCCGGTTGCCAGTGCGCGAGCGCCGTCAACAGCGCGCGAGCGCATGCCAGCGCTGACACCGGGTCCTGCGCTCCCGGTTGCGGCAGACCGAAGATCACCATGGCGCCATCGCCGGCGAATTGTTCGATCACGCCCCCGTGGGCGAGCACCACCTGCTCGAGCCGGGTGTGAAACTCCTTGAGAAACCGGGCCGTGTCTCCGGGCGATTGCGCCTCGCTCGCTTGCGTAAATCCGGAGAGATCGACGAACAGGATCGCCGCCAGTTGCTCGCGCTCGTCGAAACTCGGCTTGTCTTCGGTTGCCAGCTGCTCGGCCATCACGGGCGATACGTAACGCGCGAGATTTCCGCGCTGCCGTTCGGTTTCGCGCCGGAGCCGCAGTTCTTCGGCGACGCGGCCGAGCATCACGATCGTTCCGGTCACGACCATGGCGAGGCTCGGCACCACGACATTCAGCCATAGATGCCAGCGAAGGAATGCAACATAGGCGGCGATCGGCCAAAGCACGAAAAGGGCGAGGGTCAGAAGCAATGCCTGCCGGGGCCCCGGCAGATTCGTGGTGATCCATGCGAGCCAGGCAAGGACGATGACGGCGATCGCTTCCCACTCTCGCATCGCACCGGTGCGGAGCAGACGCTCCCCTTGCAGGAGATTGGCAACAGCCGTTGCCAGCACTTCGACGCCCGGCAGTGCCCCGGCGAACGGCGTCGCAAAGCTGTCGCCGACGCCGATCGCCGTACCGCCCAGCAGGATCGCGCGCCCTGCCAGGGCGCCGGCCGGTATCGTGCCCTGCATCAGATCGGCAAACGAGTAGGTGGCGATGGTCCCCACGGGACCGTAATAGTCGAGCGGCGTGCCCAGGCGGTCATCCAGCAGGACGGCCCTGCCGCCCAAACGCAGCTCGCCCCCCAGCGACAAGGACACATCGCCCTCCTCGATGCCAAGCTGTTGGCGCGCGAGTTGCACCGAAAAGGACGGCACCAACACGTCGTCGATCGCAATTGCCGGATGGTATGCGCGCGGCACCCCCGTCTCGCCAAGCAGCAGATTGACATGGCCCACGGCAGCAACCTCTCGCAACGGCTCGATCGGCAGCAGCGCGCCAGCGGCTCTCGGCGGCTCGATGGCGCCCACAGCCGGACGCGCGACCACGCGATAGCCCAGCCTCGTCAGATCGTGGCGGGATGCCCGGTTCATTGCCGCCGAGCGCTCGAACAGCGCCGCCATGGCGAGTACGCCCCGTCCGTGGCGCGACAAGGCGTCGCGCAACGCCAGGTCTCCGTTCCCATAGGCCGGGATCGCCCCTTCGCCGGGCGTTTCAGGCTCCGTCAACAGGAGATCGAGGCCGATGCTTCGCGCCCCGAGCTCGCGCAAGCGGTCGATCGCCGCTGCGATGACGGAGCGCGGCAGCGGCCATCGACCGATTTCTGCCAATGTACGCTCGTCGATCGCGATGATCGCGACCTGCATCGGGGTCGGGACGACGCCGCGCAACCGAAAGCGCCAGTCGAGCGTCGCGCCTTCGAAGCTGTTGAGCAGCGGCAGCCCCAACCCGTGGCCCGCCGCAAGCAGGATGGCGCTCGCCGCCGCGAGGAGAACGGTCCTTCGAACGCCGCGTTTCCTCCGGGATGTCCGCTTCGCCATCGGTGCAGAATCTACCAGGATACGCGTGCAAGCGCTTCAAATCGCCGCTTGGGGCCCCAACGCTTGGGCTCGCTCGGCGCGGCACCGGACGGCACGTCGCAGCCTTCACCGGCCAGAAGCGTCACGGAGCCGCCAACGGCGGCGCGGCTCGCAACCTCGACCTGGCCGCGCAGAACGAAGACGGCGCTGCGGCCCTCCGTCGCTTCCACCAGCCACTCGGTGCCGCGGACCGAAGCGACAGACGTCGAGGTCTCGACGGCAAATCGGTCCCATCGTTGCCCGTTGCCCACGACCATCTTGAGGATTCCGTCCAGAAGCGAAAGCAGCGCCTCGACCTGTCCCGCCGGAGCCTCCGGAGCATAGCGGGCGATTTGAACGCGGCTCGAGGGACCGACGGTCAGCATCGAGCCATCGGCAAATCGCACATCGACGCGGCCGTCATCGCCCGTCGCGATCGTATCGCCGACAAAGAGCGGCTCGCCCGGCGCCAACGCCGACTCGCCGGCCGGACCGGATTTCGATACTCGTCCCCGGGTTCGCGCCACCTCGCCGCGAGCCGATTGCGCCGCAAGCGGTCGCACGACAGTGCCGGACGCCAGTGCACCGAACATCCACCGCAGCCATGTCCGCCGATCTACCCCATGATCTGCCCTCCTCCCTCGCACGGCCCGAAGCCAAAGCCGGCTACCCGCCGGCCCGCGGGCCGGTACCCTTCCCACCATGGCCGCTCTCACCGCTTCCAGCGCGCCGGAGCGCCAAGTGTCGTTGTCGACGGTTTCGCCCTCCTTGAAGGACAAGGCCCGTGCGGCACCGAGCGCCACAAGCGCTGTTCGTCATAGATCCCGGTGCCGTTCGCAGAACTATGGCGACAATGCCGCAAGTTTCGGACCTGCGACGGCGCCGCGCAATAGCCCGGACGACAGCCTGGGCCGTTGCCAGCGAAACGAGACGCGCCGCTCGTGCCTCGAACTGGTCGATGCCGCTTTTTCGGGCCGGACGGATCGGTTACGCTGCCTGCGAGAATGGGAGTGCGAGACGATGGGTCGAGGGGGCGCCTCGCTCGCTGCGGCCGTGTCGGCCGATGCGTGTGCCAAGCTGTTGGCGCGAAGCTTTCTGTTTCGCGGGCTGGCGCGCGACGTGCTGGCGCGCATCGGCGAGATCTCCACGCTGAAGCGCATTGCGGCGAAGGACACATTGTTCTGGGAGGGCGACGAGGCCGACGCGCTTTACGGCGTCATCGAAGGGATGGTGCGCATCTGGCTGCACGGCCCCGATGGCAAGGAGCTGACGCTCAGCCTGATGGAGCCCGGCGATTTCTTCGGAGAGATCGCGCTGCTCGACGGGCTCCGGCGCACCGCGAGCGCCTCGGCGTTCTCCGACAGCGAGCTGATCGTGGTGCCGCGCCGTGATTTCCTGGCCTTGCTCGAAACGGAGCCGCGCCTGTCGCTCCATATCGTCGAGCTCCTGTGCGAACGGCTGCGCAGCAGCACGGATCGAATCCGCGACGCCACCTTTCTCGATCTCGGCACGCGGCTCTGCAAGACGCTCAGGGCGCTCGCCATCGGTCATGGCCGTGACGAGCCGGGCGGCACGGTGATCGAGGCGAAGCTGTCGCAGAGCATGCTCGCCCAATTCCTGGGCGCCAGCCGAGAGGCCGTGAACAAGCAGCTCAAGCTGCTCGAACGCGACGGCGTCATCGGCCGTGCCGGCAATCTCATCAAGATCTGCGACGCGAACGCGCTGGCGGAGCGCGCCCACCCGCCCGAATGACCACCCCCATGGGTCATCGCGAACGAGTGGGCGGCACCGGTCGGCGGCTGAACTGCCTATTCCAGCCACCTCCTGGCGCGAAGCCGCCGCGATGCGATAGCGGCACGCCAGGGGGCTGACGGACCGCCGATCCACGCGCGCAGGCCGACGTTGCGGACAGGGACCGGTGTTCGGCGCGTCCGGCCACCCCGAACGGAATCGGATCGGGACGACCGCGTTGCGCGTGGCCGCTGCCGAAGCGGGAGGACGATCGGCAATGATCCTTCGGCGGTGCGACGACTTCGCAGGCCTGGTTTACGCAATGTGACGAGCCGCCGCTGTGAAGCGGTTCACAGTCCGGCGACCCGCGCGGTCGAGCGGCTGCAGGTCGCCGAACCTCGCCCAAGCTTCTTCAAGCGGTGGCGACGAGCTGCACGGAATAGGTCAGCCGCCGGCAGATCCCGTCCTGGCGCCGGCCATCGGCGCGCGCATGACAGGACGGAGATCGTGCACTCGAGAAAACGGCGCCAACGGTGTCGCATCGCTCGACCGTCGGCGCCGAAGTTAGGAACGCACAGCAGAGGCAGATAGTGAAACCATTTCACTATCGCGGGCGACCATAGTGGTACCGATGGCGGGGCCGGAAACGAGATTACCTAAAGGCCGCATCAAGAATTGCTTGAAACGCGAACGCCGTTGGCTTCGCCGACAGGGATGGCGTCAACGGGGCCTGTCGTCGGTGCCGACCGGCGGTACGGGCATGTAAAGATGATCCTGGACCATTGCCGGGCAAGAATGCCGCCCGCCGCCAGGTCGCACGCCAAGGCCATCTCCCGATCAAAGGAGCCGAGTTGGCCTTGTTTGCCGTAAATTGGATGAATAACCAGTGTCTCCGGAAACCCCCGATCCATTCACCGCCGGCACATCGAACGCATGGGGCATGCAGTCCCAGGACTTCGGTCGGATCGGCGCCGTTCACGGGGGCGGTGGCCGGCACAACTGCCGGTCGTTGGACCGGAAGCGCCGTTTGCTCGAATTCGGCGAAAATGCGGTTCGTCTCCACCGCAAGCGACGACACCGTTCGCTTCGAACCGGTCTTTACAATGTTCCTTTACGGTTCAGCATCAAATGACCGCCAGACTTCATGAATTCCCTTGCCGGGCCGCGCCCGCTCTGCTTTGGTCGGCCCGCCCTTTTCCGGAGGGCAGATGGAGGACTCTGGCCAAATGACGAGGCGCGCTGTCGAAGGCGGCGTCGATATCGTGGCCACTCCCGGGCGCGCGAATGCCGCCATCATGTATGCGGCCGAGGGCTACGACACCTCGCGTCCCAAGCTGATGGGTCGGCATGCCGCCGGCGAAGGATTCCTCAAGGGCTTCGCCCGCCATGCGGGCGTCGAGCGCTTCTGGGGGCTGGTCGGCAGCGAAGCCGATGGACAGCGCTTCACGGAAGAGTTGCACCGGCTAACACCGAGCGTGCCGGTTTCGGTGGCAACCTATGCGCGGCTGGATGCGCTGGCCGAGCCCGGTGCCGTCTTTCTCCCCGGCCCGGACCTTGCCGGCCATGCCTGGCTGCGCCGCGCCAAATGCGACCAGCGCGCCTTTTCGGTGTGCGGCGTCACCCACACCACGGCCTCCTTCGGCGCGATGGACGCCATCGCCGAGCTGCTGACCGCGCCGGTTCAGCCCTGGGACGCGCTCATCTGCACCTCCAACGCGGTCAAGAAGACCGTGAGCCGTATCCTGTCGGCGCGCATGGAGTTTCTGCGCGAGCGGCTCGGCGCCGCCGGCACCGCGCCGCTGCCCGAGCTCCCCGTGATCCCGCTGGGCGTCGATTGCGATGGCCTGCAGCAGAACGGTGCCGCGCGCAAGACCTGGCGCGAGCGTCTGCGCATCGGCGAGCGCGACCTGGTGATGCTGTTCGTCGGCCGTCTCTCCTTCCATGCCAAGGCGCACCCGCTGCCGATGTATCTGGCGGCCGAAGCCGCGGCCAAGGAGATCAAGGGGCGCGTTCATCTGGTCCAGGCGGGCTGGTTCGCCAACGACGCCATCGAGCACGCTTTCCGCAGCGGCGCCCGCCAGCTCTGCCCGTCGGTCAACGCCATCTTCGTCGACGGCCGCAAGAAGGACGTGCGCAACGGCATTTGGGCTGCTGCCGATCTGTTCGTGTCGTTCTCCGACAATATCCAGGAAACCTTCGGTCTCACGCCCATCGAAGCGATGGCCTCGGGTCTGCCCTCGGTCGTGAGCGACTGGGACGGCTACATGGACACGGTGCGGGAGGGCGAAGACGGATTCCGCGTGCCGACCTGGCAGGCGCCGACGCCGCTCGGCGAGGATCTGATCTACCGTCAGGCCGTGGGCGCCGACAGCTACGATCGCTACTGCGGCAACACCTGCCAATTCGTCGCCGTGGATGTGCCGGCGGCGCGCGACGCCGTCGTCCGTTTGGCGAAAGACCACGAGCTCCGGCGCAAGCTGGGCGAGCAGGCGCGCCGTCGTGCGCTCGACACGTTCGATTGGCGCGTGGTGATCCGACGCTATCAGGAGCTCTGGGCCGAGCTTGCGTCGATCCGCAAGGGAGCAAGAGAAACCGCGCCGCGTGGCGACGGCCCGGCATGGCCGTCGCGCCTCGATCCGTTCGACGCCTTCAGCCATTATCCGACTCATGTCCTGGCACCGGAAACCCGCGTCGTCGCCGTCGAAGGGGCGGAGGTGAAGCGCCTCGACGTCATGCGGCGCATCCCGTTGAGCTCCTACGCCCTCGCCGTGTTCCCCGATCGCGCGGACTGCCAGGCCGTGCTGGCTCATCTCGCCGAAACCCGGCAAACCACGGTGGAAGAGTTGGTCGCGCTTGCCCCGCCGGAGCGGCGGGAGAGCCTTCGGCGCGGTCTCGTCTGGTTGGCCAAGCACGATCTCGTGCGGCTGCTGCCGGCCTGACCCAGGCCTTCGTCGCGGCTCTACTCGGCCGTATAGATCAGCTCGGTCGACAGCAGCGGCCCCTTGCACATCGTCGCCGTGCCATCGCCGCCGACGCCGACCACGGCCACCACGTCGAACAGGGAATCGACCGTCTCGGCATAGCTTTCATCGACCGAGAACGGGTCGATCTGCGGATAGGCGAACAGGGCCGCATAGTTGGAGGCCGGCTCGTCCGGATAGCCCTTCATCGGATCGACGCGGCCGGCGATCTTGACCTTGTCGACCAGCTTCTTGCATTCGGCCTTGGTCGACGGCCCTTCGGCCTCGTAAATGCGCATGACGATCCTGCCGTCCTCGAAGGCGGCGAAGGTCATGAGCCCCCTGCCGCCGGCCCCCGCCGCCAGCGCCGCCTCGAGGCGCACCAGCGAGAGATCCCAGAGATTGGCCAGCGTCTGCTTGAGCTTGTCGATGATCGCCGTGGCATCGGCGCGGGCCGCCGTCGATACCACGACGGCCGCCAAAAGACCCGCAGCGACGATCAGGCATCGAAGCATCGAGCTTCCCTTTCCGGTGACGAAAGCGATCGAGCCTCACGCCTGCTGCAAGCTCTCGCCGCCATCGACGAGAACGCAACTGCCCGTCATGAAGCTCGACGCATCTGAGGCGAGCAGCAGGAGCAGCCCGTCCAGTTCCTCCGTCTTGGCGAAGCGGCGCATCGGAATGGATTGGATCAGTGTCCGCCCGCGCGGGCTCGACAGGAACGCCTCCGTCATTTCCGTTTCGACATAGCCCGGGCAGATGGCATTCACGCGAATGCGGTAGCGCGCCAGCTCCAACGCCATCGCCTTGGTGAGCGAGATCACGCCCGCCTTGGAAGCGCAATAGGCCACGGTTCCCTTGTCCACCACGATGCCCAGCATCGAAGAGATGTTGACGATGGCGCCGCCCAGCCCGTGGGCGACCATGTGCCGCGCCGCCTCCTGGCCGACCAGAAAGGCGCCTTTGAGATTGGTGTCGATCACGCGATCCCAATCCTCCTCGCTGTGATCGAGGAAGGGGCTCGACGCGCTGACGCCGGAATTGTTCACCAGGATACGTAACGGCCCGAGCTCGGCCTCGGCCGACGCGACCGCCGCGCGCACGCCGGCCGGGTGCGTCACGTCCAGCGCGATCGGCAAGGCGGTGCCGCCGCGCTCGGCGATCGAGCCGGCCAGCGCCTCGAGCCGCTCCGTGCGGCGCGCCGCCAGCGCCACCTTGGCACCGGCTTCCGCAAGCACTTCGGCAAAGCGCCAGCCGAGCCCCGACGAGGCGCCGGTGACGAGGGCGGCTCGTCCGGAAAGATCGAAGCGGGCGGCGATGGTCGATGTCGGCGATGTCATTGGCGTTGAACCTCCGCCGACAGCGAGACCATACGATCGGCCTCCCCCTCGCCTACACCTCTCCCCCTCCCGAGTTCGGGAGGGGGAGAGGAAAAGGAGGAGCGAAGCTCCGACGCGGGCCTTCGCCCGCCGAAGGGATCCATCGGAGCGAAATCCCGGAAGCGAGGCTTCGGCCCGCAGGCAGGTGAGGGGGTGAGTGCTCGCCGAAGGGTATGCATGGCGATGCCGTCAGCTCCCCAACTCTTTCGCCCGCTCGCGCAAGACGAACTTCTGGATCTTGCCGGTCGAGGTCTTGGGCAGCGGCCCGAACAGCACGGTCCGCGGCGCCTTGAAATGCGCCATGTTGGCGCGGCACCAGTCGACGATCTCGCGGTCCGTGGCCTGCGCCCCCTCGCGCAGCGTGACGAAGGCGCAGGGCGTCTCGCCCCATTTCGGGTCCGGCCGCGCCACCACCGCCGCCTCCAGCACCTTCGGATGGCGGTAGAGCACCTCCTCGACCTCCAGGCTCGAGATGTTCTCGCCGCCCGAAATGATGATGTCCTTGGCCCGGTCCTTGATCTCCGCATAGCCGTCCGGGTGCCAGACGGCGAGATCGCCCGAATGGAACCAGCCGCCATGGAAGGCTTCCGCCGTCGCCTTCGGGTTCTTGAGATAGCCCTTCATCACCGAGTTGCCGCGCAGCATCAGCTCGCCGATGGTCTGGCCATCGCGCGGCACCGGCCGCATGGTCTCGCCGTCGGCCACCATGATGGCCTCGAAGGTCGAGACCGGCACGCCCTGGCGTGCCATCGCTCGCGCGCGGCCTTCGAGGTCGAGCCCGTCCCAGGCCTCCTGCCAGGCGCAGATGGTGGCGGGTCCGTAGGTCTCGGTGAGCCCATAGAGATGCGTGACGCGGAAGCCGTTGCGCTCCATCGCTTCGATGATCGCCGAGGGCGGGGCCGCGCCGCCGGTGCCGACCTCGACAATCCGGTCGAATCTGGTCTTGACGCTGTCGGGCGCGTTGGCCAGCAGGTTGAGCACGATCGGCGCGCCGCAAAGATGGGTGACGCCGTGCTGCGCGATCAGACGATAGACCGCGCCCGCCTCGACCTTGCGCAGGCAGACATGAGTCCCCGAGGCCGCCGTCACGGCCCAGGTGAAGCACCAGCCGTTGCAGTGGAACATCGGCAGCGTCCAGAGATAGACGCTGCGCGCGTTCAGCCCCATCGACAACACGTCGCCGATCGCATTCAGATAGGCGCCGCGATGGTGATAGACCACGCCTTTGGGATTGCCGGTGGTGCCCGAGGTGTAGTTGAGCGCGATCGCTTCCCACTCGTCCTCGGGCCGGCGGCCGTCGAAGGCGGGGTCGCCGCCGGCGAGAAAACCCTCGTACTCGATGTCGCCGAGCCGCCTGCCGCCGGTCGCCGCGTAATCGGCCTCGCTGTCGTCGACCTCGACCAGGAGCGGCTTCGTCCCGCAGGCCGCCAACGCTTTCCCGGTCGTGTCGGCGAACTCGCAGTCGGCGATCAGCACCTTGGCGCCACCATGGCCGAGGCAGAAGGCGATGGTGTCGGCATCGAGCCGGATATTGAGAGTGTTCAGCACCGCGCCCAGCATGGGAACGGCGTAATGGGCCTCGAGCATGGCCGGGATGTTGGGCGCCAGCAGCGCCACCGTGTCGCCCTTGCCGACCCCTTTCGCCGCCAGTGCCGAGGCCAGGCGCCGGCAACGCTCGGCGAACTCGCGATAGGTGAAGCGACGCCGGCCATGGATCACCGCGATCTTGTCGGGATGGACGGCGGCCGCCCGCGCCAGGAAGGAAAGCGGTGTCAGCGGCACGTAGTTGGCCGCATTCTTGGCCAGATCCTGCTCCCAGATATCGGGCTTGCCGGCGCCGTCCGCCATGATCGAGGTCCCCTCCTGCGCCGGTCCCTTGCGCCTGCTTGCGCACGCTCATTTGAGCGCTCGGGACGGCTCGTTTTGCGGTATGGTCGATGGCAGGCCGCCAAAGGTCAAGGCCGCCAAACGGCCTCGCGGCTCGGAGGCCGCCGAACGCGGAAAGGAAATCTTTCGCGATGCAGCTCGATATCTTTTCCGACACGATCTGCCCCTGGTGCTATGTCGGCAAGCGCCGGCTCGAGCGGGCGCTGAAGCAGCGCCCGCAGCCCGATCTGCAGATCACCTGGCGCGCCTTCCAGCTCAACCCGGCCATGCCGGCCGGCGGCATGGAGCGGCGGACCTACATCGAAACCAAGTTCGGCAGCCCCGAAAGAGCGCGACGGATCCACGATGCGGTCTCGCTGGCCGGCGCCGGCGAAGGCATCGCCTTCGCCTTGGACCGCATCACGCGCACGCCCAACACGGTGCAGTCGCACCGGCTGATGCGCTTTGCCCATCGCTACGGGCGTCAGAGCGAGCTGCTCGACGGGCTGTTTCGCGCCTATTTCGAGGAAGGGCTCGACACCGGCGACATCGACGTGCTGACCGAGCTTGCCGTCGCTGCCGGCCTGCCGGGACCGGAGGCCCGTCGCTTCCTGCTCGGGCAGGAGGAGCGCGACATGGTGGTGGCGGAGGATCAGTTCGCGCGTCGACAGGGCATCAACGGCGTACCCTGCTTCATCTTCAACGGCCGCTTTGCGCTCTCGGGCGCGCAGGAGCCGGAGGCGCTGTTCCAGCTCTTCGACCTCGCGCGCGAGGACGACATGGAACGCCGCCAGGCGAGCTTCAATTAGGGCGGCGCCCCGCTCTTGCCGGATCGTGGCGAGCTGACCCGTGTCGCTCTCGCGAAGGCCCATCGTTCGGCATCCCGGCTGCTTCAGGCTCCGGCTCGCGCGCCGAGCCGGCTTCGCCGGCGAACTTTGAGAATCACGGGCGCGGCGCTTGTCCGGGGCGACAGCCAGGCTGGACCGCCTGCGCATCCGGGTCGCCCGTCACCTCGCCACGGCCACGATCTCCGTCGGCGCGACCAGCCCGGCCTCGAGATTGGCGATCATGTTCGCCACTTTCTGCGGCGCGGTGTCGCCCATGAGGATATGCAGGCCGAGCGGCGGCAGCCCTCCTTGGACCGCCCGCGCGCGCATCTTGCGGAAGAACTCGATCGCGAATTCCCGGCGACCGCGCTCCTGCTGCACCTCGAACCCGACCTCTTCGAGCAGCCGCCGGTAAACGGCCGCGCTCGCCACGAAGCTGGTTGCGAGGCTCGATGCCCAGGGCACCGGATAGACCAACTCGCCCTCCCCTTCGCGCATCACGTCGTAGATGCCGAAGAAGCTGCCGGGCTTGAGCACGCGCGCAACCTCGGCGAACAGCCTGGCCTTGTCCTCGATGTTCATGCCGACATGGAGCATGTAGGCGCCGTCGAAGCGGCGGGCCCCAAACGGCAGGGAAAGCGCGCTTCCCTGCCGGTACGAAACCGCTCCTTCGAGGCCGACGCGCCCGGCGAGCGCGGTCGCGACCCGGACATATTCCTCGGTCAGGTCGATGCCGGTGACGCGGCAGCCATGCTCTTGAGCGAAGTAGCGCGACGCGCCGCCAAGGCCGCAGCCGATGTCGAGCAATGCCATGCCGCGCCGGATGTCCAACCGCTCGGCGAAATCGATCGTCGCCTGCCGTCCGCCAATGTGAAACTCGTCGACGGGCGCGAGATCGGCCGGCTCGAGCCGGTTGAGATCCTTGCCGGAAGCGGCCAGCGCACCCAACACCGCCCGCTCCAGCGAGCCGTGCCTGTAGTGTTCCGCGACGTTGTCTTCGATGCCCATGGCGTTGCTCCGTCGGCTCCGGCCGTTACGATCCAGCGGCAAGCAAACAAGGCGCGACAAGCCTAGCCCGGTTCGATGGCGATCAGCCATGATCCTTGGTGCCCCGGTGCCGGCTTATCGCCCATAGAGCGCGGTGATGCTCGTCTTGGCGATGGCGTTCGCATCGAGGTAGAAGCCGACCATCGCTCCCTCGGCCGACCCGTCGAGCGGCAGCTTGTCCACCTTCAGCGCCCAAACCGTGAGGACGTAGTGGTGCGGCGGATCGCCCTCGGGCGGGCAGGCGCCACCGAAACCGGGTGCGCCGAAATCCGTGCGCCCCTGGATCGCACCGTTCGGCAGGCCAGGGCCGGTCGGCGAGCCGGCACCTTCCGGCAGCGACGCCACCGAGGCCGGAATGTTGAACACGGTCCAATGCCACCAGCCGCTGCCGGTGGGCGCATCGGGATCGTACAGGGTTATGGCGAAGCTTTTGGTTCCGGGCGGCGTTCCCGACCATGCGAGCGCCGGCGAGCGGTTGCCGCCATGGCAGCCGAACCCCTCCAGCACATGGACCGCCGGCAAGGTCGCTCCATCGATGAAGGTCGGGCTCGTGACCTTGAATTCAGCCGCCTGGGCGCTCGCCGCGACAAGGAAACCGGCCAGCAAAGTCACGAGCCAGCGCATGAGATCACCTCGAAAATGATCCACACGACGGAAGTAGGATATGGGCGCCGCCGCCCGAGCGCTACTGCGATCTTCTCCCGCACGAAACGCGCGCCCTGCCTCCCGGACTAGTCCGGCCGGCGCATGCGGAAGGCCTGGTCCACCACGCAATATTCCGCGTAGCCCAGCCGTGCGATCGGCTTGGCGGCCACGATGTTCACGCGCCCCTCCCGGATCAGATGGTCGGCGATGTGAACGCCGACGACTTCGCCGATGATGATGGCGTTGGGTTCCTCGGGATCGTCGGTCGGCAGCTCGACCGTCTTCCAGTAGCGGCATTCGAGATGGACCGGCGCCTCGGCCACGCGCGGCGGCTTGACGAGGCGCGAGGGCGCCGGCGTGAGGCCGGCATAGGCCATCTCGTCGGTTTCGGCCGGGAGCCGCGCCGAGGTCTTGTTCATCTGCTCGCGCAAATCCCAGGTGGCGAGGTTGCAGACGAACTCGCCGGTGGCCTCGATGTTGGCGCGGCTGTCCTTCACGGGGCGATCCGCCTTGCGCCCGCCCGGCCCGAACATGACCATGGGCGGGCCTTCTGCGACCGCGTTGAAGAAGCTGAAGGGCGCCAGATTGACGACGCCGGCCGCGCTCAGGGAGGTGATCCAGCCGATCGGCCGCGGCACCACCAGCGCCTTGAACGGATCGAGCGCCAGGCCGTGATCGCCGCGCCGCGCGTCGTAGAACATGGGCCTTTCCCCTTTCGATTTGCGATGAGCTGCCCCGGTGTGGCGATCAGCGAAAACAGCCAGCACCCAATTTCACCGTCATTCCCGCGAAAGCGGGAATCCATCTCCATGCCGTGCTCTGGTCTCTCCATGGACCCTCGCTTTCGCGAGGGTGACGACTAACCCGTTCAGGCAATCGGAATCCATTCCCCCAGATGTCTTCACGCCGCGATCTTGGCCAGATGCGTCAGCAATCCCTGCACGCCCGCGACGCGGCTCTCGGCCTCTTTCCACTCCTGGCGCCAGACCAGCTTGTGGTCCGGGCGCAGGCTGACCTCGTCGCGCTTGCGGTTGATGAAATCGATCAGCTCGGCCGGCTTGGCGAAGCGGTTGTGGCGGAAGGACAGCACCACGCCCTTGGGCCCCGCCTCCACCTTCTCGATGCCGGCCTGCTTGCAGAGCTGCTTGATGGCGATGACGCCGAGCAGGTTCTCGACCTCGGCCGGCAGCGGCCCGAAGCGGTCGATGAGCTCGGCCGCGAAGGCGTCGATCTCGCTCTTGCCGACGAGCGTGGCGATGCGGCGATAGAGCCCGAGCCGGACGCCGAGATCGGCCACGTAGCTCTCGGGGATGAGCACGGACATGCCTATGCTGATCTGCGGCGTCCATTCCTGCGCCGCCGCGGCCTGGCCACGCGCTTCCTTGACGGCGTCCTCCAGCATCTGCTGGTAGAGCTCGACGCCGACCTCGCGGATATGGCCGGACTGCTCGTCGCCGAGCAGATTGCCCGCACCGCGGATGTCGAGATCGTGGCTCGCGAGCGTGAAGCCGGCGCCCAGTGTATCCAGCGTCTGCATCACCTGCAGCCGCTTGGCCGCCGTCGGGTTGAGCACACGACCAGGCGGCAGCGTCAGGTAGGCGTAGCCGCGCTGCTTCGAACGGCCGATGCGCCCGCGCAACTGATAGAGCTGCGCCAGCCCGAACATGTCGGCGCGGTGGATCACCATGGTATTGGCGGTCGGGATGTCGAGGCCGGACTCGATGATGTTGGTCGAGAGCAGCATGTCGTATTGGCGGTCGTAGAAGGCGGTCATCGCCTTCTCGAGATGGGTCGGCGCCATGCGCCCATGCGCCATCACGAACTTGATCTCGGGCACCAGCTTCCTGAGGCGCTCGGCCACCTTGTCGAGGTCCTCGATGCGCGGCACGACATAGAAGCTCTGCCCGCCGCGGTAATGCTCGCGCAGGATCGCCTCGCGCACGACGACCGGATCGTAAGGCAGCACGAAGGTGCGCACCGCGAGCCGGTCGACCGGCGGAGTGGAGATCAGGCTCATCTCGCGCACGCCCGACAGTGCCAGTTGCAGCGTGCGCGGGATCGGCGTCGCGGTCAACGTCAGCACATGGACATCGGCCCGGAGCTCCTTGAGGCGCTCTTTCTGCGCCACGCCGAAATGCTGCTCCTCGTCCACGATCAGAAGGCCCAGATTGGCGAACTCGATGCCCTTCGCGAGCAAGGCATGCGTGCCCACCACGATGTCGATCTTGCCGGCCTTGAGCTCGGCCTTCACGCGAGCCGCGTCCTTCGCCGACACCAGGCGCGAAAGATGGCCGATGCGGATCGGCAGCCCGGCGAAGCGCTCGGTGAAGGTCTTCGCATGCTGGCGGCAGAGCAGCGTGGTCGGCGTCACCACCGCGACCTGATAGCCGGCGCCGGCCGCGACGAACGCGGCGCGCAAGGCCACCTCGGTCTTGCCGAAGCCGACATCCCCGCACACCAGTCGGTCCATCGGCTTGCCGCCGGCCAGATCCGCCAGCACCTCGTCGATGGCGCGCTGCTGGTCCTCGGTTTCGGCATAGGGGAAGCGGGCCGCGAACTCGTCATAGAGCCCTTCGGGCGGCGTCAGCACCGTACCGGCATGGACCGCGCGCAACGCGGCCGTGCGGATCAGCGCCTGCGCGATCTCGCGCAAGCGCTGCTTGACGCGGGCCTTGCGCGCCTGCCACCCCGCCCCGCCCAGCTTGTCGAGCGGCACGGCCAGGTCCTCGGAGCCGAAGCGCGACAGCACCTCGATGTTCTCGACCGGCACATAGAGCTTGTCGCCGCCGTCATAGATCACCTTGAGGCAGTCGTGCGGCGCGCCGCCGATGTCGAGCGTCTCGATGCCTTCGTAGCGGCCGACGCCGTGCTCCACATGGACGACCAGATCGCCGCCGGAGAAGTTCGCGAGCTCGGCCAGGAACTGGTCGGTCTTCTTGCGCCGCTGCGCCGGCCGCACCAGGCGATCGCCGAGGATGTCCTGCTCGGCGACGACGGCGAGATCGGGCGCCTCGAACCCGTGCTCGATGCCCCAGACGGCGAAGGTCGTGCGGTCGCGCGGCAGAGCTTTGGCGGTCCGCAGGTCCGGCACGCGCTGGCTGTTCTTGAGGCCGTGCTCGGCCAGCAGATGCTCGAGCCGGTCGCGGCTACCCTCGCTGACGGCGGCGATCAGCACACGGCGGGCTTTTTGCTCGGCCGCGATATGCTCCACCGCAGCGGCATAGAGATGGGTCGGCGCGCTCGCGCGCACGTCGGCGAAATCGCGGCCCGGCCTGGCACCGACATCCTGCCACCCGCCCGCACCTTCGGGTGCCGCGAAGGGCGAGAAGGCCGCCGAGGGCCGGGCGGCGAGCCAGCCATCCCACTCCGTTGCACTCGCATAGAGCCGCTCGGGCGGCAGCGGCCGGTAGGACACGCCGCCGGTCTCCTCCGCCCGCTCGAGCTGGCGGCGCGCCTCGTAGAAGTCGCGGATCATCTCGAGCCGGGCGTCGCGCGCCTCGCCCGCCTGATGGTCGAGCGTGACCAGCGCGTCGCCCGCATAGTCCGGCAAGGTCTCGAGCGAGGGGAGGAACAGCGGCAGCCAGTGCTCCATGCCGGCATAGAGCCGGCCGGCGCTGATCGCCTCGTACAGCGGATCGTCGCCGGCGACGGCGCCGAAGAGCGCGCGATAGCCGGTGCGGAAGCGCTCGATCGCCGGCGGATCGAGCCTGATCTCGCCGATCGGCTTGATCTCGAAGCGCTCCACCTTGTCGAGGCTGCGCTGGGTCAAGGGATCGAAGTGGCGCAGGCTGTCGATGCTGTCGCCGAAGAAATCCACGCGCAGCGGCGCCGGGGAAGCCGGCGGATGGAGATCGACGATGCCCCCGCGCACCGCGAACTCGCCCATCTCGCCCACCGTCTCGGCGCGGGCGTAGCCCTGGGCCGCCAGGAAGGCCGTGAGCGCCTGCGGCTCCAGCGCGGCCCCCGCCGCCAGCACCAGGGTCTGGCCGGCGAAGCTCTCCCTGGGCGGCACGCGCTGCAGGATCGCCGCCACGGTCGTGACCACGACCCGCGGCGGCGCATCTTTCCCGCGCGGCGCGATCAGCCGCGTCAGCGTGTCGATGCGCCGGCCGACGATGTCCCGATGCGGCGACACGCGGTCATAAGGCAGGCAGTCCCAGGCCGGAAAGTCGAGAACCTCGATCTCGGGTGCGGCGAAACGCAGCGCCTCGACCAGCCGCGCCATGCGCGCGTCGTCGCGCGCGACATGGAGCAGCTCGGCGCCCTGCGGGCGCTTCTCGCGCCGCTTGCGCACCAGTTCGGCGATCAGCAGGGCGTCATAGCCCTCAGGCACGCCACCGACGGGAACGAGCCCCGCCTTATCCAGGGAAATCGACATCGAGATCAGAGGTCAGATCGTCTTCCGTTGCGCCGCGGCGACCGCGCTGCCCTGTTTCGCCCCTTCGGCCGCGCGGCGCACCAGGGCGCGCATCGCGGGGTCGGTTTCGGGCGGCGGCTCGGCCTGGCCGGTCAGCCATGTCATCAAGGTCGGCTCGCTCACATCGAGCAGCCGTTCATAGGCCGCCAGCTCGGCCTCGTCCATCGCCGCCAGGTGGTGGTCCGCGAACGGCCCCAGCAGCAGGTCCATCTCGCGCGTGCCGCGCCGCCAGCTGCGGTAGCGCAGGCGGCTCAGGCGCTGCGCGCGGCTCTCCTCGGGCATGGGGCGACGGTTCCTCTTGCGGTGGGCGGCGGTCAATGGCGGCGTTAGGATATATAGGGCGAATCTTCCGCTGTCAGCCCGTTGCGCCCACGCGAAATCCACAAGAGAGCCTTGCGCCCCGACATCCTCTTCCCCCTGTTCGCCCCGGTCACCGCGCTCGCCGGGGTCGGCCCGCGCCTCGGCAAGCTGATCGAGAAGCTGGCCGGGCCCAAGGTCGTGGATCTGTGCTGGCATCTGCCGAGCGGGCTGGTGGACCGCCGCTTCGCGCCCAAGCTGGCCGAGGCGCCCGAGGGCGCCATCGTCACCGTCACGGTGACAGTCGAGCGCCACCAGAAGCCGGCCAATCCGCGCCTGCCCTACCGGGTGCGCTGCCGAGACGAGACCGGCTCGCTCACCCTCGTCTTCTTCAACGCCAAGCCCGATTGGCTGGAGAAAACGCTCCCGGTCGGCCAGACGCGCGTGGTGAGCGGCAAGGTCGAGCGCTATGGCGGCGAGCTGCAGATGGCGCATCCCGACTATATCGCGCCCGAGGCGGAGGCCACGGAGATCCAGCGCGTCGAGCCGGTCTATCCGCTGACCGCGGGCCTGACGCCGAAGGTGCTGGGAAAAGCGGTCCGCGCGGCCGTCGAGCGCGCGCCCGAGCTGCCCGAATGGATCGATGCGGCCTTTCTCAAGCTGCAGGGCTGGGCTAGCTGGCGCGCCAGCCTTGCCGCCGCCCACACGCCGCAAACGCCGGCCGACCTGCTGCCCGAGACGAAGCCGCGCCAGCGCCTCGCCTATGACGAGCTGCTGGCCAACCAGCTCGCCTTGGCGCTGGTGCGGGCCCGCCAGCGCCGGCTGGTGGGGAGGCGGCTCAAGGGCGACGGCCGGATCCGCGCGCGCATCGCCGAGGCCCTCCCCTTCACGCTCACGGCCTCGCAGCGGCTGGCCCTCGAAGAGATCGCGGCCGACATGGCCGGCCCTGCGCCGATGCTGCGCCTGCTCCAAGGCGATGTCGGTAGCGGCAAGACCGTGGTGGCGCTCATGGCCATGGCGATCGCGGTCGAGGCCGGCGCGCAAGCCGCCTTGCTGGCACCGACCGAGATCCTGGCGCGCCAGCATCTTTCCACCATCGCGCCCCTGGCCGAGGCGACGGGCCTGCGCGTGGGCCTGCTCACAGGCCGCGACCGCGCCAAGACCAAGGCCGAGACGCTGGCGGGGCTCGCTGACGGCTCGATCCCGATCGTGGTCGGGACCCACGCGCTGGTCCAGGAAGAGGTCGCGTTCCGCGATCTGGGCCTGGCCGTGATCGACGAGCAGCACCGCTTCGGCGTGCATCAACGGCTGCTTCTGGCCGAGAAGGGCAAGGGCGCAGACGTGCTGGTGATGACGGCCACGCCGATCCCGCGCACGCTGATGCTCACGGCCTATGGCGATCTCGAGGTGTCGCGCCTGACCGAGAAGCCGGCCGGACGCAAGCCGGTGGATACGCGCGCCCTGCCGCTGGAGCGGCTCGAGGAGGTGGTGGCGGGTATCGGCCGCGCCATCGCTCACGGCGCGCGGGCCTACTGGATCTGCCCGCTGGTCGAGGAATCCGAGGCGGTCGATCTCGCCAATGCCGAGGCCCGGCACGCCGATCTGGCGAAGCGGCTGCCGGTGCGCGTGGGCCTCGTGCACGGCCAGCAGAAATCGGCCGAGCGCGACGCGGCTATGACCGCCTTCGCCCATGGCGATCTCGACATCCTGGTCGCCACCACCGTGGTGGAGGTCGGCGTCGATGTGCCCGAGGCCACGGTGATGGTGATCGAGCATGCCGAACGCTTCGGCCTGGCGCAGCTCCACCAGCTGCGTGGGCGCATCGGCCGCGGCGCCAAGCCCTCGACCTGCCTGCTGCTCTACCAGGCGCCCTTGGGGGAGACCGCGAAGGCGCGGCTCAAGATCCTGCGCGAGACCGACGACGGGTTCCGCATTGCCGAGGAGGACCTGAAGCTGCGCGGCGCCGGCGAGCTCCTGGGCACGCGCCAGAGCGGCCTGCCCGAGTTCCGCCTCGCCGACATCGCCGCCCACGGCGAGCTTCTGGCCGCCGCGCGCGATGACGCCAAGCTCGTCCTCGAGCGCGACCCCGATCTCGCCAGCACGCGTGGGCAGGCGCTGCGCACCCTGCTCTATCTCTTCGAGCGCGACGCGGTGGTGAAGACGGTGCGATCGGGCTAGTTCAATTGCAAGGAAGCGGCTTCACCTGGCCAGATCTGCCTTAGGTCCCGGTCGGACCGGGCTCAACCACCGCAGCAATGAGCCTTCGCTCAGCCCCGCCCCGACGCCTCTGCCGGCAGCTTCGCCCGCGAGGCGATGTGCAGCTTGCGCGCCTCGGGCGGGCGGCGGTCCGGCGGCGTGACGATGCCGCCCGAGACCACCATCTTGATGCCCTCCTCCACCGTCATGCTGAGCGGGATGATGTCGCTCTTGGGCACGAACAAAAGGAAGCCCGAGGTCGGGTTGGGCGTGGTCGGCAGGAACACGTTGACCACCTCGTCCTCGGTCAGCTCCTGCACCTCGCCCTCGGTGGTGCCCGTGATGAAGCCCAGCGCCCACATGCCGCGGCGCGGATATTCGATCAGCACCACCTCGCGGAAGGCCTGCGACTTCTGCGACAGCACGGTTTCGAAGATCTGTTTCAGCGCATTGTAGATGCTGCGCACCACCGGCATGCGGTTGAGCAGCCGCTCGCTGAAATGCACGAGCATGCGCCCGATGATGCCGGCGGTGGCCGCGCCGATCAGCGTCAGGCCGACCAGCAGGATGATCAGCCCGATGCCGGGAACGCTGAAAGGCAGATAGGTTTCCGGGTTGTAGCGCGCCGGGATCAGCGGGATCACCTTGCTGTCGACCCAGGTGATCATGGCCCAGGCGAGGTAGATCGTGATGCTGATCGGCGCCGTGATCAGGATGCCGGCGAAGAAATAGGCCCTGAGCCGCGCGATCAGGCCCATGCGGATCGGCCCGCCGCCATCGTTCTGCGCCGGGGTCTCCGCCGGGACACCGGCCTCGGTGCTTTTCTCGTTTTCCATATCCACTGCCTGCTGCGACCCTCGCCGCCTCCGCCGCTCTGCCGTCGCCATTATACCGAGGCCGCGTCGCCACGGAATCCCGCGGCCCGCGGCTCGTTCTCCAAATTGTGATCGGCCTGCGGCTTGCGGCGACGATGCCGATGGGCCCACTCTCGGGCCGGCCGGAGCCATGGCAGACCCGCTCTCTCCGCGCATTCTATCCGCAGGTCGCCCCTTGCAGGCAGCAAGATCCCGCGCCCCCTCCGTTCCCGACCCGCTGGCCCCGCGGCTGCGGGCCGTCGCGACCGCCGTGCCGCCTCATCGCCTGCCGCAAGGCGAGATCATGGCCGCGGCGCCCCACCTGTTCGACCGCCCGCCCGACGAGCTCGACCGTCTACTGCCGACCTATGGGCATGCCGGCATCGCCACCCGCTATTCCTGCGTGCCGCTGGATTGGTACTTCACCCGGCACGGGTGGAAGGAGCGCACGCAGCTTTTCGCGGAGCACGCGCCGGCCCTTCTCGCCGAGGCGGCGACACGCTGCCTCGCTTCGGCCGGTGTGGGCTGGGAACGCATCGACAGCGTGGTGGCCGTCTCGACCACCGGCATCGCCACGCCCAGTCTCGACGCGCTTCTGATGGAGCGCCTGCCCTTCCGTCGCGATCTGCGGCGCCTGCCGGTGTTCGGCCTGGGCTGCGCCGGCGGCGTGCTGGGCCTCGCCCGGGCGGCCGAGCTGGCTTGCGCCCAGCCCGGGCGCAACGTGCTGCTGCTGGTGGTCGAGCTCTGCGCCCTCACCTTCCGGCGCGGCGACAACTCCAAGAGCAACGTCATCGCGACGGCGCTGTTCGGCGACGGCGCATCGGCGGCCCTGATCTCGACCGAGGGCGACGGCCCCGTGCTGGGCCCGGCCGGCGAGCATACCTGGCCCGGCACGCTCGACGTCATGGGCTGGCATGTGGAGGAGGACGGGCTCGGCGTGCTGTTCTCCCGCGACATCCCCGCGCTGGTGCGTAGCCAGCTCCGCGATGCGACCGCGACCTTCCTCGCCCGCCACGGCCTTTCGCTCGATGCCATCGACGACCATGTCTGCCATCCGGGCGGCGCCAAGGTGATCGATGCGCTCGAAGGCTCCTTCGGCTTGGTACCGGGCGCCATGACCGAGGCCCGCGCCGTACTGCGCGACTATGGCAACATGTCGGCCGCGACGGTGCTGTTCGTGCTCGAGCGCATGCTGTCCCGGCAGCGGCACGGCCGTTGGCTCATGTCGGCGCTGGGGCCGGGCTTCACGGTCGGCTTTCAGGTGCTGAGCCCGCCATGACAGTGCTGCAGGCTGTCCTCGCCTATGTCGTGGCGGCAAGACTGACCGAGCTGATCCATGCGCGCCGCAACGCGCGGCGACTGCTGGCGGCGGGTGCGATCGAGCACGGCGCGGGCCACTACCCGGCGATCGTCGCGCTGCACGCGCTCTGGCTTGCGGCGCTGTGGCTGCTGGTGCCGCCGAAGAGCCCTCCCAATGGGGCGCTGCTCGGTCTCTTCGCCGTCCTGCAGTTGCTGCGCCTGTGGGTGATCCTCACGCTCGGCCGCTTCTGGACGACGCGGATCCTCACCCTCCCGGGCGCAGCCCTGGTGCGCCGCGGTCCCTATCGCCTCTGCCGCCATCCGAACTATCTCGTCGTTGCGCTTGAGATACCCCTGCTGCCGGCGGCCTTCGGCGCTTGGTGGCTGGCGGTTTCGTTCGGTCTGGCCAATCTCGCCCTGCTCGCCTGGCGGATCCGCATCGAAGATGCCGCGCTTCGGCTGCGCCGCCTGCACGCAGACAACAGCTCCTGGAGAATCACTGATAAACGGGGGTCCCGTATGTCTTCGTCATCTCCGCGATGATGTCGTCGGCGGCGCGAGCATCGGCGCTCACCTCCTTGAAGAAGCGCACGACCAGCCGCACCGACACGCGCAGGCTGGCGCGCGGACGCTCGTAGTAATAGCCCGGGCCGTAAAACGGGTCGTAGAACGGGTCGCCGAAATAGCCGGGGCGATAGGGATACCAGGGCCGGCGCCAGTACCAGGGATCGCGGTAGCCGTAATAGCCATAGAAGAACGGGTCCGGCCGGTAACCGCGCCCGCCCGTCACATCGACATCGCTGTCGGTATGCTCCTCCAGCACCTTGAGCGCGAGGAAGCCATTCTCCTTCGCCAACTGCGCGGCTCGCCACAGGGCAAAGTCGTGAGCGCGCGTGCGCTCCCGGGCCACTTCGGCTTCGCGATCGGTGCGGCTGGTGGAGACGCGCTGACGCGGTGAGATATAGCTCACCTGATAGCGGTCATCCTGCAGCTTCACCTCGCTGTAGCCATAGTCGTTTGCGCTACTGAGCGGAACCATCGCCGGCCTGGGCGGCGACGGCGTGGTGCTGCAGGCGGCCAGCAACACCGCCAACAGCAGCGCCACGGCGCGCGCCGAAGCCGGATACCAGCCGAGATTACGGAGATGCCGCATGGCCGGCGATAACATCCACGTGAACAACATGGGGGCGCCGGACGTTATATACGAGATGCCGCCGTGCTCGCGCGAGGTTACCGGCCGGTGCCTACTTTGAGCTGCAATTTGCATCGTCTATTTTGCCGCCGCTCGACCCGGTCGGATCGGGTCTTCCGCAGAGGCTAACCTTTGGCAGGAGAGTGTTCATGAGCCGAAAAAAATGGGCTGTCCTGGGTCTGGCGGCGGTCGTCGCGATTGGCAGCGCCATTCTCCATAGCAGCCGCAGCGACGCCGATACCGTCGTCGACCAGCGCCGTGCCCTGATGAAGGACAATGCCAAACAAATGGAAATCATTAATAACTTTCTGGAGAAAAACCAGGGCGACCTGCCGGCGGTCACGGCGGCTGCCCAGACGATCCGGGCCGACGCCGCCAAGATTCCCGATCTCTTTCCTCAGGGCACCAGCCTCAGCGACAATGTCGGCAAGACCGGCGCCAAACCGGAAATCTGGGCCGACTTCGCCGCCTTCAAGGCGGCCGCGAGCAAGCTCGGCGAACTGGCTGCGGCCACCGTCGCGGCCGTGAGCGCGGGCGACAAGGCCGCCATCGGCGAGGCCTTCACGGTGATGGGCAAGGAAGGTTGCGGCGGCTGCCATCAGCGGTTCCGCCAGAAGCTCGACTAGATGTGAGCTTTCAGTAGATTGTCCATCTTGGATGCCGCCGCTTTCGGGGCCGCGCTCTCGGGAGCGCGGCTCCTTCTTCATCGTCGCTGGGCCCGGCCGGAATCATCGCCATAGCGCCGTCGGGCTATTGAGCACGTCGGGATTGAGAGCCAGGCAATAGGCGCCCTTCGACCACAAATGCTTGCAGGCGGCGCCCGCCTCCTTCTGCTCGAGGCCGACCAGAAGGGCCGCCCAGCCATAGACGCCCTCCTGCTGGCGGCGGATCACGGCAGGCTGGCCGTGCGAAAGAACGGGCTGCAGCATCTTGCGCGCCTCATCCACCACCTTGCGCGCTCGGCCCTGGTCCGGAAAGGCGCCGAAAATGACAGCCCAGCCTGGCAGGCGGCCGCCGCCGTTGCCGACCCCCACCATGGGCGGCAAGGTGGCGCATTCGGCCGAGGATAGCTGCTGGGGCGCGGGCCTGGCATCGCCATCGGCGAGGCCGTCGATGACCGGCAGGTCCGGCACGACCGCCGTTCGAAAGCCGGCGTCCAGCAGTTTCACCATCTGGCCGTTGCGTTCTGCGCTGGTACGCCCGCCGAGCACGACGCCGATCAACCGCCGATCGCCGCGCATGGCGGAGCCGACCAGGTTATAGCCCGAAGCGCAGGTGAAGCCGGTCTTGAGGCCGTCGGCACCCTGATAGGCGCTGAGCAGTCCGTTGTAGCTCGAGAGCGTCTGACCGCCCCATTGAATGCTGCTGGTGGAGAAGATCCGGTAATGCTGCGGAAAATCGCGCCAGAGCGCGCGCGCCAGCAGCGCCATGTCGCGCGCGGTCGTCACTTGCCCGTCATTCGGCAGGCCGGTGGCGTTGTGGAACACGGTCCGCCGCATGCCGAGATCCTGCGCCTTCGCGGTCATCATTGTCGCGAACGCGTCCTCGCTGCCGGCGATGTGCTCGCTCAGCAGCACGGCGGCGTCGTTGGCCGAGCGCACGATCACCGCCTTGATCGCCTGCTCCACGGTGATGGTCTTGCCCTCGCGCAGGCCCAGCCTCGTTTCGGGCTGGGCCGCAGCCGTCGGCGACACCGTGAGCACGTCGTCGAGCGTCATTCGCCCGGCCTCGATCGCGGCGAAGGCCAGATAGACGGTCATGAGCTTGGTGAGGGAGGCCGGATGCCAAGGCCGGGTCGCGTCGGCCTGTTCCAGCACCTGGCCGGTGGCCGCGTCGATCACGATGCTCGCCATCGGGTCCGCCTGCGCCGGCGTCCGGCCAAACGCCATCAGACCGGTCGTGAGGGCAAGCCCCAATGCCAGCCCCCGCGCGGTCACGCTGCGGCCGCCATCCCAGCGCATGGCCTCACCCGCCGCCCCCCGTGTCCTTTTCGAGGCGGCGCAGTCTAGGTGCCGGTTCTACCCCCGTAAAGCCGGCCCTGGCCTCCTCGGCGCCTCCTAACGATGACAGCGCCGAGAAATCTCAATCTGCGTTTACAGAGAATTAACTGTTCGTCTTTCTAGTGTTATGAAGGGGTTATGCGTGAGCGCTGAAGTGATGATTCGGGCCGCGAGTGGCCCGTGCCGGGGACGTGGGGTTGCGACATGCCAGGGAGGCCGGATTATTATGGTTAACGGTACGGGGTTGAGCCGTGACGGCAGCGGGACCGGTGCCGAGGATGCAGGCTCGCCAGTTACGCCGGCCGCAGCGATCGGCGGCGGGCCCGGCGCCTCGTGTCGAGGAGTGTGAGGCGCCATGTCGCTCATCGTCGTCATCGACGACCGTGTAACCAACCGCAACATTCTTGCCAAGCTCGCGAGCTCGCTCGGCAACGACGTGACGGTGCGCGCCTTCGACGATGCGGCCGAAGCGCTGGATTGGACCGCCGAGAACACGCCCGATCTCGTCATCACCGATTTCAAGATGCCGAGGCTCGACGGCGCGGAATTCATCCGCGCCTTCCGCCAGCGCCCTCAATGCTTCGATGTGCCGGTGATCGTCGTCACCGTCTATGAAGACCGCGAATTCCGCTACAAGGCGCTCGAAGCGGGCGCTTCCGATTTCCTCATCAGCCCCGTCGACCATCACGAATTCCGCGTCCGCGTCCAGAACCTCCTGACCATGCGCCGGCAGCAAGAGATCATCCGCCGGCGCGCGCTCACGCTCGAGGAGGTGCTGAACCTCACCAACCGCTTGCGCACCGAGGAGCAGCGCCAGTCCAAGGAGATGCTGAGCCTCGTCATCAACGCCGTGCCGGCGATGATCTGCGCGACCGACGCGCAAGGCCAGATCAGCTTCGTCAACAGCTACCAGTGCGACTTTTTCGGCCTCGACGCTGGAGCCGCGGTCGGGCGCAAGGTGCCGGAGGTGTTCGGCGAGGACTATGGCCGGCGCCACCAGGAGTTCTCGGCCCAGGTGCTGGAAACCGGCCAGGCACAGACCGGGCTGGAGGAGCATCTCGTCGATCGCGAAGGCCGCGAGCGCGTGTTCCTCACCACCAAGGCGCCTCTCACGGACGGGCGCGGGCGTGTGGCGACGGTGGTCAGCGTCTCGCTCGACATCACGGATCGCAAGCAGGCCGAGCGCGAGCTCAGGGAGGCGAAGGAGCGCGCCGACGCCGCCAACGACACCAAGACGGAGTTCCTCGCCAACACCAGCCACGAACTCAGGACGCCCCTCAACGCCATCATCGGCTTCGCCGAGATGATGAAGATCGAGCTGCTGGGGCCCATCGGCAATCCGCGCTACCTCGAATACTCGAACGACATACTGGCCAGTGCGCAGCACCTGCTGCAGATCATCGACGACATGCTGGACGTGTCGCAGATCGAGGCCGGCAAGCTCGAGCTGATCGAGAGCCGCGTCGACCTGAAGAAGCTGTTCCACGACGTCACGCGGCTGATGGCGGCGCGCGCCGAGGAAGCCCAGGTCGAGCTCAAGGCCGCGATCGGCGGAAAGCTGCCGCTGCTCGAGGCCGATGAACGGAAAGTTAAGCAGATTCTGCTCAATCTCGTGTCCAATGGAATCCGCTTCACCCCGCCCGGCGGCAACGTGACCATCGGCGCCGCTTTGGCAGAGACGGGCGGTATCCGCATCACCGTGACCGACACCGGTATTGGCATGGCGGAGCAGGATATTCCTATCGCGATCGCGCGTTTCGGCCGGGTCCACCGCGCCGACACGCACAGCTATTCGGGCACCGGCCTCGGGCTGCCGCTGGCGATCGAGCTCACCAAGCTGCATGGCGGGACGTTCGATATCTCGAGCGCGATCGGCGTGGGCACCTGCGTCACCCTGCTCTTCCCGCCGAGCCGCACCCACCGTCAGGCGACCCGTGCGTAACCGGCTGAACGCAGGCATGATCCCCGTCCACCGCCCGGTCCGATGCGGTTCGGACGCGCATGCCGTTGTCCGCAATTGGGCTCGCCATGACGACCGACGCGGATAACGACACCCACGAGCAGGTTTCGCTGACCCGCTTCCTCAAGGAGCGGCTGCGCCGCCGCCAGGACAGCGAGCACGAGCAGGCGATCGTGCGCGTCGTCATCGTGGGGATTCTCGCCGTTTACTTCCTCGCTTTGTCGTCGCTCGGCGATTTCGCCGACCAGGACTATCTCAGAGGCCTCTACTGGGCCCTCGGCTATTTCGTTCTCTCCTGCTGCTACGTCGCCCTGATCGTGGCATGGCCGCACATCTCGCCGCCGCGCCGGCTCGTGGCCATGATCACCGATTTCGCCACGCTCACCGCGCTCATGCACTGGGGCGGCGAGGCCGGGACGCCGCTCTATCCGATCTATCTCTGGATCACCTTCGGCAACGGCTTTCGCTATGGCAACCGCTACCTCGCCGCATCGGCCATCGTCAGCACGATCGGCATGCTGGTCGTCGTGACGAGCACCGACTATTGGCGCAATTCGCCGCATCTGGCTTTCGGCCTCATTGCCGGCCTGATCGTGTTGCCCGGCTATGTCGCCAGCCTGATCCGCAAATTGACCGAGGCCAAGGCACAGGCGGAGGCAGCCAACCAAGCCAAGAGCCGATTCCTCGCCACCATGAGCCACGAGCTGAGGACGCCGCTCAACGCCATCATCGGTCTCGGCGATCTGATGCAGGACACGCGGCTCGACCGCGAGCAACGCGACATGATGCGCACGATCGGCACCTCGGCCCGCGCGCTGCTGTCGCTGATCAATCACATTCTCGATTTCTCCAAGATCGAAGCCGGCAAGATGTCGATCGAGACGCTCGATTTCGATATCTATGCCGAGATCGCCGATATCGTGCGGATCCTGCGCAACGAGGCGGCGAAGAAGGGCTTGCGCCTTGCCACGCATATCGGCGCCGATGTGCCGCCATACCTCTTCGGCGGCCGCCAGCCGCTGCGCCAGATCTTGACCAATCTGCTTTCGAACGCGATCAAGTTCACCGAGCGCGGCCACATCCTGCTCACCGTCGAGCGCGTCGGCGGCACGCTCGAGCGGCCGCTTCTGCGCTTCGAGGTCGCGGACACCGGCATCGGCATCGCGCCGGATGCATGCCAACGCATCTTCGACAGCTTCACACAGGCCGACGACGCGACCAACCGACGCTATGGCGGCACCGGCCTCGGCCTCGCGCTGGCCAAGCAGCTCAGCGGCCTCATGGGCGGCTCCATCGGCGTCGAGAGCGAGGTGGGAAAAGGCAGCCGCTTTCATGTGGAGATTCCGCTCGCCATCTCGCAAGCCGGCGGTGCTCAGGCTCCGATCGTGCCCATCGCGCGCGAAGTGGTGCTGGTGTCGAACGACGCCGGTCTGGCGCGCCATCTGCAGGCCCCCATCGAGAATGCCGGGTTCGCTCTGCGCCGCCTCACCTCGCTGGGTGCCGCGGTCGATCGCGTCATCGACGACAAGCAGCAGGGCATCGACTACCACATCGTCTTCCTGGACCCCTCGGTCGGCCTGGCGCCCACCGATGCCGCGGCCGCGCTCAGAACCGCCGATCCGACCGGCGATCTGGCGTTGGTGCTGATCGGCGGCGAAACCAGCGGCGGTGCGGTGCGAGAAAACTTCCTGATGGCGCTCGAGCGCCACCCGGACGAGGCCGTTCTCAGCCATGTCACCCACGCCTTCCGGGTGTTCGACGCCCAGCGCAAGGACGAAGAGCAGGAGGTGCAGCGCCGACAGGCCGCCGAGGCGCGCGCCCAGCGCCCGTTGCGGATCCTGGTCGCCGAGGACAACGCGGTGAACCGGAAGGTGACGGCCAAGATCCTGCAGCGTGCCGGTCACGAGCCGCATCTGGTGGAGACCGGCGATGCGGCCCTCGACGCGCTCGAGCAGGAGCGTTTCGATCTGGTTCTGCTCGATATCAACATGCCGGGCACGAGCGGCCTCGACGTCGTCAAGCTCTATCGTTTCGGACATATGGGCGAGCGGCATCTGCCGATGGTGGCTCTCACCGCCGACGCCACCACCGAGACGCGGGCGCTGTGCCAGGAAGCGGGTATGGACGGCTACATCACCAAGCCGGTCGAGGCCGCCCATCTGCTCAAGGTGATCGAGGAACTGGCCGCGCGGGTGCCCGAGGCCGCTCCGGCTGGCGTCGAAGCGGCCTCGGGCGCCGCTCGCGCCGCCGTGACCGATATCGCCAGCCATCCGCGCTTCCAGGCCGACAGCGGCCCCCTCATCGATTTCAACGCGCTCGCCGCCCTCGAAGCGATGGATCCGGACGGCAATTTCCTCGGCGAGATTCTGGCGGATTTCATCGGCGACACGGAAACGCTGATCGAGGCCATGGCAGAGGCTGTCGAGAAGAAACACATCGCCGGCATCCGCGACGTCGCTCATGGCTTGCGCTCGAGCGCGGCCAATGTCGGCGCCATCCGGGTCCATCGCATCTGCGGCGAAATCTGCGCCGCTTCCATCCCGGACCTCGAGCGCGACGCCGCTCAGCGGCTGGAATCGCTGCGTCAGGAGTTCGACCGCTTCCGCACCGCCGCCATGCGTCATCTCGAGGAACGGCGCCAATCGAGCCGGCCAAGCTGACTTCGACCGTTCGTCCGGCCTCGGCGTGCGTCCGGCGGCCAGGCGCAACACCGGGACAGCAAACGAAAAGGCCCGGCGGAGTGACCGCCGGGCCCTCGCTCGCTTCTCTCGCGGGGCCGGCGCTTCGCCCGCCCCTCACGATCCTCAAGCCGTCGCCGCCTGAACCGGCTCCACACCCGGCACCGTCGCCGGCCGCTGCTGCTGCGCGATCGAAGCCCAGCGCCGGTCTTGTGCGGCGGCGAGCCGCTCCATCTTGCGGATGTCGGCCGCGCCCAGCGTGAGCGCCGCATCCACCCAGCGCTCGGTGATCTGCATCAGCTCTTCGCGGCTGACCGGCTGGATGGTCTGGCGCGAGCCATAGACCGCCAAGCGCGAGGCGAAGCTGCGGTCGATCCGGGCGATGAAGTTCTGCACCGCCTGCTCGCCCTGTCCGTCCTCGGCCAGGACATCGACGACGCCCATCGCATGCAACTCTTCGGCGGTATAGATGCGACCGGAGAACACCATGCGCTCGGCTTCGACCATGCCGACGCGGCGCGTCAAGAAGCTCAAGGCACCCATGCCCGGAAACAGATTGAACAGCACTTCGGGGAGGCCGAACTTGGCTCTTTTTTCCGCGACAATGACATTGCAGGCGAGCGCGGCCTCGAAGCCGCCGCCGAGCGCGTCGCCCTGGACCAGCGCGATGCCGACGAGCGGCAGCCCGACATTGGTCGCGCGCGGATATTGCACCTCGATGCAGGCGTGGGCGTAGCGACGCAGCACGGAACGATCATGGCTGCGGATCAGCTCGGCGAAGTGCGGCAGGTCGCCGCCCAGGTTGAAAATGCCCGGAATGCGCGAGGCCAATACGGCATAACGCACCGGCTGGGGGTCGGCGGGCGTCGCCTCGGCATACATGTCGGTCAGGAAATAGAGCGCTTCGCGCAGATCGGCGAGCAGTCCGAAGGTGAAGCTGGCACGGCCGGCCGGGCGCATATACTGCCAATAGACCTTGGTCGTGCGGTCCCAGAACAGATCCAACTCGCCCAGCGTCAGCTCGCCGGTCGCGGCGAAGCGCGCCAAGGCCGAGCGTCGTTCGGCGGGGGTGGCGATGGAATCGATCGGGCGCGGGCCGCCTCGGTTGTAAGCGAGGCGGACACCGTCAACCTCGCCGCCTTCGGTTCGGTAGGCGCCGTCGGCGTTCGCAATGCGGTTAACCAACATTTCTAGCCTCCCCAACTTTGCCGGGCCCCCAAGCAAGACCCTTAACAAAGGATGAAGGGACGGGCCCGCGAAAGCAAGTGCTAGATTTGCGATCCCTTTGTTAAATTTGGTAAAAAATAGGTTAATCTGAGGTTACATGAAATCGTTAAGAGAGCATAATAAGTGGACTTTCGTGCGTCAGCTCCGTGCATTGGCTCATTTGCCCAATAGCTAACAGAAATTGAATTACGCAACTTGCGGTTGGCCAGAAGGCTCTTTCAGGCGCTTGGAAAACGTTACCGAATTCTTTACGCAAAAACGAACGGAGAACCGCCTGACATTCTTGGGACTTTCGGTGCCTACGCCGCTGTGTCGCCTCTGCGACATATCGTCCGCCAAGCCTGTGCACTCATCGAGCGTCACCATGAGGCAGAAACCGCAGCCGTGCGAGAGCTCGACCGGACGCATCCTCCCCTCTTAGAGGATAACGGTTGCGGAAGGCCCGCGTTCGCCGCGGCGCGAACTCGAGAAATCAGACAGGCGCCGGCGCAACGCCGGGCACCTATCCTCTCTCGATCGGCGAGGCTGGCGACAACCCCGCCCGCAAGGGTGGCGGCGGGGTTGTGCCGGCCACCGCCCCGCCGCGCGCGCTATAGCCCCGCCTTCACCGCCTCGAACATCGAGATGTATTTTTCCTTGTAAGCAGCCGGCGTCTCCTCGAAGAACACGCCTTGCGCAAACAATGTCGCAGGATCCTTGAGACCGAGCTCGGCGAGCCGTTCGGGCTTCACCAGATCGAACGATTTCTTGTTCGAATGGCCATAACCGAAATTGTCGATCAGGTTGCGGCCGCTTTCCGGGTCCAGCATGGAATCGATGAAATCGTAGGCTGCCTGCTCGTCGCCCGAGGCGCCCTCGATCAGCGCCATGCCGCAGACCCAGGTCAGGATGCCTTCCTTGGGATTCATGTAGGCGATCGGGACACCCTGCTTCTTGAGCGTGACGACCGAGGCGTTCCAGGCGTAGGCGGCGACCAGCTCGCCCGAGGCGAGGCCCTGTTCGACCGCGGTCTGATCGGTCCAGTAAAAGCGCAGCAGCGGCTTTTGCTTGATCATCAGCTCCCGCACCTTGGCCAGCTGCGCATCGTCGAGCGTGCCGATGTTCTTGAATCCCAGCACCAGCGCTGCGGACGATACCGCGCCGTCGACCGAATCGTAGGTGGCGAGGCGGCCCTTGTATTTCTCGTCGAACAGCAGCATCCACGAGTCCGTGTTGCTGTCGACCAGGTCGGTGCGGTAGAGCACCGAGGAATTGCCCCAATCGAAGGGCACGAACAGCGTCTTTCCGTCCTTGGCCGTGCCCTTGAGCGTCTTGAGCTCGGGGAAGACGTCGGCGTAGTGCTGCAGGCGCGAGATGTCGATCGGCTTCAGGATGCCGGCGTCGTACCAGCGCGGCACCGAATAGCTGCAAGGGTGCGAGATGTCGGGCCGGTAGCCCGAACGCATCTTCTGCAGCGCCTCCTCCTCCTCGCCGAACGTCGAATGGTTCGGCTCATGCCCGTATTTCGCCGTGAAGGCCTTGTGCAGCATCGGGTCTTCGTAGGTGGCCCAGGTGTAATACTCGATCTGACCGGTTTCGGCGGCGGCGGGCCGCGCCAACACGGGCAGCGTCACCAGCCCGATGCCGGCGGCGGCAAGCGCCTTCGAGAATTGGCGCCGCGTCAGCGTGCCGGCGGCCAGGCGATCCAGCATTTCGTTCTTTTCCATCGCGATCCTCCCTGTGACGATCCTTGCTTTTTCTCGGGCCGAGCCGTCATGTCCGGCGTCCTGTGCCGCCGCGGCCCGGCTCGCAACCCCCGGCGATACTAGGAGGATGTTCCGCGCCGGCACAAGCAATCATCGCCACCGGCACCGCACGGCCGCCGCGATGGCGAGGGTTAGCCCAGCAATGTCTTCAGCCCATAGGCAACGGCGGCGACCGCCACCGCGCTCGCGATCGCCAGCCCGACGAACCACGCCAGCCGCGTACGCAATGGCGGCCGCGGCGCGCCAGGATCGGGCGGTTCGACCGGCTCAATGATAGCCCGCATCGGCCCCCACCTTGCCGCGGAACACCCAGTAGACATAAGCCGTGTAGGCCAGGATCACCGGCAGCAGCACGGCCACGCCGACCAGCATCAGGCCGAGCGCGTTGTCGGCCGCGGCGGCATCGCGGAAGGTCAGGGTATAGGGCGTGACGTAGGGGAACAGCCCGACCGCGAGCCCTGCATAGCCCGACAGAAACAGGAGGACCGCGCCGAGGAAAGGTGCGTGCGCCCTGCCGCGGGCGAGCCCCCAGGCAGCCAGCGCAACGCCGGCGGCGCCGATTGCAGGAACGATCGCCCGGGGCAGCAGGCGGGCGAGATCGATCGTTCCGGCTGCGAACCCCCAACGCTGCGCCACGCCGGGCAGGGCGACGAGCGTAGCAAGGCTCACGGCCGCCAAGACGACGGCAACCGCCGCGAGCGCCCACCAGGCCCAGCGCCGCGCCCGGTCGTGCAGCGGGCCCTCGGTCTTGATGAGAAGCCAGGCCGCACCGAGCAATGCATAGCCGGCCACCAGCCCGACCGCGACCAGAAGCGTGTATGGCGTGAGCCAGTCGAACGAACCGCCTGCAAAGGCGCCGTTCTCCACCTTGATCCCCTGGACGAAGCCGCCGAGCACGAAGCCTTGCGCCAGCGTGGCGACGAGCGAGCCGGCGGCGAAAGCGGCGCTCCAGAACCGCCGCCCCGCGCCCCTTCCCCGCGCCCGGAACTCGAACGCAACGCCGCGGAAGATCAACGCCGTCAGCATGAAGCCGATCGGCAGATAGAGCGCCGGCATCACGGTGGCATAGGCCAAAGGGAAGGCGGCGAAGAGGCCGCCGCCACCCAGCACCAGCCAAGTCTCGTTGCCGTCCCACACCGGCGCCACCGTGTTCATCATGGCATCGCGCTCGCGCGCATCCTTTGCGAAGGGGAACAGGATGCCGATGCCGAGGTCGAAGCCGTCGAGCACGACGTAAAGAAACACCGCGGTCGCGATGAGGATGGCCCAGATCAGCGGCAGGTCGAGCGTCATGGCAGACCTCAATCGTCAGCGTGCCGGCGTATCGCCGGGTGCTACCGCGAGCGGCGAGCCGGGCGCGCGATGCTCGTCGGCCGGCAGTCCCGGCAAGCCGCTGGGCCCCTGGTCCAGCAGCCGCAGGATGTAAAGCGCGCCGGCAACGAACACGATGGCATAGACGATCAGATAGACCAGCAGCGACGTCGCCACCTGCTCGGCCGGTACCGGCGAAACCGACGCCGCGGTGCGCAGCGCGCCATAGACCGTGAAGGGTTGGCGCCCGGCCTCGGCCACGACCCAGCCCGCCAGCACTGCGGCAAAGCCGCCCGCTCCCATCGGCACGGCGATCCAATGAAAGAGCCCGGGACGATCCAGCCGCCTTGTCGCCCATAGCGCCGCCCCCCACAGGCCAAGGGCTATCATCAGCAGGCCGAGGCCGACCATGAGGCGGAACGACCAGAAGACGATGGCCACCGGCGGGCGGTCTGCGGCTGGCCACTCCTTGAGGCCCTTGATGACGGCATTCGCATCGCCGGCCACGACCCAGCTGCCGATCTCGGGAATCGCGATCTCGGCCCGGTTGGTTTCTTGCGCCGCATCCGGCAGCGCGAACAGGATCGAGGGCTGGCGCGCGCGGGTTTCCCAATAGGCCTCGACCGCCGCGATCTTCAGCGGCTGATACTCGAGCGCGACCTTGCCGCTCACATCGCCGACAACGAGCTGCAGCGGCGCCAGGACGGCGACGAGACCGATCGCCATGCGGGCCATCGTGCGGGCTTCGGCCGTCGCGCGCCCGCGCAAGACCGACCATGCTGCCGTCGCCAGCACGACCAGGCCGGTGGTGAGATAGGCCGCCAGCACCATGTGCGCGAAGCGCGAGGGAAAGGACGGGTTGAAGATCACCCGCCACCAGTCGGTGGCGACGAAGCGGCCGTCCGCAAGCCGCTCGAAGCCGGCCGGCGTCTGCATCCAGCTGTTGGCGGAGAGAATCCAGAAGGCGGAGACCAGGGTGCCGAAAGCGACCAGGACCGTCGCCAGGAAATGGAGACCCGGCCCCACCCTCCGCCAGCCGAACAGCATGATCCCGAGGAAGGACGCTTCGAGAAAGAAGGCCGTCAGCACCTCGAAGCCCAGCAGCGGACCGAGCACGCTGCCGGCTGCGGCCGAGAAGGCCGACCAGTTGGTGCCGAACTCGTAGCTTATCACCACGCCCGACACGACACCCATGCCGAAGGCCAGCGCGAACACCTTTACCCAGAACAGGTAGAGATTCTTGAAGACGTCGCGCCGGGTGGCGAGCCACAGACCCTCGAGCACGGCCAAATAGCTCGCCAGGCCGATCGTGAAGGACGGAAAGACGATGTGGAACGCGACGGTGAAGGCGAACTGCAGGCGCGACAGCAGCAACGCATCGGCATCCATGGCGTGTCTCTTGCCAGAGCGATTACGCGGGTCGCATCGCTTTCCCATGATTTAGGGTGGCGGCGAAAACTGGCAATGCGCCGCAGGCGCCCGCTATGCTGTCGAGCGACGCCACCACCCGCCCCGACAAGGCTGGAAAATCTCGGAAGCGGTTCGCGTTTTTCTCAATCTCTCGACGGCGGCGAGCCTTTCGGCCGCGCGGCCGCGACCAGCCAGTCGCGCAAGACGATGGCTTCCGCCGACAAAGGCCTGCGCTCGCTCCAGGTGACATAGAAAGCGTGCGGCGCGGGTATCGTCACCGGCCCGAGCGGCACCAGCTTTCGCGCGGCAAGCAGCGGCGCCACGAGGCTGTGCCAGCCGAGCGCCACGCCTTGGCCGTCCTGCGCCGCTTGCAGGGCGACGACGTAGCTGGAGATGGTGCGCCGCTTCAGCGCCCTTGCCTTGCAGCCCGCGGCCTTGAGCCAATGCGCCCAATCCGTCCAGTCGGGATCGCCGCCCTCGAGTTCGAGCAACGGCAACGCCACCAGGTCGGCCGGCGCCTTGCACTTGTGCGCTCGCGCGAAGGAGGGCGAGCAGACCGGGTAGATCTCGTCGCCGAAGAGACGAATCGCGGCCTCCCCGTCCCACGATCCCGTGCCGTAGCGAACGCGCAAGTCGACGTGGGCGACGTTCAGATCGTGGCTATGATCGGAGATCACATGGTTGACGACGATGTCCTGGTGCGCCCGCCAGAAAGCGCCGAGCCGCGGCATCAGCCACATCTGGGCAAAGGCCGCGGTCGAACCGAGCGTGACGGACCTGGTGCCGCCGGCGCTGGCCTTGATCCGTTGGAAGGCCGCCGCGATCTCGCCGAAGCCCGACGCCAAGGCGGCGTAGAGTTCCTCGCCCGGCGCCGTCAGCTCGACGGCGCGATGGCCGCGCAAGAGGAGCGCCACGCCGGCCTCGCCTTCGAGCGCCTTGATCTGTTTGCTGACAGCCCCGGGCGTGACATTCAGCGCCTTGGCCGCAGCCGTCAGGCTGCGCTGCCGGGCGGCCGCCTCGAAGGCGACCAGCGCCGTGAGCGGCGGCAGGCTGACATGACGGCGGACCATGATGGGAGAGCTCGGCTTTCGTTGATGTTTCGTCTTATCTAGCCCGATTTTCGGGAGCCGACCATGCGGCGTCGGGGCCGATCAATTCGCCGTTGGATTGACTGGTTCGCGGAGTAGGCCCAGCATTCCCTCGTTCGGGCCCGTGAACGGCTGGATCGACCTCCGTTCCACCGGGATCCAGGGGGGAGGAGAGGCTTCCATGACAACGAATATTCGGCGGCTTTGGCCGGCGGCGATCGCGCCCGCCATGTTCGCGATGATCGCGCTCGCGATGAGCGCTGCCCACGATCCGGCCATGGCGTTCCAGACGGAGAATTTCACGGTGGTCGAGCGCGCGACAACCGACACCGTGACCGATCTCGGCGAGAAGGGCGACAGTGTGGGCGACATCCTGACCTTCACCAACGAGATCTATGACGAGGACAACGAGAAGCTGATCGGCCACGACAACGGCTGGTGCATCCGCACCGCGGCCGGCAAGGCCTGGGAGTGCTTCTGGACGCTCACGCTCGAGGACGGCCAGGTCACGGTCGCGGGGCCCTTCTATGACGGGGCGGATTCGGTTCTCGCCGTCACCGGCGGCACCGGCCGCTTCTACGGCTCGCGCGGCGAGATGAAGCTGCATGCCCGCGACGCGCAGGGCAGCGCCTACGATTTCGTCTACAAGCTGACCCATTAGCGGCACGCGAAGCCGCCAGCCGGCCGCCGAGCCGGCCCTGAGGCCATTTGCGAGGAGGCTTTCGGGCCAGGTGTAGCAGAGCGGCAACAACATATTGTTTTGCCGAATATTTTTTGTTTCGGCGATTCCGCATCCTCATCTTGATGGTTGCTCGCGATTGCCTAGATTCCAATCATAGCCCCCTGATCAGGGGCCGTTCACTTGGTTGGTCTTCAGCAAGGGAGATCAGTCATGGCGAACAAGATGGAAGCCAAGCAGTTGGCGGACTGGCTGAGCGTGATCCTGGCGGCCGCCCTCTTCATCTCGCCCTGGGTGCTGAAGGACACCGCGGAGATGAACCTGGCCTGGAACGCCTGGATCAGCGCGGTGATCATCGGTGCCGTGTCCATTGCCGCTCTTCTCGAGTTTGCGCACTGGAAGGAGTGGGAATGGCTCAACCTGCCCCTCGGTGGATGGGTGGCGCTGTCGCCGGGGGTGCTCGGGGTCACGGCGGGTCTGGCGTTGTGGACGCAGATGGTTCTGGGCGTCCTCATCGTGGCCGCGGCGGTCTGGGCGATCATCGAGGCTCGGCCGCGTCCGCACGCCCATGCGTGACGGACGATAGCAGCAAGAGATCCGTCAATTGCCGCTCATGACGCGTCGCCCGCCGGCAGAAGCGTCGGCGGGCGACGTTTTTGGTGACGCCACGACCGGACATGCCGAAGGCGGCGACCATGGGGCGACGGCCAGCGAACGTCGCCCCGATCGATGCGAGATCGAGTCCATTCTCATCCGGCCGTCTTCATCCGGCCGGCGGCTTGTAGCCGGTCTTGGCCGCCTTGGCCTTTTCCATGGCGCGTTGCGCCTCTTTCGAGGTCATCAGCACGCGCGTCTCCCATTTCGAGAAGGCGCCCGTGGCCGCCACCGTCAGGCCCAGGGCCGTGACGCTCTCGTTGTCGGGAAATTCGCAGACCGCGATGCCGTCATATTCGCCGAAGGCGAAGAAGTAGCCGTGCAGCTTGCCGCCGCAGCCTTCGATCACCTTTCGCGCCTCGGGCTCCCGGTCCTGCGGGTGCTCCAGCAATGCCTTTATCTGCGGATCCTTGAACGCCCATTGCAGCAGATAGTAGGGCATGGTCCCCTCCCTTCGTATCGTCGGGTTGGGCTGGCCTCGTCACGCTAGGCCTGCGGGCGGGCGATGTCGAGATGATGGCGGCAGAACCAGAATAATCTGGCACACATAATGGGTGAAAACATGAGATTCGCGAAAATATCGGCGCTGGCTGTTTGCCTCATTGCAACGTCACCGACGCTAGCGCGAGCTCAAGCGGACGATCTGACAAGAGAACAAAGGGACGGCCTCCAGCGCATATACGATAGCATTGGTGGCAACGCCAAATTCGACGAGATCCGCCAAGCCATCAATTTCGTCTTGATGTACGGATCGAACTTGCATCTTGCGGAGAGCGGAGGCCTAAGCGCGGCGGATCAGGAAAAGATTCGAAATTCGCTCAAGGCGCAGAGCAAGCTTTACGCTCAGTCTGTCGAAACTGTTCTGGATTCCGCCGACAAGTACAGCGGTGCAGTCACCCAGCATACGGTGTTCTTCGCAATGGCGAGCGGCCAGAAAGAGGACTCACTTGCGACAGCACAAGAGCGCTTACTGCTTCAGCACTATGGCGTGCCAGCCGAACAACTGGATCGCCTGATGAGTGGAACGCCGGAAAAGACTCGGAGGATTTTGAAACGCGATTCTACGTCATGGGACGGCCGCCGAGCTTTGCTCCGCTCAAGAAGCAAGCGATTTCGGAGGTGGGAGATTAAAGGTGCAGTCTCCGCGAATACCGCCCTGAAGGTTGCTGCAGCCGCGGCCGGCCTAGCTGCGGGACTCTTTGACATTGGCGTGGCGATTGGTGCGTTGCCGGTGCCCGGTCTGATCGTTCCTGCGTCAGCACTCGTCGGCACATCCAGCTATATCTGTGGCAAACTCTGGGAGGCCGCGCTCGAGGGTTAGATGCGGTTAGTGGGCCCGGCGAGGGTCAAACCCGCGACCCCTTATGAGGAATCAGGCGGCGGGTGCTTTCTTCGCTTGAGCGGAAGAAGATTGCGCAAACCGGCATTCTTGGTGTGATGGCGCATGAGTGAGCACTATAACCAGATCGCCGCAAACTTCCTGACCGGCCGCGGGTTCACCTGCGATCTCGATCTGTCCTGGCTCGGCCCCGGCCTTCGACCCGATGTATTCTGCCACGGGCCCAGCGACCTGTGGGTCGAGGTGAAGACGCGGACCGGTCTGGCCGATGACGACCACCTGTTCCGGATCTTCGAGTACCTGCGCACCAAGGCTGACCCGAACATCGGGACGGGCAGAGGTTATGCCCAGGTGGCCAAGACAGCAACAACGCAGGACGCTAAAGCAGTCTTGGCGCTCGCCCGGCAGGCACTGCAATCACCCGAGGCTGAGGCTGCCAACGAAATCTGCATCATCCTGCCTGACGATCCCGACGGCTCATCTATCGTCCATTTCATGGTCGCAATTGAATCGGGCCGTGTCCTGTTTGTCTGCCGGAAATCGAATAGCGGATCGTACGGGTATCCCTTGGGCCTCGAACCCAATCCCTTCATTCAAGACGTCCTCCTGAATGACGAGGCCGTTGCCGATCGAACTGTGCCTTTTCACGAGATTGCGACGGAGGGAGCTTTCCGGCTCGCACTCAGGATCTTTCCCGACGGCAAGCCGTTCCACATCGGCGGGGCAGGACCGGCCGAAGGTGCAAGACGTGTCAGAACCGAGGAGCGCATAAGGGCGGCCATCAAGACAGCCAACAAGCAACTCAAACGCGCTTTGTCTGTACGGGAGGCCCCCGCGGTCGTTTTCATCTATCACGACGATCTGTTCGTCGCCAATGATGCGCTCTTGTTGTCGGCGCTGTTCGGAGATCGCCAGTACGTCTTCGACCCGAACGATTTCCACAATGGCTATTTCTGCTTCGGCCCCAATGGCGCATGGACGTCGGGTCAGCATAAGTCGGTCAGTGCCGTGACGTACTTCGCAAATGAAGGTCCTCCGCTGACCGTACATAACCCATGGGCCCTGCGGCCACTGGAGCCCGGATTACTCGGAAACCGGGAATACGTACCGCAATCCGACGGCACGCTGACATTGATCGAGCGCGCCTAGTTGATCCGTCGCCGAGTAAGTCGCCGAGATGCGCTACGCGCAAGAAAAGCGCGAACGACGCCTATCCCGACCTACATCTGTGGGTTCGCGCTGAAAGTCCTTTCGATGGCTGCAGCAACCCCGGCAAAAGCCGAAAGAACCGCGGGATCGAAATGCGACGGCTTCGTGCGATGGTCGCCGTGAAGGATCACCCGCACGGCCGAACTATGGCTGAAGCCGGGGCGATAGGGGCGATCTTCCCGCATGGCATCGTAGGCGTCGCATATTGCCACGAGCCGCGCCTCCATGGGGATCTGGGTGCCGGCGAGGCCCCGCGGATAGCCCGAACCGTCGAAATGTTCGTGGTGGTAGAGCGCGACCTCTGCCGCCGTGTCGAGCAGCGGGTGCTTGGCGTTTCGCAGGATGTCGTGCCCGATCGTGCAGTGTGCCTGCACGGCCGCCCATTCGGCTGCGGTGAGCGTGCCCGGCTTGTTGAGCACCGCGTCCGGTATGCCGAGCTTGCCGATGTCGTGGATCGCACACGCGTCCGGAAGCCAAGCCAAGGCGTCTCGAGACAACCCCAGCGCTTCCCCGACAATTTTCGTCATTCGACCCACCCGGATGTTGTGATGGGCCACGTCCGTGCTGCGAACGCCGCTGGCGCGGACGAAGCTTCCGACTACCGCGCTTGCCAGGTCCTGACCGGCCGTCGGCGGAGACTGGGCCAAAGGTGGCAATAGGTCTGGCGGCTGGGTGATTTCCCCAGACTGGCGATCTCGCGCCTTTGTTCGTTTCGATGCCATCGCAACGACATCCCATCGACTGATTGGACGGACTCGCGGACAACAATCTCTGCGCGAATTAGTAAATGCGAAATTACACTGTGAAACAAGGGGCGCCAGCATCACATCACTCCCTGATTCCGGGCGGTGTCTCAGCCGCACCGAGATCCGGCTCGGCAGACGCACAACTCAATGTGGGCGCTGGCGTGCAGCCCCTCGTCCGAGTGGCGAGCTTGTTTCGGAGGTCGGAACGAGGGCGAGCCGCAGCGCAGCCTCGCTCTCGATAGGGAGTGCTATCGGCAAAGCTGCGCATTTCGGTGGTGAGCCCGCCGGGATTCGAACCCGGGACCACTTGATTAAAAGCCTGTTGCTATATACCCACGCTGACCCACGAAAGGCCGCAACCCCGCGGAAATCCTGGGCCTATAGCCCACGCCCGCCCACGGTGACCAAACGGGGTTTGCTGCCAATGTGCTGCCAGCGGGGACGCCATGAACAACACCGCGATTGCCGCCACGAAACCGGGTGACATCTTGTGGGACGACCGGGTATCCGGCCTCCACCTCCGCGCCTTCCCCAGCAAAAAGACCTTCTACCTGCAGTACCGGACCAAGGACGGCCGCCGCCAGCGCCGCCCCAAGATCGGCGACCTGGGAACGGTCACGCTCGCCGAGGCCCGGCAGATCGCCGGGGACATGCTCAAGGCCGTGGCCCGTGGCGAGGATCCGGTTGCCGAGCGGGGCCGCCGGCGCGTTGCCCTGACGTTTAACGAGCTCGCCGATCGCTACCTCAAGCACATCCGAACCGACCCCAAGGATCGGAAAAAACCGTCGTCGATCGCCAACGACGAATTGACCCTAAAGGTCCACCTCCGGCCGCGTTGGGGCCGCCGCTTGGCCGAGGACATCACGCGCGAGGATGTAGAGGAGATGCACCGGGCCATGGCCAAGACGCCATACCAGGCCAACCGAACGCTTGCCCTCGCCTCCCGCATGTTCAATCTCGCCGAAGCCTGGCGGACGCGCCCCGAGCGGTCCAATCCCTGCCGGCTGGTGCAGCGATACCCCGAGCGCAAGCGCCGGCGCTACATGCGCAGCATCGAGGCGCCGGTGATCGCGGACCTTCTGGCGAAGTACGAGGCAGAACGCTCCGAGGCCGTGCTGTTCATCTACCTGCTGATTCTGACGGGGGCCCGGCCGGATGAAATCGCCCGCGCCGGCCGCAAGCATCTGGACGGCAACCGGCTAGTCCTGCTCGAACACAAAACCGACCGCACTACAGCGCCGCGGGTGATCTACCTCCCCTCGCGGGTCATGACCCTGATCGAGAAGGTGGGCACGGCCGACAGCCTGACCGGCATCAAGTCGCCCCGGAGCCTCTGGCGGAAGATTCGCAGGGAAGCCGGCTGCCCCGATCTGCGGCTTTACGATCTGCGCCGGACCTTCGCCTCGGCGGCGCTGCGCGCCGGGTACACGCTCGATCAGATCGGCGAGCTCCTGGGCCACACCTCCGGCACCACGGCCAAACGCTATGCATGGCTTCTCGAGGACCTTGGCGCCGAGGCGGCCGAGAAGACGGCCGACGTGCTGACGGAGATGATGCAGCCGAAAGCGCTTCCTCGGCAATAATTAGTCATAGTGGGTTAGCGTGGGTATAAATTATTATAGTATTGCTATTGCATGCCCGTGAAAGCCATTGCAAACGCCCGCCGATACTATCATTGTAAAAGGACCACTCAAGGCGGGCATTTGCCTGTGCGGGCGGCATCGCTGCGATAGCAGCGCCCTTTAACCGGAGCTGAGTGGGCTCCGACCCAGGGACAGAGCCCTAACCCGCACCGCCGAGGCCCCCAGCAATACGACGAGACGCGCCAGCGTCCGGTCGGTAGCGCTGGGGCGTATCCCCTCACCTCCGCTCTCGCGCTCCCGATCGGCCGCGGTCCTGATACGGAGATGTACCCGTGAATTCGATCAACACCATTCTGACTGACAACCGGCAGCCGCCGGCTTCGGTACAAGATCCGCTGCTGCGCAGCCGCCAGGTTCGCCGGATGTGCGGCAACGTCGACCCCTCAACCATTTTCCGGTGGATCAAAACACGCCGCTTCCCCAAGCCAGCGTCCATCGTGAACGGACGGCGCCTGTGGCGCGAATCCGAGGTTGTCGCATGGCTGGCGCTGCGATCGAGCCAACGGATGATGGCCGGCAACGCCGGCGCCAAGTGATGAGGCGACGAATGAAACCTTTCCCGATCCCACTTCCCACGCTGCCGCCGGCCGACGCCGACGAAGCGACATGGGATATCTACATCATCCACGCGAGGTTCGCTTTCCTGGTCGATCCGATCGCCTTGACAGACTGCGACTGGTTCATGCGCCACCCGGATCGTTTTCATCGCGTCCGGCCGCCCGGTCGCGGCGAGATGTGCAGCTTTCTCGAAGAAGGCCGACCCGCTCCCAACTTCGCCCCGTATGTCGTAGTGCGGCGGCACAAGGCGGGTTTCAGCCGTCGTCCGGTCTGGCTGGGCGAGACTCGCGCCGGCGATGAGATATGGTGCCGAGAGACTTACGAGGCTGCGGAACGACGCGGCGGACCCGATCTCGGCATTGATCTTAGCGAGATTCAAAGGGGCGCCGGGCTATGACCGCAGCATCTCCGATCAAGCCTCATGTCGGGTCGTCGAAAATTGCATCGGCACTCGACTTGGCCGCCCAAGACTTCCACATCTTTCCGCTTCGCCCCGATTCCAAACTGCCCGCGATCAAAGACTTCTCCTCGCAGGCCACGCGCGAGGAAGCGCGCATCCGGGCATGGTGGACGCAATCGCCCGAGGCCAATATCGGCATCTCGACAAGCCACGGCCTTCTGGTGGTCGATGTTGACAACAAAAACACCAAGAACGGCAGCGACGAAATATTGCGCCTCGAAATGCAGGGTTTGGACCTGCCCCCGACCTTCACCCAGCGCACACCGACCGGGGGCTTGCATCTCGTCTATCGCGTCGATGAGCCAATCAAGCAAGGCGCGAACATCCTGGCGCCAGGGCTCGATATCCGTTCTCGAGGCGGCTACATCGTGGGCGCGGGCAGCACGATCGGCGAAGGCATCTATGAGGTGGTAGAGGGCCCGCCTCCTCGGCCCGCGCCGTCTTGGCTGGTGGAGCGTTGCGGCCGCGCCCAGGAGAAGACCCGGCAGGCTGCCCAGCCAGCCATCGAGTCCATAGATTCGCCGGCCATTTTGCAGCGAGCCGCCCGCTACCTGCAGCAGGAAGCGCCTCTTGCCATCGAGGGCCAGGGGGGCGACGAAACGACTTACAAGGTGGCGTGCCGCCTCAAGGATATGGGTTGCTCGCAAGCAAGCGCGCTCATGCTTCTCGATCTGCATTGGAATGAGCGTTGCTCGCCGCCATGGGATCCTGACGAGCTCGCCGGCAAGGTCGCCAATGTCTACCGCTACGGGCGGGAAGCGATCGGATCAAAGGCTCCTGAAGCCGAGTTCGAGCCACTCACCGAAGCGGATGCCGCGAAGCCACAGGGCAAGCCTACGATCAAGATCAAGGGCGGCGACCTGTCGGCGCTGGCAGACGAGGCCGAGCGCGTCCTGATCGAAGCGAGGATGCCGATTTACCAGCGCGGGGGTGAGCTGGTTCGGCCTGTCGTGGATGACATCGACGCCGCGCACGGCGGCAAGACCAAGGCCGCGCGCACGGTGCCGGTGACCGAGCCGACGCTGCTCGATTGGCTGGACAAGGCGGCAGGCTGGGCGCGCTATGCGCGACGCGAGAAGGAATGGCGTTGGGTGAACCCGCCTCGGGAGGTGGCGACCATTCTCTTGTCGCGCGATGGCGCCTGGCGCGCGCCCCACCTTGCGGGCGTCATCACCACTCCGACCTTGCGACCCGATGGCAGCCTGCTTTCCAAGCCCGGCTATGACGCGGCAACCAGGCTCCTGCTCCTGGACCCGCCAGCCATGCCGGAGCTGCCCCCGCGGCCGTCCAAGGCCGATGCCGAGACCGCGCTTGCGCTGCTCGACGACCTTCTCGTCGAATTTCCCTTCGCGGATCCCCCCAGCCGATCGGTCGCGCTGTCAGGGCTCATAACTCCTGTCGTCCGCGGCGCGCTACGGGTCGCCCCTCTACACGCTGCCAGGGCGCCGAGCGCCGGCACGGGCAAGAGCTACCTTTGGGACGTGATGGCCGCCATCGCCACCGGCCAGCGATGCCCGACCCTCGCCGCCGGTAAGAGCGAGGAAGAAACGGCCAAAAGGCTTGAGGCCGCCCTGCTGGCCGGGCGCCCCATCGTGTCGATCGATAACCTCAACGGCGATTTGTCAGGCGAGACTCTTTGCCAGCATATCACTCAATCTCTCCTCGAAATCCGGCCGCTGGGCCGATCGGCCATTGTCCGCGTCGAGAATCGGGTGTGCATCTTCGCCACCGGTAACAATCTGCGCGTCGTCGGCGATATGGTCCGGCGCGCCCTAGTCTGCGATCTGGACGCCAATGCCGAGCGGCCCGAGCTCCGGGAATATCGGAGGCATCCAGTCGAGATGGTGCTCGCCGACCGCGGGCGCTACGTCGCAGCCTGCCTGACCATCGCGCGGGCCTACCTGACCGCCGGGCGCCCGAGCCTATTGCGCCCGCTGGCCGGCTTCGAAGACTGGTCCCGGCTGGTCCGCAGCGCCTTGGTGTGGCTTGGCCGCGCGGACCCGGCCGACACCATCGAGAAGGCGCGCCAGGACGACCCCGAGACCACGGGTATCCAGCAGCTCATCGCCGCATGGCGGGATATTGTTGGCGTTGATCGCCCGTTGACCGCAGGCGACATTATCGAGGCCGCCGAGCAAGCTGCCTCTCCTATGGACGGCAAAGGCGACATCTCGCTGCTCGAGGCAATCCGCTCGGCCGCTGGCGTCCGGCGCCAAGGCGCATTGGCCACCGATAGCCGCGAATTTGGGAAATGGCTCGGCCGGCGCAAGGGGCGCATCGCGTGCGGGCTAAAGATCATCGCCTCGCGCGAGAGCCACGGGAAGCAGGCCCTATGGGGTCTGACGATGGTTTAGGGCTTGCGGTGGCCCAACGGTTCACGCACCCGGATGCGCTCTAAGGTCTGGCAGCCTGAAGGTGGCCGAGCTGTCGCCGACGCCGTAGGCCGTGCCGATCACGGCGAAGAGATCGGGGTAGTCTTCGCGCGAAAATTCCTGGCCAAGACAGAGCGTCAACCCGGATTTCGAGCAGATGGCGTAATGCCGTTGTCTGCCGTCGAAGAATGCCACGATGGTTCCGACTGGATGCATTTCGGCGTTGCGGACGGTCGTCTTCAACAGGGTTGGGCCCATGGGCGCCACAGCGCCCGCCGCGGCCAAGGCCGCTAAGCTTCGTAGCAAGCTCCGGCGGGTCAACCTTCCGCCATCGTCCCGCATGTGCGTCCCTCCTTCTCGGCTGCCAGCCCTCGATCGAGCCGCCCTGGCGGAGCGGCTCTTGGAGGGTTGTCAGTTTATCAGCACCGCAGCATGTCGTCATGGGGCTTGCGCAGGGCTTGCGGGTATCAGGGGTATCAGCGGGTATGGTCCCGGCCGGTTTCGTGAGAGATGGCAACAGCCATAAATTTTTCAATTTGGGATTTTAATTTTTGTAAACGGATCATTACAGCCATCAGCCCGCGCATTGACCAGAATCATACCCGCTGATACCCGCTGATACCCGCAAACCGGTCGCCGATTGAAATTCGGAAATGGAAATTCCGGATTTTCAGGAAATAAATTCGGCTGGTGGCAAATGACTCGCTTCAGCGGGCGGCGCCATGCTCGGCTTGCCATTTGGCCCAGCGGCGGCGCTGGGCGGCCGCGATCTTCGCTCGACCTTCTACGGTCCGCGGCCCCGTGCTGAGGCCCCCATGGTGCCGGCAGCGCCCGCCAGCACGAATCGGCGTGGCGATGCAGCGCCCGCCTTTCTTACACCGCGCGGCACACACTCGGCCCTCGATTACGCGATGAGCTCGGCGCCATTTGCCGACGCGATAGAGGCGACAGAAAGCATCAATGCGCCACGGCTCGCGGCCCAGCGCCTCGAATCGCTCCCGTGCCCGTCTTATAAAATCCTCGAGGTCCTGGCTCATGTGCAGTGCTGATACTAAAGCGACCGGAAACGCGCATGCGCGTCTAGGACTGTTATAATATATCATCCGGCCCGGTTTGTCATCAGCGGCGCGTCAATTTCCGCAGTATTTACACAATATCCCAGCTCGGCTTTGTAGTAGAGCGGCAGTCCGGCCACTCTTGTTCGAGCATCCGCGCCGTTGTGATTTTCACAACTCGTTGTTATTATTGCATTTTTTTGCACTTTTTACTTGCGCTGGGATTCCGCTCGCCCCATCATGGCGCTGTTCCCGGCCTGGCGCCGTGCCGGTCGGGCGTGCAAAGAGAGGGATCTTGCAATGTCCAAGCGTATCGATCTGGTTGCCGACGCCCGCCGCGCCAAGCTCGGCGCCAAGCTTCAGGCGGCCGTCGCCACATGGTTTAAGACCGACGCGGCTTTCGATTGGGAGGGCAATGACGCGGCGACAAATGAGATAGAGCGGCTCGAGAAGGAGTTGGCTGACCTGGGCGTGAAAGGTCCGGCAGACTTGCACTTGGACTTTGGCGGCTACTACGGTTCGCAGAGAAAGGCTTGGCGCGTGGCGGATGAGCGCTGCTAAGCCCGGAATCACAGAAACCCATCTAGCTAGGGCGCCAGCCATGGCGCCCTTTCTTTTTGGCCGTATTTCGCACCTTCGCTGATTTCAAATCAGCGGGCCCGGCGCAGGATTTCACAGGCTGACCAAGCCTCTGGCGCAATCGGCGCTTTCCGCTGGCAGCACAGTGGCACCAAGCTGGCCACAGTCGCCCTCGCAACGGCGGTTCTCACCACCCTCTTGCCCGCGATCATCCGATGCCCCGGCGCAGCTGGAAATGGGTCCCATCCGATGCATGCCAGCAAATGTGTCAGATACCGGGGCGTGGGTGGGGGCGGGGGCCGTTTGGCGCGGCGTGATACGACGAACGGGACCCTTCGCGCGATTTTTTTGTGATGTTTCTCCGGAAACGGTTTCAAACAGTTTCAAAAATTTTCGTTGCTCGCTTTCTCACGGGCACCCCCTGTAAATGCAGGTTCAATAACAAAATTTTTTCTAGAGGCTTAGCACGCAATGTTGCGTTTTTTGCAACATTTACTTGCCGCGCCAAATAGAATTGCCACGCATGGCTTGAATAATCCCAAATCTCCGCCCATAATTGTGTGAACCCGATTTCCCCTTGCGGAGGATTCCTGGCGATGAGCGCCACCGAGTTGGACGATGCCCTTTTGCAGAAAGCGGCCGCGCTGCCGGAAAAGGCAAAGGCTGCGTACCGAGAATACTTGTCGGCTAGCGACATGCTGTCCGCCGCAAAGGAAGTGCAGCAGCGCTGCAACAAAGCCTGGCAGCACGTCACGGAAGTGTTGGACCGGCGCACGAAGGCGATCGCGGCCCTGAGCGAAGCGACGAAGGCGCTGGGATCGCTGGAAGCGATCGACGTCGATCTGGTCGCAGCGTTTCACGATCTCGGCCGCCGGTTCGACACCGGTTTCGTTCTCAAGATCACCGACGTCACGGATGCCGTGGTTTCGGCTTACAGGGGTGACCAGCCTGGCTGCGTGACTCGGCATCAAGCGCTGGTCGATGAGCTCGCAGCGCAGCGCGCGAAAGAGGAGCGTGAGGCCAAAGACCGGGTGAAGTGGGCCGAGGGTCAACTGCAGCAGGCCAAGTTGGAGCTCGCCACGCTCAAGAAGAACGACGCATGAGTGGCTTCGAGATCAAAGTCAGCCCCTTCCCTGGCCCCGCGGCTTCGGATGCGGCGGGTCCTGCCAATCCTCCGTCGCCGGCGTCTGGCATCTCGCCGGCGGCGACCCCGGCTCCTGCGTCCACAAGCTCGCTCCTTCCCGTGGGTGGCTCGCAGGAGCCGGGCGACATCCCCGGTGGTCTCGGTCTTACCGCGGCTCAGTCTCGTCAACTTGTCGAATGGGCCGTCCAAGACGGCCGCCTGACCCGCGAGCAGGCGGACGCCATGCTCAAGGCCGATGGCGTGCAGTCCGCCGAGCAGCCCGCCGCCGGCGATGGCCTCCTGCCCCCGGTGAGCGAGCAGGAGCTCGCCCAGCGGGCCAGCCAATACCAAATGCCGCAAATCGCCGACGACAGCGGCGGCTACGGCAAGCAGGCGCAAGAGTTCGACACGACGGCGCGCACCTGGCTGGCCGCGGCTGGATTCGATCCAGATATCGGCTCGAGCCTCGCCAAGCGCATCGGCGAGGTATCGGATGCCTGGCTGAAGATGGACGACAACGCCCGCGAGCTCAGCCGCCGAAGCTCGGAGGCGATGCTGCAGCGGACCTGGGGCGCCGACTGCGCGCGCAACCTGGCGCTGGCCCAACAGTTCGTCCGCGATCTGGAAGCGAAGCGCCCCGGCATCATCGAATTTCTAGAGGCGAGCGGTGCCGGCAATGACCCCACGACTATCAATCTGATTTTCGGCCAGGCCCGCGCCCATCTCCACAAGCGCGGCGCCAAGTGGCCGCCTTCCTAACCTGAGGAAATGAAGTATGGCAACTCGACGTTTTGGCGTTTCTCGCGGTGAGACTCTCACGCAGGTCACGGAGGCGGTCGGTTCCGCTACCGCAGCCGACAACGTGGAGCTGACGGTCGATCTGGCCACCGGCATGACGCGCCACGAGGTGCTGATGGCGATCCAGTATTTCAAGGAATACATCCTTCAGGCCAAGTGGCCGCCGGCGTAAGGAATCACGCAAATGACGATCCAGAACACGACTTCCCGTAAGGAATATGCGGGCGACGGCTCCACGACGGCCTTCGCGTTCCCCTACTATTTCCTCGCCAATGCCGATCTGGTGGTCACGCTGCGTGACAACGCGACGGGCGCCGAGACCGCCCAGGTACTCGACACCGATTACTCGGTGAGCGGCGCCGGCCTCGCGGCTGGCGGCACGGTCACGATGACCGCGGCCCCGGCCAGCGGCAAGACGCTCATCATCCGGCGCAGCCCGAGCCTGACGCAGAGCACCGATTTCGTGCCCAACGACGAGCTGCCGGCCGAGACGCTCGAGGCGGCCTTCGACCGGCTGGTCATGCTGATCCAAAGCCTGGACGAGCGGGTCGATCGCTGCCTCAAGTTCCCGATGACGGATGCCTCGTCGCTCGACTCGCACATTCCGAGCTCCGTCACCCGCGCCTCCAAGGTCCTGGGCTTCGACGCCAGCGGCAATCCGGTGGCGACGACGGCGCCCACGGCCGACACGTCCGCGCTCGTTGTGGTTTCCGCAAGCGACCCGGGCCACGTCAACGGCCGCCTGTGGGTGGACACGAGCACGGCCGGCCACCTGATCGTCAAGCAGTCGGACGGCACCGACTGGACGCAGGCATGGGACTACGACACCGCGGCCAACACGGTCACGGTCGGCATCGGCAACGACAGCATCACCAACGCCAAGCTGGCGAATGTAGCCTCCGGCACCATCAAGGGCCGGACGACGGCGGGCGCGGGCGACCCCGAGGACCTGACCGGCGCGCAGGCGACGGCATTGCTCAACGCTTTCACGGGCGACAGCGGCGCGGGCGGCGTCAAGGGATTGGTCCCGGCGCCAGCGGCCGGCGATGCAGCCGCCGGCAAGTTCCTCAAGGCCGACGGCACCTGGACCGCGCCCTCGGGCAGCACGATCACGGGCGAAATCCGCATGTACGCAGGCGCCGTGGCGCCGAGCGGCTGGCTACTCTGCGATGGCGCAGCCATCAGCCGCACGACCTACGCCTCGTTGTTCGCTGTGACCGGCACGATATACGGCGCTGGCGATGGCTCGACCACCTTCAACATCCCCGATCTCAGGGGCCGCGCGCCGATCGGCGCTGGCACGGGGGCCGGGCTCACGGCGCGCTCGTTGGGCCAGTTGGTCGGCGAGGAGACGCACGTCCTCACCACGAACGAGATGCCGAGCCATACGCACGGTGTGAAGGTCCACAGTAGCCCGCCAAATGCGACGGCGGTGGCTACTGGTTATCTGGCGGCTGGCACCAATTTCCAAAACACGACGACCACAACCAACACGAACATGGGCGCCAGCGCGGGTTCCGGTGCCGCGCACAACAACATGCAGCCCAGCAGCGTCGTCAACTTCATCATCAAGACGTGATGTAAGATGGCAACCGCTCCTTTAGCCCTGCTGATCGCTAGCGGCGTCTTGAGCGCGGTTGGTACGCTCGCGCAGGCGTCATCCCAGGCGCAGGCGGCCAGCTACAACGCCAAGGTGGCGCAGCAGCAGGCGACCTACGCCCAGCAGGCGGCGGCCGAGAACGAGCGCCGGCAGCGGATCCAATCTCGGCAGCAAATCGGCCAGCTCCGGGCCAACTATGGCGCCTCGGGGCTCGCGCTCGAAAGCTCGCCCCTCGACATCCTCGAAGCCAGCGCCATGAACGCCGAGCTCGACGCGCTCACGATACGCCACCAGGGCGCGGTGCAGGCCAACGATTACCGCAACCAGTCGGCGCTTTACCGCTCGCAGGCGCGAAGCTCGATGATCGGCGGTGGCTTGACAGCGGCGACCAAGCTGGGCGTGACCGCGTATAACGCCTACAGCCTCCTGCCCGACAGCCCGAGCATCACGGATCAGCGAAACGCGCAGTATGGCCCCTACTACTCGGGCAGCCCGACCCTGACATTGACGGGCCCGTGAGATGGCTGGCGTTCCCCGTCCTGTCGATGAGCCTCTGCCGGCCGGTGCTGTTCTGATTGAGGATGAGCCGCCGCCTCCTGGCGCTGGCGAGCCAATCGTTGACGAACCCCTTCCGCCGGGCGCGGTCCTTATCCAGGACGAACCTCCGCCGCTTGGCGCTGGCGAGCCCATTGTTGATGAGCCGCTGCCGGCTGGGGCGGTGCTTATCCAGGATGAGCCCCCTGACGCCGGCCCGCCGATCACGCCCCGCTTCATCGGCCCTGCGGGTAAGGGCATGCCAGCCGACGAGGTGAAGGCCGCCACCGAGCAGTTCCTTTCGACGACGGCGGTAGGCCGGATTCTCGATGCCTTCGGCCAGGGCGCCAAGGACGGCTGGGGCGTCCAGCCGCTCGGCCTCTCGCCCGAGGCGGAGAAATCGTTGCGCGAGGTCGGGGTGTTCAACGATCTCAACGACCAATATGGCAGCGTCCTCAAGACCTTCAACGAGGCGATCTTGCGCCCGACAGCGGCGGCTGCAGACGTGTTCCTTCGTGGACTGAGCGCAACTACCGTTGGCGCGGCATCGGCTGTTGGACAGGTGGCGGCCGAGGTGCCCGCGCTTTCAACGGCGCTAGGGTTCACGCCCGAGACGGCTAAGAACCGCATGACGCGGGACGCGCTTGCCCTGGCTGACACATTGGCATTTGTGAGCGGTGGTGAAGCAGTTTACGCGGGCGTGCGGCCGCTGCGACGCGCGACTGGCCCCAGCGCCACGGAACGGTTGGCATCGGAGACGGCGCCCATCGCCGAGCGGGTGGCGCCGGAGACCCCGAAGCGGCCCGAGATGCCGCAGGACGTTTTCCAGACCCCGAGCACGGGCGCTGTCAATCGGGCCGGCAATATCAACCTCGATCGCATCGCCGCGCCCGAGGACGTGAAGGACGTAATCCGAGAAGCCGCCAACTCTAGCGTCATTTCGGGTGGCGAGCCGCGGCCCTTCGATACCGCCCGCAGAGGCACGATCCCATTGGCTCAGACCGAGGAGATGGCTCAAGCACTCGGCATGACACCGGAGCAGCTTGCCGCGCGCAAGATAGGACAGGCGTTCAATGCAGAAGAAATCACCGCGGCGCGCAAGATGCTCGTCCAATCGGCGACGGACGTGCGGAATCTCGCAGCAAAGGCCGCCGGCGGGAGCGACGCGGATTTGCTCGCCTTTCAGGAAGCGGTATTGCGTCATCAGACGATCCAGGAGCAGGTGGCCGGGTTGACGGCGGAAGCCGGCCGCGCGCTGTCGGCGTTCCGCATCACGGCTGGCGAGGCGCGCGACGCGGCCAACCTCGGCAAAGTCCTCGAAGCTGCGGGCGGCCGGCAGAGCATCGAGGCCATGGCCCGAATGGTGTCCGAGCTCGACACGCCGGCCCAAGTCTCCAAATTCATGATGGACGCGCGCAAGGCTAAAGCCTCCGACATGTTCATTGAGGCGTGGATCAACGCGCTCCTGTCAGGGCCGAAAACGCATGTCACCAACATCATTTCCAACACGCTCACCGCGCTGTGGTCGGTGCCGGAAACCGGCCTAGCTGCCGTGATTGGCGGTGTGCGCCGGGCAGCCGGCGGCGCCGAGGAGCGCGTCTTGCTCAGCGAGGCCCGCGCTCGCCTATTCGGGTTCGTGCAGGGCGCCCAGGAGGGCACGATTGCCGCCTGGCGGGCGTTCAAAACCGAAATGCCAAGCGATGCGCTGTCGAAGATCGAAGCGCAGAAATACCAGGCCATCCCTGGCGCCGTTGGGCAGGTGGCTCGGCTCCCGACCCGCGCCCTCATGGCCGAAGACGAGTTTTTCAAGGCGATCGGCAGACGGCAGGAGATCAACGCGCTGGCTTACCGGCAGGCTGCGACCGAGGGCCTGACCGGCGATGCCCTGGCGGCGCGCGTGGCCGATCTGGTGGCGAATCCGACCGATGACATGCTCGAGAAGGCGCGGGCTACGGCGCAGTATCAGACCTTTCAGTCTGAGCTCGGCGATTTCGGCAAGTCCGTCCAGCGTCTCGCCAACTCTCACCCGCTCGTCAAGATCGTGGTGCCGTTCGTCCGCACCCCGTTCAACCTGCTGAAGTACGCGCAGGCGCGCTCGCCGCTTGGCATCTTCTCGAAAGAGCTGCGCGACACGATGGCCGGCAAATATGGGTCGGTCGCCCGCGACACGGCGCAAGCTCGCGTGATCCTGGGAACAGGAATCGCCGTCACGGCTATCACGCTCGCGGCCAAGGGGCTCATCACCGGCAGCGGCCCGAAGGATCCGCGCCAGCGAGCCTTGCTCTATGCGACCGGCTGGCAGCCCTACTCGGTGCGCATCGGCGACACTTGGTATTCCTACGCGCGCCTTGACCCCTTCTCTACCCTGCTCGGGGTCGCGGCGGATGCCTACGATATCGCCAGCCGGATGAGCGACCCCGAGGCCGAAGATGTTGGCGCCCTGGTGGTGGCGTCCATCTCCAACAACCTCGTCAACAAGACTTGGCTCAAGGGCACCTCGGAACTGATCGAAGCCATCAATGACCCCGAGCGGTACGGTGCCAAATGGCTGCGCACCCTGGCCGCCACCGTGGTCCCGACTGGCGTGGCCCAGCTCGCACAGACTGAGGACCCCTATTTGCGCGAAGCGCGAACGATCGTTGATGCGATCAAGGCGCGGGTTCCTGGCTTCTCTCAAACGCTCCTGCCGAAGCGGGATATTTGGGGCGAGCCTATCGAGCTCGGCGGCAGCGCCGGCCCCGATCTAATCAGCCCGATCTATACGAACCGGCTTACCCATGATCCGGTCGCGCAAGAGCTGCTGTCGCTGGGTATCTGGCCGTCGAAGCTCGACCGCAAAATCCGCGGTGTCGATCTGACCGACAAGCAGTACGACGACTACCAGCGGATTGCCGGCCGGCTGACCAAATTCATGCTGGACAACCTGGTCCGCTCGCCCGGCTGGGGCCAGATCCCCGCCTTCGCCCGCACCGAGACCATCACGCGCGTCATCGACAACACGCGGGAAACCGCGCGAACTCAAATGCTTATGGTCTACCCGGACATCCTGAAGCAGGCGATGGACGCGAAGCTGAAGGCCCTGGGGGTCACGCGATGAGCTGGGCCACGGATTTCCTGCAACGGGTCGGTCGCCAGACGACGGCGACAACCGAAGCGGTGGCCGCGATGGCGACAACCGCGATCGCAACCCTGACGAAGGATTACCGGAAGATGATCGAGACACTGGACAATCGAATCACGCAGGCCGAACAGACGGTGGCGATTGCCGAGGCGAAGCGGCGAACCGCGGCTTTCGAGGCCAGCGAGGACGAGGACAACGTTGCGGCGCAGAAGCGACTGCAGACGGCCAGCGCCGAGCTCGAGAAGGCGCAAAAGCGCCTGGACGACCTGAAGGCCGCCCGCGAGGAGGCCGCGACACGGGCTGATCGGCAGGATCGTGAAACCGCAGAGCAGACGGAAGCGAAGCGCAAGGCCGAAGCGGCAGCCGCGCATAAGAAGATGATGGCCGCCGTCCGCAAGGCCGAAAAGGCGGTTGACGATGCCGCCGCAGCCCTGGCCGCCGCCCGGGACGCGAAGAACGAGTTTTGCCGGGCGTGGCCGCCTCGGGGTTCCGGCGACGTGATCTTCGCGGCCTGGAACGCGCTCGATCCCTGCCTGCGGTACAAGCTGCGCGGGTTCGGCCTCAAGCCTCCGCCCTTCATGACGGCGGATCAGTCGAATTGGATGCAGCATTTCCCCGATCTGGCCCGGCTGGGGCTCGAGGATGCTGCAAGGGAGTGAGTCATTCATGATCGACCACGCCGTCGATAGCCTTGGCGGCGGGCGCCGAAAGGCCGGCCGGCCGAAGGGTAGCAAGTCATCCCATGCGGCTACGCGCGAGCTCGCCGCCACTATCACCGCGAGGCTCGCGGCCACGCCTGGACGCGATGTCGAGACCATCCTCTCAGAGATCCAGGCCGACGCCGCCGCGAGCGTGCCGGTGCGCTTGGCGGCGCTGTACCGCCTCGGTCAAGCGATGATGGGCCGGCTATCCTCGAGCCTGCCCGCCGAAGCCAAATTCGGCGAGCCGCGCAAGTGCGCCGGTCGGCCGAAAGGCTACCGCGGGACCAGCGCCGTCACGCACGCGCTTGAGGGTCACGTCAAGGCGTTGGTCGCTACCAACCCCGAGCGGCCCATGGACGATATTCTCGGCGAGATCGTGAATAGCCCGGCCGTGGCGACGGATGTTCGCAAAGCCGCGCTCCGCCGACTGGCTGGCGCCCTCCAAGCGCGATTCGCCTGCGCGATCGAGGCCGAAGGGCGCCGGTTGCGGTAGGTTTCTCGCCCCCTGCGACCGGCCCGTATTTTTACGGTCGCGGTGCTAGCCACCCAAACCACGCCGAAAGCGCACAAAACATCGGAGATTGTGGCCCGCAATCATTGCGGGTAGATTAAATCGGCTTTTCGCTGATCGACGCGGCGCTCAGGTGGTGGGAGGGCGTCATGCTGGGGTGGCTCAAGCGTCGTAGCTCTAGATCAATGACTGACGTTGATGCCGGCCGTCTTGTGCAAAATGCACTGGATGCTGTCGCTAGGCTCGGCGATTTGATGCAGACGCATCCGGGCGCGATCTTGGATGAATCCAGGCTCCCGCTACCGAAGCCAGTCATGAAAACTGCTCTACTAATTGCATGGAAGTTTGCGGATAGCGGTCATGCGCGAAGCGCGATCGAGGCTGCGTATGTGCATCTCTGCCGGTTTCAAAAAGGGGTCGGAGATACGCCGATCGATTCGACGTTGCCAAAGGATTGCAAACCTGCAGACGTGGGATCGATTCTAGGCCCGTACCTCGCCCATGCCGACGCGATGGCCGCTGAGAGCAAGGCGCTGCTGGCCGAGATCCAAGAATTTAAGCGAAGAATGGCCGGCCACCGAGGTTGACGTTCGCAGCGGCGAGGACGCCTTGTATTGGTGAGCCCGCCGGGATTCGAACCCGGGACCACTTGATTAACTCCACCACTTCGGCTTTCGCCGCCTCCGCCAGGGAGCGGAGTTCGTGGCCCGGACTGTCCCTTCGCCGTGGGCCCCGAGGGCCTGTAGGCGGGCGCCGTCCAGTCTCTACACCTTCCCCAACCTAGGCCGGGGTTTGGCTCGGGATCGCCCTCGCCGCGACGCGGAGGGGTTCCCCGACTTTGACGCCTTCTACGTCCAGCCTTTCGGCCGGCGCACTCCATACCGAAGTCAAGTGCTCTACCAACTGAGCTACGGGCTCTCACCAATCGGCGGGTCTTCCTACCTGTTCCAGCGCCGAACCTCAACACTGAAGGACTGGCACCGAAAGGTTGGTGCCAATGTGCTGCCAGCGAAGCCCCGCCAAAATGTCATCATGCTGATTTGAAATGAAAACTTGGCTCTAGATTGACTGATTAAAAGTCAAGTGCTCTACCGACTGAGCTACGGGCTCGCCTGGGGAAGGCGTCTTCGGGGCCAGCAAAGCCGCGCCCCGAGACGGCGTCGGTCTAGCCCAGAGGCGGAAGGATGGCAAGGACGCTCGCCTCGAGCCGCCTCGGCAAAGGCCTCTCCGGCCCGCGCCCCGCGAGCCGCCGCCCGCGCCGCGGCTAGCGGCGGGGTGCCGCGACGCCGGCCGGCCTGGGCTTGGCCGCCTTGCCGGTCGCGGCCCTGCCGGCCTCAGCCCGTCCGGCGGCACCGCGCTTGGCCACCCCGCCCCGCTTGGCGGCTCTCGCGCGCCTGGCATTGCCGAAGCCCAGCTTCTTCTCCAGATAGTCCGCCACGCGCGGGCTCACGAAATGGCGGATGTCGCCGCCGAAGCGACCGATCTCCTTGACGAAGCGCGAGGAGATGAACTGGTGGCGGTCCGACGCCATCAGGAACACGGTCTCGATCTCGGGGTTGAGGCGCGCGTTCATGCCGGCCATCTGGAATTCGTATTCGAAGTCGGAGACGGCGCGCAGGCCCCGGATGATCATGCTGGCGCCCACCCGCTCGGCGAACTCCATCAGCAGGCAGTCGAAGGGCTGCACCTCGACATATTTGGGCACGCCGTTGTCGAGCGCGCGGATCTCGCCTTCGACCAGCTTGACCCGCTCGGTCAGCGACAGCAGCGGGCCCTTGCCCGCATTGACCGACACGCCGATCACCAGCCGGTCCGCCAGGCGCGCGGCGCGGCGGATGATGTCGAGATGGCCGTTGGTGATCGGGTCGAAGGTGCCCGGATAGATCGCAATCCTGGTCTTGGGCATGGGCCTCTCTCTTTCCGTCGCGCCGCAGCGGCGCGCCCGCCAAAGCAGCTTCCGCCCGGTCGAAATCAATACTTGTCGTCGTTCCCGCGCAAGCGGGAACCCCGAGGCCAGTGACGAGCGCCGGCCGTGGGCCCCAGCTTTCGTGGGGGGCGACGAGGGATGTTCCACTCGATCGGAATGCGCCTAGCTTTCCCTCGCCGCCTCGTCTCCATCCCCGCCGGCATCCTCGTCGGCCCCGTTGGCGCCCGTCGCGACCGCCTCGCCGTTGTCGGGGCCCTCGCCCAGCTCGCTCAGCCGCGTGACCGACACCACGCGCTCGCCTTCGGCCACCTTGAACACGATCACGCCCTGCGTGTTGCGCCCCGCGATACGGATGTCGCCGACCGGGCAGCGGATCAGCTGACCGCGGTCGGTCACCAGCATGATCTGGTCGCCATGCGCGACCGCGAAGGAGGCCACCACCGGCCCGTTGCGCTCGGAGACGGCGATGTTGACGATGCCCTGCCCGCCGCGCCCGGTGATGCGGTATTCGTAGGCCGAGCTGCGCTTGCCGTAGCCCTTCTCGGTGATGGTGAGGATGAACTCCTCGGCCGCCTCCAGCGCGCGCAGCCGCTCGGGCGCAAGCTCGATCGTCTCGGCGGCACCCGCCTCGGTCGCGCCTGAGGGCGTCTCGCCCTCCTCCGGCGCCTCCGCCTCGGCGGCGCCGGCCTCGCGCCGGCGCGCATTGGCCCAGCGGATATAGGCGTCGCGCTCGGCGGTTTCGGCCTCCACATGGGCGAGGATCGACATCGAGACGACCCGGTCGCCCGGCCCGAGCTTGATGCCGCGCACGCCGGTCGAGGTGCGGCTCGAGAATACGCGTACGTCGGAGACCGGGAAGCGGATGGAGCGCCCGCCGCGCGCGGCCAGCAGCACGTCGTCGCTCTCGCTGCAGGTCTGCACGCCGATCAGCCGATCGCCCGGCTCTTCGAGCCTCATGGCGATCTTGCCGTTGGCCATCACGTTGGTGAAGTCCGAAAGACGGTTGCGCCGCACGTCGCCGCTCGCGGTCGCGAACATGACGAACATGCTGTCCCAGGCGCTTTCGTCCTCGGGCAGCGGCATCACGGTCGAGATGGTCTCGCCTTCCTTGAGCGGCAGCAAATTGACCAGCGCGCGCCCGCGCGCCTGCGGCGTACCCAGCGGCAGCTTGTAGACCTTGGTCTTGTAGACCATGCCGCTCGTGGAGAAGAACAGCATGGGCGTGTGGGTGTCGGCCACGAACAGCTGGCTGACGAAATCCTCCTCGCGGGTCGACATGGCGGCGCGGCCCTTGCCGCCGCGCCGCTGCGCGCGGAAGGCCGAGAGCGGCACGCGCTTGATGTAGCCGCCATGCGTGACGGTGACGACCATGTCCTCGCGCTGGATCAGGTCCTCGACATCCTGCTCGAACTCCATCGCCTCGAGCGTGGTGCGGCGCGGTGTCGCGAACTGCTCCTTCATCTCGTTGAGCTCGGTGCGCAGGATCGTAAGCCGGCGCGGGCGCGAGCCCAGGATCTCGAGATAGTCGGTGATGGCCGCGGCCAGCGACCGGATCTCCTCGGCGATCTTGTCGCGCTCGAGGCCGGTCAGGCGCTGCAGGCGCAGATCGAGAATGGCCTTGGCCTGCTCCTCGGACAACCGATAGGTTCCGTCCTCCGCCACGACATGGCCCGGCTCGTCGATGAACTTGATCATCGGCTCGATCTCGCGCGCCGGCCAGGCGCGCGCCAACAGCGCCTCGCGCGCGGCTTGCGGATCGGGCGCCTTGCGGATCAGCTCGATCACGGGGTCGATATTGGCGACGGCGATGGCGAGACCGACCAGGATATGGGCGCGCTCGCGCGTCTTCCTCAGCTCGAAGATCGTGCGTTTGGTGATGACCTCCTCGCGGAAGGTCACGAAGGCGGCGATCACCTGCTTGAGATTGAGAAGCTCGGGCCGCCCGCCATTCAGCGCCAGCATGTTCACGCCGAAGCTGGTCTGCAGCGGCGTGTGGCGGTAGAGCTGGTTCAGCACCACCTCGGCCATGGCGTCGCGCTTGAGCTCGATTACCACCCGCACGCCATCGCGGTCGCTCTCGTCGCGCAGATCGGCGATGCCCTCGATGATCTTCTCGCGCACGCACTCCGCGATGCGCTCCAAGAGGCGCGCCTTGTTGACCTGGTAGGGGATCTCGGTGACGACAATGGCCTCGCGGTCCTTGCGGAGCTCCTCGACATGGGAGCGGGCCCGGATCGGGATCGAGCCGCGGCCGAAATGAAACGCCTCGCGGATCCCCGACTTGCCGAGGATCACGCCGCCGGTCGGGAAGTCCGGGCCCGGCACATGGCGCATCAGCTCGTCGATCGAGATGTCGGGATTGTCGATATAGGCGACGCAGCCATCCACCACCTCGCCCAGATTGTGGGTGGGGATGTTGGTCGCCATGCCGACGGCGATGCCGCCCGCACCGTTGATGAGCAGGTTCGGGAAGCGTGCCGGCAGGACCTGCGGCTCCTGGACCGAGCCGTCATAGTTCGGCTGGAACGGCACCGTTTCCTTGTCGATATCGTCGAGCAGGGCCGCGGCCGCGCGCGACAGCCGCGCCTCGGTGTAGCGCATGGCCGCCGGCGGGTCGCCGTCCATCGAGCCGAAATTGCCCTGCCCGTCGATGAGCGGCAGGCGCATGGAGAAGTCCTGCGCCATGCGCACCATCGCGTCGTAGATCGCCGCGTCGCCGTGCGGGTGGTACTGGCCCATGACGTCGCCGACAATGCGCGCCGACTTGCGGAACGGCCGGTTCCAGTCGTAGCCGCCCTGCTTCATGGCGAAGAGGATGCGCCGGTGCACCGGCTTCAGGCCGTCGCGCACATCGGGCAGCGCGCGCGCCACGATCACGCTCATGGCGTAATCGAGGTAGGAGCGTTTCATCTCCTCCTCGATCGTCACGGGCGTGATGTCGAGCGGCGCGGGACCGGGCGGTTGGGTCAACGGATATTGGCCTGAAAAATCAATGCGTTATATGAGGGCTTCGAAGCCCGAGTCTGGCACCTGATTTGTAGCAGATTTCGCACCTGCGAACAACGCCAATGGGGGTTCGGGAAGGGCCTGCAAACCGCCCCGGACCCAGTCGAAAAAAGACCCGCCGATGGCCCCTTTGAAAAGGCCGCCGATGGGTGTGCACAAGGCTCCTCCATTCGTCGTCCCAGACGCTGGGCGAGCCCAAGGCCCGCCAGGGCTTTGGGGTTGCGAGCCTTGCGATCTGGGACCCAGGGCGACATCGAGCTCGGCGTCGGGATGGGTCCCGGATAGCTCGGTTTGCCTACGAAATCGAAGATTTCGGGCAAACCGGCTTCCGGGACGACAAGAAGATATGTGCACGCCCCAACCCGGAAACGGGCAGCGCTCCCGGGCTCAGTTCACGCCCGCTTTGATCTCGTTGACGAGCTGGATGTATTTCGAGCGATAGGGCTCCTCGGCCTCGTCCGACACGTCCGCGCGCGCGAACTTTTCCTCCGGGTTGTCGAAGCCCAGATTGGCCAGCACGTCCTTGGGGATGCGGTCGTATGTCTTGCGGTTGGAATGGCCGTAGCCCTGCTGGGTGATCAGGAACTCGCCCGCCTCCGGCGCGATCATCGCGTCGATGAAGTCGTAGGCGGCCTGCTCGTCCCCGCCCGGATTGGCGCTGCGGACCAGGCCGCAGACCCAGGTCAGGATGCCTTCCTTGGGCACCATATAGGCCACCGGCACCCCCTGGTCCTTGAGCGACTTGACCGAGCCGTTCCAGGCATAGGCCGCCACCAGCTCGCCAGAGGCCAAGGCCTGCTCGATCTGCGAGACGTCGTCCCAATAGAAGCGCAGGACCTCGCGCTGCTTCTGCAGCATGGGCTTCACCTGGGCCAGCTGCTCGTCCGAAAGGCTGTTGTAGTTCTTGAAGCCCAGCACGCGCGCCGCGATCTCGATCAGCGTCGTGTCGGTGTTGTACATCGCGAGCCGGCCCTTGTATTTCTCGTTGAAGAGCAAGTCCCAGGAGGGCTCCTTCACGTCTTCGGGGTCGACCAGATCGGTGCGATAGAGGATCGAGGAATTGCCGCAATCGAAGGGCACGAACCACTTCTTGCCCTCGAATTCCGTCTTCGCGATGGTCTGGAATTTCGGCCAGATGTCGGGGTAGTTGGTGAGGCGGCCGACGTCGATCGGCTGGATGATCTTGGCGTCGCGCCAGCGTTGCACGTTGTAGCTGCAGGGATGGATGACATCGACCTGGAAGCCGCTCAGCACCTTCTGCAAGGCCTCCTCCTCGCTGGCGAAGAGCGGGAAGTCGGGATTGCCGCCATATTTCTTCACATAGGCCGGGTGCAGCTCCGGCACGTCGTAGCCGGCCCATTCGTAGACGACCAGCTTGGGCGCCGCGTTCGCCAGCCGCGGCAGCGAGGTCAGCGCGGCGATGCCGAGGCCCATGCGGGCGAGCCCTGCATGGAGCTCGCGCCGGCTGAGCTCGCCTTTCAAGAGGTGGTGGGCAAATTTCTGTCCGTCCATGGCCTTCGTCTCCTCCCTGGGGTCCCTTGCGGGTTTGATGTCGCGCCGTTGGCCGGCTGTGTTTTCTTGGAAAAAGCCGGCCGCCCCTGAAGCGGCCGCTCGTTCTCAGAACGGGATATCGTCGTCGAGATCGCCGGCGGGCGCGCGGGTCGCGGGCTGAGACCGCCCGCCGCCGCCATAGCCGCCCCCACCCATCTCCTCGGCCTCCGACGGTGCGGCCTCGCCGGCGCCGCCCCGCCCGTCGAGCATGGTGAGCTCGCCCCGGAAGCGCTGCAGCACCACCTCGGTGGTGTAGCGCTCCTGGCCGCTCTGGTCGGTCCATTTGCGGGTCTGGAGCTGCCCCTCGAGATAGATCTTGGAGCCCTTGCGCAGATATTTCTCGGCGAGCTCCACCAACCGCTCGTTGAAGATCACGACGCGGTGCCACTCGGTGCGCTCGCGCCGCTCGCCCGACGCCTTGTCGCGCCAGCTCTCCGAGGTCGCGACCGAGAGATTGGCCACGCGCGTCCCGTCCTGGGTCGAGCGGATCTCCGGATCGCGCCCCAGATTGCCGATGAGAATGACCTTGTTGACCGAGCCCGCCATCCGATCATGTCCTTTCTTTGCGTTCTTCCCGGAAAAGGCGCCCTGGAGCGCCCGCTGTCATAGGGTTGCGACTCTACGGCAAGCCGACAGGAGCCGTCACGCCCGATTCTGGCCAGCGCCGGCCGCCGGGACGAACCCCACGGGGCCGAAAATCCGCGTCACGGCCGCGCCACCCCTCATGGGAGTCGCTTTGGCCCGAGCCGACGCTATATGATCCGCCCTCATCCTCCCCTATCTCCGTCCGACCGAACCCGACGCATGAGCAACCGCATTGGCACCGGGCTGATCTCGATCCGTGGCGCCCGCGAGCACAATCTGAAGAACATCGATCTCGACCTGCCGCGCGACCGGCTCGTGGTCATCACCGGCCTGTCGGGATCGGGCAAGTCCTCGCTCGCCTTCGACACCATCTATGCCGAGGGGCAGCGCCGCTACGTGGAATCGCTCTCGGCCTATGCGCGCCAGTTCCTCGAGCTGATGCAGAAGCCGGACGTCGACTCCATCGACGGGCTGTCGCCGGCCATCTCGATCGAGCAGAAGACCACCTCGCGCAACCCCCGCTCGACCGTCGGCACGGTGACCGAGATCTACGACTATCTGCGCCTGCTCTATGCCCGCGTCGGCGTGCCCTACTCGCCCGCTACCGGCCTGCCGATCGAGAGCCAGACCGTGAGCCAGATGGTGGACCGCATCATGGCGCTGCCGGAAGGCACCCGGCTCTATCTGCTGGCGCCGGTCGTGCGCGGGCGCAAGGGTGAGTACAAGAAGGAGCTCCAGGAGCTGCAGAAGCGCGGCTTCCAGCGCGTCAAGGTCGACGGCGCGCTCTACGAGATCGGCGAGGTGCCGGCCCTCAACAAGAAGATCAAGCACGACATCGAGGTGGTGGTCGACCGCGTGGTGGTGCGCGACGGCATCCAGACGCGGCTGGCCGACAGCCTGGAAACCGCGCTGGGCCTTTCCGACGGCCTCGTCTTCGCCGAGTTCGCCGATGCCAAGCCCGTCAAGAAGGGCGAGACGCCGGAGCGCCTCACCTTCTCGGCCCGTTTCGCCTGCCCGGTCTCGGGCTTCACCATCGACGAGATCGAACCGCGGCTGTTCTCCTTCAACAACCCGTTCGGCGCCTGCCCGGCCTGCGACGGGCTCGGCACGACCATGTTCTTCGATCCCGAGCTGGTGGTGCCGGACGAGAGCCTCACCTTGCGCGAGGGCGCGATCGCGCCCTGGGCCAGCTCGACCTCGCAATATTACGCCCAGACGCTCGACAGCCTGGCGCGCCACTACAAGTTCAGCATGACCACGCCCTGGCGCGACCTGCCGGAGAAGGCGAAGAAGGCCATCCTCTTCGGCTCCGGCGGCGAGGCCATCACCATGAGCTATGACGACGGGGTGCGCTCCTACCGCACCACCAAGCCGTTCGAGGGCGTGATCCCCAACATGGAGCGCCGCTTCCGCGAGACCGACAGCGCCTGGGTGCGCGAGGAGCTGGGCCGGTTCCAGAACACCTCGCCTTGCGAGACCTGCAAGGGCGACCGGCTCAAGCCCGAGGCGCTGGCGGTCAAGATCGACGCTCTCAACATCGCCGAGGTCACGCGCCTGTCGATCGCGCAGGCGGGCGAGTGGTTCAAGCGGCTGCCCGAGCGGCTTAGTCCCAAGCAGCGCGAGATCGCCCAGCGCATCCTCAAGGAGATCAACGAGCGCCTGGGCTTCCTCAACTCGGTCGGGCTCGACTATCTGACGCTCAGCCGCTCCTCCGGCACGCTCTCGGGCGGCGAGAGTCAGCGCATCCGCCTCGCCTCGCAGATCGGCTCGGGCCTCACCGGCGTGCTCTATGTGCTGGACGAGCCCTCGATCGGCCTGCATCAGCGCGACAATGCGCGGCTCCTGGAAACGCTGAAGCGCCTGCGCGACCTCGGCAACACCGTGCTGGTGGTCGAGCATGACGAGGACGCCATCCGCTCGGCCGACTACCTGGTGGATATGGGGCCGGGCGCGGGCCGCCATGGCGGGCAGGTGGTCGCCATCGGCACGCCCGAGCAGGTGATGCAGAAGGCCGACAGCATCACCGCGCAGTACCTCACGGGCCTCAAGCAGATCCCGGTGCCGGCCCTGCGCCGGCCGGGGACGAAGGGTCCCAACGGCAAGGTCCAGACCATCCGCGTCCGGGGTGCTCGTGCCAACAACCTGCAGAACATCGCGGTCGATATCCCGATCGGCACCTTCACCTGCGTGACCGGCGTCTCCGGCGGCGGCAAGTCCACCCTGGTGATCGAGACGCTGTTCAACGCGCTCGCCCGCCGGCTCAACGGCGCACGCACCCATCCGGGCGAGCATGACGCCATCGAGGGGCTCGAGCATCTTGACAAGGTGGTCGATATCGACCAGTCGCCGATCGGCCGCACGCCGCGCTCGAACCCCGCCACCTATACCGGCGCCTTCACCCCGATCCGCGACTGGTTCGCGGGCCTCCCGGAGGCGACCGCGCGCGGCTACAAGGCGGGCCGCTTCTCCTTCAACGTCAAGGGCGGGCGCTGCGAGGCCTGCGAAGGCGACGGCGTGCTCAAGATCGAGATGCACTTCCTGCCCGACGTCTATGTCCAATGCGACACCTGCAAGGGCAAGCGCTACAACCGCGAGACGCTCGAGATCACCTTCAAGGGCAAGTCGATCGCCGACGTGCTCGACATGACGGTCGACGAGGGCGTGGAGTTCTTCAAGGCGGTGCCGGCGATCCGCGAAAAGCTCGTCATGCTGCAGCAGGTGGGGCTGGGCTACATCCATGTCGGCCAGCCGGCGACCACGCTCTCCGGCGGCGAGGCGCAGCGCGTGAAGCTGGCCAAGGAGCTGGCCCGGCGCGCCACCGGCCGCACCCTCTACATCCTCGACGAGCCCACTACGGGGCTCCATTTCGAGGATGTGCGCAAGCTCCTGGAGGTGCTGCACCGCCTGGTCGAGCAGGGCAACACCGTGGTGGTGATCGAGCACAATCTCGAGGTCATCAAGACCGCGGACTGGATCATCGACCTGGGGCCCGAGGGCGGCGACAAGGGCGGCCGCGTCGTGGCGGTGGGCACGCCCGAGGCGGTGGCGCAGGCGAAGGAGAGCTACACCGGCCAGTACCTCAGGCCGCACTTGCGCCAGCGCGCTGCCTCGCGCAAGGCGGGATAGGACCCGCTTAGAACGGTTCCCGTTTGAAGCACCTCTTTTCGTCGTTCCCGCGCCCGCGGGCTTCGCCCGCTACCTTTAAATTCGCCGGCGAAACCGGCCTGGGAACCCAGAAGCAAGCGATGAGCAGCGGCCCTGGGCCCTCGCCTTCGCGCTAGGGCATGCACATAAGTCGTCATCCCGGAAGCCGGTTTGCCCGAAATCTTCGATTTCGTCGGCAAACCGAGCTGTCCGGGATCCATCCCGATGCCGAGCTTGATGGTGCCATGGATCCCGGATCGCAAGGCTCGCAAACCCAAAGCCCGAGTGGGCTTTGGGCTCGCCTAGCGTCCGGGATGACGACCAAAAAGGGGCGTTGTGTGCATGCCCTAGCGCCTTCGCGGGGGCGACGAAGGGATGCTTAATTCAAACGGGAGATGGCCTATCCCACCGCCGATATCGCGCCGGCTTCGGCCACGCGGCTCACGCGTCGGGCCGGGAACAGCAGCGTCACGCGCGTACCCTCGCCCAGTTCGCTCGCGATCTCAAGCCGCCCGCCATGCAGCTCCATCAGCGACTTCACCAAGGGCAGGCCGAGGCCGGTGCCCTGATGACGCCGGTTGAGATCGACCGACACCTGGCCGAAGGGCGTGAGCGCGATCCGGATATGCTCCGGCGACATGCCGATGCCGCTGTCGGCCACCTCGACGCGCAAGGCCCCGCCCGCGACCGGCACCGCCGATGCCGTGACGAGGCCGCCCGGTCCGGTGAACTTGATCGCGTTCGACAGCAGGTTGAGCAGCATCTGTCGGAAGGCCCGCTCGTCCACCTGGAGCCGGAGCTCGGCGGCGGCGTCGCTTTCAACCACCAGTGTCAAGCCGTTGCGCTCCGCGCTGCCGCGCAGGATGCGCGCCACGGCCGACAACGCGTCGCCGATCCGGATCCACGCCTCGTGCAACTCGTAGCGGCCGGCCTCGATCTTCGCCATGTCGAGAAGATCGTTGACCATGCCGAGCAAATGGTTCCCGCTCGACAGGATGTCCTCGGCATAGCCCTTGTAGCGTTCGGGCAGCGGCCCCAGCACCTCGCCGCGCATGATCTCGGCGAAGCCGATGATGGCGTTGAGCGGCGTGCGCAACTCGTGGCTCATATTGGCGAGGAAGCTCGACTTGGTCCGATTGGCGGATTCCGCAGCGGCATAGGCCCGTTCGAGCTCGCGCGAACGCTGCTCGGTGCGCGCCAGCGAGGCCTGCAGCAGCGAGAGCGCGGTGCCGAGCGCCAGATAGCGGCCCTCGTCCGTGATGATGAAGCCGCGCAAGAGCGCGCTGGGGCGGTCGGAGGCGATGACATGCTGCAGCGCCTCGATGGCGATGCCGCGCTCGACAATCAAGGGCTCGGTGTCCATCAGCGTCGCGATCGGCTTGCGCTCGTAGAGCGCGCGGCCATAGGCATGAGCCAGCCGATGCTCGAACTCGGCGCGATAGACCAGGCCGACCGGCAGGCCCTCGTCCACCACCGGCACGGCCATCAGATCCTCGTCCGCCCAGAAACGATCGTAGATCTCGGCGCAACGGGTCGACGAATTGACGGGCGAAACGCGAAGCGCGAACCGATCGATCCTGGCCATGGTCTTCTCCCACCGCCCCTCTTCCTGGCTGCCCGATGCGCTCGCACTCATGGCCGCGCCCTTGGTCACGCCGCATCCCGCCCGCAACCCCTGCGAGCGGAGAAGCCGCGCCGGACTGTGCCGCAGCGGTGGTTTAAAGAGAAGTGAAAGGACGTTGATTTAACAAAAGTTTCACGGGCATGGCCGAAGCGGTTCCCAGCTCGCTCGGAGAGTTGGAATCGCTCCGCGTCCCGGCATTACGCTTGGCCATGGTTAACCGCAGCGCGCTGGCCGCGACGGCGCGTCTCCACGATCTCCGCCACCACCGAGAGCGCGATCTCCTCGGGTCCGATCGCGCCGATATCGAGGCCGGCCGGCGCGCGCAGGCGGTCGATCTGCGCCGGCGCCAGGCCCGCCTCCCGCAACTGCTCGCGCAAGGCCGCAGCTTTCCCGCGGCTGCCGACGAAGGCGACGTAGTCGGCATCGATCGAAAGCGCGGCCTTGAGCGCGTCGAAGTCGCGCCGCCCCTGGGTCGCGACCACGACGAAGCGCTCGCCTTCCGCCCGGGCGGGCAGATCGAAGCCGTCGATGCGACCGTCGAGATCGCCGAACAGGCCGAGCTCGTCCGGGGGTGCTGCGGCGGTCACCGAGAAGCCGATGCGCCGCGCCAGATCGGCGATGGCGAGCGCGACGGGCGACGCGCCGAGCACGAGGACGATGGGCCGCGGCAGCAGCGGCTCGACGAAGACGTCCATGGTGCCCCGGCTGGGGCACATGTTCTTGGCGAAGGCGACCCCTTCGCGTTCCTCGCCCGGGCGCAAGCCCTGGGCGTCCAGCAGATCCTCGGGCTGCACGCTCACGAGCCGCGGCTTGCCGTCAGCCAAGGCCTCGCGTGCCGCCGCGATGACGGCCGCGCGCGCGCAGCCGCCGCCGATCCAGCCGCCGGCGATCTTCCCCTCGGGCGTGATGACCGCCTTGGCCCCCGCCTTCGCCGCCGTGGCCGCGACGGTGCGCACCACCGTGGCGAGCGCGAAGGGCATGCCGCGGGCCTTGTAGTCCGACACCAGATCGAGGATGTCCTCGGCCTTCTTCATGGGATCAGAGCCGCGCCAGATAGGGCTCGAGCGCCGCGAGCGAGGCGAGATTGTGGGCCGGCGCGAACAGATCGACATGGGGCAGCGCCGCCTGCATGCCGGCCGCGACCGGCGCATAGTCCTTCCAGCCCATCATCGGGTTGAGCCAGACGATGCGCCGCGCGCGGCGCTTGAGCGCGGCCATCTCGCGCGCCAGCGCCGCCGGATCGCCGGTGTCGTAGCCGTCGGACAGGATGATCACGACGGTGCGGGAATGGACCAGGCGCGGCGCATGCCAGCGATTGAAGGCAGCCAGACACTCGCCGATCCGCGTGCCGCCCGACCAGCCTTGCGCCATCAGCGCCAGCCGCTCCACCGCGCGCTCGGGGTCGCGCTCGCGCAAGGCGTCGGAAATATGAACCAGGCGGGTGTGGAACAGATAGGCCTCGGCCTCGTGCGAGCACGCCACCAAACCGTGCAGGAAGCGCGCAAAGACCGTCGAATAGAGGCTCATCGAGCCCGACACGTCGAGCAGCACGACCAGGCGCAGCGGCTTGTCCTTGCGCCGGCGCCGGACCAGATCGAGCGGCGTGCCGCCGCGCCCGATGCTGCGGTGGATGGTGCGGCGCAGATCGAGCCGGCGTCCATGGCGCCGGCTGCGCTCGCGCCGCGTCAGCCGGTAGCGCATGGCGCGGGCCAGCCGCTCGGCCAAGCGATGCGCTTCGGCCAGCGCCTCCGCATCGACGATATGCCGAAGATCGGTTTCGGCCAGGCTTTCGGCGCTCGAGGCGCCGCGCGCACGGGCCGCCCCGCTCGTTTCTTCCTCCCCGGTTCCCTCGCCGCGCTCGACCGCCAGGCCGCGCTCCGCCGGTCGCCGGCGCTCCTCGCCCGGAGCGCCTGGCGCGAGTTGCCGCGGCCGGGTGCCGGGCTTCGGTTGACCGGCGGCGCGCACTGCGACCTTCATGCCGCGGCCGCGCCAGAAGGCGTCGAAGATCTCGTCGAAACGCGCCCATTCCTCTTGGCGGCTGCAGAACAGCGCCTTGAAGGCCTCGCCGAGCAGCTGGGGCCGGGCCGCGGCCGGCGAACTGAGGACGCGCAACGCATCCTGGGTTTCCGCGAGCCCGACCGTAAATCCGTTGGCGCGCAGGCTGCGCACGAAGGCGGCCAGCCTGGCGCGCGCCATGGCGCCGACCGTTCTCGTTTCCGGCTCCGCAGGCTGCGCCATCATCTCAGATTCCGCTGATCATGCCACCCGGCCGAGCAGGCGATCGGTCACTTCGCGGGTGATCTTGCGCTGATCCTCGCTGGTCTTGAGCAGGCAGAGCAGTGTCTCATGCACCGCCTCGGGTGCCTCACGCAGATCGGCGATGCCGAGCCCGGCCAGCGCCGCCGCCCAGTCCAGGGATTCGGCCACGCCCGGCACCTTGCGCAAATCCTCCTTGCGGATGGCGGCCACCATGCGCGCTACCTGGAGCGCCAGCGCCGCATCGATCCCCGGCAGCCGCGCCAGCAGGATGCGCGCTTCGCGATCCACGTCGGGAAAGTCCACATAGTGATAAAGGCAGCGCCGCCTCAGCGCGTCGGACAGCTCGCGCGTGCCGTTCGAGGTCACGACCACGCGCGGGATCGACACCGCCGTGATGGTGCCGAGCTCCGGCACGGTGATCTGGAACTCGGACAGCACCTCCAGCAGAAAGGCCTCGAACTCCTCGTCGGCGCGATCGATCTCGTCGATCAGCAGGACCGGCGATGCCGGCTGCCGGATGGCGGCGAGCAGCGGGCGTTCGAGCAGATAGGGCTCGGAGAAAATGTGCGCCTCGACGCGCTCGGGATCCTCGCCGGCCGCCTCCCGCGCCTTGATGGCCAGAAGCTGGCGCTGATAGTTCCATTCGTAGAGCGCCGCGTTCTGGTCGAGCCCTTCATAGCATTGCAGGCGAATGAGCGCCGTGCCGTGCAACGCGGCCAGGGCCTTGGCAACCTCGGTCTTGCCCACGCCCGCCGCCCCCTCGAGGAGCAGCGGGCGCTTCAGCAGATCCATGAGCCAGAGCGCGGTGGCAAGACCGGGGTCGGCGATATAGCCGACCTCGGCCAGCCGCGCCGCAATCTCGGCGCGATCGATGCTCATGGCCCGCCGGCGAGGGCGACGACCGCGCTTCTTCTCACGCCACCAGCCCTGCCTGCTTCGCCGCCATCCAGACGCGCCACCCGTCATGCGGCATCTGGATATGCCCGATGTCGAGATGCGCGAAGGCGTCGTTGACCGCGTTGGAGAAGGCCGGCACGCCGCCGACATTGGGGCTCTCGCCCACGCCCTTGGCGCCAATGGGATGATGCGGCGAGGGCGTGACGGTGAAGTCGGTCTCCCATTTGGGCGTCTCGACCGCCGTCGGCATGAAGAAATCCATGAAGGAGCCCGTGACGACGTTGCCGGTCTCGTCGTAGCGGATCTCCTGCCCCATGGCGATGGCGAAGGCCTCGGTGAGCCCGCCATGCACCTGGCCCTCGATGATCATCGGGTTGATGCGGGTGCCGCAGTCGTCGAGCGAATAGAAGCGCCGGATCTTGGTGAAGCCGGTATCGACATCGACGTCGCAGACGCAGATATAGGCGCCGAAGGGATAGGTCATGTTGGGCGGATCGTAGTAGTTGACCGCCTCGAGGCCTGGCTCGAGCCCTTCCGGAACGTTGTTGTAGGCGGCCCAGGCGATCTCCTTCATGCTCTTCGCCCGCTCGGGCAGACCCTTCACGCAGAAGCCGTCCACGTCCCATTCGAGGTCGCCCTCCGCCACCTCGAGCAGATGGGCCGCGATCCGTCTCGCCTTGGCCTTGATCTTGCGCGCCGCGACCGCGGTCGCGGCACCCGAGACCGGTGTGGAGCGCGAGCCGTAGGTGCCGAGGCCGTAGGGTGCGGTGTCGGTGTTGCCTTCCTCGACCGTGATGCTGTCGGCCGGGATGCCCAGCTCGGTCGCGATGATCTGAGCGTAGGTGGTCTCGTGCCCCTGGCCTTGGCTCTTGGTTCCGAGCCGTGCGATCACCGCACCGGTCGGATGCACGCGGATCTCGGCGGAATCGAACATGCCGATGCCGAGGATGTCGCAGTTCTTGGTGGGCCCGGCGCCGACGATCTCGGTGAAGAAGGAGACGCCGATGCCCATCAGCTCGCGCGTCTCGCCTCGCGCGAAGGCCTCGCGCTTGCGCTTCTGCTCCTCGCGCAGCGCCTTGTAGCCGACGGCGTCCATCGCTTTGCGCAGCGCCGTGTGATAGTCGCCGGAATCGTATTCCCAGCCGAGCGCCGACTTGTAGGGGAACTGATCGGCCCGGATCAGGTTCTTGAGACGCAGCTCCGCCGGATCCATGCCGAGCTTCTTCGCCAGGACGTCGATGGCGCGCTCGATGCAATAAGCGGCCTCGGTCACGCGGAACGAGCAGCGATAGGCCACGCCGCCCGGCGCCTTGTTGGTATAGACGCCGTCGACCGCCACATAGGCCACCGGAATGTCGTAGGAGCCGGTGACGATGTTGAAGAAGCCGGCCGGCCATTTGCTCGGATCGGCGCAGGCGTCGAAGGCGCCGTGATCGGCCAGCACATGGACCTTGAGGCCGGTGATGCGGCCCTCCTTAGTCGCGGCCAGCTCGGCCGTCATGTGGTAGTCGCGGGCGAAGGCGGTGGCAGTCAGGTTCTCCATCCGGTCCTCGACCCACTTGACCGGCACGCCCAGCACGATCGAGGCGACGATGGCGCAGACATAGCCGGGATAGACGCCGACCTTGTTGCCGAAACCGCCGCCGATGTCGGGAGCGATCACATGGATCTTCTGCTCGGTGATGCCCGAGAGCAACGAGGCCACCGTGCGCACGACATGCGGCGCCTGAAAGGTGCCCCACACCGTGAGCTCGCCCTTGACCTTGTCCATCGAGGCCACGCAGGCGCAGGTCTCGAGCGGGCTCGGATGGACGCGCTGGTAGGAGATGAGCTCGCGCGCCGTTACCGGCGCCCTGCGCAGGGCCTCCTCGGTCGCCGCCTTGTCGCCGATCTCCCAGGTGAAGATGTGATTATGGTGCCGGCGCTTGCCGTGCGCGCCCTCGGTCTTGCCCTTGAGGTCCTCGCGCAGGACCGGCGCATCGGGCGCCATCGCCTTGAAGGGATCGATCAGGACCGGCAGATCCTCGTACTCGACCTCGACCAGCTCCACCGCGTCGGCCGCGATATAGCGGTCCTCGGCCACGACGAACGCGACCTCCTGGTTCTGGAACAGCACCTTCTCGCCGGCCAGCACCGCCTGCACGTCGCCGGCCAGGGTCGGCATCCAGTCCAGCTTGACCGGCTTGAGTTCGTTGGCGGTGAGCACCGCCTTGACGCCCGGCAGCGCCGCGGCCTTGGAGACGTCGATCTTCTTGATGCGCGCATGGGCGTAGGGCGAGCGGACGAAATCGCCGAACAACATGCCGGGCAGCTTGAGATCGTCGACATAGTTGCCCTTGCCCTGGATGAAGCGGGCATCCTCGGTGCGACGGCGCGAGCAGCCCATGCCCTGCAGCCGGGCCTCGCGCTCGGCACGGGTCGGAGGAGTCTGGTCGTTCATTCCGCGGCCTCCTGATAGGTCCGGCCGCCGAGCTTGGCGGCGGCGTAGCGGATCGCCTTGACGATGTTCTGGTAGCCGGTGCAGCGGCAGATGTTCCCGGAGATGCCCCAGCGGATTTCCTCCTCCGTGGGGTCCGGATTCTCCTGCAGCAGCCGGTAGGCCCGCATGATCATGCCGGGCGTGCAGTAGCCGCACTGCAGCCCGTGCATCTCGCGGAAGCCCTCCTGCAGCGCGTGCAGCGTGCCGTCGGGCGCCGCCATGCCCTCGATGGTTCTGATATCGGAGCCGTCCGCCTGGACGGCGAAGATCGTGCAGGACTTCACCGAGCGGCCGTCGAGATCGACGGTGCAGGCGCCGCAATGCGTGGTCTCGCAGCCGATATGGGTGCCGGTCAGGTTCATCTGCTCGCGCAGGAAATGCACCAGCAGCATGCGCGGCTCGACCAGCGCTTCGACGGACCGGCCGTTGATCGTCATCTTCACCTGGGTCTTGGACATCCTCTGTGCCTCTCCTGGCCGCTCAGACCACGCGCGCCTTGGCGCTGAGCACGGCGCGGCGCAACATCACGCCCGCCATCTTGCGCCGGTATTCGACCGGGCCTCGGCCGTCGGAAGCCGGTGCCACCTGCGCTTCCGCGGCGGCGGCCGCTTTCGCCAAGGCCGCATCGCCCAGATCGCTGCCGACCAGCGCCGCCGCCGCATCGGCCGCGAAGAGCGGGGTCTCGCCCAGATTGGTGAGCCCGATGGCCGCGGTCTTGCACTTGCCGCCCTGCATCGTCAGCAACAGGGCGACCGCGGCGGTCGCATAGTCGCCCACCTTGCGCTTGAGCTTCTCGTAGGCCCAGCCGTGGCCGGCGGGCGGCAGGGGGATGCGCACGGCCGTGACGATCTCGCCCGGCTCGAGCGCGGTGAAGTAAGCGCCCTGATAGAACTCGCGCGCCTTGACGCGCCGCTCACCGCCCCTGCCGAGGAGATGGTAGGTCGCGTCCAGGCACTGCATGAGCGCCGGCATGTCGTTACCGGGATCGCCATTGGCGACATTGCCGCCCAGCGTTCCCTGGTAGCGCACCTGCGGGTCGGCGATCAGCAAGGCGGCCTCGCGGATGATGGGAAGGCCGGAGGCGAGGCGGTCCGAGGCGATCAATTCGTGCTGGGTGGTCATGGCGCCGATCACGATCTCGCCGCCGTCATCCCGGATTCCCTTCAGATCCCCGATCCGCCCCAGATCGACCAGATGGGCCGGCCGCGCGAGGCGCAGCTTCATCATCGGGATCAGGCTGTGGCCGCCGGCAAGCGGGCGCGCCTCCTCGCCCAGCTCGGCCAAGAGCTTCACGGCCTCCTGGGCGGATTTCGGCCGGTGGTAGGCGAAACTGCCTGGTATCACGGGCTCCTCCCTGGTTTTTTCATGGGCCTGCCCGCTCCCGCACCGGCAGCTTGCAAGCCAAGGAGAAGGGTCTGCCGGTCCAGAACCCGTGCCAATAACCGGTGCACGAAACAGGCCAGAACCGCATGAAATGCGGCCCCGTCGCACGAACTGCGACAGCGCTCCTGACTTAACCGACCATGGTTTGGCGAACGGGAACGGCGCTGCGGATGCCGAACCGCGCCTTCAGGCTGGGGAGCTTGGCGCGGCTTACGGGTATGTTGCGGCGCACACTGCCGGCCAACTCGATCTGACCGGTATCGCCCGCCTTCCGGATGGCCAGGATGTGGTCGAGATTGACGATATGGCTGCGATGGACCCGAACGAATCGCTCCGGGTCCAGCCGCTCCTCGATTTCGCTGATGGAAAGCGAGCAGAACAGATCGTCGCTGCCGTTGAAGACATAGGTGTAATGTGCGTTGGCGTGAACCGCGAACACGTCCTCGGGCCGGATCATCTGCGCGGCGCCGGCGCGCTCGACGGGGATGGGATCGCCGAAGCGCCGCGGCGGGCGGCCGAGACCGCCCAGCGGCGCCGGCCCGCTGGGCGCGGGCGAAATGGCCACCGCTGCCGGGGCCCGCTCTGGTGCGATGTTGCCACGCGAGGCGGAGGTCGATGCCCCGGCTCCCGGTGCGTCGGTGATCGCCGCCGGGCCGGCGTGATCGGGCACCAAGGTCAAGAGGAATATGCCCGAGACCAGGAAGGCCACCACCGCCACCACGATCGCGAGCAGGTCGACCGAGAGCGCCGGGGGCAACGGCGTCGCCGTCGCCCCCATCGGCCACACGGTGAGGCCGGCCATCGCCGTGTAGTGCATCCCGGCGATGGCGAGCCCCAGTGCCGTCGCCGATACGATCAGCGGCGGATGGCGGCGCGCGCCGAAACCCAGCCACAGCGCCAGCGAAGAGGCGGCGATGGCAATCAGCACGCTGGCGCCGACCAGCCGGACGTCATGCTCGAGATGCAGGCTGGCATGGAGCGCGGTCATGCCGGTGTAGTGCATCGACACGATGCCGAGCCCCATGAAGATCGCCGCGGCGGCGATGCGCCAGGGCGTGGGGCGGCCAAAGCTGGCCGCGACCAACGCGAGGCCGACGACGATGACGCAGACCAGGAAGGACAGCAGGGTCGGAAAGACGAGAAAGTCCACGGTTCCCGGCAAACGGGCGGCCAGCATGGCGACGAAATGCATGGCCCAGATGCCGACGCCGAGCGAAAGCGCAGCCCCCGCCAGCCGCAACCGGCGGCGCAGCCCTTCGACGGCGCGCAGCTGCACCGCGAGACTGAGGCCGACATAGCTGCCCTGGATGGCGACGGCGAGCGATAGCGCCACCAACCACGGCTCGTGCGTGACTGGCATGAGCGGATTCCCGATCCACCGGGGCTCGTAGAGGCTGCCGGGAGGGTAGCGCAAAGCGGCAGCCGATGCTACGCCGGCCACCCGGCCGCCTCTCGACGGGGCGGTCACCGCGCAGCATTCTGCGGCGCAACAATCGGCCCGCGAACCTGCGGAGACCACATTCCTGGGACATCTTGGGAGTCATTCGATATGTACAGGCTTTACTGGAGCCCCGGCTCCGCTGCCATGGCACCTCACGCCGCCCTGATCGAGCTCGGCGTGCCTTACGAGCTGCGCCTTGTCGATATCGCCAAGGGCGAAGCCAAGCACCCAGACTATCTCAAGCTCAACCCGCATGCGCGCGTGCCGACGCTCATCCACGACGACGTCGTGATGTACGAGTCCGCGGCGATCCTGCAGTATCTGTGCGAGCGCCACCCGGCAGGCGGCCTGGCGCCGGCGCCGGGCATGCCGCAACGTCCCTATTTCCTGCAGTGGCTCACCTACCTCACCAACACGATGCAGGAAGAGCTGCAGCACTGGTGGCATGCCGAGAACTATGTCGCGCCCGCCGCCTGCCACGCGCCGATGAAGGAGACGGCCGAGCGCAATCTCGATCGCATATGGCGCTTCATCGACGGGCATCTGGCCGCACGAGGCCCCTATCTCCTGGGTGAGACCTTCAGCGCCGCCGACATCTTTCTGACCATGCTGGCGCGTTGGTCGCGCAACTGCGCCAAGCCGGCCTGGACTCATCCGGCGCTGGGCCGGCTGGTGGAGCGTGTGAAGACCCGGCCCGCCTATGCGCGGATGCTGCAAGAAGAAGGGATTTCCCAGTAGCGGCTTGCTTCAGCGGCGTTTCGCTTTCGCCTTCGCCTTCGAACGGGCGGCGCTCTTCGCTGACGGCGCCGCCGCCGGCGCTTTTGTTCGCGTCTCCGGCTTGGCCGCGATCACCTCGATCTCGACCAACAGCGCCGGATGCGCCAGCGCCGACACCACCAGCAGCGTCGAGGCCGCCGCATGGCCGCCGAGCATCTCGTCGCGGATCGTGCGCGAAGCGCCCACGTCCTGCGCGCGGGTCAGGAACTGGTTGACCTTCACGATATCGCCGACATCCATGTCGGCCGCCTTCAGGCAGCCGATGACGTTGTGCCAAGTCTGGCGCGCCTGCGCCTCGAAGCCCTCGAGCAGCTTGCCCTCGGTCGTGGCGCCGACCTGCCCCGAGACATGCAGCCAGCGATAGCCGCCCGGCACCAAAGCGGCCTGACTGTAACGGCTGAAGGGCTTCACCACGCCCTCCGGATTCAGGAATTTTGTCATGCGCTGTCCCCCGTCCGCCGGGTCGGGCAGCCCCCGGGTTGCCCAACCTGCGATCCGACGCTATCTGTTCGCCTGATGAAGGACAATGTCGTTCACGTCGTCGGCGCCGGACTGGCCGGCAGCGAGGCCGCGTGGCAGATCGCCCGGGCGGGCGTGCCGGTGGTGCTGCACGAGATGCGGCCGCTGCGGCCCACCGAAGCGCACAAGACGGACCGCTTCGCCGAGCTGGTCTGCTCCAACTCCTTCCGCTCGGATGATGCCGAAACCAACGCGGTCGGGCTGCTGCACGAGGAGATGCGGCGCGCAGGATCCCTGATCCTGGCCGCGGCCGACGCCCACAAGCTGCCGGCCGGCGGCGCGCTCGCGGTCGACCGCGACGGCTTCGCCGCGGCCGTCACCGAACGCCTGGCGGCGCACCCGCTGGTCACGATCGAGCGCGGCGAGATCGCAGGCCTGCCGCCCGAGGAATGGCAGAGCGTGATCCTCGCCACCGGCCCCCTCACCTCGCCGGCGCTGGCCGAGGCGGTCCGGGCCCTGACCGGCGAACAGGCGCTTGCCTTCTTCGACGCGATCGCCCCCATCGTCCATCGCGAGACCATCGACATGGACAAGGCCTGGTTCCAGTCGCGCTACGACAAGGCCGGGCCGGGCGGGAGCGGTGCCGACTACATCAATTGCGCGCTCGAGAAGCCCGATTACCTGGCCTTCGTCGAAGCACTGCTCGCAGGCGAGAAGACCGAGTTCCACGAGTGGGAGAAGAGCACGCCCTATTTCGAGGGCTGCCTGCCGATCGAGGTGATGGCGGCGCGCGGGATCGACACGCTGCGCTTCGGCCCGATGAAGCCCGTGGGCCTCGTGGACCCGCACACCGGGCGGCGGCCTTATGCCGTGGTGCAGCTCCGCCAGGACAACGCGCTGGGCACGCTCTTCAACATGGTGGGGTTCCAGACCAAGCTCAAACATGGCGAGCAGGTCCGGATCTTCCGCACGATCCCCGGGCTCGAGCGGGCCGAGTTCGCCAGGCTCGGCGGGCTCCACCGCAACACCTTCCTCAACAGCCCGAAGCTGCTCGACGCCGAGCTGCGCCTCAAGGCCATGCCGCATCTGCGCTTCGCGGGCCAGGTCACGGGCGTGGAGGGCTATGTCGAGAGCGCCGCCATCGGGCTCGTCGCCGGTCGCTTCGCCGCGGCCGAGGCGCTGGGCCTGCCGGCCGATCCGCCGCCGCCGACCACGGCCTTGGGCGCGCTCCTCAGCCACATCACCGGCGGGGCCGATGCCGCCACCTTCCAGCCCATGAACGTGAATTTCGGCCTGTTCCCGCCGCCGGCGCTGGCCTCGACCGGCAAGCGCGCCAAGGCCGAGCGCAAGCCGGCGCTGGTGGCCCGCGCGCGGGCCGACCTCACGACCTGGCTCGCGCGCGACCGGCTCGTGGCCGTGCGCGCCGCAGGCTGAGGGCGTTCAAAACCGCCGGATCAGGTTGTGCAGGGCCAGCCGCCAGATGCGCGTCGGCGGCGCGGTCTGCACGCGGACGTCGTAGGGATCGAAGCCGGCCTGCGCGAGGCGCTTGAGATAGAGCCCGGCCAGCGTGCCGGGCAGCAGCGCCGGCAACAGCGAACGGGACAGGCCCGGGGCCGCCTTTCGCGCCTCATCGAGCTGCGTCGCCGCCTCGCCCGCCAGCTCGCGTGCCACGCCAGCCAGCCCCGGCGGCCGCCGCAGCTCCAGAACGTCCTCGGCGCGCACGCCGTGGCGTGCCAGCAGATCGAGCGGCAGATAGAGCCGGCGCGCTCGGGCATGGAAGGGGACAGCCCGCAGCAGCCCCGTGAGCGCCCAGGCCTTGCCCAGCGCACGGGCCGCGGCGAGCGCCTCGGGGGTGCGCCCCGCTTCCCCGCCCAGCAGCTCGAACGCCAACAGCGTCAGAGTGGAGGAGCTCGCCTCCGCATAGTCGAGCAGCGCCGGCAGATCGCGCGGCGCCTCGCCGTCGAGATCGAACTCGCGCGCATCGATCAGCCGCTCCATCAGCGCAACCGTGAGGCCGCGCTCGGTCATGGCCGCGGCGAGCGGTTGCAGCACCTCGTGACGATGAGACTCGCCCTTAGCCGCCGCCGCAATGGCCTCGCGCCACCATTGCAACCGGACGCGGCCGGCCAAGGGCTCGCGCACCGCCTCGCGCACGCGCGCGATCTCGAGGTTGAAGGCGTAAAGCGCGAACAGCGCCTCGCGCGAGCCGGCTGGCGCGAACAACGCGGTCAAGTAACGATCGGGATCGTGGCGCTTGAGCATCGCCCCGCAATAGCTCAGACCCGGCTCAGACGGCATCGCCAAAGACCCGACTGGAGTTGTGACAATTACGGAACAAAGCCGTTGAACTCATTGAATTTTGCGCTAGCCTACCGGCAATCGAAAACCGACTCCATTGGGGGGAGCCATGCAGAATATCTTGCAGTCGCTGCGAAACACCGTGATCGCGGGTTTCGTGCTGGTGGTGATCGCCATCATCATCGTCGGCGCGACCGTGAGCACACCTTCCTTCGGGCATGACTGGTTCGCCTTCTTCTTCCGCTGGCTCCATGTCCTCAGCGGCGTGATGTGGATCGGCCATCTCTGGTATTTCAACTTCACGCAGATGCCCAGCATGCCGAAGATCCCCGACGAGCAGAAGCCGGCCATCACCAAGGTGATCGCGCCCGAAGCCCTGTTCTGGTTCCGCTGGGGCGCCATGGCGACCATCATCACCGGCCTGATCCTGGCGGCCATGAACGGCTATATCGGCGACGCGATCCTGCTGGGCTTCACCGACGGCGGCGCCAGCACGCCGATCGGCATCGGCATGTGGCTCGGCGCCATCATGTGGTTCAACGTCTGGTTCGTGATCTGGCCGAACCAGCAGAAGGCGCTGGGCCTGGTCGAGGCGGACGCCGACACCAAGAAGAAGGCGGCGCGCATCGCCATGCTGTTCTCGCGCGTCAACACGATGCTGTCGATCCCCATGCTCTATTGCATGGTAGCCGCCCAGAACGGCGGCTTCGCCTGATCCGACCGCAAGCGACGCGACATCACGCGGGGCCCTTCGGGGCCCCGCTTTCGTTTTGAGCTTTCGGCTCCGGGCGAACTCGCCCGCTCAGTCGACGGCGATCAGGGCTGCCGCCACGCGCCGGCCATCGGCCATCAGCAGGTTGTAGGTACGGCAGGCCGCGCCCGTATCCATTGGCTCGACCACAACGCCGGCCTCCTTGAGCGCCGCGCGCAGGGCCGAAGGGACCAGCATCATCCGCGTGCCGCAGCCGAGCAGCAGCAGCTCGACTCCACCGGCGCGCCCGGCCGCCGTCACCTCGGTCAGCGCCTTGATCGTGACCTCGCCTGCGGCCGCCACCGGCCAAGCCAGCGTGCGGTCGGGAAAGACCAGCACCGATCCGGCGTAAACCGCGCCACTGACGCGAAAGCGGCCCTGACCGTAGCTTTCGACGATCTGGCGGCCAGCCGGTATCAGGGGCGTGATATCCAAGGGCGAGCCGCTTCCTTTCGATGTCGTCGGTGCCGCCTATTTCTGCCCGGCGGGTGTGGGCGACTGCTTCTTCTCGGCAAGCGTCGGCGGCTGCTCCGAACCGCCGCCGGCGGGCTTGGCCTTGGTCTCGCGGATGCGGCGCAGGTTCATGTAGATCAGCATCGGCGAGGCCACGAAGATGGTCGAATAGGTGCCAACCACGATTCCCCATATGAGGGCGATGGCGAAGCCGCGCAAGACCTCGCCGCCGAAGAGCGCGATCGCCAGCACGGAGAGCAGCGTCAGGCCGCTCGTCACCGTGGTGCGCGACAGCGTCTTGTTGATGGAGTGGTTGATGAGCTCGGCCAGCGGCATCTTCTTGTAGCGCCGGAGCTCGTCGCGGATGCGGTCGTAGATCACCACCGTGTCGTTCACCGAATAGCCGGCGATGGTGAGCACGGCCGCCACGCTAGCGAGGTCGAACTGCAGCCCCAGCAGCGAGAACAGCCCGACCGTCGTGATGGTGTCGTGCAGCAGCGCCACGATGGCGTTGATTGCGAACTGCCATTCGTAGCGGAACCAGATGTAAGCCATGATGCCGAGCATGGCGATGAGCACGCCCCAGACGGCGCTGCGGATCAGTTCCGATCCCACCTTGGGGCCGACGAATTCGGTGCGGCGGTAATCGTAGCCGGCGCCCAGCGCCGACTTGACCTTCTCGACCACGGCGGCCTGCGCCTGCGCGTCGCCGCCCGGGTTTTCCATGCGCACCAGCACGTCGTTGGGGCTGCCGAACTCCTGCAGCGCCACGTCGCCGAGACCGAGGCTCGAGAGCTGCGAGCGCATCTGGGCCAGATCGATCGCCTGCTCGCTGCGGACCTCTATCAGGATGCCGCCGCGGAAGTCGATGCCGAAATTGAGGCCCTTGAAGGCGATCAGAAGGATCGAGCCGACCACCATGATCACCGACAGCACGAACAGCGGCCGGTGGAACCGCATGAAGTCGATGTTGACGTCGGGAGGAACCAGATGCAGCGGTTTGAACATGAGGGCGCGTAACCTCAGAGCGGCAGCGGCGCCGAACGCTGGCGCCGGGTGCGCAGCCACAGCACGGTGACGAGCCGCGTCACCATCACCGCGGTGAAAACGGAGGTGACGATGCCGATCGAGAGCGTCACGGCGAAGCCGCGCACGGGGCCCGAGCCGAACTGGAACAGGATCAGGGTCGAGATCAGCGTCGTCAGGTTGGCGTCGATGATGGTGTTCATCGCCTCGCGGTAGCCGGCGTCGATGGCGCTCATGGGGCCGCGGCCGGCGCGCACCTCCTCGCGGATGCGCTCGAAGATCAGCACGTTGGCGTCGACCGCCATGCCCAGCGTGAGCGCGATGCCGGCGATGCCGGGCAGCGTCAGCGTCGCTTCCAGCAGCGACAGCGCGCCCATCAGCAGAATGGCGTTGCACAGGAGCGCGATGTTGGCGAAGAGACCGAACAGGCCATAGAGCAGGAGCATCGCGACCACGATCAGCGCCAGGCCGATCAGGCTCGCGATCTTGCCGGCGGCGATCGAATCGGCACCGAGATCGGCGCCGACCGTGCGCTCTTCGATCACGGTGAGCGGCGCCGGCAGGGCGCCCGCACGCAGCAGGATGGCGAGGTCGTTGGCGCTCTGCGTGGTGAAATTGCCGCTGATGATGCCGCTGCCGGTGAGGATGGCGTCGCGGATCACCGGCGCGCTGATCACCTTGCCGTCGAGCACGATGGCGAACAGCTTGCCGATATTGTCCTTGGTGGCATCGCCGAAGCGCTTGGCGCCGAGGGAATCGAAGCGGAAGCTCACCACCGGCTGGGCGTCCTGGAAGGTTGCCTGCGCATCGACCAGATTCTCGCCGCTCACCATGACGCGCTTCTGCACGACGTAGTAGGCGATCGGCTGGCCGTCCGGCCCGGTCTTGGCGTCGGGCAGAAGCTCGTCGGTCGGCGGCATGTTGCCGGCCTTGGCCTGCTCCGGCGATATGGACGTATCGACGAAGCGGAAGGTCATCTTGGCGGTGCGGCCAATCAGCTCCTTGATGTGCTCGGGGTCCTTGACGCCCGGTAGCTGCACCAGAATGCGGTCCTCGCCCTGGCGCTGGATGGTGGGCTCGCGCGTGCCGGTCTCGTCGATGCGCCGGCGCACGATCTCGATCGACTGCTCGACCGCCTTGCGCTCGCGATCGAGGATCATCTGATCGCTCATGGAGAGCGTCGCCGTGCCGTCGTCGGCGATCGACAGGTCCAGGCCGAGCGCGGCATCCTTCAAGAGCTTGCGCGCCTCGTCGATCTGCGCGGTGTCGCGCAGCTTGAGGACGACCGAATTGCCCTGCACGCCGAGATCGCTGTAGCCGATATTGGCCTTGCGCAGCGATGCGCGCACGGCATCGACCACGCTGTTGAGCTCGTCCTGGATGACCGTCTTGACGCCGACCTCGAGCAGCAGGTGCGAGCCGCCCTGGAGATCGAGACCGAGGATGACGCGGGTCTTCGGGAACCAGCTCGGAAGCGCATCGAGCGCCTGGCGCGAGAACAGATTGGGCATCGCGGAGAGGGCGCCCACCAAGAGCACCGCGACGATCAACCCGATTTTCCACTTCTGGAATCGCAGCATGAGGCCGCTCCCGCGGCAGCAGATGGAGAGTTTCGCAGGTGGCGGCCCCTCGGGCCCGCGCCTGCCGATCCGTCCGGCTATTCGTTCTTGGCCGGCTCTTCCTTGGCGGTTTCGCCCGCCCCCGGCTCCGTCTTGGCGACGATATCCGTGATCGAGGAGCGAACCACGCGCACGCGAACGTTCTCGGCGATCTCGACCTGCACCTCGTTGTCGCTCACGACCTTCGTGACCAGGCCGATGATGCCGCCCGAAGTCACCACCCGGTCGCCGCGCTTGAGCGCCGCCACCATGTCGCGATGCTGCTTCATCTTCTTCTGCTGCGGCCGGATCAGGAGGAAATAGAAGACGACGAAGATCAGCACCAGTGGAGCAAGCTGAACGATGCCGAAGCCGGCCGTCGGCGCCGCATCGGCGGCTTGGGCATAGGCGGTAGCGATGAACATAAGGGAGGTCTCCTCGATTGGTCTTGGGCGCCAGCCGGGCGGACTATAACGGCTCAAGCGCGAATTGCAATCGAGCATGCCTGCGGCTTTTCCCAAGATTTCCGGGGGCTTGGCGCGGGGTCCCGGGCCATGACAGAGCCCCCGCCCCCTGCTAGGCTCGCCGCGGCCTCAACCCGATGAGGTTATACGGCGAACCCGCGCCGCTCACCCCGACGCCGCCACGCGACCTTTCATGCGATGCCGCCAATGACCGATACCGAATTGCAGCCCCTGCTCCGCCGCATCGCCGATGCGCTCGAGCGGTTCTCGCCGCCCGCCCCCGCCTCGGCACCTCTCGACGGCGCCGACGCGTTTCTCTGGCATGCGGCCGGGGCCCGGCTCGAGGCCGTGCCCCAGGTGAACCGGGTCGAGATCGAGTTGCTGCGGGGCATCGACCGGCCGCGCGATATCCTGCTCGACAACACCCGGCGCTTCGCCGACGGCCTGCCGGCCAACAATGCCCTCCTGTGGGGCGCCCGCGGCACCGGCAAGAGCTCGCTCGTCAAGGCCGTCCACGCCGCCATCAATGCCGAGACCGGCGGCAAGCTGGCACTGGTCGAGATCCACCGCGAGGATCTGGCGTCGCTGCCGGTGCTGCTCAGCCGCTTGCGCGGCCATCCACGCCGCTTCCTGCTGTTCTGCGACGATCTCTCCTTCGACCAGGCCGACACCAGCTACAAGTCGCTCAAGGCGGTGCTCGAAGGCGGCATCGAGGGGCGGCCCGAAAACGTGATCTTCTATGCCACCTCCAACCGGCGCCATCTGATGCCGCGCGAGATGATCGACAACGAGCGCTCCACCGCGATCAATCCGGCCGAAGCGGTCGAGGAGAAGGTGTCGCTGTCGGACCGCTTCGGGCTCTGGCTCGGCTTCCACAATTGCGACCAGGACACCTACTTTGCCATCGTCGAGGGCTATGCGCGGCGCTACGGCCTCAAGATCTCGGCCGATCAGTTGCGCCGCGAGGCCAACGAATGGTCGGTCACGCGCGGCGCGCGCTCGGGCCGCGTCGCCTGGCAGTTCATCCAGGACCTGGCCGGCCGGCTCGGTCAGCGGCTGGTTTAGGCAGAGGGGCCCAACCCAGGAGGCAAGGCGATCCGATGTTTGCCGTGATTTTCGAAGTCGAGCCGAAGCCGGGCAATTGGGACGACTATCTGGCCATCGCGGCCACGCTCAAGCCCGAGCTCGAGCGCATCGACGGCTTCCTCGCCAACGAGCGCTTTCGCAGCCGCGAACGCGAGGGGCTTCTGCTCTCCTTCTCCACTTGGCGCGACGAGAAGGCGCTGGTGCGCTGGCGCAGCCACGCGCTCCATCATCAGGCGCAGGTTCGGGGCCGCCAGCAGGTGTTCGCGGACTATCACCTGCGTGTGGGCGAAATCGTCGCCGATACCGACGCGGATGTCGGGCAGCAGGACCGGCCGGCGCGGCGCACCGACGAGACCGAAACCGGGATTGGCAAGGCGGTGACGCTGACCGAGGCGACGCCCAAGAGCGATACGCCCGTGACGGCGGACGAGCTGGCGCGCCTGCTGGGCCTCGCCGGACCGGGCTGCTCCGCCGGGCTGGTCGACGCCGCAAGCTTCGAGAGCATCGTCAATCCCGGCAAGCTCCTGTGGCTCGCGACCTGGCGCGAAACCGAGGCGGCTGCGTCCTGGTGGGCCGCGACCGGCGCGCCCGGCGTCCGGCAGCTCGCCGACCGCGCGCATTTGCGCCATCGAGGAGTCCCTATCGTTCGCGATTATGGCCTGTTCGATCGGCGCGAGGCGCCGCAATATCACGCGCCCGTAGCACAGTCGGGATCGGAAGGCTGACCGCCGGGCGTGGAAGCCGCGAAGCGGCCGGTTCAAGCGCCGAAAGCGCCCAGCATGATCTTGGGATCGACCGCCTCGGTCCCCTTGCGCAGCTCGAAATGGAGTTGCGGCGAGGAGACGTTGCCGGTGCTGCCCACGCGCGCGATCACCTGGCCGCGCTTCACTTGCTCGCCCTTCTTGACCAGCAGCGTGTCGTTGTGCGCGTAAGCCGTGACCCAGCCGTCGGCGTGGCGGATCAGGAGCAGATTGCCGAAACCGCGGAGCTGGTTGCCGGCATAGACGACCACGCCGTTCTCGGCGGCATGCACCGGCGTGCCGCGGGGGGCCGCGATGTTGATGCCGTCATTGTGCAGACCGTTCGCCGTCGGCCCGAAATTCGAGATGATCTTGCCGTTGACCGGCCACATGAAGAGGCCGCCGGCGCGGCTTGCCGGCTGCGGAATTGCCGCGACGGCGTCGGGCTGCGTGGGGCCGCTCGGCGCCGCCGTCACGGGCTTGGTCGTCGGCACGGGCGCCGGCGCCGGGCTCGCGGTCGAGGCCGTCGCTGAAGGCGCGGCCGAGCCCGGCGCTGCCCCGATCGGCGCGCTCGAAGACGTTGCGCTTGCAGACGGCGCGTTTGTGGACGGCGCCCCCGTGCTCGCGGAAGCCGACGTCGCCGGCATGCCCAGAGGCTTCACCGAAGGCGACGCCGTGGGCATCGGCGCCGCTTGCGGAGTCGTTTGGGGTTGCGGCGTTCCTGCGGGCTGCGCCGTCGCCATGGGTTGCGGCGACGTCAGCGGTCTCGGCGCCGGCGCGTCGAGCGGCGCCGCGATCACCGCCGATTGCGGGGCCGGAATGACGGCCGGCGTTGCCGCCATCGTCTGCATCGGTGCCGGCAACAGCAACTTCTGCCCCACTTTGAGCGTGTAGGGGGGTTGCAGCTCGTTGAAGCGGATGAGCTGGCTCTGGTCCACATGAAACTGGGTCGCGATCGAATAAATGCTGTCGCCGGCCTTCGCGACATAGACGCTCTGCTCCGGAATATGCAGCCGTTCGCCGCGCTGCAGCGCATAGGGCGCCTTCAGCGCGTTCTCATCGATCAGGCTGCGGATCGGCACCTTGAAGCGGTTGGCGATGCCATAGACGGTGTCGCCCTCGATCACGACGTAGTTGCGCTGCGCGTCCATCGTGCCCGGTGCAACGGCGGGAGCCGCCGTCTCCAGCTTTTCGGGCAGCGGCCGTCCCGACTGGTTGCAGCCGGCGAGAGCCAGCGCCGCTGCCAGCGCGGCGCCCCATACCAGGCCCTTCGTCGCTTCGATGCCGATGCCGGTCGCCATGTGTCTTCGTCGATCCGTCACCCGAAATGTCGATCCGGGAGGCGCGGTTTTCGGGCGGCGCAGCGGCGCCGGCCGTCGCTGTTATCGAGTCGCGGGCGATGCCGCGACTGCTGTCATGCCAGAGTCCGCCGGCGCGGTCCAGCCGCCGACCGACCGGCCTGGCTCTCGCTGGCCGTTGCGCCCGTTTGGGCCGCGGTTCCCTGGACTTCGACGGCGCCGGGAAGCAGCGGCACAAAACGGACATCGCCGAGCGGCTCCTCGAGCACCGCGTTGCCTTCGCGCCGGTAGCGCACCAGGATCTGGTCGCCTCGCTCCGGGCCGATCGGCGCCAGCATGATGCCACCGTCCTTGAGCTGGGCCAGCAGCGCCGCCGGCGCCGCCGCCGCGGCGGCGGTCACGATGATGCGGTCGAAGGCGGTCTGCTCGGGCCAGCCCAGGTTGCCGTCGGCACAGCGGCAGTGGATGTTGGTGAGCCGGAGCTCGCGAAAGCGCTGCTCCGCTTCGGCCAGCAGCAGGCGGTGGCGCTCGATGCTGTAGATGCGCCGGGCCAGGCGGGACAGGACGGCCGCCTGGTAGCCCGATCCGGTGCCGATCTCGAGCACCTTGTGGCTGGCCTTCACCTCGAGCGCCTGCGTCATCAGCGCCACCACCTGGGGCTGGCTGATGGTCTGCCCCTCGCCGATGGGCAGCGTGCGCTCCTCATAGGCCTGGTCGCGAAAAGGCCGCGGCACGAAGGCCTCGCGCGGGATCCGCTCGATCGCCGCCAGCACGCGCGTATCGATGATGCCGGCACGGCGCAGACCCATGATGAGCCGGATCTTGCGCGTGGCAAGACTGCCCCCGTCCTTCATTCGACGCCTCGCATGACGCTTCCCCCTAGAGCAAGATCGGACCAGGTTGAATCAAGCTGGCCCGTGAATCTTGCTCTACTTCAATAAACTAGAGGCCGATTCACGCCTCAAGCCGATCCGGCTTGAGGCGATCGGACTCTAGTGCGGTGGATTCGAAGTTCCTAAGCTTTCGATGGCATCCCCGTTTAGGAACTTCAAATCCGGACACCACACTCGATTCAATAAATTGCTCGTGTGGCTATGAATCCGAAATTCGCTCACGGCCTTGCCCCGAGATGAAGCGAATTCCGGATTCGCCACACTAGTCGCCTTCTCGCGGTGTCTTCCCCTGCGCCGCGTCCTTTCGTGCCGTCCTCAGCCGAATGCCTCTTTGAGGCGCTTGAGCGCCATGCCGTGCGTGAGATCGAGGTGCAGCGGCGTGACCGCGATGGCGCCGTGCCGTGTCGCCTCGAGGTCGGTGTCCTTGTCTGCGGATTCGTCGTTCGTGAAATCGCCGATCCACAGATAGGGCCGCCCGCTCGGGTCGGTGGCCGGAACCACTTCGATGCTGGAAATGCGCCGGCCCTGGCGCACGGCGCGCAGACCGGCCACCTGATGGGCCGTGACCGCGGGGAAATTGACGTTCATCAGCACGCCCCTGGGCCAGTCGACCTTGACGAGCCGCTTGATGACGTCCGCCGCATAGGCCTCGGCGGTGTGCCAGTGCACGATCTGGCCCGAGCGCAGCTGGCTAAGCGCGATCGCGGGAATCTCCAACAGCGTCGCCTCCATCGCCGCCGCGATGGTGCCGGAATAGGTCACGTCTTCGCCCAGGTTGGCGCCGCGGTTGATGCCGGAGAGCACGATGTCCGGCCGGCGCCCGGGGATCAGCCGGTTGACCGCCAGCAGCACGCCGTCGGTCGGCGTGCCTTCCACCGCGAAACGGCGCGCCGCGATCTGCCGCACCTGGATCGGCCGGCGCAGCGTCAGCGAATGGCCGGCGCCGCTCTGCTCCAGCTCGGGCGCCACGACCCAGACGTCGCTCGAAAGCGAGCGCGCCACCTTCTCCAGGATCTTGAGCCCGGGAGCGTTGATGCCGTCGTCGTTGGTGACAAGGATGCGCGCCTTGGCGAGGTCGAGCGGCGCCTTAAACATGGCGGGTGATGGTCTCCGCGCCGTTCATGTAGGGCCTGAGCGCCTCGGGAATCCGCACCGAGCCGTCCGCTTCCTGATAGTTCTCGAGGATCGCCACCAGCGTGCGGCCGACGGCGAGGCCCGAGCCGTTGAGCGTGTGCAGGAAGCGCGTGCCCTTCTTCTCCCCCGCCGGGCGGAAGCGGGCCTTCATGCGTCGCGCCTGGAAATCGCCGCAGTTCGAGCAGCTCGAGATCTCGCGATAGGTGTCCTGCCCCGGCAGCCACACCTCGATGTCGTAGGTCTTGCGCGACGCAAAGCCCATGTCGCCGGTGCAGAGCACGATCACGCGATAGGGCAGACCCAGCCGCTTCAGCACCTCTTCGGCACAAGAGGTCATGCGCTCGTGCTCGGCCCCAGAGCGCTCGGGATGCGCGATCGAGACCAGCTCCACCTTGGAGAATTGATGCTGGCGGATCATCCCGCGCGTGTCCTTGCCGGCGGCACCCGCCTCGGAGCGGAAGCAGGGCGTATAGGCCGTGAAGCGCAGCGGCAGCGCCGCCTCCTCCAGGATCGCATCGGCCACGATGTTGGTGAGCGGCACCTCGGCGGTCGGGATCAGCCAGCGCCCGTCCGTGGTGCGGAACAGGTCTTCGGCGAACTTCGGGAGCTGCCCCGTGCCGTACGCCGTCTCGTCGCGGACGAGGTAAGGCGGCACGATCTCGGTATAGCCGAACTCGCGCGTATGGAGATCGAGCATGAAGGCCGCCAGCGCGCGCTCCAGGCGCGCGAGCGGGCCCTTCAGCAGCACGAAGCGGGCGCCGGCAAGCTTGGCCGCCGTCTCGAAATCCATCAGCCCCAGCGCCTCGCCGATCTCGAAATGCTGCTTGATCGGAAAATCGAAACTGCGCGGGTTGCCCCAGCGCCGGATCTCCCTGTTCGCGGTCTCGTCGGCGCCGTCGGGCACATCGGCCGCCGGCAGGTTCGGGATGGTGGCCAGCAGCCGATCGAGCGCGGCGTCGGCCTCCGCGGCGGCCGCCTCGGCGGCGGCCATCTCGTCCTTGAGGAGCTGCACTTGGGCCATCAGATTGGTCGCATCCTCGCCCTTCGACTTGGCGCGGCCGACCGCGGCCGACAGCTCGTTGCGCTTCTGCTGCAGCTCCTGCAGGCGCGTCTGCGCCGTTCGGCGCGCGGCGTCGAGCGCCAGGATCTCCGGCGAACGGACCGGCAGGCCGCGACGGGCGAGCGCCAGGTCGAAGGCCGCCGGATCGTCGCGGATCGCTCGGATGTCGTGCATGGGGTTCCGGGCTCGAGGTCGAATCGGGTCGTCTGCGCGCAGCGAAGCGGCAGGCGCCTGTATAAGCCCTCGCGCGGCCGGCCACAACGGGGGCCAGCGGCGAACGGACGGCGCCCAGGGGCAAGCGCCGCCCGACGTCGGGGATCAACTCGTCGTGGTGACGTCGGTGCCGGTGCCGGCGTCGCCGGCCAGCTCGGCCTCGAGCGCGGCTTCGCGCGCGAGCTTCCTCTTCTCGACCAGCTTGGCGGCGAGGATCGAGACCTCGTAGAGCGCCAGAAGCGGAATAGCGAGGCTGATCTGGCTGACCGGATCGGGCGGCGTGATGATCGCCGCCACGATGAAGGTGCCGACGATCGCGTATTTGCGTTTCGAGGCAAGCCCTTTGGCGGTGGCCAGGCCGGCACGGACCAGGAGCGTGAGGACCACCGGAAGCTGGAAACAGAGGCCGAAAGCGAAGATCAGCTTCATCACCAGCGAGATGTAATCGCCCACCCGCGCCTCGAGCTCGACCGGCAGCGAATGAGGGCCGCCCGCCGACTGGAAGCCCAGGAAGAACCGCCACGCCATCGGCAGCATGACGTAGTAGAGGACCGCAGCGCCCGTGAGGAACAGCACCGGCGTGGCGATCAGGAAGGGCAGGAACGCGGCTTTCTCGTTCTTGTAGAGGCCGGGCGCCACGAACTTCCAGATCTGCGTCGCGAACACCGGGAAGGAGATGACGGCGGCGCCGAAGAACGCGACCTTGACCTGGGTGAAGAAGGCCTCGGTCAGGTTCGTGTAGATGAAACGCCGGCCCGTTTCCTTGAGCAGGATGTCGGCCAGGGGTTGGGCCAGGAAATCGAAAATGTCCTTCGCGATGAACCAGCAGCCGATGAAGGCGACGAACAGCGCGGCGACGGACCACAGCAGGCGCGTGCGCAACTCGAGCAGATGCTCGAGCAGCGGCATCGTCTTCGCCTCGGACGCGTCGTCGGGCTTGTCTGCCATCGGTCAGGCCGTCTTTTGCAGGCCGTCGGTCGAGGATGTCGATGCGGCCACCGCGGCGTCACCCGCGGGCGCGGGCCTAGGCTGGGCGGGTTCGGAGGCAGGCGTCGGGAGGGGTGCCGCGCTCGGCGCGGCGAGGCTCTCGGGTTCCCGCTGCTCGATTGCCGGCATCGGCACCGGTTCGTTCACCATGGGAACCGGCTCGGCGGCAACCGGGGGCTGCTGCGGCTTCACCTCGCCGCCGGCATTCGCCTCGCGCTCCAGGGCTTTGGGATCGAGCGCTTCCTTCACTTCGCCGGTCGGATCGATCGTCTTCTCGATCGCACGATCGACGCCACCGCGCTGCGCCTCGACGACGAGCTTTTTGGCCTCCTCCAGCTCGGCCTCGCGCACCAACTGATCGACGCTGTTCTGAAATTCGCGCGCCATCTTGCGCGCCGACTTGAGCCAGCGGGCGCCCGTGCGAAGTGCGTTCGGAAGTTCCTTGGGGCCGAAGACGATCAGCGCCACAAAGGCGATGATCGCCATCTCCGACCAACCTATGTCGAACATGACGATGCCTCCCCGGCCTCGGCGTGCGCGAGGCCGGTGGGATCAGCTTGCGGCCTTGTCCTTCGGCGCCGAGGCGTCACCGCTCTCGATCGCGGCGTTCTGACCGGATTCGCCGCCCTTGTTCTCTTCCTTGAGGCCACGCTTGAAGGCCGTGATGCCCTGACCCATGTCGCGCATCAGCTTCGGGATCTTGCCGCCGCCCCCGAACAGGACGAGGACGACCGCCAGAACGATCAGCCAATGCCAGATGCTCAAACTACCCATATCTCTCAGAACTCCTTTGACGTCGTATGTCCCGCGTCCAAGGGGCGGACTATCGCAGAAAGCCACCCCCGCCGCAACGCAGCCGTACCTGTACCGTTCATGTGGGGGTTTCGGATGCGGGGACAAAGGCTTGCCCTTCGCTTTTTCGCCCGAAGATCGTCCCCCCAGGCACCCCGGAAGGCGGGCTTGGAAAGCCCCGGCGAGCCGGAGAGATTGGCTCCTCGAGGGCCTTCAAACCGCGGCCCGGTACGGCTTGGGTCCGGGGGCCGAGGAGGAGACGCCAGCTGACCCGCGTCGATGCCCCTAAACCGAACCTTTCGACGTCCACGGAGCCAAGACGGTCTTGCCAGCCGGGGAGGTCCTGTGGGTTAGGAACCCTCGCAGGCGCAATCGGGCCCGCTCAACCGTCACTCGATCGGTTGTAGAAATCGCAACCTGATCAGTCTGTTAAGAGACGATGCTGACGTTTTTCGGAAGCCAGCCTAACGAGGGGCTTGCGCTGTCAGGCGCCGGCTTGAGGGTCGATCCTCCAGTTCCATATCAAGCATCCGGCCGGGCGCGCTCCTCGAGCGCGCTTTCGCCCCGCTCATCGGAATCCTCGTCACCCGCCGCATCCTCGTTCCCAAACCCGTCGTCGCCCTCGACTGCCGGAGCGCCGGCCGGCGGCTCGGCCTCCTCGCCGGCGGCTGCCTCGAACGGGTCACTGCCGTTGCCGGGTGCACCGGCCGCGTCATCATCCTCGGATCCGTCCTCGTCGCCCTCATCGTCTTCGGCCGCAGCCCCGCCCTGCATCGCCGCCATCACCTGGGCGCCCAGGGTCGAGATGGCGGGCCGCGCGTCGAGCAGACCGGCCGCCTTCAGCTCCTCGACGCCCGGAAGCGCCTCCAGGCTCTCCAGCCCGAAATGCTCGAGAAAGGCCTCGGTCGTGACCCAGGTGACGGGGCGGCCCGGCGTCTGGCGCCGTCCCTTGGGCTTGATCCAACCCACCTCGAGCAGCTTGTCGAGCGTGCCTTGCGACAGCGCCACGCCGCGGATCTCCTCGATCTCGGCCCGCGTCACCGGTTGGTGATAGGCGACGATGGCGAGCGTCTCAATGGCCGCCCGCGACAGCTTGCGCGTCACCGTGGTCTCGATCGCCAGCCGCTCGGCCAGATCGGTCGCCGTGCGGAAGCACCAGCGGTCCTCGTGATGCACGAGGTTCACGCCGCGGTTGGCATAGAGCCCTTGCAACTCCTGCAACAGCGCCTCGACGTCGGTGCCTTCGGGCAGGCGCTTGGCGAGCGCGTCCGCCGGCAGCGGCTCGACCGCGGCAAAGAGCATCGCCTCGAGCAGGCGGATCAGCTGAAAACGGTCTTCGCTCATGTCGTCTCACTCGGTTGGCGGGCGGCGCGCAGATAGATCGGCCCGAACGCGCCGTCCTGGCGCAGCTCCACGCGGCCCGAGCGGCAAAGCTCGAGCGTGGCCGCGAAGGTCGAGGCCAGCGCCGAGCGGCGGCGGATCGGGCTGGTATGAGCGCCGATATCGTCGGGCAGGAAAGCGAGCAGGGTCTGCCAGTCCGGCATCATACGGCCCAGCATGGTCGCGAAGCGCTTGAGCGCGTCGTCCATCGAATAGAGATCGGTCGGCAGGATGCGGAGCTGCCCCGCCTGCTTCGACTGGATGTGTCCGGCATAGGCCCGCAGCAGATCGTAGAGCTTGGTGTCGTAGACCGACCGCTCTACCACCCTGATCGGCTCGGGCGCGCCGCGGGCGAAGAACTCCCGCCCGAGCTGGGCCAGCCCCATGAGCTTCTGACCGGCATCCTGCATGGCCTGCAGGCGCTGCAGCTGGAAGGCCAGGGCCGCCGCCATCTCGGCACCCGACGGCTCGGCATCGCCCGGCGGCTCGGGCAGCAGCAGGCGCGATTTCAAATAGGCGAGCCATGCCGCCATCACCAGATAGTCGGCGGCGATCTCCAGGCGGAGCTGGCGCGCGCGCTGGATGTAGGCCAGATACTGGTCGGCCAGCTCCAGAATCGACAGGCGTTTGAGGTCCACCTTCTGCTCGCGCGCCAGCGCCAGCAGCATGTCGATGGGGCCCTCATAGCCTTCCAGATCGAGCCGGAACTCGGCCTCGCCGCCCGCGGCGGGACGGTCTTCCTCGAAAGACGGCTGGTCGGACATGACTGCTCTTCTAGTGCAATCCCGCCGCGTTGACGACGAGATTCCCGAGCCACTGCACAGGCGGCCAAATCACCCGGGAAAACAAATCGAGATTTATCCCCAGGCCCTGCCCCAACGCCGGCAGCAGAAACAGGGCGGCGAGCAGAATCAGCATGCCGTAGCGCTCGATTCGGCCGTACCTGACGCCCAGAGGCCGCGGCAACAGCCCGACCGCCACTCGGCCACCATCGAGCGGCGGCAGCGGCAGCATGTTGAAGACCGCGAGCACCAGGTTGAGCAGGATCGAATTCCATAACGTCTCGGCCGCCCAGCGCCCCGCCTCTTGGGGTAGCCAAGGCGCGACATGCATCAGGAGCGCCGAGACATAGGCCAGAAGCAGATTGGTCGCAGGGCCCGCCGCCGCCACCAGCACCATGCCCAGGCGCGGCGGCTTCAGCTTCGAGAAATTGACCGGCACCGGCTTGGCATAGCCGAACATGATCCGGCCACCGGACAGCAGCAGCAGCATGGCGGGCAGGATGATCGTGCCGAAGGGATCGACATGACGCAGCGGATTGGCGCTGATGCGCCCCATGCGGCGGGCGGTGTCGTCGCCGAAGCGCAACGCCGCGAAGCCATGCGCCGCCTCGTGCAGCGGGATCGCCGTCAGCATCGGCAGCGCCCACACCGAAATGTCGCGAGCCAACGCGGCAAGATCGAAACCGTTCATCGGATGAAGCCTGTCGGAGAAGCCGCCATTCTTATCTCAGGCCCGCATCAGCTCGGCGAGCCGCGCCTCGTCGGCCGCGATAGCGGTGCCGGCGGAACGCTCCAGCAGAGCTCGACCGCGCCGGAAGCGCCGCTCGGCATCGGCCGACAGGACGCCGGCCGCCGCGACGACCGCCGTCATCTCCTTCATGTTCCCATTGCAGTGGAGCGCGATGTCGCAGCCGGCGGCCAGCGCCTGACGGGCGAGCTGCCCCAGATCGCCCTTGAGCGCGCGCATCGAGAGATCGTCGCAGAGCAGGAGCCCGTCGAAGCCGATATGGCCGCGGATCACCTCGCGGATCACCACGGGCGACAGGGTCGCTGGCAGGCTCGGGTCGATGGCGGTGTAGCGCACATGGGCGGTCATGGCCCAGGGCATGTCGGCCAGCAGACGGAACGGCTCGAAATCGGTCGCTTCCAGCTCGGCGCGCGCAGCGGTCACGATCGGCAGCTCGTGATGGCTGTCGACCATGGCGCGGCCATGGCCAGGCACATGCTTGATCACCGGCAACACGCCGCCGGCCAGAAACCCCTCGCAAGCCGCGCGGCCGAGCTCGGCCACGCCCTGCGGTGCGGCACCGAAGGCGCGGTCGCCGATCACCTCGTGTGCGCCCGGAAAGCGCAGGTCGAGCACCGGCGCACAGTCGACATCGATGCCGAGCGCCGCCAACTCGCGCGCGATCAGATAGCTGTTGAGCCGCACCGCCTCGATCGCCGCATGCGGGTTGCGCGCTGCCAGCTCGCCGAAGCGCCCGGCCGGCGCCGCCGCCCGCCATTGCGGCGGCTTGAGCCGCGCCACGCGCCCGCCTTCCTGGTCGATCAGCACCGGCGCGTCGGCTCGGCCCACGGCGCTCCGCAGTTCCGCCACCAGCGCCCGGATCTGGCCCGGCGTCTCGCAGTTGCGGGCGAAGAGGATGAACCCGAGCGGATTGGCGCGGGTGAAGAATGCGCGCTCCTCGGCGCTCAGCCGCGTCCCGGCGCAACCGAGAATGGTCGGCGATATCGTCATGCAGGGGCTGCCGCGGCTGGCTTGGGTGTCGGAACCGCCTCTTGCGGGCGGTTCACGGTCGCACGACGAGGCAGGCCTGGCCGCGCTGGTCGAGCTTGCCGCAGAGCTTCTCCGCGGCCTGCCGGTCGGCAAGCGGCCCGCCCTGAACGCGGTAGAAGATGCCTTGAGCGCCGAGATCGACCTTGAGGATGGTCGCCGTGAGCGAACCCAGCAGATCGGGATATTTCTTCTGCAGCACGCTCCAGGCCGTCGTGGCAGCCTCCTCGGACTGGAGGGCCGCGAGCTGGATGCGGTAGCTGCCGGCGGTCGCGGTCTGGGTCGTCAGGGGCTTGGGCGTGGGTGCATCCGTCTGCGTCACCACCGGCTTGAGTGTCGGCTGAGGGGGTTGCGTCGCGGCCGGCTGCGCGGGCTGCGCCGGTGCTGCGGCCGTCGTCCCGGTGCCGGTCGTGGCAGCGGGCGCCGGCGCCGTCGCGGCGCCGGTTTCGCCGGAAGCAGGCGCTGTTGCCGCAGGGGGCGGCGTCGGCACTTCGACCGAGGGGACAGCGGGCGCCGCGCTCGTCTCCCCTGCCGCCGTGCCGTCGCCGCTGGTGGCGGTCTGGCCCTCGCCGGGCGCGGCCCCCGAGGGTGGCGCGCTCGGCGGCGTCAGGGGCTCCTCTGGCGGCGGCAGCAGCTGCTCCGCCGGCGGCTTGGCCTGACCGTTGCCGGTTTGATTGAGGACGGCCGAGTCCATGCCTTCGACCGCCATGCCGCCTTCGTTGGTCGGCTTGACCTTGTCGGGCCCTTCGGGCGCAGCGATGAGCGGCGCCGAATCCTGCACGCCCTCGCCCTGCATCTCGACGCCGAGGTAGTAGAACAGGGCAATCAGAACCACGACCGGCACACCCACCACCGGCAGGAGGAACCAGAGCCAGGAGCGGCGCCCGCCTTTGTGCGGCGGTGCCTTCGGGCGCGGCGGATAAAGCGGCTCGTCGTCGCGCCGGAAATGGACCGGTGCCGGCGGAATCTCGGGCGCCGGCTCGTCCTCGTTCAGCGCTTCCCGGGACGGCGTCCCCCGATCGGCGCCGGGCCCCATCCCACCCAAGCCCAGCGTCGGCTCGATCCGAGGAGCGCCGCCGGCTTGCTGGCGCTGACCGCGTCGGGCCAGGGCTGCCGAAATCTGAGCCTGGAGGTCCTCGTCGCCCTGATTGTGGTCCGATGCCATCAGCGCATCTCCTCGACCGGCTTCACGCCGAAAATACCGAGCCCCGACGCCACGACGAAAGCGAGCGCCCGCACCATCGCCAACCGTGCCGAGGTGAGGTCGTTGTCGCCCGGAACCAAGAAGCGAAGGCTCGCTTCCTCCTTGCCCTTGGTCCACAGGCCGTGGAAAGCTGCCGCCAAATCGTACAGGTAAAACGCGATCCGGTGCGGCTCGTGAGCCTCGGCGGCGCTCTCCACGAGGCGCGGCCAACCGGCCATCAGCTTGATCAAACCCAGCTCTCCGGAGTCGGTCAAGCGCGCCACAGGGGCCTTGGCCAGCGCCGCCAGTGACAAATCGATGTCCTTCATCTCCTCGGCGGCATGGTGCAGCACCGAGCAGGCCCGGGCGTGGGCGTATTGGACATAAAATACGGGGTTATCCCGCGACTGCTCCAACACTTTCTCGAGGTCGAAATCGAGCGGCGCGTCGTTCTTGCGCGTCAGCATGATGAAGCGCACAACGTCGCGGCCGACCTCTTCCACGACCTCGCGCAGCGTGACGAACGTGCCGGCGCGCTTCGACATCTTCACCGGCCGGCCGCCGCGCAGGAGCTTCACGAGCTGGCAGATCTTGACGTCGAGCTCGCCCTCGCCCCCGGTGATCGCCCTCACGGCCGCCTGCATGCGCTTGACGTAGCCGGCATGATCGGCGCCCCAGATATCGATCATGGCGGGGAAGCCGCGGCGGAACTTGTCGTAGTGATAGGCGATGTCGTTGGCGAAATAGGTCCAGCTTCCGTCGGATTTCTTCAGCGGCCGGTCGACGTCGTCGCCGAACTGGGTGGCCCGGAACAGGGTCTGCGGGCGCGGTTCCCAGTCCTCCGGGGTCTTGCCCTTTGGCGGCTCCAGCACGCCGACATAGACCAGGCCGCGGGCCTCCAGCGCCTCGATCGCGCGCTGCACCGCGCCGGCCTCGACCAGGCTGCGTTCGGAGGTGAAGACCTCCTGATGGATGCCGAGCGCGTCCAGATCTGCGCGGATCACGTTCATCAGCGTCTCGGTGGCGAAGGCCCGCACCGGCGCCAGCCATTCGGCCTCCGGCCGATCCACCCACTTCTTGCCGTCGCGCCTGGCAAGCGCGGCGCCGACGTCCTTCAGATAGTCGCCCGGATAGAGTCCCTCCGGAATCGTGCCGATATCCTCGCCCAGCGCCTCGCGGTAGCGCAGATGGGTCGAACGCGCGAGCACGTCGACCTGCGCGCCGGCATCGTTGATGTAGTATTCGCGCGTCACCGCGTAGCCGACCTTGGCCAGCAACAAGGCGAGCGCGTCGCCCACCACGGCGCCGCGCGCATGGGCGATGTGGAGCGGTCCGGTCGGGTTGGCCGAGACATACTCCACATTGACGGGCGCACCCTTCCCCAGATCGGACGCGCCATAGTCGGCGCCGGCAAGGAGGATGTCGGCCAGCCGCGCCTGCCAGAACGAATCCTTGAGGCGCAGATTGATGAAACCGGGGCCGGCGACGGAAGCCTCCACCACGTCGCCGTGAGCCCGGAGCCGCTCGGCCAGCATCTCGGCCAGATCGACCGGCTTCAGGCCCGCGGGCTTGGCCAGGACCATGGCCGCGTTGGTGGCGAGATCGCCATGCTGCGGCTCGCGCGGCGGCTCGACCGTGATGCGCGACAGGTCGAGGCCGGCCGTGAGCCGCCCCTCGGCCACGAGGCCATTCAGGATGCGCAGGATCTCGCCGCGGAAATGCTTGTGCGGATTCATCTAATCGTTGCTCTTATTCGTCTCTTTGGCCAAAGAAACGTTCGTGCTCGCGCAGCGCATAGCGGTCGGTCATGCCGGCAATATAGTCGGAGACCACACGCGCCGTCTTGGCCTCGCTGGCGGCGCGGCAGAGCGCCGCCCATTCGGCCGGCAACCGCCCGGGCTCGGCGAGAAAATGCTGGAACAGCTCACTCACGACGCGACGCGCGCGCTCGGTCATGCGCGTCACCCGTTCGTGCCGATACATGCGCTTGAAGAGGAATCCCTTCAAGGCGCGATCATGCTCCACCATGGCGGGCGAGAAGGCGACCACCGGCCGGCCGAGGCGGCGCAGCTCATCGACCGATCTCGGCTTGGCTTCGGCCAGCCGCCTCTCGGTTTCGGCGATCAGGTCCATGACCATGCGGTCGATCAGGCGCCGGATCGCCTCATGGACGAGGCGACTGTGCTCGAGGCCGGGATACCGCCGCAATACCTCGGCGAAGACAGGTCCCACCAACGGCAGATCGGCCAGATCCTCGACCGTGAAGAGCCCGGCCCTGAGCCCGTCGTCGATGTCGTGGTTGTTGTAGGCGATGTCGTCGGCCAGCGCCGCCACCTGCGCCTCGGCGTTGGGCCAGCCGTCGAGTTCCAGATCCTGCTGCTGCGCGCAATAGTCCGCGATGGTGGCCGGCACGGGCCGGACCTTCGCCTTCTCGCTCGCCTGGGGCCCGGTCAGCGGCCCGTTGTGCTTGACCACGCCTTCGAGGCACTCCCAGGTCAGGTTGAGGCCGTCGAACTCGGCGTAGTGCCGCTCGAGCCTGGTCAGGATGCGGAAGGTCTGGGCGTTGTGATCGAAGCCGCCATAGGGCGCCATGACCGCGTCGAGCGCCTCCTCGCCGGCATGGCCGAAGGGGGTGTGGCCGAGATCGTGCGCCAGCGCCACCGCCTCGGCCAAATCCTCGTCGAGGCCCAGATAGCGGCTGACGCTGCGGGCGATCTGCGCCACCTCGATGCTGTGGGTCAGCCGCGTGCGGTAGTAATCGCCCTCGTGATAGACGAAAACCTGCGTCTTGTGCTTGAGGCGCCGGAACGCTGTCGAATGGATGATGCGGTCGCGATCGCGCTGGAAGGGCGAGCGGGTCGGGCTCTCGGGCTCGCGCACCAGCCGGCCGCGGCTCCGCGCCGCGATCGCGGCATAGGGCTTCAGCGCATAAGGCAAGGGCGGCGGGTGGGGCTGCGCCGCCGTGGGACGAGATTCGGCCGGCATGGCGCGGGGGACACTACCCTCCGAGCCCTGCCCTGGCAACGTCGGAAAAGGCCGGTTTTCCAGGCCCTTCGGCTGACGACCGGGGAAAGACCGAGCGCGACGGTTTGACAAAGCCGCCCTGCTTCCTAGATTTAGGTCAGTTTCAGGAGCGCCACGCCCCATGACCCACATGCCCAGCCCCGACAAGACCGTCAACCTGACGCCGAGCGCCGCCCGGCGCGTGGCCGAGCTCAAGGCCGCCGAGGGCAACCAGCAGCTCATGCTGCGCCTTTCGGTTTCAGGCGGTGGCTGCGCCGGCTTCCAGTACGGCTTCTCGCTGGACGACAGCGTCCAGGACGACGATGCCGTGTTCGAGCGCGACGGCGTCAAGCTCGTCGTGGACAACACCTCTCTCGATCTGCTGGCGGGATCGGAGGTGGATTTCGTCCAGGATCTCGGTGGCGCCTATTTCAAGGTCTCGAACCCGAACGCCTCCTCCTCCTGCGGCTGCGGCAGCTCCTTTTCGGTGTGACGCCCCGATAGCGTAGCACCGCCCTGCCCCGGCCTTTCTGGCCGATAGCTCCTCCCGTCATGCTCGTGCGAGCGCGCATCCATATGGAGACCGCGCCCCTGCGTCCGGCACGGGTCCGCGCGCTCGCAAGGAAGACGGCCCGTGTTTTCCAACCCGCACAAAACGGCGGTCGCCCTCCCTGGAGAATCACCTATGATCGCGGCGGGGAGACCGCCCGCCATGACCCGCGTCGTCACCTGGAACGTCAACTCGATCAAGGCCCATCTCGCCTCGACCCTTGCCTGGGTCAAGGCGGAGAAGCCGGATGTCCTGCTGCTGCAGGAAATCAAATGCATCGACGAGGAATTCCCGCGCATGGAGTTCGAGGATCTCGGCTACAATGTCGAGACGGTCGGGCAGAAGACCTACAACGGGGTTGCCATCCTCTCCCGCCATCCCCTGACGATCGAGCATCGCCAGCTCCCCGGCGCCAGGGACGGCGACCATGCGCGCTACATCGAAGGGCTGGTGGAGATCGGTGCGAAGGGCAAGGGCAGGCGAAAGACCTTGCGTGTCGCCTCGATCTATCTGCCGAACGGCAATCCCTCCGGCAGCGAGAAGTTCGATTACAAGCTCGCCTGGATGACGCGCCTCGTGCGCCACGCCAAGGCGCTGCTCAAGAACGAGGAAGTGCTGGTGCTGGGCGGCGACTACAACGTGGCCCCCACGGACGACGACGTGTACAACCCGGAGATCTGGGCGAACGACGCGCTATGCCGGCCGGAGGTGCGCGCCAAGTTCCGCGAGCTGCTGAATCTCGGCTTCACCGACGCGATCGCGACGCGGCATCCCGAGCCCGGCAACTACACCTTTTGGGATTATCAGGGCGGTGCCTGGGCCAAGGATCACGGCCTCAGAATCGACCACCTGCTGCTCTCGCCGCAGGCGGTCGACCGGCTCGCCGATTGCGGCATCGACCGGAAGCCGCGCGGCAAGGAGAAGCCGTCGGACCACGTGCCGGTCTGGTGCGAGCTGGAGATGTGAGGGAAGCGGAGCGCCGCACACCCTTTCATCCCCTCCCCTTGCGGGAGGGGATGCGTGGCCCTGAAGCGCCAGCGAAGGGCCATGCGGGGAGGGGTGTCTTTTATCCCCCTCCCGGTTCGGACGGCCTGCACCGTCCTCACCCGCCCTCCCGCGAGGGGAGGGCGTGATCAAAGAGGCGTCGCAGGCAAAAGAGCGGGGACGACAACGAAGTGCGCTGTTGTTGACTAAGCCTTCGCCTGAAACGCCGGGCCCAGCGGCATGAGGCGCAGGCCTGGGCGCAGACGCTTGTAAGGCAGCTTGCGATGGTCGGCCGGGTTAGGCCCCGGCGAAGCCACCACCAGGATCGCTTCGGCGATCTCCTGGAAGTCGGCGCGGAAATGGACCGAGCTCTTGAGCGCCAGGATCTTCTGCCGCTCGGGCTCCACGCCCAGATGACGGAACATCGAGCGGTCGGCCGCCTGCTGCTTGCGGCTCGACACCGCGACCCGTACGCCTTTGTGCTCGAGGAGCGCCATGGCTCCCAGCTGCATGCGCGAGCCGCGATAGAACGGACCGGTCGCGGTGAACTGGCCCGAACCCAGCCGCTCGACCTTGAAGCTGCCGCGATAGGGAACCAAGCCCGGCAGCCCCGACTTGTTGCCGAGTGCCAGCTCCACGACACTCCCCTCGCCCGTCGCGTGGGCGCGCGCAGCACTTTCGGGATCGCAGACGAGCCCGACCACGGCCCCTTGGGCATGCCCACGCACCAGCGCCTCGAACAGGCCCATCGTGTCGGAGTTGGTGCCGGCGCCGGGATTGTCCTGCGTGTCGGCCAGGATCACCGGCTTCGTCGCCCTGACCGAGAGCCTCATGGCCTCGCGCACGGCTTCGTCCGGCTGCCAGAGATGGCCGGCGAAGGCGGCCTCGCTCGCCTCGACCAGCCGTGCCAGCGCGTCGGCCGCACGATCGGCGGCAGCCTGGCTCGTCGCCTGCGCCACCACGGCTGGCCCGCATTCGTAGATGTCGGCCGGCGGAAAGCCGGGCGTGAAGGATAGGGAGAGCATGCCCGGCTCGCGTTCCAGCTCCTCGAGCCGGCGATAGATCGAGGCCGCCGGCTCGATCAGCGTGCACTGCCAGGTGAGCGGGATCAGGAACGGGATCTTGCGCAGCGCCTTGAAGCAGGGCGTGCCGGCCACGAGCCGGTCGAGCAGCCGTGCCGCCCGCGTGCCGGTCTCGGCCATGTCGACATGCGGATAGGTGCGGAACGCCATCAGCGCCGAGGCGTGGCGCACCATCGCCTCGGTCACATTGGCGTGCAGATCGAGCCCCACCACGATCGGCAAACGCTCGCCGACGAGCTTGCGGATGCGCGCCAGGAGCTCGCCCTCGCCATCCTCCAGATGCTCGGCCACCATGGCGCCGTGCAGGTCGAGATAAAGTCCGTCGAGCGGCAGCGCCTTGGCGATGTCGTCGAGCAGCATGGCGGCGATGCGCTCATAGGCCTCGCGCTCGACATGGGCGAGCGGCGTGGCCGAGCACCAGGTGAGCGGCTCGAGCTCGTGGCCGAGCGCATGCGCCATCTCGACGAACCCGGCGGCCGGCAGGTTGATGCCGTGCACCGCCTCGATCAGCTCCGGTCCTCGCACCAGCGCCGGCCAACCGTCGGCCATGGCGAAATGCTCGAAGCGCGCCTTGGTGGGCGCGAAGGTGTTGGTTTCGTGCACGAAGCCGCCGATCGCGAGCCGCGCCATGGATGTCCGCTCCTCCAGCCGGTTCCTTCTAGTGCATCGTCATGCTGAGTGGAAATGATCCCCCTCACCCTTCCCTCTCCCCCAATGCATTGGGGGAGAGGGTTGCGAAGGGTTGGCTCGGCCGAAGGCCGAGCCTTACCCGAAGCTGGGTGAGGGGGTGCATCGAGTCAAACTGAAACTGTTTTAACCCCCGATCTCGATCAGCACGTCGGGCAGTCGGTTCGGGTTTTCCTCCGTCACCGGCATGTGGTGCATCAGCAGCGCGCCCACCGCCTCGATCGCAGCCAGAAAGCCATCGGCCGTGCGTCCGGCGCGGATCGGTTCTTGGAAGGCTGCAACGGCCTTGCTCCAGGCGTCGGCCGGCACCTTCGCGTGAATGCCCTGGTCGGCGATGATCTCGACATAGCGCTCGGCCGCCGCGACGAACAGCAGCACGCCGCCGCGCTCGGGCGTATTGGCCAGACCCAGCTCCACGAACTGCTCGCGCGCCATCCGGGCTGCGTGCGCATGCTTGACCGAATCCGGTACCAGGGACATCAACGCCGGCCGCCAACGCAGGAACGCCAACAGCGCAAGGAACGTCGCGATCTGGATCGCGTAGAGCGGCAGGAATTCGGTCGCGACGCCGAGCGCCCACAACACCGGCGGGAGGGTGAAGGCGCCGGCCGTGGCATAGAGCAGCGAGACGAAGAAATAGGGATCGGCCGCATCGGCCACGACTGTTACCAGTTCCCCGCTGGTGCGCGCCTCGATGGTGCGGATGGCCGCTTCGATGCGCCGGCGATCTTCCCCCTTCAGCAGCGCCATGAGGTCACCACCGCCCCGACGAGCCGCCGCCGCCGAAAGAACCGCCGCCTCCGGAAAAACCGCCCGAGCCCCAGGAGCGGCTGCTCCCGGTCCCTCCGAGCCAAAGCGAGCGCGTGGGCACGCCATGGCGGCGCTTGTAGCGGCTGATCAGCAAGGCGATGGTCAGCCACAGCATGAAGAAGACGATTGGCACGCCCCAGTCGGGGAAGTCGACATTGCCTTGACCGGCGCTCTGTCCACCGGCCGCGGCCCATTCGCTCGGCTGATACTTGCCGCCGAGTGCGGCCAGAATGGCGGTCGTGCCGGCAACGATGCCCTCGCCCATCCGCCCGGCGCGAAACGCGGGCAGGATCTCGTTCTGCACGATGGTCGAGGCCAGCGCGTCGGTGAGCGTGCCTTCGAGGCCATAGCCGACCTCGATACGCACCTCGCGCTCGTTGGGCGCCACGATCAGCAGCGCCCCATTGTTCTTGCCGGCTTGGCCGATCCCCCAATACCGGCCGAGCCCGACGCCGTATTCTTCGATGCTCAAGCCCTGCAGCGAGTTGACCGTGACGACCACGATCTGATCGCCGGTCGCGGCCTCGTGTTGGGCCAGCATGCTGTCGAGATCGGCACGCTGTTGCGCCGAAAGCAGCCCGGCCTCATCGACCACGCGACCGGTCAGTGCCGGCCAGTTCGGCTCGGCTGCGCCGGCCGAAGCGGTCGCCATCGCGACGAGCAGAAGCGCCAGCGCGAAGGCCCGCCAGATGCAAGGACCCGTCGCTGGAGCGGACTTCGCTCGATCGGGGTCAAGAAACTCGTTGTCGCCCCCGCGCAGGCGGGGGCCCATGAACACCCACGTCACCATCGAGTTCTCGCCGTCGCGGTCCGTGTGCATGGATGCCCGCCTTCGCGGGCATGACGAAAGAAAGGCTCGATATGGCGTCGCAACGAGAGCGGAGTTCGCATGAGCGCCGCCACACGCATCAGCCGCCGGAGCCCGTCCCCGAGCCGCCCGTCCCCGAGCCGCCGGCGCCGGTCCCGCCCGTGCCCGCAGCACCGGTGCCGAAGTCGACCTTGGGCGCCTGCATGACATCCTCGGCGACGGCGAAGTTCTCCATCGGCTGGGCATCGGGATAGAGCAACGCCTTCCACCAGCGCCCGGGGATGGTCCTGAGCTCGGTGTTGTAGAGCCGCACCGCCTCGATATAGTCGCGCCGCGCCACCGAGATTCGATTCTCGGTGCCCTCGAGCTGCGACTGCAGGGCGAGGAAGTTCTGGTTCGCCTTGAGATCGGGGTATTGCTCGGCCACGACCAGGAGCCGCGACAGGGCGCTGGTCAGGGCCGCCTGGTTCTCCTGGAACGCCTTGAACGCATCCGGGTTGTTGAGGATGTCGGGCGGGATCTGCATCTGCCCCACCTTGGCGCGCGCCTGCGTGATGGCCTCGAGTGTCTCGCGCTCGTGGGCGGCGTAGGCCTTGACCGTTTCGACCAGGTTCGGGACGAGGTCGGCGCGGCGCTGATACTGGTTCAGCACCTGGCTCCAGGCGGCCTTGGCCTGCTCCTCGTAGGTCGGAATGGCATTGACGCCGCAGGCCGTCAGCAGGAGCAAGGTCAGTAGCGGCAACACGCGCAACGCGCGGCTGAGGCCGTGCACGGCGCCGAGCGGTGCCGCGCTAGATGTCGGCATAGACATGCGTCTCGGCCTTGGCGCCCGGATGGCAGACGGCGCCCTTCTCGGCGTCGCCCACAGTCTGGGCATAACGCCAGAGCGCACCCGACTGATGGTCGTGCCGGCGCGGCTTCCAGGCCTTGCGCCGCTCGGCCAGCTCAGCCTCGGAGAGGTCGACATCGATCGTGCCAGCGGCGGCGTCGATCCGGATGATGTCGCCGTCCTTGATGAGACCGATCGGCCCGCCCACCGCCGCTTCGGGCCCGACATGGCCGATGCAGAAGCCGCGCGTGGCGCCGGAGAAGCGGCCGTCGGTGATGAGCGCCACCTTGCCGCCCGTGCCCTGGCCGTAAAGAGCCGCGGTGGTGGCCAGCATTTCGCGCATGCCGGGGCCGCCGCGCGGACCCTCGTAGCGGATCACCAGAACGTCGCCCTCCTTGTAGCGGCGCTCCTGCACCGCCTTGAAGGCGTCCTCCTCGCAATCGAAGCAGCGCGCGGGGCCCGTGAACTGCAGGTTCGTCATGCCGGCGATCTTCACGATGGCGCCCTGCGGCGCCAGATTGCCCTTGAGGCCGACGACGCCGCCCGTCGGGGACAGTGGCCTCGATGTCGGGAGGATCACGTCCTGGTCGGGGGGGAACTCGATGTTCTCGAGGTTCTCCGCTATGGTCTTGCCCGTGACGGTGATGCAGTCGCCGTGCAGATAGCCGCCATCGAGCAAGGCCTTCATCAGCACGGGGACGCCGCCGACCTCGAACATGTCCTTGGCGACATAGCGGCCGGCCGGCTTGAGATCGGCGATGTAGGGCGTCTTGCGGAAAATGGTGCAGACATCGTGCAGATCGAAGTCGATTCCGGCCTCGTGCGCGATCGCCGGCAGGTGAAGGCCCGCATTGGTCGAACCGCCCGAGGCCGCGACCACCATGGCGGCGTTCTCGAGCGCCTTGCGCGTGACGATGTCGCGCGGGCGAAGCTGCTTCTCGATCAGCGCCATCACCGTCTCGCCCGACGCCTCGGCATAGGCGTCGCGCGAATCATAGGGCGCCGGCGCGCCGGCCGAGCCCGGGAGCGCGAGACCGATCGCCTCGGACACGCAAGCCATGGTGTTGGCGGTGAACTGGCCGCCGCAGGAGCCGGCGGAGGGGCAGGCCACGCATTCGAGCTCGTGGAGGTCCTCGTTGCTCATCTTGCCGGCGGCATGCGCTCCCACCGCTTCGAACACGTCCTGCACCGTCACGTCCCGCCCGTGGAAGCGGCCGGGCAGGATCGAGCCGCCATACATGAAGACCGAAGGCACGTTGAGGCGGACCATCGCCATCATCAGGCCCGGCAGCGACTTGTCGCAGCCTGCGAGCCCAACCAGCGCGTCGTAGCAATGGCCGCGCATGGTGAGCTCGACCGAATCCGCGATCACCTCGCGGCTCACCAGCGAGGATTTCATGCCGGCATGGCCCATGGCGATGCCGTCTGTCACGGTAATGGTGGTGAACTCGCGCGGCGTGCCGCCGGCGGCCTTGACGCCCTTCTTCACCGCCTGGGCCTGGCGCATGAGCGCGATGTTGCAGGGTGCCGCCTCGTTCCAGGTGGTGGCCACGCCGACAAAGGGCTGGCCGATCTCCGCCTCGGTCATGCCCATGGCGTAGTAGTAGGAACGGTGCGGCGCGCTCTGCACGCCGACGGAGACATGCCGGCTGGGCAGACGGCTCTTGTCGAATTTCCCGGTCATCGCAGGCCTTCGATCTTGGGTTGTTGCTCTCTCAAGGATTGGGCCGCCAAGATACCGGCCGGCACAGGTCCCTGCCAGCCCCTAATCCGCGCAATCCCGGCCGGCGCGCGCGTCAGGGCGCCGCGCCGGGCCGCAGCGCCAAGATCAGCGGGCGCCGGTCGGAAGCCGCCGGCCGCCGGTGCTCGGCCAAGGGCGGCGCGACCTCCTGCACCAGCAGGATACGCGGCACCGGGCTCTCGTCGGTGACGAGGAACCGGAACTCGGCCGAGCCGCCGGGCTCGACCATGCCGTCATCGAAGGCCAAGCTGTCGAAGGGCTCGTCGATCGCCCGCACCGTCCGGAAGACATCCGACGCCACGGGCCGGCCGACGGCGGCCTGCGCGAAGGAGAGCCCGTCGCCATAGGGACTGGCATGAAGCTCGGTTTCGCGCAGCTCCATGCGGAACTCGCGCCACGGGTTGCGACCGGCGTTGACCGTGACCTTGACCATGGCGAAGCCGGTCAAATGCTGCGTGCCGGCTCGATTGCCGAAATCGGCAGTGAGGCCGGTGATGAGCAGGATCGCCGGGCCCTGCCCGTCGATCTCCTCCACCACGACGAAGGGATCCTCGAGGCTGCCCGTGCCGCTGACTTGCATCAGGCGAAAGCCGCCGAGCTCGTCGCTGAAGGTCAGCCCCTCGCGCGTGAAGGGCCCCGCGCCGGCGTCCGGAACCGACGCCAAGACCGAGAACAGCAGCGATAGGCCCGCAAGCCCGCGCATGAAAGACATCATCCCGCGCCGTTCGGGCGCCGTAAAGCCGGCCCGGCGCCTTGACCCGCCCGGAACGGCCTCTATAGCCTCGCACCCCAGTCCCGCGAACCCGAGGCCCGATCCCATGAGCCTGCCCGCCCTCGATCTCGACTTCGTCCGCCGCCAGTTCCCGCCGCTCGCCAACGGCTGGACCATGCTCGAGAACGGCGGCGGCTCCTATGTGCCGCAGAGCGTGATCGATCGGGTCACTGCCTATATGCGCGAGGTGCAGATCCAGCCGTCCTGGGACTTCGGACCCTCCGCGGATGCCGCGGGGCGGATCGCATCCGGGCGGCGGCTCATGGCCGAGATGATCAATGCCGAGCCCGAGGAGGTGTCGATCGGCCCTTCCACCACGCTCAACATCTATCTGCTGATGCAGGCGATCCGGCACTGGTTCCGGCCGGGCGACGAGGTGATCGTCACCAATCAGGATCACGAGGCCAATATCGGCGCCTGGCGGCGGCTGAGCGAAGACGGCGTCGTGATCCGCGAATGGCAGATCGATCCCGTCACGGGCGAGCTCGACGAAGCGGCGCTCGACCGGCTGTTGGGACCGCGCACGAAGCTGGTCTGCTTCACCCATTGCTCCAACATCGTCGGCACGATCCACGACGCGGGCCGCATCGCGCGGCACGTGCACGAGGCCGGCGCGCTCGTCATGGTGGATGGCGTGGCCTGCGCCCCGCACCGCGCCATCGATGTCAAGGCGCTCGACGTCGATTTCTACGCCTTCAGCCTCTACAAGGTGTTCGGCCCCCATCAGGGTCTGCTCTACGGCAAGCGCGAGCATCTCTTGAAGGCGCGCGGCCAGAACCATTTCTTCATCGGCGAGACGGAGATTCCGCTGAAGCTGCTGCCGGGCGGCGTGAACCACGAATTCACGGCCGGTCTGGTCGGGCTCGCGGACTATCTCGACGCGCTCTATGCGCGCCATTTCAAGGTGCCGGAGAACAGCTTCGCGAGCCGCGTGCGGCGCGTGTTCGAGTTGATCGCGGCGCACGAGGAAAACCTCGCGAACCGCACGCTCGATTTCCTGCGCGACCAGCGCAAGGTGCGCGTCGTCGGCCGGACCCGTGCCGCCGGCGATCGCGCACCGACCATCTCCTTCGCGGTCGAAGGCATGAGCTCGCGCCGCGTGGCCGAGGCGCTCAATGCCGAAAAGATCGCGATCGGCTATGGCGATTTCTATGCGCGGCGCTGCATCGAGGCGCTGGGGCTCATGCCGCAGGACGGCGTGGTGCGCATCGGGCTTGCGCATTACAACACGGCCGACGAGATCGACCGGGCGCTCGGCGTGCTGGAGCGTGTGATCGCGAAAGGGTGAGACGCGATCGCTTTCCTCGTCGTGCCCTCCCCCGGCTCCGGCCGTAGGCCGGCCCGAGGACAAACTCCGGCGGGCATCCAGGAACACCGGCGCTTCTCACCATTTCCTCGACTTTCCGTGTTCAGGCCCCCACCTGCGCGGGAGCGACGAGCAAGGAAGCCGAAACGACCGTGCTCAAAGCCCCGCGAGCCGCTGCAGCGCGTGCTTGAGTTGGCGCTGCGCCTGTTGCGCCTCGGCCAGCCGCTCGCGCTGCTCCTCGATCACCTCGGCCGGCGCCTTGGCGACGAAGTCGGCATTGCCGAGCTTCTTCTCGAGCTTCGCGATCTCGCCTTCGGCCTTGCCCAGCTCCTTGGTCAGCCGGGTCTTCTCCTTGCCGACATCGATCAGATCGGCCACCGGCAGCACGAAGGTGGCCTCGTCCAGCACGATCTGCACCGCGCCCTTGGGCGGCGTGCCGTCGATCGCATCGATGCGCTCGACGCGCGCCAGGCGCTTGATGAGATCGCCATAGGCGGCAAGGCGCGCCTGCGTGGTCGGTCCGGCGCCTTGGACCTTCATCGCCGGCCGAGCCGCCGGCGGCAGGTTCATCTCGGCCCGCACACCGCGAATCTCGGAGATGAGGCGCACCGTCCAATCGAGCTCTGCCATCGCCTCGGGATCGCCGAGATCGGCTGGATATTCGGGCCATTGTGCGCGGATCAGCGCGCCCTCGCCGCCGAGCTGGGTCCATAGCTCCTCGGTCACGAAGGGCATCAACGGATGCAGCAGGTGGCAGATCTGCCCCAGCACCCAGGCCGTCGCGGCGCGCGTCTCGGCGGCCGCCGCCGCGTCGCCGCCGGCCAGCACGGGCTTGGCAAACTCCAGATACCAGTCGCAGAACTCGTGCCAGGTGAAGTGATAGAGGCTGTTGGCAGCATCGTTGAAGCGATAGCCGGCCACCGCTTCCTCGAACGCCGCCTTGGCGATGGCGAGCCGGCCCAGGATCCAGCGATTGATCTTCTGCTTCGCCGCCGTGGGCGCGAAAGCCGGATCGAGCCTGGCGCCGTTCATCAGGCAGAAGCGCGTCGCGTTCCACAGCTTGGTCGCGAAGTTGCGATAACCCTCGACGCGCGCCTCCGACATCTTGACGTCGCGACCGGGCACGGCCAGCGCCGCCAGGGTGAAGCGCAGCGCGTCGCAGCCGAATTTGTCGATCAGCTCCAGCGGGTCGATGATGTTGCCCTTCGACTTCGACATCTTCTGGCCGTACTGGTCGCGCACGAGCGCGTGGATGTAGACGGTGCGGAAAGGCACGTCGCCCATGAAGTGGATGCCCATCATCATCATCCGGGCGACCCAGAAGAAGATGATGTCGAAGCCCGTCACCAGCACGTCGGTCGGGTAATAGCGGGCGAGCTCGGGCGTCCGATCGGGCCAGCCCAGGGTCGAAAATGGCCACAGCGCCGAGGAGAACCAGGTGTCGAGCACGTCCTCGTCGCGCTTGAGCGCCACCTCGCGGCCATAATGCTTCTGGGCGGCGGCCTTGGCCTCGGCCTCGTCTTCGGCCACGAATACCTGGCCGTCCGGGCCGTACCAGGCCGGAATCTGATGGCCCCACCAGATCTGGCGCGACACGCACCAGGGCTGGATGTTGCGCATCCATTCGAAATAGGTCTTGGTCCACTGCTCCGGCACGAAGCGCGTCCGTCCCTGCTCGACCGCCTCGATGGCGGGCTTCGCCAGGGTCGCCGCATCGACATACCACTGGTCGGTGAGCCAGGGCTCGATCACCACGCCCGAGCGGTCGCCATAGGGAATGGTCATGACGCGATCCTCGATGCGCTCGAGGAATCCCAGCTGCTCGAGATCGGCCACGATGCGCTTCCTCGCCTCGTAGCGGTCGATGCCGCGATAGTCCGCGGGCGCGTTCTCGTTGAGGCGCGCATCCGCGTCGAAGATGTTGATGCGCTCGAGCTTGTGCCGGCGGCCGACCTCGAAATCGTTGAAGTCGTGCGCCGGCGTGATCTTGACCGCACCGCTGCCTGTTTCCGGGTCGGCATACTCGTCGGCCACGATCGGCAGCTTCCGTCCGACCAGCGGCAGGATGGCGTTGCGCCCGATCAGATCCTTGTAGCGCGGATCGTCCGGATGCACGGCCACGCCGCTGTCGCCCAGCATGGTCTCGGGCCGCGTGGTGGCGACCACGATGAAGCGCCCCTCCTCGCCCTCGATCGGATATTTGAGGTGCCAGAGGTGGCCCTTGACCTCGCGCTGCTCGACCTCCAGGTCCGAGATCGCGGTGTGCAGCTTGGGGTCCCAGTTGACCAGGCGCTTGTCGCGATAGATGAGGCCCTGGCGGTAAAGCTCGACGAAGACCTTGCGCACGGCGCGGCTCAGGCCCTCGTCCATGGTGAAGCGTTCTTTGGCCCAGTCGGGCGAGGCGCCGAGGCGGCGGAGCTGCTTGGTGATGGTGCCGCCGGACTGCGCCTTCCACTCCCAGACCTTCTCGAGGAAGGCTTCGCGGCCGAGGTCGCGGCGATGGAGCCCTTGAGCCTCGAGCTGGCGCTCGACCACCATCTGCGTGGCGATGCCGGCATGGTCGGTCCCCGGCTGCCACAGCGCGTCCTCGCCCTTCATGCGGTGATAGCGGATCAACAGGTCTTGCAGCGTGAAGGTCAGCGCGTGGCCCATATGCAGGCTGCCGGTCACGTTCGGCGGGGGCATCATGATGGTGTAGGGCTTCGCGTTCGACTGCGTGTCGGCGGCGAAGGCGCCTTCGGCCTCCCAGGCGGCATAGTGCCGGGCCTCGACCTCGGCGGGCCGGAAGGTCTTGTCGAGCATCGCTGGGCGCTTTCCTTGGCGTTCGGTGGCTTTCGCGGGTGGCGGACGGAGGGGATTAGCCCCGCCGGCGCGCCAGCGCAACCCCCCGCTTCACCGCAGGAGGCGCCGCCTGGATTTGCTGGGACGCAAGAGAGCGGTCGGTCAGACCGGCCGGCGGGTCATACGGGGCGCCCGAGCGCCCGTTCGACGAGACGCGCGATCTCCTCGCGCACCAGGCGCTCGACCAGCTCCGGTAGATTGGCGTCGATCCATTCCCGGAGCAACTCTTCGAGCCGCTCGCGCAGGATCCGTTCGACGAGGATGCGGCCCTCCTCGGTGAAGCCGCGGTCGGAGCGGACCACCTGGGCCAGGACCGACAGGGCTGCGGCCGAGGCGATCTGAGTGGCTTCCGACATCAGCCGGCTGCCGGCGGTGACGGCGGCCGGCGCCGCCGCGCGGGCCGCGGCCGCCATGATCGGCGGCGGCTCCGGTACATGTTCGGGCTCCGGTTCAGGCCGGGGTTCGGCGTCGGGCTGGGGTTCCTCGGGCAATTCCGGCTCGGGCTCGGGTTCCGGCTCTTGCGCCACCATGCGGGCCGTGGCGGCTGGCTCGGATAGGGTGACGGCCATCTCGACAGGCGCGGCTTGGGGTTCCGCCGCCGGTTCGGCGAGCGCCGGCTCTGCCGTCTCCTCGACCAGTTCCAAGGGCTCTCCACCGCCGGGGGCGGCCTCGTCCGGAACGACCTCCGTCAACTCCAGCACATCCTCGGCCGGCGCTTCCCCCGCCGGCTCCGGAATACCGTCGCCGCCCTTCCTGCCGTCCTCGGAGATGATGCGGCGGATGGAGGAGAGAATCTCCTCCATGGTCGGTTCCTGAGCGCCGCGCGCCTGATTCATGGCCTGGCTCCCCACCCGCGGTTTTTCGCCGCGAAACCCGCAAGTTGGCCCGTAAGTCTTAATTTACCATAAAGCGTGCCCTCGCCCTGGCAAGAGGCAACGCATATTGGCCAGAGCCACCCCGTTCCCTGCCCTTGCTCGATGGCCGGTCTCGGCCGAACCGCTAGCGTCCCACGCCCTTGGAGCCGCGCAGGAAAGACCGGCCTTTGCTCGCGTTAGAATACGAAGCTGGGAGCGCGGGCGAAACCCGGCAGCAGCGGCACGGCGGCATCGAACGCCACGCGATGGGACAACCCCGCCTCGGTGCGCGTGACCAGCATCGCCCGGCCCACCCCTTCGGTTTCGACAACCGCCACCAGGCGGCCGCCGATCGCCAGCTGACGCGAGATGGTTTCCGGTATCCGCGCGACGGCGCCGTCGAACAGGATCACGTCGTAAGGCGCCTGCGCGGGATGGCCTAGTTCGAGCGGGCCGCGCACGAGGCTCACATTGGTGGCTTCGAGCTCGACCAGCAGCTCCTGCGCCTTCTGCGCCAGCGCCGGATCGCTCTCGAGCGCGACGACGCCGTTGGCGATGCGTCCCGTCACCGCGGCCGAATAGCCATTGGCGCAGCCGATCACCAGAACCAAATCGGTCGGCTTGATCTCGGCCAGCTGCAGCAAGCGTCCGAACACCATCGGTTCCATCAGGTAGCGGCCCGGCGCGATCTGCAGATCGTCGTCGAGGTAGGCGACCCCCTTGAGAGCGCGGGGCACGAACAGCTCGCGCGGCACCTCGCCCATGGCGGCGAGAATAGCCGCGTCGACCACCTTGTTCGTGCATAGCTGGCTCTCGACCATGCGCCGCCTGGCGGCTGCGTAATCCATGGATTCCTCTCGTGAATTCCGCTGCGCCGACGCCCCGGAACGGACCGGCAGCGTCAGGGATATACAACGGCCCTCGGATCGAGACAATCGATCCGGAGCCGAAGCTTGTGGGCCTTGATCACCTTTAGGGCACCCCGGTTGTTGCCTTGACCCCCACGCGTGGACGCGCTTATACATCGCGCTCTCCCTCGATGGGCGCGCTTTCCCTGGCGCCTCCCCGAGGTTGCCTCCGGCCCGGTGGCAGAGTGGCTATGCAGAGGACTGCAAATCCTCGTACATCGGTTCGATTCCGGTCCGGGCCTCCACGAAAATAAGCGGCAAAGTCGATATATTGCCGCCCAGAAACAGGCGGCCGGGCCATCGCAGGCGTCGGGGTTTCCCCCTGACCTGGCCCCTGCGCGCAGCGCCCTCGCCCGAACGTTCCTGGCCTGCCGGCCGCTGTCTCACTGTCACCGGAGCAGCCGTTTGCCGAGCCGAGAAAGCGGCGGAAATTTCGTTCCAAGCGCTCGCAACGGAGCCGTAATGCGCCAGGACGTGCTCGATTCGATCGAATCGATCTGCGCCTGAAGCAGCGCCAACTCGCCTTGAGCGACGGCGAGATCCGTGAGATGGCCATTGTGTTCGGGAAGATCTTCGTCCAACAGGGCGCGGCTCTTCTGCATCTTCCGCGGCGCCTCCGAAACCTCGCTGTTTGCGCGGCGAGCGTGGGCTTCGAACGCTTCGTTATAGAGATCGACGAGTTCCGCCCTGACGAACGACACCCTGCCGAGCAGCGAGATCGCGCGATAGGCCCGCTCGGCGATCTCGACGCGCTCCTCGGGAGCGAGCCTCAACGCTTCGTCGATCGCCTGTGCGAGCCCCGCTGCGTCCGGGCTCTCGGCAACGATGCCGGTATAGCGGTGCCGGACCAATTCCGTCACGCCACCGACATCGGCCGTTATCACGATCAGTCCCGCCGCCATGGCCTGAAGAACTGTTTGAGGCATCGATTCGTCGATCGAGGCGACGACGAGCATGTCCGCGCTGCCGTCCAGAAAGGCCTCGGGCCGGTCGACGAATCCGTGAATGGTCACCCGGCGCCCGAGCCCAAGCCGCTCAACCTCCGTGCGGCATTTTGCAACATAATCCGGCAGCAGATCGGCGTAGCCGATCACGTCGAGGGACAAATCATGCCCCCTCGAGAGCAGGATGCTCAACGCCCGGATGGCTTCGAGCTGATTCTTGCGTGGCTGGATCGTCCCGGAGACGAGAATGCGACGAAGGGGGCGGCCCGTCCGCAGCCTTTCCAGATTCTGCGGATAGGCGGAAAAGAAAGCATCCTCGACCGGAGCGACAATGCGTCTGGTCGGAGCGGCGAACGCCTTCTCCCACTCGCGCGCGAAGGTCAGCGAGGAGCAGTGAACGGCATCGGCCAGGCCGCGCAGCACGCCTCTTGGCGTGGGATAGAACTGATGCAGGCTGAAAACCACAGGACAGCCGAGATGCCGCCCCGCGAACGACGCTGCCGGATTCCAGGTCGCGGCATGGACCAGGCCGACGTCGTAGGGTGCAAGCTTTCCCGCCAGCGCCTCGCCGTCGTGCTCATCGACGCTCGCCGCCGGTCGTTGGGTCCAGATCGATGCGTTGTTGCTGTAGCCCGACCTCCATGACGCACGCACCAGGGGAGCGCCGCCCGTCGCGCCCCGCCAACGGTCCAGAAACGCAGCCGGACGATCCTCACTTTCGCGCACCACCCCCACGACATCGAACCCGAGAGACGTCGCAAGCTCGGCATGCTTGAGCAGATGCAGCGTTGCGCCGCCCATCAAGATTTCATGAAACAGATAGGCCACTCGCCGATCACCGAGGTGCGCATGCAGATCGGCCGCATCGAAAGCCGAAAGAAAGTCGTTGATCTGCCGTTCCGTGGCGTACCGCTCCCGTACGAAACGACGCGCACGCTCGAGCATCTCGCCACGCCCGTCCAGGCCCAGATCGCGCGCGTGCCTTAGCGCCGCGATCCAGCCATCCGACGTGTTCTCGACCTTCAGGCAAATCTCGCCCGGCAAGGCGGCATAGGGAGGAGCATCGGTGAAAATGCCGATGGCCCCGCAGCAAGTCGCTTCCAGCAGCTTCACCGGGCTCTTGCTTTGCGCTGCCCGCGTCGATGCATCGAGGGGCACCAACGCTACGTCGAACGACGTTTCCATCAGCATCCCGCGATAAAGGTCGTAGGAATGCGTGAAAGGACGCCAATGGACCGTGCAAGGCAACGAGCCGAATTCGGCGGGATCGAGCCCCCAGACATGGAACTCGACTGCGTCGGGGGCCTCCTTCGCGAAGGCCCGGAAGGCGGGCCAGAGACGGCGCAGTATATCGCGCCTGACGGAACCGGTAAGAATGGCGATACGCAGCTTTGCGCCGCGCTCGTAGGGGCGCGCATCGAGGAAGCGCAGCGGGATGTTCGTGTCCAGTCGCATCGTATGACGATTGAACTGACGCATATCCTCGACGATCTGCTCGCTATAGCCGATACAAGCATGCGCCTCACGAATCTGCATCTCGATGTTGTCCCGAGCTGGCGTTCCGGGTGCGAGGAATGCATGCTCCGGTCCGACTTCGTCGAAACGGAGCATGTTGTCGTCCATCAGATAGATGAAGGTCTTGGCATGCTTACGCGCCTTCAGGATCGCCGTGGTACTGGCTGCCACAGTGCGATACATCACGACCGTATCGGGATTGTTCCAGTCGGCGGCCGGAAGGTCTCTCTCCGCGACGAAATAGCTACGGCATGCGATCGCCGGAATGGAGGTAAAGTTGTGCACCGTCACATCAACGCTGGTCGAAAAATCCGGCTTCGTGACGAGCAGCGTGCGGCGCCGTCGACGGCTGGCGGTCGCCGCTAGAAATTCATCCTCGTGGCAATAATCGCTCCTCGTCGTAAGGAAGGGGACGATGTCCCTTCGCCTGATCCGGTCGATGTCCGCATCCGTGAAAGCCTGCTGCAAGTGATCGAGCCCAGCGACATCGTAGTCTTTGATGCATGACGGGCGCAGCGCAGCGCGGCGATCCAACCGCAGATAACGTCGATAGACCGCGAAATCGGGTGGCACAGATCGACCCAGAGAATCCTTCTGATTTGCGTGAACCTTTGAAACGGTCGCGTCGACCCAGAAAAAATCAGCAACGGTGCCGAATCTGAGCCACAGATCGTAGTCCGAGTAACGCCGCATCAGAATGTGCGGGTCGTACATGCCCGCCAGGTTAAACAGCTCCGCTGAATGAACGACCGCATTATTGGCCAGAAAATTCCCATTCATCAGCTTCGCGTAGCTGAACGGCCCGCCCAATTGGCTTCGGCGCACGGAACCGTCCTGCAACGCGATTTCCAGCTCGGTATTCCCATAAACGACGGCCGGGCCGTCATGCCGTTGCAGTTCTGCGACGCGCATTCCGAGGCTGTCGCGCGTCCAGACATCGTCGTCGAACTGGTAGGCGATACATCGTCCGCGGGCTGCCAGCGCGGCCTGGTTGACGCGCAGCGCCGGTAACCCGCTGTTGTGGCGATAACGGTGGATCACGACACGCGGGTCGGCGCGAAGGTAATCACTCAACACATCGGCGGTGCCGTCGCGCGACCCGTCATCGACCAGGATCAGTTCGAAGTCGTCATAGCTCTGCGAGAGAACGCTGTCGATCGCCCGCTGAAGCGGACCGTGGCCTCTCGCATAGGTGGGCAGGATGACCGTGACGGTGGGCCTTTCGGGCGCATCCGGCCGTCGCTCGATGGTCAAATCCTTGAAGAAATCACCAAACCGCATGGAATCTTCCGAAACAAGTCACGGGTGCCGCGGCTGTCGATCGAGCCGTGGCTCGGAACGAGCAACCTCAAGCGCCCACATCGCGCCGACGACGACGGCGGGCGTGGCTCAAGGCGCAGTAGGGGCAATCGTGGTCGCGCGCGTCAAGACGACAATATGTGGCATGTCCCGGATGCCGGAGCCGCCTACCGCGCGACCCGAGTTCGGGTCTTGCCGCCGTCGAGAAAGGAAAATCCCCCGGATCGGAGATCCGGGGGATTGGAGTTCGCCGGCCGCTGGCGTGAGTGGGGGTACCGGGCCGGTTCCCGCCGCCGATGCCGCCGGTTCCCGGCGCACCGACGGCCAAGAGGGTATCGATTACTGCGCCGCGACCGTGGCGCTCTCCGGCTTCTGAACGTTCAGCGCCTTCGTCAGCTGGCCCATCGTCGCCAGCAAGCGATAGCTCGCGAACATCTCCGCATAGGTCGCCGTCACCAGGCTGTCGCGGGTGAGGAAAAGCTCGTTGTCCGCGTCCAACAGATCGAGGAGGCCGCGCTGGCCGATATCGAACTGCTGCCGGTAGATGTCGCGGGTATTGCGGGCCGCCTCGACGTTGCGCTGCAGGATCTCGACGTTGCTGCGCGAGGTCTGGATCGCGTTCCACGCCACTTTCGCGTCCTCGGCCACCTGGCGCTCGTTGACGAGCAGCTGATCGGTCGCCTCGCTCAGGCGGTGCTTGAACTCGTGGACCCGGGCCGTGTCGGCGCCGCCGCGATAGAGGTTCCACTGAGCGACGAGGAGGGCGGATGCGTCCTGATCGCTGCGGGTGGTGCCACCCGCATTGCTGTTCACGTTGCCGGCGACCTCGAGGCGCACCGTCGGCCAGTAGGAGGCCTGCTGCTGTTCCACATCATGTGCCGCCGTCTCCACGTCGGCGCGGGAGAACGCCACCGTGGGGCTGTTGGCGATCGACTGCGACACCGCATCCTCGAGGCTTTGCGGCAGCATGTCGGCCGGCACCATCGGCACCGTCAGCGAATCGGGCGACTGGCCGACCGTCTTCATGAAGCTGTATTCCGCATCGGCGAGATCGCCGCGGATTTGCGTCAGCGCCGATTCCGCGGAAGCCAAACGCGCCTCGGCCTGGCGAACGTCGGCGATGTTGCCGCCGCCAGCCTGGGCGCGCAGCTGCACATCGGCCAGGGTGTTGCGATGGGTCGCCACGTTGTCCTCGGCGATGGCGAGCCGCTCGCGGTTGCGCAGCACCTCGATATAGGCTTGGACGGCGTCGAGCGCGACGAATTCGGACGTCTCGCTCACGCGGTTCGCGGCCGACTTCACGCGCGACTCTTGCCGAGCGACCTCGCTGTCGGCGAAATGACCGTCGAACAGCATCTGGCTGATGGTGAGCGATGCATCGGAGCGCAACCGCGTCACGCCCTGTTCGTTACCTTGGTCCGCCGTGGTGGCGTTGTCGCTCCATTCCGGACCGCCGTCCACCCGCAGATCGACCTGCGGATAATAGAGCGCCTCGCCCTGCCGCAGCTCCTGGTCCACGGCCTTGCGGTCGTTCGATACCACACCGACGCGCGGATTGGTCGATACTGCCAGCGCGGCAGCCTCTTCGATCGTGATCGCGTGCGCATTGTCGGCGAGCGCAAACAAAGCGGACGCCGCCACAGCGGCGAGCAGAACCGACTTACGATGCTTCATTGGATCAGGCCCCCACACCTGGTGATTCGATAGGGAGCCACGCCGGTTGACCCCGGCGACAAATGCCCCCCTGACTTGCCGCCCTGACCTTCAAATGGAAGGCCGGACGCCCCGGATCGTCGGAAAGACGAATCCGGACAAATTTTTAGCATTAGCGATTAAGAAATGCACGCCCTTTTCTCTGCGACATGAGCGAACAAACGCCGCTATCCCCTTTTACAGAACCAAGAAATCCCGGATTTGGCGGACCCTTCGCCGCAAGATCAAGCCGCGAAGGCATAATCCCATGGGGCTAACCCATTGGGTGTAATGAAATTGCTTTCAACCAGGAAGAGGGCGCCGAACCGGCCCGAAAGCTTGTCGCGGGTTCGCCGCCAAACCGGCTTCAGCGTTCGCGCAGAGCGGTGTCGCGGGCGCGCATGACCGGCGCCAGCAGATATTCGAGCACCGTCTTATGGCCGGTCAGGATGTCCACCGACGCCGTCATGCCGGGGATGATGGGGAGCGGCTTTTCGGCGGTGCCGAGATAGTTCTTGTCGGTGCGCAGGCGAACTCGGAAGAAGTGCTCGCCCTTCTCGTTCTGAATCGTGTCGGCGCTGATATCCTCCACCACCGCATCGAGGCCGCCATAGGTCGAGAAATCGTAGGCCGTGATCTTCACCACGGCCGCCTGCTTCGGGCGGATGAAGGCGATGTCGGAGGGGCGAACCTGGGCTTCAACCAGCAGCGTATCCTCGATCGGCACCACCTCGATCAGATCCTGACCCGGCTGGATCACGCCGCCGATCGTGCGGATCTTGATCTCCTTGATGGTGCCGTGCACCGGTGAACGGACCTCGGTACGGGTGACGCGGTCCTGGTTGGCCGCCATCTCCTCCGTGGTCGCCGCCAGTTCGAGCTTGGCCTTGGTCAGGTCCTGCGAAGCGTCGGTCTTGAAGGTCACCACGCGCTCGCTGAGCCGCTTCTTGGCCTCCTCGACGGCGGATTCGGCGCGCGGGCGCGCCAAGTCGGCGGCATTGATATCGGATTTGAGATCGTTGACTTGGCGCTCGAGCCGCAGCAAGTCGGTCTGGGCGACGACGCCCTGCATGGCTAGCGGCCGGGTGATATCTAGCTCCTTGTTGGCCAGAGCATAGGAGTTGCGCAGATTATCGGCCTTGCCCTTGAGCTCGGCCAGTTCCTGCTGACGCTGCGCCAGCTGGTCCTGAAGGATGGCGAGCTGCGACTGGAGTTGCTGCTGGCGGACGGTGAAGAGGCTCACTTCAGACTGCGCGACTTCGGGTGCGCCTTGCAGCAATCCTTCGGGGAACTTGATCTGCGCGGGATCCTGGACACCGGCGATTTCCGCTTCGAGCCGCGCGACGGTCGCAAGCCCGGCGTAATAGCGCTGCTTCAACTCGCGCAGCCGGGATTCGGCGACGGTGTTGTCGATGCGCATCAACACCTGGCCCTTGTCGACGATCTGGCCTTCGCCGGTCAGAATCTCGGCGAGGATGCCGCCTTCGAGGTTCTGGATCACCTGCACCTGGCTCGAAGGAATGACGCGGCCCTCGCCGCGCGTCACCTCGTCGAGCACGGCCTGGTCCGCCCAGACCAGAAAGGAGACGACGATGACGAAAATCAGCCCGAGCAAGATGTGGGCGAAGCGCCGGGTGACGCGGCGATCGATCTCGGCCGGATCGATCCAATCGTCATAGCGCTGAACCGCGGTCATGACGGCCTCTCTCCCGCTCAAGCTTCGGCCGCTTTCACGCGGCCCTTCATCAGCGCATCCAGCACGCCGGCCTTGGGCCCGTCCGCCACCACCTTGCCGCCGTCGATCACGATCAGACGATCGACCAGCGAGAGCATCGAGTTCCGGTGCGTGACCAGCACGAGCGTCTTGCCCGGCAAAGCCTGCTGCAAGCGCGTCTTGAACGCCGTCTCGGTGCTGTTGTCCATGTGACTGGTCGGTTCGTCGAATACCAGTATCGGCGGGTTCATCAGGAGCGAGCGAGCGATGGCGACGGCCTGGCGCTGCCCGCCAGAGAGATAGCGGCCGTTCTCGCCGACCTGCATGTCGTAGCCGTGCGGATGATGACGCACGAATTCGTCGACGCCCGAGATGGTCGCTGCGCGCAAGACCGACGCCTCGTCCACATAGGGTGCGCCGATCGCGATGTTGTCCTTGACGGAGCCGAAGAAGAGATGGGCATCCTGCAGGACGCAGCCGATATTGCGGCGCAGATCGGCCGGATCAAGCTGACGAATGTCGGTGCCGTCGACGAGCACCGCGCCCTCCTCGGGCTCGAACAGCCCGACGATCAAACGCTCGATCGTGGTCTTGCCCGAGCCGATGCGCCCGACGATGGCGACACGCTCGCCCGGCGCAATCTTGAAAGAGATGCCGTCGAGCGCTTTGCCCTCCTGTCCCGGGTAGCGGAACGAGACGTTGCGGAACTCGATCGCTCCCTCCACATGAGGACGGCGCAGGAAATCCTTGCCGAGCGGCCGCTCGACCGGCAGGTCCATGAGCTTGTTGAGGCCCTTGAGCGAGCTCCAGGACTGGTTGAGGCGCACCATCATGCCGGCAATCTGACCCAGCGGCGCCATTGCGCGCCCGACCAGCATCGAGGTGGCGACCATCGCGCCCATCGTCATCAGGCCTTCGGCGGTCCGATAGACGCCCCAGATGATCGTGCCCAGCGTCGTGAAAGAGAGCGAGAGCGAGACGAAATTGACCTGGAAGGCCGACCAGAAACGCGCCTTCGTCGAGGTGGTGGCGAGCGCATCGACGAAGCCGTCCCAGTCGCGCTGGCGATGGCCTTCGGCGGAAGTGACCTTGATCGTATCCAGACCGGCGATGGTCTCGACCAGCACGGCATGCTTCTGCGCACCCTGGCGATAGGCGCCTTCCGAAGCCTTGCGCATCGGCACCTGCACCATGAGGCTCACGGCGATAACGAGCGGGATCATCACCAGCGGCACGATGGCGACGGGCCCGGCGATGAGCGAGATCACGAAGATGAACAGGAACAGGAACGGCAAGTCGACGATCGCCGCGAGCGACGCCGACGTGAAGAAATCGCGCAGCGGCTCGAATTGCTGGATGTAGTTGGCGAAAGCGCCCGAGGATTGCGGCGCCGAGTCCATGCGGATACCCAGCACGTGCCCGAAGATGCGCCCGGAGATCTTGCGGTCGAGCGCCTTGCCGGTGCGCTCGAGAAAGTAGCCGCGCAGCGTGCGCATGACGAACTCGAACCCGTAGGCGACGGAGACGCCGATCGCCAATACCCACAGCGTATCGAACGCACGGTTGGGCACGACGCGGTTGTAGACCGACATCACGAAAACCGGCGAGATCACCGCGAAGATGTTGAGGATCAGCGACGCGACGATCACCTCGACATAGATCGTGGAGAAGCTTCTGACGGCGCTCCAGAACCAGTTGCCCTGGCGCTCGATGGCAAGCTCGCCCGACCGCACGTCGAGCCTGATCTTCGGCCGGGCGATGATGCAGCTGCCGCTGTAGAGATCTTCGAGCGTCGCGATCGAGATCCGTTTGCTGCCGTCGATATTGTCGGTGGTGACGATCTCCGCGAATTCGCCGTCACGGCGCAGCAGAACGCAGGCCTGTTTGTCCTTCAGCAGCAGGACGCAAGGCAGCGCCAGGTCGGGTATGGCCGTCAGCTGTCGCTTCGAAACATTGGCGGCGAGCCCGATGCGCTCCGCCGCCCGCAGGAACAGAAGCGGGGTGATCCCTCCGACCGGGATGGGTAAACCCGCCGCCAGCGCTGCCGGCGACCGCGGCGCGCCATAAAGGCGCGACAGGATCACCAGGGTCTGGAGCAGCGGGTCGTCACGTTCGACCGGGCCCGAATACTCGACAGGAACGGCTGGTTCCTGGGCCTTTTGAACAGCCGAATCCATTCAATTGAGTCCTTATGGTGCCAGTCGCCCCA
>JBMONF010000045.1:0-49571 GCA_049323455.1 Pseudomonadota bacterium | reverse complement strand
GCGGCGCCGCTCCTTCTGGTGCAGGGCCATCCGGCGAGCGGGCTCGGCGGCATCGGCCTCTGGATCTTCCTGGCCGGGTTCCTGTTGGTCGCCTGGTCCGCCATGGATTGGCTCGCCGGCCTGGGCCGCCACCGCGGCCCGATCCGGCTCGCGGCGCCGGCGCTCTTCGGGATCTGGCTCGTTTATCTCTGGGAGATCGCGGTCGTCGGTTTCGGCATTCCGCAGGTGCTGCTGCCGGCGCCGCACCAGATCGCGCATCAACTGGTCGCTCAAGCGCCGGTCCTTGCCGCCGATTTCCGGCAGACCTTTCTCAAGGCCGTGCTTGCCGGGTGGATGATGGGCTCCGGGCTGGGGCTCTTGGTCGCGATCGCGATCGACCGTGTTCCTTTCCTGCAGCGCGGATTGCTGCCGCTCGGCAATCTGGTGAGCGCGGTCCCCATCGTCGGCATCGCGCCGATCATGGTGATGTGGTTCGGCTTCGACTGGCAGTCGAAGGCCGCCGTCATCGTGGTGATGACCTTCTTCCCGATGCTGATCAATGCGCTTGCCGGCTTCAACCAGACGGACGCGATGGGCCGTGATCTCATGCGCTCCTATGCCGCCGGCTATTGGCAGGTGTTCTTCAAGCTGCGCCTGCCGAGCGCGCTGCCCTTCGTCTTCAACGCGCTCAAGATCAATTCCACGCTGGCCCTCATCGGCGCGATCGTGGCCGAGTTTTTCGGCTCGCCGATCGCCGGGATGGGCTTCCGCATTTCGGTCGAGGTGGCGCGGATGAACGTCGACATGGTGTGGGCGACGATCGCGATCGCGGCGCTCGCCGGATCGATTTTCTACGGGGTGCTCGCCCTGCTGGAGCGGGGATTGACCTTCTGGCACCCCTCCTATCGGGCGTGAGACTGCAAACAACAAGTGCTGAAGGGAGGAACGAAATGAAAAGATCGATGGGCGCGGCCGTGCTTGCGGCGGCCCTGGTGGCTTGGAGCGCGGGCGGGCAGGCCGCCGACAAGCTGACGCTGCAGCTCAAATGGGTGACGCAGGCGCAGTTCGCCGGCTACTACGTCGCCAAGGACAAGGGCTTCTATGAGGAGGCCGGCCTCGACGTTACCATCAAGCCGGGCGGCCCCGACATCAACCCGAGCCAGGTCATCGCCGGCGGCGGCGCGGACGTGGTGATCGACTGGATGCCGTCGGCGCTCGCCACGCGGGAGAAGGGCGTGCCGCTCGTGAACATCGCGCAGCCGTTCCAGAGCTCGGGCATGATGCTCACCTGCCGGGCCGAGACCGGCATCAAGACCCCGGCCGACTTCAAGGGTCACACGCTCGGCGTCTGGTTCGGCGGCAACGAGTATCCGTTCCTCGCCTGGATGAGCAAGCTCGGGCTGCCCACCACGGGCGGTCCCGACGGCGTCACCGTGCTGAAGCAGGGTTTCAACGTCGATCCGCTGCTGCAGAAGCAGGCCGACTGCATCTCGACCATGACCTATAACGAGTATTGGCAGGTGATCGACGCCGGCCTCACGCCCGAGCAGCTCGTGGTCTTCAAATACGAGGACCAGGGCGTGGCCACGCTAGAGGACGGCATTTACACGCTCGAGAAGAACCTCTCCGAGCCGGCGATGGTCGATCGGCTCGCGCGCTTCATCAAGGCCTCGATGAAGGGCTGGGATTGGGCGGTCGCCCATCCGGACGAGGCAGCGGAGATCGTGCTCGAGAACGACGCCACCGGCGCCCAGACCGAGAAGCACCAGAAGCGCATGATGGGCGAGATCGCCAAGCTGGTCGGCACCAACCCGAAGGGCACCGGCTGGCTCGATCCCGACGACTACGAGCGGACGGTGAGCGTGCTGCTTTCGGGGCAGTCCGACCCGGTCATCACCAAGAAGCCGGAGGGCGCCTGGACCCACGCCGTCTGGGAAAAGGCGATGGCGCAGTAACGCCGGCGCAACACAAGGGGAAACGGGAAGGGGGCCGAAGGCCCCCTTCTTGTTGGTGCTTGGACCCAGGCCCCGCCGCGGGGCCGGTTCGGCAAGGTGAAGCGAACGCAGCACCCTGCCGGCTCGGCTTGCGCGCCGGTTCGCAAAGAGGCCGGCGACCCCCGTTACTGCGCCGCTTCCGAGCGCATCACCGGTTTCGGCGCGCGCGCGTCGTTGCGCTTCTTCAGCGCCTCGAACACGGTCGGGAAGGTCGGGCGCGGAATGTAGCGGCCGGCGCCCTGCTCGACCTCGAGCTTTCCGTCTGCATAGACGAGCTTGCCCTGGCTGACGGTATGGCTCGGCACGCCCTTCACGGTCATGCCCTCGAAGATGTTGAAGTCGACCTTCTGGTGGTGCGTCTTGGCCGAGATGGTCCGCGTCGCGCTCGGATCCCAGACCACGATGTCGGCGTCGGCGCCGACCGATATCGACCCCTTGCGCGGGTAGATGTTGAAGATCTGGGCCGCGTTGGTCGAGGTCACGCGGACGAATTCGTTCACGGTAAGCCGGCCGGTGCCAACGCCGTGCGTCCACAGCACGGCCATGCGGTCCTCGACGCCGCCCGTGCCGTTCGGGATCTTGGTGAAGTCGTGGCGCCCCATCGCCTTCTGATCGGCGCAGAAGCAGCAATGGTCGGTCGCGGTGGTTTGCAGATTGCCCGAGACGAGGCCGCGCCAGAGCGCCTCCTGATGCTCTTTCGGCCGGAAGGGAGGGCTCATCACATGCGCCGCCGCGTAGTTCCAGTCGGGGTGGCGATAGACGGAATCGTCGATCAGCAGGTGGCCCGCCAGCACCTCGCCATAGACGCGCTGGCCTTCGAGCCGCGCGCGGGTGATCGCCTCGACCGCTTCCTTGCAGGAATTGTGCACGATATAGACCGGCGTGCCGAGCACCTGGGCCACGCGGATGGCGCGGTTGGCGGCTTCGCCCTCCACCTCGGGCGGGCGCGACAGCGGGTGGCCTTCGGGGCCGGTGATGCCCTTCCTCAGCAGCTCCTGCTGCAGGTAATAGACGAGCTCGCCGTTCTCGGCATGGACGGTGGCGATGGCGCCGAGCTCCTGGCAGCGCTGGAAGCTCGCGAGCAGGTGCTCGTCGGGCACCATGATGGCGCCTTTGTACGCCATGAAGTGCTTGAAGCTGTTGACGCCCTTCTCGCGCGTCAGCACGCCCATCTCCTCACGCACCTTGTTCGACCACCAGGTCACGGCGACGTGGAAGCTGTAGTCCGCGCAGGCCTTCTTGGCCCAGCCGCGCCACTGCTCATAGGCCTCGAGCAGAGAGACATTCGGAGCAGGGATCACGAAGTCGATGATCATGGTAGTTCCGCCGGCGAGCCCCGCAGCGGTGCCGGAGAAAAAATCCTCGCTCGCCACCGTGCCCATGAAAGGCAGCTCCATATGGGTGTGCGGGTCGATGCCGCCGGGCATGACATACTGGCCGCCAGCATCCACCACCTTGGCGCCGGCCGGAACGTCGAGATTTTCGCCCACGGCCTTGATCTTGCCCTCGGCGCAATAAACGTCAGCACGGGCAGTCTGGTCGGCGGTGACGACGGTGCCGCCGCGGATGAGAAGGGACATGAGGCGCATCTCCTCCCTGTTCCGGCCGGCGCATCGATCCCCTCGAGGCCGCGCCGATCGCGATTGAACCTGAACAATCGGTCAAATTCTACACCTGGGCGGGGGGACGGTGAAGAGGCTCACGAGACGCTGCGCCGTCGAGGCCTGTCGTTCTCGCCCTCGACGCAGCATTGCTGCATCGGGCTTCTCTCCCGCGTCGGCGAAGGCCGGCGGACCCTGTGGCGAGGCATTCGAGCCGGTTTACGAGCGAAAGTCGCTCCCGCCGTGACCCGCCTGTTCGCTCTCGCGATCGATCTCTTCGGTTTGACCGAGCGCGTCCAGCCGCAGCGCTTCGACGACATTCTCGGGAGCCGCCCCGACGGTAAAGTTATCAAAAACGGGCGTACCCGCTTAGTGCCTAGGGGGCTTGGCCGGGGTGGGTTTCTGCGCTTAGGATGCCGGCAGGGCTGCTCGCTTTGCTTCGGCTGCCCTTCGGGTCCGACGGCTCCCCGGGGCAGGGGCCACGGGACCGAGGGCGTTCACTGAGGCATCGCCAACGGCCCTGCGCGGTGGCCGAGAGGGAGTCCTGACTGATGCACCGTCCCGAAGCCGAGGGGCGTCCGGGTGCGGGTTTGCGCGGTGCCAGCGCGGACGGGACCACCGAGGGTGCCGGCGGGGCGCGCGGCAGAGCGGGCTCCACGGGCGCCAGCGTCGGGCCCGAGGGGGAAAATGGCGTCAAGGCCGGTGGCAGGGGCCTCAGGGACGGCCCCGTCTTCGCGCCGGGCCGGCGCCTCGGCGTCGATGAGGACGGCGAGGTCTATGCCGCCATCGATCTCGGCACCAACAACTGCCGTCTGCTGGTGGCGCGCTCGCGCGGCCGCAGCTTTCGCGTGATCGACGCCTTTTCGCGCATCGTCAGGCTCGGCGAAGGGTTGGCGGCTTCCGGCTCCCTTTCTCCGGCGGCGATGGACCGCGCCATCGAGGCCCTCAAGATCTGTGCCGACAAGATGCGCCGGCGCAGCGTCACGTGCGCGCGCAGCGTCGCCACCGAAGCTTGCCGGCGCGCGCTCAACGGCGCGCATTTCCTCGACCGCGCGGAGAGCGAGGCGGGCATCCGCCTCGAAGTGATCACGCCGGACCAGGAGGCGGAACTGGCGTTTCGCGGCTGCGCGCCGCTGCTCGCGCGCGCTCCGCGGCACGCCATCTTGTTCGATATCGGCGGCGGCTCGACCGAGGTCGGCTGGGTCGCCATCGGCCCCGGCCGCTCCATCGAGCTGCTGGCCTTCCGCTCCTTGCCGCTCGGCGTCGTCACGCTGGCCGAACGGCACGGCACCAATAGTTATTGCGCGTCTGCCTACGAGGCCATGGTCGAGGAGGTGGCGCTCGCGCTCGAACCGCTCGAGGCGGAATGCCGCATTCGCGCGGAAGTGGCGCAGGGTCGGGTGCAGATGCTGGGGTCGTCGGGGACCGTGACCACGTTGGCGGGGATCGAGATGCGGCTCGCCCGCTATGACCGCTCGCGCGTGGACGGCTCCTACCTCGATTTCGCCTCGATCGGCGCGATCAGCCGGCGCTTGGCCGCCATGGACTGCGACGCGCGCGCGCGCCAGCCCTGCATCGGCCGCGAGCGGGCCGATCTCGTGGTGGCAGGCTGTGCCATTCTCGAGGCGATCTGCCAGCTCTGGCCCGTGGGCCGTCTGCGGGTGGCCGACCGGGGTTTGCGCGAAGGCATCCTGTTCGGTCTCATGGCGACGAGCCGGGCTGCCACCCGCTGAGCGACCGAATCATTGGGAGTGTCATGACGAAAAGCGCAGGCCGCAGCGGCAGCGCCCGCGGTGGTCCGGGCCGTGGCGGTTCCGGCCGGGCTGCGAGAGGCGCGTCGGGACGCCGGGAGAAAGTGCGGGTCAAGACCGCCGCGCGGCGCAGCGTCTCCTCGACGCTCTGGCTCGAGCGCCAGCTCAACGACCCCTATGTCGCCGAGGCCAGGCGCCGGGGCTACCGCTCCCGCGCGGCCTTCAAGCTGATCGAGCTCGACGATCGCTTCCATCTGATCCGCAAAGGGGCGCGCATTCTCGATCTGGGTGCGGCGCCCGGCGGCTGGAGCCAAGTCGCCGCCGAGCGCGCCGGGCCCGGAGCTCGCGTGCTTGCGGTCGACCTCCTGCCGATGGAGCCGCTGCCGGGCGTCCGGATCCTGCAGCTCGATTTCATGGCCGAGGACGCGCCCGAAAAGATCCGCGCTGCCCTCGAAGGCCAAGCCGACCTGGTGCTGAGCGACATGGCCGCGCCCACCATCGGTCATGCCCGCACCGACCATTTGCGCATCATGGCCTTGGCCGAGGCCGCTCACGCCTTCGCAGCCGAGGTGCTGGCGCCGGGCGGCGCCTTCGTCTGCAAGCTGTTCCAGGGCGGGGCGACCAAGGATCTGCTCGACGCGCTCAAGCGCGACTTTGCCCAGGTGCGCCACGCCAAGCCGCCGGCGAGCCGGGCCGATTCGGCCGAGATCTACGTGGTGGCGACCGGCTTCAGGGGCGGGAAGGGGGATTGATAGAAAACACCCCCTCCCCTTGTGGAAGGGGTGTAGCAAATGCCCCCTCCCGGTTCGAACGGCTTCGCCATTCTCACCCGCCCTCCCGCAAGGGGAGGGCATGATCGGTAGAGGTGCGAGAACCCGCCCTATACCGCCAGCACGCTTTTCAGGTGCTGCGCGATCTCCGACGTCTTCAAATGCGTCAGGTCCTTGTCGAGCTCGCCCGCGACGGCGGCGCGGCTCTTGGCCGACAGCGCCTGCCTGAGATCGCCCAGCACGCGCGGCGGCGCTACCAGCACCAGGCGCTGGCACTTGCCGCCGTCGATCGCTGCGTCGAGCCGCTTCGCCAGCTCGCGCGCGAACAGCGTCTTCTCGAGCCGGTGATAGTCGACCTTGGGCTCGACGCCATGGCGCGCGGAACCCGCGCTCTCCTGCACATGACCCGGCCGGTCGCTGACGATGTCGCGCGAGGGGTGCAGCTCGGTCGTGAAACTGGCGCCCGGCACCGGGGCAAGCCCGCGCCCCGGCCCGTCATTGGTGAAGATCGTCGCGCGCTTGCCGTCCGCAACCAGCACCCATGTCACGGTTGATGTCATCGAGCCTCCTCGTCGCGGCCGTCCGAAAGGCCGCCTCTGTTCGGATACGTCGTGCGATCCATCGACGCCTGAGCCCTCTCGATCGTGGGCCCTTGAACGCATGGTCCTGGAGTATCGAAGATCCTTCGTCACGTTGCGACGTCGCGCCATCCCGCGCGGCCGCAGCATCATGGCCTTGCGACCCGGGCGGCCTCAAGCCGTTTTCGGCGGCTCGAGGCCACTGAAAGCGGCCGGAATCCCGGGTTCGAAAGACTTGGCTTTGCATATTCCTTGTGTATGATGGCGCGCCATTCATCAGGGCCGCCCGGGCCGCGATGCCGCTCTTTCCGGGGCCCGGAGGCATGGCGATGGAAATCCGTGAGGCGCTGACTTTCGACGACGTGCTGCTCAAGCCGGCCGCCTCGTCCGTCCTGCCCACGCAAACCGATACCCGCACCCGTCTCACCCGGTCGATCCAACTCGGGATTCCCCTGATCTCGGCGGCGATGGACACCGTGACCGAGAGCCGGCTGGCCATTGCCATGGCGCAGTCGGGCGGCCTCGGCGTGATCCACAAGAACCTGACGCCGGAGCGCCAGGCCGAGGAAGTGCGCCGGGTCAAGAAGTTCGAATCGGGCATGGTGGTGAACCCGCTCACCATCCACCCCGATGACACGCTGGCGGACGCGCTGGCCCTGATGACGGAGCACAAGATCTCGGGCTTCCCCGTGATCGAACGCGGCACCGGCAAGCTGGTCGGCGTGCTCACCAACCGCGATGTGCGCTTCGCCAGCAACCTGAAGCAGCCGGTGCGCGAGCTGATGACCAAGGACAGGCTCATCACCGTCAAGGAGGGCGTGAGCCACGAGGAGGCCAAGCGCCTGCTGCATCAGCACCGCATCGAGAAGCTGCTGGTGGTGGACGAGGCCTATCGCTGCATCGGCCTCATCACCGTCAAGGACATAGAGAAGGCGCTGGCCTATCCCAACGCCTGCAAGGACGAGAAGGGCCGTTTGCGCGTGGCCGCCGCGACCGGCGTGGGCGAGGACGGCGTCAGGCGGGCCGAGGCGCTGCTCGATGCCGAGGTGGACGTGATCGTGGTCGACACCGCGCACGGCCATTCCCAAGGCGTGCTCAAGGCGGTCGAAGCCGTGAAGCGTTTGTCGAACGTCTGCCAAGTGATCGCCGGCAACATCGCAACCGCCGAGGCCGCGCAGGCGCTGATCGATGCCGGTGCGGACGCCATCAAGGTGGGCATCGGGCCCGGCTCGATCTGCACCACGCGCGTCGTCGCCGGCGTGGGCGTGCCGCAGCTCACGGCCATCTTGGACACGGTCGAGGTGGCGCGCCGGCACGGCGTGCCGGTCATCGCCGACGGGGGCGTGAGGTTCTCCGGCGATCTGGCCAAGGCGATCGCGGCGGGTGCCGATTGCTGCATGATCGGCGCTCTGCTTGCCGGCACCGACGAGAGCCCCGGCGAGGTGCTCCTCTATCAGGGCCGCTCCTACAAATCCTATCGCGGGATGGGCTCGCTGGGCGCCATGGCGCGCGGCTCGGCCGACCGCTATTTCCAGCAGGAGGTGTCGAGCACCTTGAAGCTGGTACCCGAGGGCGTGGAGGGCCGCGTGCCCTACAAGGGGCCGGTGAGCAACGTGATCCATCAACTGGTGGGCGGCTTGCGCGCGGCCATGGGCTATACCGGCAACGCCACGCTGCCCGAGATGCAGCGCAACTGCCGCTTCCTGCGCATCACCAGTGCGGGCTGGCGCGAGAGCCACGTCCACGACATCCAGGTCACGCAAGAAGCGCCGAACTATCGGCCGGGTATGTGACGACGTTGTTGTGATCGCTTCGCTCTACGTCAAAGCTTCGAGCGAGACCGACGATCGACGCTGTCGTCTGATCCGCAATCGCACACCCGGTACCGCCTCATGACCCCCGGCGCGCGGCTGCAGGCGGCGATCGAGCTCGTCGCCGCCATTCATGGCGGCACGGCGCCGGCCGACCGCGTCGCGCACGAGTTCTTCCGGGAACGCCGCTATATCGGCGGCGGCGACCGGCGCGAGGTGCTGGCGCTCGTCTACAAGATGCTGCGCGCCCGTGCCCGGCTCGACTGGTGGGTAAGCCGCGCGATACCGAGCGGCGAAGCGCCGCTGCCGGAGCCCGATCGCGTCCGGCTGATCGCGGCGCTTGCCCTGATCGAGGGCTGGTCGCCTGATCGCGTCGCCGGCAGCTTCGATGGCGGTCGCTATCGCCCTCTGCCCCTCACGTCCGAGGAGCGGGCGCTGCTTCGGGCTCTTGCCGGCCAGCCGCTCGACCATCCGGAGCAACCGGACTGGGTGCGTCTCGAGTTCCCCGAATGGCTCGAGGCGGACCTCCGTGCCGCACTCGGCGACGCGTTCGGGCCCGAGATGCGGGCGCTGATGGCGGAGGCCGCGACCGACCTTCGCGTCAACGCGCTCAAGGCCGAGCGGGCGGCCGCCTTGCGCGCGCTCAAGGCCGAAGGTGTGCTTGCCGAGCCCACGCCGCTGTCGCCGCTGGGGCTTCGCGTCGAGGGCCGCCCGCCGCTGGCCCCGCTCGAGGTGTTCAAATCGGGCGCCGTCGAGGTGCAGGACGAGGGCTCGCAACTGGTGGCCCTCCTGACCGACGCGAGGCCCGGCATGCGGGCCGTGGATTTCTGCGCCGGCGCCGGCGGCAAAACGCTGGCGCTGGCCGCGCAGATGAAGAACAAGGGGCACATCGTCGCCTGCGACGTGCTCGAAGGCCGCGTCATGCGGGCGGCGACGCGGCTCAGGCGTGCCGGCGTTCACAATGTCGAACGGCGAGCGCTCAAGAGCGAGCGCGATCCCTGGGTCAAGCGCCATGCCGGCGATTTCGACCGCGTGCTGGTCGATGCGCCCTGCAGCGGCAGCGGCACCTGGCGGCGCAATCCCGACCAGAAATGGCGCCTGACGCGCGAGGGCCTCGACGAATTGATCGCGCTGCAGGCCCGAATTCTGGAGAGCGCCTGCCGGCTGGTGAAGCCGGGCGGGCGGCTCGTCTATGCCACCTGTTCGCTGCTGACGGCGGAGAACGAGGCGCAAGTCGAGCGCTTCCTCGGGGCACATCCGGGTTTCGCGCCCCTGCCGGTGCCGGCGGTGTGGGCGCAGGCGGTCGGCACGCCTTGCCCCGTCGAGGGGCCGTGGCTCAGGCTCACGCCGGCGCGCCATGGCACCGACGGGTTCTTCGCAGCGATTCTCGAGCGCCGATCATGACGGGTCGTCCGCGAAGCCCGAATGCCCTGCCGTGCGGCGGTTTGACAGGACCCCTTGCGCCGGACATGTTGACGCCATGATCGACGAACTTCGCATCCGGCGCGCCGGGCTGGCCGATGCCCGCATGATCGGCCGCGTGCATGTCGAGACCTGGCGCGCGACCTATGCCGGCATCGTGCCCGATCAGGTGCTGGTCGAGATGTCGGCCGACGGCAAGGCGGCGCAATGGCGCCGACTGCTGCTGCGTCCGCAATTGGGCGAGGCGGTGCTGGTGGCGGACCTGCCCCAGATCGGGGTGGTGGGTTTCGCCAGCTGCGGGCGCGCCGACGAGACGGCGCTGGGGCTCGATGGCGAGATTCACACGCTTTATGTCCACCCCGACTGGCAGGAGCGCGGCATCGGCCGCCGGCTGCTCTGCGCCGCCTTGCGGTTCCTGAAGCGCAGCGGCCGGCGCGGCGCCTTTCTCTGGGTGCTGGCGCAGAACCCGGCACGGTTCTTCTACGAGGCCATGGGCGGCGAGCGTATGGGCGAGCGCGAGGAGCGGCTGTGGCAGGTGGCCCTGCCCGAGATCGCCTATGGCTGGCCCGACCTCTCGATCCTGCCGCCGGCCTGCCGCGGCGAGCGTGCCCGGCGGAGCTGAGGGGGTGTCAACTTCGCGTTGGGGATGGGCTACCGGCCATCCTCATTCGTCATCCCGGACGCTAGGCGAGCCCAAAGCCCGTCAGGGCTTTGGCATTGCGAGCCTTGCGATCCGGGATCCAGGGCGATATCGAGCTCGGCATGAGCATGGGTCCCGGGTCGCGCGGCTTCGCCGCTTGCCCGGGACGACGGGAGATATGTGCATGCCCAAGCGCGCAAGCGGCTGCGGAGACCAACCGCGCGCCGCCGTCCGGTCGCTCGCCCAAGCAGCTTGCCTTGGGCGGGGAATCCCGCAAGGATGCGCGCCTCTCGAGGCCCGGAGTCGGGCGCCGCTTCGGATGCCTCCCCCGATCATCGCGACGGCGCATGGGAGAGCCAGTGACCGACCGCATCCTCATTCTCGATTTCGGTTCCCAGGTGACGCAGCTGATCGCGCGGCGCGTGCGCGAGGCGGGGGTCTATTGCGAGATCCTGCCCTTCAACGCCGCGCCGGAGCGGATTCGCGGCTTCAAGCCCAGGGCCGTGATCCTGTCGGGCGGGCCCGCCTCGATCTATGAGGGTGCGGCACCCAAGGCCCCCGGCGTCGTCTTCGAGATGGGCGTGCCGGTGCTCGGCATCTGCTACGGCGAGCAGGCCATCTGCGAGCAGCTCGGCGGCAAGGTCGAGCGCGCGGAGCGTCGCGAGTTCGGCCGTGCCATGCTCGAGATCAAGGAGCCTTGCGCGCTGTTCGAGGAGGTCTGGCGCCCGAGCGAGAAGCATCAGGTCTGGATGAGCCACGGCGACCGCGTGGTGAAGCTGCCCGAGGGCTTCCGCGCCGTCGGCGTCAGCGACGGCGCGCCCTTTGCGGCCATCGCCAACGACGAGCGGCGGATCTACGGCGTCCAGTTCCATCCCGAGGTCGTGCACACGCCCGACGGCGGCCGCCTCCTCGCCAATTTCGTGCGCCGGATCGCCGGCTGCCGCGGCGACTGGACCATGGCCGCCTTCAAGCAGCAGGCGATCGAGGCGATCCGCCGGCAGGTGGGCAAGGGCCGCGTGATCTGCGGCCTTTCGGGCGGCGTCGATTCCTCGGTGGCCGCCGTGCTGATCCACGAGGCGATCGGCGACCAGCTCACCTGCATCTTCGTCGACCACGGCCTCCTGCGCGAAGGAGAGGCGGCGCAGGTGGTGCCGCTGTTCCGCGACCACTACAACATTCCGCTCGTCCATCGCGACGCGTCCGATCTCTTCCTGGGCCAACTCGCCGGCGTGGCCGAGCCCGAGATGAAGCGCAAGATCATCGGCGGCCTCTTCATCGACGTGTTCGAGGAGGAGGCGGACAAGCTCGGCGGCGCCGAGTTCCTGGCGCAGGGCACGCTCTATCCCGACGTGATCGAATCCGTCTCCTTCACCGGCGGGCCCACCGTCACGATCAAGTCGCACCACAATGTCGGCGGCCTGCCGGCGCGCATGCAGCTGGAGCTGGTCGAGCCGCTGCGCGAGCTCTTCAAGGACGAGGTGAGGGCGCTGGGCCGCGAGCTGGGGCTGCCCGAGCGCATGATCCGCCGCCACCCCTTTCCGGGGCCGGGCCTTGCCATCCGCGTGCTGGGCGAGGTGACCCGCGACAAGCTCGCCATCCTGCGCAAGGCCGATGCGATCTTTCTCGAGGAGATCGAGGCGGAGGGCCTCTATGACGCCATCTGGCAGGCCTTCGCCGTGCTGCTGCCCGTGCGCACGGTGGGCGTGATGGGCGATGCGCGCACCTACGACCAGGTCTGCGCGCTGAGGGCCGTCACCTCGACCGACGGCATGACGGCCGACTATTTTCCCTTCCCGATGGACCTCTTGGGCCGCATCGCCACGCGCATCGTCAACGAGGTGCGCGGCATCAACCGCGTGGTCTACGACGTGACCTCGAAGCCGCCGGGGACGATCGAGTGGGAGTAGCGAGGGCCGGCTCGGCTTGGGTGCGGGTCTCGGGCGCGCCGCTGTTCTTTGCCCGCAGATCGAACGTCAGCGCCCCGGTCGCCTGAAAGTCTCTCGCGCGCGCTCGACCTTGGCTCTGATCACGCAGCCCTCGACATGATCGTTGATCAGCCCCATGGCTTGCATGAAGGCATACACCGTGGTCGGTCCGACGAATTGCCAGCCGCGCTTTTTCAGGTCCTTCGATAGGGCAATCGATTCCGCGGAGGTCGATGCGGTCTGCGGTCTTGCAAGCCGCTCCGCGTCGGGCTCGTAGCGCCAGACGAAGGCTGCGAGCGAGCCTTCCTGTTCGACGAGCTCCCGAGCCCGTCTTGCATTGTTGACGACCGCTTCGATCTTGCCGCGATGGCGGACGATGCCTTCGTCCTTGAGCAGGCGATCGACGTCGCGCCGGGTGAAGCGCGCGATCCGGTCGAAATCGAAATCATGGAACGCGGCGCGGAAGTTCTCGCGCTTGGCGAGGATGGTGCGCCAGCTCAGCCCGGATTGGAAACCCTCCAGACTCAGTTTCTCGAACAGGCGATGATCGTCACGAACGGGAAAGCCCCATTCGGTATCGTGATAGCCGAGAAACTCCGGTGCGGCGGCGCACCAGCGGCAGCGTGATTTGCCGTCCGGACCCAATATCGTTGCGCTCATGTCTCCCATCTCCCTGCGTCGCGAAGCGGGGCCGATCTCGTTCAGCCGAGCAGGAACGCCAGCCGCTCGTCGGCTCTGGATGGCGCGATTTCGAGGATCTCCGCGGTCACGACGTTTTCCGCAACGAACGGATCGTCCATCACCCTGCGTTGAAGATCCGGCAGCGACGTATTATGCGCCACGATCCCACCGCCCGAATTGGGCCGAAGACTGCCGACCAACAAGAAAACGCCGTCATCGAAACCGCGCCTGATCCATTCCTTGTGGGCTTCCATGAATCGGCCGGCCTGGCCTTTGTTGCCGGAGAATTTGAGGAGGACGATGAACATCCGATTTGTTCTCCTGCAAGCTAGGTAGGCCGGTTTCTCGGCCTGCACGCCGCCACCGTGGAACGTGCCTGCCTCACGTCACCCGCCGGATACAACCGGCCGCCGATCTGCTCGCTTGGGCTTTCCTCCGCCCTGGCGCCTCACACGCTCGCCCGCCCCATGTTCGTCCTGTGCGTTGCGCGCGGCGCCTTGCGTGCACGATCTCAGCCAGTCGTCCATCTGCTCGACCTCGCGCTCGATGAATTTCTCGTCGCGGGATGCATTTGCCAGCGTGGCGACACCCTGGCTCAGGGCGAGAAGATGCATCGCCAGCGCGTCGGCGTCGGCCTCGCGACCGAGCAGCGTGAATTGCCGGCGCAACCAGGTCCGAAACAGTGCAAAAAGCTCGTTCGCCGCGGCCTGCGAAGCGTGCTCCAGCTTCGCAAGCTCGGTGCACAGCGTGCCGACCGGGCAGCCGTGACGTTTTATGTCGGCCCGGTTTGCGATCAGAATATGGATGAAGCGCCGGATGCGATCCGCGGGCCGTTTCTCTTCGGCCTCCCACTGCGCCAACATCTTCCGGGTATTCGCCAGACGCGCATCGATCACCGCATCCAGAATTTCATCCTTGGATTTGAAGTGATAGTAGAAATTGCCGCGCGAGATCTGCACGACGTCCGCAATGTCCGAGAACGAGGTGTGCTCGTAACCGTGCCGATAGAACAGCTTGTCGGCAGCCTGGACGATCTGATCGCGGGTCGTCTTGTCGCCCATGAAACATATCCCCGGCCGACGACGCCTCGTGCCGTGACGATCCGGTTGGCGCGTGTCGGGTCGCCCGACCGAAACGGCGCAGACAAATCGGCAGACATGACGATCGCCGGCGGTCCGGCATGGAAGCCGTAGGACGATCGCCCTAGAGCAGAGGCTAGGGCGACCGTCCTAATCTGTCAAGGCTCCCTCCTTCCGACCGCCCGGCAGCGCCCGAACCCGGTCCTCAGCCCTCGGCGCGCCCGGCGCATTGCGGCAGCGTGCTGGGGCGCGGCAAGGCCTTGCCGGTCTCGAGCAGGCTCTTGAGGCTCGATAGAACCGCCGGCCAGCCGCCGGAGACGGACTCGATGAGCTTGGAGCCGGGCTTGCCGATCTCGTGCGTAACGGTGAGCTTGACCAACTCGTCGGCCGGCTCGATCTCGAAGCTGCAGCGCGAATAGCCCTCCTCGCGCAGCTCGGGTCTGAGCTCGTGGCGCCATTTGAGGACGAGACGCTTCGGCCTCTCGATCTCGACCACCTCGCCCGTGTCGCCGACCCGACCGTCGGGGTACATCATTTTCCACGACGCGCCTTTCTCCCATGCGCAATCCTGCCAGATGCCGAACCAATAGGCGCGGGTGAACTCCGGCTTGAGGAGCGCATCCCACAGCTTCTCCGGCGTGGTGCGGATATAGGTGACGTAGACGAAGCGGCTGGCGGCGCGGTCAGTCATGATCCTCTCCTTCGAGCGTCTTCTTGAGTGTCGAGAGCGCGGCGAGACGCGGTCGTTCGAACTTGCCGATCCAGCGCTCCGCGATCTCGTTGATCGGCACGGGATTGATGAAGTGGAGCTTCTCCCGTCCCTGCCGTTTGCACGACACGAGATTGGCCTCCTCCAGGACGGCCAGATGCTTGGCGACCGCCTGGCGCGTCATGTCGAGCCCCTGGCACAGCTCGCCCAGCGTCTGGCCATTCCTCTTGTGCAGCCGGTCCAGAAGCTGTCGGCGGCTTCGATCCGCCAAAGCCCGGAAAACGGCGTCGTCGTTCATTTCTCTAATATGCAACCAAATGGTTGCCTGTCAAGAGGCGACAACGAAAGGGCCGATACGCACTTCTCGTGATCCCCTCACGCCGGCGGAACGAAAGGCTGGCGAATCTTCTGAAACGCCGGCAGCGCCTCGAGCCGCGCCGCATGGGCGCCGAGCGCCGGAAAATCCGCCATCGGGACCAGCCCCGGATGCGCCTCGGCGACGAAGCGCAGCGCGACGGCGGCGGCCACGTCGGCGTGGCCGATGCGGCCGCCGAACCAGTAGCCGCCAGTTCTGCCGGCGCGGTCGGCTTCGAGCGCCGCGGCGGCGCCAAGGATCTGCGCGCGGCAGCGCTCGGCCCAGAGGTCCGACGCCTCTTTGTGCAGCCGCTTCTCGTAGAAGAGGCTGACGGCCTTGTCGGCGAGGCCGGTCGCGAGCGCTGCGACCTTGAGTGCGCGGTGCCGGGCCGGCTCCGCAGCCGGGAACATCGCGCGATCGGCCGGCACGAGGCTGTCGAGATAGTCCAGGATGCAGTGGCTCTCGATCAGCACCTCGCCGTCGCCGAGCACCAGGGTCGGGACCCGCACCAGCGGGTTATAGGGCCGGATCTTCTCGACGTCGCCGAAGGTCGACCAGGGCCGATGCTCGAACGGCAGCTCGTAGAGCGTCAGCGCGATGCCGACGCGGCGAACGAAGGGCGAGTCGTACTGGCCGATGAGGATCATGGCTCGCGCTCCAGCAAAGGGCCATAGGTTCTAAGATACTTCATCCCTGTATCGCACATCACGGTGACAATGGTCGCGTCGGGTCCCAGTTGCTCGGCCAGTCGCAAGGCGGCGATGACATTGGCGCCGGTCGAGCTTCCCGCAAACAGGCCTTCTTCACGAGCAAGCCTCAAAGCCATGGCCTTGGCCTCGTCCGTCGATACCCGCTCGATCCGGTCGGCGATGCCCTCCTGCCAGAGCGGCACGACGAAGCCGGCGCCGACCCCGTCGATCTTGTGAGCGCCAGCCGGGCCGCCCGACAGCACCGCGGATTCGGACGGCTCCACGGCCACGATCCGGATCCGGTCGTCGTGGCGGCGCAGGCCTTCCGCGATGCCGCGCAGGGACGCCGCCGTGCCCACGCTCTGCACGAAGCCGTCGATCCGCCCGCCGGTCTGCTGCCAGATCTCCTCCGCCATCCGGTGATAGGCCGCGAGCTGGTCCGTGTTGTTGAGCTGATCGGTCCAGAAGCCGCCGGTCTCGCTCGTGATGATGCGGGCGGCCTCGATCATGTCCCGCGTCAGCGTCTCGGTCATGCGCCCGCTGTCGCTCGGCACGATCTGGAGCCTCGCCCCTAGAATTCTCATGTGGTCGAGCTTCTCCCGGGCGAAGGCGTCCGACGTGACGATATGGAGCGGATAGCCTTTCACGGCGCAGACCAGCGCCAGGGAGACGCCGGTGCTGCCGCCGGTATATTCGACGACCCTGCCGCCCGCGGCGAGGCGCCCGTCCGCTTCCGCAGCCTCGATCATCGCCAGCGCCATCCGGTCCTTCATGCTGCCGGTGGGGTTCTCGCTTTCGAGCTTCAGCAGGATGCTCGCCTCGTTCCGAGGCCGGATCTTGCGCAAGGCCAGCATCGAGGTCTTGCCAATGCGATGCAGGATGTTCGGCGGCAGGCCGGTCATGAGGGCGCTCGCTTGTCTCGATAGCCATTTTAATGTATATACAAATAATGTATATACATAGACTTATGCGAACCCCGACGCAACCGCGAAAGACGCTCCGCGACGACGCCCGCGCGCTGGTCGAGCGCTGCGCCGGCTGGAACAGCCGGCTCGCCGCCCGGCGCATCGCCCAGTTCCTCGACCGCGAGATGGAGGCTTGCGGCCTGACGGCGGGGCAGCTGGGCCTCCTGGCGCAGATCGCCGCGGCGGAGGACGACCGGCTGGGCGCGCTCGCCCGGCGGGCGGGCCTCGATCCCTCGACGCTGTCGCGCAATCTGCGCACGCTCGAGCGCGCAGGGCTGGTCGAGATCACGACGGTCGAGGCCGATTTGCGCCGGCGCGCAGTCTGGCTGACCGAGACGGGCGCGCGGCGGCTGGAGGCGGCCATCCCCGTCTGGCGCAGGGCGCAGGCCAACCTGGCGAGACGTCTCTCACCCGACTTGGCCCGGCGCTTGGCGGGGGCGACGGAGGCTCTGATCGAGGACTGACCCGGCCTCATGCGGGCCGGTCGCTCGAACGCTTGCCCGGCTGGAGCCCTACCGGTGCACCGGCACTGCGCAACCTTCGCGTGGGCGGTTCGCCCGAAAGGCGACTGCGCGCCGGCGAGAGACTCGCGGCATCTTTCTGGCGCGCTCGGCCTATCCGTGGGGGCCGGTTAGCGTTCGGTTAATTGAAATTAATCCAGAATCGCTCCTGTCCGTCGCGCGCCATGGCGCCACAGGGCCGATGACATAAAATGCCATCAAACCAGGCTGCGGGCCCAGACGCATCCGATGTTCAAATTTCTGTCCCTCGAGGAAATAACATCCCCCGACATCCAGCGGCTCGTGGCCTATTGGGAGAGCAAGCGGGCGGGGCGCGACTTTCCGGCCAAGCGCGACATCGATCCGGCCGACATCGTCTCCTGCCTGCCCTACTTGACCATCGCGGAGATCCATCGCGAGCCGTTGCGCATCCGCTACCGGCTGGTCGGCACGGAGATTGTGCGGCTCAGGGGCGGCGATCATACCTGGAAATGGCTGCACGAGCTCGGCTGGGACCAGGAAACCGTCGCCGAATTCCTCACGCAGTACGACACCATGCTCCGTTTGCGCCGGCCGATCTTCGGCGTGGACGACATCCTCTGGACCGACGGCCGGCCGCGCATTTACGAGTGGGCCATTCTGCCGCTCGCCGACGACGGCTCGACCATCAGCCATTGCATCGTCATGGAGGATTTGCGCGTCTATGGGCGCCCGCTCCGGTCCCCACGCTTCGAACTTTAGACCGGCTCCACGCGAACGCGTTCGCCCAATCGAAACACATCCTGTTGTCGAGAGGAGAGCGCCGGATATATTCAATCGGGCGAGGTCTTGAAGACAGTCCGAGGCCGACCTCGAATCCACCCGGCCCCGAGACCATGACGCGTGCAAGAGAGAATGTCCGAGCCAACCCTGGCGCCAAATCAGGTTCGATCGCCCGATATTCGCCGGCTGCTTGAATATTGGAACGCGCGGGCGTCGGGCCGGGCCTTTCCGGCCAAGCGGGACATCGACCCAGCCGAGATTCGCTCCTGCCTTCCTTATCTCACCTTGAGCGAGCTCCACCACGACCCGCTGCGGGTGCGCTATCGGCTGGTCGGCACGGAAGTGGTGTGGCTGCGCGGCGGCGACGTGACGGGTCGCTGGCTGCACGAGATCGACGCCTGGGGCCGCGCCAACATCGCCCGTTTCACCGACTGTTACGCCGAGGTCGCCGCCGGCCGGACCCTGCTCGGCGTGACCGATACGCTATGGGTGAATGGCCAGGAGCGCGCTTACGAGTGGATCATGCTGCCCTTGTCGGAAGACGGCCGCAGCGTGACACACTGCTTGGAAATGGAAGATCCGCGCTGGGGCCGCGACCATCGCGACGCCAGCGGGGGCGTGCGCCCCACGACCTCGAAATGAACGAGGCGCCCCCGGAGCGGGGCGCCTCGCTTGCGACGGTGCGACCTCGTGCGGGCTCGCCTTCAGGCGGCGTCGACCGCGCGCTTGTGATAGGCGGCGGCGCAATGCTGGGAGCAATAGGGACGGCCCGGTTCGGAGGGCGCACCGCAGAAGTGAAAGCCCGGTTGCTTCGGATCGCCGATCGGCCACATGCAGCCCTTGCTCGAGCCCGCGGGGGCCTGGCCGGTCGTCTTGGGCGCAAGATCCGGCTGAGGCGCGGGCGCTGCGATCGCTGGTGCGGGCGCCGATTCGCTCTGTGGCAGGGCGGCGCGGGCGGCGGGCCGGGGCATCGGCACCGGCTTGGCGCCGGGCTCGCGCTTGATCGGCGAGGGACGGGCGGAAAGCCCGAGGCGGTGCGCCTTGCCGATCACGGCATTGCGGCTGATCCCGCCCAGCCGCTCGGCGATTTGACTGGCGGTCAGGCCCTGCATCCAGAGCGACCGTAGCGCTTCGATCCGTTCCTCCGTCCACTCCATGGCTCGTCTCCGTCTCTGCCCCAAACATTGGGAAAAACCCGAGATATTGTGGCCAACCAATTTCAGCCTACTATATCCGGTATTGCAAGGGCCGATTCGGTGAGACAGCGAATCAAGTTGGGGATAAACTCGGCAGGCCGGGCGGCGTTCCGGACCAAGTGGTTGGTGACGCGCTCTTTTTTGACGGGAACCGCTGGAGGCTGGAGCCGGACGCGACGGTGCCGGCGGCGAACCGCCTTGCCGGCGAGACCCGGCCCCCAGCGCTGCGTTCGCGCCGCCAGCTCGCTTTACTGCACCAGCCGGGCCTGCTCGCCCACCAGGGGAGCTGCGGCGCAATCGACCAGCCCCAAAGTGCGATAGCAGTAATTGGGCGGCGCGCGGCGGTTGGCCGCGGCCTCGGCGGCCGCGATCTCCTCGGGGCTTCGGCAGTAATCTCCGGTCTTCTCGGCCTCGAGCGACGAGCAGTCCTGGCTCGTGACCCACCCGGCCACATAGTCGGGCGGCAGCTTTCTGTCGACAACAAAGGTGGCGGCTGTAACGCCGGCCACGGCGATGCCGGCAGGCCCGACGCAGGCTTGGAGCAGAAAGGATGCGGCGAGCAAGAAACAGAGGGTGTTCGTTTTGATCATGGCCATCCTGCGTCCTGGTGCTCCGTCGCCGAAACTCACGCGGGGGCGAATGTCGGCGTGAACGGACCACCAAGTCTTTGAACCGGGCGGCCCGCCCACGTCCGGAATTCGAATCGGCCGTTTAGGGGGGGGACGCTCGAGCGCGCACCCGTCCTGGGTGCCGCCTCATCCTTGATCGCAGCCGGTGAAGATCGCGTTAGCGCCGCCTGCGGACGGCCGCTAACGCGCGGAAACAATTGGGATTGCCGGGTTTGCCAAGGGGAGGTCGTGGGGCTATGTTACGCGCCTCGCGGGGGCAGGGGCGCAAGCAGGAGCGGTTGTGGCGGACATCTTCCAGGAAATCGACGAGGAACTCAGGCGCGAGCGGCTGGCGAAGCTCTGGCAGCGCCACGGCAAACTCGTCATCGCGTTGGCGGCCGCCGTGGTCGTCGGCACGGCCCTCTATGTCGGCTGGCAGCGTTACCAGGAAAATCGCCGGCTGACGCTGGCCGAGCAATATGGCGCGGCCGTTGCGTTGACCGATCCCGGCACCGGCGATCTCGCCAAGGCGGACGCCGCGTTGGCGCAACTCGCAGAACAGGGCGGCGGCTATGGCGCGCTGGCCGCGCTCGAGCGCGCGGCCGTCAAGGCCAAGGCTGGCGATCTCGAGGGCGCGGCGGCGATCTATGACGGCCTCGCCAAGGACACGAGCGCGCCCGCGATCTTGCGCGACCTGGCGCTTCTGCTCAAAGCCATGCGTCTTCTCGACAGCGGCGATCCGGCGGCGCTCACGGCCTCGCTCGAGCCGTTGACCGCGCCCGCCAACCCGTGGCGCTTCAGCGCGCGCGAGTTGATCGGGCTGCTGGCGCTCAAGAGCGGCAATCAGGCGCAAGCCACGGAAGTCTTCACCCAGCTCGCCGATGACCAGTCCGCGCCGGCCGCGCTGCGCGCACGCGCGGCCGAGCTGGTGGCGGCGCTCAAGGGTTGAAGCCGATGGATGCCATTCGCTTGCACGGCCGGCGCCGACGCGCACGGCTCCAGGGAAAAGCTCGCGCTCCGATCGCGCTGGCGGCGGCAGCGCTTCTGCTCTCGGCCTGCGACACTTTCATGGGCGATCCCGAAGCGCCGCCCTTGCCGGGCGAACGCATCTCGGTGCTGAAGCTCTCCAGCGCCCTCACCGTCGACCCCGACCTGGCGCAACAGAAAGTGGTGCTGCCGAAGCCGGTCGCCAACGCCGACTGGCCGCAGGCTGGCGGCTATTCGAGCCATGCCATGTATCACGTGGCGCTGGGCGACAATCTCAAGACCGCCTGGACCGCCAAGATCGGCAAGTCCGCCGACGACAGCCGGCTGCTGCTGGCCGAACCGGTTTCCGCCAACGGTCGCGTCTTCACGCTCGATGCGGGTGCGACCGTGAGCGCGTTCGACCTTTCCAACGGCGCTCGGGTCTGGCAGCTCGATCTGACGCCGGATGACGAGGACGACGATCTCTTTGGCGGCGGGCTCGCGACGGACGGCAAACTGCTCTACGTCACCACCGGCTTCGAAGAGGTCATAGCACTCGACGTCACCAACGGCGCGACGGTCTGGAGCACGAACCTCCAGGCACCCGTGCGCGCGGCCCCGACCGTCAGCGACGGCCGCGTCTTCGTCTTGACGGTGGACAATCAGCTGATCGCGCTGGCCGCCGACGACGGCCGCCGGCTATGGAGCCATGCCGGCGTGGCCGAGAGCGCCAGTCTCCTGGGCGGTGCCGCGCCGGCCGTGGTCGGGCCCGACGTGATCGCACCCTTCAGCACGGGCGAGCTGCTGGCGCTCAGGGCCGAGACCGGCCGCGTGCTGTGGTCGGAGAGCCTGGCCGGCGGGCAGCGCTCGGAATCGCTGTCGCAGCTCGCCGACATCCGCGGCCGGCCCGCGATCGATCGCGACCTGGTCGTCGCCGTGAGCCACAGCGGCGTCACCGCCGCCATCGATCTCGCCAACGGACGACGGGTCTGGACCCAGGATTTCGGCGGCAGCCAGAGCCCGTGGGTGGCCGGCGACTATATCTATGTACTGACCCGCTACGGCGACGTGGTTTGCCTCACGCGCGATCAAGGCCGTATCCGCTGGGTGCAGTCGCTGCCGCGCTTCGAGGACGAGGCGGACAAGAAGGATCCGATCTACTGGTCGGGTCCCGTGCTGGCCGGCGACCGGCTGATCGTCACCGGCTCCAACGGCGAGGCCTATTCGATCTCGCCCTACACCGGCGACCTGCTCGGCAAGCTCGCCTTGCCGGGGCGCTCCCATCTGCCGCCGATCGTTGCCAACGGGACGCTTCTGCTGGTCACCGACGACGCGGAGCTGATCGCGCTCCGCTGAGTTTTCGCGGGGATGCTCGCGCCATGTCGATCACACTGGCCATCGTCGGCCGACCCAATGTCGGCAAGTCGACGCTGTTCAATCGCCTCGTCGGCAAGCGCCTGGCGCTGGTCGACGATCGTCCCGGTGTCACGCGCGATCGGCGCTATGGCGAGGGAAGGATCGGTCGCTTCCACTTTCGTCTGATCGACACTGCCGGCTTCGAGGAGGCGAAGGGGGAAACGCTCGAGGCGCGCATGCGCGCGCAGACCGAGCGCGCCATTGCCGATGCCGACGCCGTTCTGTTCCTGATCGACGCGCGCGAAGGCGTCACGCCCATCGACCGGCATTTCGCACGCTGGCTGCGCCCGCAGCGCCGGCCGATCGTGCTGGTGGCCAACAAATGCGAATCCGAGGCGGCCGTGCCGGGCCTGGCGGAAGCCTACGCGCTGGGGCTGGGCGACCCCGTGGGGGTCTCGGCCGAGCATGGCGAAGGCCTGGGCGATCTGCTGGACGCCATCCGCGCTCGCCTGGCGCCGATCGAGCTGCCCGAAATAGAGGAAGAAGAGGCGGCCGAAGAGGAGCGCGCCGAGGCAGAAGCCGTCGAGGCCGGCCCGGCCCGGCGGTTGCAGCTCGCCGTTGTCGGACGGCCGAATGTCGGCAAGTCCACCCTGGTGAACCGGCTGATCGGCGAGGAGCGGCTCCTGGTCGGACCCGAGGCCGGCATCACGCGCGACGCCATCGCCATCGACTGGCAGCACAAGGGGCGGCCGGTGCGCCTGATCGATACGGCAGGCCTCAGGCGCAGAGCGCGCGTGACCGAGCGCGTCGAGCAGCTCTCGACCGCCGACACGATCCGGGCCATCCGTTTTGCCGAAGTGGTGATCCTCGTGCTCGACGCCGAGGTGATGCTCGAGAAGCAGGATCTGACCGTGGCGCGGCTGGTGCTGGAGGAGGGGCGAGCCCTCGTCATCGCCGCCAACAAGTGGGACACCGTCGAGGACAAGCCCAAGGCGCTCGATCGCCTCAGGGACCGCATCGAAAGCTCGCTGCCGCAAGCCAAGGGCGTCGCGGTTCTGCCGGTCTCGGCGCTCACCGGCCAGAATCTCGACCGGCTGATCGACGCGGCCTTCGCCGCCTACGAGCAGTGGAACCGCCGCCTGCCCACGGCCGAGCTCAATCGCTGGCTGCGCGCGGCCGTGGATACGCACCCGGCACCGATGATCTCGGGCCGGCGTCTCAAGCCGCGCTACATCACCCAGATCAAGGCGCGGCCGCCCACCTTTGCGCTCTTCATGAACCGTCCGGAAAAGCTGCCCGACGACTATGTGCGCTATCTGGTCAACGGTATCCGCGAACGCTTCGGCCTGTCGGGCGTGCCGATCCGCTTCATCACGCGCCGCGCGAAGAATCCTTACGCCGAGGAGTAGCGCGGATTTTCCTGCTTTCGCCCTGCTGCGCGCTGACACTGGCCAAGCAAAGGCATTGAACGCGTGTTCAACACGGCGCCTTGACGTGGCGCGGCCAGCACGTGTATTGAATGATCGTTCAAAATCGGACGGTTCGGCCGGGCGGCCGCCGTAGCGGCGGCGGGAGCCAGGGCGCTCGGCCGAAAGCGAGGGGGCGGGCGGGCATGACGGCTTCATACGACGCCATCGTCGTGGGCGGCGGCCACAACGGCCTCACCTGTGCGGCTTATCTCGCCAAGGGTGGCGAGAAGGAGGGGCGAAACAGGCTCAAGGTGCTGGTGCTGGAACGCTACCGCAAGGTCGGCGGTGCGGCCATGTCCGAGGAGATCTATCCGGGCTTCACCTATTCGACCTGCTCCTATGTCTGCAGCCTGCTGCGGCCCGAGATCATCCGCTTCCTCGACCTGCCGCGCCACGGGCTCGAGGTGATTCCCTACGAGATCAACAGCCAGCCCAATCCGCAAGGCGAGGGCGTCATCACCTATCGCGATCACGACCGCACGCGCGAGAGCCTGCGGCGCCATTCGGTCAAGGACGCCGAGGCCTACGACCACTACGCGGCGGCGATCAGCCGCCAATGCCGCTTCATCAAGCCGCTGCTGATGGTGACGCCGCCCGACCCGACGCGGCTCAATCCCTTCGCGCAGAACCGCATCAACCCCTGGGGCAGGCGCGAGGACCTGGACGGGCTCTTGCGGATCGCGGCCGAGATGGGGCGCATGGGCGAGCGGCAGATCTACGAGATCATCCGCTTCTGGACCATGTCGATCGGCGATTTCCTCGACGAGTATTTCGAGCATCCGCGCTGGAAGGGCTTCGCCGCCGCCTCCTCGATCATCGGCACGGCCTTGGGCCCTTACTCGCCGGGCACGGCTTACGTGCTGCTGCACCACTATATGGGCGAGGTGGACGGCCAGATCGGCGCCTGGGGCTTCGCGCGCGGCGGCATGGGCTCGGTCTCGAAGGCGATCGCCTCGGCCGCGACGGAGGCCGGGGCGGAGATCCGCACCGACGCCGAGGTCGCGAAGCTCATCGTGAAGAACGGCCGTTGCATCGGCGTCGCGCTCGCGAGCGGGGAGGAGATCTACGCCAAGGCCGTGGTCTCCAATCTCGATCCCAAGCGCACCTATCTGAAGCTGATCGAGAAGTCGGATCTCGATGCGATCGACCCCGACATCTACACTTATGCGAAGAACTTCAAGATCCGCGGCTCCTCGGGCAAGCTCAACATCGCGCTCGACGGGCTGCCGCGCTTCGCCGGCCTGCCCATGGAGGCGGCCTGGGGCACGGTCGATATCGGCGGCGACTTCGATTACATCGAGCACGCCTTCGACGACTACAAATACGGCTCCTGGTCGAAGCGGCCCTTCCTCGACATCGTGATCCCGACCACGGTCGATCCGACCATGGCCCCGCCCGGCAAGCATTTCATGTCGGTCTTCGTCCAGTACGTGCCCTACAGGCTTGCCGAGGGTCCTTGGACGCCGGAGATGAAGGCGGCCTACGAGAAGGACGTGCTCGACACCATCGAGGAGAACGCGCCGGGCTTCCGCAAGCTGGTGCTGCATTGTCAGACGCGCACGCCCTGGGACATCGAGAACGAGGTGGGGTTGACCGAAGGCAACATCTTCCAGGGCGAGCTCACCCTCGACCAGATGCTGTTCAACCGGCCCTTCCCGGGGCTGGGGCAATATCGCGGGCCCTTCGACGGCTTCTATATGTGCGGCTCGGGCACACACCCGGGCGGCGGCGTGATGGGCGCGCCCGGCGCCAACGCCGCGCGCGAGATGCTCAAGGACTTCAAGCACGGGGTCGTGCGATGAGCGCCAACAGCTACGACGCCCCCGGCCGCTTCGACGCGATCGTCGTCGGCGCCGGCCATAACGGCCTCGTCACGGCCGCCTATCTCGCCAAGGGAGGCCTCCAGACCCTGGTGGTGGAGGCGGACGAGCGGCCGGGCGGTGCGGCGAAGACGCGCGAGTTCGCGCCGGGCTTCAAGGTCTCGGCCGTGGCGCATCTGCTGCATGCGCTCCATCCGCGCATCATTCGCGACCTGAACCTCGAGGCGCACGGCCTCAGGCCGCGGCAGCATCGCGTCGGCACGACGATCCTGATGCCGGGCGGCGGGCGCGTCGATCTTGGCGACGACGCCGGCGCCACGGCTGCTTCGATCGCGAAGCAGTCCCGGGCCGATGCCGAGGCGTTCCCGCGCGCGATGGCGCGCCTGGTGCGCCTCGCCTCGGCGCTCGGCGACTTCCTGCTCAAGACGCCGCCGGCGCCCTCGCTCGCCTCCAACGATCTCGAGACCAGGCTCGCGCTCGGGATGTTCGCGCTCAAGCTCCGGATGCTGGGCAAGAAGGACATGCTGGAGCTGACGCGCGTCCTGACCATGAACGTCGCCGATCTGGCGCAGGATTTCTTCGAGAGCGACGCGATCAAGGGCTGGCTCGCGTTCGAAGCCACGCTCGGCGTCTATCTGGGGCCGCGCTCGCCCAACACCGTGTTCAACCTGCTCTATCGCCTGTCCTCGCTGGGGAAGAACGGGCTTGGCGGCTTCTACCTGCCGGAAGGCGGCATGGGCGCCGTGATCGACGCGCTCGAGAAAGCAGCCCAGGCGGCGGGAGCCACGATCCGCACCCGAGCGCCCGTGGCGCGGCTGCTGATCGAGAAGGATGCGGCCGCCGGCGTGGTGCTGCAGTCGGGCGAGGAGATCCGGGCGCCCCTCGTCGCCTCCTCGGCCGATCCGCAGGCCACGCTCCTGCGCCTGGTGCCGCCCGGCCATCTCGACGTCGATTTCCTGAAGCGCATCCGTCATCTCCACATGAACGGCTGCGTCGCCAAGATCCATTTGGCGCTCGACGGGCTGCCGGACGCGCTCAAGGGCGCCTCGGGGCGCGCCGTGCTGGCGCCCGGAATCGATCATGTCGAGCGCGCCTTCGACTGCGCGAAATATGGCCGCGTCTCGGACAAGCCCGCGCTCGAGATCGCGATGCCCACGCTGGCCGATCCGAGCCTGGCGCCTGCCGGCAAGCATGTGCTCTCGATCCTCTATCAGTATGCGCCTTACCGCTTGCGTGCCACACCGCCCGACCAGGCGCGCGCGCAAGTGTTCGAACGCGGCCTCGCGCTCCTGGAGGAGGTGGCGCCCGGCACGCGGAACCTGGTGCGCGCGGCCGAGACCCTGACGCCGCACGATCTCGAAGCGCAGTTCGGCCTCTCGGGCGGCCAGTGGCATCAGGGCGAGGTCACGCTCGACCAGATGTTCTTCTTGCGGCCCGCGCCCTTCTTCCAGCGCTACCGCATGCCGGTCCCGGGCCTGTGGCTCTGCGGAGCCGGCGCGCATCCGGGCGGCAACGTCTCGGGTGCTGCCGGCGCCAACGCCGCGCGCGAGATCCTGAAGGCGCTCAAGGCCGGCAAGGCGGGGAGGGCGGCGGCATGACCCACGTCCAGCACCTTCAGCCCTTCCTCAAGAAGACGCCCTTCCACGAGCCCATGGCGGCGCTCATGCACGGCGCCGGCTGGATCCGCTGGCAGGGCTACTATTCGCCCGCCTTCTACGACAGCGAGCAGTCGGAGTATTTCGCCGTGCGCCACGGCGCCTCGGTCTACGACGTCTCGCCGCTCGTCAAATATGCGATCCGGGGCAGGGACGCCGCCCGTTTCGCCGATTATCTCGTCACGCGCGACCTCGCCAAGGTCAGGCCGATGACGGCGGCCTACACCGCCTGGTGCGACGACGACGGAAGGATGATCGAGGAAGGCACGATCTTCCGCCTGGGCGAGAACGAGTTCCTTCTGAACGCCGCGCAGCACCAGCTCCACTGGCTGAGCGAGGCCTCTTACGGCTTCGAGGTCGAGATCGAGGAGGTCACGGAGCGGCTCTGCGGCCTCTCGCTCCAGGGCCCGACCTCGCGCGAGATCCTGAAGGCCATGGGCATCGCCGGCATCGGCAAGCTGCCCCATTTCGGCATCCTGGAGACGCGCATCGACGGCCGCTGGATGCGCATCGACCGCGCCGGCTTCACCGGCGACCTCGGCTACGAGCTCTGGGTCGAGCCCCAGGACGCGCTCTGGCTCTGGGAGACGCTGTTCCGCCTGGGCGACGCTCACAAGATCGCGCCCATCGGCGGGCGCGCCCTCGACATGGTGCGCATCGAGGCCGGCTTCATCCTGATCGACGTCGATTACATCGGCGCCAAGCACTGCATCCGACCGACCGCGGCCGTCTCGCCCTTCGAGGCCGGCATCGGCTGGTGCGTGGGGCTCAAGAAGGCAAGCTATTTCGTCGGCAAGCGCGCGCTCGAGCGCGAAAAGGCCGAAGGGCGCTCGCGCCACATCCTGGTCGGCGTCGAGATCGAGGGCAGGAAGCCCGCGCCCGGCGCCTTCCTCTATGCCGACGAGCCCGGAAAGATCGAGCTCGGCCTCACCACCTCGGCGATCTGGTCGCCGCATCTCAAGAAGAACATCGCGTTCGCCAAGCTGCCGCCGGCCTATGCCGCGCCAGGCCGGCAGCTCTGGATCGAGATCTGGTATCCCAAGGAGCAGAAGATCGAGCGCTCGATGGTACGCTGCTGGGTCAGGAACCGCGCCTTCTTCGACCCGCCGCGCAAGAAGGCGGTGGAGTGAATCCTCAGAGCCCTCGCCCCTACGAAGTGGGGGAGAGGGCTGCGCAAGGTTGGCCCGCGGGCGAAGGCCCGCTCTTTGATTCAGATGCCGGCGAAGCCGGCAGGGCCGAAGGCCGAGCCTACGCGGAGCTGGGTGAGGGGGCGTCAGCACCGACGTAAGACCCTCTCCCGGCCGGCTTCGCCGGCAAACTCCAAGAATCGCGGGCGAAGCCCGCGGGGCCCTCTCCCGCATTTGGCGGGAGAGGGAGGATGACCGAGCATCATGGCCAAGAGACCGAAGACAGCGGCAACCAAACGCCCCAACGGCCCGATCCGCGACCAGCGCCGGCGCGAGCTGATCGAGGCGACCATCGCGGTCATCGCCGCCCATGGCTATGCCGGCACCACGGTCGCGCGCGTGGCCAAGGAGGCGCATGTCTCGGTCGGCCTCATGAACTTCCATTTTCGCTCGATGGACCGGCTCTTCGCCGAGACCTTCCGCTTCATCGCGGCCGAGTTCGACGCGATCTGGCGCGAGCTCGCGGCGTGCCGGCCGGACGAGCCGCCCGAACGCCGGCTCTGGCGCATGATCGAGGCCTATTTCGATCCGCGCGTCTTCACCGAGCGGAAGGTCGCGGTCTGGTTCGCCTTCTGGTCGGACGCCAACCTGCGCGACCGCTTCCGCGCCGCGGCCATGCGGGTCGAGCGGCGCTATATCCGCGAGCTGGAGCAGGCCGTGCGCGAGACGGCGCGCGGGCAAGGAATCGCCCCGGCCGCCGCGACCGCGATGGCCGACGCGCTCACCGCCGCGATCGACGGGCTCTGGCTGCAGTTCATGCTGAGCCCGCGGCGCAACGACCGCGCCCACGCGCTTGCCACCTGCCGCGGTCTGCTCGGGCAGTTCTTTCCGGCGTTGAGGTGGAAGAGAAAGGCGCCGCTGAGCGGGCAGCGTTCTCGATCGAGGCGAGGGTGAAGCATTGACGCGAAAGACGAGCGGCTGCGTCGCACAGAGTCGAGGGACGCGCCGCTTTCGCTTATTGCCCCGCCGCCTGCACCACCACCCGCTCGCCGTGGCGCGTGCACTCGGCCGAGGCGAGCTCGACCATGAGATCGCAGACATGCTCGGGCGGCGGCAGGGTCGCCGGGTCCTCGCCCGGATAGGCGGCGGCGCGCATGGCCGTGCGCGTGCGCCCCGGATCGAGCAGGTTGACGCGCAGGTTCGTCTTCTGCGTCTCGGCCGCGTAAGTCATGGCCAGCATCTCGAGCGCGGCCTTGCTCACCGCGTAGGTGCCCCAGTAGGCGCGCATGCCCTGCGCGGCGCCCGAGGTCACGAAGATGGCGCGGCCCGAAGGCGAGGCGCGCAGGAGCGGATCGAGGCTACGGATGAGCCGCCAGTTGGCCGTCAGGTTCACCGCCAGCACCTGGTCCCATTCCTGGGGCCTGATGTGGGCCAAGGGCGTGAGCGTGCCCAGCAGCGCCGCGTTCGCCACCAGCACGTCCAAGCGCTTCCAGCGCTCGAAGATCGCGGCTCCCAGCCGGTCGATCGCCGGATAGTCGGTCAGGTCGAAGGGGCAGAGCGTGGCCGTGCCGCCGATCGCCCTGATCTCGTCGTCCAGCTCCTCGAGCGCGCCTTGCGTGCGCGCCACCAGGATCAGATGCGCGCCCTCGGCGGCAAAGCGCCGGGCCACGGCGGCGCCGATGCCGCGCGAGGCACCGGTGACGAGCGCGATGCGTCCTTCGAGCCGGCGAGTGGGGGAGGGAGAAGAAACAGTCATTTCCGCGTCTCAAAACTTGCCCTCGCTCCCGCGAAGCGGGGGAGAGGGCTGCGAAGGGTTGGCGAGGCGTCAGCCGAGCCTTACCCGGAGCTGGGTGAGGGGGCCCTGCAATTTCGATCGTCCCCCATTTCTCGAAAGCCGTGCAACTCCGCCCACCCCCTCACCTACGCCTCTCCCCCTCCCGAAATCGGGAGGGGGGAAAGGAATAAACAGGGTCGAGAGAGAGGGTAGGAAGATCGATGCTCACGCCGTCTCGGCCAGGAGCGAGAGCTGCGCCGGGCGGTCGTTGTCGTTCTGGTCGGTCAAGGGCGTCGGGTAGTCGCCGGTGAAGCAGGCGTCGCAATATTGCGGCCGGTCGGGATTGCGCCCCTTCTCGCCCATGGCGCGGTAGAGCCCCTCGATCGAGACGAAGGCGAGGCTATCCACGCCGATGATCTTGGCCATCTGCGCGACGTCGTGCTTGGCGGCGAGCAGTTTCTCGCGATGGGGCGTGTCGATGCCGTAGAAGCAGGAATGGGTGGTCGGCGGGCTCGAGATGCGCATATGCACCTCGCGGGCGCCGGCGCCACGCACCATCTCGACGATCTTCTTCGAGGTGGTGCCGCGCACGATGCTGTCGTCCACCAGCACCACGCGCTTGCCGTCGATCTTGGCGCGGTTGGCGTTGTGCTTGAGCCGCACGCCCAGATGGCGGATATGCTCGCTGGGCTCGATGAAGGTGCGGCCCACATAGTGGTTGCGGATGATGCCGAGCTCGAACGGGATGCCGGCCTCCTCGGCATAGCCCAAGGCCGCGGGCACGCCCGAATCCGGCACCGGCACGATCACGTCGGCCGGCACCGGGCTCTCGCGGGCGAGCTCGGCGCCGATGCGCTTTCTCGCCTCGTAGACGCTGAAGCCCTCGATCATGCTGTCGGGCCGGGCGAAGTAGATGTATTCGAAGATGCAGAAGCGGTGCGGCCGCTTGGGAAAGGGCTTGAGGCTCTTCACGCCGTCCTTGTCGATCACCACCAGCTCGCCCGGCTCCAGGTCGCGCACATAGGTGGCGCCGATGATGTCGAGCGCGCAGGTCTCCGAGGCCAGGATGGTGGCGGGCCCCAGCTTGCCCAGGAGCAGCGGCCGCACGCCCAGAGGATCGCGCACGCCGATCACCTTGTCCTCCGCGAGCGCCACCAGCGAATAGGCGCCCTCGACCTGGATCAGCGCCTCGGTCAGCCGCTCGACCACGTCGCCGCGGCCGGCCGCCGCCATCAGGTGGACGATCACCTCGGTGTCGGTGGTGGACTGGAACAGCGAGCCGCGTTTCACCAGCTCGCGCCTGAGCGCATAGGCATTGGTGAGGTTGCCGTTATGGGCCAACGCAAAACCGCCGACCTCGAGGTCGGCGAAGAGCGGCTGGACGTTCCTGAGGATGGTTTCGCCCGTCGTGGAGTAACGGACGTGGCCGATAGCGGCATGGCCCTTGAGCCGGCCGACCACCGCTTCGGAGGAGAAATGGTCGGCGACGTGGCCCAGTTCGCGGTGAGCATTGAAGCGGTCACCGTCGAAGGCGACGATCCCGGCGGCCTCCTGGCCGCGGTGCTGCAGGGCATGGAGCCCCAGCACGGTATGAGCCGCGGCTTCCTCGATCCCGTAGATCCCGAAGACGCCGCACTCCTCCCGGAGATGGTCGTCGTCCCAGGGCTGGGTGGTGATGATCGTCAAACCGGCAATCCTTGCTCTGCTCCGGCCGTCCGGCGGCTGGTCGCCGCTATCGGCCGCTCCGCGACCCGTCCGCCTATGGCTGCGTGCTTTCCAGCAGCCGGTTCAGGTCCTTGCGTTCGGCATCGTTATAGCCGGACGCCCCGCCGCTGCCACTAGAATCTGGGGTGGCGCCGGTCCCGGGGGAAGTGGCGCCGGAGGTTCCCGGGGCGGGTTGAACCGGAGCCGGCGTGGCCGGCGCCAGATTCTGGAGCGTCTTGCCGGTCTCGACCGCCTGATCGACGCCGGTCTTGGCGGCATCGACGGCGTCGCGCCCCTCACGCAGGGCCGACTCGGGCAGGAGCTGCAGCAGCAGATCGGCGCCCTGCTGGATCAGCGGCATGGTCCGCGACTGGGCGATCCAGACCGGACGGTCTTCGGGTGGAATGGCCCAAGCCATGACCAGATAGGCGAGACAGATCAAGACCGCACCTCTGACCAGCCCGAACAGCAATCCCAGCGAGCGGTCGACGGCGCCGAGCGCGCTCTCGCGTACGTTCTTGGCGAGCGCGTGGCTGACGATCGTGAGCAGGATCAGGGCCAGCACGAAGATGGCCACGCCGGCCACGATGTCGGCGAAGAGGGCCACTTCGATATGCCGGCGCGCGAAGGGCTGGGCCAGGGGAAAGCCGTAGATGGTGGCCAGCGCCGCGCCGACCCAGGCGCCGATCGACAGCACCTCGCGCACGAAGCCGCGCACGAAGGCCAGCAGCGCCGAGAGCGCCAGGATGGCGATGATGACGAGATCGGCGGAGGTCACGTCGCTCTTGTCCCCGGGCGCCCGATTCGGCGCAAGCCTCTAAAGCAGGCTGCGATTAAGCGAAACTGTTTTCGTCTTTTTTTGTCATTGCCGGGCTTGACCCGGCAATCCAGGCCCTGGACCTCCGGGTCGGGCCCGGGGGTGACAAGAACAACAGAAGCCACTCCTTCTGTACGCAATGGGCTCCAGCTCCTCACTCGGCCGCCCCCGAGGGGGCTCGCCGCCGCCGCTCGCCAGCCGCCGCCAGCATCGCCACCAGCTCGGTCAGGTGCGCGATCTCGCGCGTCTCGATCTCCCCGGCCTTGCCCCGGCCCTTGCCGGCCGCCGGCAATAGCGCCTTGCGGAAGCCGAGCTTGGCGGCCTCGCGCAGCCGCAGCTCCGGCTGGCTCACCCGCCGGACCTCGCCGCCCAAGCCGACCTCCCCGAAAACCACCATGTCGTCCGGCACGACCGCATCGGCCAAGGCCGAAACCAAGGCCGCCGCCACCGCCAAGTCGGCCGCGGGCTCGGCAATCTTGAGGCCGCCTGCCACGTTGAGATAGACGTCGCGCCCCGAAAAGGCCAAGCCGCAGCGCGCCTCCAGCACCGCCAACACCATGGCGAGCCGGCTCGCATCCCAGCCCACCGCCGCCCGGCGCGGCGTAGCCAGGCCCGAGGGCGCCACCAGCGCTTGGATCTCAACCAGCAGCGGCCGCGTGCCCTCGAGCCCGGCGAAGACGGCCGTGCCGCTGACCTCGCCGCGCCGCTCGGCGAGGAACAGGCGCGAAGGGTTCGCGACCTCGGCCAGGCCGCCGTCCGTCATTTCGAACACGCCGATCTCGTTGGCGGGACCGTAGCGATTCTTCACCGCGCGCAAGATGCGGTACTGATGGCCGCGCTCGCCCTCGAAATAGAGCACAGTGTCGACCATGTGCTCGAGCACGCGGGGGCCCGCGATCATGCCTTCCTTGGTGACATGGCCGACCAGCAGCAGGGCGACGCCGCGCCGCTTGGCGAGCCGGATCAGCTCGGCCGCACTGGCGCGCACCTGCGCCACGGTGCCGGGCGCGGAATCGAGCGTATCCACATACATGGTCTGAATCGAATCGATCACGACCGCTGCAGGCGCTTCGCCCTTCTCGAGCGAGGCCAGGATGTCGCGCACCGACGTGGCGGCGGCGAGCTCCACCTTGGCCTCGCCCAGGCCGAGCCGCCGGGCCCTGAGCCGCACCTGATCGACCGCTTCCTCGCCCGAGATATAGGCGACGGCGCCCTGGCCCGCCTTGGCGAGCGCCGCCGAGACCTGGAGCAGGAGCGTGGACTTGCCGATGCCGGGATCGCCGCCGATGAGAAGCGCCGAGCCCGGCACCAGCCCGCCGCCCGTGACGCGGTCGAACTCGGCGATGCCGGTCGCGCGCCGGGGCGCCTCCTCGGCGCTGCCCTCGGCGAGGCCCACGAACGCGATCCGCTTGCCCCGCCCGCCGCCGCCAAGCCCGCCCGGTGCGGCTTCGCGCGGCGCCTCCTCGACGATCGAGTTCCAGGCGCCGCAAGCCTCGCAACGGCCGCTCCATTTGGGCTGGCTCGCTCCACAAGCCTGGCAGACATAGCGCGGTTGCGCTTTGGCCATCAGCGTCCCTTTCCTCTCCACCCGCAAAGCGGGGGGCGAGGATCAAGGTGAGGGGGGCGTCCCGACCCGCGCGCATCCATGAGCGAAGTTCCATCGATCGCCATGTCTGCGATCAGCGCCTCCCCCTCACCTACGCCTCTCGCCCTCCAAGAGGAGGGGGAGAGGTACAAGAAAGCGGATCCCCTCGAGAAAGTGGAACCCCTCACAGCGGGCGCACCGGCATCTTGATCGGCCCCTCGGCGCGTCCGTGGATGAATTGCTCCACATAGGGATTGCCGGAATGGTCGATCTCGGCGACCGGCCCCTGCCAGATGATGCGCCCTTCGTGGATCATGGCGATGCGGTGCGCGATCTTGCGGGCGCTCGCCAGATCGTGGGTGATGGAGAGGGCGGTCGCGCCCAGCGAGCCGACGCATTTCTTGATGAGATCGTTGATGACGTCCGCCATGATCGGATCGAGGCCGGTGGTCGGCTCGTCGAAGAAGATGATCTCGGGCTCGCGCGCGATGGCGCGGGCGAGCGCCACGCGCTTCTGCATGCCGCCCGACAGCTCCGACGGATAGAGCTCGCCCACCTCGGGCCCGAGCCCGACCGCCGCCAGTTTCCGGAGTGCCGCCTCCTTGGCCTCGGCCCGCGCCATGCCGTCGGCCGATATCAGCCCGAAGGCCACGTTCTCCCAGACCGGCAGGCTGTCGAACAGAGCTGCGCCCTGGAACAGCATGCCGAACTTGCGCGTGATCCGCTCGCGCGCGCTGCCCGTGAGGCCGACCGTCTCCTCGCCGTCGATCTTGATGCTGCCGGAATCCGGCTGCAGCAGGCCCAGCACGCACTTGATCAGAACCGACTTGCCGGTGCCCGAACCGCCGATCACGACCAGGCTTTCCTGATGGCCGACATCGAGATCGATGCCGCGCAGGACCTCCTTGGGTCCGAAGGACTTGGTCAGGCCGCGGATGGCGATCTTGGGGCCCGGCGCGGTCATCGCGAGAAGAACAGCTCGGTAACGATATAGTTCGTGATCAGGATCAGGATGGAGGCCGACACCACGGCGTTGGTGGTGGCCGCACCCACGCCCTGCGCACCGCCCTTCGAATGGAAGCCGTGATAGCAGCCCATCAGCGCCACCACGAAGCCGAACACGGCCGCTTTCACGAGCCCCGAGACCACGTCGATCGTCTCGAGGAATTCGAAGGTATTGTGCAGATAGGCAGCGGGGTTGAAGCCGAGCTTGTAGATGCTGACGAGATAGCCGCCGAACACGCCGATGATGTCGGCGACCACCACCAGGAGCGGCACCATGGTGACCGCGGCGAGCAAGCGTGGCGCCACCAGATAGCGCATCGGATCGGTGGAGAGTGTGGTGAGCGCGTCGATCTGGTCGGTCACGCGCATGGTGCCGATCTCGGCTGCCATGGCGGCACCGATGCGTCCGGCCACCATCAGGCTCGCCAGCACCGGCCCCAGTTCGCGCGTGATCGAGACCACGACCACATCCGGGATCGCGGATTCAGCGGCGAAGCGGGAGAAGCCGGTGAAGCTCTGCAGCGCCAGCACCATGCCGGTGAAGATCGCGGTCAGGCCCACCACCGGCAGCGAGTAATAGCCGATCTCGATCATCTGCTTGAGCACGAGGCGCGGATAAAAAGGCGGGCGCACCAGGTTGAAGAGGCCGGAGGCCGCGAACAGCGTCAGTCGGCCCAGCGTGGTGAGGCCGTTGAGGAAGGTGCGCCCGATCAGTTGCAGAAAGAAGATCATCAGGCGCCTCCGGCAGCGCCCCCCGAGGCTGCGAGATAGTGGCGCGGATAGCGGCGCCCAAGCGCCGTCAGCACCTCGTAGCCGATGGTGCCGGCCTCGGCGGCGAGCGCGTCGACGGAATGATGCGGGCCGACCAGCTCGACCCACTGCCCACGGCGCGCCAGATCTGGCGGCGCGTCGGTCACATCGAGCGTCAGGAGATCCATCGACACACGCCCCACCACAGGAACCCGCACCGGCCCGAGATAGGCGTGGCCGCGGTTGCCGAGGGCACGAAAATATCCGTCGGCATAGCCGGCGGATACGGTCGCAAGACGCGACGGCCGGGTCGTGCGATGGGTCGCACCATAGCCAACGGTCATACCCCTGTCAACGCGACGGACTTGCAGGATTTTGACTTGCAGGCAAACCACTTGCGCCATCGGGTTCGCACAGCCGGTGAGCGGCGTCAAGCCATAGAGCGCGGCCCCCGGGCGCACCAGATCGAATCGGAAATCGGGGCCAAGAAAGACGCCGCCGGACGCGGCGATGCTGGTGCGCGTCCGGCCCTCGAGGCCTAAGCGCTGAAGCGCTTGGCGGAACCGCTCGAGCTGCGCCGCGTTCATCGCGGCCGCCGGATCGTCGGAGCAGGCGAGGTGGCTCATGACCAAGGTGAGGTCGAAACCCGCCAGGAGGGTGGGCTCGGCTGCGAGCCGATCGAGCTCGTCGGCCGGCAGACCGAGCCGCGCCATGCCGGTGTCGATCTGGAGCGCGGCCGGCGCGCGGCCGCCATGGCTGGCGCCGCGCCATTCCTCGATCTCGGCGAGGCTGCCGATCACCGGGGTCAGGCGATGCGGGGCATAGGCGTCGGCAGCACCGGGTGCGATGCCGTTGAGGCAGAAGATCTCGGCCTCGGGCAGCAGGCGCCTGAGCGCGATCCCTTCCTCGAGCCAGGCGACGAAGAAGCTCCTGGCGCCGGCGGCGAAGAGCGCGGGAGCGACTGCGGCCATGCCGAGCCCGTAGGCGTCGGCCTTGACCGCTGGCGCCACCGCGGCGGGCGCCACGCGCCCGGCGATCAGGCGGTAATTGGCGGCGAGGGCGGCGAGATCGACCGTAAGCCGCGCCGGCGCCGCGTCAGTTGCGGACATCGGGCATATGGTCGTCGCGGACGAGATCGCCGAACTTGGTCAGCATGCCGTCGAAGAACAGCTCGACCGTGCCGATGGGCCCGTGGCGCTGCTTGGCGATATTGACCTCGGCCACGTTATGGATGCGCTCGCCGCGCTCCTGCCAGCGGTCCATGCGCTCGCGGAACTTGTCGTCGCTCTCGTCCTCGCGCTGCCGGGGCTCGGCGCGCTCGTGGTAGTACTGCTCGCGGAAGACGAACATGACCACGTCGGCATCCTGCTCGATCGAGCCGGATTCGCGCAAATCCGCGAGCTGCGGCCGCTTGTCCTCGCGCTGCTCGACCGCGCGGGATAGCTGCGAGAGCGCCAGCACCGGCACGTTCAGCTCCTTGGCGATCGCCTTCAAGCCCCGCGTGATCTCGGAGATCTCCTGCACGCGGTTCTCAGGCCGGCTCCCGGCCGAGGGGCGCATGAGCTGCAGGTAGTCGATCACGATCAGGCCGAGGCCGTGCTGGCGTTTGAGGCGGCGTGCGCGGGTGCGGAGCGCACCCACCGTCAGGGCCGGGGTGTCGTCGATGAAAAGCGGCAGCTCGGAGAGCTCGCGCGCGACCTGGACGAAAGTCGGGAAGTCCTCCTGTTTCAGCTCGCCGCGGCGGATGCGGTCGGAGGAGATACCGGTCTGCTCGGCCAGGATGCGGGTGGCGAGCTGCTCCGCCGACATTTCGAGCGAGAAGAAGGCGGCCTTGGCGCCTTCGGCTGGCACGGGCTTGCCGGTCGCATCGAGGGTCTCGCGGTAGGCGCGTGCCGCGTTGAAGGCGATATTGGTGGCGAGCGCCGTCTTGCCCATGGAGGGGCGGCCGGCGAGGATGATGAGGTCTGAGGGATGCAGGCCGCCGAGCTTGCGGTCGAGATCCGTGAGCCCCGTGGTCACGCCGGTGACGTGGCTGTCGCGCTTGTAAGCCTCCTCGGCGATGTCGATGGCGACCTTGAGCGCCTCGCCGAAACGCTTGAGATCGCCATCCGTCTGACCGGTTTCGGCCAGCTCGTAGAGCTGTTGCTCGGCATGCTCGATCTGGTCGGCCGCCGGCATGTCGAGATCGATGCGGAACGCCTCGTTCACCACCTCCTCGCCCAGCGCGATCAGCTGGCGGCGCAGATAGAGATCGTGGATGGTGCGGCCGTAATCCTCGGCATTGATGATGGTGACGACGGCGTTGGCGAGGCGCGCCAGATATTGCGCCCCTCCGGCCTCGGCCAGTGCCGCGTCCTGATCGAACAGGTTCTTGAGGGTCAGGAGGTTGGCGATCTGGCCGCGCTCGATCAGCTTGCCGATCGCCTCGTAAATGCGTCCGTGCAGCGCGTCGGCAAAATGCTCCGGCCGCAAGAACTCGTTGACCTTGTCGAAGACGTGGTTATTCGCGAGGATCGCGCCCAGGAGCGCCTGCTCCGCCTCGTAATTGTGGGGCGGCACCCGCAGCATCGAGGGCTCGGGTTCGGGCCCGCGCAGCGGCGTGACGTTGCTGTTGCTTGTCAGGATGCGTTCCACCATCTCGGTGCCGACACTATCAGAGGCGTCTCTCGCCAGGGTCGCGCATTTGCCATCGCTGTCGCTGCGATTTTGGAGGAAGCCGGGGATAACTCAAGCGCGCTCGCCGCCTCTGTCGCATCCCGGCAGAATGCGCGCGCCCTGCGCCTATCGCCGCACCGGCAATAATCGGTCGCCCCGGTGTCGGAGGCGCGACTCGGAAGATCTGCGGGCATGAGGCGAGGGGGTGTGGCAATGGGCCGGGGCCCCGTGCCCCCGTGCGCCTTCCGCCCTCCCTTCAGGCGATGGCCGCGGAGCGCCCCTGCATCGCGCGCTCGAACGCCTGCATATAGTCGCGGGTGAGCGGCACCGCCTCCTGGCGGCGGGCGATCTGCATCTGGAACACCATCTGTCCCAGATTGCGGAAGGCGAGTTCGCAGCCCACCAGGTAGAACTCCCACATGCGGCAGAAGCGCTCGTCGTAGAGGGCGCGGATCTTGTCGCGGTTGGCCTGGAAGCGCCGGTGCCATTCGCGCAGCGTCTTGGCATAGTGCAGGCGCAGGATCTCGATGTCGGTGACCCAGAGCCCGACATCTTCGACGGCGCGCAGCACCTCGGAGAGCGCCGGGGTGTAGCCGCCGGGGAAGATGTATTTCCGGAGCCACGGATTGGTGGTGCCGGGCGGGTCCATGCGGCCGATCGCGTGCAGCAGCATGACGCCGTCCTCGGTCAGGAGCTCCTTCACCTTGCGGAAGAACTCCCGGTAATGCTTGGTGCCGACATGCTCGAACATGCCGACCGAGACGATGCGGTCGAACGGGCCCTGCTGCAGCCGGTAGTCGCGCAGGTGAAAACGGACCCGGTCTGACAAGCCGGCATCGCTTGCGCGCTGTTGCGAGAGCTTGTGCTGCTCCTGCGAGAGCGTGACGCCGGTCACGTCGACGTCGGCCAGCTTGGCGAGATAAAGCGCGAGCCCGCCCCAGCCGCTGCCGATGTCGAGCACGCGCAGCCCGGGCTCCAGCAGCAGCTTCGAGGCGATGTGCAGCTTCTTGTTGGCCTGGGCCAGCTCGAGGCTGTCGTTGTCGGTGGCGAAATAGGCGCAGCTATATTGCCGATCCTTGTCCAGGAACAGGTCGTAGAGCACGCCCGACAGGTCGTAATGGTGCGCCACATTGCGCTGCGCCCGGCCCACGGGATTGTTGGTGTGGATGAAGTGCAACGTCCGACCGACGAACGACTGCAACCGCTGGAGCGGATGGCGCTCGAGCGCGGCGATGTTGCGCGTCACCAGATCGAGCACCTCGTAGAGCGTGCCGTCCTCGATGGTGAGCCGGCCGTCCATATAGGCTTCGCCGAAATGAAGCTTCGGATTGAAGAAAAGCTGGCGGTGAAGCGCGCGCTCGTGGAGCCGGATCGTCGGCGCAGGGCCGGGACCGGGGCCGAACAGGTGGGTCTTGCCGTCCGCGTCGACGACGCGCAACTGCCCTTCTTGAATCAGACGCTTCAATAACTGCGCGGCAAGCATCGCGCGATCGTGCCCCTTCCCATGGCGGACGCGGCCTCGGACGGAACGCCACCCCGGGTATCCCCACCCCGGCCCCACGCCCCCTGTGCGCGAAGCAAGGCCGCAACCCGGGCAACGTTAGTCAGATCGCGCAAGCTTGTCCATGCGGGGGCGAGGTGCGCAACTTTGCGCGAAATGAGAACGGCCGCGATCTCTTCCGGGACCGCGGCCGTTCAGTCGTTCGCGGCCGGCGCTCGCGCCCGAGCGGAGCGCCAGCGCCTTCGCGTTGTTACGCCTTTGCCTTGCCTTCGGCCGCCTTGCTTTCGGCCTCGGCAGCCTCGGCCTCGCGCTGCGCCTTGATCTCGGGCGGGAGCTGGGCTTCCGCCTCGGCCAACATCTCGTCGAGCGTCGCGGCGCGGCCTTCGGCCGTGCCGACGAACCCGCCCGCCTTGATCTGGATCGCCGCCTCTTCCTCGGACTTGGCGACGTTGGCGGTCACGGTGACGACCACCTCCGGATGAAGCGCGATGCGCACCGGGAACAGTCCCAGCATCTTGATGGGATTGTCCAGCAGCACCTGACGGCGGTCGATGGTAACGCCGCCGGCGCTCACCGCCTCGGCGATGTCGCGGGGGCTGACCGAACCGAACAGCTGGCCGCTTTCGCCGGCCTGGCGCACCAGCACCACGACCATGCCATCGACCTTGCCGGAGATGGCCTCCGCCTCTTGGCGTCGCTTCAGGTTGTTGGCCTCGATCTGGTGGCGCTGCTGCTCGAAGCGGGCGCGGTTGGCCTCGGTGGCCCGAAGCGCCTTCTTCTGCGGCAGCAAATAGTTGCGCGCATAGCCCGGCTTCACCTTCACGACGTCGCCGATCTGGCCCAGCTTCTCGATGCGCTCGAGCAGGATCACTTCCATGGGGTGCCTCCTACTTCAGCAGATAGGGCAGAAGGCCGAGGAAGCGCGCGCGCTTGATGGCCTGGGCCAGGAGGCGCTGCTTCTTCGCCGACACCGCGGTGATGCGGCTCGGCACGATCTTGCCGCGCTCCGAGAGGAAGCGCTGCAGGAGCCGTACGTCCTTGTAGTCGATCTTCGGCGCGTGCTGTCCCGAGAAGGGGCAGGTCTTGCGGCGGCGGAAGAAGGGGCGCCGGCCGCTGGCGCGCACGACGGTGGGCGTGCCGTTGGTCATGCCTGCTCTCCTTCGCTCTCGACAGACGCGCGCGCCTCGTCGGCGGCCGCGCCGCGCTCGCCGAAGCGCTCGCCACGGTCGCCGAAGCGCTCGCCACGGTCGCCGAAGCGCTCGCGCCGCGGACGCTCGCCGAACCGTTCGCCGCGTTCGCGCTCCCGGCCCTCGCGGCCTTCACGACCCTCGCGGTTGCGGCTCTGCAGCATGGCAGAGGGGCCCTCCTCGAGAGCCTCGACCCGCACCGTCAGATAACGCAGCACATCCTCGTTGATGCGCATGTTGCGCTCCATCTCCTGCACCGCGGGCGCGGGCGCGTCGATGTTGAGGAGCGTGTAGTGGCCCTTCCGGTTCTTGTTGATCTTGTAGGACAGGTTGCGCAGGCCCCAGAATTCCTTCTTCGTCACCGTGCCGCCATTGGCGGCGACGATGCCGGCGAAGGTTTCGGTCAGCTGCTCCACTTGCGCGGCGGAGGCATCCTGCCGCGTGATGAAGACGTTCTCGTAGTAAGGCATTCGGCTCGCAGCTCCTTATGGCTGTTACGTGGCCCGGCGCTGGGAGGGACATGGGGCCCTCCGCATCAGCCGCCCGGGCCTAGCCGGCCGAACCTCATCCGAGGCCCTTGGCCGGCAAGGAGTTTTCGAAGAGCGGCGCACTATACACATTGACATTGGGCCCGCAAGCCTTTCGGCAGCCGAGCGCCGCTGGCACCGGCCAGGGAGCCCTTGACAGGCCCGGGAGCTGCCGCCATCAATGGCCGCCTTTATCCCGGGCTCCCGGGGAAAATCCAAGGATTTCTGACAGATGGCTCGTGCCTTCGTGTTTCCCGGCCAAGGCTCCCAGGCGGTAGGAATGGGCCGGGCGCTGGCGGAGGCCTTCCCGGCCGCCCGCCACGTGCTGGAAGAGGTCGACGACGCGCTGGGCCAGCATCTCAGCCGGCTGATCGCCGAAGGCCCCGAGGCCGAGTTGACCCTGACCGAGAACGCGCAGCCCGCGCTGATGGCGGTCAGCATGGCCGTACTTCGCGTGCTCACGAGCGAGGGCAGGTTTCGCCTCAGGGAGAAGGCCGCCTTCGTCGCCGGCCATTCGCTGGGCGAGTATTCGGCGCTGGCAGCTGCCGGCGCGCTCAGCCTTGCCGATGCGGCGCGGCTCTTGAAGCGCCGCGGCCGCGCGATGCAGCGGGCCGTGCCGGTCGGCGAAGGCGCGATGGCGGCCCTTTTGGGTCTCGACCGTGACGCCGCCGAGGAGATCGTCGCCGAGGCCCGCGAGCAGAGGACTGCCGAGGAAGTGATCGGCGTCGCCAACGACAACGCACCGGGCCAGGTCGTGGTCAGCGGCCACAAGGCCGCGGTCGAGCGTGCGGTGGCGGTCGCGGCCGCGCGGGGGGCCCGGCGCAGCGTCATGCTGCCGGTGAGCGCGCCCTTCCATTGCGCGCTGATGCGGCCGGCCGCCGAGGAGATGCGAGAAGCGCTCGCCGACACGGCCATCATGATGCCCGAGGTGCCCGTGGTGGCCAACGTGACGGCCGCACCCGTGAGCGACCCCGAGACCATCCGCCGGCTTCTGGTCGAGCAGGTCACGGGGCTGGTGCGCTGGCGCGAGAGCGTGCTCGCCATGAAGGCCGCAGGCGTGGAGGAGCTGATCGAGGTCGGCGCCGGCAAGGTGCTGACCGGCCTCACCAAGCGCATCGATCGCGATCTCAAGGGCCAGGCCGTGGGCACGCCCGAAGAGGTCGAGGCCGTCCTGAAGACGCTCTGACCGACGGGTTCCGGCACGGGCCGCGCCAGCCGGCGGATGAGCCAAGAGCGCGGCACAACGAACGAAACAGGGAAGGGGAGGCCGCCGACATGGCCATGTTCGATCTTTCGGGCAAGAAGGCGCTGGTCACGGGCGCATCGGGCGGCATCGGCAGCGCCATCGCGCGCGCCCTCCATGCGCAAGGCGCCGAGGTCGGGCTGTCGGGCACGAAGGTGGCGGCGCTGGAGGCGCTGGCGGCCGATCTGGGCGGCCGCGCGCATGTGCTGCCGGCCAATCTCGCCGAGGCGGCGGCGGCCGACGATCTCGCCAAGAGAGCGGAGGCCGCGCTGGGGCAGGTGGACGTGCTGGTCAACAATGCCGGACTCACCCGCGACGGGCTTGCGGTGCGCATGCGCGACGAAGACTGGCAAGCCGTGCTCGACCTCAATCTGGGCGCCGCCTTCCGCCTGAGCCGTGCGCTGCTCATGCCGATGATGCGTCGGCGTTGGGGCCGGATCATCGGCATCACCTCCATCGTCGGCGTGACCGGCAATCCGGGCCAGGCCAACTACGCCGCGTCGAAGGCCGGCATGATCGGCATGTCGAAGGCGCTGGCGGCCGAGGTGGCCAGCCGCAACATCACCGTCAACTGCGTGGCACCGGGCTTCATCGCCACGGCCATGACCGACGCGCTCGGCGAGAAGCAGAAGACGGAGCTCTTGGCGCGCGTGCCGATGGGACGACTCGGCGCCGGCGAGGATGTCGCCGCCGCCGTGATCTATCTGGCCAGTGCCGAGGCTGCCTATGTGACGGGCCAGACCTTGCATGTAAATGGCGGAATGGCCATGATATGACCCCTTCGGCGGCGGTGCGTTCCGAGGCTCTGGCTAAGCCGGACGGGATATGATAAGGGCACCGCGCCTTCGAGCCGCCCCGCGATGGGTGGAGAGAGTTCGGGGGACGGGCGACCGCCGGCCGGCGGCGCCGAGATTAGCGAAAACCAGCGGGTGTGAGTGAAGGGGCGAACAAGATGAGCGATATCGCCGAGCGGGTGAAGAAGATCGTCGTCGAGCATCTCGGCGTCGATGAGTCCAAGGTCACCGAAGGTGCGCATTTCATCGACGATCTCGGCGCCGACAGTCTCGACATCGTCGAGCTCGTGATGGCGTTCGAGGAAGAGTTCGGCTGCGAGATTCCCGACGACGCGGCCGAGAAGGTGTTGACCGTGAAGGATGCCATCACCTTCATCGAGCAGCATAGCTGAGCTCGCTCGGGTCGACGGGGCGGGTGTGATGACGGCCCGCGTCCGCGATGCCTTCCACGTTCCAGCCTGAAGAGGCGCCATGCGACGCGTCGTAGTCACCGGCCTCGGTCTGGTCACGCCGCTGGGATGCGGTGTCGAGCATGTCTGGAAGCGCCTCCTGAAAGGCGAGTCCGGGATCTCGGGCATCCAGGCCTTCGACGTCAGCGATCTGCCCTGCCGGATCGCCGGGATGGTGCCGCGCGGCGACACCGCCACGGGCGGTTTCAACGCCGACGACTACGTATTGCCCAAGGACCAGCGCAAGATGGGGACTTTCATCCATTTCGCGATGGCCGCGGCGACGCAGGCGGTGGAGGACGCGGGCTGGACGCCCACCGACGAATACGAGCGACAGCGCACCGGCGTGCTGATCGGCTCGGGGATCGGCGGCCTCGAAGGCATCTACGAAGCGGCGATCACGTTGCATGAACGGGGCCCGCGGCGCGTCAGCCCGTTCTTCATTCCCGCCTGTCTCATCAATCTCGCCTCGGGCAACGTCTCGATCCGGTTCGGCTTCAAGGGTCCCAATCACGCCGTGGTCACCGCCTGCTCGACCGGCGCGCACGCGATCGGCGATGCGGCTCGCCTGATCCAGCTCGAGGATGCCGACGTGATGGTGGCGGGCGGCACGGAGGCCTCGATCTGCCGCATCGGCGTCGCCGGCTTCGCCGCGGCCCGCGCGCTCTCGACCGGCTTCAACGACACGCCCGAGCGGGCCTCGCGCCCCTGGGACAAGGATCGCGACGGCTTCGTCATGGGCGAGGGGGCGGGCGTGCTGGTGCTCGAGGAGCTGGAGCACGCCAAGAAGCGCGGCGCCAAGATCTATGCCGAGGTGATCGGCTACGGCATGTCGGGCGACGCCTATCACATCACGGCGCCGTCGGAGACGGGCGAGGGCGCCTTCAACGCCATGAAAGCGGCGCTCAAGCGCGCGCAACTCAATCCCGAGGACGTCGACTACATCAACGCGCACGGCACCTCGACGCCGTTGGGCGACGAGATCGAGCTCGGCGCCGTCAAGCGCCTGTTCGGCGACGCCGCCTACAAGATCTCGATGTCCTCGACCAAATCGGCGATCGGCCATCTGTTGGGTGCGGCCGGCGCGGTCGAGGCCATCTTCTCGATCCTCGCCATCCGCGATCAGGTGGTGCCGCCAACCCTCAACCTCGACAACCCGTCGCCGGGCTGCGACGACGTCGATCTGGTGCCCAAAGAGGCCAAGCAGCGTCCCGTCAGGCGGGCGCTCTCCAACTCCTTCGGCTTCGGTGGCACCAATGCCAGTCTGATCTTCCAGGCTTCCGCCTGAGCCGACCATGGCGCGTATGCGCCGCCTGGTGTTGGCGACGGCCCTTCTCCTCCTGCTCATGCTATGCGCCGGCGCCGGCGCGGCCTGGTGGGGCTATGCCCGCTTCACCGGCCCCGGCCCCTTGCCCGAGGACCGCACCGTGGTGGTGCCCAGGGGCAGCAGCGTGGCCGCTATCGCGGGCCTGCTCGGCGATGCCGGCGTGATCGAGAACCGCTGGCTGTTCCGCATCGGCGTGAGGTTCTTCGGCGAGCGCAAGCCGCTCCAGGCCGGCGAATATCTGTTTCCGGCGGGCGTGAGCCCGCAAGCGGCGATGCGGTTGATGATCGACGGACGGCGCGTGCAGCATCGCCTCACCGTCGCCGAAGGCCTCACCAACCGCGAGATTCTGGCCGAGCTGGCGGCAGCGCCGGCGCTCGCCGGCGACCCGCCGACGCCGGAAGCGCTGGGCGAGGAGGGGCATCTCCTGCCCGAGACCTATTTCTATCTGCGGGGAGACAGCCGCGCCGATCTGGTAGAGCGCATGAAGGCGGCCATGGAGGAGACGCTGGACGCGCTGTGGGCCCGGCGCGACGACGGCCTGCCTCTTGCAGACGCGCATGAGGCGCTGGTGCTGGCCTCGATCGTCGAGAAGGAGACGGGCATAGCGGCCGAGCGGCCGCGCATCGCCGCTGTGTTCCTGAACCGGCTGAAGAAGGGCATGCCGCTGCAGTCCGACCCGACCGTGATCTATGCCGTCACCCGAGGCCGGGCCAAGCTCGATCGTCCGCTCACCACCAAGGATCTCGCGATCGACAGCCCCTTCAACACCTATCTCGTGACGGGGCTGCCCCCGGCCCCGATCGCCAATCCGGGCCGCGCCGCGATCGAGGCCGTGCTGCATCCGGCCGAAAGCGACGATCTCTATTTCGTGGCGGACGGCAATGGGGGTCACGTCTTCGCCAAGACGCTCGCCGAGCACAACAAGAACGTCGCCGTCTGGCGCAAGCTCCAGGCGCAGCAGAAGGCGAGTTCTCAGAGCGAGTGAGCGTCGGTGCGGATTCGCGGGCACGCGACCATATCCGCCGTCCGCCTTCGTCAAGGCGTCACCGGATGTGGCTGTCGAGCGAAGACCGACCCGGAGGGCCCCCTCGGCTTCGGCGAGGGCGGGCTCCCTTCGCGCCGGCCTTCACACCTTCTTCGGCAGGCGTGCCAGCAGGGGATCGACGAGCCGCGGTGGCAAGGCGCCGGCGAGCCAGGCGGCGACGTAGGTGGGGAAGGGGAAGGGGAAGGCGATGCGCGGGGCGTTGCGGGCAAGCCCGCGTTTGATGATCTGCGCGGCCCGCTCGGCGCTCATCAGGAACGGCATGGGAAAGCCGTTGGCGGCCGTCATCGGGCTCTCGACGTAACCCGGGCAGATGACGTTGACGGCGATGCCCTTGGGCGCGAGCTCGGGCCTCAGCGCCTCGCCCCAGACCCGCACCGCCGCCTTGCTGGCGCAATAGGCGGGCGCCCCCGGAAAGCCGCGAAAGGCAGCCAGCGAGCTCATCAGCGCGATCTGTCCGTGGCCGCGACGCTCCATGGATGCCAGCGCCGGCCAGACCGTGTTGAGGACGCCGCCGAGATTGATGTCGAAGATCGCCCGCGTCTGTGCCTCGCCTTCGCCGTCGCCCCCGGTGCCGGCCGAGATGCCCGCATTGGCGATCACCAGATCGAGCGGGTGATGCCTTTCGATCGTGTCGATCCATGCGCCGAGAACTTCGCGGTCGCGCACGTCGATGGCGGCTGTGAGCGCGTGGGCGCCTTTGGCGCGGCAGGCTTCGGCCACGCGCCCGAGCCGGACATGATCGCGTCCGCCCAGCGCCAGGGTCACACCAGGTGCGGCGTAGGCGCGCGCCAAGGCCGCACCGATGCCGCTGGATGCGCCCGTGATGAGAACGGCCCGGGGATCGGCAATGCGATGGGATGCGGAGGGATGGGGCATGAAACGGATGCTCCCGGCGGCGCGATCGAGGCCGCCTCGCTTGTTGCGCTCGGCACCGCAGTATATAGTCGCGGCCTAGGGCCAATACACAACATGTCGAAGGGTGGCGCGATGAGTTCGGCGGGCGCTGTGGCCAGCATGACCGGCTTCGCTCGCGCCGAGGTGGGCGAAGGTGAGCGGCGCTGGAGCTGGGAGATCCGCAGCGTCAACGGGCGCACGCTCGACCTTAGGCTGCGTCTGCCGCCGGGGCTCGAGGCGCTCGAGCCGTTGCTGCGCCAGGCCGTACCCGAACGCTGCCGGCGCGGCAATGTCAACGTGCAGCTCGAGGCCGCGCGCCAGGGCCAGCCGCAGCCGCGCTATCGCGTCAATCGCGCCGCGCTCGAGCAGGTGATTCATGCCGTGCGCGATCTGGTCGGGCAGGTGGAGGCCGAGCGGCCGCGCCTGGACGGGCTCCTGGCATTGCCGGGCGTGGTCGAACGGATCGAGGAGGAGGAAAGCGAGGAGCAGCGCGAGGCGCGGCTGGCACTCTTGATGGCCGGGTTCGCCGAGGCGCTCGACAGCCTGGCGCGCATGCGCGCCGAGGAGGGGGCGCGGCTGGCCCGCATCGTCCTGGACCAGCTGGGCGAGATCGAGAGCTTGGTGGAGCGGGCGCGCGGCCTCGCCGCGGCGCAGCCCGAAGCCCAGAAGGCCCGCTTCCACCAGCAGGTGAGCGAACTCCTGACCCAGGTGCCGACGCTCTCCGAGGACCGGCTCGCCCAGGAGTTCGCCCTGCTCATCGCCAAGAGCGACGTGCGCGAGGAGCTGGACCGGCTGGCCGCGCATATCGAGGCGGCGCGCCTGATGGTCAAGAGCGGCGGCCCCATCGGGCGAAAGCTCGACTTCCTCTGCCAGGAGCTGAACCGCGAGGCAAACACCATCTGCAGCAAGTCGGCGGACCTCGATCTGACCGGCGTGGGGCTCGATCTCAAGGCCGTGGTCGAGCAGCTGCGCGAGCAGGTACAAAACATCGAATGAGCGGATCGGGTTCGAGCGGGAAGAAAGCGGGCGCGGCGCGGACCAAGCCCGATGGGGCAGGCGCCGGCTTCGTCGAGGTCAGGCGGCGCGGGCTGATGCTGGTGCTGTCCTCGCCCTCGGGCGCCGGCAAGACCTCGATTTCGCGGGCCTTGCTCGCACGCGACCCCTTGCTGCAGATGTCGGTCTCGGCCACGACGCGGCCCAAGCGGCCGGGCGAGGTGCCGGGCGTCGACTATCTCTTCGTCGACGCCACCGAGTTCAACCTGATGGTCAATCGCCAGGAGTTCCTCGAATACGCCAAGGTGTTCGGGAACTATTACGGCACGCCGCGGGCGCCCGTGGAGGCGGCGCTGGCGGCCGGGCGCGACGTGCTGTTCGACATCGACTGGCAGGGCACGCAGCAGCTGGCCGAACGCGCGCCGGAGGACCTCGTCACGGTCTTCATCCTGCCGCCCTCGACGCGCGAGCTGGAGCGCCGCCTGCGCGCGCGCGCGCAAGACAGTGCCGAGGAGGTGGCGCGGCGCATGGCCAAGGCGGCCGACGAGCTCAGCCACTGGCCCGAATATCACTATGTGCTGGTGAACCGCGATCTCGAGGATACGGTGCGCCAGGTGCAGGCGATCCTCCAGGCCGAGCGGCTGCGGCGCGAGCGGCAGGTGGGCCTGCACGAGTTCGTCAAGGCGCTGCGCGAGGGGCAGTAGGCCCCGATTGGCGCAGAACACGCGAAGCCTTTTCGTCTTGAGAGAGATGTTCGCCCGCTCACCCTTCCCTTTCCCCCACGATGTGGGGGAGAGCGACTGTGTTGCGGGGTCAAGCGGTTTGTTCGATCTGGGCATAATGCCTCGCGACGATGGCGTTGAGATGCACGATCAGTTTGCGCATGCAAGCGACGAGGGCCACTTTGGGCGGC
>JBMONF010000044.1:0-50646 GCA_049323455.1 Pseudomonadota bacterium | reverse complement strand
TGCCACCAGAGGGTTTACGGTCACCGGCCCGCGACTGCCGGAGCGGCGGCGCCGCCGCTCCGGCAAATCAACTCTGATTCGCTGCTCCCCGCCACTCATCCCTTCAGATACAAGGGTTGCGAAGGGTTGGCGAGGCTGAAAGCCGAGCCTTACCCGGAGTTGGGTGAGGGGGAGATGCGTCCAGTTAGACTGAAATCGCACGACGCCAGGCTGGCGAGCTCGAGCAGCGTTGGGGCATAGTGCGGGCTCGTCTCCCCCCTTCATCCTTCTTCGCGCATCCCCATGACCAGCCTTGCGCCCGCCGCCGCCCGCTCTCCCGTGACCGGTATGTTGTGGATGATGGCGGCGGGCTTCGGCTTCGTGGTCATGGACACGGCAGGGAAATATCTGACGGCCGACTATTCGACCATCCAGATCGCCTGGGCGCGCTACCTGTTCCATATGTTGACGGCGCTGCCTCTCCTGCTCCTCTGGCGCGGCAGCGCGGTGTTTCGCACCCGTCGGCTGGGCCTGCAATTGCTGCGCTCGGTGTTCCTGCTGGGCGCCACCGCCTTCTACTTCCTGGCGCTGCGCTACATCCCGCTGGCGACGGCGGCCGCGATCGGCTTCGTGGCGCCCCTGATCCTGACGGCGCTGTCGGCGCTGATGCTGAAGGAGCAAGTGGGCCCTCGGCGCTGGACCGCGGTGGCGGTAGGCTTCCTCGCCGTTCTTCTCATCATCCGGCCGGGCTTCGGCATGGTGCACTGGGCCATGACCCTGCCGTTGCTGGTGGCCGCCTGCTTCGCGCTCTACCAGATCACGACGCGGCTCTTGGGGCCCATCGACGAATGGCCGGTCACGCTGTTCTATTCGGGCATCGTCGGGCTCGTCGCCATGAGCGCCGCGGTGCCTTATGACTGGCGCACGCCCGATCTCCGGGGCTGGGCGATCATGGCGTTCCTGGGCTTCGCCGGCGCCGTCTCGCATCTCTTCATGATCCGCGCCTTCACCCTGGCGCCGGCCTCGGTGCTGGCGCCGCTGAGCTATCTGCAATTGGCCTGGGCCGCGGCGCTGGGCTATCTCGTCTTCGGCGATCTACCCGACGGATGGACGATGACGGGCGCCGTCGTCATCGTGGCCTCCGGCCTCTATGTCTGGTATCGCGAGCGCCTGCGCGCAAGGGCCGCATAACGGCGGCACGGCGTTGCCGGAAAGCGCTCGGAGCAGGCTTAAAAGGCGCGGATTGCTGCCGTTTTTCGGCGCGTCGCCAGCCCTCGGGCGAGACTAGGCCGGCTCTGCCCCAAATGCTATAAGCTCAGGCCATCCGGGCCGGAGCGCCGCTCCCATGGCGCTCCCGGCGCAAGCGTTCGCGTCAAGCTGCGGAAATCCGAGACCCCGGGAGATGCGACCCCGCGCCGATGGCGTCCGCAAGGCCCCGTGGCCGTCATAGGGCCCGATCCCATCCGGCGCCGACAGGAGGAGGAGACCAAAGGATGAATCTCGAACAAGCCAAGAAGCTTGCAAAGAAGGACTGGCACAAGCTCGCCGAGAAGATCAAGCCCGAGACCCGCAATTTCATCGACGGCAAGTTCGTCGACGCCAAGAAGGGCAAGCGCTTCGAATCGATCAACCCCGTCAATGGCGAGGTGATCTGCGAGGTGGCGCGCTCCGACGCCGCGGACGTGGACGCCGCCGTCAAAGCGGCGCGCAAGGCCTTCAAAAGCGGCGCATGGAGCCGCATGGCGCCGCGCGACCGCATGAACGTCCTCTACCGCTACGCGGATCTGATCCGCGAGAACGCGGTCGAGTTCGCGCTGCTCGACGTGCTCAACATGGGCAAGCCGGTCAGCGACATGGTCAACAGCGACGTGCCCGGCTCGGCGCTCACCTTCCAGTTCATGGCCGAGTGCATCGACAAGATCTTCGGCCAGGTGACGTCCACGGCCGCGTCCGAATTCCATTACATCGTGCGCGAGCCTCTGGGCGTGGTCGGCTGCATCGTGCCGTGGAACTACCCGCTCATGATGGCCGCCTGGAAGATCGCGCCGGCGCTCGCCACCGGCAACTCGGTGGTGCTGAAGCCGGCCGAGCAGTCGCCGCTCTCGGCCAACCTGCTGGCCAAGCTGTTCATGGAGGCGGGCGGCCCCGCCGGCGTGCTCAACGTGGTCCAGGGCTATGGCGAGGAAGTCGGCAAGCCCCTGGCGCTCCACATGGACGTGGACAAGATCGCCTTCACCGGCTCGACCGAGGTCGGCAAGCAGCTGATGATCTATGCCGGCCAGTCGAACATGAAGCGGGTCACCACCGAGTGCGGCGGCAAGACCCCGCAGATCATCATGGGCGACGCCGATCTGGATCAGGCGGTGAACTACGCCATCGCCGGCATCTACGGCAACCAGGGCGAGGTCTGCAACGCCGGCTCGCGCCTGCTGGTGGAGAAGAAGGTCCACGACGAGTTCCTGGATCTCTTCACCAAGCGCAGCAAATCGGTGTTCCAGCCGGGCGATCCGTTCGATCCCTCGACCCAGATGGGCCCGCTGGTGACCAAGAGCCAGCAGAAGCGCGTGCTCGACTACATCAATATCGGCAAGAAGGAGGGCGCCAAGCTCTGCTTCGGCGGCGGCGTGCCCAAGGGACTGGAGAAGGGCTGCTACGTCCAGCCGACGCTTTTCGCCGGCGTGAAGAACGACATGCGCATCGCCCAGGAGGAGATCTTCGGCCCGGTGGCCGCGGTCCTCACCTTCAAGAACGTCGAGGAGGCGGTCGAGATCGCCAACGATTCCATGTACGGCCTGGCGGCCTCGATCTGGACCAAGAACATCGATGTCGCCCACAAGGCGGCGCGCGACCTCCAGTCGGGCGTGGTCTGGGTCAACTGCTTCGACCATGGCGACATGACGATGCAGTGGGGCGGCTACAAGCAGTCCGGCCAGGGCCGCGACAAGTGCTTCGAATCGATGCTGCTGCACACCCAGACCAAGTCGGTCTGGATCCATCTGGAGTAGAGCCGGCGGATCGTCCGGGCCGGCTTTCACGAGCCGGGCCGCCCCCCCAAGAAGCCTTCGACCGGCGGCGCCCAAGGCGCCGCCGGTTTTTCTTGAGCGGCCAGAAGGCGGCGCAACGAAAAGGGGCCCGGCCGAAGCCGGACCCCTTCCCTTGATCGTCTTCCTCCGAGGAGCCCGATGGCGGGGCGGCCGCGAAGCCGCCCGCCCCGCGGGCTCCGGGCTTAGAAGGTGAAGATCCAGTTCGCGATCAGCACCGTGGCGATGCCGGCGATCAGCGTAAGGTAGGGCAGGACGCCCGCCTTCTTCTCGCCGAGCGTGCCTTCCGCCACATGCAAGTCCTGAAGCATGCGGTCCGGGAACCTGCCGCCGTCCTGGACATAGTGGCGGAAGCAGAACACCGGGATGATGAGCGAGGCCGCGATCAGGCCGGCCCACAGCGCATTCGGGTTCCATACCTTGGCACCCGCGCCCATGAAGGCCGCGTTCACGAAGGCGAAGACGCCGCCGAGCGCGAGCACGATGGTCGGCGCCTTCCAGGGGCGCCGCACATGGCCGCTGTCGATGCGGTGGATCCAGCCGGCATTGAGGTTGAGGAAGTTGAAGATGATGTAGCCGCAGTTGGACACGGCCAGGATGAAGTAGAAGCTCGCCGCGTCGGACGAGGCGAAGGAGAGCAGGATCAGGTTGAAGGTGAGATCCGTCCACATCGCGCGGGTCGGCGCGCCGTGGCCGTTGACGTGGCTCAGATAGCGCGGCAGCCAGCCGTCCACCGAGCCCTGGTAGAGCGTGCGCGAGGAGCCCGCCATCGCCGTCATGATCGACAGCAACAGGGCCAGGATCATCAGCATCACCATGATGGCGTGGATGAAGGCGCCGCCGCCGACCATGTTGGCCATGGCCGAGGCCACGCCGGAGCCGTCGATGATGCTCGCATCGAGCATGCCCGTGAGCCCCAGCACGCCCTGGAAGGTGAACGGCACCAGGATGAAGAGCAGCAGGCAGAGCAGGCCCGAATAGAAGATGGCCCTGAAGGTGTCGGTATGCGGGTTCTTGAACTCGCTCGTGTAGCAGACCGCCGTCTCGAAGCCGTAGGTCGACCAGGCGGCGATGAACATGGCGCCCAGCACCAGCGTCCAGCCCGGAATGTTCCAGGCACCCGGATCGGGCGCGTAAGGCGCGGCCAATGGCACCAGCGGCGAGAAGTTGGCGCCCGACACCTGGCCCGTCAGCAGCGGCACCACGCCCACGATCAGCATCGGCACGATGACCAGCAGGCCGACATAGGTCTGCACCTTGGCGGTGCCGAGAATGCCGCGATGCTGGATCGCGAACACGATCAGCATCAGGACCGCGCCGATGAAGAAGGTCGAGTTGAGCGAGATCGACACCAGCCCGGGAATGTCGAAGGAAACCAGCGCAAAGCTGCGGATGGCCGGCGTAAGGGCGGCCATCGCCGTCTCCTCCGTGGCCCCGGCATTGGCCGAGATATAGGCCTGGATGGCGTCGGCGGTCGGCATCGGCGCCACCGCGTTCAGGATGTAGCTCGCGGCGATGGCGCAGCCGAGCGAAAGCACCGGCGTCCAGGCGATCCAATTGCACCAGACCGAGAGCGGGGCGATGAACTTGGAGTAACGCAGCCAGGCGGCCGCGCCATAGACCGAGGCGCCGCCCGACTTGTTCGGGAACAGGCCGGCGATCTCGGCATAGGTGAAGGATTGAATGAAGCCCATCAGCATCGACACGGTCCAAATGAGGAAGGCCGGGGTGCCCACCGTGCCGGCGATGCCGCCGATCGAGAACAGAACGAGCGCGGGCACGCCGCTCGCCACCCAGAAAGCCCCCTTCCAGTCGATGGCGCGGACCAGTTCGCCCGTCCCCATCGCCGCGGTCGCAGTCGTTGTCGTCATCGTCGTGAATCCCCCTAGGGTTTCCGATGTTTGTTCTTGCGGTTCAAAAAAAGCCGCGTTCCGGATGAGGAACGCGGTTCATGGCAAATCGGTCGCGGCGCCTCCCGCGCCGGTTCAAGGTTTGCTTGGCTTGGCCATCCACTCTGGGTGCGACGATTTGCCATAGGCTCCTGGATAACAGAGCCCGGCCCCTCGATGCAATCCGTGCATCGAGAATTTTTCCTTTAATACCAATTCGATACCACTTGCCGGTCGGCGACGGCCGCGGCCTCGGCCCGGCGCGCGCAACGGGGCTCGCCCCCGCCCCGGCTCTGCGCCGCGGGCGGGGGCGAGTCTGTTCGCAGGCACGCTTTCGGTCCGGCTCAGGTCCAGAAGATCACATAGCCGAGCGCGCAGGAGGCGATGCCGCCCCCGAGCGCGACATAGGGCAATACGCCCGCGCGCTTCGGCCCGAGTTCGGTCTGCCCGTCGAGCAGCAGGTCGGCATACATGTGCGCCGGGAACTTCCCCTTGTCGACGACATAGTGGCGATAGAGGAAGAACGGCACCGAGATCGCCGCCGAGACGAATCCCGCCATCAGCGTGCCCGGCCCCCACACGTTGGCGCCCGCGCCCAGCAGGAACGCGTTCACGTAGGCCAGCACCGCGCCCAGCGCCAAGAGCCAGGTCGGGCAGCGCCAGGGCCGGTGGACGTCGGGATTGTCGAGGCGGTGGATCCAGCCCGCGTTCAGGTTGAGGAAATTGAAGATCAGGTAGTTGCAGTTCGAGACCGCCAGCACGAACAGGTAGTCCGACATCAGCAGCAGGATCAGGTTGAAGCAGAGGTCGGTCCACATGGCGCGGGTCGGCGCGCCGTGGCTGTTGACGTAGGCCAGATATTTCGGGAGCCACCCGTCCTGCCCGCCCTGGTTGAGCGTGCGCGAAGAGCCGGCCATCGCGGTCATGATGGCGAGGATGAGGGTGAAGAACAGCAGCAGCACCAGGATCTTGGTGATGAAGGGTCCGGCCTGCACCATCTCGGCCAGGGCCAGCCCCATCCCGGACCCGTCGTAGATGCCGGGATCGAGCATCTTCTGCGTGCCGAAGAAGCCCTGGAACACCACCGGCACCGTCACATAGGCCACGATGCAGATCAGGCCCGAGACGATGATGGCGCGCGGCATGTCGCGGCCGGGGTTCTTGAACTCGCTCATGTAGCAGACCGAGGTCTCGAACGCGTAGGCCGACCAGGCGGCGATGAAGAGGCCGCCCAGGAACAGCAGCATGCCGTTCTTGTCCCAGGCGCCGGGGATGACGTTGCCGTTGTCGGTCGCCAGCGGCGTGAAGGGCGAGAAGTTGTCCGCATGCACGTTGCCCGCGATGAGCGGGATGATGGAGACGATGAAAAGCGGCAGCAGCGAGGCGATGGTGAGCAGAGTCTGGATCTGCGCGGTGCGCAGGATGCCGCGATGCTGGATCGCGAACACGACCAGCATGATCGCGGCACCCAGCAGGAAGGTGGCGTTGATGCGCAGGCTGAGACCGTCGGAGATGAAGCCGAGATCGACCAGCGTCACCTGCCAGCTCGTCACCGAAGCGTCGGGCCCGTAGAAGATCGAGAGCAGATAGCCCGCGCCAAGCCCCGAGCCGATCGCCAGCACGGGCGTCCAGGCCAGCCAGTTCGACCACAAGGACAGGGGCGCCAGGAACTGGCTGTAGCGGATCCAGGCGGTCGCGCCATGAACGGCGGTGCCGCCGGTCTTGGAGGGATGCAGTCCCGCGATCTCGGCGTAGGTGAAGGCCTGGGCGAAGCCGAACAGGACCGAGATGGTCCAGACCAGCCACGCCGGCGCGCCCACCGTGGCCGATATGCCGCCCATCGAGAACAGCACGAGTGCGGGCACGCCCGCGGCGACGAACACCACCTGCTTCCAGTCCACGTCGCGCATCATCGTCGAAGGCACAGACGTGGACGCGGCACCTTTCGACGTCGTCGTTGTGGTGACCATGAGATACTGCCCCCTCGTTCTGCTGCCGAGCCCCGGCAGCCTCGGCGTGGATCCGGCCGAAACCGTTCGGTTCGGCGTTTCCAGGCCCAAAACAACAAAGCCGCCGCGCCCTTTTCGGGTCTGCGACGGCCACCGTGGAGATCAGGGTGCCTGCAGCACCTCTATCTCCGTCTTCTCCCAGGGCGTCGGGATCGTATCGTCCACATTCGCCATGTCAGTGCGGATATCAGAACGGGCAGGGTCGCGCAACGTGGCGTTTCATTAATTCTCCTTTAAAACCAATTCGATACCACTTATCTCCCCCTTCCGAGGGACGCCCGCTTATCCGTTCGGATCATGCGGTTGCGCCAGGCGCAAAGGGCGTCGTGTTGCTTGTCGTCTGCGCATAGCAGCGCCGCCTTGCGCGGCCTGAAAGCGACGGTCGGCAGACGCGGGCGTCGACGAGGCGCGTCAGCCGCGATCAGGAGAGGGCCCCGCCTCGCGTTCGCGCTGCTGCTTGTGCCACATCTCCCAACGCAGCCGCGCGATCCGATAGGCGTCGAGCACCGAGACGCAGTAGACGAAGATGCCGCCAGCATAGCGGCCGAGGAAAGAGTGCTCGGGCGTGGTCAGGTGATAGCTGATCCAACCCAGGCTCAGGATCGAGAAGGCGAACATGAAGGCGCGCTTGGAATCGCCGTTGAAGATCTGGCCGACCGCCGGCAGCAGGATGGCGATCGCCAGCACCAGATAGGGATGGAACGGCGGCTTGGCCTTCGCCGTCTCGTCCCCGCTCTTCCCGCCGTTCCCGTCACGCCTGGTTTGCTGTCGCTTCGTCATGATCTTCTTGTCGGTGGCGGCCGGCGCCCGCATCGGCGGGAGAGCTGCGCCGCAGCTCCTCAATAAGCGCGATCGCGCGGTCCAGCAAGCGGCGCGCCAGCGCCGGCTCGAGCTGCACGGCGCGGCCGAACTCGATCTGACGCAGCACCATGTAATAGGGGCGCTCGCCTTCCGCGAGCTGATAGACGAGCCGCACGCCCTTGGGCGCGATCACCAGCTCCTTCATGCGCCGGTCTTCGAACAGGTCCGCCTGCGCCGCGACGACGGCCTCCGGCGGCAGCGCGTCGGGGCGATCGGTGCGGGCCTCGACCTCGCGCGGGAAGCCGGTCGGCGTCTTCAGCCGATGCTCGAGCTCGCCCGCCGGCGAGAAGAACTCGGTATTGAGCGGGCGCGCCAGCAGATCGAGCACGCCCGCCTGCGGCAGATCGGCCCGCACCGTCGCCAGCAGCCAGAGCGAAGGCAGCTTGCGCATGGCGATGTGATCGACGATCGGCTCGAGCTTGACCTCGTAGCCGCGATAGCGCCCCTTCAGCACCGGAAAATTCACGTCGTCCTGCTCGACGCGGTAGCGCTCGAACAGCGGCAGCGCCGGCTCGAACAGGCTCGCGCGCTCGGCCTTGATGCGCGCGCGCGTGCGCCGATGCATCAAGATCAGCACCGCCAGGAACACGACCGCCAGGACGGCGGAAACCCACTGCATTGTCGCGAGCCCGAGAGCCTCCGGGAAAGGAAAGGACCGGGGCCGGAAGGCCGGCCGCCGGTCCTAGATTGAAGGGGGCGAAGGCCGCCCGCAAGCGCGGGCGGCCCTCGCCCTTGTCGGTCAGTAACCCAGCGGCCTCGGCCAGGCCATGGTGAACTGGTCGCCGCGCCGCACGAACTTGTAGCGGTAATAGGCGAACCACAGCGAGGCGACGATATAGAACGCCATCATCGCCAGGAGCTGCCGGCCGTAGCCGAGATACACCGCGAAGAAGGTCGCGATGCAGAGCACCAGCAGCACGATCGCCGGCAGCGGGTGGAACGGGTGCTCGTAACCGCGACGGATCGAGCCGATCGGCCACTTCCGCCGGAACTTGAACATGTTGATCGGCATGAAGGTGTATTCGAGCAGGCCCGACAGGATCGAGAAGGTGATGACCTGCGCCAGCGGCACCTTGAGCGCGAACACGGCCGCGATCGGGATCAGGAACAGGATCGAGCGGAACGGCGTGCGGTAGCGCGGATGCACGGCGCCGAACCACTGCGGCAGATAGCGATCGCGGCCCATCGAGAACCAGGCCCGGGCCGCGTCGTTGATGGTGCCGTTCGCGGACGCGATGGCCGAGAACAGCGTACCGACGAAGAGGATCACGTGCAGGGAGGTGCTGCCCGACACGCGCGCCGCGTCGAACAGCGGGGCCAGCGTCAGGTCCCAGCCCAGATACTCCCAGGGCAGCATGCCGACGCAGACATACCAGGTGAGGCCGGCCGCGATCAGCAGCGTGATCATGCCGGTCATGGTGCCCAGCGGCAGCGAGCGGCCGGGCGAGCGCACCTCCTCGGCGGCCTGGCAGGTGCCCTCGATGCCGAGATAGTACCAGATGCCGAAATGGAACGCCGCCAGCACGCCGAGCCAACCGTAAGGCAGGTCGGTCAGCAGCTCCGTGTGCTTGAGGAACGCGCCGGGGTTCCAGGGCTCGAGCCCGACGAAGAGAATCAGGATCGAGACGAACGCCGCGGCGGTGATCACGAAATTGACCGTCAGCGTCATGAACACGCCGCGATAGTTCAGCCAAGCCAGGATGGCGATGCAGAGAACCGTGAAGGGCTCGAATGCCACGTTGGCGCCCAATTCGGCGGCGCCGATCTGGATCAGCTGTCCGGCCACCAGCACGTCGCCGGCCTCGAGCATCGTATAGGCCAGGACCAGATAGAGGCCGACATTGAAGGCCATCAGCGGCCCGGTCGTGTGCTTCGCCTGCGCGTATTGGCCGCCCGCGGCGGCCACCGTCGAGGTGATCTCGGAATCGATCATCGCGACGCAGGTGTAGAGCAGGCCGATCACCCAGGCGGCGATCAGCGCACCATAGGCACCGCCCTTGCCCACCGCATAGTTCCAGCCCATGAACTCGCCGACGAGCACGATGCCCACGCCCAGCGCCCACACATGGACGGGACCCAGCACCTTGAGCAGGTTGATTTGTTGGGCCCCAGGCTGGCCCACCGCCTGTTCAGCCATGGCTCAGTGTCCCCCCTTCTTCTTCCCTTCGCCGAAAAGCTCGAGCTCGTCGACGCCTTCGCGCGAACTCAGCAGCATGCCTTCGCTATATTCGCGGCCGACCTTCCACGCGTCGATCACCATCCATCCGAACAGGAGTGCCGAAACGATCCAGGCGCCCCATTCCAAGACTTGCCACATGTCCATAGTCGTCCCTCTTGACCTGTCGAGCCGCCCGGTTCAGTCGAACTTCTCGGCGATGACCTGCTTGTATTCCTTCTCCGACACCCAGTAGACGAAGAGGAAATAGCCGAGCACGACGATGCCGGTCGCAATGAGGCCCGCGACGTCGATGGTGTAGTCGAAGGGCTGGGTGACGATGTCGGCCACGCCCTCGAGATTGTAGCCCAGCGCTTCCCAGCGCTGCTGCATGGTGGGATTCTGGCCGATCGCCTCCCAGGTCAGGCCGGTCCAGGTCTGGGTGACCGTGCCGTCGGCGTTGGTCGTCTCCTGAAGCTGAACGCCCTCGGGCAGGACGCGGTGGCGCGACGGCACCGCGATGTCGAGCCAGAGCGGCAGGAACAGCACTGCGAACACCATGACCAGCAGGGTCACGACGTCGAAGATCTGACCGGCCTTGCTTTGGGTCGGCGGTACGTATTTTTTCTGAGCCATGTGCGTTTCCCCGTTGATCCGCCTTAGCGACCGGCGTCCAAGTGCCGGATGTCGAGGCCGTAGATGTGTTCCTTGTCGTGGCTGTAGTGCCGCACCATCGCGCCGATCGACGCGGTGTTGAACACCACCAGCACGATCGCGGCGATCCAGCTCACGATACGGATCCCGTTCGACGGAATGAGCGAATTCACCGACAGCAGGACGATCGCGACCACGATCCAGAGCGCGACGACGAAGCACCAAGCGAACAGCTTGTCGCGCCCGAACATGCGGTCGATGCGCTCGGACAGATTGATAGCGGACTGCGCCATGGGGCCTCCCCTTTGACGGTCGCACCCCACCCGTGAAGGGCCGCGACCTACGTTTCTCCCGTGCCAGCGGTTCTCTTGGGCATCCGCCGCCCCCCGAACGGGGGCGGCCGACGATCCGAACGGATCAAGGAATGCGCCGGCCCTGATTTCGTACGGGAATCTTCCGTTCCCTACAGGAAACGTGCCTAATAGCCGCGCCCCTTGTCCAAGCGGCATTTGGCTGAGAGATTCACTCGTTTGGGGGATATACTCCCCCGTTGGAGGGATGCGATGGGCTCGTCTGGACAAGGTCTCGCTTGGCGGGCTCCACTGATCGGCGCCGGGATTTGAAACGGCCATGCGTTGGGCACATTCGATTGGCGATCGCGATGACGAAGCCACCCGCCGGGAGGAGTTGATGTCGAGCGCGCGCGGCGTGCGCTTGCGACCCGCCTCCGTCTCGGAAACCGACCGGCTGTTCGAGGCGATCGCCAACTACACCTATGATTGGGAAAGCTGGCTGGGCGAGGACCGACGGCCGCTCTGGATCAATCCCGCGGTCGAGCGCATGACCGGCTACCGCGTGGCCGAGTGCTTGGCCATGCCCGACTACCCGCTGCCGCTGGTTCATGCGGAGGATCGGCCGCTGATCGCGCAGATGCTCGCGGAAGCGGCAGCGGGGCGCAGCGGCAACGACGTCGCCTTCCGGATCCTGCGCAAGGATGGGACCATTCTTTGGGCGGCGGTGAGCTGGCAGACGCTGCTCGACGAGGCCGGCCGTTCGCTCGGCTTCCGCACCAGCGTGCGCGACATCATGGAGCGCAAGAATGCCGAGGATGCGCTGCGCGAAGCGCACGCCGAAGCCGAGCGCGCCAACCGGGCCAAATCGCGTTTTCTCGCGGCCGCCAGCCACGATCTGCGCCAGCCCCTGCAAGCGGCCAACCTCTTCGCCGCGGCGCTCAAAGCCGGGCTCGACGACCGCGACAATCTCGCCCTCGCGAACTCGATCGAGGATGCGCTCAAGTCCGCCAATGCGCTGCTCGATGCGCTGCTCGACGTCTCGCGGCTGGATGCCGGGGTGATGGAGCCGCAGCTCCGCGATTTCGCGGTGGCCGATCTGCTCGATCTGATCGAAACCGAGTTCTCCGAGACGGCGCGCGAGAAGCGGCTCGCTTTCCGCGTGGTGCAATCGAGCGCCACCGTTCGCAGCGACCCCATGCTGCTCGGCCGCATCCTGCGCAACCTGGTCTCGAACGCCCTGCGCTACACCGAGCGGGGCCGCGTGGTGGTCGGCTGCCGGCGCGCTGCCGGCCGGCTCGCGATCGAGGTATGGGATACCGGCATCGGCATCCCCGCCGACAAGATCGGCCGCATCTTCGAGGAGTTCTACCAGGTCGGGAATTCCGAGCGCGACCGCACGCGCGGCCTCGGGCTCGGCCTCGCCATCGTCGACGGCATGGCCAAGCTGCTCGAGCACCCGATCGAGGTGCGCTCGACGCCCGGCCGCGGCTCGATGTTCCGCGTGATCGTGCCGCTGGGCGAGCTCGGCAGCGACCCGGTCGATGCGGAAGCGGCAGAGGAGATCAAGTCGCCCATCGTGCCCGCCATGTATGGCGCGCTGCTGCTCGCCATCGACGACGATCCGGCTCAGCTCGAAGCGATGGCGGCCCTGTTCCGGCGTTGGGGCTACAAGGTTCTGGCTGCGGACTCCGCACCGGCGGCGCTGGCCGTGTTCACGCATAGCGAACGCGCGCCCAGCGCGATCATCGCCGACTATCGCCTGCGCGACGGCTTCACCGGCGCCGATGCGATCCGCTACATCCGCCGGCGTCTCGGCCGCAAGGTGCCGGGCCTCATCCTCACCGGCGACACGGAGCCGGCGCGGCTGGCCGAGGCCAGCGCCTCGGGCTTCGAGCTGCTCTACAAACCGATCGAGGCCGAGCGCTTGCGCGAGGCGATCGAGCGGCTCCTGGCGGGACGCTGACGCATGGCGGGACGCTGACGCACGGGGGGCGGCCGGCCGCCCCATTCAGTCGCTGGTGCGTGGCGGATGCCAACCCAGCGCCGACGCCACCATCGCGGCCTGGGTGCGGTTGGCGACGCTGAGCTTGTTCAAGATCACCTTGATGTGCGCTTTGACGGTGCTCTCGAGCAGGCCCAGATGGCGTGCGATCTCCTTGTTCGACTGGCCGGTCATGAGCAGGCTCAGCACGTCGCGCTGCCGGTCGGTCAGGCTCGAAAGCGGGTTGTCGGGCCCGGACTTGCCGCCGGCGACGCCCGCGCCCTTGAGCGCGCGCCCTTGCAGCAGCTCGGCCGGCACGTAAGTTTCGCCCGACAGCATCAACGAGAGCGCGTGCTTGAGCGCGGCGTCGTTGATGGTCTTGAGGACGTAGCCGCGCGCGCCCCGCTCGAGCGCTTCGCGGATGCGGTCGGGCTCGGTGATGGCGGAGACGATCACGATCGTGGCCTTGGGCAGGCACTCGGCCAACTGCTGCAGGCCCTTGAACCCCTCCATGCCGGGCATGGCGAGATCGAGCAGAACCAGATCGATGTCGCCGCGATGCGCCAGCTCGAGCGCGGTCGCCACATCACCGGCTTCCTCCAGCTCGGCGTCCGGATAGAGGCGCTGCAGCAGGAGCCCAAAGCCGCGGCGGAACAGGGTGTGATCGTCGACGATGAGGATGCGCATGGGTGATGTCCAATCGGGCGGAACTCTATGCCGCGGCGTCGATATCGTCTCGCTGGCGGGGCCGTTCCGCGCGGGGGCGCAGCATAGCGCCTTCGGGCCGCCGAGTGAAAGCGGCTACGCGGCAAATGGCCTGGAATTGAGACGCCCGCCCCTGCCTTCTCGACGGCGCCGGGGCGGCCTTGCGGCGGGGTTTGCGACCAAAACGGGGGCCCAAAGGGCAAGGGGCGCCGGCCAGGCGGCCGACGCCCCATAGCCCCGTTCAAGCGACGCGGCGCGTCACAGGGGGCGCAACACCTTCTCGCCCTTGAGCGCCCGGCTCATGTTGTCGTTCTGCTTCAGCGTCTGCATGTCGTCCTCGTAGTTCGACGATTCCATGCGCCATTGCCAGATCATCCAGACGATCCAGAACGCGAAGCCGATGATCGTCAGCAGCCCTTCCGATCCCACGAAGGGGTAGAGCGGGCCGATATCCAGCATGTTGCCGTGCCAGTTTTCGAAGTTGCCGGTAGACATGGTCGTTCATCTCCCTTGCTGGTGGGCTTCGCGTCAGCGCAGCACGCCCGCGGCCCGGGCCTCTTCGAGCTCGGCCTTCTGCACTTCCTCCTCGTCCACATAGCGCGCCGCGAACTCGGAGAGATCGAGGCCGACCAGCTCGATCTCGCGCGGGATGCGCAACGCGCCCATGGCCTTGAGGACGGCTCCGAGGACATAGGTGGGAAGGAAGCCCAGCACCCAGAACATGATGATCGCGCCGATGAAGTTGCCCCAGGGCGTGATCACCGCGTCGTATTTCTGTGAGGCCGGATAGCCCCACAGCAGGATGCCGGCGATCACCACGCCGAGGAAGCCGCCATAGCCGTGCACGGCCACGGCACCCACCGCGTCGTCGATCTTGAAGCGGCGCTCGACCCAGTAATGCATCTTGTAGCAGACCACCGGAACGAAGGCGCCGATCAGAAGGGCCTGCAGCGGATGGTAGAGGTCGTTGCCCGCCGAGGCGCCGATCACGCCGCACAGGCCCGCCGAATAGGTCCAGAACGCATCGCCGCGCGAGACGATATAGCCCGACATCAGGCCACCCGTGAGCGACAGCAGGAAGTTGAAGGTGATGCCCGAGAGCGTGGTCGGCGTCAGGTAGATGTTGGTGGCGGAGAAGAAGACGCCGTCCCCCTCTTGCACGTCGATGATCGGGATGTTGCAAGCGACGTAGAAGCCCCAGAAGCCCGTATAGATCAGGAACAGCCCGATCGTGATGAGCCAGGGATTCTGCGGCACGATGTTGCGCGCGGTCCCGTCGGGCCGGAACTTGCCGATGCGCGGCCCCAGATGGATCAGCATGGCGAGCGCCGCGCCGCCCGCGACGGCGTGAACGACGCCGGAGGCATAGGCGTCGTGATAGCCCAGCACCTGGACCATCCAGCCGTCGGGATGCCAGCCCCAGGCCGCGTCGAGGATCCAGGTGACGGAGCCGACCAATATGGCCGAAAGCCAGAAGGCGCCGGAGCGCACGCGTTCGATCAGCGCACCGGAAATGATCGATGCCGTCGTCCAGGAGAACAGCAGGAAGGCGCCCCAGAACACGCCGTTGATGCGCGCCCAGAAGGCGGTGTCGGCCGGCGTCAGAGCCTGGCTGTCGGCCGGCGCACCGCCCATATGCACGCCCATGAGCTCGCTCCACGGCACGGCCCAAGGTGCGGAGATAAGCCCGCCGGTGATGCCGGGGCCGTTCGGCAGCGCGAAGTAGATCCACCAGCCGAACAGGAAGAAGGTGATGGTGACGAGCGGGATCACCATCGTGTTCTTCATCAGGGTGTGCATGTGGTTCTTCCGCCTGGACGCGCCGACCTCGTACATGCAGAAGCCGACGTGGATCAGGAACATGAAGACGATGGTCACCCAATAGTAGAACTCGGAGAAAATGACTGTGAGCGCACCGATATCGCTGTCCATTGCGTCCCCCTAGGTCGCTGCGGCACCGAACGCGGGGGACGGTCGGTCACGGAACCGGCCGACGGGCAAGATCCGACATGGGCGCTACGCCGCAACCCTCCCCGGCGGCTGCCCTCCCCCAACAGGGGGAAATAATACACCCAATTGGACGCTTATCAACCGAACGTGGGGTCATATTCCCACCGTTAGAGGTACGGCATTGGTCCGATCGGAGGACGGCCGCGGATGGCGATCGTCGCGCGGTCCCGATCGGCCGACCTGCGAGAGGACCTCAAAGCGGGGAGCAACGCGGGAAGCGCCCTCAGGCGCTTTCGGCGGCGGCGAAGGATTCGAGCGCGCCCGAATCGCCGGCAAGATCGAGAATCGTAAACCGGTTGCGGGTCTGCCGCGCGCGGACGAGTGCCGTCCGGTAGAGCGCCTTGGGCCAGCCGAGCGCCTTGGGTTCGCGCGGCGCGCCGGCATCCGCGAGCGCGCGATCGAGCCCGGCCACGGGACGCATCACGGCCTCGAGCCGCGCGCGGATGGCGTCCCATTCCCGCGCCAATCGGCTCGTGAGCGTTTCGGCCTTGGCGGCATCGAGGGCCTTGGCCGCCCATTCCTTGCGGCAAGCCTCGCCGCGCTCGGGCCCGAAATGGCGCGCCAGGTCGGCGGCGTCGATCGCGGTCGGCGTCAGCCGCGGCGGCGGCCCTTCCAGCAGGCGGCGCTGCAGGCGTGCCAGCGACAGCGTGGTCACGCCGATCTGCTCGCCATGGAAGCTTTCCGGCAGGCGCTCGCCCTCCATCATCTCGATATAGTGCGAGACGAGATGCTCGCCCTGGCTGGCCGGGTAGCTGCCCTTGCAGATCACCATGCCGAGGCCCGACAGCACGAGGGTGCGCGCGAGGCGCTCCATGGCCTCGGCGCTGCCTCTGACCAGCGCTTCGGCCCCGTCGAGAAGCGCCTCTTCGTCGGCGGCGAGAAGCGCGAACGGCGCCTCCCGGTAAGCCGTGCCCAGCAGCAGATGCGACAGCAGCCAGTCGGCCTGAGCGGTCGGCCGGCACAGGCTGTCGCCGAGCCCGCTACGGATCATGCGCACCGGCGCACTCGCCAGCACCGCCAGATCGAGGAACACGCCCACGGGCACGGCGGCTGCCAGCGACTTCTTCAAGCCCCCCGCCGTGATGGCGGCGTTGGCGGAGCAGTAGCCGTTCATCGACGGCGCCGTGCCGAACACGGCATAGGGCTTGCCGTCGAGGAAGGCCGCATACTTGCAGAGATCGTTGATGGTGCCCGACCCGACCGCGATCAACGCGTCGGCCGACGCCGTGGCGGCACGGATGGTCGCAACCGTCGTTTCGTCGGCATGCGGATGCTCGGGCAGGCGCACCCGTTCGACGGCGGCGACGGAGGCGAGCGCCCGCTCGACGCGCCGGCCGAGCACGCCATGGGTGGTGGGATCGCTCACGAGCGACAAGCGCCTGCCCAGCCCCAGCGGCTTCACGAGATCCGCCTCCATGCCCGTCAATGTCGGCTCGATCGCGATCGCCTTGATCGGCACGCTCACGGGCACGCCCGTCTCCGGATCGCGCCAGCGTCCGGCGAGAAGGTCGGCGATGATCCTATCGGACATGGAGCCCTTCACTCCTTAGTCGAACATCGGCTTCAGCGACTGGAACAGCCGGCGATAGCGGGCATGGGCTTCGGCATAGAGGCGATGGCGCTCCGGATCGGGCTCGATCGCCCCGTCCGCGCCGCCGACCAGGGCCGCCGCCGCGCCGAGGTCGGGCAGAAGGCCTGCCGCCACGCCGCCCAGCATCGCCGCCCCCACCGCCGAGGCGTCGGCAAGCCGCGCCCGCTCGGCCGGAAGACCGGTCACGTCGGCACGGATCTGCGCCCAGAGATCGCTGCGGGCACCCCCGCCGAGCAAGCGAAGCCGGCCCGCCGCCACGCCCATGGCCTCGAGCGCGTCGACCACGTCCTTGAGGCCGAAGGCGTTGCCCTCGAGCACCGCGCGGACCATGTGCGCGGCCCCATGCGCCGGCGTCAGCCCGTAGAAGCAGCCGCGCGCGCCTGCGATCCACTCGGGCGTCATGGCGCCGCCTAAGGCCGGCAGGAACAGGAGGCCATCGGCGCCGGGCGGCGCCTCGCCCGCAAGCCGGTCGAAGGCGGCGAAGTCCGCGATGCCGAGCATGGCGCGCAGCCATTCGAGCGCGCCGCCCGAGACCCAGCCCGGATTCTCGATGTAGTAGAAGCCCTGCCCGACATAGCGGTGCGTCTCGGTCAGGGCCGAGGGATCGACCAGGGGGCGTCGGTCGAGCGCGCCCACCACCTCGGCCGTGCCGAGCACGTTGGCGACGATGCCCTCTTCCATCACCCCGCCGCCGAGCGGGGTGGAGAAATCGTCGCCGGTGCCGACCGCGACCGGCAGCCCTTGCGGCAGGCCCGTGACCCTCGCGCCTTCGGGCCCGAGGCGGCCGGCCGCCTCTTCGCTGCGCCGCAGAGGCGGCAGCAGCCGCGGCGCGAGCCCGAAGGCCGCCATCAGCTCGGCCTGCCAATCGCCCTGAGCCAGGCCGTAGACGAGCGAGGTGGAAGCGAGGCCGTGATCGATCGCGGCCTCGCCCGTGAGCCGCGCCACGAGATAGGAGACCGGCTGATGGAAGAGGCGCGCCGCCTTCGCGGCCGGCACTTCGTCCAGGAGCCAGCGCATCTTCGGCGCCATGTGGCCGCCATCGAGATTGGCGCCGGTGAGTTCGCGCACCCGCTCGGGCGCGATGCACCGGCGCACCGGTGCCAGCGACGCCTCGGCGCGGCGGTCCATCCAGATGAGGCAGGGATGGAGCGCAAGGCCGTTCGCATCGACCGGGATGCAGCCATCGAGCTGGCCGGCGATGCCGATCGCCGCCACCTCGCCGGCCTTGCGGCCCGCCGCGGCCAGCGCCTCGGCGATGGCGGGGCCGAGGGCCGCTTCCCACAAGGCCGGATCCTGCTCGGCCCAGCCGGGCCGCGGAAAAGCGATCGGGTAGCTGCGCCGGCCGCTGCCCAGCGGCTGGAGCCGCTCGTCGAGCAGCACCGCCTTGAGGCTCTGGCTGCCGACATCGATGCCGAGGAGAAGACCCATGGTCGCCGGCTGCGGCCTCTCTCAGGCCGCAGCCGCGCAGGCGTCGAGGATACGGCGCAACTGATTGGCGAGCAGCCCGAAGCGCGGGGAGAAGCTGCCGTCGAGCGCCGCCGTGCCGATGGTGAAAAGGTCGGCGCCGGCCGCGGCAATCTCGCGGATGCGCGCGGCCGAGTTGATCGAGCCGGCGACGATCACCCTGCGGTCGGTGGCGCCGCGCGCGGCACGGATCAGGTCGAGCGGATCGGCCTCGGTGGCGCGGAAGGCCAGGAGATCGACGCCTGCGCAGCCCTTGGCGACCATCGCGCGCGTGTCGGCCGCGATGCGTTCGGGCGTGCCGCCGAGCCTGGTCGGGTGCCCGACCGGAACGCCGGGAAAGGGGTAGTAGCCGGTGCGCGTGCCTGCGAGCAGCGGCAGGATCTCGTCCACCTCTGTGCCGCCCAGGAGGCAGTCGACGCCGAGCTCGACGCCGATCCGCGCCGAGCCGAGACAGCTCTCGGCGCTGGTGCTGACCACCTCCATGTAGCTGGTGCGGCCGTCGGTCTTGATGCGATCGTGCAGGCGCTCGAGGATATCGGGCGCCACGCCGACGTCCTTGAAGCCGACATGGCGAAGCGGGAGCTGGCGGACCGAATCATACACCTCGAGGCAATCCTCGACGGTCCGATCGTCGCGCGTCAGCATGAAGATGAAGTCCATGATCCGCTTTTCTCCTCGTCGCCTCCGCCTGCCGCTCTTTCTCGTTCCGCTGGAGCAGGTTTCGCTCGGCTGGGATCGAAACTCTTCGTCGTTCCCGCGCCCGCGGACTTCGCCCGCTACTTCGGATTCGCCGGCGAAGCCGGCCCGGGAACCCGGGAGCAAGCGACGTGCGGTTGCGAGCGACGTGCGGTTGCTCTGGGCCCCCGCTTTCGCGGGGGGCGACGAAGGGGGTTCCACTCGATCGGAACCCGCCCTAACGGCAGCGATAATCCGAACGGCAGACTAGTCTCGTGGGGTTGTTTTCACAATCGAAAATAAATCGGGCCGGCGTGCGCGAAATCGAACACGCCGCGGCATGCGGCATCGAAGGCGGGCGGCCCGCCCGCCGCTTCAGCCGGCGACCAGAAGCTTCGTCCGGGCGCGCTTGAGCAGGGACTTCAACGCCCGCGGCGGCGCGCGGTCGGTCACCAGGAGATCGACGTCGGCGAGCGCGCCCAGCCGCGCCAGCGCGTTGCGCCCGAACTTGCTGTGGTCGGCGACGGCGATGATTTGCCGGGCATGCTGCATCATGGCCTGCGAGACACGCACCTCGCGCACGTCGAAATCGAGCATGGTGCCGTCGGCGTCGATGCCGCCCACACCCAGCACGCAGAGATCCGTCTTGAACTGGCCCACGAACTCCACCGTGGCCTCGCCGACGAGACCGCGCTCGCGGTTGCTGACGATACCGCCCGCGACCAGCACCTCGAAGTCGGCATTCTCGGCGAGGATGTTGGCGGCATGCAGGTTGTTGGTGATCACCTTGAGCGCGCGGTGCTTGAGGAGCGCGCGCGCCACCTGCTCGGTGGTGGTGCCGATGGTGATGAAGAGCGAGGCGCCGTCCGGGATCTGCTCGGCCACGGCCCGCGCGATGCGCCGCTTCTCCTCGAGCTGCATCACCTGGCGCGCCTGATAGGCCTCGTTCTCGATGCCCGACGGCAGGCCGGCGCCGCCGTGGTAGCGACGCAGGAGCGCCTTGGCGCTGAGCCGATTGACGTCGCGCCGCACGGTCTGCGGCGTGACCGAGAAATGCTCCGCCAGGGCTTCGATCGACATGAAGCCGCGTTGAAGCACGAGGGCGAGAATCTGCTCCTGGCGATCGGCTTCGGTCATGATCCGAGAGGAAATCCGTTATCGGCGCCGACCATACACCGGCCGCCCGGGGGCGGAAAGACGGGCGGCGTGCCAGCCTCCGGTCAGGCCGCGCGCTCGACCTCGGCGGCGACGCGGCGGCCGATCTCGCGTTCAGCGACCGCAAGCTCGTACTGCGTCTGGGGGTTCATCCAGAATGCCGCCGAATTGCCGAAATAGCGCGCCAGGCGCAGCGCCGTTTCCGCGGTAATGCCGCGCTTGCCGTTGAGAATGCCGGTGATGCGGCCGGACGGAACGCGCAACGCCAAGGCCAGCTTGTTGGCGGAAAGGCCCCGCGCCTCGAGCTCGCGCTTGAGAATCCGTCCCGGATGCGCAGGGGTCGTGGCTCAACCTTTCTGCTCATCGGCGAGAGCGACCTTGCGACATCATAGGCGCAACCGTCGTCGAGGACGATGGTTCCAGCTACTTCAGCAGAAACCCCCGGCCGATCTCGTCGTCGGGCTCGAGCGTGAAGCGGGCGCTGCCGCTGTGATGCGCGCGGCCGCCGACCTCGACGCGCACCGCCGCAAATTCGCCCGCGGGCGCCGGGCCCGCGATGCGGCCGGTGAAGACGGCGCCGGTCAGGCTCTGGAAGCGCCGCTCCTCGCCCAGCGTCGCGGCCTTGCGGGCATGAAGCAGGGCCATGCGGGCGGTGACGCCGCTGCCGGTGGGGCTGCGGTCCACCTCCCGCTCGGCGAAGACGCAAACATTGAGCGAGGGGCGGTCGGCGCCGTCGCCCCCGTCGGTCAGGATCGTGCCGTAGAGAAAGGCCAGATCGGGATCGTCGGGATGGCGCAAGGGCAGTTGCGCCTTCGCCGCCTCGGTCACAGCGGCGGCGGCATCGACCAGGTCGCGCACGGATGCGCCCGGCAGCGACAGGCCGAGCCGGGACGCCGGCAGAACGGCGTAGAACGCGCCGCCATAGCCGATATCGAGCGTCACCGGGCCGATCCCCGGCACCTGCAGGCTGGCGTTGAGCGCGAAGGCGAAGGCCGGCACGCTCTCGAACCTGACCGCCCCGTCGGGCGCCACGCGGCAGCGCACCAGCCCGCAAGGACACTGGATATTGACGGGCGTCTCGCCCGCCGGCGCGCGCGCCACGCGGCCGCTCTCGACCGCCCAGCGCGCCAACGCGATCACGGCATGGCCGCACATGGTCGAATAGCCCTCGTTGTGCATGAAGAGGACCGCGAGATCGGCCTCCGGCAGATCGGGCTCGACCGGGATGACGCCATACATGTCGAAATGGCCGCGCGGCTCGAAGATGAGCAGGCGGCGCAGATGATCGAGCCGCTCGCGGGCATAGCGGCGCTTGGCGAGAATGGTAGGCCCCGGGATCGGCGGATAGCCGGCGAGCACGATGCGCACCGGCTCGCCGCCGGTATGCATCTCGAGCGTGTCGATCGCGATCGGCTCGGCCATCGCCCCTCGAAAGGTCCCGGCGAGACGGCTCAGCGGCCCGTGCCCGGCCCGAGGCCGAGGGTCGCAAGGGCCATGCGGGTAATGAGCTCGGTTGCCGCTCGATAATCTTCCGCGCCAACCGTCTTCTTGCCGAGGAGCCCTGCCACTTGCACGTCGAAGTCGGCGTAGTGCTGGGTCGAGGCCCACAGCACGAAGAAAAAATGACGTGGATCTACGGGAAGGATCTTTCCGGCGCGGACCCAGCCCTCGATCACGGCACAATGCTGATCGAAGCGCTCGCGCATCGGACCCACCATCACCGAGCGGAAGTGCGGCGCGCCATGCAGCATCTCGTTGGCGAAGATCTTCGAGGCGCGCGGACGGCGGCGCGAGAACTCGATCTTGTCGGCGACATAGAGGCGAAACGCTTCGGCCGGATCGTTCTCCGGCGTGAACAGATCCATCGTCTCCTGCCAGCCGGCCAGGATGGTCTCCAGCAGGCGGCGATAGAGCTGCTCCTTGGTGCCGAAATAGTAATGGAGGTTCGCCTTGGGCAGACCGGCCTTATCGGCGATCGCCGCCATCGAGGCGGCCGCATAGCCGGCTTCGGCAAACACCTCTTCGGCGGCGGCCAGGATGCGCGCCTCGTTGACCACGCGCTTGGCCCCCGGCCGGCGAGCCGGCAGCGCTTCCGTGGCGATCCCTTCGCTGAGCTCCATCGAACGTTCGATCGATCCCTGTCGGCTCAAAGCGGCGCCGCCTTCTCGTGCGGTCGCATGCGACGAACCCTAACCCCAACCTTCCTGGGGTTACAAGCATCACAACGAAACCGACCAATTTTTCTGGTGAGCGGCCAATGCGGTGTTGCCAAATCTTGTTTGACCAGCCCGCAGAAAGGCCGATCGTCAAACAGGAGCGGCCGCGAGAGCCGCCCGACAAAGCGACCTCGCCGGCCAGAGGGGCCATGTGGCGGGAAGCGCATCCAGGCGGCGAGCGATGATGCCGCCGCAAGCGACTTGACCGCGCAGTCAAATTTACCCGAGCGGCCGGCCGGCGCAAGCCAATTTGACGACAGGCGCCTATGATCGGGCTCAATCGGGCCGACAACCCGGCGAGCCGCTCCGCGCGGCCATCGGATCGGGTCGGCTCCTCGATCGGGAGGGGCTGTCATGACAATGCACGCTGCAACGATGGCCGCCGTCGCGCTGAGCGTCCTGCTGACAGGTCTCGGCGCCGCCCACGGAGCCCAGACGCCGAGCTCATCGACGAGCCTTGCGATTCTCCCTTTCGGGTTCCTCGACACCTCCGGCGAGCCGCGCGATCAGACGGCCGAGCATGCCGCGCGCCTGGACGCAATGACCGATCAATTGCGCTCGCAGCTGGAGGCGAGCGGGCGCTATCGCACCGTCGATCTGCCCGAGGCGGCGATCGAGAGCTGTCAAGCGCAGGATTCCGCCTGCCTATTGACGCAAGCCCGCCAGGCCGGCGCCGAGCTGGTGCTGACGGGTGCCGTCCAAAAGGTCAGCAGCCTGATCCTCGAGATGTGGGTCGGCGTCTTCGACGTCGCGACGGGTGCCCGCGTCTATCATCGCAATCTGAGCTTCCGCGGCGACAACGACGAGGCTTGGCGGCGGGCGACCTCGTTCCTGCTTCGGCAGATCGAAAAGGACCCGCCACGAAAGCCGTGACGGCGGCGCGAGAAGGGGCGAGCGTCGCAACTGCCGATAGGATGGCGCCCGCATTCGGATTGACGGAGGCGAGCGCCGGGATAGGATCGGGCGCGTCCATCCTCTGCCGTCGTCTGGTGCTGACTTGCAATCCTCGTGGAGCCGGGCCTCATCCTTCGACGGGCTCAGGATGAGGCCCTCATGGTGAGCTTGTCGAACCATGAGGGCCGGCGGATCATGACTCGAATTTGCGCAAAAGAGTCCTAGGCGGCCCACGGAATCGAGCATGAACGAAGCGTGGCGGCGTTTCCGGCGCGACAAGCTCGCTTTGGCGGGGCTCGGCGTCATCCTGGTCACGGTGGCCGTGGCGCTGCTCGCGCCCTGGATCGCGCCCTATGACCCCTTCGAGCAGTTCTTCGACGGGCTCACGCTCGAGGGTGCGCCCTTGCCGCCCGACGCCAAATTCTGGCTCGGCACCGACCTGCTCGGACGCGATCTGCTCTCGCGCCTCGTCTTCGGCGCACGCACCTCGCTCCTGATCGGCGTGGCGGCGAACGGCGCGGCGGTGGTGGTGGGCGCCCTCCTGGGCGCCACGGCCGGCTATGCCGAAGGCTGGCTGGGTGCCGCCATCATGCGCTTCACCGATCTGATGATGGCCTTCCCCGCCCTGCTGCTGGCGATCGCGCTGGCCGCCATCTTCGCGCCGTCGCTCTGGATCGTGGCGCTGGTGATCGCGATGGTGAACTGGGTGCAGATCGCGCGCGTGGTCTATACCGAGACCCGCGCGCTCGCCCAGCGCGACTATATCGAGGCCACGCGGGCGCTGGGCGCGGGGCCCATCCGCATCCTGCTGCGCCATATTCTGCCGCATCTGGTGCCGACCGTGCTGGTCTATGCCACGCTCGGCATCGCCACCACCGTGCTGCTCGAGGCGACACTCTCCTTTCTCGGCGTCGGCGTGCGGCCGCCCACGCCGTCCTGGGGCGGGATCATCTTCGAGAGCCAATCCTATTTCCTGTCCGCACCCTGGCTCGTCTTCTTCCCCGGGGCGGCGATCCTGCTGGTGGCGCTCGCCTTCAACCTCGTCGGCGATGCGCTCCGGGACGCGCTCGACCCGACCCAGCGCGGGCGCGAATGATGCTGGGCTATCTCTCCCGCCGCCTCGCCGCCTCTCTCGCGATCCTCGTCGGCATCACGATCGTGACCTTCGGCCTCACCTTCCTGATCCCGGCCGACCCGGTGCGCATGATCGCCGGCCGCAACGCGACCCCGCAAACGGTCGAGAACATCCGTCACGAGCTGGGGCTGGACCGGCCGATCCCCGAGCAATATGCCCGCTATGTGACGCGCCTCGCCCAAGGCGATCTCGGCCGCTCCTACGTGCAGAAGACGCAAGTCGCCGATCTGGTGCTGAGCCGTCTGCCGGCGACCCTCCTGCTGATGGCGGGCGCCATCTTCTTCGAGCTCCTGATCGGCATCCCCGCCGGCATCTTCGCCGCCACAAGGCGCGGCCGTCCGGCCGACCGCTGGATCATGATGGCGAGCTTCGCCGGCGTGTCGGCGCCGCAGTTCGTGGTCGGCCTGCTGCTGCTCTACGTCTTCGCCAATCTCCTGGGCTGGTTCCCGATGGGCGGGTTCGGCACGCTTCCCCACCTGGTCCTGCCGGCCTTGACGCTCGGGCTCGCCGGCGGCGGCTGGTATGCGCGCATGATGCGCTCTTCCATGGTGGAGGTGCTGCGCCAGGATTACGTGCGCACGGCCCGGGCCAAGGGGCTCGGGCCCGGCAAGGTGGTCCTGGTCCATGCGCTCAGAAACGCCGTCCTGCCGATCGTCGCCATGATCGGGCTCGATGTGGGCTTCTTCATGAGCGGGGCCGTGGTGGTCGAATCGGTCTATGGCTGGCCGGGGATCGGCCAGCTGGCGTGGCTGGCCATCCAGCGCGTCGACATCCCGATCATCATGGGCGTGACGCTGATCGCCGCCGTGGGCATCCTGATCGGCAATCTTGTCGCGGATTTGATCGCGCCGCTGATTGACCCTCGGGTCAGGTTGCGCTGAGAATGCCAACCCATTTCCGCGCAGGCAAAGCCACGCGGCCGGCAGGGTCTTGTCGCGGCCGACGGGCGGCTCGGGGGACGCGGATTGACCAGGGAGGAGGCACGGATCTCATGAAACGGCTGTTGATTGCGGCCGCCGCGGCTTTGCTCGTCGCAAGCCTGCCGGCCGCCGCCGCCCAACCCAAGCAGGGCGGCTCGATCGTCATCACCTATAAGGACGACATCTCCACGCTCGATCCCGCGGTCGGCTACGACTGGCAGAACTGGTCGATCATCAAGAGCATCTTCGACGGACTCATGGATTACGAGCCCGGCACGACCACGCTGATCCCCGATCTCGCCGAGAGCTACACGATCTCGCCCGACGGCCTCACTTACACCTTCAAGCTGCGCGACGGCGTCAAGTTCCACAACGGCCGCGCCATGACGGCTGCCGACGTCAAATGGTCGATCGAGCGCGCCGTCAACCCCGCCACCCAGAGCCCCGGTGCCGGCTATTTCAGCAACATCGTTGGCTATGACGACGTGGCCTCGGGCAAGTCCACCACGCTCTCCGGCATCGAGACGCCGGACGACAAGACCGTGGTGATCAAGCTCTCCTCGCCCAACGCCGCCTTCCTGCACATCATGGCGATCAATTTCGCCTTCGTGGTGCCGAAGGAGGAGGTCGAGAAATACGGCGCCGATTTCGGCCACCATCCGGTCGGCACCGGCGCCTTCAAGTTCGTCGAGTGGAATCTGGGCCAGAACCTGACGCTCGAGCGCAACCCGGACTATTTCCGCAAAGGGGTGCCCTATCTCGACAAGATCACCTTCCAGATCGGCCAGGAGCCGACCGTGAACCTGCTCCGGCTGCAGAAGGGCGAGGTCGACATCCTGGGCGACGGCATCCCGCCGGCGCAGTTCGTGCAGGTGACGAACGATCCGGCCAACAAGCCGCTCATCGTCGCCGGCGAGCAGCTCCATACCGGCTATGTCGCCCTCAACGTCAAGATCAAGCCGCTCGACGACGTGAAGGTGCGCCAGGCCATCAACATGGCCATCAACAAGCAGCGCATCGTGCAGATCCTGAACGGCCGCGCCCACATCGCCAACCAGGTGCTGCCGCCGACCATGCCGGGCTACGATCCGACCTACAAAGGCTATCCCTACGACCCCGAGCAGGCGAAGAAGCTTCTGGCCGAGGCCGGCTTTCCGAACGGCTTCTCGACCGAGCTCTACGTCATGAACACCGATCCGCAGCCGCGCATCGCCCAGGCGATCCAGCAGGATCTGGCCGCCATCGGCATCAAGGCCGCGATCAAGGCGGTGGCGCAGGCCGAGGTGATCCAGGCCGGCGGCACCGAGGGCCAGGCGCCCATGGTGTGGTCGGGCGGGCTCGCCTGGATCGCCGACTTCCCCGATCCGTCCAACTTCTACAGCGTGATCCTGGGCTGCTCGGGTGCGGTCGCCGGCGGCTGGAACTGGTCCTGGTACTGCAACCCGGATCTCGACAAGCGCGCGGCGGAGGCGGACGCGATGACGGACCCGGCCAAGCAGGACGAGCGCTACAAGGCCTGGGCCTCGATTTTCGCCGACGTGATGAAGGACGCGCCCTGGGTCCCGATCATGAACGAGATCCGCTATACCATGCACAGTCTGCGAGTGGGCGGCGATCCCAAGGTGTTCAACGACCCGATCCATATCCCGGTCGACTACGACTACATCTACGCGACCGACGTGCAGTAGGCTCGTGAACTGTCCAGGCGGGCGGCGGCGGCCCCGGCCGGGTTGCCGCCGCCCGATCTTCCAGGGAGGGCATCGCCATGACGCTCGGCTGCAACCACACCATTCACAAGTCCCATCACCATTTCGGCTGGGACAACAGCATCAACCCGCGCCTGATGATCGCATCGGGCGACACGGTGGAGTTCAAGACCACCGATTCCTCGGGCGGCCAATTGACCCCGAACTCGACCGTGGCCGACGTCGCCAAGCTCGACTTCGGCAAGGTCAATCCGGTATCGGGCCCGATCTACATCGCCGACGCCGAGCCCGGCGACGCCATCAAGGTGACGGTGCTGGGTTACACCGCGTCGGGCTGGGGCTGGACCGCGAGCATCCCGGGCTTCGGCCTTCTGGCCGACCAGTTCAAGGAGCCTTCGCTCCACATCTGGAAATACGAGAAGAACCTGTCCCATCCCGCGGCCTACAATGCGGGCGGACGCGTGCCCTTGCGGCCCTTCTGCGGCACCATCGGCCTGGCGCCGGCCGCCCCCGGCCATCACAGCGTGGTGCCGCCGCGCCGGGTCGGCGGCAACATGGACATCCGCGACATGGCCGAAGGCACCGAGCTGTGGCTGCCCGTCGAGGTGGCGGGCGGGCTGTTCTCGGTCGGCGACACCCATGCCGCGCAGGGCGACGGCGAGATCTGCGGCACCGCGATCGAGAGCCAGATGGACGTGGCACTCAAGTTCGATCTGGTGAAGGGCGCCAAGCTGCCTTACCCGCGCTATTTCGTGCCTCACCGCGGCGAGGACCCGCGCGGGCGAAAGGGCTGGGACGTCACCACCGGAATCGGCCCCGATCTCTTCGTGGGCGCGCGCGAGGCGGTGATGGGCATGATCGATCTCCTGTGCCGGCGTCACAACATGTCGGCGGCCGAGGCCTACATGCTCTGCAGCGTGGCGGGCGACCTCAAGATCAGCGAGATCGTGGATCAGCCCAACTGGGTGGTCTCGTTCTATTTCCCGCGCGCCGTCTTCGAATGAGCGAGGCGGCACCGCCGCTGCTGTCGGTCGAAGGGCTCACGGTCGCTTTCCGCGGCGAGGGCGCCGCCGCCCGTGTCGTCGATGCCGTCAGCTTCGCGATCGGACCGGGCGAGGCGGTCGGGCTGGTCGGCGAATCCGGCTGCGGCAAGAGCGTCACGGCCATGTCGGTGATGCGGCTGCTGCCGACGCCGCCCGCCGCGATCGAGGCCGGCCATATTCGCTTCGACGGCCGCGACCTGCTGGCGCTGTCGGAAGCCGAGATGCGAGGCTTGCGCGGCGATCGTCTGGCCATGATCTTCCAGGAGCCGATGACGAGCCTCAATCCGACCTTCACCGTCGGCTATCAGATTGCCGAGGTGCTCATGCTCCATCGGGGCCTGGGCGAACGGGCCGCGCGCACCGAGGCCGCCCGTCTCCTGACCCAGGTCGGCATCGGCGCGGCGGAGCGCCGGCTCGGCCAATATCCCCATCAGCTCTCGGGCGGGCTTCGCCAGCGCGTCATGATCGCGATGGCGATCGCCTGTCATCCCAAGCTCCTGATCGCCGACGAGCCCACCACCGCGCTCGACGTCACCATCCAGGCGCAGATTCTCGATCTGCTGCGCCGCCTGCGCACGCAGGTCGGCATGGCGCTCCTGCTGATCACGCACGATCTGGGCGTGGTGGCGGAGCTGTGCGACCGCGTGCTGGTGATGTATGCGGGCCGCATCGTCGAGGAGGCGCCCGCCATCGCCCTTTTCGAGGGCCCGCGCCATCCCTACACGGCCGGCCTCCTGGCCTCGCGGCCGCGGCTGGGCGAAACCGCGAAGCGGCTGCCGACCATACCGGGCAGCGTGCCGCCGCCCGCCCGGCGCGGAGCCGCCTGCAACTTCGCCGACCGCTGCCCGCGTGCGCTCGCGCGCTGCCGCGCCGAGGCCCCCGCGCTGGTGCCCGTGGCGCCCGGCCACAGCACCGCCTGCTTCAATCCGATGGGCTGACGAGGACTTGTCCGTGAACCCCGGCCTCGAGCGCGCCACGATCACCGCCAGCCGGCCCGACGTTTCGGCGCCGCTGCTCGAGCTCGAGGGCGTGGTCAAGCACTTCCGCTCACGCGACGGCAAGGGGGTCGTGCGCGCGGTCGACGGCGTCACGCTGGCGCTCAAGCCCGGCGAGACGCTCGGCATCGTCGGCGAATCGGGCTCGGGCAAATCCACGCTGGGACGGCTCATGCTGCGGCTGCAGGAGCCCGACGCCGGTCGCATCCGGTTCATGGGCGAAGACATGCTGGCGCTCGCACCCCGCGCGCTGCGCCGGTGCCGGCGCGACATGCAGCTCATCTTCCAGGATCCCTATGCCTCGCTCGATCCGCGCCTGACGGTGGGCGAGAGCATCGCCGAGCCTCTCGTCATCCATGGCATCGGCGACCGCGCCAGCCGGCGGCGCAAGGTGGCGGAGCTCTTGTCGTTGGTCGGCCTCGACGCCGAGGCGGCCACGCGCTACCCGCACGAATTCTCCGGCGGCCAGCGCCAGCGCATCGGCATCGCGCGCGCCATCGCGCTCGAGCCGAAGCTGATCGTCGCCGACGAGCCGGTCTCGGCGCTCGACGTCTCGATCCAGTCGCAAGTGCTGAACCTGCTGGCCGACCTCAAGACGCGGCTGGGCCTCGCCTATGTCTTCATCTCGCACGACCTGGCCGTGGTCGAACACATCTCCGACCGGGTCGCGGTCATGTATCTGGGCCGCGTGGTCGAGCTGGCGGAAAAGCGCCGGCTCTATCGCGAACCCGCCCATCCCTACACCGAAGCGCTGATCTCGGCCATTCCGGAGCCCGACGCCGCGCGCCGCCGGCAGCGCATCATCCTCGCCGGCGACGTGCCCAATCCCGAGGCGCCGCCGCCGGGCTGCCCGTTCCATCCGCGCTGTCCCAAGGCGTTCGATCGCTGCCGCACCGACCGGCCGGCGACCACTGATCTGGGCGGGGTCGGCCATCCGCATCTGGTCGATTGTCATCTCTATGGTCCGCGCCCATGAGATTGCCCTGACGCTGCTCCTCGCCGCGGCTGCGCCGGCAGCCGCGAAGGCGGGCGAGCCGGTCGATCTCGAGCTGGTGCTGCTGGGCGACGCGTCCTGGTCGATCGATTCGGGCGAGCTCGCCCTGCAGCGCGAGGGCTGGGGCGACGCGTTTGCCGACCCGCGCGTCCTCGACGCCATCGCGCAAGGTCCCGTCGGCGCCATCGCCGTGGCCTATGTCGAGTGGGCCGCCAGCTTCTCGACCGACATCGTCGTCGACTGGCATGTGATCCGCGACCGCGTCTCCGCCGCGGCCTTCGCCGCCGCTCTGCGCCAGGCGCCCCGGCGTGCGCAGGGCTTCAACGCCATCGGCCCGGGCATGGCGCTTGCCACGCGCATGATCGAGAGCAACGGCTATGACGGCACGCGGCGCGTGATCGACGTTTCGGGCGACGGGCCCGATCTCGGCGCGCCTCGGGCCGACGAGGCCCGCGACAAGGCGGCGGCGGCCGGCATCACCATAAATGCGCTCGCGATCCAGGTGAGGAGCGAGAGCGCCTTCTCCAACGGCATCTCGCTCGCCGCCCATTATGCCGAGCATGTGATCGGCGGACCCGGCGCCTTCGTCGCCGTGGCCCAGGGCATGGAAAGCTTCCGCGAGGCGATCCTGGCCAAGCTGGTGCGCGAGATCTCCGGCGGCTACCCGCCGCCCCGCCTCGCCGCCCGCCCGCGCGGCGCGCCGCCGGGCTGATCCGCGCAAGGGGCCTCCATGCGCCGAACCGGTCTCATGCCCGACGGCCGGGCCGGCCCGCCGGCTGCCGCCGTCTGTCAAGTTCGCGCCAGCCCCGGTCAAGTCCGCTTGCGTTCGCATCGGCCATGATCGGCAAGGTCGAGAGCAGGTGTCGCAACGCGCCGCCTCGCTCTCGCGACCGGCATTTTCTCATTCGCAAATGAAGAGGGTGACCATTTTCGATTGTGAAAGCGACGGGCGAGGGTTAGCCTCTCGACCGGAAACCCGCGATCATGGCGTAATGTCGGAAGGGTGACGGCCCGCAAAGGGCGGGATTTCGCGCAAAAAATATAAGAAGCAAGGCAAACCGGACGGGCTGGCGCTTGCCAGCCGGCCATCAGGGAGGAACAGAGGCATGACAACGTTGCGATTTTCGCGCCGGCAATTGCTGAAATCGGCCGGCGCCGGTGCGGCGGTCTTGGCCGCCGGCACGCTCCTCGGCCGCGGGGCGCAGGCCGCGCGCGAGAACGAGCTGAACATCCTGTGCTGGGAAGGCTACAACTCGGCGCAGGTGCTCGATCCCTTCCGCCAGGCGCATAACGCCACGGTGAAGGCGGAATCGCTCACCAACGATCCCACCATGATCAACCGCCTGCGCGCGGGCGAGACCAACGTGTGGGACCTCATCAACGTCAACAATCCCTGGGCGCGCAAGGTCATGTATCCCGAGGGGCTGATCAAGCCGCTCGATCGCGCGCATTTCGAGCCCTATTTCGAGAAGATGCTGCCCGCCTTCAAGCCGCCCTACCGGTGGGCCATGAGCGACGACGGCAAGGAGCTGCTCGGCATGTGCCAGCGCTTCGGCCCCTACAGCTTCGTGGTCAACACCGACAAGGTCAGCCGCGAGACCGCCGAGGACCAGGGCTGGGACCTGTGGAACGACCCGGCCAACGCCGGCAAATACGGCGTGCTCGAATCCGACGACTGGAACGTCTTCAACATCTGCCTGATCGCGGGCTTCGACCCGTTCCGCGAGCATACCGCCGACGAGGTGGCCAAGTTCACGGAGACCGCCAAGCGCGTGTTCAAGGGCGCCAAGCTGGTGGGCGACATCGCCACCATGAACCAGGCGCTGGTGTCGGGCGAGATCGACTTCCACATGACCGGCGGCACCTATTCGGCCTCGCCGGCGCGCGCGGACGGCAACCTCAACATCCGCGGCGTCACGCCCAAGAAGGGCCCGATGGCCGGGGGCAAGGGCGGCGTCAGCTGGATCGAGGTCACCTCGACCGTCAACAACCCGCAGCTCTCGCCGCTCGCCACCCAGTTCCTCGAATACGTGCAGCAGCCCGAGACCGCACACACGGTGGCCTTCGCCGAGGGCACCTTCAACCCGGTCGCCCAGATGGCCAACCCGGACTGCTTCAAGCTCTTCACCAAGGACGAGCTCGACGCGATCCAGTGGGACTCGCTCGAGGAGGAGATGGCCGGCTCGGTCGAGTACGACATCGTGCCGGACTACGACAAGCTGCTCGATATCATGACGGCGGCCAAGCGCGAGGCTTCGGGCGGCTGATCGACCCCGATCGTCGAGGGCGCCGCCGGCGGGGCGGCGCCCTCGTCATTCCTGCGCATCGCACGAGAAAGTCGCATTCAAGAGAGGTATAGGGCGTGGAACGGCCGTCGATCCTCGAGCTCAAGGGGGTGACCAAGCAGTTCGGCGGGCTGACGGCCGTCGATCACATCGACCTCCGGGTGGGCGAAGGCGAGTTCTTCACCATTGTCGGGCCGTCCGGCAGCGGCAAGACGACCCTTCTGCGCATGCTGGCGGGCATGGACACGCCCAGCGCCGGCGACATCCTGCTCAAGGGCCAGCGCATCAACGACGTGCCGGCCAACCGCCGGCCGACCTGCATGGTATTCCAGTCTCTCGCCTTGTTTCCGCATCGCACGGTCGGCGAGAACATCGAGTTCCCCCTGAAGATCCGCGGAGAAGCGCCCGCAGCGCGGCGCGAGCGCTGCCTGCAGCTCATGCGCCAGCTGCGTCTGCCCGAGGGCTACTACGCCAAGAGCGTCACCAAATGCTCCGGCGGCGAGCGCCAGCGCGTGGCGCTGGCCCGCGCGCTGGCCTACGACCCGCAGATCCTGTTCTTCGACGAGCCGCTCTCGGCGATCGACTACAAGCTGCGCAAGACGCTCGAGAAGGAGCTCAAGGACATCCACCGCGAGACCGGCAAGACCTTCATCTACATCACCCACAGCCTCGAGGAGGCGATGGTGATGAGCGACCGCATCGGCGTGATGCGCGCGGGCCGGCTGGTGCAGGTGGGCACCCCCAACCAGATCTACACCGCACCCCGGGACAAGTTCGTCTCCGAGTTCATGGGCGAGGTCAACCTGTTCGACGTCAGGCTCGGCGAAGGCGGCAAGCTCGTCTCCGATACCTTCAAGACGAGCTTCACCGCGCCCGCCCTGCCACCCGGCTTCCGGCAGGGGCATCTGGTCATCCGGCCCGAGTTCATGCGCTTCATCGGGGCCGGCGAGGACGCCGAGAACCGCCTGCCGGGCAAGCTCTACAACGAGTATGCGCTGGGCTCGCGCATCCAGTATCAGGTGCGCGTCGGCGGCCACGTCTTCCTGCTCGAGCGGCTGCGCCAGCAGCCCTTTCACGGCAAGCTCGACGACGACGTGACGATCGGCTGGGATGCGCGCGACAGCATCCTGGTTTCGGACTGATGACGGAGCTCGCCACCACCCGCATCGAGGCGCGCGGCGCTCGCCCGCGCCCGCTCGCGGCGCGCTGGATCGCGGCGGCGGGAAGGCGCCATGCCGTTCCGATCATGCTGCTGCTGCTGCTGGGCTTCGCGGCTCCGCTCCTCACCATCCTGGGCTTCAGCTTCGCGCCGCCCCGCACCTTCTCGCTGTGGCAGCTGCCGACGCTCGAGAACTACCGGACGATCGTCGAGGAGACCTTCTACACCTCGTTCCTGTGGTCGCTCGGCATGGCGGTGGTGACGGTCGCGATCCTGATCGCGATCTGCTATCCGGTCGCCTACGGCCTCGCCAAGACCTTCGGCCGCTGGGCCAATCTGGTGACGCTCCTGATGGTGCTGCCGCTGTTCGTGTCCGAGAACGTGCGGCTTTATGGCTGGGTCCTGTTCTTCATCAAGGGCGGCGTGCTGCTGGGCACGCTCAAGAGCCTGTTCGGGCTCGATCTCGACAGCATCCTGTTCCGGCCCGGCATGATCATCTTCGGCATGGTCTATGTGTATCTGCCCTTCATGCTGTTCCCCATGACGCTCGGCATCTCCATGGTGCCGCGCGACGTGGTGGAGGCCGCCAACGATCTCGGCGCCTCGCGCCTGCAGATCTTTCGCGAGGTCGAGCTGCCGCTCGCCATGCCCGGGATCGTCATCGGCAGCCTGCTGACCTTCGTGCTGGCGGTGGGGGCCATCGCCGAAGCCAAGATCCTCGGCGGCCAGTCGGTGATCCCGGTCACGCACGACATCGAGATCGCCTTCACCTATTCGCAGAACTGGCCCCTGGGCGCCGCCATCTCGGTGCTGCTGATCCTGATCGTCGGCACGCTGGTGCTGGCGGTCTTGCGCCGCTTCGACCTCGACCGCATCCTGGGGCGGCGCTGATGACGATCGAAGGCGGCAAGCGCTGGTCGCATTCGCTCATCGCCGCCTGGACGGTGGCGGTCGTGCTGTTCATCTACATGCCGGCCGTCAGCGGGCTCCTCGCTTCGCTCACCGCGAGCCGCTATTTCAACTTTCCGATCACGCGGTGGGGATTCGACTGGTGGGCCAAGACCTTCGCCTCGCTCGAGGTGCGCGCCCTGCTCTCGACCTCGATCACCATCGCGCTGATGGTGACCGCGATCTCGGTCGTGATCGCCTTCTTCGGGGCGCTCGCCTTCGCCCGCTACGAGTGGAAGGGCCGCTCGATCTATCAGAAGATCGTGCTGCTGCCGATCTTCTTCCCGCAGTCGGTGCTGGGGCTGGCGCTGCTGCTCTGGTTCAACGCGCTCGGCATCGAGACCTCGTGGAAGACCGCGGTCTTCGCCCATCTGGTCTGGGTGGTGCCGGTGGTGACGCTGGTGATTTCGATCCAGGTCTACAGCTTCGACCCGGCGCTCGAGGAGGCGGCTTACGATCTGGGCGCGACGCGCTGGCAAGTCCTCAAGGAAGTGACGCTGCCGGTCTTGTGGCCGGGCCTGTTCTCGGGCGCGCTGTTCGCCTTCCTCCTGAGCTGGGGCAATTTCCCGCTCTCGCTCTTCACCGACGGCGCCGACACCACGGTGCCCGAATACATGTACGCCAAGATGGTGGCCGGCTATACGCCCGGCGTGCCGGTGCTGGGCACGGTCTCGACCGTCGGCGCGGCGCTGCTGCTGCTGGGCGGCTACGCGCTGATACTTCTGGCCCGCCGCACCCGCGCCGCGGCCGCGCGGGAAGAGTGAGCGCCGCAGACGGGGTGTCGGCGGCATCGACCGGCGCCGGGAGCGCGCGATAGCTGGAGAGGGCCGCCCCGCCGCACCGCTTTCTGCCAGCGCCTGTCACGTCCGCGCCGGCGCCGGTCGAGCCCTTGTTTCCCGCCGCCGGCATCCTGATCTAAAATCGGGTGCGGTGGCTTTCGAGAGACGACCCGGGCTCCGGCGGTGCTGGGGTTACGCTCGGGGCGGGATCAGGGCCCGGTATCGATCTCGGGAGTGGATGGGGGCAAATTCGGCCTGTCGGCCGAGGAACCGGATGACGGCGCGGTGTCATACGCCGGCTGGCGCAATGATCGCCTCGCATCAGGGTTCCGGCCGATCATCGGGAGAGAAAGGCAGGACGAAGTTCGATTCTCAAATCGACAGTCCCTGACCTCCGCAGGCGTCGGCGCGGCACCTGACCCCGCCGGCTTGCGGCTCGACTGCCAGTAGAAAGCGAAATCGACATGGCCGGACGGCCGGGCTTGGGCCCGAGCCGAGAGGCCCTGCGCAAGCGGCGAACCGCGTGGCGCTCCCATGGGTTTGCGGCTGCGCAGGGGCCGATCGCCTCGGGCGGAGACAGGCCTTCGAGGGAGAAACACATGAGTGCACAAGGGTCGAAATCCTCGGGCGCCATTGGAGCCGGCGGCGCCTACGAGATCACGCAGCGCAAGGACATCCACATGCTCCACAACAAGGCCGTGGGGTTGCCGGGCGTCCTCTTTCTGACGGTCACCGGGGCGGCGCCGATCTCGGCGATGCTCTTCAACGTGCCGATCGGCGTCGGTTACGGCAACGGCATCGGCGCGCCGGCTTCCTTCCTGGTGGCCACGATCGTCCTGCTGCTGTTTTCGGTCGGCTTTGCGGCCATGGCGCGCAAGGTGACGGCCACCGGCGGGTTCTATTCCTTCATCAGCCACGGGTTGGGGCGCGAGCTCGGCATGGCGCTGGGCTTCGGCTCGGTGGTGGCGTACTCGGTGTTCGAGGCGTCGCTGTGCGGCGGCTTCGCCTTCTTCGCCAACGCCAAGGTCATGGAGCTGACCGGCGTCAACGTCCCCTGGCCCTGGTTCGCCCTGGGCATGGTGATCGTGATCGCGGCCCTGACCTATTTCGACGTCAAGCTCTCGACCGTCATCCTCGGCGTGGCGCTGATCGGCGAGGTGGTGATCCTCCTGATCTTCGACGCCGGCGTCTTCGGCAGCTCCAGCGCCCATGTCTCGGCGGCGGCGATCAACCCGTTCAATGCCTTCGCGGGCTTCGAGGCCCACAAGAATGCGGCCGGCGCAGACCTGGCGGCCGGCGCCGCCGCGATCGGCCTGTTCTTCGCCTTCTGGTCCTGGGTCGGCTTCGAGATGGCGCCGAACTACGGCGAGGAATCGCGCGATCCCAAGCGGATCGTGCCCTTGTCGCTCTATATTTCGGTGCTCGGCCTTGGCATCTTCTACACGATCACGAGCTGGGCCGCCGTCTCGGCCTATCCGACGCTCGACGACGCCATCACGCAGGCGCAGACCAATTCGTCCATGTTCTACCTGCAGCCCGCCGCGCAATTCGTGGGCGGCTGGGCCGAGCAGATCATGAGCCTCCTGATCCTGACCGGCTCCTTCGCCTGCGGCATGGCCTTTCACAACACGGCGGCTCGATATCTCTACTCGCTCGGCCGCGAGCGGGCCTTGCCCAAGGTGCTGGGCAAGACGCATTCGACCTACAGGAGCCCCTATGTCGCTTCCTTCACGCAGTCGGTCATTGCCGCGATCATCGTCGTCCTGTTCGCGATCTTCGCCGGCAGCAACGACCCCACCAACCAGGCCTACCTGATGCTCTACGGCCTGATGGCGCTCCTGGGCACCGCACTCGTCATGATCGCCCAGGCGCTGGTCTGCATCGCCGTCATCGTCTATTTCCGCTCGCGCCATCCCGAGGATCGCCATTGGTTCGCCACGCTGGTGGCGCCGCTGATCGCGTTCGTGGCGCAGGCCTATATCGTCTATCTGCTGTTCGCGAACATCGACTTCCTGGGTGGCGGCTTCGCCTTCGCCAACTGGATTCTGCCGATCGTGATCGCCGTTCTGGTCGGCGGCATCGCTTTCGCCGCCTATCTCAAATCGGCGAAGCCGGCGGTCTACGACCAGATTGGCCGTCTGATCTACGAAGGCCTGGGGCACGAATAGCCCCGGGGGGCGGCCGGCTATCCGGCCGACCGGCCCGACTTGGCGGGCCGTCGTTGCGGATCGCCGCGCCGACGGCCCGATTTTTCGCCCCCGCGTCCTTGCCCGCAACCGACAGCCGCCTAAGCCGTCGCCGCCCCGGTTCACGCCGCCAGTCGGCACCAGGTCAGCTCGTGCTTGTTGTGATGCAGGTGGAAGAGCCGCGAGCCCGGAATGGCGGCGAAGCGGCGCGCCGTTTCGTGGTCGGTCGGTCCCTGGAACTTGAGGGTGCAGAGCAGGTTGCGCGCGAGGCCCGAGGCGAGCCAACGCTCGACCAGCTTCAGGAGGCGCTGCGGATAGCAGATCACGTCCGAGAACAGCCAATCGACCGGCCCCACCGCTTCCGGTTCGAGCGCGAAGGCGCTGGCCTTGAGGAACTCGAGGTTGGGCAGGCGCGCGATCGCGGGCGCCAGCGGCGCCTTGTCCACGGCCAGCACGCGGGCACCCAGGCTTTGCAGCACCCAGCTCCAGCCGCCGGGGCTGGCGCCGAGGTCGAGACAGCGCTCGCCGGGCTGGGGATACCGGCCCAGAAGCGTGAAAGCCTCCCACAGCTTGAGGTAGGCGCGGGCTGGCGGCGCCTTGCGATCTTCGACAAAGACGACCTCGCCGTTGGGAAAGGGGCTCGCGCAGCACGCTGCGGCCAGGATGGTGCCGGCGTCGAGCAGGGTCCAGGAGCCCAAGGGTGCCGTCGGCGCCGGTGCCGGAAAGCGCAGCGGCTTGGCGCTCACATGAGGCAAACGCTCCTGGATCAATCGGGCGCGGCGATGGAGCCGGAAGTCGTAGAGCGCCCAGTTGCGCTGGATCGCGCGTAAGGCGCCGGCGCCTTCGGCGATCGAGGCGATGGGGATGCGCAGAGGATCGAACCAGACGTTCGCGGTCCAGGCCGCCGGCCGGGGCGGCCCCTCGGCCAGCACCAGCCGGCCATGAACGCTCGCGACCTCGCCCAGCTCCGCCAGCAGATCTTCGAGAAAACCTTCGGGCGCCAGATAGCCGGTGAGGCCGGTCTTAACCGGCGCGCCCGGCGGGGCGGCCGTCTCAGCCACGCGCTGCGATCAGCGCCTCGGCCAGCTCGGCAAAGCCGGCGCCGGCGCGCGCGCGCGTGACGTAGCGCGGTTTGGTCGCGAGGCGCTGCGCGAAATCGGCGACGTTGGCCACGCCCACGGCATGCGGGAAGAAGGCGAACATGGGCTGGTCGTTGGGCGAATCGCCGGCGAAGACGAACGCCTCGCGCTGGGATTCGAGATCGATCCCGAATACCTCGCGCATGAGCCGGCGCGTCATGCCGAGCTTGTCGTAGTCGCCATACCAGCCATTGACGTGGATCGAGCTGATCTTGGCGGTGCAACCCGCCTCCTCGAACAGGGCCACGATGCGGTCGACCTCGGCGGGCGGCAGCGGCGCCACGTCCTCGCAGAAATCGATGGCGAGATCGCTCTCGCGATAGAGTTGATCGGAAGCGAGCGCCGCACCTGGCACCGCCGCCAGGATGCGCTCGGCGAGTCCGGCCAGCCGCTGGCGCTTCTCGGCGCGCGTGGCGGCATCGTCGAGAAAGCGTTTCTCGAGTTTGCGCCGGGTCTCGTCGTAGTGGAAGTAGAAGGCGCCGTTCTCGCCCACCACCGCGTCGACCGGCCACATGCGCGCGATGTGATCGCACCAGCCGGCAGGCCGCCCGGTGATCGGCACCACGAGAAATCCCGCCGCCTTGAGCCGCGCCAGCGCGCCATAGGCCTCGGCCGTGAGCTTGCCCTCGGTCGTGAGCGTGTCGTCGATGTCGGTGAGAACGCCGCGGATGCGCCGGCGCTCATGAAGCGGAAAGGCCGCCAGCGGCTGCAAGGTCGAGATCAATCGGCAATCTCCAGGAAGAACCTTCTCTTGGGCGTTCTCATGCCTCTTCTATCTCCACGCCTTGCGCCCGGAGCGCTTCGGCCAATGGCGCCAGCTCCTTCTCGTAGCGCCGCCACTTGCCGACCGAGCTGGCATAGAGGGGCTGGCGCACCTGCTCGGTGCTCGCCGTATGGACCACGCGCGGCGTCTCGTGGAAAGCAAGGCAGGCCGGCTCGAAATCGAGCCCGCAGAAACCGAGCAGCCGGCGCGTCGCACCCTCGATGTCCGCCACGACCGCCTCGTAGCGCCAGTCGAGGATCGGCAGCGGCAGCACCCGCCGCCAATGCGCCATCAAGCGGCGATGGAGGCCGTAGTAATGGGCGATCAGCTCCAGATCCAGGGTCCAGGGAAGCGGTTGCGAGAAATCCTGCTCGAAGCAGGAGAAGCCGACATCCATCGGATGACGGCGCGCATGGACGATGCGCGCCCTCGGGAACAACGCCGCGATCAGGCCCAGATAGAGAATGTTGGTCAGGGTCTTGTCGACCGCGATCGCGGCCTTTCCGGCTTGGCGCTCGATCATGGCCATGTAGTCGGCCGCCTTGGCGCGCAGGCGCGGCGCGTCGAGCCTGGCGAGCGCGTCGGGCCAGACCCCGCCCAGCTCGGCGGCAAGCTCCTCGGCGATGCGAGCCATGTCGACGCGCTCGCCGACGCCGGCGGCTTGCGAATGGCTCGCCAGGATCTGCTCGCACAGCGTGCTGCCCGATCGCGGCATGCCGACGATGAAGACGAGCCGGGTGGTGGGATCGCCCTCCCCCGCATGGTCGCGGAACCAGGCGGAGTCGAAGAAGGCGATGGTCCGCTCGACCTTCAGGCTTTCCGCGGCGCTGTCGTAGTGGATGTGCCCCGTCGAAGCCTGATCCGCGGCCTTGAGGCGGTTGGCCTCCGCCAAATGACGGAAGGTTGGCCCCGGCTCGGCTTGTTCCGCTTTGCCCAGACGGTAGAGCGCAAAATGCAACGGAAAGCGCTCCACTGGCGGGCGTGCGGGATCCTCGGCCGACCGCTCCATGCGCAGGCGCAACTCGGCCGGCGGCGGCTCGATCTCCGCGAGCCTGGCCAAGGCGCCGACATGGTTCGGATCGAGGGCCAGCAGCCGTTTCAGGCAAGCCACCTCTTCCGGGCGATCGCTCCGGATGCGGGCGAGCCGGCCCAGCCCCGACAGCGCGATCCGGTTGCCCGGCTCTGTCGCCAGCACGGCCGAATAGCTCGCGCGCGCCTCGTCGAGACGGTCCTCTTTCGACAGCAGGAACGCCATCTGCAGCCGCCATTTCGGATTGCCGGGATCGAGCGCCGCCAGCCGCTCCAGGCAGCGGAGCGCCTCGTCGGCGAGGCCCGACTTGCCCGCGACCGCGGCGAGATTGGCAAGCGCCAGCCGATGGTCCGGCGCCCTTGCCAGCGCGGCGCGCAAGTGGCCGATCGCCTCGGGCGGGGACAGGTTGGTCGTGACGGCGCCGAGATTGGCGAGAATGTCGGGATCGCCGGGCTTGAGGGCCAGCGCCGCCTCGAGCTGGGCCTTGCCGGCGGCCGCCTCGCCGAGCTCCCCCAGCAGCAACCCCAAATTCGTGCGAGCCGGAACCAGCGCGGGATCGGCATCGACCGCGGCCGTCCAGCAGCGCCGCGCGCCGGACCGGTCGCGCGCCTGGAGGTAAAGCCGGCCGGCCTCGAGCAGCAGGGGCGCCGGCCGGACCGAGGAGGCCGCGGCCTGCTCGAGCAGGAGCGCCGCCTCGGCAAGCCGGCCCGATCGGGCGAGCATGCCGGCCTGCTTCAGCGTCTCCAGCGGTGCCTGCTCTGTCGTCGCTGCCATGCTCATCCCAGCCGGTCGCGCAGACTGTACCAGAGCATGCCCAGGATTTGCGCCGGGTGGCGCAGCAGCCGCCCGCCCGGAAAGGCGCGATGGGGAATGCGCGCCAGCACGTCGAAACGCTCGGCCGTGCCGGCGATGGCCTCGGCCATGAGGCGGCCCGCGATGCCGGTGAGCGCCACCCCCTGGCCCGAGAATCCTTGCGCGTAGAAGAGATCGCGCCCGATCCGGCCGACGTTCGGCAGGCGCGACAGCGTGATGGCGAGCCGCCCGCCCCAGCCGTAGTCGATGCGGACATCCTCGAGCTGAGGATAGACGGCGAGCATGTAGGGGCGCACGAACCGCTTGATATTGCCGGGATCGCGCCGAGTGTAGACCTCGCCGCCGCCGAACAGCAGCCGCCGATCGGCCGACAGGCGGTAGTAATTGACCACGAACTTGCTGTCGCACACCGCCACGTCGTCGCGGATGAGCGAGCGGGCCAGCGCCTCGCCCAGGGGCTCGGTCGCGACGACGTAGTTCGAGATCGGCAGGATGCGCGGCTCGAGCGCCGGCATCAGCCCCTCGAGATAGCCATTGCAGCCGATCAGCGTATGGCGCGCTCGAATATGCCCGCCCTCGGTGTCCACGCCATGGCCGTCGGGATCGATGCGGGTGGCGCGGCTGTTCTCGTAGAGCGTGGCGCCGGCCTTCTCCGCCGCCGCCGCGAGCCCCAGAGCATAGTTGAGCGGATGAAGATGCATGCCGCCCGCATCGGCAAGCCCGCCGCAATAGATTCGGGTGCCGAGCCGCTCGGCCATGCCGGCGCGGTCGACCGCGGCGCCCTCGCGATACCCCATCACGCGCTGCAGCGCCTCGAGATCGGCCTCGATCTCGGCGATCTCTGCCTCCTTGAGCACGGCATAGAGCGAACCGTGCTTGAGGTCGCAGGCGATGGCATGGCGCTTCACCCGCTCGCGAATGATCTGCTTGGCCTCCTCGGCCAACTCCCAGAGCCGCTTGGCCTCCTCGCGCCCGAAGCGCGCCACCAGTTCGGCCGGCCCCTTGCGATAGCCGGTATTGACCTGGCCGCCATTGCGCCCCGAGGCGCCCCAACCGATCTTGCGGGCCTCCACCAGCGCCACCTTGTAGCCGCGCTCGGCCAACTCGAGCGCCGCCGACAGCCCCGTGAATCCGCCGCCGACCACGGCGACGTCGACCGCGATTTCGCCCTCGAGCGGCGCACGGATGGGCGCCGGGTGGGCCGTGGCGGCGTAATAGGAGAGCGGCTCGCGCGGGGTCATGGGCCAGAAAGCCGGGAACGAGGTCGGCGTGTGCGGCCGGAGTCGGCCGGCGGCATTAGAACGCCGGCCCCATTTTCAGGCAAGCCAGCTAACATGCTGGTTTATCGTGAAATTCGCCGCGACGAAGATTCACCCGGGGTTGGCCCCGACTCCTCAAAGCCAGCGTTAATAAGAGTGAATATCTTATGAATTTGTTTATACTTCATTCAATTCGGCCGATTCGGGGGAATCGGACGGCTGCTGCCTAGTTCCATCCCGGCCGAAGGCTTTGGACGCAGCCGTCGCAAGCGGACGGGGGCCGTACGCGATTCCGAAGGGCGAAGCGCAGCGACCGGGCTGGAGCTTGCGGCGGGAACCCGGCCGCCGGGGCGGTGGGCACGGTCGCCCCCGCCGCCGGGTTTGCGCGGTTCTTCTCGCCGCATGGTTGGCGGCGTTGCCGAGTTTGGCCATCGCGGACGAACGGCTGCCGGCGCCGCAAGGGCCGGTGCTGCTCGCCGTGTCGGGCACCATCGCGCGGACCACCGACGGCCGCCAGGCCTTGTTCGATCGAGCCATGTTGGAAGCGCTCGGCGTGGTGAAGCTCGCGGCCGCTTCGCCTCTCGACATGCAGCCGGTCGAGTTCGAAGGCGTGTTGCTGCGCCGACTTCTCGAGGCGGTCGGCGCCAAGGGCGAGGCGATCGAGGCCATCGCGCTCAACGACTATGTCGCCGAGATCCCCGTCGCCGAGGCGAAGATGCACGATATCGTCATCGCCTTCCGGCGCCAGGGGCGCGACATTCCCGTGCGCGAGATGGGTCCGCTCATGATCCTCTACCCGACCGCCCGGGAACCGGCCCTCGACACCGAAGCGGTGCAGGCCCGTTCGGTGCGCCAGTTGGCGCGGCTCGTGATCAGGGCTGCGACCAAGCTCGGCCTCGCGCAAGCCGCGGAAGGCCAGCCCGTGCAAGAACCGGTTCCGGCAGCATCCGGCAAGAGCCCGCTACCATGAGCATCGGCGCCGGTACGGCCGGCAGCGCGGGAGGCCCCGCGTGACCCTCGCGCTCAAGCGGCCCACGCACTGGCTGTTCGGCGCCATGGTCGGGCTCTTTTCCTTGACCGTGGTGGCCGCCTTTGCGCTGATCCTGCGCGAGCACGCCTCGGTGTCGCGCGGACCGACCGAGAATCTGACCCTGGCGGCATCGGAACTGCAGGTCGAGTTCGCGCGCTTCCAGCAGAAGTTGGCGGCGGCGGAAGGCGAGGGTAGCGTCGCGAACCTGCGTCAGCTGGCGCTGCAGTACGACATTCTGGTGAGCCGGGTCGAGCTCCTGGCGCGCGGCGAGAATGCCCGGGCGCTCGCGGAAGACGGCGCCGCGGCCTGGCTGATCCAACGGACCCGCACGGAGACGATGGCGCTCGACCCGCTGCTGAGCCAGCTCTCCGAGGGCGGCGCTGCGACGCTCGCGACCATCGCCACGGAGATGCCTTCCCTGGAGCAGGCGGTGAGCCGGCTCGCCTCGCACATCGTGCAACTGGTGGCCGACCGCGCGCAGGCCTCGCGCGAGCGCCTGGGCCAGCTCTATCTGGCCTTGGCCGCGATGCTGGCCGGCCTGTTCGCCAGCGCGCTCGCTTTCGTCGCCATGCTGGTGCAGCAGTTCCGCAAGCTCGAGCAGGCGCGCCAGGAACTGGGCGAGCTGTCCGAGCGGCTCATGGAAGCGAAGACGTTGGCCGAGGAGGCCAGCCGGGCCAAGAGCGAGTTTCTCGCCACCATGAGCCACGAGTTGAGGACGCCGCTCAACGCCATCATCGGCTTCGCCGATCTGATGCGCAGCGAGATCCGCGGGCCCATCGGGCATCCTCGCTATCGCGAATATGCCAACGACATCCACAATTCGGGCCAGCACCTGCTGAGCCTGATCAACGACATCCTGGATCTGTCGCGCATCGAGGCCAACAAGTTCGAGCTGCACGAGGACACGGTTTCGCTCGATACCGTGTCGGAAGCCTGCCTGGCTCTGATGATGCCGCAGATCGAGCGCAAGAGGCTGAGGCTTCGCATCGGCGAGGTAAAGCAGCTGGGCGAGATTCGCGCCGACGAGCGGCTGGTACGCCAGATGATCCTCAACCTGCTCTCCAACGCCATCAAGTTCACGCCCGAGCGCGGCACCGTGCAGTTCTCGGGCCACCTGGCCCCCGACGGCGGCGTCGAGCTCCGGGTTTCCGACACCGGCATCGGCATGACGGCGGCCGAGATGGAGCGGGCGCTCGAGCCCTTCGTGCAGGTGGAACCGAGCCAGTCGCGCCGCTTCGGCGGCTCCGGGCTGGGCCTGCCCATCACCAAGCGCTTCATCGAGATGCATGGCGGGCGGCTCGCGATCGAGAGCCGCAAGGGCGAGGGCACGCTGGTCACGCTCTGGTTTCCGCCGGAGCGCCGGCTCGAGGCGACGCGGATGGTGGGGTAGGAGCCGCCGATCCCTTCGCCAGAGCGGGCGCGGCCGAGCGACGATCGGGGGGCCCGACGACCTGCCTCTCGCGGGCCCGTTGCGAAACCGTTCCCTGCGCCTTCCAGAAGACAAGGTGCCGAAAGGAGGCTCCGCCGCCCCCAAGCCAGCGGCGGCGCGACGAGACAAGCGGCCGCAGAACGAAGTTATATGGTCTTAGCGGCCTCATAACGTTTTCAGGGGATGCTGCGACGCCGCCCGCCGATCGCCCATGCCGCGGCTGGCCTTGGATTTCGTAGCCAGTTCATGACGTTGCCGTCCTCCCTCTCGCGCTGGCCCGTGCTGGCCGTGGTCGCCCTGCTGCTGCTGGGCGCCGCGGCGATCCTGGCGGTCATGCTGATGGCGGCCCGTGGCCAGGACCGCCTCGCGGCGACCAAGTCGGAGGCCACGCTCGAGGCCACGCTCGCCGCCCGCCGGCACGAGATGGCGAACCTGGCGCACGACTACAGCTTCTGGTCCGACGCGGTCGAGAACCTGGCGGCGCATCCTTCCCGGGACTGGGCCGACGACAATATCGGCATGTATCTCTACGGCCAGTTCCGCGTCGCCACCGCCTTCGTGGTCGATCCCGACGACAAGGCCACATTGGTCTATGTCGAGGGGCAGCGCGCAGAGCCGGACGCCGTGGCCTCCGTTCTGCCGCAGCTCCGGCCGCTTCTGGCGGCAGCGCGCGCCGCGGCCGCGGCGCCATGGGATGCCGACACCGGCCCCGCGCCGGCCAGCGGCTTCGTGATCTGGCAGGGCACGCCCACGATCGCGGCGGCCGGTGCGCTGGTGCCGCAGGACGCCAGCCCGAGCCCCTCTTGGCGCCATCTGCTGGTCATGCTGCGCGCGATCGACGATGCGCTGCTGACCGACATCGCCCAAAGCTATGGCTTCGAGGGCCTGCGCTGGGCCCAGCCGACCGAAACCGGCTTACCGACGCTGGCGGATCTCAGCGGGCCCGACGGCGTCTCGGTAGGACGGCTCACCTGGAAGCCCGAAACCCCCGGTCGCGCGCTCGTCCGGCAGATGCTGCCAGTCATCCTCGCGGCCTTCGCGGTGATGGCCACCCTTTCGGCCGGCCTGATCGCCTTCATCGAGCGCAGCCGCGCCGCCCATCGCCGCCATCTCGCCGTCATCGAGGAGCAGAACGAGGCGCTGCATGCGGCGAAGGAACGGGCCGAGCAGCTCAGCCGCTCGAAGTCGGAATTCCTGGCTCTGATCAGCCACGAGCTGCGCACGCCGCTCAACGCGATCATCGGCTTCGCCGAGCTGATGCGCAAAGAGGTGCGGGGGCCCCTCGGCGACCCCGCCTATCGCGACTACGCCACCGACATCCAGGTCTCGGGCCAGCAGCTGCTGAGCCTCATCAACGACATTCTCGACCTGTCGCGGATCGAGGCCGGCAAGTTCGAGCTGCGCGAGGAGCGGATCGGCCTCGGCCGCGTCGCGGAGGCCTGCATCGGCCTGCTCCGGCCGCAACTCGAGCAGAAGAAGCTGTCGATCGGCATCGACGGCCTGGCCGGGCTCGGGCGCGTGCAGGCCGACGAGCGGCTGATGCGCCAGATGCTTCTGAACCTGCTCTCCAATGCCATCAAGTTCACGCCCGAGCGCGGCCGCATCGCGATCGGCGGCGGGCCGGCCGCGGACGGCGGCGTGGAGATCGCGGTGTCGGACACCGGCATCGGCATGAGCGCCGAGGAGCAGCGCCTGGCGCTCGAGCCCTTCGTCCAGGTCGATTCGAGCCTGGCGCGCCGCTTCGAGGGCAGCGGGCTGGGCCTGCCGATCACCAAGCGTTTCATCGAGCTGCATGGCGGGCGGCTGGCGATCGAGAGCCGCAAGGGCGAGGGCACGACGGTCACGCTCTGGTTTCCGCCGGGGCGCCGGCTCGAGGCCGCCCGGATGGTGGGGTGAGGGCGTTTACCGCCGCCCGCACAGATCGCAGGGATTGACCTCGACCGTGACGTGCGAGAGGCCGGGCAGGCCGGCGAGCCGCGCCTTGTAGTGGGCGGGCGCGTGAGGGCTGGTCGAGACCAGCGACAGCTCGGCCGCATAGTGGCCGGGCCCCAGCCGCCAGAGATGCAGGTCGGCGACGCGATCGGCCTCGGTCTCGAGCGCAGCGCGGATCGAGCGCGCGAGGCCCTCGTCCGGCACCTGGTCGAGCAGCACGGCACCGCTCGAGCGCATCAGGCCCAGGGACCAGCGCGCGATGACGGCCGCGCCCAGCAGGCCGACGGCTGCATCCATCCAGACCCAGCCCCAGAGCCGCCCCGCCAGCAGGCCGAGGATGGCGGCGACCGAGGTGGCGGCGTCGGCCAGCACATGGAGATAGGCGCCGTGCAGATTGTGGTCGCGATGGGCGTGCCCATGGGCGTGCCCGTGACGATGCTCATGCGCCGGATCGTGGGCGTGCGGATGGTCATCGGCGTGCGCATGGCCGTGGCCGCCGGCGCGCTCGTGCAGCAGCGCGGCGCAGACGAGATTGACCGCGAGCCCCAGCGCCGCCACCGCCAGCGCCTCGTCGAAGGCGATGGCCTTGGGTGCCAATAGCCGCGCGGCGCTCTCCCAGGCGATCAGGCCCGCGACCAGCATCAGCACGATGGCGTTGGCGAAGCCGGCGAGATCGCCGATCTTGCCGGTGCCGAAGGTGAAGCGGCCGCTGCCGGCATGCCGCGCCGCATAGAGATATGCCAAGCCCGCGATGCCGAGCGCGCCGGCATGGGTCGCCATGTGCCAGCCGTCGGCCAAGAGCGCCATCGAGCCGAAGGCGTAGCCGGCGGCGATCTCGGCCACCATCATGGCGGCGGTCAGCCAGACCGCGAGCCAGACGCGCCGGGCGCGCCGGTCGTGGCGTTCGGCCAGATAGCGATGGTCGTGGCGCCAGCGCTCGAGGGAATGGCCGTTATGGGCGTGGGCGGCGTGGCTCATGCATGGGCTCCTGCTCCCCGCGCGGGCGAGGCGCGAGGCTCGGGCATCAGAGATAGCGCGCGATCGCCTTGAACTCGTCCAAGGCCGCGCGCGCGCCGCGCGGCACCGGCCCTGCGGCCCGCTCGATGCAGTTGTCGATATGGTCGTGGATCAGCAGCAGCTTGGCGTTGGCGACGGCCTTCTCGACCGCCTGGAGCTGCTGCGCGATCTCGAGGCAGCCGCGCTCGGCTTCGATCATCGCCACCACGGTGGCGAGATGGCCTTGCGCGCGCTTCAGGCGGCGCAGGACCTCGGGATGGCTGGCATGGGTGGCACCGGCAGGGGCGGCATGGCGGCTGTCGTCGGGCATGGCTTTATCCTATCCTCCCCCATAGGATAGGGCGCGGCGGCCGCGGATGCAAGGGCGCGCGACGCACGGCCTCACTTCCGCGGACAGCCGCCATTTTCTCGCCATCTTCCGCGGCCAGGATCGGGCTTGCCGGATCGTTCAGGCGCTCGGGGCAAAGATGAGGGAGCATCGCCCGGAGGCCGCCGCCACGGCAGGACGCTCGCCCGTCGCCAGTCTCGAGAGGCTGCGCCAGCGGGCGAGGCGGTGCCGGCCGGGGCGGAAATCGGTAAGGGCGTGCCTCATGACCCGCGACGATTCCGCAAGGCTGGCTCCCGCGGCCTTGCAGCTCCTGCGTGCCATCGTTCTGGAGCTCGATTTCGACGAGGCCGAAGGCCACCCGCCGGGCGAGGTCCTGGCGGAACTCCGAGACAAGGCGCGGCGGCTGATCAAGTCGGCCGAGCGCCGCGGCACGATCAAGGCCGCGGGGCCTTGAAGCCTCGCTCCCATAAATTCCCGCCGGATCCCGAGCTGTCTTGCTTCCGAGGCGGGCGCGCGGCTCGAACCCGCGCGCCGCCCGTTCGTGCCGGAATCCGCCGCCGGACAATCGGCCGCCTTGGCGAGAGCCGCGCTCCCGCGTTAGGAATCGTCGTTCTCACCCGATTGGCGACAGGGATGCCGATGGAGACGAGCCATGATCGCAGATCGCCGAGCGAGGAAGGATGACAAGAAGCCTGCCCTGACCCAGCCTGCGCCCGCCTCGCGACCGCGGGCGCCACGCGAGCGCGGCGCCGAGGCCGCCGGCGCCGCGACCCGGCCGCATCAGCCATCGACAGCGATGGCGCAGCCGCCCCATGAGCGCAGCGCGATCCGAGCGGCCTATCTCGCGCGGCGGATGGCCGGCGAGACCCAAGCGGCGGGCGGGCCGGCCGAAAGCGACATCGCTGCCGGCAACGCCGCCCTGCGCGGCGCCTATGTGGCGCATCTCGCCGCCCACGAGCCGGAAGCCCTAAGCGGAATGCATTGGCCTGCGCAAGACGTGCTGCACGACGTCTATGTCGCGCGTACCGCCACCCCGTCGGCGCCCGGCGAGGCGGAACGGGCGCCTTCCGTCGGCGCCAAGACGGGGCAAGCGACCCCGGCTCGCCGCAAGGCGAAGACGGCCGCATCGATCGGAGGGCTGCGCGAGGCGATGGCGCCGCATCGCCGGATGGAGGGCTCGAAGAGACAGGAGCCGAGCCCTGGCGAGAAGCGATGACGAGGCGGACGCCGACGACGAGGCCGCCCGGCCGCGCCATCCTGGCGACGACGAATGATCTCTAGCCATCGCCCCTGAGGGCTCGCTCGAACGCCTGGCCCGCCGTTCAGGAAATTGCCGTGCCGTCCTGCCGAGCGCCGGGGCCTGCCGAACGCAGGAGAAGCCCGGTGAGCCCATGCCCCCACGCTTGAGGATCGGTGATTCGATTTGCAATGATGTTTGCGCCTCCGGTTTCCGCCCCAAGGACACATGGTTTCGGAAGAACGCCCGCTGAACCCGTTCGAGAAGGAGTCGCCCGAACCACGCGATTTCACCGATTCCCGACTGGTCGCGCTGCTGGCGCATTGGCGCGAGCTGGCCGCCCGGGCGGGCCTCGGCGGGCTGCCTGTCGTCCATGCCCTCGACCCCGTGCCGCTGCAGTTCATCCTCGGCTGGCTCATGATCATGGAGCCGCTCGAGGGCGGCGCCGATTTCCGATATCGCCTCTATGGCACGGAGATCGCCGCCACGACCGGGCGCGACCTCACCGGCTGCAAGGTCAGCGACTCGTTCCCGCAGTTCGCCGCCTGGACCAGCCGGGTTTACCGCGACGTGATGGCGCGCAAGCGCCCGATGCTGACGCGCCATTCGCCGCAGCGCTACGTGCCGGTCCACCAGTGGGAGAGGCTGATCCTTCCTTTCGCCGACGGCAGCGGCCGCGTCGCCCGATTGCTGGTCGGCGCGGTCGTCATGAAGAAGCTCGAGGCGCTCGACGAGGTGCGGCTGCCCTGGCCTCTGCGCGAGGATGGCGGAGCGGCGTGAGAGCCGAGCAGCAGGGTCGAAGCGCCAACAATCTATTGTCTGTCCTGAGAGGGTAATCACCTGACAGTTGAGGCCACACCGGGCGGGCGCGGGACCATGAGAGTCCTAAGCGCCCGAGCCGGTGTGGCCATGCCGCCTCTGGACGAGGGTAGGATGAAGTTGCAGCC
>JBMONF010000043.1:0-3394 GCA_049323455.1 Pseudomonadota bacterium | reverse complement strand
CGCCTGGGGCACCGGCCCCGCTTTTGCCAATCCCGCCGTAAACGGTGAGAATGCCGCCCAGCATGAAAACCCCGGCCGATCTCGTCCTCCTGCCGCACTGGGTGGTGCCCGTCGAAACCGAGGGGGCTTGCGATTCCGCACGGGCCGGTTCTTTGGCTCGCAGCGGGTCGGCGTCCCCTTGCGGGGCGCTGACCGACCACGCCGTCGTCGTGCGCGACGGCGCCATCCTCGACGTGCTGCCCGCCGCCGCGGCGCAGACCCGTTTCGACGCCCGCGAGACGCTTGCCCTGCCCGGCCACGCGCTGATTCCGGGCCTCATCAACCTGCACGGCCACGCCGCCATGACGCTATTGCGCGGTTACGCCGACGACCAGCCGCTGATGCGCTGGCTCAACGAACACATCTGGCCGGCCGAGAAGCGGCACGTGTCGGAGGCCTTCGTGCGCGACGGCACCTTGCTCGCCGCCGCGGAAATGCTCGCGGGCGGCATCACCACCTGCAACGACATGTACTTCTTCCCGCAGGCGGCGGCCGAGGCCTTCCTGCAGGCGGGCCTGCGCGCCACCGTCGGCATGATCGTGGCCGACTTCGCCTCGGCCTACGCGGCCGACATCGACGACTACCTGGCCAAGGGTCTCGCCGTGCGCGACGACCTGAAGGATGAGCCGTTGCTGAGCTTCGCCTTCGCCCCGCACGCGCCCTACACCGTGTCGGACGCGGGCTTCGCGCGCATCAACACGCTGGCCGAGCAACTCGGCGTGTCCATCCACACCCACATCCACGAGACCGCGGACGAGATCCGGGACAGCCTCCGGCAATACGGCGAGCGGCCGCTGGAGCGGCTGGCCCGCCTGGGCCTGTTGGGCCCCAATTTCATCGGCGTGCACGCGGTGCACATGAACGAGGCCGAGATCGAGTCGCTCGCCAGCCACGGCTGCCACGTCGCCCATTGCCCCGCGTCCAACCTCAAGCTCGCCTCCGGTATCGCGCCAGCGGCGGCGCTCGCGCGTGCCGGCGTCAACCTCGGCCTCGGCACCGACAGCGCCGCCAGCAACAACCGCCTCGATCTCTTCGCCGAGATGCGGCTTGCGGCCCTGCTGGCCAAGGGCGCGGGCGGCGACGCCGCCGCGCTGCCCGCCGCCGCCGCGCTGCGGATGGCGACGCTGGATGGCGCGCGCGCCTTGAACCTCGACGACCGCATCGGCAGCATCACCCCCGGCAAACGCGCCGACCTCGTCGCGGTCGACCTCGGCGGGTTCGCCACGCAGCCGGTGTTCGACCCGGTCTCGCACCTGGTTTATGTTGCGGGACGCGAACACGTCACCCACGTCTGGGTCGACGGCCGGCTGAAACTCGCCGACCGCCGCCTGGTCGACCTCGACACGGCGGATCTCGCCGCCCGCGCCGCCTACTGGCGCGGCAAACTGACTGCATGAGGATTCCCATGAGCAACGTCGACGCCGCCGAAATCGCCAAGTTTTCCGAACTCGCCCACCGCTGGTGGGACCCGAATTCCGAATTCAGGCCCCTGCACGAGATCAACCCGCTGCGCCTCGCCTGGATCAACCGGCAGGCGCCGCTTGCCGGCAAGCGGGTGCTCGACGTCGGCTGCGGCGGCGGCATCCTCGCCGAGGCGATGGCGGCGGCCGGCGCGCAGGTGTCCGGCATCGACCTCTCCGAGAAGGCGCTCAAGGTCGCCCGGCTGCACCTGTACGAATCCGGCCGCCAGGTCGACTACCAGTTGAGCTCGGCCGAGGATTACGCGGCGCAGCATGCCGGTGAATTCGACGTCGTCACCTGCATGGAAATGCTCGAACACGTGCCCGACCCGGCCTCGGTCGTCGCCGCCTGCGCGCGCCTGGTCAGGCCCGGCGGCTGGGTGTTCTTCTCCACGCTCAACCGCAACGCCAAGAGCTATCTCTTCGCCATCATCGGCGCCGAATACCTCCTGCGCCTGCTGCCGCGCGGCACCCACGACTATGCCAAGTTCATCCAGCCGGCCGAGCTCGCCCGCATGGCGCGCGAGGCCGGGCTGGAAACGCAGGAAATCATCGGCATGACCTACAACCCCCTGACCAAGGTGTACAAGCTCGAGGCCGACACCGACGTCAACTACCTGCTGGCGACCCGGCGTGGCGACTGATCCGGTGAAGCTCGCGGGCATCCACGCCGTCCTGTTCGACCTCGACGGCACCCTGGTCGACACCGCGCCCGACCTCGGCCACGCGCTCAACCTGCAGCGCGTGCGCCACGGGCTCGCGCCGCTGGCCGACGACCTCATCCGCCCGCAGGCCTCGCACGGCGCCCGCGGGCTCTTGGGCCTCGGCTTCGGCGTGCAGCCCGACGACCCCCGCTTTCCCTCCATGCGCGAGGAATTCCTTGAACTCTACGCGGCCAACCTCTGCCACCGCTCACGCCCCTTCCCCGGCATATCCGAACTGCTCGACGCGATCGAGGCGCGCGGCCTCAAATGGGGCGTGGTCACCAACAAGCCGGCGCGCTTCACCGAGCCCCTGATGTCGCTGCTCGACCTGGCCGAGCGCGCGGCCTGCATCGTTTCCGGCGACACCTGCCCCGAGCCCAAGCCGCACCCGGCACCCATGCTCGCCGCCGCCGGGCTGTGCGGCGCCGCACCCGCCGAATGCCTGTACCTGGGCGACGCCCAACGCGACATCGACGCCGCCCGCGCCGCCGGCATGCCCGCACTGGTTGCCGCCTGGGGCTACCTCGACGCCCACGATGCCCCGCACACCTGGGGCGCGCTCGCCGAAATCCGCCACCCGCTCGACACCCTCGCCCACCTCGCCTGACCCATGACCTACACCCTCCTCAAGCAACTCCATCTCGCCACGATCGCCGTCACGCTGGCGCTGTTCCTGCTGCGCGGCGTCTGGATGATGCGGGAATCGCCCCGGCTCCAGGCGCGCTGGGTGCGCATCGCCCCGCATATCAACGACACCCTGCTCCTCGCCAGCGGTATCGCGCTGGCCGCGCTGATCGGACAATACCCGCTGCTGCACGGCTGGCTCACCGCCAAGCTCTTCGCGCTCATCGCCTACATCATCCTTGGCACGATCGCGCTCAAGCGCGGCAAGACCCGCCGCGTGCGCATCGCCGCCTGGATCGCCGCGCTGGCGGTGTTCGCCTATATGGCCGCGGTCGCCCGCGCCCACGCCCCCTGGCCGTTCTAGCCCGCAAACATTTGGCGGGCGGCGGAACTTTTCCGACGTCCGCCCTTCTATGCGTTACACTTGCTGCAGCATCACCAGGGGCCGACCTGGCTTCGACGTGGGTCGCAAAGCAGATAAGGGCATACCGAGGGTCGGATGACCTCGTAAATCCAACCGAAAAAGTAATAGTCGCCAACGACGAAAACTACGCTCTGGCCGCTTAA
>JBMONF010000042.1:0-53682 GCA_049323455.1 Pseudomonadota bacterium | reverse complement strand
GCTTCGCGGCCTCCTCAGGACGAGGGGGTCTCACGAAATCTCGCGGATTTCCTCACCCTGAGGAGGGCCGAAGGCCCGTCTCGAAGGGCGAGGAAATCCGCTCCGCAGCCACATGCGATTGCCCTGCGTCAAGGGGGAGGGGGAAGATTTGCTGCCTTGATCTTCCCTCCTCCCTTGAGGGGGAGGGATAGGGAGGGGGGTGCTTTTCGAGCACGAAGCCATCGGTGCTGAGCCGCAGCACCGTCACCGGCCTCGCGGCGCTGGGCGCGATCGCGCTCCTGATCGGGGGCGCGTTCGCGAGCCTGCTGCTGGCTGCCGCCGGCCTCGATGCCGGTGCGATCCTGCGCGACGCTTACATTCGCCACGTGCTGGGGTTCACTCTCTGGCAAGCGGCGCTCTCGACCTTGCTGAGCTGCGGGCTCGCCGTGCCGGTGGCGCGCGCCTTCGCGCGGCGCGTGGCCTTCCCCGGGCGCACACTGCTGCTGCGGCTCTTCGTGCTGCCGCTGGTCATGCCGGTCATCGTTGCGGTGTTCGGCGTCGTCGCCGTCTACGGCCAGAGCGGCTGGATCAATGCCGCGCTGTCGGCGCTGGGGTTGCCGCGGGGGCAATATCTCTACGGCCTCGCGGGCATCCTGATCGCGCATGTGTTCTTCAACCTCCCGCTGGCGGTGCGGCTGCTGTTGCCGGCCTGGCAAGCGGTGCCCGGCGACAGCTGGCGCCTGGCGGCACAGCTCGGCATGGGGTCGGGCGCGATCTTCCGGGTGATCGAGCTTCCGTTGTTGCGCCAGACGCTCCCCGGCGTGGCGGTGCTGGTCTTCATGCTCTGCTTCACCAGCTTCGCCGTGGTGCTGGCGCTGGGCGGCGGCCCGGCTGCCACCACGCTCGAGGTGGCGATCTACCAGTCGCTGCGGTTCGATTTCGATCTCGGACGTGCCGTGGCACTGGCGCTGTTGCAGCTTGCGCTCTGCACGGCGCTCGTCGGCTTCGGCTATCGGCTCATGAAACCGATGGAGACGGCGCCGCTTCTGCGCGCCCAAGCCTTGCGCCCGGACCTGGCGTCATGGGTGGGGCGCGCGGGCGATGCGGTGGCGATCCTGTCGGCGACGCTGTTCGTGGCCCTGCCGGTTCTGGCCGTGCTGGCCGACGGCCTCGCCGGTCCGATCGGCGCCGTGGCGACGGACCCTGTCATCTGGATGGGCGCTTTGCGCAGCCTTGGCGTCGGTATCGCGGCCGGGCTCCTGTGTCTCGGCTTGAGCGCTGCGCTCGCCGGGTTGCAGCGCCGCTGGCGGCTGCGCAAGCCCAGCCCGGCGGCGGGTGTGGTCGAATTCGCCGGCATGGCCGGGCTGATGGTGTCGCCCCTGGCGCTGGGCACCGGGCTCTTCCTGCTGTTCCGCCCGGTGGTCGATCGCCCCGCCATGGCTCTCGGGCTGGTCGTCATCATGAACGCGCTGATGGCGCTGCCCTATGCGCTGAAGGTGCTGGCATCGGCCGCGCTCGATGCGGCGCGCCAGTACGACCGGCTTTGCGCAGGCCTCGGGCTTGCCGGCTGGAACCGATTGCGACTGGTCGAATGGCCCGTGTTGCGCCGGCCCGTGGCCTTATGCCTGGCGCTGGCGGCGAGCCTCGCGGTCGGCGATCTGGGCGCGATCGCCCTCTTCGGTCGCAGCGACACCGCGACCTTGCCGCTGCTGCTCTATCAACAGATCGCCGCCTACCGGCTCCAGGCCGCAGGCGTCACGGCGCTGCTGCTGCTGGCGGTCAGTTTGGGGCTATTCGCCGCTTTCGAGCGCGGGGTGGGCGGCCGTGTCAGTCGTTGAGCTCGACGCCGTCGCCTTCCGTTACGAGGACATGCTCATGCGCTTCGACCTCGTCGTCGAAGCGGGCGAATGCCTCGCCCTTATCGGGCCGAGCGGTGCCGGCAAGAGCACGCTCCTCAATCTGATCGCGGGCTTCGAGCGGCCCGAATCCGGCCGCGTCCGGATTCTGGGCCAGGACATGACGGATGCGCCCCCGGCAGCGCGCCCCGTGACCATGCTGTTCCAGGAGCACAACCTCTTTGCGCATCTTTCGGTGTTCGACAATGTCGCGCTGGGAATTCACCCCGGACTCCGATTGACGGCAGAAGATCGCGCGCGTGTCGAGGCGGCGCTGGGCGAGGTCGGGCTCGCCGGCATGGGGCATCGCTTGCCGTCGCAGATCTCGGGCGGCGAACGCCAGCGCGCCGCGCTCGCTCGCAGTCTGGTGCGCAAACGGCCGATCCTGCTGCTGGACGAACCTTTCGCCGCGCTGGGGCCGAAGCTTCGGCGCGAGATGCTCGACCTCGTCGGCGCCATGCGTCGCGCGCGCGGCCTGACCGTGCTCTTCGTCAGCCATCAGCCCGAGGATGCGCGCTATGCCGCAGATCGCACGGCCTTCGTGCGGGACGGGCAGGTTCGGCGCATTGCGCCGACGAGTGCCTTCTTTGCGGAGCCGAGACCCGACGACCTTGCCGATTATCTCGGCGAGGCCGAAGGGTAGAGCCGGTGCGGCGGCCCCCCGACCGTCGCGCCGGCTCTTGCCTGCTTTCATTCGGTCGATGTCAGGCCTCCGGCCCGGTGATCAGCCGCGATCCCCGATGGAACGAGAAATAGGCCCACAGCCAGTTCAGCAGCACCGCGAGCCGATTGCGGAATCCGATCAGAAAATAGATATGCACGGCGCCCCATAGCAGCCAGGCAATGGTGCCGCGAAGCCTGAGCCAGTCGAAGTCCGCGACCGCCGCCTTGCGGCCGATCGTGGCCATGTTGCCGTAGTTGCGATATCGGAAGGGCTTGATGCCCTTGCCGGCGAGCTGGAGGCGGATCAGCCGTCCGACATATTCGCCCTGCTGCTTGGCCACTGGCGCCACGCCGGGCAGGGGCCGTCCGTCGCGGCCCATGGCCAGCGCCGTGTCGCCGATGACGAAGATCGTGGGATCGTCGGGCAGGCTCAGATCGGGACCGACGGCGACGCGGCCTGCGCGGTCGCCCGGGACGCCGAGCCATTTGGCGGCGGGTGAGGCCTCCACGCCCGCAGCCCAGATTACGGTTGCGGCCGGAATGAAGCGAGCCCCCTGAGCGTCCTCGATCGCGATGCCGGCCTCTTCGCAAGCCGTTACCTTGGTGCCAACCAGCACATCGACGCCCAGATGCTTGAGCGCCTGGCGCGCGTTGGCGGAAAGCGTCTCGGGGAAGGCCGGCAGCAGGCGCGGCCCCGCCTCGATCAGGAGGATGTGCGCCTGGCGCGGATCGATCACGCGGAAGTCGGCGGCCAGGGCCTTCTTGGCGAGCTCGGCAAGCGCGCCGGCAAGCTCCACGCCGGTCGGTCCGCCGCCGATGACGGCGAAGGTCAGGAACCGGCGACGCGCCGCGTCGTCGTCGCAGGTTTCGGCCCGCTCGAAGGCGAGCAAGATGCGCCGGCGGATGTCGGTGGCGTCGTCGATCTTCTTGAGACCGGGGGCCACCCGCTCCCATTCGTCGTGGCCGAAATAGGCGTGGCGCGCGCCGGTGGCGACGATCAGATAGTCGAACGGAATGCGCCGCCCGTCCTGAAGCAGCACCTCGCGTGCCTTCCGATCGATATCCTGGACGCGGCCCAGCAGCACGTGCGCATTGGCCTGGTCGCGCAGGATGCCGCGGATGGGCTCCGCGATGTCGGCCGGCGAAAGCCCGGCCGTCGCCACCTGGTAGAGCAGCGGCTGGAACAGGTGATAGTTGCGCCGGTCGATCACCGTGACCTCGACCGGCGCGCGGGCCAGCGCCTTGGCCGCCGACAACCCGCCGAAGCCGGCGCCCAGGATCACCACGCGCGGCCGGCGCGAAGGGGCCGCCGTCGCGCCGGCCGGAATTCCGCCCGAGGCCGGCCGCGTCTGCGGCGCTGGCCCCATGGACAAGTGAAGCGGTGCATTCACGAGTAACCCCAGCGGCGATCGAGCACCCGCTTGATCCCATGATCCAGCGATAGCCTACCGGCCCCGTTGGCGAAGAGGAACAGCAGCATCGAGGCCCAGGTCAGGTGCTCGACCCAGTTCTCGGGATAGACGAACGCTTCGATCACGAAGGTCATGGCGAGAAGCGGCAGCACGGCCAGCCGCGTGGCGAGCCCGGCGAGGATCAACGCCGAGCCGCCAAGCTCGGTCACCGTGGCCAGGACCGCCGCCAGTGCCGGCGGCAGCAACGGCACCATATACTCGTCCTGAAACAGCGAAATCGTGATGTCGAAGTTTGCGATCTTGGTCAGCCCCGACTTGAGGAAGATCGTGCCGACCGCGATCCGCATCATCAGCGATAGGACCGAGGCCGGAAAGCGTTCGGCCAGACCGATCGCGCCGCGCAAACGCTCGGCCCAGCTCGGTCGGGCCGACATCTCGATCATTTGTATCTGCGTTGCCATGGGCCAGTCTCCTTTCTTGCGTTTTCGGTCCTTGCCCGTCCGGCTTGTTGCCGCGGGCAACTCGCACTCGAAGCGGTCGATTCCGTAGACCCGGCGGATCGCCGCCACGATTTCGTCCCGCTCCCGCCCTAGCCGCTGGATACGGACGCGCGCCCTCGGCCGCTGCCGTGCCATGAGGCCGTCACAGATAGCGACCGCGAATATCGACGGTGGACTCGCGGCCGATCTTGTCGAACCCCTCTATCAGCCAGCGTTCGGCATGCTCGCGCCCGACGTCGCGCAACCAGGTGACGAATTCCCAATCGGCATTGAGCTTCGAGGCCACACCGAGCCGGCCCATCACGTCGTCGGCCGCGATGGCGTGAACGAGCATGTGACGGAGCTGGTTGCCGAGCTCCTCGTTCTCCTCGATCAGACGCGTGACGAAGCTGATCGCCCGCATCTCGCGCATCAGCGAGGAGTTGAAGCTGATCTCGTTGATCCGGTTCACGATCTCGGTCGCGTTGCGCGGCAGCTCCTCGCGCTCGAGCGGGTTGATGTGGACGATCACCACGTCCGCGCTGCGGCAGTGGTAGATGAGCGGGAAGATGGCCGGGTTGCCCATATAGCCGCCGTCCCAGTAGTGCTCGCCGCCGATCTCGACCGCTTGGAACATGAAGGGCAGGCAGCCCGAGGCCAGCACCGCGTCGGCGCTCAACGTCGAATTGTCGAACAGCTTGACCTTGCCGGTCCGCACGTTGGTGGCGGAGAGGAACAGCTTGACCGGGCAGTCGGCCTTGCGGATCGCTTCGAAGTCGACCGTCTGCTCGATCACCTGGCGCAGCGGATTGAAATTCATCGGATTGAACTGATAGGGCGAGAACAGCCGCGTCATCAGATCGAACAGAACGAAGGCGGGCGAGGCTTCCAGCGAGCGGTTGCCGAAGGCGCGGTCGATCCAGGTCGGCTGCAGCGGCCCGAAGGCCGCGGCATGGCTCACGCGCCGCCAGAAGCTCGCCAGCGCTTTCCTGGCGCCATCGCGCCCGCCAACAGCGATGCCATAAGCGAGCACGGTCGCGTTCATGGCGCCGGCCGAGGTGGCGCTGATGCCCTCGAAGCCGATCCGTTCGTCCTCGAGCAGGCGGTCGAGCACGCCCCAGGTGAAAGCGCCGTGGGCGCCGCCGCCTTGGAGCGCGAGGTTGATGGTCTTCTCAGCGGGCATGCCGCAGACGGGTCCCTGCGGCTCCTGTGCGGTCTTCGCCTTGCGCCGCGACGGCGTCTTCATGGCGGTCATGGCGTCGTGCATGGCGTCCTCTCCTCGCGGCTGGCATCAATGCGCGATCCAGCCGCCATCGACCGGCAGGGCCGAGCCGGTGATGGAGGCGGCGTCGGGGCCGCACAGGAAGGCGGTCAGGCCCGCGACCTCCTCGACCGTGGCGAAGCGCTTGGTCGGCTGCTGCTTCAGGAGCACCTCGCGGACCACCTTTTCGCGGGGAATGCCGTGCGACCTGGCCTGGTCGTCGATCTGCTTCTCGACCAGCGGGGTCCAGACATAGCCGGGGCAGATGGCGTTGCAGGTCACGCCGAATTCGGCGCCTTCCATCGCCACCACCTTGGTCAGGCCGACCAAGCCATGCTTGGCCGCCACATAGGCCGACTTGTAGGGCGAGGCGATGAGCCCATGCACGGAGGCGACGTTGACGATGCGCCCCCAGCCGCGCTCCTTCATGTCCGCAAAGCAGGCGCGGATGGCGTGGAAGGCGGCGCCGAGATTGATGGCAAGGATCGCGTCCCACTGGGGGGCGGGGAAGGTCTCGATCGGCGCGACATGCTGGATGCCGGCATTGTTGACGAGGATGTCGACCTTGCCGAGGGCGTCGCGCGCATGCTCGACCATGGCGCGCACGGCCTCGGGCTCGCTCATGTCGGCGCCGTCATAGACCGCGTCGACGCCGAACTCGCCGGCAAGCCCGGAACGGGTCTTCTCGATCTCGGCGGCCACGCCGAGCCCGTTGATCAGGACGGCCGCACCCTCCGCGGCCAGCCGGCGCGCAATGGCGAGCCCGATCCCACTGGTCGAGCCGGTCACGATGGCGGCCTTGCCGGCGAGCGGCCGCGGGGCCGGATCCGAGGGGCGGACGTCATTCTTGCTCATGAGCATGGGCTTGCTCCCTTGCGATCGCGGGTGCGGCCGGAAAGCTGCGCCAGCCGCGCGGGGGTGTTTTCCATGGCCCCGGAATGTGGCAAACAGGGATGGGGAGCGGAAATGCCGGCGGCTCATCGTTTCGATGCCGCGCCGGCATGGGCAAAGGGGCTCCCAAGCCCATGGAAATTCATCAAATCCGCTATTTTCTAGCCGTCTGCGACACGCTCAATTTCACGCGCGCGGCCGACCGCTGCCATGTCACCCAGCCGGCCCTGAGCCGTGCCATCCAGAAGCTCGAGGAGGAGCTCGGCGGCCAGCTCTTTCGCCGCGAACGCAGCCTCACGCATCTGACCGATCTGGGCCATCTGCTGAAGCCGCAGCTCGAGCAGGTGCTGGCGGGGGCGGAAGCCGCGCGCTCGGCCGCCAAGGGCTTCCTCAGGCTCGCCGATGCCCCGCTCAAGCTCGGCATCATGTGCACGATCGGGCCCTTGCGCGGCATCGGCTTTCTGGCGGAGTTCCGCGCCAAGCATCCCGGCATCGCCGTGACGCTGAAGGAGGGCATACCGAAAGAGCTGAGCGAGATGCTGATGGCGGGCGATCTCGACGTCGCCGTCATGGCGCAGGACAAGCCCTTCGACGAGCGGTTCGACGTCAAGCCGCTCTATCGCGAGCGCTTCGCGGTGGCGCTGCCGCCGGGCCATCCGCTCTGCCAGAAGAATGCGGTGCGCGTCACCGAGCTTGCCGGCGAGAGCTATCTGTCGCGGCTCAACTGCGAGTATTACGACACGCTCGACGCGCTTTGCGACGACTGGGACAAGCTCAATGTCAAGACCGTCTACAAAAGCGAGCGCGAGGACTGGATCCAGACCATGGTGATGGCCGGCATGGGGATCTGCTTCATCCCCGAGTTCTCGCCGGTGCTGCCGGGGCTGGTGACGCGCCCGCTGATCGACCCCGAGGTGGCGCGCGAGGTCTCACTCGTCAGCGTCTCGGGCCGGCGCTTCTCGCCGGCCGTCGCCACCTTCGTCAAGGCGATCAAGGCCTACAAGTGGCCGGACAGGTGACGGCGACGCGCTTCAAGCCAGCGCCGCCTCGACCAGCCGCCCGCGCGTCTCCAGGAACTCCTCCACCGCCGCCTCGAAACGTGCCACGTCCGGCTCGCGCATCGGCAGCGACAGCGCCACGAAGCCGCGCCGCGCCAGATAGATGCCGGCCGCGAGCATGTCGAGATGGAACAGCGTCATGAGCTCGCCCATGGCCCGGTCGAGGGCCGGATCGCTCGGATGCGCGTCGGCCGGGGTGCGGACGGGTGCCCGCACGAAATGGATGTTCATGAGCGAGCCGATGCCGGTCGCCTGCAAAGGCAGGCCGCGCTTTTTCGCCAGCGCGTTGAGGCCCTCGCGCATGCGATCGCCCAGCGCATTGACGCGCACCGCCTCCTCGGGCGTGAAGACTTGTGTGAGCCCGGCGAGCCCGCCTGCCATCGAGCAGACATTGTTGTTGAAGGTGCCGGCATGCGCGATCGAATCTGCGCGATAGGGATCGTAGCGCTCCATGAGATCGCGCCTACCGCCGAAGGCGCCGAAGGAAAGTCCGCCGCCCAGATATTTTCCGAGCGTGGTCATGTCCGGCGCGATGCCGAAGAGCCCTTGCGCACCCGAGGGGGAGAGGCGCGAGGTCATGACCTCGTCGAAGATCAGAACGATGCCGCGGCGCGTGCATTCCTCGCGCAGCATCCCGAGAAAGGCGCGGTCGCCCGGGATGCAGCCGCCCGAGCCCTGCATCGGCTCGACCAGCACAGCGGCGAGCTCGTCCCCATGCGCGGCGATCAAGGCGCGGGTCGGCTCGGTCTCGTTGTAATGCCCGACCACCCACGGGATCGGCAGGTTCAGCTTCCCGCCCTTGGCGCCGAAATAGAACACGCCGCCGTGATAGCCATACTCGAACACCATCACCTTCGAACGACCGGTCATCAGCCGCGCGGTCTGGATGGCGAACATGTTGGCCTCGGTGCCCGAGTTGCAGAACCGCATCAGCTCGATCGACGGGAAGCGCGCGCAGATCGCCTGTGCGAGCTCGGCCTCGTAGCGGTTGGGCCCGCCCAGCACGATGCCGTCCGAAAGCGCCTTCCGGATGGCATCCTGGATTACCGGATCGGAGTGGCCATAGAGCCCGGCGGTGTACTCGCCCAGGAAATCCAGATAGTCGTGGCCGTCGAGGTCGGTCAGACGGTTGGCCTTGCCGGCGGCCCAGGCGAGCGGGAAGGGCGTATAGTGCAGCACCGTGCGCGTATTGCCGCCGGGCATGGCCCGGGCGGCTTTTTCTTGCCGCGCCTTGCTCTGCGGGTTGGCGGCGACATAGCGCGCTTCCGCTTCGGCGATGGCGGCTTGCAGGTCGGCATTCGGGCGGGTTCCGTCGGCCATAAAGGTTCTCCTCGGCGCCGGACGCAGGGTCGGCTCGGCGCCGGCAGGGTCGCGGGTCCCCGTGCCCGCTGTCAACATGTTCTATCCAAGCTCTGCGGCTGGCGTTGCGGGTGGAGCGCTTTTCCGAGCCGAGGCAGTTGGCAGGCGCCCGAGGGGCAGGCAAACTCCGGTCCGAACCGCCTGAACACGGAAGCAGGATGCAGCGAGACCGAGCGACTGCCGGCCAAGAGCCCGACGTTCCGCTGGAGCGGAAGGTCGCTTTCCTGCGCAATCCGCTCGTCTATGCGGATCGGCCCGGACGCGTCGATACGGTCGAGACGCATATGGCCTGGGTCTTCCTGACCGATCGCTACGCGTTCAAGCTGAAGAAGCCCGCCCGCTACGACAGCCTCGATTTCTCGACGCTCGGCGCGCGGCGACGAACCTGCGAGGAGGAGCTCCGGCTCAACCGCAGGCTGGCGCCCGACGTCTATCTCGGTATCGTGCCCCTGACCTTGCGTGCGGACGGCGAATTGGCGCTGGGCGGCGAAGGCCGCGTCGTCGATTGGCTCGTCAAGATGCGCCGGCTGCCGGCGGACCGCATGCTGGACCGGGCCATCGCGCAAGGCGAGGCGGCCGCGGAAGATGTTCGCGCGCTCGCCACGCTGCTCGCCGAATTCTATCGGCGTCTCCAGCCGGTGGAGATCGATGCCGCGACCTACCGAAGCGCCTTCGTCGCGGAAATGGAGGCGACGCGAAAGGCGCTTGTCTCGTTGAACGACCCGATACGCCAGAGCCGGCTGGAAAGCATCCACCAGCGGCTGCTGTCCTTTCTCGCCGATCGGGCCGGCCTGTTCGATCGGCGTTTGGCCGAGAAGCGGATCGTCGAGGGTCACGGCGATCTGCGCCCCGAACATGTCTATCTCGATGGCGTGCCGCGGATCATCGATTGTCTCGAATTCAGCCGGCCGCTGCGTGTCCTCGATGCTGCCGACGAGCTGGGCTATTTGAGCCTGGAATGCGAGCGCCTGGGTGCCGCCTGGATCGGCCCGATTCTGTTCGAGACCTACGGCGAGCGGACCGGCGACCGGCCGCCGCCGGAGCTGATCGATTTCTACAAATGCTTCAGGGCCACGGTACGCTTTCGCATCGCCATTCTGCACATGGCCGAGCCGGGCCGAATGACGGCAGCGCAGTGGCTCGCTCGCGCGGATGTCTATGCCGCACTGGCCGAGCGCTATGCGGCGAGGCTGGCGAGCCTGTCGGTGGGAGAGCCCTCGGCTACCGGTCCATCAGCTCCACGATAGAGCCGCCGGTCTGGAGCCGCTTGATCGCTTCGGCGAAGAGCGGTGCCGTGTCCAGCACCGCGAGCTTGCCGCCGAGAGGCTGCGGCCCCAGGCGGAACGGCGGCACGGTGTCGGTGATGACCACCCGCTCGAAGACGGGATCGCCGAGCCGCTCCGCCGCCGGTGGAACGAACAGGCCGTGGGTGGCCGCGGCATAGACCTTGGCGGCCCCCGCATTCCGGCAGGCCGTCGCGGCGCGCTGCAGCGTCGTCCCGGTGCTGATGAGATCGTCGATGATCACGACCGTGCGGCCTGCGACGTTCCCGACCAGCGCCTCGCCGCTGACGATGCCCAGCGCGCGCTGCTTCTCCATGAAGGCCAGCGGCACCTCGCGCCCGAGCCTCTTCGCCAGAGCCACCCGCACGCGTTCGGCACGCTTCACGCCGCCCGCGTCCGGCGACAGGACGACGGCGTCGCTCGCGCCGACGAGGGGTGAGAAGAAATCGGCGAAGAGCCCGCGCGCCTCCAGATGCTCCGTACGGCAGCGGAACGCGTTCTGAAAGGCCACCAGATTGTGCACGTCGATGGTCACGACGCAGTCGGTGCCGACTGCCTCGAGAAGGGCCGCGACGTAGCGCGTGTTGACCGGATCGCGCGGCTGGGTCTTCCGGTCCTTGCGGGCATAGGCCAGGTAGGGAATCACGGCGGTGACGCTACGGGCCGCGGCGTCCCGGACCGCGCCGATGAAGAACAGCAGGCGGCAGAGCTTGTCGTTGGGGCTTTGCTGCGGGTCGCCATAGAGCGAGTGGACGACATAGACATCGCGGTTGCGCACATTCACGAGCGGGCGCGCCTTGTGCTCGCCGTCCTCGAAGTCGCGCTCCTCGTGAGGGCTGGGCGCGACCCCGAGGGCCCGGCCGATCCGTTCGCCGAATTCGCGGCTCGCGCCGAGCGCGAACAGGACAGGGGCGTCGGATGGCATGTCCTCTCCCAATATCCGCCGGCGTGCGCTTCCTACATCGCCATCTCTGGCGCGACGCCACGCTCTTTCTCAGGCTCCGGGATCTCCGTCATCGTCGCCTCCGTCAGGAGCAACAGGCTGGCCACCGACACGGCGTTCTCGAGCGCCACGCGTACCACCTTGGTGGGATCGATGATACCGGCCTCGACCAGATCGACATAGTCCTTGCGCGCCGCATCGAAGCCGTAGTTGCCTTGTCCGGTCAGCATGCGCGAGACCACGACGCCGCCGTCGACCGCCGAGTTCTCGGCGATCTGGCGGGTCGGCGCCTCGAGCGCGCGTTTGAGGATCTGCACGCCGGTCTTTTCATCGCCGTCGCACTTGGCCTCCAGCGCCCCGACCGCGTCGATGCAGCGCAGCAGGGCGAGGCCGCCGCCGGGCACGATGCCTTCGGCGACCGCCGCTTTGGTCGCGGCGATCGCGTCATCGAGCGCCTCCTTCCTCGACTTCATCTCGGCCTCGGAAGGCGCGCCGACGCGAATGACGGCGACGCCGCCGGCGAGCTTGGCCAGCCGCTCCTGCAGCTTCTCGCGATCGTAGTCCGAGGTGGTTTCCTCGATCTGCCGGCGGATCTGGTTGCAGCGGCCTTCGATGTCCTGCTTCTTGCCGGCGCCCTCGACGACGGTCGTGTCGTCTCGGCCGACGATGATCTTCTTGGCGCGGCCCAGCATGTCGAGCGTGACGTTCTCGAGCTTGACGCCGAGATCCTCGCTGACGACCTGGCCGCCCGTGAGGATGGCGATGTCCTCGAGCATGGCCCGGCGGCGGTCGCCGAATCCCGGCGCCTTGACCGCCGCGACCTTGAGGCCGCCGCGCAGCTTGTTCACGATCAGCGTCGCCAGCGCCTCGCCCTCGACATCCTCGGCCACGACCAGCAGGGGCCGGGCCGACTGCACCACCGCCTCGAGCAGCGGCAGCATCGGCTGCAGGCCGGACAGCTTCTTCTCGTGCACCAGGATGCAGGCGTCCTCCAGCTCGGCCGTCATCTTCTCGACGTTGGTGACGAAATAGGGCGAGATGTAGCCGCGGTCGAACTGCATGCCTTCGACTGTCTCGAGGGCGGTCTCGGTGGTCTTCGATTCCTCGACCGTAATGACGCCTTCGCCGCCTACCTTCTCCATGGCGTCGGCGACCAGCTCGCCGATGGTCGAGTCGTTGTGGGCGGAGATGGTGGCCACTTGCGCCTTCTCCTTGCGGGTCTTGACCGGGCGCGACATGGCGCGCAGCGCCTCGATGGCGGCTTTCGCAGCAGCGTCGAGGCCGCGCTTCAGGTCGATGGCACTGGCACCGGCGACGACGTTGCGCAGGCCTTCGGAAAAGATGGCGTGGGCGAGGATCGTGGCGGTACTGGTGCCGTCGCCCACCGCATCGCCGGTCCTCTCGGCCGCCTGGCGCAGCATCTGCGCGCCCAGATTCTCCTCGGGGTCCTTGAGGTCGAACTCCTTGGCGATGGTGACACCATCGTTGCAAACGATCGGCGCACCCCATTTCTTCTGGATCAGCACCGATTTGGATTTCGGGCCCAGCGTGACCCGCACGGCATCGGCCAGCTGCGTGGCGCCGCGCAGGATCTTTTCGCGTGCGGCCGACCGGAACAGGACCTGCTTATGTGCCATGGAGCCGCTCCTCCTCTCAGCGGGGCGTCGCCAGGGAGCAAACTGGCGATCGACAACCGCGCCGCTCGGGGCATCGTTCGAGCCGTGTCCGAGCGCCTTTGGCGCCATTTGTTCTTACGCCTATGGCGGCCCATATGGTCTGATCTAGATCAAGCCGAACGCAGGGGGAGGCTGTCGACCGGCGGCGCGCGGACTCATGCTGCGCGATCGACGCGTTGTACGGCCCGGATTCGCACCCCCGGATTGCGACCCCGATTCCCGTCCTCATCGGGAGGCTCGGTCGTCGATCTTTCTCCCCCACCAGCCGCCAGGGGCATCGCATGTGACCCCCTCATCCTTCGAGAGGGCCGCTTCGCGGCCTCCTCAGGACGAGGTGGTCTCCCGAAATCTTGCGGATTTCCTCACGCCTCGCGGAGGGCCGAAGGCCCGTCTCGAAGGGCGAGGAAATCCGCTCCGCAGCCACACGCGATAACCCTGCGCCAGCCGCAGGGGTGCGAGTACCCCGCTGGAATGAGCGAATGCTCCGGCGCTGCGCCGTTCGCCGAATTTTCGCGGTGACCCTTGCGTTGGCGAAGCGCCGATGACGATCGCGCGCCGTTCAGAAACTGAGGATACCGCCGTAGAAAAGCAAACCGATGAGGGTACCCAGGGAGGCAGTAGCGCTCGCTGCCGACAGCAGGAACAGACGGCCGAGCATGCGTCTCGGATTTGACGTCGAAGACGCCGGAACGGGGCGGCGCGCGAAGCCGGCGTGGTGCGCGGTTTCGATGGCAACGGCTGGATAGAAACTGGTGTTGGTCATGCGGATCTCCCGGGGCCGTTCCGGCCAGGCCTTCTGCTTTGTCGGCACCGCCGCTCGGGACTATACGCTGGCAATGGTTTCAGCCCTTTCAAAAGCCATTGTTTCAAAATTCTCAAAAATAGATCCCGGATTTTCTAAAATTGTAGATAAGCATTATCTCGGATCGGGCTTTCTGTGCTGAGACGAACGGCGGCTGTTGCGGGCCGGTCTTGCTTCGCCAGCCATCGCGCGCGGTGCGCCATCCGTCCATCCGCATTGCGTCCGATGGGACCGACTGTGAGCGCGAGCCAGGGGGCGCAGGCAGGGATGTGCCGAAGCCGCCAGGAACGGCATGATCCCCTGCTGCATATGCCGGCAGCGTCCCGTCCGAGCTCGCCGGCCCGGGGAGAGAAGGCTGGGAATTCAGGCCTCTCTGAGGCGCAACGAATTCTAGGAATATTTTTTTGTGCGGGACGTTCTTGCAGACGGGGGCTGATCAAGGCGAACAAGGGTTGCTTAACGCCTTACCTCCAACATCGAGCGCAACGGAACTCGTTGCCGGCAAATTCGCTAGGGGGTTTGAATATGCATCGTTATTGGGCCGTTTTGTTGCTGACCTTCCTGTGCAGCGCAACCGCGTGGGCGCAATCAAGTTCAGCCACGGGACAAGGTTCGCCGCAGCTCTCCGGGGACTATGAGGTCCTCAGTTTGGTCTGGAGACCCGCCTTCTGCGCTTTGCCGGAGAACACCCATCGCAAGGAATGCCAGCCGGGAGCGACCTCGACGCAATTGATGCTTGACGGGTTGTCGCTCTTTTGGGACCGCAACGGCGACGGGAAACGCAATGACGATGACCGCTATTGCATCGACGATCCCGCCCTGCGCACCGATATCATTGCGAAGGACAAGGCCGCCCAGAGAGATTGGAGCGGCTTGCCCGAGGCGCCGATTTCCGAGAGCACCCGTGACGCGCTCACGGCCGTCATGCCGCGTGTTCTCTCCGGCCTCGAGCGGCACGAATGGCTGAAGCACGGCACTTGCTCCGGCCTCTCCGCCGACGGTTTCTTCGCCCTGACCGTGAAGATGACCAGGGACGTTTTGGACAATGCATTTGGCGAAGCCATCATCGAGAATGCCGGCGAGGTGGTCGAGCGCAAGATCCTGCGGGCTGCCTTCCGCCTGCGATACGGCAAGGCGCGCCTCCCTGCGCTCACGCTGAATTGCGTCAAGGGTCCGGACGGCCGGGACATGCTGCTCGAGGCCCGCATCCGCGTCACCCGGGAGTATGCCGACCGGGGCATCGTCGGCTCCAGCCTCGATGCACGCGAAATCGGCAAGAAGGGAACCTGCGGGAAGGAGTTTCTGATTCCGGCGCCTTGATGCGGGCGCCGGCGGATCCCTCGATCCGATCCGTCCGGGATTCGCGCCGGCCCGCCGGGCGGCCGGGTGGCAAGCGCCCTGGTCCGCCGCTCGAACGCGGCGGGTCGGGGCTTCTACCAGCAGCTTTGGGGCCGGCTATATCGGCCGCCGCCATCGGTCGGGATGGCAGGATCTGGAATAAAGCGCCCCGTCAAGCGTTGTCCTGTGGGTGGGTTCCAGGGGCGCGGGCGAGCGGGGCGGATATTCCGTCCGCTTCAGCGGATGTGTGGCCGATCCTCGCTCGCGCCAGTGACGTCGCCATGTTGGGGGGAGTGCATGTATAGTTCATTGGCTACCGTTCTTAGCGAAGCGCGGCTGCGAAGGATCAAGCGAGCGTTTTCGACCCGCCGCGTTCCGCTGGAAGACCTCCGGCTCATGGTCGAGGGCGAGGTTTTCCCAAAGGCCGGCGACCTGGTGTTGGCGCGCGTCGATCGCTTGGGACATCACAAGCGGATCGAGCGCACCGACGGTCGCTTGGCCGACTTGTTTGCGCGGGACGAGGTCCTCCTCGCATACGGGAACCGCTATGCGCCCGACCAGTTCGAGGCGGAGATCCCCGAGGATCTGTCGCCCTGCCACATGGTTGCGGCCGGAGGCATCGCCTCGCTGGCCCTGAGCTGGAACGAGAAGGTGCGCCGACCGACCGAGATCACCCCGATCGGCCTGATCGCCGATCGGTCCGGCCAGCCGATCAACTTGTCCAGCTATTCGGTCGCTCCGGTCGCCATGCCGAGCTTGCCACCGATCATCGCGATCGCCGGAACCTCGATGAATTCCGGCAAGACGACGACGGCCGCCTCGCTCGTTCACGGCCTGTCGCGAGCCGGCTTCAGGGTCGGAGCGGCCAAGCTGACCGGAACCGGCGCGGGCGGCGATCTGTGGAAAATGATCGACGCCGGCGCGCACATGGCGCTGGATTTCACCGACGCTGGCCATGCCTCGACCTATCTTTGTTCGCTGGAAGAGATCGAAACGATCGTGCACAAGCTGTTCGGTCAGCTCGCGGCCGGACAATGCGAGGTCATCGTAGCCGAAATTGCCGATGGCATCTTCCAGCGCGAAACTGCGGCACTGCTCAAGGCCGAGTTTTTCCGTTCGATGGTCCAGTCCGTCATGTTTGCCACCTCCGACGCTGGCGGCGCCCGGGACGGCGGGAACTGGTTGATCCGCCTCGGTTACAATCTCTTGGGGATCGGCGGCATGCTGACGCTCTCGCCCCTGGCGCGACGCGAGGCTGAAGACGGCGCCGGTTTCAAGACCTTCGGGATCGAAGAACTGTGCGATCCGACGATCGCCCGCTCGATCGTCGGTTCCCTGAGCGGCAATATCGCGCCGGCCCGGCAAAGGTTGGCCCAATGAATCTGCCGCGCATCGTTGCCGGTACCCGTCGCTGGCGCCTGCTGGCGCTGGTTGGCAACGGGCTGTTCCAGGGTGGGGCAACCTTTGCTGCCTCCTGGGCCTTGCACCGGCTGATCAGCGGTCTTGGCGTGGGCGTGAGCCTGCTGCCGATGGCGGTGCTCATGGGCGCGGCGCTGCTTCTTTTCGCCTTGCGCTGGCGCGAGGGGTTCGACGCCGAATCGCTCGGCCAGGACTATGTCGTTCGCGTGCGCGACCGTCTGTTCGGGCGCATCATGGCCTTGCCCCTCGAACCCCGGCAACGTTATCGCTACGGAACCATGATGGTGCGCCTGACCGGGGACCTGGCCGCCCTCAAGAACTGGGTCAGCCTCGGCATCGCGCGACTGGTGGTGAGCGCCATTTTGCTTGCGGCCACGCTCATCGCCATCGCCTGGTTTTCGTTGCCCGCGGCGGCGATCGCTGCGGCTACTCTGGGTTTGTGTGTGCTTGCTGGCCTGGGCGCGACACCGGCCCTGCGCCGAAGCGTCCGGGACGCCCGGTTCCAGCGCGGCCGGCTGGCGAACCGCTTGGGCGATCGCTTGCTGGCGGCTGCAACATTTCGGCATCTGGGGCGAGCGAAGACCGAGCGCAGGCAGCTGCGCCGCGACGGCCGCTTGTTGGGTCGGCTTCTCGCCCGTCGGACAGCCCGCTTTTTCGCGCTGCGCGCGCTGGCGGAGCTGATCCTCCCGATCACGCTCGCCGGCTTCGTGGCCTGGCTGGCTTGGCGCGGCGGTACTCTCGCTCCGGCGGATATGGCGGCCTTGGCCGTGCTGCTCGGACAGGCGGCGGTCGCGATGCGCCATGCCGCCATCGCCTGGGAATATCGGCTGACCTTCGACCAGGCGCGCGCGCGCTTGAAAACCATTCTTTCCCTCAAACCTCTCCGCGACCCAGGCGTCATGGAGCTGCCGGACGAAGGTCCGGCACGCATCGCTTGCACCGACATGCGATTGTCAGACCGCGGTCCCGCGATTTCATTGCAGCTCGACAGGAACGATCGGGTGCTGCTCTCGGGGGCCAGTGGTGCAGGAAAATCGCTGCTCTTGGCCGTTCTCGCCCGACTGGTCGAACCGGCCGCCGGCCATGTGGAGATCGACGGAAGGCCGATCGGGCACTATTCGCAGCGCAGCCTCAGCCGGTCGGTACGTCTCGTGTCGCCCCTCCTGCCGCTCGTCTCCGGATCGATCGACCACAACATTCGGCTCGGCCGGGCTCCCGGCAGTTCGGTTTGGGTGACCGAAATCGTCGAACTCTGCGGCCTCGGTCGCATCGGGGCCGGGCTGGAACCCGGCTGCAACTGGCGCGTCGAGGACGGGGGCCGCAACCTGCCGGATGGCTTGCGCGCACGCATACTGCTGGCGCGCGCCCTGGCTTCGGCGCCCAGCGTGCTGTTGATCGACGATCCGTCGTTCCTCGTCGATGCCGAAGCGGCGTCGGCCCTGCGCGCCGCGCTGGTGGCACGACCCATGACCGTGATCGCCGTCGGCGACCGGCACCACGACCCGATCGGCGCAACCAGGTATTGGCGATTGGACGCCGACGGCTTGACCGAACTCGCCGGTCCTGGCCCGAAATCGGCAGCCATTGCCGGCAATGTCCACCCTCTTCCCCTAACGAGGATCGATCATGGCTAAGGACGATGATTCTGCCGAGCCGCCTCTCGGCCATCCCCTGGCGCGTCGGGCTGTCTTGAGCGGCGTGACTGCCAGTCTCCTGTCCTCGCTTGCCCCCGCCAAGGCGACGGCCCGGCGCGTCAACCTGGATCCCGGGCGCGGAACTTTCCGCTTGACCAAAGCCAAGGACGTCTCGGTCCGCTATTGGCTGCCCGAGGATCTCGCCAAGAACGCTCCCATTCTCTTCGTTCTTCCCGGGATCGATCGGGACGCGCACACCTATCGGGACATCTGGGTGCCCTATGCCCGGCAAGAGAGGGCGCTTCTTCTGGTGCCTCAATTCAGCCTCCAGGACTACCCCGGATCGCGCGGCTACAATCTGGGCAACATGTTCGATGCCAAGGGGAGACCGATCCCGCCGCAGGATTGGAGCTTCACCAGGATCGAGCAGTTGTTCGACCAGGTACGCGAGGAGATTGGCGGCACCCAGACCGGCTATCTGCTCTATGGGCATTCGGCCGGCGCGCAATTCGTACATAGGTTTGTTTTGTTCATGCCGGAGGCGCGGATCGAGCGGGCCGTGTCGGCCAACGCCGGCTGGTATACTTTCCCCGACTTCAACACTCCGTTTCCCTATGGGCTCTCCGACACCCGCTTGACCGATGCCGACCTGGCGACCGCCTTCGCACGGGACTATTCGATCCTGCTGGGGACGCAGGACACGGATGCAACGCATCCGACGCTGCGCACGACGCCCCAGGCGGAGCAGCAAGGACCCAATCGCTATGCCCGCGGCATGGCTTTCTTCGAGGCAGCGCGAGCCAAGGCGGCCGATCTCGGCGTTCCCTTCAGATGGCATGTCTCGACGGTTCCGGGCGCCACGCATTCCAACGCCGAAATGGCCGGTCCTGCCGCGCATGCGCTGTTCGGCGTAACTGGATAGCGGCGCCCGTCCGAGCGACGCCGCGATCATATCGGCGGCTCTCCCCGGTATGCGAATGCGCCGGTCCGCCGGCGCCCATCGGCTCAACTCGGCGCGGTTCCGGAGCAGCCCCTATACAACCGGGTGGCGACGGGCCAGGCGGGGTTATCTCGTCCCAGCGCGACGCTCGCCTGATCGACGGCTGCGACGGGCTTCCGAATATCAGCCATCGCGGGCGCAGCGTTGCTTTTGTTCCGACGCGAGCGAGCGGGGTCTGCAGCGTTTGCAAGCTCGGAAGCCCGCCCCCTCGGCCTCGGCAGGGTCCGCGTAGAAACGGACGTTCTCGCGGCGCGGCAGACGCGCCGAACAGGAGGGTCGGCAATAAACCCCGGTTGTCCGCACCGAGAAATAGAACGCGCCGTCGGCGGCGCGATCGCGCCGCAATACCGCCTCCCAGCGTTCGTCGTCGCTGCGGAACGCGGGCGAGGCACGATCGGTTGACATTGCCATAGCGCTCATCATGACGCTCCATCGAGATCAAAGGCGGGGCCGATGGGCCCCTTCGGTGGAGGCAGTCTAGGGAGCGTCGGGGCGGCGAACGCTCCGACCCTTGCCGTATCGGTTCTCGCGGCCATGCGCAGGTTGGCGGCGAGGCGCCTTTGACTCTTGATGAAATCCGCCGCTATATGACGATAACCGACAAAGGCTTGGCTCATGTCCGCCCTCGCCGCTTCGACCGATCTGCCCGAAACCTTGGGGTTCTTGCTTTTGCCCAAATTCTCGATGATGGCCTTCGTCTCGGCCATCGAGCCCTTGCGCGTGGCCAACCGGCTCGCCGGCGCCGAGCTTTATCGCTGGGAGATCGTCTCGTCCGATGGCAGCGCGATTGCGGCCTCGAACGGCATGGCGCTCGTCGCCGACCGCAGCCTGGCGCAGCTCACGCGGGCCGGTACCCGCTACAGCATGGTCGTGGTCTGCGCCGGCTTCGAGCCGGAGCGGGGCTACGACCGGCGCATCCGCGACGGTTTGCGCCGTCTCGATCGCAGCGGCGTCGAACTCGGCGCCATGGACACCGGCAGCTTCGTGCTGGCGCGTGCCGGGCTCCTCGACGGCTACCGCGCCACCACGCATTGGGAGAGCCTCGACAGCTTTCGCGAGCAGTTCCCGAAGGTCGAGGTCGATGCCGGCCTGTTCGCGATCGACCGCAACCGGCTCACCTGCGCCGGCGGGACGGCGGCGCTCGACATGATGCTGCACGTGATCTCGCGCCGGCACGGCCACCGGCTGGCGACGGCCGTCTCCGAGCAGTTCATCCACGCCCGCATCCGCGATCCGCAGGACCGGCAGCGCATGGAGCCGGCGGCGCGCCAGGGTGTCGCCCATGCCGGGCTGGGGCGCGCCATCGCGCTCATGGAAAAGCATCTGGAGGAGCCGCTCGACGCCGAGCAGATGGCGCGCGCTGCCGGGCTCTCGCAGCGCCAGCTCGAGCGGCTCTTCCGCCGCCATCTCAAGACCACGCCGCAGCGCTACTATCTCGATCTGAGGCTGCAGCGCGCCCGCGCCTTGCTGCAATATAGCGAGATGCCGGTGGTCGAGGTGGCGGTCGCCTGCGGCTTCGGCTCGGCCGCGCATTTCTCGCGCAGCTACCGCGCCTGGGCCGGGCAGGCGCCGAGCGGCGAGCGGGCGGGGCGGTAGGCGCTCGGCGGCCCCGCGAGCGGTCTGTCGGTATTCATCATACCGATGGCGGATTTTATCAAGCGAGCGACCCGGGGCGAGCCGACCATCGCGGCCAACGTCGAATCCGCGGCTTTGCGAGGGAGGAGCCTTCCATGAACTACGAGGTCGTCGTCACCTGCGCCGTCACCGGCGCCGGCGATACGGTCGGCAAGCATCCGGCCATACCGGTCACGCCCAAGCAGATCGCCGACGCGGCGATCGAGGCGGCCAAGGCGGGAGCCGCCATCGCCCATATCCATGTACGCAACATCGAGACCGGCAAGGGTGCCCGCACCGTCGAGCACTACAAGGAGGTGGTGGACCGCATCCGCTCCTCCGACACGGACGTGGTGATCAACCTGACGGCGGGCATGGGCGGCGACCTCGAGGTGAACGACGCCAACCCGACCAAGCCCGGTCCGGCCACCGACCTCGTCAGCGCGCTCGAGCGCCTGCCTCATGTCGAGGAGATCCTGCCCGAGATCTGCACGCTCGATTGCGGCACGCTCAATTTCGGCGACGGCGAGGTGATCTATGTCTCCACGCCGGTGATGCTGCGCAAGGGCGCCAAGCGCATCCAGGAGCTGGGTGTGAAGCCCGAGCTCGAATGCTTCGACACCGGCCATCTCTGGTTCGGCAAGCAGATGCTGAAGGAGGGGCTCCTGGACGCGCCGCCGCTTTTCCAGCTCTGCCTCGGCATTCCGTGGGGCGCGCCGGCCGACACCACCACGATGAAGGCGATGGTGGACAATCTGCCGCCCGGCGCCAACTGGTCCGGCTTCGGCATCGGCCGCAACCAGATGCCGATGGTGGCGCAGGCGGCGCTCTTGGGCGGCAATGTGCGCGTCGGGCTCGAGGACAATATCTGGCTCGACAAGGGCGTCTATGCCTCGAACGGCACGCTGGTCGATCGGGCCGTCAAGATCCTCGCCATGATGGGCGCGCGCACGCTCACGCCGGACGAGGCGCGCAAGAAGTTCGGCCTCAAGAAGCGCCGCTGAGCGGCCGCGTCACCGGAAGAGTAGGGAAGGATCTCTCATGGCCGAAGCCATCAAGACCGTCGCCGTCGTCGGCACGGGCGTCATCGGTGCGGGCTGGGCCGCGCGCTGCCTCGCCAACGGGCTCGACGTGGTCGCCTGGGACCCCGGCAAGGATGCGGAGGCCAAGCTCAAGGCCGCGGTCGAGAACGCTTGGCCGGCCCTGATCCGCGTCGGGCTCAAGCCCGGCGCCGATCTGAGGCGGCTCAAATTCGTGAAGACGGTCGAGGAGGCCGTGGGCGCCGCCGACTTCGTGCAGGAGTCGGCACCCGAAGTGCTGGAGCTCAAGATCAAGCTGCATAAGCAGATCGACGCCGCCGCGCGCCCGGACGTCGTGATCGGCTCTTCGACCTCGGGCCTTCTGCCCTCCGACATGCAGAAGGAATGCAAGCATCCGGAGCGCCTCGTGGTCGGCCATCCCTTCAACCCGGTCTATCTCTTGCCGCTGGTCGAGGTATTGGGCGGCAAGAAGACGGCGCCGGGCTCGGTCGATCGCGCCTGCGCCTTCTACGAATGGCTCGGCATGCGGCCCCTGCGGGTCAAGAAGGAGATCGAGGGCTTCGTCGCCGACCGTCTGCTCGAGGCGGTGTGGCGCGAATCGCTGCATCTCATCAACGACGGCGTGGCCACCACGGCCGACATCGACGACGCCATGCGCTTCGGCCCCGGCATCCGCTTCTCCTACATGGGCCAGATGATGATCTACCACATCGCCGGCGGCGACGCGGGCATGCATCACTTCATGGCGCAGTTCGGTCCGGCGCTGAAGCTGCCCTGGACCAAGCTCGAGGCGCCGGAGCTGACGCAGGAGCTGATCGACAAGGTCGCCGGCGGCACCACGGCCCAGGCCAAGGGCCGCTCGGTCAAGGAGCTCGAGCGCTTCCGCAACGACTGCATCATCGAGGTGATGGAGGCGATCAGCCGCGTCAAGGCCAAGTACGGCATGCAGCCGGGGGATTGAGATGACGCACGAGGCGCCGCTTCGGCTCCACCGCGAGACCGTCCAGTCGGAATGGGCGGACTATAACGGGCATCTGAACGAGAGCTACTACGTGCTCATCTTCAGCCATGCGACCGACGCCTTCATGGACTATATCGGTCTCGACGACGCCACCCGCCGGCGCACGCTCTGCTCGCTCTTCACGCTCGAGAACCACGTCAACTATCTGAGCGAGGTGAAGGTCGGCGCGGTGGTGCGGGTGGAGAGCCGCATCGTCAGGCACGACGCCAAACGCATCCAGCTCTATCACGAGATGTTCCTGTCGGACGGCACCGAGCCGGTCGCCGCCATGGAGACGATGCAGATTCATGTCGATACGGCGGCGCGCCGCTCCGCGCCATTCCGGCCCGAGGTGGCAGAGAAGGTTGCGGCCATCGGCGCGGCGCATGAAGCGCTGCCGCCAGCCCGATGGTCGGGTCGGCGCATCGCCATGCCCGAGGCAAGGTAAGCAGAGCCGAACGTCGATCGTGTGGAACAGTTAGGTTTCACCGCGCCCACCACTTTCTGTCATCGCCGGGCTTGACCCGGCGATCCAGTCCACTGGACGCCCGGGTCGAGCCCGGGCATGACATCGGGATAAAGCCGAGGGAAGGCCCAGGACATGGACTTTGGACTGAGCACCGAGCAGCAGCTTCTGGTCGAGAGCGCGCGCGCCTTCGTCGAGGCCGAGCTCGCGCCTCACGAGGACGAGGTCGAGCGCGACGACGCGGTGCGGCCCGAGCTGATCGCCCAGATCAAGGCGCGCGCCCTCGAAGCGGGCTTCTATGCCGCCAACATGCCGCTGGAGCTGGGCGGGGGCGGGCTCGATCACGTCTCGCTCGCGCTCATGGAGCGCGAGCTCGGCCGCGCCTCCTTCGCGCTCCAATATGCGGTGGCGCGGCCCTCCAACATCCTGCGCGCCTGCACCGGCGACCAGATCGAGCGCTATCTGAAGCCCGCGATCCGCGGCGAGCGCGTCGAGTGCCTCGCCATGACCGAGCCCGGCGCGGGCTCCGATCTGCGCTCGATGAAGACGCGCGCGGTGCGCGAGGGCGACCACTACGTGGTCAACGGCACCAAGCACTTCATCTCCTATGCGGACGTTGCCGACTTCATCGTGCTGTTCGCCTCGACCGGCGAGGAGACGACGCCCCGAGGCCCGAAGAAGCTCATCACCTCCTTCCTGGTGGACAAGGACACGCCGGGCCTCGAGGTGCGCAAGGGACCGCGCTCGGTCTCCCATCGCGGCTTCCATCACTGCGAGCTGGTCTTCACCGACTGCAAGCTCGGGATCGACCAGGTGTTGGGCGAGGAGCACAAGGGATTCGACGTCGCCAACACCTGGCTCGGCGCCACGCGGCTGACGGTGGCGGCGCAATGCATCGGACGGGCGCAGAAGGCGCTGGAGATGGCGACGCAATGGGCCGCCACCCGCAAGCAGTTCGGCCAGACCATCGGCAAGTTCCAGGGCACCTCTTTCAAGCTCGCCGACATGGCGACCGAGATCCAGGCGGCCGAGTACCTGGTGCTGGCCGCGGCCTGGAAGACCGACCAGGGCACGGCGCAGGACCAGGACTACGCGATGGCGAAGCTCTACGCGACCGAGATGCTGGCGCGCGTGACCGACCACGCCGTGCAGATCTTCGGCGGCATGGGGCTGATGGAGGAGGTCGGCGTCGAGCGGCTGTGGCGCGACGCGCGCGTCGAGCGCATCTGGGACGGCACCTCGGAGATCCAGCGCCACATCATCAGCCGCGCGCTGCTGCGCCCGCACGAGGGGTAGGCGCTGCAACCCCTCACCCGCTCGCTTCGCTCGCCACCCTCTCCCGCAAGGGGAGAGGGTGAAGAAAAACTGACCCCCTCCCCGGCGGGCGAAGCCCGCGGGCGGGAGGGGTAGGGGGAGGGGTGTTGAACTACCTTCCCTTGAACACCGCCGGGCGCTTCTCGGCGAAGGCGCGCACGCCTTCGCGTGCATCCTCGGAATCGAGCGCGCGCTCGTACATCTTGAGCACGCCCTTGCGCGTGAGCTCGAAGGATTCGCGGATCGAGAGCCCGTCGAACTCGCGGATCGCCTCCTTGAGCGCCTGGATGGTCAAAGGCGCGCCCGAGGCGATCTTGTCGGCCCATTCGCGCGCCGTCTCCATCAGCTTCTCCTTGGGCACGATCGCATTGACCATGCCGTAATGCTTGGCCTCGGCCGCCGGCATGCGCCGGCCCAAGAGCAGCAGCTCCATGGCGATGTTGTGTGGCAGCCGGCGCGGCACGCGCTGGATGCCGCCCGAATCCGGGATGATGCCGATCGGAAGCTCCGGCAGGGCGAACTCGACATGCTCGGCGCAGATGATGAGGTCGCAGGCGATGGCGAGCTCGAAGCCGCCGCCGAGCGCGTGGCCGTTGAGCGCGGCGATCACCGGCTTGTTGAGGTCCCACAGTTCCGTCAGCCCGGCGAACTTGCCGGGGCCGTAGTCGAGATGCCACCAGCGCCCGACCTGCTCGCCCTCGTGCGCGGCTTTGAGGTCCCAGCCGGCGCAGAAGATGCGCTCGCCCGCAGCCGTGACGATGCCACAGCGCAGATCCGGATCGTCGCGCAGCTCGACGAAGGCGGCGCCCAGCGCGCGGCTGGTGTGGATGTCGATGGCGTTGACCTTCGGCCGGTCGAGCGTGATCTCGAGCACATGGCCGCGCCTGACGGTCTTGACCGGATTCTCCATGGATGGTCCTCCCGCAAATCGTGGTGCAGGGATGTAGCACGGGAGCCGGGCCCGAGTTGAGGGAATCCGACCAGGCATCGTCGGTTTCCGGCAAGGCGGTGGGCGCCGGCGCCGGCCCCCAGCCGGTTCAGGGCCGCGTCGCGACGATGAAGAGCCGCCGGAAAGAAAACAGGGTTCGCCCGTCCGCCTCGGGCGGGTAGACGGCGCGGATGCGCGCGGCGTAGTCGGCCAGAAAGGCCGCGCGTTCGGTGTCGTCGAGCGGTTCGAGGAAGGGGCGCAGGGCCGTCGCTTGCATCCAGGTGACGACCGGGTTTTCGCCTTCGAGGCGCATCAGGTAGTCGGTCTCCCAGATGTCGAGCGTGCGGGTGAGGGACCCCAGGATGCGCGCATAGACGGCGGGCTCGGCCACCGGCGGCGCGGCATCGACGAGCGATGCCAGCCGGGCGCGCCATGGTCCGCTCATGGCCGTCTCGATCATCAGCCGATGCGAGGGCCGGTCATGATTGCGCGGCATCTGGACCGCGAGCACACCACCGGGCTTGAGGGTGTCCGTCAGACGCGGCAGCAGGCGCCCGTGATCCGGTAGCCAGTTGAAGACCGCGTTGGCGAACAGCAGGTCGGCCGGCTCGGGCGGGCACCAGTTGGCCGCGTCGCCCAGCACGAAGCCAATATCGGGCAGCGCCTTGCGCGCCGCCGCGAGCATGGCCGGCGAGCTGTCCATGCCGAGAATCCGTGTCTCCGGCCACCGCGCCTCGAGCAGCGCCGTCACATTGCCGGCACCGCAGCCGATATCGCAGAGGAAGCCGGGCCGCTCGAGCGGGATGCGGGCAATGAGGTCGAGCGCCGGCCGCTCGCGCTCGCCCGAGAAGCGCTTGTAGAGCGCGGGCTGCCAATCCGGCTTCGAACCGCCGTTGCCGGAAGGACTGCTCACGGCCGGTTCAGGTCTCCGCCCACATGCGCAACAGGTTGGCGTGGCTCTTTTGCACGAGATAGGCCTCCTCGGCGTCGGGCTGCTTCTCCACCAGACGCCGGCGCACGCTGTCGAGATCGTAGAGGAGCTCGCGCCGGGCCGGATCGCGCACCAGGCTCTCGACCCAGGTGACGGCGCACAACCGTTCGCCTTTCGTCACCGACCTCACCTCGTGCAGGCTCGAGGCGGGATAGACCACCGCCCATCCCTGCGGCGGCTTCACCTCCTGCTGCCCGAAGGTTCCGTGGATCACCAGCTCGCCGCCTTCGTAATCGACGGGCTCGCACAGGAACAGCGTCGTCGCGATGTCGCTGCGCACCGGGATTTCGGCCCCCATGATCGCATTGTCCACATGCCGGCCGTATTGCATGCCGGGGCGATAGCGGCTGATGAGGCAGGGTCGTATCGATTTCGGCAACGTCGCGCGCCTGAACTCGGTGCTGCGCATCAGCGCCTCGCGCACGCGCTTCTGGATCTCGGGTCTGCGCCGGTCGTCGCGCGCGACCTGCTCGTTCTTCTTCACGCGTTTGGCCTGCAAGCCGGCGGTGGCGGTGCCGTCCTCGAAGGCGCTGACGGCGATCAGCGCGCGCAGCTCCTGGATCTCGGCCGGCGACATCACATCGGGAATGGTGAGGATCATGGTTTCGTGGCAGCGACCGGAGTGACGTTTCGGGCGCGAGGACCGTGCTCTGAACGGCATCTTGGCCGCTGCGGGACGACGCGGCAAGCCCAGGAACGTGCCGTCGCCAGGCACCGGCACCACGCGCCGGCCTGCGCGCATGCCGGGCCGCGCCTCGCGGCAGGTCGAATTTTCGGTGATACCTATGGAAAGAACCGAAATACGATCAGCCCGATGATGAACACGGGAACGACGCGCCACGCCCAGATGAAGGCCTTGCCGGGCATGCGATCACCCGCCATTACAAGCTCGTCTCTCGTCCTGCCCGGCACCACGTATCCGGCAAAGATTGTCAGTGCCAGGGAGGAAAGCGGCAGGAGAAAATTCGATACGGTATGGTCGACGGCATCGAGGATCGGCTGCCCGAGAGCCGATGTGTTGCGCAGCAGGCCATAACTCAATCCCGATGGCACGCCTGCCAGCGCGATTGCGGACCCCAGCGCGGCGACGGCGCTCCAGCGATTGATCTTCAGCCGATGAACCGCGGCGGCGACGGGCACTTCGAGCAGGGAGATCATCGAGGTCAGTGCGGCCGCGCTCAAGAGAAAGAAGAAAACCGGGCCCACGAGCTTTCCGCCAGGCATTGCCAGGAAGACCTGGGGAAGCGTGATGAACGCGAGCTCGGGCCCAGCCGCCGGATTGCTGCCAAAGGTGAAAACGGCGGGGAAAATCGCCAATCCGGCTACGATCGCGAACATCGTGTCGCCGAGAACGATAATCACTGCCGAGGTCAGTATCCCGAAGTCCCGTCGCATGTAAGAGCCGTAGGTGACGAACACGGCCATTCCGACCCCGATCGAGAAGAAAGCCTGTCCGAGCGCCGCGAGGATGACCTGCGGATCGGCGGCGGCGCTCCATTCGGGCGCGAACAAAAAGGACAGGCCGCGTCCTCCGCCCGGCAGGGTAAGGGCGTGGGCCGCCAGGGCGATCACGATCGCTGCCAGGACCGGCATCAAGACGAGATTGACCCGTTCGATTCCACGTGCGATCCCGCCGGCGACGACCAGCATGCTGGCCAGCATCATGGCGAGCTGCCAGTAGATCGGTTCGCCTGCGTTCGCGATGAAACGGGAAAAATAGCCCCCGAATCCCTCGCTGGCGCCCGCCCAGAGAGCGCCGGTCAAGGACGCTGCGAAATAGCGCAGCGCCCAGCCGGCGATGACGCTGTAGTAGCTGAGAATGAGCGCCGCCGCGGCGATACCGAGCCAGCCGGCATGTCGCCAGATCGAGTGCGGCGCGAGCGCTTCGAACGCGGTGGCGGCGTCCGCGGCGCCGCGCTTGCCGACGGCAAGCTCCGCCACCACGAGCGGAATGCCGATCGCGACGACCAGCAGAATGTAGACCACGAGAAACGCCCCGCCACCGTTTTCGCCGGCGACATAGGCGAAACGCCAGATGTTGCCGAGGCCGACGGCCGCCCCGATCGAGGCAAGAGTGAAGCCGGTTCTCGTCCCCCATTGTCCGTGCATGGTTCAGCGGGACTCAATATCGGTGCGACGGGAAAAACCGGAGGCTCGCCCTCCTGCTCCTAGCCGCAGCGACGGATGGCCAGAGAGCGTCCGGCAGAGAGCGCATCGGGCACGACGGTCTTTTCTGAGTCCCGCGTATTCCGGCATTCTCAAAATGGCCTGATGACGAGCACGTCGCAGGGCGGGTCGTTGAAGAGATCGGCCGCGACGCTGCCCCATACCACCCGGGAAAGGCCGGCTCTGCCGTGCGTGGCGATCACGAGCAGATCGGCCTCCACGCGCTTGCACGAGGAGCGCAGGACCTCGCGCGGCTCGCCTTCCTGAATGGTCGTCTGGAGAGAACCGGGGACACAGCCGAGTTCTCGCGCCCGCCTTTCCACGGCTTCCATCTCTTCCTTCAGGAACGCGTCCAGTTCCAGCCGCTGCCCGTAAGCGAACTGCTCGCGGAAGCTTTCGCTGCCTAGAAATCCCTGGAACGGTACGTGGTAGGCGTGAACCAAATGGATGTCGGCAGCGGGGGCGATCTGCAGCGCTTGGCGAATGGCGGCGCGGGAGAACATGGAGAAATCGACCCCGATGACGACGCGCTGGTAAGGCATGTCAGCTTCGTCGCGTACGAGCAGCGCGGGTGCGAGGCTCGACCTCAGGACATTGCCTGCCGTGGTCTCCTGGAAAGTTTTCGATCCCGGCGCGCACTGATCGTGCACGCCAAGAACCAGCAAATCGGCTGCGTCGGTGGCCGCCAATCTGGCGATGTCCGATCGGGGATGTCCGGCGAAAACATCGATTGCTGCCTTGATCCCGGTCTCTTCGCCGAGACGTTCCGTCTCCCGCTGCAACGCGCTTCTGGCCCACTCGGTGGCGTGCTCACGGAACTCTTCGGGAAGGTCGGCCTGAACGACGTGCACAACCCGAAGCTCGCCCTTCAATTCGCGGGCCAGCATGAACCCTCGCGCGAGCGCCCGGTCGGAGCGGGCGGTCAGATCGGAAGCGACGAGAATCTTCATGAGCCAATCCTCCCTTTCCGGCCTCCGTGGCGCCCTCTGCATGTGCGAACCTATCACACCGATGGGCGCGGCATCGGCCCGAGCCGTCACAAGCTGGGCCGACGCGAGCATTCCTTGTGCGACGATTTGCACACAGGCCAATCATCCGCCTTGACCTCGATCAACGGGCTCTCAAGGCCCGCCAGCCGCCGGGTATCGCCGAGAAGCCGCTTTTTTTACGGCCGCTAGTGTTCTGCTCCCCGAGCCGCCGTCGTCCGCCCCAGCTCGAGCGTGGCTCGCACCACCTCGGGACGGCCGGCTATGGGCTCGATGCGGAAGCCGAGCCGCTGGCAGATATCGATCATCACCGCGTTCTCCGCCAGGATGATGCCGAAGATCCGTAGCAGGCGCCGGCCCTTCGCGTAGGCGATGATCTTCTCCATGAGCCGGGTGCCTACGCCCTTTCCCGCATAGTCGTCGCGCACGCCGATCGCGAATTCGGCGTTCTCGTTGTCGGGGTCGGCGCTGATGCGCACCGCGCCGAAGATCTCGGCCTCGCCGGGCTTGTCGGGCGTGGCGAGCACCAAAGCCATCTCGCGCTCGTAGTCGAGCTGGGTCAGGCGGGCGCCGAGATCATGCGGAAGCGCCTTGACCAGCGCGAAGAAGCGCATGCGCACCGCTTCCGGCGACATCTTGGCGAACGTGTCGGCGAGCCTGGGCTCGTCCTCCGGCAGGACGGGGCGCAGCAGAACGCCCTGGCCGTTCGGCATGACGAAAGGCTCTTCCAGCTCGCGCGGGTAGGGGCGGATGGCGAGCCGCGCCGGTCCGGGCCGCGCCGCGCGCTCGAGGCGGATGCGCGTATCGAGGGCCATCACGCCCTTGTCGTCGGCGAGCAGCGGGTTGACGTCGAGCTCGACCACTTCCGGCAGGTCGACGGCGATCTGCGACAGCTTGACCAGGGTTAGCGCGATGGCGTCGAGATCGGCTGCCGGCCGGTCGCGATAGCCCTGCAGCAAGCGGTAGATGCGCGTACGCGACATCAGCTCGTGGGCCAGCATCATGTTCAGCGGCGGGAGCGCGATGGCGCGGTCGCCCAGCACCTCGACCGCAGTGCCGCCGGCGCCGAACAGCACGATGGGGCCGAAGGTCGGATCGTCGGCGAGCCCCAGGATCAGCTCGTGCGCCGCCGCACGCGAGATCATCGGCTCGACGGTGAAGCCCTCGATCCGTGCCTCGGGCTTGATCCGGGCGACGCGTTCGCGCATTGCGATGACGGCCGCGGCGACCTCGCCCGGCGTCTCGAGGTTGAGGGCCACGCCGCCGACATCCGATTTGTGAGAAATGTCGGGCGAGCGGATCTTGAGCGCCACCGGCCGGCCGATGCGCCTCTGTGCCTCGGCCGCTTCGGCGCCGGTCGCGGCGATCACGCTCTCCACGGTCGGGATGGCGAAGGCCTTGAGCACGGCCTGCGCCTCCGGCCCCTGGATCAGCGGGCGGTCTTCCTTCAGCGCGTTGGCGACGATCGCGCGCGCGCTGTCGAGATCGGGCACGAAGCGCTCCGGGACCGACGGCGGGGTCTGCATCAGCATGTCCTGGTTGCGCCGGTAGCGAACCAGATGCATGAAACCGCGGACGGCCTGCTCCGGGGTGTCGTAGTGCGGGATGCGTGCCGCCGCGAACAGTCGGCGCGCATCCCGCGCGTCCTGCTCCCCGATCCAGCTCGCCAGCACGGGACGGCGGGCACCCCTGATCGCTTCGATCACCGTGGCCGCCGCCTTCACGCTGGGCGACACGGCGGTCGGACAGTTGAGGATCAGCAGCACGTCCGAGCCCGGGTCGGTGAGGAGCGGCGCGATGGCCTTGGCGTAACGTTCGGGCGGCGCGTCGCCGACGATGTCGACCGGGTTGCCGTGCGACCAGGTGGGCGGCAGTGCTGCCTCGAGCGTGGCCATGGTGTCGGGCGAGAGCTCCGCCAGCTTGCCGCCCTGGGCGGCCAGCTCGTCGGTGGCGAGGATGCCGACACCGCCGCCATTCGTGAGAATGGCGAGCCGGTCCCCGGCGATGCGCCGGCCGCTACCCAGCGTCTCCGCCGCGGCAAACAGCTCGTCGAGGCTGAAGACGCGCAGCATGCCGGCGCGCCGGAAGGCCGCATCGTAGACCGCGTCGGCGCCCGCCATGGCTCCCGTGTGCGAGGCGACTGCCTTGGCCGTCTCGGCATAGCGGCCGGCCTTGATGACGATGACAGGCTTGCTGCGCGCCGCGATGCGCGCGGCCGACATGAACTTGCGTGCGTTCGTGACCGCCTCGACATAGAGCAGGATCGCGCTCGTGCCGGGGTCGCCGGCAAACCAGTCGAGCATGTCGCCGAAATCGGCATCGGCCATCTCGCCCATCGAGACCAGGCAGGAGAAGCCCAGGCCGCGCGGCGTGGCCCAGTCGATGACCGAGGTGATGATCGCGCCCGACTGCGACAGGAAGGCGATGGAGTCTGCAGCCGGATCCAGATGCGCGAAGCTGGCATTGAGATTGATCGGCGGAACCATGAGCCCGACACAGTTGGGACCGACGACGCGCAGCAGGTGGGGCCGCGCCGCGTCCAGCATCGCCTGGGTGCGTGCCTTGCCCTCCTCGCTGTTGCCGAAGCCGTCGCTGATGACGACTGCCGCCTTGCAGCCGATCTCGCCCAGCTCCGCCACGATTCCGGGAACGGTCGCGGCAGGGGTGGCGATCACCGCGAGGTCCGGAACGAAGCCCAGCGCCTTGGCGCTCGGCGCGACCTTGTGGCCGGAGATGTCGGCATGGCGCGGATTGACCAGGCCGATGCGGCCTTTGAAGCCGCGCAGCAGGTTGCGCGTGATCACGTCGCCGACGCTGCCGGCCCGAGGGCTGGCACCGATCAGGGCCACGCTACCGGGCTTCATCAGCTTGTCGAAGTTGCGGATGGTCATGATGTCCTGGCTTGTCTGCACCGACGGGACGGCGGAGGCAACTTATGCTCGAGGCGCCGACCCGCCGCGTTGCGCTGGATCAAGGCATGAATCGACGTCATCATTCGTGATGTAGAGACCATCCGTGATGTATGGGCGCCACAGCCGGCGCGGCAACCAGACGATATCAGGATCGCGTCGGTTTCATGGCAAATCCAGAACATCGTGACGAATCCGGCGTACCCGGCGAACCGGTGCAACCCTGGCATGCGCTGACCGCCGAAAGCTGCCTCGCTCGGTTGGGCGCCCGTCGCGAAGGCTTGAGCGTGACCGAGGCCGAGCGGCGGCTCGCAGTCTTCGGCGCGAACCGCTTGCCCGAGCTGCCGGGGCGACCGGCTTGGCGCCGCCTGCTGGATCAGTTCCGGAGCCTGCTGATCTATGTGCTGCTGGCGGCGGCGATCGTGACCGCGGCCATCGGCCGTTGGCTCGACTTCGCGGTGATTCTCGGCGTCGTCGCGATCAATGCCATCATCGGTTTTCTGCAGGAGGGCAGGGCCGAGCATGCGCTGGCCGCCATCCGCGAGCTTCTGGCGCTGAGCGCGACCGTGCTGCGCGACGGCCGCCCGCGCAAGATTCCCGCCGAAGCGCTGGTGCCGGGCGACATCGTCTTGCTCGAGCCGGGCGACCGCCTCTCCGCCGATCTTCGCCTTATCGAGACGCGCGCGCTTAGAACCCAGGAGGCGGCGCTGACCGGCGAATCGGCGCCGGTGGAGAAGCAGGCGGTGCCGGTCGAGGAGGGAACGATGCTGGCCGAGCGCGCCTCGATGGCTTATGCCGGCACGCTGGTGACGCATGGCCACGGCATCGGCGTGGTCGTGGCGACGGGAGCCCATACCGAGGCAGGGCGTATCGGGCGTCTGCTCGCCGGCATCGAGCCGACAACCACGCCGCTCGCCGAACAACTCGCCCGGTTCGGGCGCGTGATCACCTATGTCGTGCTGGCACTCGCCGTCGCGGTGTTTGCGGCTGGCGTCTTCTGGCGCGACTACGATCACGCCGAAATGCTTCTGGCAGCGGTGGGGCTCGGCGTGGCGGCCGTGCCGGAGGCCCTGCCCGCCATCGTCACCATCGCGCTCGCCATCGGCGTGCAGCGCATGGCGCGCCGACGGGCCATCGTGCGCCGGCTGCCCGCAGTCGAGACGCTCGGCGCCGTGAGCGTGATCTGCACGGACAAGACCGGCACTCTCACGCGCAACGAGATGATGGTGGAGACTGTCGTCGCGGCGACCGGGCCAGTCGAGATCGGCGGGGTGGGCTATGCGCTGGAAGGCGGCTTCATGGTCGACGGCGCGCGGCTCGATACGCGGGCTCTACCCGCCGAGCTGGGCGAGCTGCTGCGCGCCGCACTGCTCTGCAACGATGCGTATCTCGATCTGCACGGCGACAAGCCTCGCCTCGAGGGCGACCCGACCGAGCTCGCGCTGCTGGTGCTGGGGCACAAGGCCGGCCGCCGGCGCGCCGACGAGGAGCGCGCGTTGCCGCGGCTCGATTTTCTCCCTTTCCTGTCCGAGCGGCGCTTCATGGCGACGCTACACCAGACAGCCGATGGCAGCCGGCGGCTCTACGTGAAGGGCGCGCCCGAGCGGGTGCTCGATCTCTGCGCATTTCCTCCCGGTGTGCCGGATCGGGCCTGGTGGGAAGAGTGGGTCGATCGGTTGGCGCGCCGTGGCCACCGCGTTCTTGCTTTCGCGTCGCGGGAGGGCGGCGGGCTCGAGATCCTGGAGCGCCGCGACCGGGGCGAAGCGGGGCTCACCATGCTGGGGCTCGCCGGCATGACCGACCCGCCGCGCCCCGAGGCGATCGCCGCCATCGCGCAATGCCGCTCGGCCGGAATTCGCGTGAAGATGATCACCGGCGATCATGCCGAGACGGCACGGGCCATCGCCGAACGGCTGGGCTTCACCGAGACGGCGCGCGTGGCTACCGGCGCGGATCTGGATCGGGTGCCGGCGACGGAGCTGCCACAGCTGGCGCGCGACGTCGACGTGTTTGCGCGCACCGGCCCGGAGCACAAGCTTCGGCTGGTGGAGGCGCTTCAAGCCGCCCGCGCCGTGGTGGCGATGACGGGCGACGGCGTCAACGATTCGCCTGCGCTGAAGCGCGCCGATGTCGGCGTGGCGATGGGGCTGGGCGGCACCGAGGCAGCCAAGGAGGCGGCCCAGCTCGTGCTCACCGACGACAACTTCGCCACCATCGCGGCGGCAGTGGAGGAGGGCCGCACCATTTACGAGAACTTGAAGAAGACCCTCGCCTATCTCCTGCCCACCAATGGCGGCGAAGCAGCGGCGATCGTGGCGGCGGTGCTGTGGGGCGTCACGTTGCCGATCACGCCGCTCCAGATCCTGTGGATCAATCTCGTCACCGAAGTGACGCTCACGCTCGCCATCGCCTTCGAGCCGGCCGAGGCCGCCATCATGCGCCGGCCGCCGCGGCCGCGGAGCGAGGGGCTGTTGAGCCGACGGCTGATCTGGCGCATCGCCTTCGTCACGGTGCTCATGCTGGTCGGCTGCTTCGGCCTGTTCCTTTGGGAGATCGAACGGGGCAGCGACGTCGCGCTGGCGCGGACCGCTGCGGTAAACGGGCTGGTGGCGATCGAGATCGTCTATCTCTTCAACAGCCGGTCGATCGACGGTTCGATGCTGGGTCCGCAGGCCCTCAAGGGCAACCGCGTCGCGCTGTGGGCTGCGGCCGCGATCCTCGTGCTGCAGCTCGCCTTCACCTACGCGCCGCCCTTGCAGATGTTGTTCGCCACGGCCGCGCTGCCGGCCGCGAGCTGGGGACCCGTGCTGGCGGCGGCGGCGGTCACGTTCCTGATGGTCGAGGGAGAGAAGGCGGTGGCGAGGGCCTGGGCCCGGCGCCGCATTTGAGGGCCCGCACCACGGGCGAAGGGGGACGAGACGCGTTTGTTCGGTCCGCGCGTTCCGACAAGCTCGGCATGGGAGCTTCGCCGTGAGCTTGTCGATCTTCCTTTGCCCGCCGACCTGCCTTCGCCGGAGCGAAGCCCCGGCTTCGCGCAGGCATGAGCGGGCTTCGTGAAGGCGGGAGGATGAGGCGAGCGATGCTGCGCTAGGACTAACCGGCCTAGTCCTCGTCGCCGTCGCCGCCCTGAACCAGATCCTCCAGCGCGTCGGGACTGACGATCTTCACCATGCCGCGGCCTTCGAGCGCGATGACGCCGGTTTCGCGCAACTTGGTGAATGTCCGGCTGACGGTCTCGGTGGTGAGGCCGAGAAAGTCGGCGATGTCGGTGCGGCTCATCGGCAGCGCCACCGGATTGTCCGGCCGGCCGCGCCGCTTGGCCCGCCGCGCCAGGCTGGCGAGGAACGAGGCGACGCGCTCCTTTGCCGTCTTGCGGCCCAGGAGCAGCATCTGGTCCTGGGCGGCCACCAGCTCGTTGGCGGCCTCGCCCAGGAGACGGTGCTCGAGGTTCGGAAGCTCCTTGAGCAGCACTTCCATTTCACGCCGAGGGAAACGGCAGAGCTTCGCCTTGTCCACGGCCTCCGCCGAATAGGCATAGGTCGCGTTGAGGGCGATGCCGAGGAAGTCGCCCGGAAACAGGAAGCCGGTGATCTGACGCCGGCCGTCGGGCAGCAGCTTGGTCAGCCTCACCGCGCCCGAGACGACGTTGTAGAGGCTGTCGGCGGGGTCGCCCTCGCTGAAGACCAGCTGACCGGGCCGGAATTGCACTTCCGTGACGATCCGCCGCATGCGCTCGAGCTCTTCGGGCTCGAGCGATCCGCAAACGCCAATCGTTCTGATTTCGCAGGCCGCGCAAGGGCTGCCCAGTTTTTGCACCGGGGCAGGCTTGGCCCGGGCCATATCGACACGTCCCATGTTCCGCCACCCGTTATCGGACTGGGCCTAGGTCTTATGATGGACGCAATTAGCCGTTGGCGCAACTGGCGCCACAGGCCGGGGGCCGCGGCGTATTGATCCAGATCATCGCGATTTTTCGCCGCCGCCCCAAGATCGCCACCGATGGGAAAGGTGTTTGCAAAGGTTACCATGACTGACCGGTTGGTGGCGCAACTGCTGGACACCTCACGGGCTGACCAGGCGTTCCCCCTGGCTCAAGCGGCGACGGGAATATCGCTCGAGCGATGGCGCGCCTTCGTGGCGGCGCAGTCCGCCAAGTCCGACGGCTCCGACGGAGCGGCGGGCATTCTTCTGGTCCAAGACGAGCGCGGCTATATCGTCGGCCTGTGCAGCTTCCATCGGGTCGAGGATATGCAGCGCGGGCCGAGCCTTGCCGTGGACAACCTGATCGCCGTCGATCTGCTCGACGGCAGCCGCATCGCCGAATTCCTGCTGATCAACCTCGAGACGCTTGCGCGTTCGCGCGGTTTTCGTGCCGTTCAGATCAACTTGCCGCGCGGCGCCTTCGTGGTCAGTCCCGGCAGGGACGGCCTGGTGCAATCCTTGTGCAACCAAGGCCATGCCGTCGATGCGTTGCGTCTCGTGAAGACGCTCGGGGGCGGCGTCGGCCAGGCACCCTTGCGGCGCATCGGCAGCCGTTAGGGTAGACGGTTTCCGCTGCTGGACCGGCGATCCCGCGGCCGGGCCTCGGCACGGCAAGGCGGTGCCAGCCTTCCCCGCGCCTTCGGCTCTCGCCGATCTCGCGGGTGCCAGCACCCTCAGCGATGACGCTCGCGTCGGAACAGCAGACGATTGACCCGTGCGATCAGGTCTTCGCGAGCCGCATCGTCCGGCATTTCCTGGAGCCTGTGCTGCAGATCGAGCACCAGCGCGGAGTAGGCATTGTGCCAGTCGCTTTTCGGCGGCAGCGGCGTGCCCAGCCGATGCGGCGCTTTCTCGGGCATGGGCGCGCGGCCGCCGACGAGCCTGAAGCGGTCGTCGAGGCCGGGGATCACGATGGCGTCCGGGGCACAGCCTGCCGCCACGAGCCCGTCGCGCATGCCTTCGAGGGCCGAAGGTTCGCCGTGGGTGAGGAAGATCGCGCCGGCGACCGGCAGCCGCTCCTTGACCCAGTCGATCAACTCGCCGCGGTCGGCGTGGCCGGAATAGGCCTCGATCTGTCGCAAGGTCGCCCTCACGCTGATTTCTTCGCCCTGAATGCGTACCGAGGCCACGCCCGATTGCAGCAGGTGGCCGAGCGTGCCGGGCGCCTGGTAGCCCACGAACAGCACGGTTGCATCGGGCCGCCACAGATTCTGCTTGAGGTGATAGCGGATGCGGCCTGCGTCGCACATGCCGCTTCCGGCGATGATGATGGCGCCGCCTTTGATCCGGTCGATCGCCTTGCTCTGCTCCACCGTCTCGGTGTAGCGCAGGTTGGGCGCCTGAAACGGGTTGGCGATGCTACCCACATCCTCGAGACCCCGGGCATGGGCCACGAAGGCTTGCGTCGCCTGGATCGCCAGCGGGGAGTCGAGAAAGACCGGGACCTTGGGAAGATCGCCGGCGGCGAACAACAGGGCCAGATCGAGCAGCAGCTCCTGTGTGCGCTCCACGGCGAAGGCGGGAATCACCAGATTGCCGCCGCGTTTGAGGGCGGCCTGGACTTCGCGCGCGAGCAGGGCGCGCCGCGCGGCGGGCGTCAGCTCCTCGCGGTCGCGGTCGCCATAGGTGCTCTCCACGATGAGGTAGTCGCAGCTGCCGGGCGCCAAAGGATCGGGATGGAACATCTTGTGATGGGGCCCGATGTCGCCCGAGAACAGCAGGCGCAGGCGCGGGCGGCGCTCCTTCCCGCTCGGCAGATCGATCTCGATCGAGGCCGAGCCCAGGATGTGGCCCGCGTTCCAGAAGCGAGCGCGCACGCCCTTGCCGCAGTCGATCCACTGGTCGTAGGGCAGGGGGCGCAGGCGCTTGAGCGAGGCCTCCGCCTCGGCGCGGGTATAGATCGGCTCGACCGTCGGGCGGCCCCGCTGCAGATTGCGCCGGTTGAGCGCCTCGACCTCGCTTTCCTGGATATAGCCGCTGTCGGGCAGCATGAAGGCCAGGAGGTCGCGCGTGCCGGCCGTGCTCAAAACCGGCCCCGCGAAACCGGCTTTGATGAGCTTCGGCAGGAGGCCGCTATGATCGACATGGGCGTGGGTCAGCAGCACGAAGTCGATGGTCGCGGGCGTGAAGGGGAAGCCGCCATAGTTGAGCTCTTTGAGCGTCTTGGGTCCCTGAAACAGGCCGCAATCGACCAAGAAGCTGCCGCCCGGATGGGTCACCTTGTAGCAGGAACCGGTGACGCCGCCCGCCGCGCCCGCGAAGGTGAGGGTGATGGCCATGGGGTGTTCCGACCGCTTGTTCCTCGGCTGGCGAGCGAGTGGCGCTATTCCGTCGTCGCCGCGCCGTCGAGACGATAGCCACAGTCCTCGCTGGCGAGGTCGTGAGCAAAGCGGAAGTCCGACGCGAAGCAGGCGTGAATCCGATAGAGAGGCTGACCGCGCATCACGCGGTCCCCGATCTTCGCCAGCAGATCGATGCCGGCCCCCTTGTCCATGGGCGCACCCGCCAGACGCGCGATGCGGCCGATGCGATAGCAGTCGATCGCCGTGACCGTGCCGTCGGCAGGGGCCGGCACCTCGGCAACCAGTTCGCCCAGCGAGTAGCGCGTGGGGTTGCGGCCCTGGCCCTCGACAATGCGCTCCATCGCCGCCAATGCCTGGCCGCTCTCGAGGATCTCGCGGGCGCGGGCATGGCCGCCGCCGCCGCGCAACGCGGGGTCGAAGTCGATGATGCGCCCGGCCAGCAGCAGCGATTTCTCCTTGAGGTCCTGGGGCGCGGCGGGATCGTTGGCGAGCACGGCCATGACGTCACGCGCCTCCAGGACGGGGCCGATGCCCCGGCCGATCGGCTGGCTTCCGTCGGTGATCTCGACCTCGACATGCAGGCCGACCCTGTCGCCCACGAACTCGAACAGCTTGCGCAGCTGGATCGCCTGCTGACGGCTGCGCACCTTGGCGCTGGGGCCGAGCGGAATATCGATGAGCAGATGCGTCGAGCCCGCGGCGATCTTCTTGGACAGGATCGAGGCCACCATCTGCTCTTGCGTGTCGATGGCGAGCGGACGCTCGACCGAAATCAGGATGTCGTCGGCGGGCGAGAGATTCACGTGTCCGCCCCAGACCAGACAGCCATGCGCGCGTTCCACCACGCTGCGCATCTCGGCGATACCCAGATCGACGCGGGCCAGCACTTCCATCGTGTCCGCCGTGCCGGCGGCCGAGGTGATGGCGCGCGAGGAAGTCTTGGGCACGGTCAGCCCGTGCGCCGCCACGATCGGCACCACCACCATCGAAGTGCGGTTGCCCGGAATGCCGCCAATGGAGTGCTTGTCCGCCACCACCGGTTCCGTCCATTGCAGCCGATTGCCGACAGCGGCCATGGCGCGGGTGAGATCGAGGATTTCCTCGGTGGCGAGAAAGCGCGCCGAGGCGATGAGGAACGCGGCGATCTCCATCTTCGAGTAACGATGGCCGGCGATATCGCGCACGATCGCGTCGATCTCGCCGGCCGCCAGCTTGCTGCCCGCGATCTTCTTGCGCACGGCCTCGAGGCTCTTCGGCGGCGAGGCCTGCGCGATCTCCACCGCCGTGCCTTCGGGCAGGCCCAGCTGCTGGAAGGCCTGTTCGGCCAATCCCAGTTCGTCGGGCGCAACCAGGCCCGGCTGATCCACGATGTTGAGAACCGCCAGAATGCGCCGGCCATCTTGCTGCACCTCGATCTTGCTCAAGGCCTGAAACTCGGCCGGCCGATAGATCGAGCAGTCGCGTGCCAGGAAGGCGACGTTCTCCCGGTAGGTATCGATGGCGAGGCGGCGCAATTTGAGCATGTCGGGAATCGCACGAAGCCGAACGGACGCGGTAGCGACTCTAGCCTAGATTCGTCCGCCGATCGCAAATGGCGTCGCACTTATGCGGCGGCTTGGTGGACAAAGAGGCGGACCCCCAGCCTCGGGCGGCGGGCTGGGGGTCCTACCCGACGGTAAACGCTGTGGTCTTAACGCTTGCCGATCGGGATCTTCTTCTGCTTGGCGACCGCCTCGGCGGTCTTGGGCAGAGTGATGGTGAGAACGCCCTTGTCGAACTGGGCCGAGATCTTGTTCTCGTCCACGTTCTCGGGCAGGTGGAAGCTGCGCTGGAACGCGCCGTAGCTGCGTTCGGAGAAATAGTAGTTCCGCTTCTCGTCCTTCTCCTCGCGCTTGGTCTCCTTCTGACATTTGACCGTCAGAACGCCTTCCGCGAGCGAAACGTCGACGTCCTTCTCATCGAGGCCCGGCAGTTCGCAAGTCAGCTCATAGGCCTTCTCGGTTTCGCTGAAGTCGGCCTTGGGCATCGCCGCGGGAAAGCCACCGGCCAGGCCCTCCCGGCGCAGTGCCGGAATGTCGAATATCCGTCGCTCGAAGGGCGACAGGAAAAATCCCCGCATCATGTTGTCGAAGATGCGGTCGAAATCGCCGAACAGGCTCGTCGGAGCGAGCTCTCCGCCACTGGCCGCCGCGACCTCGCCCTTGCCTCGCTCCCTGATGTCGTTGCTTGCCATGATCTCCTCCGTCATCCAGTCTCGTGCCCCCGGGGCCGAACCCATCGATGCGTGGATCACACCGCAATGCCCCGGGCGCGACATTGACCTGGATCAACCTCTCGCAATGATCGAGACTGGCGCCCGGCGCTATGGTTTCGTAGTCATTCAAGGACGCCCATCGAGCGGAGACCCCATCTTGCTGACAATTCGTCCCTCGGAGGCGCGTGGCCGCGCCCGATTCGATTGGCTCGACAGCCGTCACAGCTTTTCGTTCGGCCAGTATTTCGACCCGGCCCATATGGGCTTCCGGGCGCTGCGCGTCATCAACGAAGATCGGGTCGTGCCGGGTGGCGGCTTTGCCACCCATGGCCACGCCGATATGGAGATCGTTTCCTATGTGCTCGAGGGCGCGCTCGAGCACAAGGACAGCCTCGGCAGCGGCACCGTGATCCGGCCGGGCGAGGTTCAGCGCATGACGGCTGGCACCGGCATCCAGCACTCGGAGTACAATCCCTCGCGGATCGAGCCGGTCCATTTCCTGCAGATATGGATCCTGCCCGAGCGCAAGGGGCTGAGGCCGTCATACGAGCAGAAGGCCTTTTTGGAGGCCGACCGGCGCGGGCGCTTGTGCCTGGTGGCCTCGCGCGACGGTCGCGACGGGTCGCTGACCGTGCATCAGGACGTGAGCCTCTATGCGTCGCTGCTGGGGCGGGGCCAGCGGGTGGAGCATTCCTTCGCGCCAGGCCGGCATGGCTGGATCCAGGTCGTGCGCGGCGAAATCCTCGCTGACGACCAGCCGCTCAAGGCGGGCGACGGGGCCGCGATCAGCGACGAGGCTGTGATTTCGCTCGAAGGAAAAGGGGAGGCCGAGCTGCTGCTGTTCGACCTCGCGTGAGGCGACGGGGGCGCGGGCGTGGCCTCAGCCGTCGCGCTGCACCAGCCGCTCGACCAGGCGCAGATAGCGCTGTTCCGGCTTGCGGCCAAAGAGCGGGTCGTCGATCCGGCGTTCGACGCCGATCGCCGCCCAATCCTCGTCGCTGAGCCGCGCCAACGCGCGGGGGAAGAAGAGCTGCTCCTCGCTCGCCATGTGGCGGCGGTTGATTTCAACGAAGTCCCGCCCGATCCTCACAAAGTCGTCTCGCGCCATCTCGGCTTCGCGGGAGACATGGGCGACGGCAGCGGCGAAGCTGCGGGCCGCCTGGCTCAGCGCCTTGTGCTCGGCGACAATGTCCGGCTCGCCCCGTCGCTCGACCGGTTCCGCCGCCGAGAGGCGCCGGGCGATCGCGTTCTCCAGCGGATGGTGGATCAGATCCGGGTAGTTGAGCGCATAGTCGAGTACATCGGCCAGAAGCTCGAGGTCGGCGCCTTCGCCGGCGGCAAAGCGGTCGAGCTCGGCCTCGACCAGATCGAGCAGACGCGCCATGTTGCGGTGGTCGCGTTGCAGCATGTCGAGCACGGTATTCAAAAGACGCCTTCCTCTTCGATCCAAACGCCTATGCACGACATTTTTCCTGGCAGTCTCGGCGCAAACGCCCCGCCGCTCCTTGAGCCAGATCAAGGGGCCCGTGCGCCGCCGCTCCGCGCAAACAGGCCATTGACCCCACCCGGCGGGCCGGCCTTACATTGTTTGTGGACCAACAATCCTCGGAGGCTTCCCATGATTTCCCGTCGTGCCCTGATGCGGGGTGCCGCCGCGACCGTGGCGGTCGGTGCCAGTCTGGGTTTTGCCCGCCGGTTGAACGCGGCCGGCGAGTTGCGCGTCCTCAACTGGCAGGGCTACGGGACCGACGAAGCCTGGGCGCTCGAGAACTTCAAGAAGAAAACGGGCTTGGGCGTGGTGCACGACTATTTCAACTCCGAGCAGGAGATGCTGACCAAGCTCAGGACCAGCCCGGGCGCCTACGATGTGGTGCTCATCAACAGCACCTATACGCAGCAGGCTGCGAGCGAAGGACTGATCCAGCCGATCGACAGCGGCAAGATCCCCCATTTCGGCGACCTGATGCCAGCACTCAGGGATTCGCCGCTGCTCAACAAGGACGGAAAGATCTACGGCCTTTCCTGGGTCTGGGGCATGACGGGCATCGCCTACAACACCGACGTCTTCAAGACGCCGCCCGAATCGGTGGAGGTGCTGTGGGATCCCGCGCACAAGGGCCGCGTCTCTCTGCGCGATGACGCGGTCGAGGTGGTGAGCTTCGCCGCGTTTGCCACCAGGCAGGACATGAACCACCCGAAGGATCTGAAGAAGATCAAGGAGAAGCTGCTGGCGCTGAAGCCCCAGATCAAGACCTTCTGGTCGTCCGAGGACGAGTGGAACAAGTATTTCGCCGCCAAGCAATTCGACGTATCGACCTACTGGAGCGGCTCGGCCGCGCGCAGCAAGACCAACTCGAAGCTCCCCGTGGGCTTCATGATACCGAAGGAGGGCGGCATCGGCTGGTTCGACGGGCTGTCGATCGCGACCGGAGCGCCCAATGCGGACGGTGCGGCGGCCTTCATCGACTACATGGTCGCCCCCGAATTCTACGTGGAATGGGCCACCAAGATCGGCGCGCCGGCCTCGGCGAACTTGAAGGCGAATGCGATGCTGCCCGCGGATGACGTCGGCCGGCAGATCCATGCCGACCAGGCCGCGGTGTCCCGGCTCACCTACATGGCGCCCTTGAGCGACGAGGAGCGCCAGAGCTACCAGGACCTCTGGGCCGAGGTGAAGACCGAGATCAGCCAGTAAAGGGGGCGCGTGACGGGGCGCGGATGCGGCCTCGCATCCGCGCCTCGCCGCATTTCAGGGGAAGACGGGATGACACAGGAGCGCCGGCGTCGGGCGGCCATCGCGTTCCTCACGGCGCCGGCCTATGCCTGGCTGGCCTTGACCGTGCTGTTGCCGCTGTCGGCGATGCTGTTCTTCAGCTTCCTGACCGTGGCGCCGATCGGCGGTCGGGCGGCCCAGTTCACGCTCGCACACTATGTCGCCTTCCTCGACAAGGAATTCTACCGCACGCTCACCTGGCGCTCCTTGCGCATGGGCTTCGACGTCACGGTGGTCTGCGTGCTGGTCGGATATCCGGCGGCCCTCGCTCTCGCCAAATATGTCGGCGGGCGCTGGCGCGAGGCCATCTTCCTCTTGATCGTGCTGCCGTTCTGGAGCAATGCCCTGGTACGCACCTTCTCCTGGACCATGGTCTTGCGCGAAGGCGGATTGCTCGACGGGGTCATACACTGGTTGTTGCCGCAGGCGCCGCCGCTCGACCTGATGTTCAGCTATCCGGCGATCGTGCTCGGGCTGGTGCACAGCTTCCTGCCCTACGTGATCCTGACCTGCTACATCTCGCTGCAAGCGATCGACGACGCGCTGATCGAAGCGGCGCGCAGCCTCGGCGCCTCCGCGCTCGGCGCTTTCTGGCGCGTCGTGCTGCCCTTGAGCCTGCCGGGCCTCTTCGCCGGCATCGTGCTCACCTTCATCCCCGTGATCGGCTCCTTCATGGAGCCGCGGATCCTGGGCGGGCCGTCGGGCATCATGCTGGGCACGGTGATCGAGGATCAGTTCACGGCGGTGTTCAACTGGCCGTTGGGCGCCGCCCTGTCCTTCATCATGCTGGCGATCGTGTTGCTGATCTTCGCCTTGAGCACGCTGCTCCTGCGCGGCCGCCTCAAGGGCTTCTAGGGGAGGGATGCGGTGCGCGACCTCGGCGCTTGGCTGATCCGCCTCTATCTCGGGCTGATGCTCCTGTTCCTCTATCTGCCGATCGCGGTGATGATCCTGCTCGCCTTCAACCGTTCGCCGCTCTACGAGTTGCCGATCCAGTGGGACACGGTCTGGTTCCAGGCGCTGGCCCATAACGATCGCCTGATCCAGGCCGGCGTCAACAGCGTGGCGCTGGCGCTCGCCAACACGGCGATCGCGACGGCGCTGGGCACCATGGCCGCCATCGCCTTTGCGCGCTACGGCTTCCGTGGCAAGGCGCTGCTCGAACTGCTGCTGTTTCCGCCCATCACGATTCCCTGGCTCATCATCGGCACCTCGATGCTGATCTTCTTCTTCTGGGTCGGCATCGGCCGTGGCCTGCACGCCATGTTGCTGGGTCATGTCGCACTGTCGCTGCCCTATGTCATCCTGGTCGTGGGCGCGCGGCTCGAGGGCCACGGGTCCGCGCTCGAGGAGGCGGCCGCGACGCTGGGCGCCACGCCCTGGCAGGCCTTCTGGCGGGTTTCGCTGCCGGTCATGGCACCGGGCGTCGTGGCCGCGGCGCTGTTCGCCTTCGCCGTCAGCTTCGATCAGTTCGTGATCTCCTACTTCCTGGCGCCGCCCGGCGTCTCGACCCTGCCCGTGGAGATCTACGCCGCCATTCGCAAGGGCTTCACGCCGGAGATCAATGCCATCTCGAGCATCATCATCCTGATCTCGATGGGGCTGATGCTGGTCTTTGCGCGGCTCTACCGCTTCGGCGGGGAACGGTGAGAACCAAAAGATGAGCACGGTCGAGGTGATCTCCGCCACCAAGCGCTACGGGCCCGTCGCGGCGCTCGACGACGTGTCGGTGCGCTTCGCCGAGGGCGAGTTCTTCGGGCTGATCGGGCCGTCGGGCAGCGGTAAGACCACGCTGCTCAGGGCCATCGCCGGCTTCGCCGAGCTGGACCGCGGCGAGATCCGCATCGACGGCCAGCCGGTGGGCGACCGGCCGGTGCACAAGCGCGACATCGGCATGGTGTTCCAGAGCTACGCGCTCTTCCCGCATCTCACCGTGTTCGAGAACGTCGCGTTCGGCCTCTCGGTGCGCAGCCGCCCGCGAGAGACGATCCGGCGCGAGGTGGGCCAGATGCTGGAGCTGGTCCGGCTCTCCGGCCTCGAGGGGCGCAAGCCGCGCCAGCTCTCGGGCGGCCAGCAGCAGCGCGTGGCCCTGGCCAGGGCACTGGTCACGCGCCCGCGGGTGCTGCTGCTGGACGAGCCCTTGGGTGCGCTCGACAAGCGCCTGCGCCAGGAGATGCAGATCGAGCTCAAGCTGATCCAGCGCGAGGTCGGCATCACCACCATCTTCGTGACGCACGACCAGGAGGAGGCGATGACGCTGTCCGACCGCATCGCCATCTTCAACGAAGGCAGGGTGGTCCAGATCGGCGCGCCGGGCGAGGTCTATGAGCGGCCGCGCTCGGCTTTTGCGGCGGGCTTTCTCGGCGATGCCAATCTGTTCGCCGGCGCCGTTCTGCCGGAAGGGGGTGTGGAGGTGGGCGGGCTCGGCGTCCTGCGCACGGCCGACAAGTTGCCACCCGCCGACAGCCGCGCGAACCTCGCGGTCCGGCCGGAGAAGATCGTCGTCTGGCACGCCGAGGCCGAGCCGCCGGCCGAGGACCTCAACCATTTCCGCGGCACGGTCCGTCAGGCGGTCTATGCCGGCACCAGCCTTACCTACAAGATCGAGGTCGGCGCGCATCTGCTGACGGCCTTCGAGCAGAATCGCAGCGCCCACCCCTTCGAGGCGGGAGCAAAGGTGCGTCTCGGCTGGTCTCCGGCCCATAGCGTCGTGGTGGAGCCGTGATGCGCAAACCGATCCGCCCGTTCGGAAGCCACGCGGTCCATGTCGTCGTGGACATGCAGCGCCTGTTCGCCGAGGACACGGCTTGGGGCTCGCCCAACACGCGAAGCGTGGTGACGCCGATCCTGAGGCTGCTGCGCTTTCGCCCGGAGCCGGTCATCTTCACGCGCTTTCTCACGCCGCGGCGGCTCGAGGACATGCCGGGCTCCTGGCAGAATTATTACCGGCACTGGCCGACCGTGCTGCTCGAGCGCATGGACCCCGCCATGCTCGATCTGATGCCCGAGTTTCGGCCCTTCGTGCCGCCGGCCGAGATTTCGGACAAGCGCACCTTCTCCTCTTTTGCCGATGGTGATTTTGCCGAGCGGCTCCGCCAGCGGCGCGCCGACACCTTGATCCTGACGGGCGTGGAGACCGATATGTGCGTGCTCGGCACCGCCTTCGACGCGGTGGACCGCGGCTATCGCGTGGTGATCGCCACGGACGCGGTGGCAAGCTCCATGCCGGCGGCGCACCAGGCGATGCTCGATCACATCTATCCCCGTCTCGAGTTCCAGCTCGACCTTGCCACGGTCGAGGAGATCATGGCGGCGTGGAGCGTCGACGCGAACGACCCGGGGAGCGGTGCCCGATGAGCGGTCCCTTGTCGCCCGAGCGGCTGGTTCCGTCGGCCCGCGCCTGGAACAGCTGGGACAGCGTCTATCCGGCCGAGTTCTGCCATCTGCCGACAGGCGTGAAGCTCGGCATCGCCGCCTATGCGGCGAGCCGCAACGCCTTCACGCGCTTTCCGCCGGGTCGAGGCGTCACGCTCGGCCCCAGGCGCATCGACGGCCGGCGGATCGAGCTGACCTTGCGCCATGCCGGCACCGAGATCGCGCTCGCGCTCGACAAGCCGGCAGATCACCTGTTGCGCGGCGAGTGGCAGGCCTTGAAACTCGGCGAGTGGGGCTTGCGCTTCTGGCTGCTGCTCTGCTTGCGCTGGGAGCCGCCCGACGAGATGGGCGCAATTCCATGGCGCTATGCGCCCGAGACGGGGCTGCTGTGGGCGGAGCATGACGCCACTCATGCACTGGCGCTGGCCGAGCGGCTGCCCTTGATGACGACGTTCCATGGTGGCGCCGAGGGGTGCACGACCGAGCCGGGATTCGAGGCGCTCAAGCGCGAGTTCGAGACGCGCGGCTATTTCTATCTCGCCTCGCGCGGTAGCGAAGGGGCCTTCGCCGTGATGCGCTTCAATCTCGAGGAGATGGCGCGCTGCCGCTTTGCCGTCGGGATTGGCGCCAATGCAGGCGCGCTGGCGGCCGAGTTGGGCGAAGCCGTCGCCGGACGATCGGTACCGGTCGAGCAGGCTCAGGACGGCGACTTTGCGGGCGCGCTCGACGCGGTGCGCGACGTGATCGGCTGGAACAGCGTGTGGGATCCGGTCAACCGCCGACCCTATACCAGCCTCAGCCGCAACTGGGTGGCGCAGAAGTTCGGCGGCTTCGGCGTCTGGCTCGATGACGTTCTCTATCACGCGCTCATGGCCGGCGCATTCGATCCGGCCGTCGCGCGCGAGAATATCGAGGCGGTGCTGGCCGGGGCGCAGCCCGCCGGCAATCTGCCCTGCCTGCTGACGGGCAACGATTCCTGGATCGATCGCTCGCAGCCGCCGATCGGTGCCTTTATCGTCTGGATGCTCTATCTCCGGCTCAAGGACCGCGGTCTGCTGACGTTGGCCTATCGCCGGCTGCTCGCCAACCACGACTGGTGGTGGCGCTGCCGCGACGGCAATGGCGACGGGCTCGTCGAGTACGGCACGTCGCCCGTGGGCGCGGGGCTCTATCGCGGCACCAAGCTCGCGGCGAAGGACGAGTCCTCCATGGACAACTCGCCGGTCCATGACGAGGCGCGACTGGTGCCCGAGACCGGCACGCTCGACTGTGCCGATGTCGGCCTCAATAGCCTCCTGGCGCTCGACGGCGAGATGCTGGCGCTGATCGCGCGCGAGCTGGGCGAGGTGGGGGAATCCGAGCGGCTCGATCGGCGGGCGGCGGAGTTGCGCCATCGCATTGCCGGGCGGCTGTGGGACGAGGAGCGCCAAGTCTTCGCGAACCGGCTCTGGTCGGGCCGCTTCGTGAGGAGCCTGGCGCCCACGAGTTTCTATCCGATGATCGCAGGCGCCGCACGTCCCGAGCAGGCGGCGGCGATGCTGCGCTGGCTCGGCGAGGTCCGCAAGTTCGGCGGCACCTGGATGCTGCCCTCGGTGACGCGCGACGATCCGGCTTTCGAAGACAATGTCTACTGGCGTGGCCGCATCTGGCCGCCGCTCAACTTCCTGGTCTGGCAGGGCTTGCGGCGCTACGGCTTCGACGGCGAGGCCAGAGCGCTTGCCGACAACGGTTGGCGGCTCTTTCTCGGCGAGTGGCGGCGCCATCGCCGCTGCCCCGAGAACTACAACGCCGTCACCGGTGCCGCTCTCGATCAGCCCGATACGGATTCCTTCTATGGGTGGGGCGCGCTCATGCCCTGGCTGGCGGTGGCCGAGATCACCGATGTCGGCCCCTGGCGCGGCTGGGAGATTGCGCATGACGGCGCGCCTTTCCGGCTGGGCCCCTTGCGCGTGCCGGCCGGTGAGGGGCGGCTCCAGAGCCGCGACGGCGTGCTGTCTCTCTCGATCGATGGCGACGTGCGGCTCGAGACGAACTTGCGCGGCCGTCTGAGCGAAATCGAGATCGAACCCGACCGCGTTGCGCTGACCCTGCCGCCGATCCTGCAGGAAGGGCGCTGGATCGAATTTCCCGACCGTCCTATCGCATCGGCGCGCCTCGACAGCCGCCTCGTGGTTCCGGCCGGGGCCCGGATCGTGCTGCTGCCGACGCGTGCGGCCGATCGGCTCGAGGTGAGGTTCTCGTGATCCTCGTTTTCGGCTCGCTCAATGTCGATCTCGTGGTGCCCGTCGAGAAGTTGCCGGCGCCGGGCGAAACGGTTGTGGGCGAAGGCTATCGCGTCGTCGCGGGCGGCAAGGGCGCCAATCAAGCGCTGGCCGCCCGGCGTGCCGGGGCCGCCGTGCGGATGGTGGGGGCGGTCGGCCGTGACGGCTTTGCCGCAACCGCGCTCCACGACCTAGCCGAGGGCGGCGTCGATCTCGAGGGCGTGGCGCGGGTGGAGGCACCCACCGGTGCCGCCTTCATCGGGGTCGATCGCGCCGGACAGAATCAGATCATCGTGGCTTCGGGAGCCAACCGGCTTGCGCGGGCCGATCAGGTGCGAGACGAGTGGCTCGCGGCTGCGGGGTTGCTGTTGCTGCAGATGGAGGTGCCGGCGGAAGAGAACTGGGCGCTGCTTCGGCGTGCGCGAGCCAAGGGCCTCACGACGCTGCTCAATGTCGCGCCGGCCAGCCCGGTGCCGGCGTCGGTGCTGCCGCTGATCGATTGGCTCGCGGTCAACGAGATCGAAGCGCTGGCGGTGAGCGTCGCTGCTGGTCGCGACATTGACGATCCTCTCGAGGCGGCGCGCGCGCTCGCCGATGCCGGGACCGCGACGCTGGTCACGCTGGGATCCGCCGGTGCCGCGGCGTTCGCGCCAGGCGAGGCATGGCGGATCGATGCGCTCGCGATTCGGCCGGTGGATACGACGGGTGCGGGCGATGCCTTTGTCGGCGTCTTCGCGGCGGCGCTCGACGAAGGGCGGCCGCTGCCCGAAGCGCTGGCCCGGGCCAGCGTTGCCGGAGGCTTGGCTTGCACCGTCGCCGGTGCCCAGCCCAGCTTGCCGCAACGTGCGACAATATTGAGCGAAAGGCCCCGCTTGCCGCCCGCCCGCCGGTGCTGAGCAGGGGCCAGGTGACGCGTAATAGTTGCATGCGCGCCTGACGGGCTGGCGCCACCGAAATATCTTCGCCACGGAACGGGCTGACGGGGTAAGATCGTCGCCGTGACAGTGCGGGCGCGGCCTGTCCGGCGCCTCGCAGCGGCAGATTTTCTTCATTGCGTCCATTGTCGTGACCCAGTCTCTCCGCCCGATCCCCTTCATCGATCTCCAAGCACAGCGAGCACGGCTCGGCCGACGCATCGAAGAGCGCATCGAGCGCGTGCTCGCGCACGGCGCCTTCGTGATGGGCCCCGAAGTGGCCGAGCTCGAGACGCAGCTCGCGGCTTTCGTCGGTGCGCGTCACTGCGTTAGCTGTGCCAGCGGCACCGATGCGTTGCTGATCGCGCTGAGAGCGCGCCGAATCGGGCCGGGCGATGCGGTGATCGTGCCGTCATTCACCTTCGTCGCTGCTGCCGAGACGGTGGCGTTGGTGGGCGCGGTGCCTGTCTTCGCCGACGTGCGTGAAAGCGATTTCACGCTCGACCCGGCTTCGGTGCCGGGAGCGCTGGCGGCGGCGCGCGCCCGTGGGCTCCGGCCGGCGGCGATCATCGCCGTCGACCTCTATGGCCAGCCGGCCGACTATCCGGCCTTGACGGATATCGCGCGCGCGGAAGGGTTGTTTCTGCTGGCTGATGCGGCGCAGAGCTTCGGCGCAGCGCTCGCCGGCCGGAGAGCGGGATCGTTTGGCGATGCGACGGCGACCAGCTTTTTCCCGTCCAAGCCGCTCGGTTGCTATGGCGATGGGGGCGCACTCTTCACCGACGACGACGAGCTGGCGCGCATGTTTCGAAGCCTGCGTCAGCACGGACAGGGAACCGACCGGTACGATCACCGGATGGTCGGCATCAATGGGCGGCTCGACACCCTACAGGCGGCCGTGCTGCTGGCAAAGCTCGAGTCGTTCGAAGAGGAAATCGCCGCGCGGCAGGACGTGGCGAACCGGTACAACCAGGCCTTGGCCTCGCTCGTCACGGTGCCGACGGTCCGGCCGGGGGCGCTCTCGGTCTGGGCTCAATATACGATCCGACTGCCCGCACGCGATCGCATCGCGGCACTGCTCAAGACCGAAGGCATTCCGACCGCGATCCACTATCCCCGACCGGTGCATCGCCAGCCGGCCTACGCCGATTATCCGGTCGCGCGTGGCGGCGTGGGCGCAAGCGAACGGTTGTCGGCCGACGTTCTCAGCCTGCCGATGCACGCTTATCTCGATCCGGTGACGCAGGATCGTATTCTTGGCAGCCTAAGCCAGGCGCTCGCCACGACGGCGCCGCAGGCGGCGGGTGCCGTCAGATAAGGCTGCTTTCGTCCTCGGCGTCGTCCGACGCGAGCATGCCCGTAAGCGGGGCCAGCGACGCGCGCAGCCGTTTGCGGCGAACGATCTTCTCTTGCGCGGCCGGCGGGAAGTCCGTGAGCAGGATCACGCGCTTGGCGATGAGGATGTCGATCAGATCTTCATAGACCCGGATCATCTCCAGGTCGGATCGGTCGAAATCCTCCCTTATCAGTTCCGCCGATGAATCTCCGGCACTGCCGGTCAGTGGCAGGACACGGCCCTTCTCGCCTTCCTTCATGGTCGGCGGTCTCCTTCATGATTTCCTGATCATTAACATGGACCTCCCGTTAACAATTCGCAAACCGCGGCTTCATACCTGACAGGCTTCACACCCCACACTATGATGTGGGGACGGGGGAGGGGCCATGCGTCACCGGATTGTCCAGTTCGAAGGACGCCGCTACTCGATCAAGCTCGAGGCCATCTGGTGGCAGCAACTCGAAGATCTGGCCCTGCAGCAGGGCCTGCGCTTGAACCAGCTCGTAGGCCAGGTTGCGCGCGATGCGACGGATGCGGGAAACCTGACCGCCGCTCTTCGATCCTTTTGCCTGTCGACGACCTTGAACCAACTGCATCGCGTCGAGCGCGAGTTGGAGGAGCGCAGCCTGACCAGCCAGGGCGTGCCGCTGGGCTTGATCGTGGACGCCTGCCCGACCCCGGTTCTGATGGTTTCGCACAGCCAGGCCATTCAACGCGCAAACCCGCCGGCGCAGCAATGGCTCGGGGTCGACGCGTCCGCGTTGGTCGGACGGATCATCGGCCACTACATCCAGGTCAAGGCACAGATTCCCCTGGATAAAATCCTGCAGGAATTCGAGGCAGGGGCCCACCAGATCTATCAAGGGCGGATCGTCTATCTGCGGCCGGGGCGGGTGGTGACGGCGCGAGCGAATATCTGCCCGGGAGCGATGGATCCGGTGGCCGGCTCGTCGTTCTTGATCATGATCGACCGCGGCGCTTGAGGGCGAATCCATCGTTCGGCGTTAACCATCAAGATTGACCGCGCCCGTGCCCTTTCGATCCCGCCAATTTACGCCAAATCCTATTGAAATCAGGGTTGTCCGCCCTTAAGATTTAACGATGTATAAACCCTGCCGGAAGCGCGCCTCGTTGCGCCTGTTCCGGAATCGAGGGCGCGCGCTATTAAGGAGCGGATGCGTATGAACCCCGTCGATGACAGCGGAGATGTGAAGCTGGCAACGACTGCGGCCCCACCAGCTGCCGGCAGCGAATCTGCCGATCACATCACGCTCTCGCTCGATGATCTGTTGCCGGACTCGAACGGCGAGATCGTCGTGCTGAGCCAGCAGGGTCAATTGTATCTCAACCTGGTGACCGACCTGCCGGTCTGCGAGACCGGGGTGGCGGACAGCCACGTCACTGCAGATGGCACCGACGTCAACGGCTTGTCGTTCTATGCCTTCGAAGGCGGGATGCGGCTCTACTACTCGCCCGACGTCGAGATCACGATCGCCTCGCACGCAGGCTAAGTCGCCCTTGCGCTTCTGTTTTTGAGAACGCGCTCCGCTCGCAGAGCGAGCCTTCGCCCTTATTCTTTTTCAATCTGCGCGGACACGGCCCGCGCCGGGCCGGCGTTTTCGACCTGCACCGAAACGGTCGCGTCTGCCGCCAATTATCGAGCGTTTCTTGCGAGTTGCCGAGGCTTGACCTGGGTCAATGCCTTGCCGGAGCGGCCCATACTGTGATGCCGATCACAATCGCGGCCGCGCATGGCCCTTCCGGATTGTCCACAACTTCGATATAAGGCTGCGGGCATCGCCGGCCACAGCGCGGTCACAATTAACGATAATCTAAGACGCGACCGTCAGATTGGGGCGACTGGCACCATAAGGACTCAATTGAATGGATTCGGCTGTTCAAAAGGCCCAGGAACCAGCCGTTCCTGTCGAGTATTCGGGCCCGGTCGAACGTGACGACCCGCTGCTCCAGACCCTGGT
>JBMONF010000041.1:0-54317 GCA_049323455.1 Pseudomonadota bacterium | reverse complement strand
CGCTGCAGCGGCCGCTTCCGCCGCCTCGATCTTCTGCGCCGTCGGCGCTGCGATGGAGGCGACCGTGAAGTCGCGGGCGATGGTCGGGCGCACGCCCTCGGGCAGCTTCACCATGCTGATATGCACGGAATCGCCGATATCGAGGCCTTCGAGATCGACCTCGATGAAAGGCGGGATGTTGTTGGCCTGGCAGACGAACTCGATCTCGTGGCGCACGATATTGAGCACGCCGCCGCGCTTGATGCCCGGCGCGGTGGTGTCGTTCTTGAACTTCACCGGCACCTGCACGCGCACCTTGGTGTCGGCGCCGACGCGCAGGAAGTCGGCATGCACGGGGCGGTCCGTCACCGGATCGAACTGCACGTCGCGCGGCAGCACGCGGATCTTCTGGCCGGCGAGTTCGAGATCGAACAGCGTCGCGAAGAACGCCGCCTTGTGCAACTCGCGGGCAAGCGCCATCGGCTCGATGCTCACCAGCTGGGGGGCTTCCTTGTTGCCGTAGATCACGGCCGGCACCCGGCCCTCGCGCCGGGTGGCGCGGGCGGCCCCCTTTCCGGCCCGCTCCCTCGCTTCGACGCGAAGGGTATGCACTTCGGTCATGGTTGCTCTCCTTTGCTCTCTTCAACCAACCCGCCGGCCTCCAGGGGTGCCGGTCGGGCACTTAAAATCTTCAGGTCCCTCCAAACTCGGGGGACGGTTCGCTTCTCAGTCGAACAGGCTCGAAACCGAGCGCTCCTCGCTGATGCGGCGCATGGCCTCGGCGATCAAGGGCGCGATGGTGACCTGCCGCACGTTCTGCGACACGCGCACGGCCTCGGTCGCCATGATGCTGTCGGTGATGACGAGGCGGTCGATCGGCGAGGCCGAGACGCGCGCCACGGCACCTCCCGACAATACACCATGCGTCACATAGGCGCTCACCGATACCGCACCCGCCTCCTTGAGCGCCACCGCGGCGTTGCACAGCGTGCCGGCGGAATCGACGATATCGTCCACCAGCACGCAGCGCTTGCCGCCGACGTCGCCGATGATGTTCATCACCTCCGAGACGCCGGCCCGCTCGCGCCGCTTGTCGATGATGGCGAGCTCGGCGTCGAGCCGCTTGGCGAAGGCCCGCGCGCGCACCACGCCGCCGACGTCGGGCGACACGATGGTGAGGTTGTCGCGGCCGAAATTCTGCTCGATATCCTTCACCAACACCGGGGCCGCGAACAGGTTGTCGGTCGGGATGTCGAAGAAGCCCTGGATCTGGCCGGCATGCAGATCGAGGGTCAGCACCCGGTCGGCGCCCGCCACGGTGATGAGGTTCGCCACCAGCTTGGCCGAGATCGGCGTGCGCGGGCCCGATTTCCGGTCCTGGCGTGCATAGCCGTAATAGGGGATCACCGCGGTCACGCGGCGCGCCGAACCGCGGCGCAGGGCATCCAGCGTGACCAGGAGCTCCATCAGATTGTCGTTGGCGGGGAAGGAGGTCGACTGCACCACGAACACGTCCTCGCCGCGCACGTTCTCGTGGATCTCGACGAACACTTCCATGTCGGAGAAGCGACGGACGGCGGCCTGGGTGAGCGGAAGATTGAGATAGGCCGAGATCGCTTCGGCCAGCGGCCGATTGCTGTTGCCGGTCAGAATCTTCATGCTTGCACCCGACTGCGCCCGCGGGCTCCAAAATGAGCGGTGCCCCGTCTCCGCCGCCCCGCAAAGGCCGGCGGAGAGTATCAACCCGTCATGGGGCTGTAAACGGTTTTGCGCGCTGCGGCAAAATCAAAAAAACATCAGAAATATCAAGCCTATAACGAAGAATCCCGCGAGCATGATCAGGTGCGGCAAGGGCGGCTTCCTTGGTCGCTCGGCTAGGAAACTTGGCCAAGCGCCGTAACTTGGCCAAGCGCCTTCGCCCAGGGCGACGTCCTCACTTCACCACCAGCTCGGTCGGCATGCGCGACAGCGGCTCGCAAGCCTTGTCGGTGACGAGGACGGTCTGGCCGTTGGTCATGGCGACCCCGCGCTCGCTGTCGAAGATGATGATGTGGATGAAGAAGACCTGGCCCGGGGCTGCCGGCTCCGGGTTGCCGTGATAGAACATCGGCCAGTCCATCCAGTTGGGCGCGAAGGTGGCGCCCAGGCTGTAACCGGTGGCATTGAGCCGGTTCTTGCGGTGGCCATGCGCGTCGCAGACGCGGGCATAGGCGTCGAACACCTCGCCGATCGGCCGGCCCGGTTTCAACGCCGCCTTGCAGGCCTCGAGCGCCTCGACCGCCACCTTGTGCATGTCGCGCTGGCCCGGCAGCGGCTCGCCGATCGGGATCGTGCGCATCAGGCAAGCGTGGTAGTGGCGGTAGACGCCGGCGAACTCGAGGGTGAGCTGATCCCTGGGCTCCAGATGGCGCCGGCCGGTGAAATAGCGGCAGAGCAGCGCGTCCTTTCCCGAACCGATGATGAACTCGTTGGCCGGGTCGTCGCCGCCGCCGCGATAGATGGCGCCTTGCATGGCGGCCAGGATGTCGCCCTCGAAGGCGCCGGGGCCGGCGAGGCGATGGGCCTCCTCGAGCGCCTGGTCGGCGAGCTCGGCCGCGCGCCGCACATAGGCGATCTCGGCGGGGCTCTTGACCAGGCGCAGGCGGCTGACGAGATCGGAAGCGTCCTCGAGCTTGCAGAAGCCCTCGAGCGCGGCGTCGAGCCGGAGCGCGTTCCGGCCCGTGAGGCCATAGGCCTCGTACTCCACGCCCAGCTTGCGGCCGGCGAGCTTCAGCTCCGCCAGCATGCCCTTCAGCTCCTGCGCGGGATTGGCGTCCGGCCCGTCCACCCAGATGCGGATGTCTTCGATCACCGAGGTGTGTTGCGCCTGCCTGAGATCGGGTGCGCGCGTCAGCAGGAAGAAGCGGCCGTCGGCGCCCAGATAGAGGCATTGGAAGAAGACGTAGCCGAAGCTGTCGTAGCCGGTCAGGTAGTACATGCTCTCCTGCCGGAACATCAGCAGCCCGTCGAGCCCGCGGGCCCGCATGAGCTCGATGGCGCGGGCGCGGCGCTGGGCGAATTCCTCGCGGGTGAAATGCAATGCCATGTCGATCGTTCCTTCGAGCTGTGCCTTGTGCGCCCGTCCTTCAGGGTTCGAGGCAGATGAGCGAGAGCAGGCGGCCGTAATCCTTCTCCCCGGCGAGCGTGGCGCGGCGATAGCTGAAAAACCGATCGGCCTCGGCGCAAGTATCGCAATAGGCCAGATGCACCTGCCGGATTCCAGCGGCACGCAGGCGCGAGGCGACATAGCCGGGCAGGTCGAAGAGGTGATGGCCGGCGCGCCGCGAGGGCGCGAAATAGTCGGCGTTGCGCGGGTCCTGGGCCAAGAACGGCGCCGGAAATTCGGGCCCGACCTCGTAGGAGCGCTGGGCGATGCAGGGGCCGATGCCGGCGCAGATCCGGTCGATCCGGGCGCCGAGCCTGACCATGAGGGCGAGCGTCGCCTCGACCACGCCGCCGATGGCGCCGCGCCAGCCGGCATGGGCCGCGCCGACGATGCGTGCCTGGGCATCGGCCATCAGCACCGGGGCGCAGTCGGCGGTCAGGATGCCGAGCGCGATGCCGGGGCGGTCGGTCGCCATGCCGTCCACCTGCGGCGCTTCCTCGCGCCGCCAGGGCGTTTCGACATGCACGGCCTTGGCGCTGTGATTTTGATAGCAGGTGACCAGCGGCAGGCCGGCCAGATCGGCCTGCGCCAGGGCGCGGGCGCGGTTCTCGGTGACGCGTTCGGGGTCGTCGCCCGAGCCATAGCCGCAATTGAGCGTGGCGAACGGTCCTTCGCTGACCCCGCCCTGGCGGGTCATGAATCCGTGCCGGATACCGTCGAGATCGTTGAGCCGACCGAGCGTGATCATGCTGCCTTCGAGCGGCTGCACCTGTCGTCAGGAAGCGGCGCCGGATCTCGGGAAACCGGCCGACACGGGTCCGCCCGGCGCGGCGAGGGCGAGCGCCTGAAACAAAGTGCCCATTTCCGAAGGATCGAGCAAGCGCGCGAGCGCGCGTTCGATATCGGCCTTGGTTGCCGGGTCCGCGCCGCGCACGAGGCGCTCGGCGCGCAAGCGGATGCCCAGCGCCTCGAGCAGCGCGCCTTGCGCCACCGGCCCGAAGGCGACCGCACCCGCCTCGCGGGCCGCGCGGGCCAAGGCGGTGAAATCCACATGAACGCTCAGATCGAGCAGCCCCGGCTCGGCCAACGGATCGCTTTCGCGCCGGTGCGCCCTCACCGCCTGCAGGCTCCAGCCGCTACTCTCCCGATAGCCGTAATCGACCAGGAGGGCGGCACCGCCGGCAGCGGCGAGGCGGCGGCCGATGTCGGCCGCCAGCGTCAGGCCCTGGGGCGAGATCTCGGCCAGGGTGCCGACCGGGCCCGTGCGGCGCTCCGGTGCCAGCAGGCTCAATTGCGGGCCTGCCGGCGCGAGGGCGAAGCTCAAGCCCTCGGCCTCCGCGGATTCGACGACGATGCGCTCGCGCCAGCCTTGCGCCTCGCGCACGAATTGGTGAACCGGCAGCGCGTCGAAGAATTCGTTGGCGACGAGCAGCAGCGGCCCGTCCGGCAGGCCGGCGAGGCTCTCCCGCCATTGCGGCGGTGCGATCATCTCGGCGAAAGGGGCGAATGCCGCGCGCTGGCGCTCGCGTAACGCCGGGCTCGCTTCGACCAGATGCAGGCGCAAGGCGGCGTGAAAGGCGGGCCTCACGCGCGTGGCACGCAGCGCGTCGGCCATCAGCGTGCCGCGGCCGGGGCCGAGCTCGACGAAGAGAACCGGATCGGGCGCCCCCATCCGTTCCCAATAGTCGAGGCACCAGAGCCCGATCAGCTCGCCGAACATCTGGCTGATCTCGGGCGCGGTGACGAAGTCGCCCGCCGCTCCCAGCGCCGTTCTCGCCCGATAATAACCGTGCTCGGGATGAAGCAGCGCCTCCTGCATGAAGGCGGCGACGGTGAGCGGTCCCGTCAACCGGATGCGCTTGAGCAAAATCGCTTCGAGAGGGGTCATGGGGACGTCCTCGCGAAGGACGTCTTCATGGAGAGCGCCGTCATTCAGGGGCGGGCTTGGCGCGCAGGATGAAGAGCAGCCCGACCGCGATCATCGGCAACGACAGGAGCTGCCCCATGGTGGTGCCGAAGGCGAGGAAGCCCAGCTGCGGATCCGGCTCGCGGAAGAATTCGACCGTGAAGCGCGACAAGCCGTAGCCCACCAGGAATATGCCGGAGAGCAAGCCGAGTTTGCTGCGCGCCGCGGTGAAGCGAGCAAAAGCGAACAGCAGCAGGAACAGGACGATGCCCTCGAGCGCGGCTTCGTAGAGTTGGCTCGGATGGCGCGGCTCGGGACCGCCGTTGGGAAACACCATCGCCCAGGGGACGTCGGTCGGCCGGCCGAACAGCTCGCCATTGACGAAGTTGGCGAGGCGGCCGAGGAAGAGCCCGATCGGCGTGGCGCAGGCGACCACGTCGGCGAGCGCGAAGAAGGGCAGCTTGCGGCTGCGCGCGAACAGCCACATGGCGAGGATCACGCCGACGAGCCCGCCATGGAACGACATGCCGCCATGCCAGACCATCAGGATCTCCAGCGGACGCTGCAGATACTGGTCGAAGTTGTAGAACAGGACGTAGCCGACGCGCCCGCCGAGAATGACGCCGAGCACGGCCCAGACCAGGAAGTCGTCGAACAGCGTGCGTGCCAGCGGCAATGGCGGGCGGCCGGCGAGCCACATGCAATAGCGCCAGCCGGCGATCAGCCCGACCACATAGGCGAGCGCATACCAGCGGATGGCAAAGGGCCCGAGCTGGATCGCCACCGGATCGAACATCGGGAAGGAAATCGCATGGAACATCGGGCGGCGCCTTTCGCAGGGACGGGCGGCCGTCGAGCGATCGCGCCTTCGGCCGCCGGTCACGAGCGCGGGCTCCCTCATGCCGCGCCGGGGGGCAGTTATAGGGGTGCCGCCGCGTCGGCGGCAAGCGCGGGCTCTTTGTCCGCATCGACCGCGCGGGCGCGGTCGCGGCGCCGCCAGTTTCGAGCCGGCGGCCAGCAGCCGGTCGGACGGGCAATCCCGGCGACCGGCAGGGACGGATCGCCGTTACGAGCTGAAAGCCGCCGAGCGGCGGTCGCGGTGGCGGTTCATGTGGCCAAGCTGTTGGGATTCCGGGTTCGAGCAGGCAGAGCGGGCGCTGCTCGGGCGCGATTGCGGCGGCTCCTCGGTGTGTCGGGTCGGCCGGTGCCGAACGGCCTTGCTCTGTCGGCAGACCGGTATAACATCTGCCCTGCCATGAGCCAGAACGCCGACAGCAGGAGCCTTCGCGTGCAGACCCAGAATCGGTTCCTCGACGACCTCGCCAAAGTGGCGGCGAGCGCGCTCGGCGGCATGAGTTCGATGCGGCAGGAGATCGAGGCGCGCATCCGCGAGCAGTTCGCGCGTCTGCTCTCCGGCATGGAGCTCGTAAGCCGAGAGGAATTCGACGCGGTCAAGAGCATGGCGGCGGAGGCGCGGATGGAGCAGGAGCGGCTGCGTACGAGGCTGGCCCAGCTCGAGGCCGAGCTCGCCAAGGCGCGGGAAGCCGCGGCGGCGAGCCAGACGCCCACCGCGCCCTGAAGAGCCGTCTTTTCGCGACAGGCCGAGTGACGACGCGTGCAGCGGGTCTCCGGGGCCGGCTGCGGCGCAGAGCTTTGCTGCACGCTCGTGGGGCTGATCGGTCGGCCGAGCAGGCAGACGCTCAATTGAGGCTTCCGCCGGCTGGCGGCGGAGACGACATGCCGGCGGCCCGATCGAGAAGCGATGCCCCGTGACGCTCCGAGAAATATCCTGGCGCGGAATCACAAATAGCTGTTGCGCCCGGATTCGCGATTTGGCACGCTAAATCTGGTGGGTGCATAGATTTGTCATTCTACATATCGGGGCCCGGCATCCACTCGCCCATCGGGCTCCGAGGCCGGCTCTTGGCAAGGAGGGCGCCTGATGGCGACAGCCAGGTTTGAGCGGACGGAGCCCCGGCACAATCCCCTCGACATCCTCGAAGAGCTGGTGAACGCCAACGAATGGCGATTCGACCGCACGGCCGACGAGGAAATGGTGGTGGAGTTGCCCGGTCGCTGGTGCGATTTCCGGATGTTCTTCGTGTGGCACGAAGACCTCGAGGCGGTCTACTTCTCCTGCACGTTCGATCTCCGGGTGCCGGCGCATAAGCGCGGCGCGGTGGCCGAACTGCTCGCCCTCATCAACGAGAAGCTCTGGCTCGGCCACTTCGATGTCTGCTCCGACGAGCTCGTGCCCATGTTCCGTCACACGGTCCTGCTGCGCGGTGCGGGTGGGGTCAGCCCGGAACAGCTCGAGGATCTGGTCGATATCGCGATCAGCGAGTGCGAGCGCTTCTATCCTGCCTTCCAGTTCCTGCTGTGGGGCGGAAGGCGGCCGGACCAGGCGATCGAGGCAGCCCTGCTCGACACCGTGGGCGAGGCCTGAACGGAGGCGGAGCTCGGGAGGCGGTGGATAGCGATCCGCCCCCCCCGAGCGTAAGAGAGGCTTTCCATGCGCGATCTCGAAGGACCGCTGCTGCTGGTCGGCTGCGGCAAGATGGGCAGTGCCATGCTCGCGGGCTGGCTCGACCGCGGGCTCGATCCGATCGAAACCCATGTGATCGAGCCCAACCGTGCCGTGTTGGGATCACTGGCCGAACTGGGCGTGTGCCACCATGCCGAGGGCGGCGCTCTGCCGCAGCGCCTGCAGCCGAGGGTCGTGGTGCTGGCGGTGAAGCCGCAGATGATGGATGCGGCCTTGCCCCATTATCGCCGCTTCGTCGGGCCGGGCACGCTGTTTCTGTCGATCGCGGCCGGCAAGACCATCGCCTATTTCGAGCGCGGCCTGGGGGAGGCCGCGATCGTTCGCGCCATGCCGAATACGCCGGCTGCGATCGGGCGCGGCATCACCGTCGCTTGTGCCAACGGTCGGGTCAGCGCCGACCAGCGCGAACTGGCCGATCAGCTGCTCAAGGCCGTGGGCGAGGTCGCCTGGGTCGAGGATGAAAGCCTGATCGATCCGGTGACCGCGCTCTCGGGCGGCGGCCCGGCCTATGTCTTCCTGCTGATCGAGTACTTGGCCGAGGCGGGTGTGGCGGCAGGTCTGCCGCCCGATCTCGCCAAGCGGCTGGCCCGGGTGACGGTCTCGGGGGCCGGCGAGCTGGCGCGCCAGAGCCAGGAGCCGGTCGAGCAACTGCGTCAGAACGTGACCAGTCCCGGCGGCACCACGCTCGAGGCGCTCAAGATCCTGATGGCCGAGGACGGTCTCAAGCCCCTGCTCGTGAAGGCGATCGCTGCCGCCACCCGGCGCTCGCGCGAGCTTGCAAGCTGAGGGAGACGCCGTCGGCCATGGCGCTACGCGGCAGTGCCTTGCGCGTCCAGGAGCTGCTCCGCGCGAGCGGCCATAGCGGCGAGGTCGTGGAGTTCGCCGAGAGCACGCGCACCTCGGCCGAGGCCGCGGCGGCGGTCGGCTGCAGCGTCGGGCAGATCGCCAAGTCGTTGATCTTCCGCGCCGAGCCGTCGGGACGGCCGGTGCTGGTGATCGCGTCCGGCACCAACCGCGTCAAGGAGAAGCTGGTGGCGGAGCGGCTCGGCGAGACGCTCGCCCGTGCGGATGCCGAGTTCGTGCGCGACAAGACCGGCTTCGCCATCGGCGGCGTGCCGCCCATCGGCCATAGGGTGCAGCCGGTGACCTTCATCGACCGCGATCTGATGCGCTATGCCGAAATCTGGGCTGCGGCGGGCACTCCCTTCGCCGTGTTCAAGCTGACGCCAGCCGAGCTGGTCCGCCTCACCGGCGGCGAGATCATCCCGGTTTGCTGAGCGGGGTGCCGCGGCCCAGAGTCCGATCGCCTCGAGCCGGATCGGCTTGAGGCGTGAACCGGCCTCTCCTTTATCGAAGGAGAGCAAGATTCGCGGGCCAGCTTGATTCAAGCGGGCCCGATCTTGCTCTAGCCAGACACCCTTTGCCCCGGCGACCGCGACCCTGGATAATTCGGGGCAATGGTGCGAGAGTCCAAACCCAGGGGGCCAATCATGGCACGCAGAGCCAGAGCGAAAGCCAAGACGGCACCGAAGGCCAAGCCTCGCGCTGCGGGTGCCCGGCGCGCTCGCCCCGGCGCTGCGGCCCGATCCCGGCGGGTGACCGGGGCGGAGGCGGTCGAAGCCGCAGCGGTGACGGCAGCCCTTGCGCTGGCCGAGCGCCGCTCCTGGTCGCAGGTGACGCTCGCCGACATCGCCCGCGAGGCGGGCTTGTCGCTGGCGGTGTTGCTGGCCGAGCTGCCGTCGAAGACGGCGGTCCTGGCGGCTTTTCAGCGCCGCATCGACCGGGAGGTTCTGGCCGGGGGCGAGGTCGGCGATGCCAGCGCGCGCGATCGCCTGTTCGAGTTGCTGATGCGCCGATTCGAGGCGCTCAAGCCCCACCGTCAGGCGCTCAAATCCATTCTGATGGCGGCCCCCCACGATCCGGCCAGCGTGATCTGCGGCTGGAGCGGGCTGCTCCACGCCATGATTACCACCCTGGCCTTGGCAGGCCTGCCGGCCGAGGGGCTGGGCGGGTTGTTCCGGGCCAAATGGCTGGCGTTGATCTATGGCTCGGTGCTGCCGGTCTTTTTCGCCGACGGCACCCGCGACCTGTCGCGCACCATGGCTGCGCTCGATGCTCGGTTGCGGCGCGTCGAGGAGGTGGTGAACTGGGCTCGGGGTTGGTCCCGATCAGGGAAATGACAATTAAAATATTGAAATATAATATATTATTTCATTTTTGTTGCAGTGCAAAATAATTCTTGACGTTGCGCCGGTCCGCTCTCATATTGTGCACCGCAACAAATCCGGGCACCCCCTAGACGTCCACCCCCGTCGCGGAGAGCAACCATGGCCAAGGCACAGAGCACCGTGTTCGATTACGAGTTCCCGAAGCTGCCCGACTTCGCGCAGCTTCAGGCGGATTACAGCCGTCTGTTCGGCGAGTTCGGCAAGCTGTTGACCAACGGCAAGATCCCGAGCTTCGACTTCGAGGCGGCCTTCGCCTCCCAGCGCAAGAACGTCGAGGCGCTGACGCAGGTGAACCAGACCGCGCTCGAGAGCGTGCAGACGCTGGCCAAGCGCCAGGCCGAGATCGCCCGTGAGGCGGTCGAGAGCTACACGAAGCTGGTCAAGGAGATCGGCGCCGCCAACCCCGAGGACCGCTTCGCCAAGCAGGCGCAGATCGCCAAGGAGATCTTCGAGCAGGCGGTGGCCAACCTGAACGAGCTCAGGGACATCGCCCAGAAGTCGCAGGACAAGGTCGCTTCGCTCATCAGCAAGCGCGTCAGCGACAATCTGGACGAGGTCAAGTCGGTGTTCCAGGCCAAGGCGCCGTCGGCCGGTTCGACCGCCAAGAACTAACGAACGACCCCATCGTCGGTTCCGATCGGGCTGTCCCGCCTTGCGGCGGGGCAGCCCTTTCTTTTTGCTTCCTGGTGACCTCTCCGAGGGTTCCGGCTAACTTCCGGGACGCCGCAGGCATCCCTCGGTTTTGGTATCGGGGCGCCGCCTGTCCGGCGAAGCCGAGGGGGCCTTCATGAGCAGCAGCGTGCCGTCGATCGCGCCGCCGATCGCTTACGACGATTTCGCCAAGCTGGACGTGCGGGTCGGCACGATCGTCGCGGTCGATCCGTTCCCCGAGGCGCGGCGGCCCGCCTACAAGCTGCAAATCGATTTCGGCCCGGGCATCGGTCTGCGCAAATCCTCGGCCCAATGCACGCATCATTACCGGCCGGAAACGCTGCTCGGCCGCCAGGTCGCGGCCGTGGTGAATTTCCCGCCCAAGCAGATCGGCAAGTTCCTCTCCGAGGTGCTGGTGCTGGGTTTCCCCGACGAAAAAGGCGAAGTGGTGCTGATCGGGCCGGAACGCCCGGTGCCCAACGGCGGGAGGATGTATTGAGACGATCCCGCGCGGGGCTATACCGGCAGCCGCAGCAGCGCGCGTAAGCCCCCCAGGGGCGAGCGGCCGAGCGTGATGTCGCCGCCGTGGCTCAGCATCACGTCGCGCGCGATGGTGAGGCCGAGGCCGATGCCCCCGGTCTCCGGATTGCGCGAGCTGTCGAGCCGGAAGAAGGGTCGGAACACCTCTTCGCGCATCGGCTCGGGAATGCCGGGGCCGTCGTCGTCCACGGCGATCTCGATGGCGGCACCGACATACTCGGCCGTGACGGCGATGCGCTTGGCATGGCGCTGCGCGTTGGCGATCAGGTTGTTGAGGCAGCGCCGGAAGGCGTCGGGCCGGATCGAGACCGGCATCGGGCCCTCTGCCCTGAGCTCGATGGCCGTGCCGGCACGGGCGGCGCTCGACACCACCTCGCGCAGGAGCTGCGCCAGATCGGTGAGCTCGGGCTGCTCGGTGCCCTCGCCGCGGGCGAAGGCGAGATAGCCCTCGACCATCTTTTCCATCTCGGCCACGTCGGCCTTGAGCTCCGCGACCTCGTTGCTCTCCGGCAGCATGGCCAGCTCGAGCTTCATGCGGGTCAGGGGCGTGCGCAGATCGTGACTGACGCCGGCCAGCATCTCCGTGCGCTGCTGGATCTGGCGCTGGATGCGGGCGCGCATCAGGTTGAAGGCGGCACCCGCCTGCCGCACCTCCTCCGCGCCCTCCAGCTTGAAGTCGGGCACGTTGCGGCCCTTGCCGAAGGCGTTGGCGGCCGAGGCCAGGCGGCGGATCGGCCGCATCTGCGCGCGCATGAACAGGGTGGCGATGCCGAACAGCGCCATCGAGGTGCCGACCATCCACAGGATGAAGACATAGGTGGTCGAGCTGAACAGCCGCGTGCGCCGCACGGTGACGCGCAACACGCCCTCCGGCAGCTGCACATGGATTTCGATGAAGTTCTTGAGCGAGCGGCTGTCGATCAGAAAGGGCCGGTCCACCCTGGCGTTCAAGGCGTTGGCCAGGAGCCGATCGACCAGCGTCTCGCGCACCACCACGGGCTCGTTCGGCAGCATGTCGCCGGGAACGAAGTCGATCCGGAGGTCCATCTTGTCGCGGGCGATGTCGAAGATGCGCGCATAGTCCGGGGGCCCTTGCGCGAGCTTCATCAACTCGATGACCGCCGCGACGTCGCCGCCGACGCTGTAGGCCAGGCGGCGCGACACGGTGTCCCAATGATCCTCGTAGAACACCCAGGTGGCCACGACCTGCAGCAACATCAGGGGCGTGACGATGATCATCACCGCGCGCCCGAACAGCGAACGCGGCAGCACCGCCTTCCAGGACGAGGAAAGCTCCGCGATCGATGCTCTGGCGTCCATCGATCCGGGCCCGCCCTAGTCGGCCCGCAGCATGTAGCCGCGCCCGCGCACCGTCTGCAGATAGCGCGGGAAGCGGGGGTCGGCTTCGATCTTGCGCCTGAGCCGCGCCATCTGCACGTCGACCGCCCGCCCGCTGCCCTCGGCCGAGGGCTGCTGCGACAGCTCCTCGCGGCTGACCGCCTCGCCGGCGCGCTGCGCCAGGGCGGCGAGGAGCTCGGCCTCGGCGGTGGTGAGCCTGACTTCATCCGCACCGCGCCTCAGCTCGCGCCGGTCGAGATCGAAGGCGAGCGGGCCGAAGCGCACCAGCCGGCGCTGCGGCTCGGGCACCGGCTCGCGCGCGCGACGCAGGATGCTCTGGATGCGCAAGACCAGTTCGCGCGGCTCGAACGGCTTGGCCAGATAGTCGTCGGCGCCGTGCTCGAGGCCGGCGATGCGGTGCTGCGCGTCGCCCATGGCGGTCAAGAGCAGGATCGGCACGACGCTGTTCTCCCTCAGCGCGCGCGTCAGCTCGAGCCCGCTTTCGCCGGGCATCATGATGTCGCAGACGATGAGGTCGAAGGCGAGGCCGGCCAGCCGCTCGCGCGCCTGGCGCGCATTGGCGGCGACGGTGACGCGGAAACCCTGGTCGGCGAGATATTTGCGCAACAGCTCGCGCAGCCGGTTGTCGTCGTCGATGACGAGGATATGGGGCGCCTCGGCGGTCATCGCGGATGGATTATAGGCCGTCACGACACTCCCGCCTAAGGCTGCCGGCGCTGCGCCGCCAGCTTGGGACGGTCTTCCTCGTTGACGAGCCCCAGCAGCACCTTGCGGAAGCCTTCGACGGCCTCCGCACCGGCACCACGATAGGCCGCGGCGATCAGCGCACGCTGGCGCTCGGACAGGCGGCGCTCCAGATCGGCGCCCTTCTCCGTGAGCTGCAGCAGCCGCTGGCGACGGTCGCGCTCGCCCGGACGCTGGCTGACGAAACCCTCCGCGATCAGCGCGCCCAGCACGCGCGACAGCGACTGCTTGGTGATCTTGAGGATGGTCAGAAGCTCCGACACCGTCATGCCCGGCTTTCGACCGACGAAGTAGATCACGCGATGATGCGCGCGCCCGAAACCGTGCTCGGCCAGCAGCGCGTCCGCCACGCCGGTGAAGTCCCGGTAGGCGTAGAACAGGAGCTCCATGCCCTGGCGAAGATCCTCCTCGCGCAGGAACAGCGGGTTGACGGGTGTGCGGGGCTCGGGCATGAATTATGTCAGTAATATTGACTTATTTTCCGGTTTTCGGCTAAGAACCCATCCGGGGGTGCTGATAATATAAACGCCGACAAGAGGCCACCCCCGCGAGAAACCGGCGCTGTCGGCCCCAAGACCCCATCGGGAGTCCGGGCTTGGCGGGCGCCCCGCTAGAGGAAAGTGAGACACCCATGAGTGTGCTGCCCTTCGACGACCGCGACGGCGTCATCTGGTTCGACGGCAAGCTGGTGCCCTGGCGCGAGGCCAAGATCCACGTGCTGACGCACGGGCTGCACTACGCCTCCTGCGTGTTCGAAGGCGAGCGCGCCTATGGCGGCCAGGTCTTCAAGCTGACCGAGCACAGCGAGCGGCTGGTGCGCTCGGCCGAGATCCTGGGCTTCAAGATCCCCTACAGCGTCGCCGAGATCGACGCCGCGACCAACCAGGTGCTGAACGCGATGAACCTCAAGGACGCCTATGTGCGCCCCGTGGCCTGGCGCGGCAGCGAGATGATGGGGGTGTCGGCGCAGCAGAACAAGATCCACCTCGCCATCGCGGTGTGGGAGTGGCCCTCCTATTTCTCGCCCGAGCTGCGCGAGAAGGGGATCAAGCTCGCCTGGTCGAAATGGCGCCGACCGAGCCCCGAAACCGCGCCGACGGCGAGCAAGGCCGCCGGCCTCTACATGATCTGCACCCTCTCCAAGCACGAGGCCGAGCGCAACGGCTGTGCCGACGCCCTCATGCTCGACTATCGCGGCCAGGTCGCGGAATGCACCGGCGCCAACGTGTTCCTGGTCATCGACGGCGAGATCCACACGCCCAAGCCCGACTGCTTCCTCGACGGCATCACGCGTCGCACCGTGATCGATCTGGCGCGCCGGCGCGGCTTGAAGGTGATCGAGCGCGCGATCTTTCCGGACGAGCTCAAGAAGGCGCAGGAGTTCTTCATCACCGGCACCGCCGCCGAGGTCACGCCGGTGGGCGATGTCGACGGGCACCGATTCACGGTCGGCCCGGTCACGCGCCAGATGATGGAGGATTATGCGGCCGAGGTGCGCAAGCCCGCGGCCCGGCGCAGCGCGGCGGAGTAGGCGCAATCTTACACGGCGACAGAATTCCCTCCCCGCAAGGGGGGAATTGCATGTGACCCCCTCATCCTTCGAGACGGCCGCTTCGCGGCCTCCTCAGGAGGAGGGGGTCTCGTGGAATCTTGCGGATTTCCTCACGCCTCGCGGAGGGCCGAAGGCCCGTCTCGAAGGGCGAGGAAATCCGCTTCACAGCCACATGCGATAACCCTGCCCGTCGAGGGGGAGGGAAGTTGGGGATCGAGGCGCTGACACGCAGGACGTTGGCGTCCCTGTGCTCACAGCTTCGGCCGGCGCTCCGGCGTGTCGTAGATCGGCCGGAGCCGCTCGAAGGCGCTGGCGGCGCGGAACACCGCCACGTCGTCGTAGGGCCGCCCCACGATCTGCAGGCCGGTCGGCACCCCCGACTTGGCGAAGCCCGAGGGCACGCTCATGACCGGGCAGCGGCTCATGGCGTTGAAGGGGTAGGTCATGCACCAGTCGAGATAGGCGTCGATCTTGACTCCGTTCACCTTGAAGCCCGGGTCGGAGAGATCCATGTCGGCCTTGACCGACGGCACCGCCAGCGTCGGGCAGATCAGCAGGTCGTAGGTCTGGAACAGCTGGCCCAGCTTCTCGTACATCCGGCCCTCGATCTCCATCCCTTCGATGAAGTCGGCCATGCTGGTCTTCTTGCCGCGCCGGGCGAATTCGCGCGTGTAAGGCATCATTTTCCGGCCATGCTCGGGGACGAGCCGGCCGACCCAAGCGCCGAACAGGCCGGCGAGATGGGCCCAGGCGGCTTTCCTCGCGTCTTTGGTCCAGCCGATCTCGACCTCCTCGACCTTGGCGCCGAGATCGCGGAAGGCGGCCGCGGCCGCGCGGGTGTTGGCCTCGACCTCCTTGTCCACCGGGATGTAGCCGAGGTCGATCGAGAGCGCGATGCGCCAGCCTTTGATGCCGTCGAAGCTGTCGGGGACGCGCAGCTTGGGGCGCACCGGCACGATGTCGCGCGGATGCGGGCCGGACATGACGTTCTGCAGCAGGGCGCAGTCGGCGACCGAGCGCGCCATCGGCCCGGCATGGTTGTACCAGTCGAGATTGAAGGGGCCCGAATCGGGATTGCGGCCGTAGGGCGGCTTGAAGCCATAGACGCCGCAGGCCGATGCCGGGATGCGGATCGAGCCGCCGATGTCCGAGCCGTTGGCGAGCGTGGTGCTGCCGGCCGCCAGCGAGGCGCCGGCGCCGCCCGAGGAGCCGCCCGAGCTGTAATAGAGGTTCCAGGGCGTGCGCGTCGTGCCCCACAGCTTGGTGTGGCAGATCGGGGCGCAGGAGAACTCGGGCGCGCAGGAGCGCGCCAGCATGATGGCGCCGGCCTTGAAGATCAGCTCGGCCGGCGGCGCCGTGACCTCGTCGACATTGTCCTTGAAGATGACCGAGCCGAAGGTGGTGCGCTCGCCCTTGATCGTGGTCTCGTCCTTGATGACCACGGCGAGCCCCTCGAGCGGGCGGGTGCGCGCGTCGGTGCGCATGTATTTTGCCTCGGCCTTCTTGGCCTGGTCGATGGCGCGCTCGTAGAAGGTGTAGGTGAAGGCGTTGACCTTGGGCTCGACGCGCTCGGCGCGCTCGATCAGCGCGCGCACCAGCTCGACCGGCGACAGCTTGCGCGACTTGAAGCGCTTGAGGGCCTCCGTCGCGCTCATGTAGCACAGATCGAGATCGCTCATGATCCTTCTTCCCCCTTTGCATCGAACCGAGTGCGATTGGTTGGCATTCCTGTGGCCGGTGATAGCATGGGCGCGGCGCCGTCCCCAAGAGGCTGCCTGGAACAGGATTCACGAGGCTGCGACGCGAAGCGCCGGCGGAGGGTTGAGGGGAGAGACGGGATCAGAGCCAGCGCTTCTTGGCGGCCTCATCGCTGTCGCGGGCGGCGACCCAATCGGCGCCGTCGGGCGTTTCTTCGAGCTTCCAGAACGGCGCCTCGGTCTTGAGCCAGTCGATCAGGAACTGGCAGCTCTCGAGCGCCGCATGGCGGTGCGCCGAGGCGGTGACGACCAGCACGATGCGCTCGCCGGGCTCGAGCCGGCCATAGCGATGGATCACGAGGCTTGCCTGGAGCGGCCAGCGGCGATGCGCCTCGGCCTCGATCTCGGCCAGCTTCTTCTCGGTCATGCCGGGATAATGCTCGAGCGTCATGGCCGCGATCGGCTTGGCGCCGGCCCCTTCGCCCACCATGTCGCGCACCAGCCCGACGAAGCAGGCGAGCCCGCCGATGTCGCGCCGGCCTTGCGTCAGCGCCGCCATCTCGGCGCCAGGATCGAAATCTTCGCGCTGGACGCGGATCGTCATGGGCGCGCCTCGCCGGCCCACTCAGCCGCCCGTGACGGGCGGAAACAGCGCGACCTCGTCGCCCGCCGCCACCGGATGGTCGAAGCCGACATGGTCCTGGTTGACCGCGACGCGCACGAGGCGACGATCGGCCAGGGCGGCGCGGTAGCCGGGTCCGCGCTGGCTGAGCCAGTCCACCAGCTCGCCCACGGTTCTGACCTCGGCGGGCGGGGCCAATTCCTCCTCGCCGCGGCCGATGCGCGCGCGAAACAGCGCGAAATAGAGCAGTTTCATGATCCCTAGAATAAGGGCTTCGGCTGGGGACCGCCAGCCGCATGGGACGCCGCAAGCCTTCGTCCAGATGCGCCTCGGCTTGGGCTGGTCCCTGCGGCCCATGGGGCGCCTCGGCCCGCCCCATGAAACCGGTGCCAGCGCGTCATCGTCGATTTCCTGGGAAAAAGCGGGCCTTTCCCTTCACTATGGGGCGGCCATTTGCGGCGCGAAGGGTGCGATGGAACGCGGAGGTTGGGCTGCCCCCTACGCCCGCTCGATTCCAAAGGGAGGAAAGATGGATCTCAAGCTGCAGGGAAAACGGGCGCTGATCACGGGTGCCACGCGGGGCATCGGGCGCGCCATCGCCGAGCGCCTGGCCGCCGAAGGCTGTGCCGTGGCGATCTGCGCGCGCCACGGTGCCGAGGTCGAGGCTGCCGTCGCGGCGCTGAAGGGAGCCGGGGCGGGCGCAGTCGGCCGGGCGCTCGATGTGCGCGATCGTGAGGCGCTTCAGGGCTGGATCGGCGACGTCATCCGCGAGCAGGGCGGGCTCGACATCCTGGTGGCCAATGCCAGCGGATTCGCGCAAGGTCCCTCGCCCGAGGCCTTTCGCACGGGCTTCGAGGTCGATCTGATGCATACCGTGAACGCCGTCGAGGCGGCGCTGCCCGCGCTCGAGCGCTCGGCTGCGGGCGCGATCGTCGCGATCGCCTCGATCTCGGGTGTGGAGGACTATGGCTACGGGGACGTGTCCTATGGCGCGATGAAGGCCTCGCTGCTGTTCTACGTCAAGTCGCTCGCGCGCCACCTCGCGTCCAAGGGGATCCGGGCCAATGTGGTCAGCCCCGGCACGACCTATTTCGAAGGCGGGTTCTGGCACCGCGCGGAGCGCGAGGAGCCCGCGCTCTTCGCCGAGGCGATGCGCGAGAATCCGCTGGGACGCATGGGAACGCCGGAAGAGATCGCCAATGTCGTGGCCTTTGTCGCGAGCCCGATGGCGAGCTTTGTGACCGGCGCCAACCTGGTCGTCGATGGCGGCTACACGCGCCGCATCCAGAACTGACGCTGCCGGCTACGCGTAGCCGAACCGGGTGGAGACGGCGGCCGTCCGCGCGCGGATCGCGTCCAGCGCCGGCTTGCGGAACTGAGGTCGGTAGTAATCAGGGGGGCGCAGGCGGCTTTCGGCCTGCCGCAGCAGTTCGGGCGACGCGTCGAGCCGGCAGTGGTTGAGGATGCGCGTCAGGGTCTGACGCGGCTCCTGCGTGAGATCCTCGTAGCGCACGATCAAGGTGGCGCGCCTGAGCGCCGAATCCGTTTCGAGATGGTGCGAGAGAAACCCATAGACCTCGGACCACTGAACCGCCCACCCTTCCGCTTCGCGGCCGGCCGCCCACAGCGCGAGGATGTCGTCCACCGCCCGCTGGTTGCCGCAATGGATGGGGCGGCGATCGAGCCCGAACTCGAAATGGCCGACGCGCGCCAGATGGCGCCGCGCCGACGGATAGAGACGCTCGGCGTCGCTGAACAGCCGGTGCTGCTTCATCAGCGAGGCGATGTGCCAAAGCGGATTGCGGATCGGTACCACGAAACGCGCATCCGGAAAGAGCTTCAGCAGATAGCCGAGGCGCGTCACATTGTAGTTGGCCTTGGCCAGATAGCGCGCGCGTCGGCGCAGCTGCAGCAGCTTCCGGATATGGTCGGCCAGAAAGGCCTCGAAATCCGGATGCTCGACGGTCCCGCCGAGCACGGCCGGGCGGTGCGGATCGTGCAGATGGGGGAAGAAGGCCATCCAGAGCGGCTCCTCGAACGCCTCGGGGCTCTCGGAGGTGACGAGGATACGGTCCTGATGGGCGCGCTCGACCGGTTGCTCGGGCTTCAGCGGCACGAAATCGAGCAGGCGGTTCCACAGGTACGGGGTGAAGATCGGCGGAAAGTCGCGGTAGCGTTGCGTCGTTACGGCGGGATGCGCGGCCAGCAGCTCGAGAAGCACGGTGGAGCCGCTGCGGGCGAGGCCCGTGATCCAGAGCGGCGCATCGATCGATATCGCCTCGAGGCGGTCCGCCAGCATCCGGGTCTCCAACCGGGCGACGGCGCGCATCAGGCCCGGCCGGTCGCAGACGAGGCGGCCGAGCAGGTCCATCCAGGGCGTGCCTTTGAAGGCCGCCAGTCGGCTTTTCTCGTCGCGCTCCATGTTCACGCGATTTTCCAAAGCCTCTTGATCGCCAGCGAGCAAAGGATCAGCACGGCGAAATAGAGCGGCTCCCAGCCGCGCAGCCAGGTGGGGCCGATCGGCAGGATCTCCTGCACCGGCAAGGACAGCTCGATGCGCTCGACCGCACTCCCGTCCGGCAGATAGCCGGCGGGATTGCCGACCAGGAAATGCCACCAGCGGCGCTTCTCCAGGGTCGATACGGGCGCGCTCAGCGCGATCTCGGTGGCGGTGGCGCCGCCTGGATCGGTGACCAGCAGGCGGTGTGCGGGCGGTGCTTCCACGCTGTCCGGCTTCTCTTGCAGGAGCTGCGCCTTGAATTGAGGCGGCGTCACCGCGATCGCGACGGAGCCGTCGACGTCGGGGAAGCGGTAGCCATAGGCCGTCGACAGCCACACGATCATGGCGAGGAGCGGCAGCGAAGCGGCCAGGGCCGGGGGCAGCTCGAGCCGGATCGGGCGGAGGGCCGCCACGATCGCGCGGCCCATCAACGGCCAAGCGCCGGACAGATCGCCGTCATAATTGTCGAGCCTCCGGCGCGTCGCCTTCGCCTCGGCCTTCGCCAGCGCTACCCGCTGCTGCGGCGACATCGCCTTGTAGATGGCCATGGACAGTCCGGCGCCGATCGCGGCCCATAGCGCGAGCTTCAGCGCCGGCGGCAGGAAGTCGATCAGCGCATCGAGCCGCGCGAAAAGCGGCCCCGGCCAATCGAAGATTCCCATGGCGCCATCCCTCGCATGGTTACGCCGATCAGACGGAGGGGGAGTGCGTCCCCGTCTGCTCTCGATGCAACCGCTGCCGCTCCCGGCGTTGGCGAAGCAGGCGGCGCACCGGCCAGGCAACGACGAAGCTGAGCGCCGCCAGGATGGCGATCAGCACGCCCCAGAGCGTGCCGAGGAGACTTAGCCCCGCCCCGGGGCCGACATAGGCAAAGGCCGGCTCGACGACGCCGATCGTCGCGACCAGCACGAAGACGAATCGTTTCATCATGCTGTGTTTCCTCTGCTCGATTTTCTTGACCGAGCCCTTCGCCGCGAGCCGCGGCTTCAGCTCGGACCGCGAGTGGCGCGCTACGGGACCGGGTCGATTATTCCCCGACGATCTCGCCCTCGCGCGTGACTTCGAAGAGGCGGCCGCGTCATGGCCTCGGGCGCAGGGCGTTGCACGGGCGAATAGATCTTCCCGGAATCCTCGATGATCGCATCGTGCGAGATTGAGCGCGGCGGTCGGCATCGCGCGACGCCATCGTCAGGCGCCTATGGAGCACCTATCGACGAAGGCGGCGTTTATCAACGAAAGGGCGTGTGTCCTCTCTGTGACGGCACGCAAGACGACGCGGGCGAGGCCGCTTGTGACCTCTTTGTGGCGCTCAGCGCATCTCGGCGAAGGGCAGAAACTCCACCGCATCGCCGGGCGCCACAGCCGTGACGTCCTCCGGCAGCTCGACCAGGCCCGTCGCCGCGACCATCGAGGAGAGAATGCCGGAGCCGTCGCGTGGAAATTTCTGCGCCGCGGGTGCGCCGCTCGCATCGCGCTCGATCCAGGCGCGCAGCCATTCGCGCCGGTCGCGCTTCTTGCGGTGCGAGAAGGCCGCGGGCAGGCGATAGCGCGCCGGTTCCAGATCGGTGGCCCCCATCAGCCCCAGGATCAGCGGCCGCGCCAGGCGCAGATAGGTCACCATCGAGGCGACCGGGTTGCCGGGCAGGCCGAGGAAGGGCACGGCGCGCCCGGCCGCATCGATTTGGCCGAGCGCGATCGGCCGGCCGGGCTTGATGGCGAGGCGCCAGAAATGGAGCCGGCCCATCGCCGTCACGGCCGCCTTGACGTGGTCCTCCTCGCCGACCGAGACGCCGCCCGAGGTGAGCAGCAGATCGTGATCGCGCGCCGCGACCTGCAGCGCCAGGCGCACCGCGTCGGGCCGGTCGGGCAGGATGCCGAGGTCGCTGACGGCGGCGCCAGACTGGCGCAACAGACCGCCGAGCGTGTAGCGATTGGTGTCGTGAATGGTGCCCGCCGCGAGCGGCTGGCCCGGCTCGGCCAGTTCGTCGCCGGTCGAGAACAGCGCCACCTTGAGCCGCGCGCGCACCGGCAGTTGCGCGAAGCCGGCGGCCGCGGCGAGCCCGACCTCCTGCGGGCGCAGTCGCGTGCCCGCGGCGAGAATGGTCCTCCCGGCGGCGATATCCTCGCCGCGCTTGCGTCGGTTGAGGCCGCGCCTGAGGCCGGATGCGATCCAGACCTGCTGGCCTTCGACGCGGCAATCCTCCTGCATCGCCACTGTATCGGGGCCCGGCCCTTCCACGCCGGTCGGCATGACGGCGCCGGTGAAGATGCGCACCGCCGTGCCGCGCGGCTGCGGCGCCATCAGCGGGTGGCCGGCGGCGGCGCGTCCCACGACCGGCAGGCAGGTCTCGGCCACGGCATCGAGATCGTCGAAATAGACCGCGTAACCGTCGACGGCGGCATTGTCGTGGCCCGGCACGTCGATGGTCGGGGTGACGTCTTCGGCCAGGATGCGGTCGAGCGCCGCCTCGAGCGGCACCCGCTCGATCTGGGTGACGGGGCGGATGCGTTGGCTGAGCAGCGCCAGCGCCGCGTCCAGCCGCATCAAGGGCTCGGCGCCCGCGAAGCAGTCGTGATCGAGCGCCGCCATGAGGCTAAGACCGGCCGGCGACCAGCCCGCAATGAGCGATCACGAAATCGGCGATCGCCCGGATGTCGTCGAGCGGCAGGACCGGCAGCTTCACCTGTGGCAGCGCCACGTCGCTCGCCACCGCCACGATATGTGGATCCTCGGGATGAAGCAGCGGCTTGCCGTTGGCGGCGCGGTAGACCTCGAGCTTGGGATGCGGCTCGCGCTTGAAGCCCTCGATGATGAGCAGATCGACCGGTGTCATGTGGCGCATCAGCTCGACCGCCGTGGGCTCGGGCGCGCCGCGATTCTCGTGCATCAGCGCCCAGCGATTGGCCGAGGCGACCATCACCTCGGTGGCGCCGGCGGAGCGGTGGACATAGGAGTCCTTGCCCGGCTGGTCGATGTCGAAGCTGTGATGGGCGTGCTTCATGGTCGAAACGGAAAGCCCGCGCCCGATCAGCTCGGGCAGCAGGCGCATCATCAGCGTGGTCTTGCCGCTGCCGCTCCAGCCGGCGAGCCCGATCACCTTCATCGCGCGCTTTGCCCTTCGCCCTGCATGTGACGCAGGCCCGTCACCAGATAGTCGTAACCGGTGACGAGCGTCAGCACGGCTGCGACCCAGAAGCCGATCTCGCCGATGAGCCGAACGGGGATCGCGGCGGGCCCGGCGTCGCCGAGGATGAGGAAGCCCAGCGCCACCATCTGCACCGTGGTCTTCCATTTGGCCAGCATCGAGACCGGCACGCCGACGCGCAGCTCGGCCAGGAACTCGCGCAGGCCCGATACCAGGATCTCGCGACAGAGGATCACCACGCCCGCCAGCACGGTCCAGCCGGAGATGTAGCCCAGCGCCGTCAGCACCACGATGGCGGCGGCCACCAGCAGCTTGTCGGCGATCGGATCGAGAAAGCGGCCCAGCGCCGAGGTCTGGCGCAGGCTGCGCGCGAGATGGCCGTCGAGATAGTCGGTGATGCAGGCGACCGTGTAGACCGCGCAGGCGCCCCAGCGCCAGACGTCGCCCGGCAGGTAGAGCAGCGCCACCAGCAGCGGCACCGCCACGATGCGCGACAGGGTCAGCAGGTTGGGCAGGCTCGTGATCATGGCGCGGGCGGCTCGTCGTCGGTCCTGGCGGTGTCGGTGTTCCTTAGGCGCGGCAAGGCCGCCGCGCCCGCCCGGGTCTGGCACCGGAGCCGAGCGCGGCGGCCGGCGTCGAGTTTAGCCTTGGCCGTGGAAATGATCATAAATCTTTTTGGCGACCGTCTGGCTGATGCCCTCCACTTGGGCGAGGTCGGCGAGCCCCGCCCGGGCAACGCTCTGGGCCGAGCCGAAATGCAGCAGGAGCGCCTTCTTGCGCTTGGCGCCGATGCCGGGGATCTCGTCGAGGAGCGAATGCCCCAGCTGGCGCGAGCGCTTGGCGCGGTGGGTGCCGATGGCGAAGCGGTGCGCCTCGTCGCGCAGGCGCTGCAGGAAATAGAGCACCGGGTCCTTGGGCTCGAGGCTGAAGGGGGCGCGGCCCGGCATGAAGAAGCGCTCGTGGCCCGCGTCGCGGTCCGGCCCCTTGGCGATGGCTGCCACCGTCACCTCGTCGATGCCGAGCTCGGCGAACACCTCCAGCGCCGCGTTGAGCTGGCCCTGGCCGCCGTCGAGCAGCACCAGGTCGGGCCACTGGCCGCGGGTGCGCTCGGGGTCCTCCTTGAGCGCGCGCGCGAAGCGGCGCTGCATCACCTCGCGCATCATGGCGTAATCGTCGCCGCCCGTCGGCACGACGATGGCCGGGGACGGCGGCGATATTGCCGGTGCGGTCGCCTCGGCGCTCGCGGCGGCGCCGGCGCCTTCGGAACCGGCCTCCTTGGCTGCCTTGGCGCCGCCGATGGCGAACTTGCGATAGGCGTTCTTCACGAAACCCTCGGGCCCGGCCACGATCATGCAGCCATAAGCGTTGCGGCCCTGGATGTGGCTGTTGTCGTAGACCTCGATGCGCTGGGGCGGTCCGTCGAGGCCGAATACCCGCGCCACGCCTTCGAGCAGTTGGCGCTGCGTGCTGTTCTCGGACATCCGGCGCGCCAGCGCCTCGCGCGCATTGGCAAGCGCATGGTCGATGACCCGGCGCTTGGGCCCGCGCTGGGGCACGAGGAGCTCGACCTTGCGCCGGGCCGAGACCGACAGCGCCTCGGCCAAGAGCGCCATCTCGGCCGGCTCGTCGCTCAAGAGCACCAGGCGCGGCGGCGTCTTGTTCTCGTAGAACTGGCCGATGAAGGCGGCCAACACCTCCGGCAGGCCGGTCTCGCGATCGTGGCTCGGGAAATAGGCGCGGTTGCCGTAGTTCGAACCGGCGCGGAAAAAGAACACCTGGATGCAGGTGTGGCCGCCCGCCTGGTGCGCGGCGATCACGTCGGCCTCGTCGATGTCCTCGACGTTGATGTCCTGGTGCGACTGGGTGTGGGCCAGCGCCCGGATGCGGTCGCGCAGCTTGGCCGCGGTCTCGTAATCGAGCCGCTCGCTCGCCGCCTGCATGGCCTGAGCCAGGCGCTGTTGCACCGCGCGGCTCTCGCCCGAGAGAAAGGCATGCGCCTCCTTCACCAGCTCGGCATAGTCGGCCTCGCCGATGCGGCCGACGCAGGGTGCCGAGCAACGCTTGATCTGATAGAGCAGGCAGGGCCGCGTGCGGCTGGCGAAGACGCTGTCGGAGCAGGAGCGCAGCAGGAAGGCGCGTTGCAGCGCCGTGATGGTCTTGTTGACGGCGCCCGCCGAGGCGAAGGGGCCGAAATACTCGCCGGGCCGGGAGCGCGCCCCGCGATGCTTGGCGATCTGCGGCGCCGGATGGTCGGCGGTGATGAGGATGTAGGGGAAGGACTTGTCGTCCCGGAGCTGCACGTTGTAGCGCGGCATCAGGCGCTTCACGAGATTGCTCTCGAGCAGCAGCGCCTCCACCTCCGTGTGCGTGGTCACCACCTCCATGCTCTCGGTCTCGGCCACCATGCGCATGAGGCGGGTGGGCAGGCGGTCGATCTGGGTATAGGCGGCGACGCGCTTCTTGAGGTTCTTGGCCTTGCCGACATAGAGCGCGTCGCCGGCCGCGTTCAGCATGCGATAGACGCCGGGCGAAGACGGCAGGGTCTTGATTTGCGCCTCGATCACCGCGACGCCGTTGGCGAGCCCGCCCGCGCGGGCCGCGCGCGGGCGCGCCGGGTTCGGGCCGGCCGGCGGCGTCTCTTCCTTGTGCTCTTGAGCGTCCTTGTCTGTCATCGGCGTCTTGATCGGCGGTCGCCAGACTGGGAAGAACGGGTCGGGCACAGGCCCGCATTCTGCCCCTGAGCTGCGCGGGAATCCTGGGCTCGCCTCAGATATCCACGGAATCGGTGCATAACGCTGTTGATAATGACCGTGCGCCATGGGCCCGAGCCAGCGAATCCGTCCCTTTTACATCATTGCACAAAAAATAGGCATGAATATCAACATATTGAAAATAAACGCAAATAATGAACAATTCTATGAAATCTTGGTGAACGTCAGGAACCGCACTCTGGGCATCCCGACTCTGCTGCGGCGTCAGAGCCCGCTGTGCACAACTTGCAGCGTCAAAGCCACTGTCAAGCCTTTGACTATTAGTGGCGGGTTTTCAAGGGTTTCAAGCGCCGGCCTGCATAGGAAATTATGCAACCCGGGAGGCCCGTCAGCCGCCCCGTCGCCGCCCTGCCCGCCGCATGGCGATCCGGAACAGGCGGGCCGGCGCCTCGCGCGATCGAGCGGCTCATCGCCGTGCTCACGGAGGCAGGTGGCCCGCATCGCCATCGGGCCGGTTTCCGGGCGGACCTTGCTTCGCCCGCCGAAGCGGGCTTCGCGAAGGGGGCCGCGCTCGCCGCGATCGCGACGCAGCCGATACCATCCGGCCGGGATAGGGGCGCGCCGCCGCCTCACTCCTGCGCAACGAAGCCGCGCGACGGCACCGTCCAGCCCAGATGCTCGCCGCCGTCGAGCGCGATCATCTGCCCGGTCATGGCCGGTGCGGCGAGGATGAAGCGCAGCGCCTCGCAGATCTCCTGCGGCGTGGTACCGCGGCCCAAGGGCATTGCCGCGCACTGGCGGGCGAACTGTTCGGGCGTTTGCCGGCGCGAGGGCAGCGTCGGTCCCGGACCGATGCCGTTGACACGGATGCGGGGCGCCAGCGCCAGGGCCAAGGTGCGCGTCAGCGTCCATAAGCCCATCTTCGCGACGGTGTAGGAGAGAAAATAAGGCGTGGGCTTCCAGACACGCTGATCGAGCATATTGACGATGTTGCCCGCCGCGCTTGCGGGCAACTGGCGGGCGAAGGCTTGGCAGAGGACCAGCGGCGCGCGCAGATCGGTCTCGATATGCGCATCCCAGCTGGCGCGCGTCGCGGTGTCGATCTTGTCCATCTCGAACAGCGCCGCGTTGTTGACGAGCAGGGTCAGCGCGCCCAGCGCTGCCGCCGCGCGCGGGACCAGCGCTTCGACCTCGCTCTCGCGCGCAAGGTCGGCCTGGAGCGCCACCGCCCGTCCGCCGCGATCGAGGATCGCCGCCACCAGCTCCTCGGCCTCGGCGCGCGAGCTGTTGTAATGGATCGCGACCGCCCAGCCCTGAGCGGCGAGATCCTCGGCGATGGCACGGCCGATGCGCTTGGCGGCGCCCGTGACCAACGCGGCGCCGGGAGAGGTCGTCTGGGGGCTCGATTTCGTCATGGCGGCGAGAATGGCTCGCAAGGGCCTGCCTGGCAAGCCCGCAAGCCCCTGATCCAGCCGTAGAATCTTTCGCCGCACCCGGCTCGCGCGCGAAAGTGATATAATCACAACCGTTCGTCCATCGCATCGCCGGACCGGCGGAGCCCCGCGATGCCTTGGACGCAGATCGATCTCGAATGTGTAAAGACAGCTCTGGCAGAAGGATTTCGAACCTCATGCGACGTATTTTGGCAACTGCTCTCGGGCTTGTCCTCGCCGGCTGCGCACAATCCTACCAGCCGGTCGTCGACATGAAGGGCGTCGATACGGCGAAGTATCAGCAGGATCTTTACGAGTGCCGGCAATATGCCGAGCGGGTCAGCCCGGTCGAAAGAGCGGCTGGTGGAGCGCTCCTGGGTGCTGCTGGCGGCGCCGCGCTCGGTGCCATCACCGGTGGCCTCGCCAGCGGCGTCAGCGCCGGGTCGGGCGCGGCCCTTGGTGCGGCGACCGGCGGCGTGGTGGGTGCCGGGGTCGGCGGCGTCACCGGCGTCGAGCAGCAGAAGCAGATCATCGACAACTGCCTGCGCGGACGCGGCTATAACGTATTGAATTGACGCCCGGTCGGCATCGCGACGGACGCTGAGGCGGCGCCGGAACGCTCCGACGCCGCCTTTCGTCGCCGGCTTAGAGAAGACCGTCGGCGAAGCTGCGGCCCAGCGCTTCCGCCCGGTCGAGGAGCTTGGCGCGCGTTCGATCGTCGCCGAGCGAATCCATCAGCAGCTCGAGCCGGCCGTCGGCGATGCCGCAATAGTCGAGCACGCCCTGGACGAGCTGGGTCTCCATGGCCGGGCGGTAGCCGCGCGCACCGTCATAGGTTTCGGCGCCGCCGGCGGCGACGCCGATCAGGAGGCCGCGCTTCAAGGCGAGCTTGCGGCTGCCATAGGCCCAGCCGTTGTTCCAGACCCGATCGATCCAGCCCTTGAGCATGGCCGGCACGGACCACCACCAGACGGGAAAGACCATGGCGATGGCCTGATGTCGCTCGATGCGCGCCTGCTCGGCCAGCACCGCGTCGGTGTAGCGCTTCCTGTCGTCGTCCCAGTCGGGCTCGTCGGGCGGCTCCATCAGGGGATCGAAGCGCTCGTCATAGAGGTCGGCGAGATCGCCAGCATGGCCGGCCTGCCTCAGGCCGACGCGAAAGCGCTCCGCCACGGCATGGGTGAGCGAGTTGCGACGGGGGTGACAGAGGACGGTCAGGACTTGCATGCGGGGCCCTGCAAACGGGTGTCGGCGCGGCGAAGCTACTTGCCTTTCGGCTCGAAGGTCAAAGCGGCCGAGTTGATGCAGTAGCGTAAGCCCGTGGGTGCCGGTCCGTCCGGAAAGACATGGCCCAGATGCGCCGCGCAGCGCGCGCAATGCACCTCGGTGCGGGTCATGAAGAAGCTGTGGTCGGTTTCGGTCTCGACCGCCTCCTCGGCCATCGGCCGGGTGTAGCTCGGCCAGCCGCTGCCGGAATCGAACTTGTCCGCGGACGAGAACAGCGGCTCGCCGCAGCATACGCAGCGATAGATGCCGTCCGCGTGGCTGTTCCAGTATTCGCCGGTGAAGGCCCGCTCGGTGCCGTGCTTGCGCGTGACGCGATACTGCTCGGGCGTGAGCTGGCGGCGCCACTCCTCATCGGGCTTGACGAGCTTCGCAGTCTTGGTCGCGCTCTCGGTCATGGGATGCCTCCTTCGCGAAGAATCAGGAAACGAGCTGACGGATGGCGCCGACGAGGGCGCCTGCAAGCAGCGTGACGGTCGCGGCGGCCGCCATGCCGAAGCCCGGCCCGCGCCGGGCCGGGTCGCGATAGTAGCTGAACGCATAGTAGCTGCGCCCGGCGACCCAGAGCGCGCCCGGCGCCGCCGCCCAGCCGGCCGAGACGAACAGGGCGAAGAGCCAGAGGCCGGCGAGGAACGGCACCAGCTGCTCCAGCGTGTTGGCCTGGACACGGAAGGCGCGCTGGAACGCGGGCGGGCCGTCGGTCGAGGGTGCGATGACCCCATGCCTTCGACGCATGCGGCCGACCTGATAGGACAGGGCCAGATAGAGGATCAGGGCCGCGATCGTCGCGAGCGCCGGCCAGGCGGCCAGGTCAGGCATGGGATGCGTCTCTCGTCTTGACGGCATCGCCAGGGCAGGGGGCCCTCGCGTTCGCACCCTGTAGATAATCGGCCGAACGCCGGGTGCGAGTCACGAGGCGGTGACCGGCCGGTGAAAGGTCACGGGCCGCGGCGGCGCCGGCTGCCGCCAAACCGGCCGCCCCCACTCCGCCCGCTGGCTGGCCGTCCGGCCTTGGGCGCGCCGGCCGGGCGATCCCAGGGGGTGAGCGCCGGCTCGGCCGCCTTGGGCAGCCTCTGGCGCGGGGCGCGGGCGGGCTCGCCGGCCCGGCCCGCGACCGAGCGCGGTAGCGGCGCCGAGCCGTCGGCCGGCAGCTCCAGATCGAGCGCCTCCAGCCGCTTGATCTCGTCCCTGAGCCTTGCCGCCTCCTCGAACTCGAGATCGGCCGCGGCCGCGCGCATGCGCTTCTCGAGGTCGGCGATGGTGGCCTGCAGATTGTGGCCGATGTGATGGAGCGCGTCCTTGTCGCCGGTGGTCACCGTGACATGGTCGCGCTCATAGACGCTCTGCAGGATGTCGCCGATCGATTTCCGGACGGATTCCGGCGTGATGCCGTGCGCCTCGTTCCAGGCCTTCTGCTTCTCGCGCCGGCGCTGGGTCTCGGCCAGGGCCACCTCGAGCGACTTGGTCATCACGTCGGCGTAGAGCACGACACGGCCCTCCACGTTGCGCGCGGCGCGGCCGATGGTCTGGATCAGCGAGGTCTGCGAGCGCAGATAGCCTTCCTTGTCGGCGTCGAGGATCGCCACCAGCGCGCATTCGGGGATGTCGAGCCCCTCGCGCAGCAGGTTGATGCCGATCAGCACGTCGAAGGCGCCGAGCCTGAGGTCGCGGATGATCTCGATGCGTTCCAGCGTCTCCACGTCGGAATGGATATAGCGCACGCGGACCCCGGCCTCGTGCATATACTCGGTCAGGTCCTCGGCCATGCGCTTGGTGAGCGTGGTGATCAGCACGCGCTGGCCCTTGGCCGCGGCGGCGCGGCATTCGGCGATCACGTCGTCAACTTGCGTCTCGGTCGGGCGGACGATGCAGACCGGATCGATCAGGCCCGTCGGCCGGATCACCTGCTCCACGAACACGCCGCCGGTGCGCTCCAGCTCCCACGGTCCCGGCGTCGCCGAGACGAACACCGACTGCGGGCGCATATGGTCCCACTCCTCGAACTTGAGGGGGCGGTTGTCGATGCAGGAGGGCAGGCGGAAGCCGTATTCGGAAAGCGTCGATTTGCGCTGGTAGTCGCCGCGATACATGCCGCCCACCTGCGGCACGGTGACATGGCTCTCGTCCACGATCAGGAGCGCGTCCTCGGGGATGTACTCGAACAAGGTCGGCGGCGGCTCGCCGGGCCGGCGCCCGGTGAGATAGCGCGAATAGTTCTCGATGCCGGCGCAGGAGCCGGTCGCGGCCATCATCTCCACGTCGAACTGGGTGCGCTGCTCGAGGCGCTGGGCCTCCAAGAGCTTGCCGGCCTTGGTGAACTCCTCCAGGCGAACCTTGAGATCCACCTTGATCTGCTCGATCGCCTGCTGCAGCGTCGGCTTGGGCGTGACGTAGTGGCTGTTGGCGTAGATCTTGATCTCGTTCAGCGCCGCCGTGCGCTCGCCCGTGAGCGGGTCGAACTCCTGGATGGACTCGACCTCGTCGCCGAAGAGGGACAGCCGCCAGGCGCGGTCCTCGAGGTGGGCCGGGAAGATCTCGATCACGTCGCCGCGCACGCGGAAGGCGCCGCGCTGGAAGGCGGCGTCGTTGCGCTTGTACTGGATCTCGACCAGCTTGCGCAGCAGCTCCTGGCGCTGGAGCGTCTGGCCCTTCCGGATCGTGATGGTCATGGTCGAGTAGGTTTCGGGCGCGCCGATGCCGTAGATGCAGGAGACCGAGGCCACGATGACGACGTCGCGCCGCTCGAACAGCGCGCGCGTGGCCGAATGGCGCATGCGGTCGATCTGCTCGTTGATCGAGCTTTCCTTCTCGATGTAGGTGTCGGTGCGCGGGACGTAGGCCTCGGGCTGGTAATAGTCGTAGTAGGAGACGAAGTACTCGACCGCGTTATCGGGGAAGAAGCTCTTCATCTCGCCATAGAGCTGGGCGGCGAGCGTCTTGTTGGGGGCGAGGATCAGGGTCGGGCGCTGCAGGCGCTGGATCACATGCGCCATGGTGAAGGTCTTGCCCGAGCCGGTGACGCCCAGGAGGACCTGGTCGCGCTCGCCCTTGATGAGGCCGCCCGAAAGCGCTTCGATCGCCTGCGGCTGGTCGCCGGCCGGCGCGAAGTCCGAGACGAGCTTGAACGGCATGCCCTCGCCCGCCATCGGGCGCTCGAGCACGACCGGCTCCGATCCCTGCCAGGGCCCTTTCGACATGGGCCAGATATAGCGGTGCCGGGCCGGCCTGGGTAGGGGCCGGGGATTGGGCCGGCGCCTGTCGGCGAGTCGGGCCGGCACGGGGTGGGATCACCTCTGCGGCCAAAAAAAACCCGGCCTCCGAGAAGGCCGGGCAGGGGCGAGCTTGGGAGCCGCCTCTAAAGGGAACCGACTGTCACGTCAGTGATGCGGCCCGGCCGGAAGCTCCAGCTGGGCCGTGTTGACGAGACCCGGCGGCGGTTCCAGGCCGAGCGATTCGGCCACACGCGGAACCGAGAGCACGAGCAGCGCCAACAGCATGGCGCCCGACAGCAGGCCGATCCGGATCGACGCCGCCCAATTGCGGCGCCTGTTGCTGGAGATCGTCTCGCTGCCGCGCGCAATCCGAGACTTGTCGCGCATCATGCACCCCCTCCTGCCTTCGCATTCCACTGCGGTCACCCCCTTGGTGCCGCGACGCTTTCTATATGGGGGCAGGCTGTGGCGACAGCTCATCCGCATCGCGGCGTTTCCGTGATTCTTTCGGGCGGAATTGTGGCTGCTCTCGCGCCGCAATGCCGGTGAGCCGCAATGCCGCAAACCGCCCTTCGCTTCTCCTGCCTGCGTCAGTGAGCAAGATTCGGCGCCGCTTTGTTGCGGGCGCGTTAAGGGGCGTGGTTAACCGGCGAGAGTTTTTCGCGCGATCGCGCCGCAACAGGATGAACGGCCGGAACGGAAACGGCCCGGCCTTCGCGAAGGAAGACCGGGCCGTTGCGCCTTGGCGCCGCGGTCGCCGGCGCTATTGCGGCATGGCCACCGTCATATAGGGATGTGTCGGCTTCTCGCCTTCACCGAAGGGGCCCGGCGCCTTGTGCGCGACCGGGGTCAGGCTCTTGAGGTAGGCCGCGATCGCCGCCGCGTCCGCGTCGGTCAGCGCCCCGTAAGAGCGCCAGGCCATGATCGGCGCCAGCTCGCGGCCGTCGGGCCTGATGCCGGTCCGGATCGCCTTGACGATATCGGCCTCGCTCCACTTGCCGAGCCCGGTGGCCTCGTCGGGCGTCAGGTTCGGCGGATAGAAGATGCCGAGCCCCGGAAGCTGGAAGCCGACATCCGAGCCGGAGAGCGGATGCTCCATGTCGGGCTGGCCGATGAGGGCCCCCGGCGTGTGGCAGCCGTTACAGTCCATGATCGTGGTCAGGTAGCGGCCGCGCTCGACCGGGTCGGCGGCCCGTGCGCGGTCGGCGTTGGCCATGCCGCTCGCCGTCAGCGCGAGGGCAAGAGCAAGAGCGCGGCTGCAAGCGCCGCGCGCGGTAAATGACAGCATAGTTGTGAGTTCCCCCGTATCCGCGGGCGCGACATGGGATGCGCGCCCGGCGGTCGCCTTCTACGCGAGCCCTCTGCCGCTGTCGAGTTCGATTCGGCCGCCCGAGGGAGGGGGCAGGACAGCCCGAGATCCGCGGCGGCGTTGTGGGGACAGGGTGCGCCGCCGCGGAAAGGCCCGGGTTACGGGGCTGACGGATGCTTGGCCAGCCAGTCCTTCATCGTGGCGATTTCCTTGTTCTGCGCATCGATGATGTCCTGGGCCAACTGCTTGATCTGCGGGTCCTTGCCGTATTGCAGCACGACCTTGGCCATGGCCACGGCGCCCTCGTGATGCGGGATCATGTGAGTGACGAAGTCGCGATCGGGATCGCCGCTATAGGGCTGCATCATGCCCTGCTGCATGGGCATCTGAGCCTGCCACAGCGCCTGCGCGGCCTGGCCACCGGCGCCGCCCATCATGCCGGGGCCCATGCCCGGCCCTGCACCCATGCCCGGCCCTGCACCCATGCCGGGCCCCATACCCATTCCGGGTCCGGCGCCCATGCCCGGGCCCATACCCATGCCGGGGCCCATACCCATGCCGGGGCCACCCATCATCCCCATCATGCCCATCATGCCGGGGCCCATCATGCCGGGCCCCATGCCATATCCCATGCCGGGGCCCATCATGCCGGGCCCCATGCCATAGCCGGTACCGGGGCACATCATGCCGGGACCCGGGCCGTAGCCCGGCCCGCCCATCACGCAGGGGCCGCCCCAGCCATACCGCATCATGGGCGTCTCGCCGCTGGCCATCATCTGCTGCATCAGCCCCATCATCTGCTGGCGCAGCTCCATCATCTGCTGGCGCAACTCCTGCAGCTGCTGTGGCTGCGCCTGCTCCTGCTGCGCCATCGCCGAGGTGCTGGCGGCCCCGGAAAAGCCGAGACCAAGCGCGATGGCAGCCAGAACGCCGAACAGAAGCCCGAGAAGCCCCCGGCCTTTGCCGGAGCGAGCGATAGGTCTGGTCATATCGATTTCCTCCTTGGCATGAGAGGCGTTTGCCCACCCGCGCACCGCCGATACCCTTGGTCATGTTGGTCCTTCCCACGTGGGAAGGGTCAAGCGCCGACGCCTGCGGCCGGCGGCCGCGCCGGGCGGGATCAGGGTAAGGGCGCGCCAACGTTGGCGAAATCGAGCCGGGCACCCATCGCTCAAATGTGAGGGGGCTGGTCTGCGGCGGGCGCGGGGTGCGGATCGCGGCGGCCCCGCTTGCGCCGGCCAGGGGCGGCTTCTATCTTCGCGGCCGCCTGCTTGGGCTCTCTCCTTTGCGTTCGTTTTCTCCCATTGTCCAAATTGGGGTTCCGCCGATGGCCTTCCTCGCCCACCGTCTCGACCTGATCAAACCCTCGCCGACCATCGCCGTGACGATGAAGGCGCGCGAGCTCAAGGCCGCGGGCCGCGACGTGATCGGGCTCGGCGCCGGCGAGCCCGATTTCGATACGCCGGACAACATCAAGGCGGCCGCGGTCGAGGCGATCAGGCGCGGCGACACGAAATACACCAACGTCGACGGCACGCCCGAGCTGAAGAAGGCGATCTGCGCCAAGTTCGAGCGCGAGAACGGGCTTTCCTACAAGCCCGAAGAGGTCACGGTCGCCTCGGGCGGCAAGCAGGTCATCTACAACGCCATGGTGGCGACGCTCGACCCGGGCGACGAGGTCGTGATCCCGGCGCCCTACTGGGTTTCCTATCCGGACATCGTGCTGCTCTGCGAGGGCAAGCCGGTGTTCGTGCCTTGCGCGCAGGAGAACGGCTTCAAGCTCAAGCCGCAGGATCTGGACCGCGCCATCACGCCCAAGACCAAGTGGGTGATCATCAACAGCCCGTCGAACCCGACCGGTGCCGCCTATACGCGCGAGGAGCTCAGGGCCTTGACCGACGTGCTGGTGAGGCACCCGCATGTCTGGGTGCTGACCGACGACATGTACGAGCACCTGGTCTACGACAACTTCGTCTTCGCGACGCCGGCCCAGGTCGAACCAAGGCTCAAAGAGCGCACGCTGACGATGAACGGCGTCAGCAAGGCCTATTGCATGACGGGCTGGCGCATCGGCTATGCAGCGGGCCCCGTGCCACTCATCAAGGCGATCGCCAAGGTGCAATCGCAGAGCACCTCCAACCCCTGCTCGATCAGCCAAGCGGCCTCGGTCGAGGCGCTCACGGGCCCGCAGGACTTCATCGCGAAGCACAATGCCGTGTTCAAGCAGCGCCGCGACATGGTGGTGGAGATGCTCAACCAGGCCAAGGGCATCCGCTGCCACAAGCCGGAGGGCGCGTTCTACGTCTATCCCTCCTGCGCCGGCACGATCGGCAAGCGCACGGCCGAGGGCAAGACCATCACGAGCGACGACGATTTCGTCACCTATCTGCTCGAGGCCGAGGGCGTGGCCGCGGTGCAAGGCTCGGCCTTCGGGCTTTCGCCCTTCTTCCGCATCTCCTATGCGACCTCGACCGAGGCGCTGACGGATGCCTGCATGCGCATCCAGCGCGCCTGCTCGAAGCTGATCTGACCGTCCCGGCCGGCCCGCGCGGGACCCGAAAGGGCCGGCCGCGGGCGGTGGCCGCGGCCGGCGATCCCGCCGGCCGCACTTTACGCGAAATCGCGGAATCGCGCCGTTCTCGGGGGCGCGGCAACAAGCCCGCCCGATTCCGCTTGCCACCACCGCGTCAGGCTCGGAATCATGGGAGCAACCGAGGGCGGAAGGCTCCGCCAGGCCGAACCGCCCCGACGCGTGTGACGCGCAACCAGGGAGAACGGCCATGGGTGAGAGAGCAATGGCGGCGCCGCGATGCGCCGCCTTGGTGGGACCCTATCTCAGCGGCAAGACGACGCTGCTCGAAAGCCTCCTGTTCGCGACGGGAGCGATTTCCCGCAAGGGCTCGGTCAGGGATGGCAACAGCGTCGGCGACGGCGCGCCCGAAGCGCGGGCGCGCAAGATGTCGGTCGAGATCTCGGCGGCAACGGCCGAGTTCCTGGGCGAGACCTGGACCTTTCTCGACTGCCCCGGCTCGGTCGAGCTGGCGCAGGAGGCGCAACAGGCGCTGATGGTGGCGGACGCCGCCGTGGTGGTGTGCGAGCCCGAACCGGCCAAGGCGCTGACGCTGGCGCCGCTGCTCAAGTTCCTGGACGATCGCAAGGTTCCGCACCTGTTGTTCATCAACAAGATGGACACGGCCGCGCACCGCGTGAGCGAAGTCCTGGCTGCGCTGCAGGCGATCTCGGCGCGCCCGCTGGTGCTGCGCCAGGTGCCGATCCGCACGCCCGACAAGAGCGGCGTCGAGCAGGTCACGGGCTATGTCGACCTCGTCAGCGAGCGCGCTTATCAGTACAAGCCGGGCCAGCCCTCGGACCTGGTGAAGATGCCCGAGACGGTGCTCGAGCGCGAGCAGACGGCGCGCCGCTCCATGCTCGAATCGCTCGCCGACTTCGACGATACGTTGCTCGAGCAGCTGCTCGAGGATGCGATCCCCTCCCGGGAAGAGATCTACCAGCAGCTCACCAAGGACCTCGCGGCCGACCTGATCGTGCCGGTATTCCTGGGCGCGGCCGAGCGCGATCACGGCGTGCGCCGCCTGCTCAAGGCGTTGCGCCATGAGGTGCCGGGACCGGCGGAGACCGCACGACGCCTGGGCATCGCCGCCGAACCCGGCGACACGGTGGCGCAGGTGTTCAAGACCTACCACCAGGCTCACACCGGAAAGCTGTCGCTGGCGCGCGTCTGGTCCGGCAAGGTGCAGGACGGCATGACGATTTCCGGCCATCGCGTGGGCGGCGTGCTGCGCATGAAGGGCCACGAGCTGACGAAGCTGCCGGCGGCCGGCCGCGGCGAGGTGGTGGCGCTGGGGCGCATGGAGGAGGTCGCCACCGGCGCGCTGCTGTCGGGCACCGCCAAGGCCCAGAGCGCCACACCCTGGCCCGAGCGCCCGTCGCCGCTGTTCTCGCTCGCGATCGAGACCGAGAACCGCGCCGACGAAGTGAAGCTCACGGCCGCCTTGCACAAGCTCACCGAAGAGGACGCCGCACTCTCGATCGAGCAGAATCCCAGTACGCACGAGTTGATCTTGTGGGGGCAGGGCGAGATCCATCTGCAGATCGCAATCGACCGCCTGCGGCTCAAATACAATCTGCCGGTCAAGTCGCACCGCCCGCAGGTCAACTACAAGGAGACGATCCGCAGGGGGATTGCGCACCATGCCCGCTTCAAGCGGCAGACCGGTGGCCACGGCCAGTTCGCCGACATCCACATCAAGATCGAGCCGTTGCCGCGGGGCAAAGGCTTCGAGTTCCACGACGAGATCGTGGGCGGTGCCGTGCCGCGGCAATACATTCCTTCGGTCGAGGAAGGCATTCGCGAATATCTCGCGCAGGGCCCATTGGGCTTCCCCGTGGTGGATATCGCCGTCACGCTGACCGACGGCCAGTATCATTCGGTCGACAGCTCCGACATGGCGTTCAAGACCGTCGCCCGACAGGCCATGACCGAGGCCATGCCCAAATGCGAGCCGGTGCTGCTCGAGCCGATCTACGCCGTGACGGTGACGGTGCCGACCGAATTCACCTCGCGCGCGCACGGCCTCATCAGCGGCCGACGCGGGCAGATCCTGGGCTTCGACGCCAAAGCCGGCTGGCCCGGCTGGGACGAGGTCAGCGCCCAGCTACCGCAATCGGAGCTGCATGACCTCATCATCGAGCTGCGCTCGCTGACGCTGGGCGTCGGCACCTTTGCCTGGAAGTTCGATCACTTGCAGGAGCTGATCGGCCGGCTCGCCGACAAGGTGGTCGAGCAGCGGCTGCAGCCGGCGCATTGACCCCTTCCGCCCGGCGCCGCGCGGCAAAAGGAGGATTTCAAGCTTTTTCATTAATTAGAAATATTCTAAAAAATTCTTGAACACACGAATAAAGCGTCTATATCTAATGTATCAAACGACCGATCGGTTGTCTTTCCAAGATCGGACAAGGCGTTCCAAGGAGGGAGTCATGGCCAAGAAAGCGGAGATGCCAATCGAGATCGGCATTGCGGAGAAGGACCGCAAGGAGATCGCCGTGGGTCTGTCGCGCCTGCTCGCCGACAGCTACACGCTCTATCTCAAGACCCACAATTTCCATTGGAACGTGACCGGCCCGATGTTCAACACGCTGCATCTGATGTTCGAGCAGCAATACACCGAGCTCGCCGCCGCGGTGGACCTCATCGCGGAGCGCATCCGCGCGCTGGGTCATCCGGCGCCCGGCAGCTACAAGGATTATGCGCGGCTCTCCTCGATCCGCGAGGCCGAGGGCGTGCCCGACGCCGAGGAGATGATCCGCCAGCTCGTGTCCGGCCAGGAAGCGGTGGTGCGCACAGCGCGCGATGTCTTCTCCGTGGCGGACAGCGCCAACGATCAGCCGACCGCCGACCTGCTGACGCAGCGCATGCAGGTGCATGAGAAGAATGCCTGGATGCTGCGCAGCCTGCTCGACTGAGCGGCGCGCGAAAACCGGGAAAGAGGCGCCGGCGAGAGGGCTCCCCGGCGCCTCACTCTTTCTTGAATTGAGCGCGGGTGCGCGCGAGGCTTAGCTCTTGGCGTTAGAGCAGGTCCAGCTCGGTGGGAATCGAAACTCGTCGTCGTTCCTGCGAAAGCAGGAACCCAGGAGCAAGCGATGTGCGGTTGCCCTGGCCCCGCTTTCGCGGGGGCGACGACGGGGCGTTCCGCTCGATCGGGATCCGCTCTAGCCGGTGGGGCCAAGTCCCTGCGAAAGGAGCTTGCCGATGTTCGTCAAGATCAAGCGCGGCTGGGAGCTGTCCGAGCGCGCGGCTACGCCCGAGGCCGTTTTTCGCGACCGCCGCCGTCTGGTGGCGGGTCTTGCCGCGGGGCCGATACTGCTGGCCGGCGGGTTGGTGCGCGGCGGCATCGCTCCCGCTCGCGCCGAGGATGCGCCGGCCGATCCCTCGGCGTCCCTCTATCCTTTCTCGCGCAACGATCGCTACAAGCTCGACCGCGACGTAACGCCCGAAGAATGGGCCACGAGCTGGAACAATTTCTACGAATTCGGCTCGAGCAAGGACATCAAGGAGGCGGCCCAGGCTCTTCCGGTCAGGCCCTGGATGGTGAAGATCGACGGCATGGTGGAGCAGCCGATGGAGATCGCGATCGACGATCTCTTGAAGCGCATGCCGCTCGAAGAGCGGCTCTACCGTCATCGCTGCGTCGAGGCCTGGTCGATGGCCGTGCCGTGGAGCGGCTTTGCGCTCAAGGCGCTGGTCGAGATGGCGCGGCCATCTGCCGGCGCCCAATATCTGCGCCTGGAGACCTTCGACAACCCCGATGTGGCGCCGGGCCAGCGCGCGATCTGGTATCCCTGGCCCTATGTGGAGGGGCTGACGCTGGCCGAGGCCACCAACGAGCTCGCCTTCATCGCCACCGGTGTCTACGGCAAGCCGCTGCCGGCGCAGAACGGCTCGCCGCTCAGGCTCGCCGTGCCGTGGAAATACGGCTTCAAGTCGATCAAATCGATCGTGCGCTTCAGCTTCACCGACCAGCGCCCGCTCAATTTCTGGCAGGCGCTGCAGGCGGACGAGTACGGATTCTGGGCCAATGTGAATCCGGAAGTGCCGCATCCGCGCTGGAGCCAGGCGAGCGAACGCGTGCTCGGCACGGACGAGCGCGTGCCGACACAGCTCTTCAATGGCTATGGCGAGTACGTGGCCGATCTCTACAAGGGGCTGGAGAACGAGCGGCTCTACGCGTAAAGGATTATACTCTCCGCCGATCGGCGGCCTCCCGCTTCCACCGGTTTCGTGCATCAAATGCGGCGCGTCATCCCTGGCGCCGACAGGGCTTGTCGGTCGGCAAGGCTGGCCAAGACGCGTCATTCCTTGCGCCGTCGCGCCGGTGGCAAACCGGCCAACCAAGAAAGAAAAGGCCGGGCCCCGAAGGGCCCGGCAAGTTAAACAGGGAGGCTTCACGTCTGGGAGACGTAGGGTCCGAAGACCCTTATCCGGGCCTTGCACCCGGATCTCGATGGCGAGGGGTCAAGCCTCGCCGAAACTCGCTATGTCACTTCGCCATGCTGCGATGCAACACACAGACATAAGTAGCGAACCTGTCCGCACGGACCAGAGTCAAAAACACAGGCGAGATATGCGATTGATGCATATCGTTTTTCCCTCTCGGAATTGATCGCAGAACCAATCCATCGCCGCATGTCATCCCATTGACTTGAAACCCATATCGAAGCGACCCCCGCGACGCGCCGATCAGGCCTCAAGCCTCGGGCGTCGCCACCTTGCGCAAGAGGAAGTCACGGAACACCTGGATGCGCTTCGAGTTTCTGAGCTCCTCCGGGTAGACGAAGTAGGCGTCGACTCGGGGCCCTTCGAGCTCGGACAGGATGCGCACCACGTTGGCCACGTCAGTCACCATATAGGTCGGCAAGCTGGCGATCCCAATGCCGGCCTGGACTGCCCGCAAAATGGCATAACTGTTGTTGACGGTGAGGATCGCCTGGCGCGGTCGATCGGGCGGCGCGCCGGCGCGCAAGAGCCAGTTCACTTCCGGCACGGGCGGCCGGATCTCCTCGCCGAAGACGATGATGCGATGGCGATCGAGGTCGGCGGCGCTTTCGGGCGCGCCGAAGCGGTTCACGTAGTCCGGTGCGGCATAGACCGGCATGCGCACCGTCATCAGGTGGCGCTGGATCAGGCCTGGCTGGCGCGGCGGCGCCATGCGGATCGCGACGTCGGCTTCGCGCATGCTGAGATCGAGCTCGCGATCCTCCAATACGAGATCGACGCCCACATCCGGATAGAGATCGACGAACTCGGCCATGCGCGGCGTCAGCCAGGTCGAGCCCAGCGCCACCGTCGCCGTGATCTTGAGCCGGCCCTTGGGTCGCTCCTTGCTCTCGGCCAGCTGAGCCTCGGTCATGGCGAGCTTGGCGAACACCTCGTGCGCGGTACGATAGAGCAGCTCGCCCTGCTCGGTGAGAATGAGGCCGCGCGCATGGCGATGGAACAGCACCACGTTGAGGCTCTCCTCGAGCGCGCTGATCTGCCGGCTGACCGCCGACTGCGACAGGTTCAGCACCTCGCCCGCATGGGTGAAGCTGCCGGCCTCCGCGACCGCGTGAAAAATCCTGAGCTTGTCCCAATCCATCGCCATGGCCGGCTCGGCCCCAAAACGCCGTTTCCGCTCCCTCTTCGGCTGCCCCTCGTCCCCTGCCGGATGCCGCCTACTCGGCGGCGGCGGGTTCCGCAGCGGTTTCCTCGACCGCCAGGAAGCGCTCGGCCTCGAGTGCCGCCATGCAGCCCATGCCGGCGGCGGTGATGGCCTGACGGAATACCTTGTCTTTCACATCGCCCGCGGCGAACACGCCCTTGACCGAAGTGCGCGTGCTGTCGGGCTCGGTCACGATATAGCCTTCCGGATCGATCGCGAGCTGGCCCTTGAACAGCTCGGTCGCCGGCGTGTGGCCGATCGCGACGAACAGCCCGTCGCAGGCAAGCTCGCTGGTCTTGCCGGACTTGACGTTCTTGAGCTTGACGCCGGTGACGCCCGGCGGATCGCCGGCGCCCAGCACCTCCTCGATCGCGCTGTCCCAGACCACCTGGATCTTCGGATTGCGGAACAGCCGGTCCTGCATGATCTTCTCGGCGCGCAGGCTGTCGCGGCGATGGACCAGCGTGACCTTGGTCGCGTGGTTGGTGAGATAGATCGCCTCCTCGACGGCCGTGTTGCCGCCGCCGACCACCACCACCTCCTTGCCGCGGAAGAAGAAACCGTCGCAGGTGGCGCAGGCCGAGACGCCGAAGCCGCGATAGCGCTGCTCGCTCTCGAGGCCGAGCCAGCGCGCCTGGGCGCCGGTGGCGATGATGAGCGTGTCGGCAAGGTAGGTGTCGCCGCTGTCGCCCACGCAGCGGAAAGGCCGGCGCGACAGATCGACCGAGGTCACCGTATCCGCGACGATGCGCGTGCCGACATGCTCGGCCTGGGCGCGCATCTGCTCCATCAGCCAGGGGCCTTGGACCACCTCGGCGAAGCCGGGGAAATTCTCCACATCGGTCGTGATCGTCATCTGGCCGCCTGGCTGCAGGCCCTCGACCAGCAGGGGCTTCAGGTTTGCCCGGGCCGCGTAGATCGCTGCCGTCAGCCCGGCGGGACCCGAGCCGATGATGAGAACCTTGAGGCGATGCTGCTGGGGCATGGCGGACCAATTCCTGGCGGTTGCGCCGCCGGTGGCCGGACGGCTGTCGAGTGCCCAGAAAGGACACGGAGCGAAAGGCTGATCACCAACATTAAGGGTTGCGGCCCGGCGGAAACAAGCCATGCCCGACCCGCGATACAGCCTTCATTTTTTTGCAATGCCCGATCAGGCTTTTCGTCCGGCCCGGCCGCCTGCGACGGCTTGGCGCAGGCTCGGTTGAGGTAATATAATTGCGCAAAATGCGCTATCACTCGCCCGAGGGGAACGATGCGCCGAGTCAAGCTTGATCGGATCGACCGCAAGATTCTCAGCGACCTGCAACAGAATGGTCGCATGACCAATGTCGAACTCGCCCACCGCGCCGGCATTTCGGCGCCGCCCTGTCTCAGGCGCGTGCGCGCGTTGGAAGAAGCGGGCTTCATCCGCGGCTATCACGCCGACCTCAACGCCGAGGCGCTGGGCTTCGGCGTCACCGTGTTCGCCCAGGTGGGTCTCTCGAGCCAGGCCGAACACGATCTCAAGGCCTTCGAGGCGCTGACGCTGTCATGGCCCGAGGTGCGCGAGTGCCACATGCTCGCGGGCGAGACCGATTTCCTGCTGCGCATCGTGGCGGTGGACTGGGACGCCTATCAGCGTTTCCTCACCACCAAGCTCACGGCGGCGCCCAGCGTCAGCCACGTCAAATCGGCGCTGGCCATCCGCACCTGCAAGAACGCGCCGGGCGTGCCGATCGATCTCGAGCCCGAGCTGGCGGCGGCGCAGTAGGGGCGGGCGGCGCGTTCTCGATAGCCGCAAGTGTGTCGCGCTCGGCAGATCGGCCCCGTCGTCGCCCCTGCGAAAGCAGGGCCCATGGTTCATGGCACATTCCGATCGTTCCGAGACGGCCGCGAAGATGGGTCCCCGATGGCTGCTGCGCAGCTTCGGGGACGACGATGAGAGCAAACGGACGGATTTGCGAACGGACCGGCGGAGCCGGCGGTCTTACCGGAACGCGATCTTGACGATCTCGTAAGATTTCGAGCCGCCGGGCGTAGTCACCTCGATGGTGTCGCCGACATGCTTGCCGATCAGCGCGCGCGCCAGCGGCGAGGTGATGGAGAGCCGCTTCGCTTTGACGTCGGACTCGTCCTGCCCGACGATCTGGTAGCTCGTCTTCTCTTCGGTGTCCTCGTCGAGCAGCGTGACGGTCGCGCCGAACTTGACTTCCTTGCCGGAGAGCCGGCTGACGTCGATCACCTCGGCGCGCGCGATCTTGTCCTCGAGCTCCGCCAGGCGGCCCTCGATGAAGCTCTGGCGCTCGCGCGCAGCGTGATACTCCGCATTCTCCGAAAGATCGCCATGCTCGCGCGCTTCGGCAATGGCGCGGATCACCGCCGGCCGTTCGACCGACTTCAGATGCTTCAACTCCTCTTCGAGGCGGGTGAAGCCTTCCGCCGTCATCGGAATCTTCGTCATGCCGTTCCAACCACAGGGTCAAAAAGCAAAAAGCTTTGCCGCCTGGCAAAATACGGCTGCCAATGGGCAAAAGCACACCCTCGGCCGCAACCGGGGTTGGGCCGATTATCAGAACCCGCGATTAAAGTATGATTGTAAGGGCGCGACTTCAAGCGTGCCCGCGCTCAGCGCGGCGATCGCGGCGACCGCCGCTCGCGCGCCGGACACTGTTGTATAGTAAGGGATATTTCCCAAGAGCGCGGTCTGCCGGATGGAGGCGCTGTCGGCGATGGCGGCGGCCCCCTCGGTGGTGTTGAAGACGAGTTGGACCGCGCCGTTCTTCATCGCGTCCACGATATGGGGCCGGCCCTCCAAGACCTTGTTGACCCGGGCCACCGGCAGCCCTTCCGCCTCCAGATAGCGCTGGGTGCCCGCTGTCGCGATCAGGCCGAAGCCCATTTCCACCAGCCGGCGGCCGAGCGGCACCATGGCCGCCTTGTCGCGGTCCTTGACCGAGATGAAGACGGTGCCCCTGGTCGGCAGGTCGACGCCGGCGCCGAGCTGCGACTTGGCGAAGGCGCGGCCGAAGTCGCGGTCGAGGCCCATCACCTCGCCGGTCGATTTCATCTCGGGGCCCAAGATCACGTCGACCCCGGGGAAGCGGGCGAAGGGGAAGACCGCCTCCTTGACCGCGATGTGGCCCGCGCCCAGGGGCGCCGGCCTGAAGGCGGAGAGCTTCTCGCCGGCCATGATCCGCGCCGCGATCTTGGCGATCGGCTGGCCGGTGGCCTTGGCGACGAAGGGCACGGTGCGGCTCGCGCGCGGATTGACCTCGAGCACGTAGATCTGCCCGTCCTTGATGGCGAGTTGCGCATTCATGAGGCCGACCACGTCGAGGGCCTTGGCGAGGGCCACGGTCTGGCGCTCGATCTCGGCCACGATCGCGGCCGGCAGATTATAGGGCGGCAGCGAGCAGGCGGAATCGCCCGAATGGATCCCGGCCTCCTCGATATGCTCCATGATGCCGGCGACATAGACCTCGGTGCCGTCGGCGACCGCGTCCACATCCACCTCGACCGCGTCCTGCAGATAGGAATCGATCAACACCGGGCTGGTGCCGGACACCACCACGGCCGTCCTCATATAGCGCTCGAGATCGGCGTCCGTATGGACGATCTCCATGGCGCGTCCGCCCAGCACATAGGACGGGCGGATCACCACGGGATAGCCGATCTGGCCCGCGATCCTGAGCGCCTCGGCGGCCGAGCGCGCCGTGCCGTTGGCGGGCTGGCGCAAGCCCAGCTTGGCGAGCAACGCCTGGAAACGCTCGCGATCCTCGGCCAGGTCGATGGCGTCGGGCGAGGTGCCGAGGATCGGGATCTTGGCGGCTTCGAGTGCCGCCGCGAGCTTCAAGGGCGTCTGGCCGCCGAACTGCACGATCACGCCCTCGAGCCTGCCCTTGCGCTGCTCGACGCGGGCCAGCTCGATCACGTCCTCGGCCGTCAGCGGCTCGAAATAGAGCCGGTCGGAGGTGTCGTAGTCGGTCGAGACCGTTTCCGGGTTGCAATTGACCATGATGGTCTCGAACCCGGCCTCCTTGAGCGCATAGGAAGCGTGCACGCAGCAATAGTCGAACTCGATGCCCTGGCCGATGCGGTTGGGCCCGCCCCCCAGGATGATGATCTTGCGCCGCTCCGAAGGGTCGGCCTCGCATTCGGGCGGATCGACGCCGTCGCCCTCGTAGGCCGCATACATATAGGAGGTGGCCGAGGGGAATTCGGCGGCGCAGGTATCGACGCGCTTGTAGACGGGCGTGACGCCGGCCCGGCGGCGCCGGCTGGCGACCTCGGCCTCGGGTGCCCCGGCGAGCTCGGCGAGCCTGGCGTCCGAGAAGCCCATCTTCTTGAGCCGGATCCAGCCGGTGGCGTCCTGCGGCAATCCGTTGGCGCGGATCTCGGCCTCGGCCTTCACGATCGCCTCGATCTCGCGCAGGAACCAGGGATCGTAGCGGGTGACGGCATGGACGTCCTCGACCGTGAGGCCGAGGCGGAAGGCCTGCGCGGTCAGCAGGAGCCGGTCGGGCGCGGGCTTGGCCAGCATGGCGCGGACCTGGTTGCCGGGATCGGCGCCCGGCACCGCCACCTCGTTGAAGCCGGTCAAGCCCGTCTCCATCGAGCGCAGCGCCTTCTGCACCGATTCCTGGAAATTGCGCCCGATCGACATGGCCTCGCCCACCGACTTCATCGAGGTGGTCAAGAGCGGCTCCGCGCCCTTGAACTTCTCGAAGGTGAAGCGCGGCATCTTGGTGACGACGTAGTCGATGGTGGGCTCGAAGGAGGCCGGCGTGACGCGCGTGATGTCGTTGGCGAGCTCGTCGAGCCGGTATCCCACCGCGAGCTTGGCCGCGACCTTGGCGATCGGGAACCCGGTCGCCTTCGAGGCCAGCGCCGAGGAGCGCGAGACGCGCGGATTCATCTCGATCACGACCATGCGGCCCGAGCGCGGATCGACCGCGAACTGCACGTTGGAGCCGCCGGTGTCGACGCCGATCTCGCGCAACACCGCGATCGAGGCGTTGCGCATGATCTGATATTCCTTGTCGGTCAGCGTGAGGGCCGGGGCCACGGTCACGCTGTCGCCGGTGTGGATGCCCATCGGGTCGATGTTCTCGATGGAGCAGACGATGATGCAGTTGTCGGCGCGGTCGCGCACGACCTCCATCTCGTACTCCTTCCAGCCCAGCACCGATTCCTCGATCAGCACCTGGCCGACGGGCGAGGCGCGCAAGCCGCCGGCCGCGATCGTCTCGAACTCGTCGAGGTTGTAGGCGATGCCGCCGCCGGTGCCGCCCAGCGTGAAGGAAGGCCGCACCACGCAGGGCAGGCCGATCTCCTCCAGCGCATCGACCGCGTCCTCGAGCCGGTCGACGAGCCGGCTCTTGGGGCAGGCAAGGCCGATGCGCTCCATCGCCTGGCGGAACAGGAGCCGGTCCTCGGCCAGCTCGATGGCCTCGGCCTTGGCGCCGATCAGCTCGACGCCCAGCGCCTCCAGCCGGCCCGTCTTGGCCAGTGCCATCGCGGTGTTGAGCGCGGTCTGGCCGCCCATGGTCGGCAGGAGCGCGTCCGGCTGCTCCTTCTCGAGGATGCGCGCCACGATCTCGGGCGTGATGGGCTCGACATAGGTGGCGTCGGCCAGGCCCGGATCGGTCATGATCGTGGCCGGGTTCGAGTTGACCAGGACGACCCGGTAGCCTTCCTGCTTCAGCGCCTTGCAGGCCTGCGTGCCCGAATAGTCGAACTCGCAGGCCTGGCCGATCACGATCGGCCCGGCGCCGACGATCATGATGCTCTCGATGTCGGTGCGCTTAGGCATGGGCGATTTTCCGCCGTCGAGCCTCCCTCTCCCGCGCGAGCGGGAGAGGGTCGGGGTGGGGGTGATGGAGGGAGAGGCTCGCGACCACAACTGGCGCGGCCCCCCTCACCCTAGCCCTCTCCCCCCGCTTCGCGGAGAGCGAGGGGATGATGTCGGCCTCGATATCGGTGCGCTGCGGCATGATCTTGTGCTCAACCCCGCCGCTTCCGCTCGATCAGCGCGGCGAAGCGCTCGAAGAGATAGTGGCTGTCCTGGGGCCCGGGCGAGGCCTCGGGATGATACTGCACCGAGAACACCGGCCGGTCCTTGAGGCGCAAGCCCTCGTTGGAGCCGTCGAAGAGCGAGACATGCGTGACCTCGACGCCCGGCGGCAGCGAGGCGGGCATCACGCAGAAGCCGTGATTCTGGCTGGTGATCTCCACTTTCCCCGTCGCGAGGTCCTTCACGGGATGGTTGGCGCCGCGGTGCCCGATCGCCATCTTCTCGGTGCGCCCGCCCAAGGCCAGCGCCAGGATCTGGTGGCCGAGGCAGATGCCGAAGAGCGGGATGCCGGTGTCGATCAGCGCGCGCACCACGGGCACGGCATATTCGCCGGTCGCGGCCGGATCGCCGGGGCCGTTCGAGAGGAAGATGCCGTCGGGCCGGTGGCGCAGGATGTCCTCGGCCGTGGCGGTCGCGGGCACCACGGTCACGCGCGCGCCCACCGACGCGAGGCAGCGCAGGATGTTGCGCTTGGCGCCGTAATCGACCGCGACGACATGAAAGCGCGGGGCCGTCTGCCGGCCATAGCCCGCGCCCAGCACCCAGCGCGTCTCGTCCCAGCTGTAGCTCTGCCGGCAGCTCACCTCGATGGCGAGGTCCATGCCGGCCAAGCCCGGCCAGGCCCCGGCCTCGGCGACGAGGGCCGCCTCGTCGAAGCGGCCATCGGGCGCGTGGACCAGCACGCCCGAGGGCGCGCCGGCGTTGCGGATGTGGCGAGTCAGCGCGCGTGTATCGACCCCGGCGATGCCGACCAGCCCGTGCGACTTGAGCCATGCGTCCAGATGCTGCGTGGCGCGCCAGTTGGACGGCTCGGTGATGTCGGCGCGCAAGACGAGCCCGCGCGCGGCCGGCGTGATCGTCTCGATGTCCTCGGCATTGGCGCCGACATTGCCGATATGCGGGAAGGTGAAGGTGATGATCTGCCCGGCATAGGAGGGGTCGGTCAGGATTTCCTGATAGCCCGTGAGCGAGGTGTTGAAGCAGACCTCGCCGACCGCCTTGCCGAACGCGCCGATGCCGCGGCCCCAGATCAAACGACCGTCCGCCAGCGCCAGCACCGCCGTCGCCCAAGAACGCCGCCCCCCTGTCGGGTTCAGGGCGGGCGCGGGGCGAGGCTCGGTCATCGGCCGGGCTTCCTCAAGGTGGGCGCGAGGGGAGAGCGCGGGCGGCCCCAAGGGCGTGCAACCCGCGAATTCGCGGCTTCTTAAGCAAAGCCCGGCCCCGCGTCAAGCGCGAAATCCAGAATTTTTTTCCAGAATATCAAAGAGTTGTCGAGGCGGCGACAAAATTGCCTCGGAAAGCTCGATCCGCTAGTCTGCCCGCTTTCCCAAACCCGGTCGCCGAGCTTGCGGGGGAGCGGCTCGCGACGTCTGCGGCCCTTCGCGGGAGACCGAGCCATGCTGCGTGCCCAGCTCAACGACGCCCTCAAGGAGGCGATGAAAGCGCGCGACCAGCGCACGGTGTCGACCGTCCGCCTGATCCTGGCCGCTCTCAAGGACCGCGACATCGCCGCGCGCGCCAAGGGTGTGACCGACGGCATCGGCGAGGAGGAGATCGTCGAGATGCTGCACAAGATGGTGCGCCAGCGCCGCGAGGCGATCGAGCTCTACGAGCAGGGCGGCCGGCTCGAGTTGGCGCAGCAGGAGCAGGAGGAAATCGCCGTCATCGAGCGCTTCCTGCCCAAGCAGATGAGCGAGGCCGAGATGATGGCCGCCGTGGCCGAGGCCGTGAGCAAGGTCGGGGCCGCCACGCTCAAGGACATGGGAAAGGTGATGGGCGAGCTGAAGCAGCGCTATGCCGGCCGCATGGACTTCGCCAAGGCCGGCCAGCTGGTGAAGCAGAAGCTCGCGTCCTGAGGTTTCGCCTCCGAGTCGTCCCCATCTGGGCGGGTTGCCAAAAGGAGCGGCGACTCGGGCCGCTGCCGGAAGGGCCAGTCTTCCCGGCTTTTCTAGCTATCCACAGGGTGCGGGGCTTGCTGGGCCGATAGGCGGAAGCGGACACTGTTTGCCCGAACACCAGGAGCCTCGCGCCGCCCATGGCCTTTCCGCCACAGTTCCTCGACGAGCTGAGGAGCCGCCTGGCGCTCGCCGACGTGATCGGCCGCCGGGTGAAGCTCCAGAGGCGCGGGCGCGACTTCGTCGGGCTCTGCCCCTTCCACAACGAGAAGACGCCCTCCTTCACCGTCAACGAGGAGAAGGGCTTCTTCCATTGCTTCGGCTGCGGCGCGCATGGCGACGCCATCACCTTCGTGATGCGCACCGAAGGTTCTACCTTCCCCGAGGCGGTGGAGCGTCTGGCGCAGGAGGCGGGGCTGCCGGTGCCGCAAGCCAGCCCCGAGGAGCGCCGCAAGGCCGAGCGCCAGAGCACGCTCCTGGGTGCCATGGAGGCCGCGGCCAGGTTCTTCGAGGCCGAGCTCAAGGGCCCGCGGGGCAAGGCTGCGCGCGACTATCTCGAGAGCCGCGCGCTGGTCGAGGAGACGATCCATCGCTTTCGCTTGGGCTACGCGCCCGATGCGCGCGGCGCCCTCAAGGAGGCCTTGACCAAGCAGGGCTTCCCCGAGGCGCTCCTTGTCGAGGCGGGGCTGTTGATCAAGCCCGAGGATGGCGGCAGCGCCTACGATCGCTTCCGCGGGCGCGTGATCTTCCCCATCGCCGACCGGCGCGGGCGCGTGATCGCCTTCGGCGGCCGCGTCATGGGCGAGGGCCAACCCAAATATCTGAACTCGCCGGAAACGCCGCTCTTCCACAAGGGCCGCGTGCTGTTCGGCCTGGCCCAGGCGGCCGAGGCCATCCGCGAGACCAGCGAGGTGGTGGTGGCCGAGGGCTATATGGACGTGATCGCCATGAGCCAGGCGGGCCTGAGCCAGGCCGTGGCGCCCTTGGGCACGGCCTTGACCGAGGAGCAGATCCTGCTGCTGTGGCGCCTCGCGCCCGAACCCATTCTTTGTTTCGACGGCGACGCCGCCGGCGAGCGCGCGGCAGCGCGGGCCGCCGACCGCGCCCTGCCCTTGCTCAAGCCTGGATGCTCGCTGCGCTTCGCCCTTCTGCCCCCGGGCGAGGACCCTGACAGTCTGGTGCGGAGGCGGGGGACGGGGGCCCTGACCGAGCGGCTGAAGGCGGCGTTGCCGCTGGCGGAGCTGCTTTGGCGGCTGGAGACGGCGGGCCGCCGCTTCGACACGCCCGAGCGCCGGTCGGGCTTGCGCCAGCGCCTGGGCGCGCTCGCGGCCCGCATCGCCGACCGCACCGTGCAGGAGGATTACCGGCTCGAGTTCGACCGTCGGCTGGAGGCCGCCTTCGGCAGCCGCCGGGCGGCGGCCACCGGCGGCCAGGGGGCGGGCCGTGGGTTCGCGCCGCAGGCCGATCGCCGCAGCCCGGGAAAGGGCCAGGGTTGGCGGAGTGCGACGGCGGCCGGGGGGCCCACGGCGCCCGGCGGGGCGGCCGCCCGGCAAGGTGTGCCGGATGGCGAGCAGCGGCGCCAGGAAATCCTTTTATCAATTGTGGTTACGCACCCGGCCCTGATCCAGGCGCGAGCTGAGGAGCTGGCCCATCTGACCTTGGCCGACCCGCAACTTGACAAGCTTCGTCAAGCCGTTATAGACCTCGCCGCCGGCGCGTCGGACCTTGACGTCGAGGGGTTGAAACGCCACTTGGAGCGCATGGGTTTTGCCGGTCTGCTGGACGCGCTGACCATCAAGAGCAAGGGCCAGACTTCCTGCCGCGCCGACACCGATTTGGCGGTCGCGGAAGAGGCGTTCGACCATTTGCTGGGGCTGATGCGGGAGAAGCAGGCACGGGCGGAAGCCGATGTTGCGGCCGAGCGGCTGGCGGCCGAGGCGACCCCGGAAGCGTGGGCGCGCTTCCAGGCGGCACAGCGGGCGAGCCTTGCCGGCGAGAGCCGACGGCGCGACATCGATAAGCAGGTGAAGTAAGCTCCCCGGCTTTCGGGCGATCCTGGGCGGTTTTCCCCGGAGAGGCTCTGTCGGGGCGGGGCTTCACGACGGAATTCGAGGCGGCGGGCGGGGCCGGATGGCTCGGGTCCGGCCGCGTTCGGCGAGCAGGACGACAACGATCAGGCGGTAGGGTTAGGCAGATGGCGACGAAACCGGTAGCCAAGACGGACGGCGGCGAGACGCGTGAGGAGGGCGGCGACAGCCCGCTGCTCGACAGCGTCAGCGCGTCCGTCAAGAAGCTCGTGCAACGCGGCAAGGAACGCGGCTACGTCACTTACGACGAGCTCAATGGCGCGCTGCCGGCCGACAAGGTGTCCTCCGAGCAGATCGAGGACACGATGGCCATGTTGAACGAGCTGGGCGTCAACGTCGTCGATGCCGAGGACGAGGAAGGCCCCGCCGAGCCGGCCGAGGCCCAGCAGGAAGAGGAAGCCGACGAGGTCGAGGTCTCGCGCGGGGGCAATCTCGGCGACGAGGATATCGGCCGCACCGACGATCCGGTGCGCATGTATCTGCGCGAGATGGGCTCGGTCGAGCTCTTGTCGCGCGAGGGCGAGATCGCGATCGCCAAGCGCATCGAGGCCGGCCGCGACATGATGATCGGCGGCATCGCCGAGAGCCCGCTGACCTGCCGTGCCATCGTCGAATGGCGCGACCGGCTCAAGGCCGGGCAGATGCTGTTGCGCGACGTGATCGATCTCGAGGCCACCTATGGCGGCAGCCCGGACGGCGAGGCGGCGCCGCTGCCGGCCGGCGGCAACGCCGTCGAGGAAGAGGAGGACGAGGAGCTCGAGGAAGGCGCCGACCCCCGCGCGGAGCGCGCGCCCGGCGATGGCGACGAGGGCGACGAGAACGCCATCTCGCTCTCGGCCATGGAGCAGGAGCTGCTGCCCTCGGTGCTGCAGTCCTTCGACGCCGTGGCCGCCGCCTTCCAGAAGCTCGACCGGCTGCAGGAGAAGCGCCTCGAGGCCTTCAAGAAGGGCGAGAAGATCCAGCCGCAGAGCGAGAAGCGCTACGAGAAGCTGAAGCAGGAGCTGACCGAGCTGATGCGGCCCATCAAGCTCAACAACGGGCGCATCGAGAGCCTGGTGGGCGAGATGTACCAGCTCAACCGCAAGCTGGTCGGGCTCGAGGGCCAGCTCTTGCGCCTGGCCGAGAAGCACCGCGTCAAGCGCGAGGACTTCATCCAGCGCTATTACGGCAGCGAGCTCGACCCGCGCTGGCTCAGCAAGGTCGGCCGGCTCACGGCCAAGGGCTGGAAGGAGTTCGCGGCCAAGCACAAGGACGAGGTCAAGACCATCCGCCAGGAGATCGCGGCCATCGCCGACCACGTGTCGCTGCCGATCGCCGACTTCCGGCGCGTCGTCAACACCATCCAGAAGGGCGAGCGCGAGGCCGGCCGCGCCAAGAAGGAGATGGTCGAGGCCAACCTGCGCCTCGTGATCTCGATCGCCAAGAAATACACCAACCGCGGCCTGCAGTTCCTGGACCTGATCCAGGAGGGCAACATCGGGCTCATGAAGGCGGTCGACAAGTTCGAGTACCGGCGCGGCTACAAGTTCTCGACCTATGCCACCTGGTGGATCCGGCAGGCCATCACCCGCTCGATCGCCGACCAGGCCCGCACCATCCGCATCCCGGTGCACATGATCGAGACGATCAACAAGCTGGTGCGCACCAGCCGCCAGATGCTGCACGAGATCGGCCGCGAGCCGACGCCCGAGGAGCTGGCCGAGAAGCTCGGCATGCCGCTCGAGAAGGTGCGCAAGGTGATGAAGATCGCCAAGGAGCCGATCAGCCTCGAGACGCCGATCGGCGACGAGGAGGATTCGCATCTGGGCGACTTCATCGAGGACAAGAACGCGGTGCTGCCCTTGGACGCCGCGATCCAGGCCAATTTGCGCGAGACCACGACCCGCGTGCTGGCGAGCCTCACGCCGCGCGAGGAGCGCGTGCTCCGCATGCGCTTCGGCATCGGCATGAACACCGACCACACGCTCGAAGAGGTCGGCCAGCAGTTCTCGGTCACGCGCGAGCGCATCCGCCAGATCGAGGCCAAGGCGCTCCGCAAGCTCAAGCATCCGAGCCGGTCGCGCAAGCTGCGCTCGTTCCTGGACACCTGATCCGGGCGCCGGTCGAGACCCGACCTCAGGCCAAAAGGCCGCCGGGAGACCGGCGGCCTTTTCCTTGCCGGCGCTCGCTTCATCGGCCTGCCTTGTCAGCCTTGCGTCCGCCCCGGACAGGGTGCAGAAAGACCCGCCAAGGGCCCGTAGTTCAGCTGGTCAGAACGCGCCGCTCATAACGGTGTTGTCGCAGGTTCGAGTCCTGCCGGGCCCACCAGCCTTCGCTCGCTTCGCGAGCTACGGCTCGGCAGGCCAGGCCAGACTTCTGGGGCGAAGCGAGCAAGGCTGCCGCGCCGGAGCCCAAGCCGTTTCACGCCGTTTGAAGCCGCGCCATCTCCGTCTCGAACTCGAGGCGCAGTTGGGCGGCTTCCTCCTCGGGCAGCCAAAGGGACATCTGCGGGAAGATGGTACGATAGAGGGACAGGCGCCCGGCATCCCAGGGGAGCGTCCGCGCGGCCCGCGCCTCGCCGAGGATGCGGTGAAGCCGCGCGCGCACCTTGTCGGGGTCGGGTCGATAGGCGGGCGCCGCCTCCGCACCGAACAGGTCCGGTTGCGATTCTGCGGCGAATAGGTCCGTTTGGGCGTTGCGGGACATGGGGCGATCGCACTCGGAAGCGGCGAGTCGCGCATATCATACATCAGGCGGCCGACCCGGGCGAGCTTCGCAGCGCGATCACCCCTGCTCCGGAAAGGCCGCCCGATACGCCTTATCGATCGCGCTCATCTGGTCGATGGTGAAGGCGAGGCTGTCGGCGACGGCGGCGACGTGATCGATCTCGTCGAGCGACAGCACCCGCCCCTTGCGTGACTTCAGGTATTTGTCGAGCACCTGATACCCGCCGATATGGAACTCCCACACGGGCTGAGGCACGGGTTCGAAGGACTGGGTCTTGTTGATGTGGACGGCCTGCTCCTCGGATGAATAGCGCACGGCCTCCACCCTGTGGTCGCCCTTGCCGTGATAGGCGGCCAATCCGCGGCGCGGCAGCTCGCGCAGCAGATGCGCCTGCACCAGCGCCCAGCCGAGGCCGGACAAGGTCTCGAAATCCTCCGTCGTTTCGGGAAACGACACGCGCGGAAACTCGATGCGCAGGAACTCGGCGTGCCGGGCTCGATAGGTCCGCGCATGCAGCACGGCGTAGATGTAGCCGAGGATCTCCTCGGGCGCGTAATGATGATCATACCGCGTGTCCAGGAAGCTGCGGAAATCGGGCAAAAAGTTTTCAGTGCGTTGCTTGGCTGACCCGTCGCTCGAGTTCTTGACTGGAAGAAAGAGTGGAAAAATGTCCTGAGAGGGTAATCACCTGACAGTTGAGGCCACACCGGGCGGGCGCGGGGCCATGAGAGTCCTAAGCGCCCGAGCCGGTGTGGCCATGCCGCCTCTGGACGAGGGTAGGATGAAGTTGCAGCC
>JBMONF010000040.1:0-57696 GCA_049323455.1 Pseudomonadota bacterium | reverse complement strand
CCACCGCTGGTGCGGCGGGCGGCGGCGCGGCTGGCGCCGGCAGCTCCTCGCCCGGCGCCAGGGCGCGCAGACGATCCAGGCGGAACTCCGGCGGGATCAGGTTGTCGTCGCCGCCGAGATAGACGCGGAAGCCGTAGCGCCGCTCGATCTCGGCCAGCGCCCGGCGCTTCTGGTTGAGGATGTAGAGCGCCACCGCCGTCGGCACGGTGACGGTGACGCCGGGGCTGCGCCGGCGCGTGCCTTCCTCCTCGATCGCGCGCAGTACGTGCAGCGCGGTCGATTCGGTCGAGCGCACACGACCCAGGCCGCGGCAGTAGCGGCAGACCTCGGTCGAGGCCTCGACCAGGCTCGGCCGCAGCCGCTGGCGCGAGAGCTCGAGCAGGCCGAACGGGCTGATGCGTCCGATCTGGATGCGCGCGCGATCGAGCCGCATCGCCTCCTTCAGGCGCCGCTCGACCTGCACATTGTGGCGCTGCTCCTCCATGTCGATGAAGTCGATGACGATCAGGCCGGCGAGGTCGCGCAGACGCAGCTGGCGCGCGATCTCCTCGGCCGCCTCGAGATTGGTCCTGAGCGCCGTGTCCTCGATGTTGCGCTCGCGCGTGGCGCGCCCCGAGTTGACGTCGATCGCCACCAGCGCCTCGGTCTGGTTGATGACGACGTAGCCGCCGGACTTGAGCTGCACGACAGGGTTATGCAGCGCGTCGAGCTGGCTCTCGATCTGATAGCGCTGGAACAGCGGGATCGACGGATCGCGGTAATGCTGCACGCGCCGCGCATGGCTCGGCGTCAGCATCTTCATGAAGGCCTTGGCGGCCTTGTAGCCTTCCTCGCCCTCGACGATGATGTCCTCGATGTCGCGGGTGTAGAGATCGCGGATCGAGCGCTTGATGAGATTGGCTTCCTCGTAGATCAGCGTCGGGGCGGTCGAGCGCAGCGTCAGGTCTCGGATCTCGCCCCACAGCCGCAGAAGATACTCGTAGTCGCGCTTGATCTCGGTCTTGTTGCGCTCGCTGCCGGCGGTGCGCACGATCACCGCCATCCCCTTCGGGATGTCGAGCTCCTCGATCACCGACTTGAGCCGTTTGCGGTCGTTGGCGCTGGTGATCTTGCGCGACACGCCGCCGCCGCGCGCCGTGTTGGGCATCAGCACGCAATAGCGTCCGGCAAGGGACAGGTAGGTGGTCAGCGCCGCACCCTTGGTGCCGCGCTCCTCCTTGGTCACCTGCACCAGCATGATCTGCCGGCGCTTGATGACCTCCTGGATCTTGTAGCGGCGCAACAGCCGCGGCCGGCGCGGCGCCTCGTCCTCCTCGGCCTCTTCGCCACCCACGGTCTCGACCGAGCCGGTCCTGACGTCGGTGCGCTCCTCGATGATCCCGCCCACGGGTGCCGCCGGCAGCTCGTCGGGACGCAGATCGGCGCCATCGCCGCGCAGGTCCGTCGGCTCCGACGCCATGCCTTCGGCGGCGGCGCGATCGCCCGGCTCCTCGTCGAAGACGGAACCGGTTTCCTCGCCGGGCTCGAACAACGGGCCCTCGAGCCGGTGCCCATGGGTGCTCCCCCGACGCAGCGGCATGGCCTCGTCGGGCTCGGCGCGGTCCTCGGCGGCGGCTTCTTCGGTATCGAGCGCCGGCCCGGCGCGTTCGCCAGCGTCCTCGCCCTCGCCCGCGCCCTCGTCACCCGCTTCTTCCAGACCCGCTTCGTCTGGGGCGGCGGCCTCTTCTTCATGGATGCCGTGGCCGCCGGCACGCTCGCCCGCCAGCGAATCGATCAGGTCGGCATCGTCGGCTGTCGGCTCGGCCTCGACCCGCTCGGCGCCCTCGGCGCTGGCATGCATCGAATCTTCGCCTTCACCCTCCTCTTCCTCCGACGTCCGCTCTTCGGCCTCGGCTTCGAGCTCGGCCTGGAGCGCCTCGCGATCGGCGATGGGGATGCGGTAATAGTCCGGATGGATTTCGTTGAAGGCCAGGAAACCGTGGCGGTTGCCGCCATATTCGACGAACGCGGCCTGCAGCGACGGCTCTACGCGGACGACCTTGGCGAGATAGATATTGCCTTTGAGCTGCTTCTTGCTGGCAATCTCGGCATCGAACTCTTCAAGCCGCTTGCCGGAAACCACCACGACCCGCGTCTCTTCCGGGTGGGTGGCGTCGATCAGCATGTGTTTGGTCATTAGGCAGAAACTCCATGGCGCGACCGGCACAGCCCGCGCGGAGCGCAGGCGGCGGCGCGATATCGGGGTGGATCAGGCAGGTGCGGTTCATCACAACCTGTTCGCTAGGCGCCTGCGCTTCCGTTGCGGGGAGGCACCGGCGCCGTCACCGGAACTCTTGGCACAGGCGGCCCGCTGTCCGGGGCGCCAGCAAAACAAGAGCGCGGAAACGACCGTCAAGTCCGCCGGGCCCGCAGCGACGCGCGGGCTTCCTCGGCTACCGGCGCCCGCCCGCGCGCCTCTGCACGCCAACGGTCTGCCGGCCCCGCCGGTCCCGATCACGGCCCTTGCGCCGGATCCGAACGGGGCGAACCCTGGGACGAGTTCACCATACCTGCACGGGTGCTTTTCCACAACGAGGATCGCCGGGCGGGCGGGAAACGGGGGCTGCCGGCCTTGCTGCGGCTTGGGCCCCCGGTCATGAATCGATCATTGCGAGTCGGCGATTCGGCCGCGTATATGTTGCGGGCTGCCGACTCGGGTCAGTACATCTAGTAGGCTGTTTTTAGAGCCATACAAGGCCCTGTGATCGATGCGCGGCGTCGCCCGGCCGTTCCTGTCGCTGCTGCTCCTGACGGCGGTGCTTCTTCTGGCGCCGCCTGCCGCCAAGGCTGCCACCGAGGTGCTCGGCATCCGTCTGGGCGTACACCCGGACAAGACCCGGGTCGTCCTCGATCTATCGGACCTCGTCTCCTACCGCACGCTGCTTCTGCGCAACCCCTACCGGCTGGTGGTGGATCTCCAGGACGCCACTTGGAATCTGGCGTCGGACGGGCCGCTCCCGGGCCGCGGTCTGGTGGCTTCCCTGCGCTATGGCCCCTTCGCATTGGGCACCCAGCGCCTGGTGCTCGACCTGAATGGGCCCGTGGCGTTGAAGCAGGCCGGGCTCATCCCTGGTGCCGGGCCGGTCGCCATGCGGCTGGTGCTCGATCTTGTCGTCACCGCGCCCGGTGCGTTCCAGGCGGGCAGCACGACCCAGAACGAGCTCCTGCCGCCCGCGGCGGCCCAGTCCATATCGCTGCCGGCGATCTCGCCGCCGCCCGCTGCCACCGCAGCCGCTCCGGCGGCACCTGAGCCCTTCGTGCCGGCGGCGGCGCCCGGGCCTTTTGTACCCGCCACGGCACCTGAGCCCTTCGTGCCGGCGGCGGCGCCCGAACCGTTCGTGCCCATCGCGGAGACGCCGGCCCCCGCGCCAGCGCAGACCGATCCGTCCGATCCTGCCCCGTCGGCGGTTCTGGCGGCTGTCGGCCCTGTGCCGACGGCTGCGGCGCCGTCTGCGCTGGTCGCCGCTGCGATACCGCTTCCGGGCGTCAAGCCGGCGGCTCCTTCGGCAAGCCGGGGCTCGACGGCGGCCCAGACGGCGACGTCATCGGCGCCGGCCGCGGTGGCGCTGTTGGGGTTTCCGCCGCCGATCAAGCCGCCGGCGCCCGAACGGGCCAAGGTGCCGCTCGTCATGATCGATCCCGGCCATGGCGGGGCCGATCCCGGCACGATCGGCACGTCCGGCCTCTACGAGAAGACCCTGACGCTCATGATGGCGCGCGAGCTCAAGCGGCAGCTCGAGGCGACCCGGCGCTACAGGATCCAGCTCACGCGCGACGACGACGTCTTCGTCCCCTTGCGCGACCGCATCGCGATCGCGCGGGCGGCCCATGCCGATCTGTTCATTTCGCTGCATGCGGATTCGCACGACAACGCCGCTCAGCGCGGCGCCACGGTCTATACGCTGTCGGAGACGGCGTCGGACGCGGAGGCCGCGGCGCTGGCGGCCAAGGAGAACAAGTCGGACCTCATCGCCGGCGTCGATCTTTCCAACGAGAACGAGGTGGTGACCTCGATCCTGATCGATCTGGCGCAGCGGGAAACGAAGAATCAGTCGGCTCGGCTGGCCGAGTACGTGGTCCAGGAGATGGCGCGCAACACCCTGCTCAACCGCAATACCCACCGCTTCGCCGGCTTTGCCGTGCTCAAGGCGCCCGACGTGCCCTCGGTCCTGATCGAGCTCGGCTACCTGTCCAACGCCAAGGACGAGAAGCTGCTGCGGACCAGCAGCTATCGCCACAAGCTGGGGACGGCGCTCGTCCGGGCGCTCGACGACTATTTCCGGTGGCAGCTGACCTTGCGGTAGTCCCGGCGGGAGGGCCGATGTCACCTCTCGCCCGCCATAGATTCGCCGCCATATAGTGGAGCAATGAGGCCTCGACTGCCGGCCGGCGGCAGGGCAAATTGGCGCGCCCCGCTGGCGCGGCCGAGGGCATGAGCGCCCCCGGAGGTCGAAACAGCCCGGTGGACAAGCCCGTGACGTGGCAATCGGATCGGCCGCGGGCGAACAGGAACGGTTCGGCACGGACGTGAAGCGAGCACTCCTCGGCCTATTCGGCCTCCTCATCGGCCTCGGCATCGCCGGGTTGGTCGCCGGCTATTTCGTCTATCGCCACTACGCGGCCGGTCTGCCGGAGGTGTCGGAGCTGGCGGTCTACAATCCGCCGGTCGTCACGCGCGTCCATGCCGGCGATGGCCGCCTGCTGGCCGAGTTCGCGACCGAGAACCGTGTCTATGTGCCGATTTCGGCGATCCCGAAGGTGGTCTCCAACGCCTTCATCTCGGCCGAAGACAAGACCTTTTACGAGCATCCCGGCATCGACGTTCCTGGAATCCTGCACGCCGCCATCACCAACCTCGGGCAGCTGGGCTCCGACCGCCGACCGATCGGGGCCTCGACCATCACCCAGCAGGTCGCCAAGAACTTCCTGCTCACCAACGAGGTGTCGATCTCCCGCAAGATCAAGGAGATCATCCTCGCGCTCAGGATCGAGAAGGCCTACAGCAAGGACCACATCCTCGAGCTCTATCTGAACGAGATCTATCTGGGCTACGGCTCCTACGGCGTCGCCGCCGCGGCCCTCAACTATTTCGACAAGTCGCTGGACGAGCTCACCATCGCCGAGGCCGCCTATCTGGCCGCACTGCCCAAGGCGCCCAGCAAATACAACCCGGTCACCCAGCGCCAGGCGGCGCTCGACCGGCGCAACTGGGTGATCGGCCGGATGCTCGAGGACGGCCATATCACGCCGGCCGAGGCGCAAGAGGCCATGGCCGAGCCGCTCACCGTGCGCCGGCGCGGCGAGGCCGAGACCGTTTCGGCCGACTACTTCGCCGAGGAGGTGCGCCGCGAGCTGATCCAGCGCTTCGGCGACAAGAGCCTTTACGAAGGCGGCTTGTCGGTGCGCACCACGCTCGATCCGAAGCTGCAGGCGATCGCCGACAAGACGCTGCGCGACGGCATGCAGCGCTTCGACCGGAAATATGGCTATCGCGGGCCGGTCGCCGCCATCGATCCCGGCGAGGGCTGGCGCGAGCGGCTCGCCGCCGTCGAGCCGCCCAAGGGCCTGCGCGACTGGAAGCTCGCCGTCGTGCTCGATACCGACGGCGCGGCCGCCCGGATCGGCTTCGCCGACGGCAGCACCGGCGCGATCCCCTTCGCCGAACTGAAGTGGGCGCGCAAGTCGCTGGGCGACAACCGCGTGGGACCGGAGGTGAAGCAGCCGGCCGACGCGGTCGAGCCGGGCGACGTGGTGACGGTCGAGCCGGTCGCCCAGACGGCCGACGGCCAAGCCTATCCCGCCGACACTTATGCGCTGCGCCAGATCCCGGAGACCGGCGCGGCGATGGTGGCGATGGACCCGCATACGGGGCGCGTGCTCGCCATGGTCGGCGGCTGGAGCTACCAGATGAGCGAGTTCGATCGCGCCACTCAGGCGCTGCGCCAGCCGGGCTCCTCCTTCAAGCCCTTCGTCTATATGGCGGCGCTCCAGGCCGGCTATACGCCTTCCACCATCATCCTCGACGCGCCGATCGTGATCGACCAGGGACCCGGGCTGCCGCTGTGGAAGCCCGAGAACTACGGCGATGATTTCCTGGGCCCCGTCACCATGCGCGTCGGCCTCGAGAAGTCGCGCAACCTCGTGACGGTGCGCCTCGCCCAGGCCGTGGGCATGGACAGGGTGAAGGCGCTGGTCGACCGCTTCGGCGTGATCGACAACATGCCGCCGCTGCTCTCGATGTCGCTGGGTGCGGGCGAGACTACGCCGCTCAAGATGGCGACGGCCTATTCGATGATCGTGAACGGGGGCAAGCGCATCGTCCCGCGCTTCATCGACCGCGTCCAGGACCGCAGCGGCGCCACCATCTTCAACAGCGATACGCGGCCCTGCCCGGACTGCCGCACCGCCTGGCACGACGGCTTGACGCCGCCGGTGATCCCGGACGAGCGCGAGCAGGTGGTGGACCCGCAAACGGCCTATCAGATGGTGCATCTGCTGGAAGGCGTGGTGCAGCGCGGCACCGGGCATGTGGTCGCCTCGATCGGCAAGCCGCTCGCCGGCAAGACCGGCACCACCAACGACAGCCGCGACGCCTGGTTCGTGGGCTTCTCGCCGGACCTGACCGTGGCCGTCTATTTCGGCTACGACCAGCCGCGCTCGCTGGGCAAGCGGGAGACGGGCGGCGTGGTGGCGGCGCCCGTGTTCCGCGACTTCATGCAGGAAGCGCTGGCCGACAAGCCCGGCACGCCCTTCCGCATCCCGCCCGGCATCCGCCTGGTGCGCGTCGACGCCCAGACCGGCCAGCGCGCGACCTCGGCGACGGAGAAGGTGATCTACGAGGCCTTCAAGCCCGGCACCGAGCCGACCGACCGGCCTTCGAGCGTGATCGAGGGCGTGGGCGTGGCCTCGGACCAGCCGGGCTTCGGCCTGCCCGGCCCGCCGATGCAGCCGGGGCAGAGCGGGTCCTGGCCGCCGCAGCCCGGTGCCGCTCAGGGCTCGGGCAGCCCCGGCGGGCTCTACTGAGAGCTCTCTCGTGAAACCAACCCTCTCCCGCTTCTGGCGGGAGAGGGATCGAGAAGACCCCTCGCTATTGACGAGGGCGGCCGTCCGGTGCAAGAGAAGCCGTCCAACCCAAGCGCTCCAGGAGTGTTCATGCGCGCTGAGATCGAAGCAGCCGCCGAGGAAGTGCGTTCCTCGCTGGCCTTGCTGAGGAGGCATCTTTGACTGGGATCGCGCGCTCGTTCGGCTCGAGGAGCTGAACCGGAAGGCCGAAGACCCCAATCTCTGGACGGACGCCCAGGCGGCCCAGAAGCTGATGCGCGAGCGCAACCATCTCGCGCAGTCGATCGGGGATTGCCGCAAGCTCGAGCGCGAGCTCGACGACGCGCTGACGCTGATCGAGCTGGGCGAAGCCGAGGGCGATGCCGCCAGCGTCGCCGAGGGCGAGGCGCAGCTCAAGGCGCTCAACAAGCGCGCGCGCCAGGTCGAGCTGGAGACGCTGCTCTCGGGCGAGGCCGACGCCAACGACTGCTATGTCGAGGTCAATGCGGGGGCCGGCGGCACCGAGGCGCAGGACTGGGCCGAGATGCTGACGCGCATGTATATGCGCTGGGCCGAGCAGCACGGCTACAAGGTGGAATGGATCGAGGAGAGCCCGGGCGAAGAGGCGGGGCTCAAGTCGGCGACCATCCGCGTCAAGGGTCGCAACGCCTATGGCTGGCTCAAGACCGAGAGCGGCGTGCACCGCCTGGTGCGCATCTCGCCCTATGACAGCCAGGCGCGCCGGCACACGAGCTTCGCCTCGGTCTGGGTCTATCCGGTGGTGGAGGAGGGCATCGAGGTCGAGATCAAGGAATCGGACCTCCAGGTCGACACCATGCGCTCGGGCGGCGCGGGCGGCCAGCACGTCAACAAGACCGAGAGCGCGGTGCGCATCACGCACGTTCCCACCGGCATCGTGGTGAAATGCCAGCAGGACCGCTCGCAGCACCGCAACCGCGCCACCGCGATGGCGATGCTCAAGGCGCGGCTCTACGAGCTGGAGCTGACCAAGCGCGAGGCGGCGGCGGCGGCGACCGAGGCCAGCAAGACCGACATCGGCTGGGGCCACCAGATCCGCTCCTATGTGCTGCAGCCCTACCAGATGGTGAAGGACCTGCGCACCGACGTGCAGACCTCCGACACGCAAGGCGTGCTCGACGGCGATCTCGACCCGTTCATGGCGGCGGCCCTGGCCGCGCGCGTCGGGAACAGGCGGGTGGGCGCGAATTAGTCCTTCGCTATTGCGGGACCGGGGCTAGGCCTCATCCTTCGACGGGCCCAGCATGAAGTCCTCATGGTGAGCTTGTCGAACCATGAGGGCCGGTAGCCCGTAGTGCGCTTCTGCGATTCCTGATGCCGGCTCAATCCCGTCACGCCGGAAGAGCCTGCCCGATCGAATCACGATCTCGCCCAGGCCAGGAGTTCCTCAACAACGCCGTCGCCGCAGGCATGCGAGAGGCGGTCGTACTCGCGTGGTGCATCGATCTCGTCCTGCTCGGCCCTGACCTTGTCGGCGAAGTCCTTGATCGCGGTGGCGATCACCCGGTTCATGGCGTCGAAGGCGGCCTTCTGCGCCGCCTGCGGGCTCGAACCCTTCGATACCGGCAGACGGGCCCGGCGAATCGCGTCCTTGAGGGCGAAGTCGACCTGATCGAGGGCTGTTTCATTGACCGCGACATGCTTGTTCTCGTGCTCCAGAACCAAGTCGTGTTCGCAACTGCCCGCCTTCAGCTCCCGCGCGAGAAAGACGGTCTGCTGCAGGAAGACACGGATGTCGGCTGTCTGAACCGTGGCGCACCAGCCGCCCTCGTCTTCGTCCTCGGCCGCCACGACCCGGAACTGCGCGTGGGAATCGAACGTCGGGTAGGTGACGCCGAGCGTGTGCGTGTAGGCCTTGAGATCGGCGCGCCGCGAGCTCTTCGGCATGCGCGAGAGCTGGGCGATGTCTTTCGAACTGTCGTAAGCGACCGGCGCTTTCTCGGTCGTGACCTTGACGGTGGGATGAGTTATGGGGCAGGCGGCTCGCGCCGCGACCGGGATCGCGGCCAAAAGCAGCGCGAGAACCAAAAGAAGGGGGCGCAGGGGACGGCTCCCGGTTTCTTGTTCAGCGTCGGACTCAGGCGAGGGAAGACAAGGCTCGTGTAAAAAGGGCTGTCCCCCCAACGCAAGGCCCGCAAATGAATGCAGGCTCGAATAATAATAATAAGTATTCGTGCGCGCCAGGCGAGCCTGTCGCGTCGACACCAGGACCGCCGCGGCCGATCCGGCGGAGGCCCTTGTCAACGGGCGCATTCGGGAAAGCGCCGCGGAAACCCCGGGAGCGGCGCAGGGCTCCATCGATCACGATGGGTTGATGGTGCAGCCGGCCAATATCTGCAACAATTCGCGTCCGAGATCCCGACCCCGCAAATCCCGTTTCGAACCCGCGAGGAGCCACCATGAGCGAGAGCAAGACCGTCGTTCTTTATGGCGCCGATTACAGCGTCTACGCGCGCATTGCGCGCCTCGCGCTGCTGGAGAAGGGCGTGGCGCACCGCGTCGAGACGATCGATGTCTTCGCCGGCGCGCCCGCGAGCTATCTCGAGCTCCAGCCCTTCGGCAAGATTCCGACCCTCGATCATGGCGGGTTCCGGCTCTACGAGACCGGCGCCATCGCGCGCTACATCGACGAGGCCTTTCCGGGCCCCGCCCTGCAGCCGAAGGATGTGCAGGCCCGCGCCCGCATGAGCCAGATCATGAGCATCGTCGACAGCTATGCCTATCGCCCGATGGTCTGGGACATCGTGGTGGAGCGGGCCCTCGTGCCCCAGGGCGGCGGCACGCCCGACGAGGCCAAGATCGCGGCGGCGCTGCCCAAGGCCGAGACCTGCCTCGCCGCTTTGTCCGCTCTTGCCGGGGCGCCCTATCTCCTGGGCGAGCAGCTCACGCTCGCCGACCTCCATCTCCTGCCCGTCATCGCCTATCTGCGCCTCGTGCCCGAGGGGCAGAAGCTTCTCGCCAAGGCGCCGAAGATCACCGCTTGGTGGGAGAAGATGGCGGGGCGCGCCAGTGTCAAGGACACGCGCTATCCGGCGGAGATGGCGGCGGGGACTTGAGCATTCTCATTTCCGATCGGCACAGCTCCCTCGGCCAGCTCCGGGTAAGGCTCGCCTCTACGGGCGTGGTTCCTCACCCCGGCCCTTTCCTTGCTTCGCGGGGCGAGGAAGAAGAAACGTGACCCTCTTCCCCAACGTGTTGGGGAGAGGGAAGGGTGAGGGGGCTTCGATCTGATCCGCCAGGAAAGGCGTATCGTTCAGGCGCGCGCCAGCGCCGCATACTCCGCCGGCACCAGGCCGGCGGCGATGCGCGCCGCGTCGTTGAAGGGCGGCTTCAGCACCCCTCGGAAATGCCGGCGCACGAGCTCGCGCCAGGCGGCGGCCGGGTCGAGCGCGCGCCGCCCGCATTCGAAGAGGAACCAGCGCCGGCCCGCGGCGACATGGCCGATCTCCTCCTCGTAGATCACCGTGAGGGCGGCGGCGCTCTCGCCGTCGCCGGCGCGCGTCAGGTCGGCGATCATCCTGGGCGTCACGTCGAGCCCGCGCGCCTCCAGCACCAGCGGCACCACGGCGAGCCGCGCCAGGAGATCGTGCGCCGTCGCCTCGGCCGCCTGCCACAGCCCGTCATGGGCCGGAAGGTCGCCGTAAGCCGCACCCAGCGCCGCGAGCCGGCCCGCCAGCAGGCCGTAATGCTTGGCCTCCTCCTCGGCCACTTGGACCCAATCGTCGCAGAAGCCGCGCGGCAGGCTGGCACGGGCGAAACGGGCCAGCATGTCGCAGGCCAAATCGATGGCGTTGAGCTCGATATGGGCCAGCGCGTGCAGGAGCGCGATGCGGTTCTCGCAGGAGCCCGTGGCGCGGCGCTTGGGCATGTCGCCGGGGCGCCTCAGCTCGGGGCGTGCGGGCCGGGCGGGGCGGTCGGGCGGCCGAGCCTCGCCCACGGGCAGCCTGCCCTCGCGCCAAGCCACCGCCATGGCGCGCGCGGCAGCCGCTTTCGCCGCCGGATCGGGCGTGAGCAGGACAGCGACGGCAAGCGAGGCGAGGGAGACCTGCCCCTCACCCTGCGCGTTTCGCGCGCCTCCCTCTCCCCGCAATGCGGGGCGAGGGGAACTGGCCGGCTCCCTCGCCCCACGGAGTGGGGAGAGGGCTGGGATGAGGGGCATTTTCAATGCGCTCACAGCGCCTTCATGGCCGCGAGCACCTCCTCGACATGGCCCGGCACCTTCACCTTGCGCCAGATCTTGCGGATCACGCCCTTGCCGTCGATCAGGAAGGTCGAGCGGTCGATGCCCATATATTTGCGCCCGTACATGCTCTTCTCGACCCACACGCCATAGGCCTCCGTCACCGCGCCGGTCTCGTCGGAGGCGAGCGTGAAGTTGAGGTCGTATTTCTTCTTGAACTTGTCGTGGCTGGCCACACTGTCGCGCGACACGCCGATCACGGTCGCCGCGATCTTGCCGAACTTGGGCAGATTGTCGCGGAAGCCGCAGGCCTCGGCGGTGCAGCCCGAGGTATCGTCCTTCGGATAGAAATAGAGCACCACCGGCTTGCCCTCGAGCTTGGCGAGCGAGACCTTGCCGCCGCCGTCGGTCGGCATGGTGAAGTCGGGAGCCCGGTCCCCCTCTTTGAGCCCGCCCTCCTCGCGTTCGACCGCCTTTCGCGCCATCGCCCGTTCCCTTTCCCTGTCGTTGTCGGCGCGCCGCCCGCGCCCGATCCGAGCGGTGATTTGCTCCGGCGAGGGCACGCGAGTCAACGGCCGGGGAGCCGACCGCGAGCCGAAAGGCGCGGGTGTGAGGCCGGGGGTCAGCGCGAGCGGGGGCCGCCCGGGCGCGGCGGCTGGGCGGGCGTCGCGGGCCGCTGGCCCTGGGCCGAGGGACCGCAGGGGATCCGACGCTTCGGCGCGCCGCCCGGCTGGAAGCGGATCGAGAAGAAATTGCGCGCCACCCGGTCGTCCTCGGCCAGCATCGATTCGACATCGAGATCGGCGAAGGCGATCACGCCCATCTTCTCGAAGCACTGTTGGATCTTCGGGCCCCACAGGCCGATATATTTCACGGTCGGCACGACGCGCCGGAACAGCACCGCGCGGAACTCGCGCATGAGCTGCGACTTGTCGGCGATCTCCAGGCATTGCTTCTTCGGCAGCCCGATCGCGTCCCACACGTCGTTGGGCACCAGCCGGTCGCGCATCAGCCAGCAGGCATCGACCAGGAACTCCTCGCGCTCGGCGCGCTCGGCCTCGGTGAGCTGCGGATAGTAGTCCCGAAGCGCCAGCCGGCCGAAGGCGACGTGGCGCGCCTCGTCCTGCATCACGTAGGCGTTGATGGTGGCGGCGAGCTTGTTGAAGGCCTGGTTGCGGATGCGCTGGAAGGCGGCCAGCGCCAGGCCCTCGATCAGCACCTGCATGCCGAGATAGGTGAAGTCCCAGCGCGGGTCGCGGAACACGTTCTCGAGCAGCGACCTCAAGGGTGCGGTGATCGGATAGGCCATGCCGAACTTCTCGCGCAGCAGCCGGCCATAGACCTCGACGTGGCGCGCCTCGTCGAACACCTGCGTGGCGGCGTAGAGCTTGGCATCGACGAACGGCACGAGCTGCACCACCTTGGAGGCGCAGACGAGCGCGCCCTGCTCGCCATGCAGGAATTGCGAGATCTGCCAGGATTGCAGATGCCAGCGCAGCTCGGTTTTCTTCTTCGCGTCGAGCCGCTCCCAGATCGGCGAGCCGAAGATCGGCACGGTCTGGTCGGCGAGCTGCATCGGGTTCTCGGGGTGCAGGTCCTGCCGCCAGTCGATCCGGTCGGCCGCGTTCCACTGCTGATGCTTGCCCTTCTCGTAGAGCGCCAGCAGCCCCTCGCGGTCCTGGTCGTAGGCCCAGCTGAGCGCCGTCTCGACCTCGCCCGGCACCGTCCAGTCGAGGCTGCCGATGTCGCCGACATAGTGGAACGGGGGGCGTTTCTCGTTGTCGCTCGCCACGCTCGAAGCTCCTTCGCGGGGGGCAGGCGGGAAGCGCCACCCTGCGGATCAGGCTAGTGCGGCGAATCCGAAATTCGCCTCATCTCGGGGCAAGGCCGTGAGCGACTTTCGGATTCAAAGCCACACTCGCAATTTATTGAATCTAGTGTGGTTTTCGGATTTGAAGTTCCTCGACGTGGATGCCGTCGAAAGCTTAGGAACTTCAAATCCACCACACTAGGGCTCGGTCCGTTGACGATCCGGCCGGCGCCCGCCCGGCGGCTCTCTTTTCCCCAAGGCCCGGCGTCAAGATCGCCGCATGGGCCCCCCGAGGGCAAGGGCCGATCTGTCGCGGGGACGGAAAGCTCGCTCTCGTCGCCAAATCAGCCCAGCTGAAGGGCGCGGCCGCCGACGAGCCGGGCGCCGGCCGCCGGGGCCGGCTTGCGCGAGGCGCCGACCGCGTGCTGGTCGGCCCAGATACGCAGCTCCTGGACCTCCTCGGCCCTGAGCCTGGCCAGCGGGACGAAGCGATCGATGACGGTCTTGAAGTCGTCCATGCGGAGGTCGGCGCCGGCATCGCCGTGCTTGCGCCGATCGAAGGCGCGAATCAGCGACTCGTTGACCCAGGCGGCGATCTCGGCGCCGGTGAGGACCACGTTGGGGCCGAACTGGCCGGGGCCGGACAGAGCCGTGAGCTCGTCCAAGTCGTAGGCCGCAGCATCGCGGCCGGTGCGAGCGATATGGATGCGGATGATCTCGCGGCGCTCCTCGTCGGTCGGAAGATCGACGAAGAAGATCTCGTCGAAGCGGCCCTTGCGCAGCATCTCTGGTGGCAACATGCCGATCTCGTTCGCGGTGGCGAAGACGAACACCGGCGCCGTCTTCTCCTGCAGCCAGGTCAGGAAGGTGCCGAGCACACGCAAGGAGACGCCGCTGTCGCCGACGAAGCCGCTGCTGCGGGGCAGGCCCTTCTCGATCTCGTCGATCCACAGCACGCAAGGCGCAATGGATTCGCAAGCGCCGATGGCCTGCCGGATACGCTCCTCGGACGAGCCGACGAGCGAGGAATAGACCTTGCCCATGTCCAGCTTGACCAGCGGCAGGCGCCATGAGGCCGCGACGCACTTGGCCGAGAGCGACTTGCCGCAGCCGGAAATGCCGGTGACCAGCACCCCCTTCGGCGTGGCGATGCCGAAGGCGCGGCCGGCTTCCGAGAAGGCGCCGTCGCGGACCTCCAGCCACTGCTTGAGGAGATCGAGCCCGCCGATATCGCGCATGGAGAGGCCGCGCACGTCGACATAGTCGAGCAGCGCCGTCTTGCGCACGATCTGCTGCTTCTGGCGGAACATGTTCTCGACGTCGTCGAGATCGAGCTTGAAGTCGTCGACCACGGCCTTGGCCAGCGCATTCTCGATCTCGACCGCGGTGAGGCCGAGCGCGGCGTCGACCAGCGCCTCGCCGAGCCGGGCGGGGTTCTGGACCTGCAGCGGGCCCGCCGCGGTGGCGCGCGCGAGCAGGCGCTCGACGATCTGGCGCACATCCTCGCGGGCGGGCAGCGGAAAGTCGATCTGCGTGATCTCCTTTTCGAGCTCGACCGGCACCTTCGCCGGCGGCGCCACGATGATGCAGCTCGCGCGGTAGCCTTGCGTGCGGATGGCGATGGCGAACTCGCGGACGCGCCGCGTGTAGATCGGGTCGGCGCCGTTCTCGTTGAAGTAGCGGAAGGGGTCGAGCAGAAGGAACAGATGCCCCTCGCTGGTGCGCGCGATCTTGTCGAAGGCGGCCACCGCCGCGGCAAGGTCGACGCTCTGCAGCTTTCCGGCCGCCGGCCGATCGTTGCCGCCGTCCGTGAAGATGCCGCGCCCGACGCTCCAGCCGACGACCTCGTGCTTGAGGCCGCGGGCGATCTCGCGGATCTCATTGAGCGCGCGATCCTCCTCCCAGGTCACGACGTGAAGGAGCGGATAGCGCGCCCGCACGAAGTCGGTGAATTCCTTGCGGAACGCGGTCAGGGCCGGGCTTGCGGTCATGGTTTTCGGCTGGCTCTGGCCGGCAAGCGGCCGGCTTCCATGGGGGGCGAAGCAGGCGAAGGCCCGCTCGCGACGATCGCAGGCTACTGTCGAACAGGTGTAGAGAGGCTTAACGGACCGTGAACGGCGGGCCGGTGCGCGAGGGGCGCCAACTCAATCGCGGCCCGCCATTTCCGCGGTTTGCCCCATGCCCAGCAGCCGATCGTGGATCGCGGCCGATGCCTGCGCCGTTCGGGTCATCTGCGCCTTGAGCGCCTGGAAATCGGGTGCGTGGCCGGCCGCCGCGAGCGCGCGCTTGATGCCGTCGGGCAGCCCCGCCTCGTCGAAGCCCGTGCCGATGGTGAGCCGCAGGAAGCCCTGGAGGCGCCGCCACAAGGACAGCGCCTCCGCCAGCAGGGCCGCGTCGCGGGCGTCGAGCCGGCTGGCGGCGGCCAGCGCCGCGATGGCATCGCCGGTGTTGGGGCGCAGGATCTCGGGATTGTCGGCGGCGTGGCGGAGCTGAAGATATTGCACCACGAACTCGATATCGATCAGGCCGCCGCGCCGGTGCTTCACGTCCCACTCGCGATCGGTCGGATGCTGCTGGGCGATGCGCCGGCGCATGTCGGCGACGTCGGCCCTGAGCTTGTCGGGGTCGCGCCGGCGCGCCAGCAGCATGTGCACCGCGGCTTCGATTTCGGCGGCGAAGCCGGGCTCGCCCGTGATCACCCGGGCGCGTGTCAGCGCCATATGCTCCCAGGTCCAGGCATCCGTGCTGTGATAGCGGACGAAGCCGCCGAGGCTGGATGCGATCGGCCCTGCATTGCCGGAGGGCCTGAGCCGCATATCGACCTCGAACAGCTTGCCCTCGGCGGTGGGGGCGTTGAGGGCCGCGATCTGGCGTTGCGCCAGGCGTGCGTAATAGTGGATCGGCGCCAGCGGCTTCGGCCCGTCCGAGAGCGGGCGCTCGGCGTCGGCGCCGGCGGGCAGATCGTAGATGAAGATGAGGTCGAGGTCGGAAGTGACGGACATCTCGCGCCCACCGAGCTTGCCGACCGCCACGGTCGCCAGGCCGCGGCCCGGCAACACCCCGTGCTGGCGGCGGAACTCGGCCTCGACATGCGGCGCGAGGCCCGCGATCGAGACCTCGGCGATGTCGCCGAGCGCCTGGCCGGCGCGATCGCCGTCGAGGATGTGGCGCAGGATCAAGAGACCGATCCGGAACTGGTGGTCCTTGGCCCAGCGCCGGGTGATGTCGAGCCGGTCCTGGAAATCGCCGGCCTGCTCGAGCGCTTGGTCCAGCTCGGCGGCGAGCTCGGGCTTGGGCGGCAGCGGCTTGAAGAAATCGGGCGTGAGCACGGCATCGAGCAGCGCCGGCCGCGCGCCGAGGCGCTCGGCCAGAAGCGGCGCGCCGCCCATGATCTCGGCCAGGAGCTGCAACAGCTCGGGGTTGGCGTGCAGGAGCGAGAAGAGCTGCACGCCTGCCGGCAGGCGCGAGAGGAAGACATCGAAGCGCGCGAAGGCGGCGTCGGGCTGCGGCGTGTGGGCGAGCGCCGCCAAGAGCGCCGGCATCAGCTCGGTCAGGATCTCGCGCGCCCGGGTGCTGCGGGTGGCGCGGTAGCGGCCGGTATGCCAGGCGCGGATCACGGTGGAAATCGAGGCGCCGTCGGCGAATCCCATCTCGCCCAGCGTGCGCACGGTCTCGGGATCGTTGTCGGTGCCGGTGAAGACGAGACTGCCGGGCCCGGCCAACGACGGCGCCTCCTCGAACAGCTCGGCGTAATTGTCCTCGACCGCGCCCAGATGCCCGAGCAGGGTCTCGCGGAAGGCCTCGATCGACGGCGCACCGGCAAAGGCCGCGAAGGCCTCGAGCTCGGGTCCCTCGGGCGGCAGGGTCTGGGTCTGCCGGTCCTCCTGCATCTGCAGCCGATGCTCGATGTTGCGCAGGTAGCGGTAGGCATCGATCATCGCCTCGGCGACCTCGGGGCGGATGCGGCCCGCGGCCGCGAGCGCGCGAATGGCCGGGCAGGTGGCCGAAGCGCGCAGCTCGGGATTGCGGCCGCCCCAGATCAGTTGCTGGGTCTGGGCGAAGAATTCGATCTCGCGGATGCCGCCACGCCCCAGCTTGATGTTGTGGCCGCCGACCGCGATGTCACGATGACCTTTGACCGCGTGGATCTGGCGCTTGATCGAGTGGATGTCCTGAATGGCGGCGAAGTCCAGGTGCTTGCGCCAGATGAAGGGCCTGAGGTTCTTGAGGAAGGCATTCCCCGCCTCGAGGTCGCCCGCCACCGCGCGCGCCTTGATCATCGCCGCGCGTTCCCAGTTCTGGCCCATGCCCTCGTAATAGGTTTCGGCCGCGGCGACGGAGAGCGCCAGCGGCGTCGAGCCGGGGTCGGGACGCAGCCGCAGATCGGTGCGGAAAACATAGCCAGCCTCGGTGCGCTCCTGCAGCAGACGGACCAGATCGCGCGCAACGCGCACGAAGCAGTCCTGCACCGAGCGTCGGCCGCGATAATCGATGCGCTCGCGGTCGAACAGAACGATCAGATCGATATCGCTCGAATAGTTGAGCTCGTGCGCGCCGAGCTTGCCCATGGCGATGACGACGAGGCCCGAGCCGCGTTCGGGGTCCTCTGGCTGGGGCAACACCAAGTCGCCCTGGAGATGGGCGCGGCGCAGCAGATGGCGCGAGGCCAGCGCGATCGCCTTGTCGGCGAAGCGGCTCAGCGCCTCGCTCACCGGCTCGAGCGGCCAGGTGCCGGTCAAGTCCGCGAGCGCGACGAGGAGCGCCACCCGCCGGCGCGCCAGCCGCAGCGCCCGCATCAGCCTTGTCGCGTCCTCCTCCGCACCGGCTTCGCGATCGAGCTCGGCAAAGAGCGAAGCCAGAACCGGGTCCGGCCCGTTCGTGAAAAAATCGTGCAGGACCTGCGGCTCGGTGAGGGCGAGATGGCTCAGGAACGGGCTGTGACAAAACAGCGCTGAGAGCAGCGCCCGTCCATCGCGGTCGGCCGCCAGATCGCCCGCAAACGCCTTGAGGGCTTGATCGTCGAGCCCCAGCGCCATATCTGCCCAGCGCTCGAGCCCCGGCTCGGCGCGTCGGGCGTCGAGGACGAGCGGCAGCTTGGCCGGGTCGAGGACGATGGCGGAAACAGACATGGCGCTGGACGCTTCTTTCCCGCAGACTGCGGGAACCGAACCCCGAGGGTCAAGCTCGCTCCGAATACGAATACACCCGTGGTCCGTTTCTCCGCGCGTATCCTAGTCGAAGTCCTGGCAGCGGTGGTTGCCGGCGTCCTGCTGGTGGGGGCGCTCGGCATCTGGCGTCTGTCACAGCCCGAGCCTGTCCGGCTCTCCTTTCTCACGCCCTATATCGAGCAGGCGCTGACGCTGCCCGATCGCTCACTCAACGTGGTCGTGGACGACACCTTGATCACCTGGGCGGGCTGGGAGCGGACCTTCGATCTGCGCGTGCGCGGAGTCCATGTCCTGAGCCAGACCGGCCAGATGTTGGCCGATCTGCCGGAGCTTTCTCTCACGCTTAGCGTGCGGGCGCTCTTGCGCGGCATGATCGCGCCCACTGCGATCGAGGTGCTTTATCCCCGCGTGGTGCTGCTGCGCGAGGCCGACGGGCGCTTCCGCTTCGGCCAGGCGCTCGGGCCTCCGCCGTCCACCGCCGAGGGGCCGGTGACGGAATCCCCCGTCATTCCCGGCGCCCTGGCCGAGTTCATGGCGGCGCCCGACTACGACAAGCCCTCGGGCTATGTACGCCGCATCAGCATCGTCGATGCCGATCTGCAGTTCGTGGACCGCAGAAGCGGCCTCACTTGGCACGCGCCCTCGGCCAGCATCGAATTTCAGCGCCATCGCGATGGCTTGGTCGGCCATCTGCGGGCGGCCGTGGAAGGGCTGGGGCGGCCGGCCCGGTTCGAGGGCGATCTGGTCTACGAAGCGCCGAGCCGGATCGTCTCGATCGATGCGCGCTTTGCCGGGGTGGATGCAGCGGCCTTGGGTCTGCTGCAACCGGAACTGGTGATGCTCGCGGGGGCCGACTTCACGCTCGATGGCCGGGTGGGAACCCGCTTCGACATCGACGGGCAGCTGGATCGGATCGATTTCGACGTGATCGGGGGGCCCGGCCGGCTGGCGCTGCCCGATCAGTATGACCAGCCGCTGCCGATCCGCCGCCTCACCGCGACGGGGCGCCTTGATGCCGGGCTCGATCGGCTCGTGCTCGATCAGGCGTCGGTGGAGCTGGGCGAGATGCAGAATGCGGCTTCGTCCGCCGATGCCGCGCAAAGCGAGGTTGGCGCGGCGCAGAGCCAGGCCGGCGCCGGCGCGACACCATCGGCCGAGGCGGGGCCGGTGATCTCGCTGGCGGGTCAGGCGACGGGGCTCGTGACCATGTCCACGCCGCGCTCGGGCGAGCTGCGGCTCGACGCCCGGGTCAAGGCCACGGGCGTCTCGGTGGCCGAAATCGATCGTTACTGGCCGAAGGAGGTCGCCCCCAACCCCCGCGCCTGGGTCACCGCCAACATGACCGCTGGCGAGGTCGACAACCTGGTCGCGACCGCAAAGTTGCATCTGCCCGGCGGCGATTCCGATGCGCTCGCGATCGATGAGATCGCGGGCACCGCGACCGCGAAAGGGCTCGCCATCCACTATCTGAAGCCGCTGCCGCCGATCACCGACGCCGCCGGCACGGCCAGCTTCAACGCGACCAGCCTCTCGGCCACTTTCAGTGCGGGCCGTGTCGGTGACATCGAGATCGAGAACGGGCGCCTCGACCTGACCGGTTTCGAGAAGAAGACCCAATACATCCGTGTCGAAGGCACCGCCCGCGCCAGCCTCACGGCGGCGCTGACGTTGCTCGATCAGCCGCGGCTCGGCTATGCGAAGGCGATGGGCATCGACCCCGCCAAGGCGGCCGGTCAGACCGTCACCAAGCTCAGCTTCGCCTTTCCGGCCGAAAAGGATCTGAAGTTCGAGCACGTGAACCTGTCGGCCGAAAGCAGCATCGTCGGCGCCAGTATCAAGAGCGTGATGTTCGGCAAGGACCTCGACGATGCCAATCTCTCGCTCTCGCTCGATCGCAAGGCGATGACGATCGAGGGCACGGGGCGTTTTGCCGGCATCCCGAGTGCGCTGTCCTGGCGCGAGAACTTCGTCGCTGACGGCTATGAGAGCCAGATCTCGCTGCAAGGCACGGCCGACGCCGCCCAGCGTGCGGCGCTGGGGGTCGAGCTCAGCCCGATCGTCGACGGACCGGTCGGCTTCAATGTCACCTACATGACCTATCGCGAACGGCCGAGCGAAGCTGTGGCCCGATTCGATCTCACGCCGAGCACCCTCGAGATCGAGACCGTAGGGTGGAGCAAGCCGCCGGGCGTGGCGGCATCGGCGGATCTGGAGGCGGTCGTCGCCAGCGGCCAGCCGATCCAGATGCGGCGTTTCACCCTGAGCGGGCCGGACCTGGCGGCGACGGGCCGCGGCGCTCTGACCGCGGAGGGCGGCCTTGCCGCCGTCTCGTTCGATCGCCTGGCGATCGGCAAGACCTCGCTCGACGGGGTCGAGGTGGCCTGGGTCGACGGCCGCCCCGAGATCACCGTGGCCGGCGGGCAGCTCGATGTGGAGCCGTTGATCGCCGAAAAGATCTCGCTCAAGCCCGAACCCGCGCGAGAGGAACCTGCGGCGCACGAGACCGGGCCTCTCAAGATCGTCGCCGAGCATCTGGACCGGGTCATGCTGGCGCCCGACCGGCAGATCGAGAACGTCCGCATCCTGCTCGATCATGACGCGGCATATTGGGACCGCATCGAGATCGACGGCACGCTGCCGGGCGGCACGCCGTTGACGATGCGCTACGGTCCCGACGGCGCCGGCAAGCACCAGCTCCTGATCGCATCCGACGACGCGGGAGCGGCGCTGCGCGTACTCGACATCTTCGACAATGTGCGCGGGGGCAAGCTGAAGATCACCGGCGAAGCGGTCGATTCGCAGCCGCAGCGCCCGCTCGAGGGCAAGGCCGAGATCGAGGATTTCCGGCTCGTGAACCAGCCCGCGCTGGCGCGCCTCCTGAGCGTGGCGACGCTCACCGGGTTGATCGACGTGCTGACGGGCGAAGGCTTCCAGTTCGACCGCTTCGTCTCCGATTTCACCAAGACCGGCGGGCGCGTCGACATTTCGTTGGCTCGCGCCCATGGGCCCTCGCTCGGCCTCACCGCCACCGGCAATTTCGACCACATCAAGGACACGATCGACCTCAAAGGCACGATCGTGCCCGCCTACAGCATCAACGCCATCCTCGGCAACATCCCGATCATCGGGGAGCTCATTCAGGGCGGCCCGGGGATGGGCCTGTTCGCCGCCACCTACCGCGCCACCGGCAAGCTGTCCGAGCCCACCTTCACGGTGAACCCGCTGGCGGCACTGGCGCCCGGATTCCTGCGCGGCCTTTTCGACATCTTCGAGGGCGGCCAGCCCAGCAAGGCAACGGCCTTGCCCGAGGAGACGCCCGGCCAGGAGAACCGGTAGCTTCCCTCGTCATCCCGGGCGGAACGCAAAGCGGCCGTGCCATCTCCGGGCCCCGCCGTCATGCCCACGAAGGTGGGCATCCAAGAACACGGGCCATGCCCATTCTTACACCCGCGGTGTTCATGGGTTCCGGCATGCGCGCCGCTGATGCGGCGCTTGGCCGGAATGACAAAAGGATGGCTCGGCTCAGACCGGCCGCACCAGGGCGTGGCGCTTCTTGCCGGCGGAGAGCTTGATGTAGCCCTCGGTCGTGAGATCGGCCAGCGAGATGCGCTGGTTCTCGTCGGCGATGGCTTTGTCGTTGAGGCGGCCGCCGCCGCCCTTGATCAGGCGGCGTGCCTCGCCGTTCGAGCTGGCGAGGCCGGCGCGGCGGATCAGGTCGTAGGCCGCGATGCCCCGTTCGAGATCGCCGCGCGCCAGCTCCAGCGTCGGCAGATCCTCGCCCGCGCCGCCCTGCTCGAAGGTGAGCCTGGCGGTCTCGGCCGCGGCCTCGGCCGCCGCGCGCCCGTGCGCCAGCGCGGTGGCTTCGGTGGCCAGCACGATCTTGGCCTGATTGATCTCCGCGCCCTGGAGCTTTTCGAGCTTGGCGATCTCGCCCAAGGGCAGATCGGTGAACAGCCTGAGGAAGCGGCCGACATCGGCGTCCTCGGTGTTGCGCCAGAACTGCCAATAGTCGTAAGGCGCGAGCCGGTCCTCGTTGATCCAGACGGCGCCCGTCGCCGTCTTGCCCATCTTGGCGCCCGATGCGGTGGTGATGAGCGGCGTGGTCAGGCCGAACAGCTCGCGGTCCTCCACGCGCCGGCCGAGCTCGACGCCGTTGACGATGTTGCCCCACTGGTCCGAGCCGCCCATCTGCAGCCGGCAGCCATAGCGCCGGGCCAGCTCGAGGAAGTCGTAGGCCTGCAGCACCATGTAGTTGAACTCGATGAAGGAGAGCGGATGCTCGCGCTCGAGCCGGAGCTTCACCGAGTCGAAGGACAGCATGCGGTTGACCGAGAAATGCCGGCCGACGTCGCGCAGGAACTCGATGTAGTTGAGCCGGTCGAGCCATTCGGCATTGTCGACCATGACCGCGTCGGTCGGGCCGTCGCCGAAGGTCAGGAAGCGGTCGAAGCAGCGCCGGATGCCGGCCTTGTTGGCGGCGATGTCGGCGTCCGTGAGCAGCCGACGCGCCTCGTCCTTGCCGGAAGGATCGCCGACCTTGGTGGTGCCGCCGCCCATCAGCACGATCGGCTTGTGGCCGGTGCGCTGCAAGAGGCGCAGCAGCATGATGCTGACCAGGCTGCCGACATGAAGACTGGTCGCGGTCAGGTCGAAGCCGACATAGGCGACGATCCGCTCCTTGCCCGCGAGCGCGTCGAGGGCCGCGAGGTCCGTGCATTGATGCATGAAGCCGCGATCGATCGCTTCCCTGAGGAACTCGGACTGGGGCTTGGCCATGGCGGATCCGTCGCGGGCATCCCCGGCGCCTCGGGAGGGCGGCCGGGGCTTGTCAGAATGGGGCGCCCATGTAACACAGATCGGCGCGAAGCGACAATTCCCGCCTGTCTTGCGCAAGACGAGACGGCCCGGCCATGGCACAAAGCGAAACCATCCCCGCCCTCGGGCTGATGAGCGGCACCTCCTGCGACGGCGTCGCGGCGGCGCTCGTGGAGACGGACGGCCTGCGCCGGGTGCGCTGCGGCCCCGCCTTGACGCAACCCTATCCCGACGAATTCCGCATCCGGCTGCGCCGCGCTTTGGGCGATCCGGCGGCCGGTGCCGCCATCGCGCCCGAGTTGACCGATCTGCATGCGGAGGCGGTGGCGGCTCTGCTGGCCAAGGCCGGGATCGCGGCCCGCGAGGTCGGCGTGATCGGCTTTCACGGGCAGACCATTCTCCACGCCCCGCAGCGCCGCTACACGCTCCAGGTGGGCGACGGCGCCCGCTTGGCACGGGCCACGGGCATCGACGTGGTCTGCGATTTCCGCAGCCGCGACGTGGCCGAGGGCGGGGAGGGCGCGCCGTTCGTGCCGCTGTTCCATTGGGCGCTGGCGGCCGATCTGCCACGCCCTCTGGCCGTGCTCAATCTGGGCGGCGTGGGCAACGTCACCTGGATCGGCGCCGACCGGGGCGACGAGCCCGACCTGCTCGCCTTCGATACCGGGCCGGGCAACGGGCTCATCGACGACTGGATGTTCAAGAACACCGGACGGCATTTCGATCAGGACGGCGCGATGGCCCGGAGCGGCCGCGCCGACGCAGGCGCCGTGGCCCGGCTCTTGGCCGAGCCCTATTTCGACCGCCCGGCGCCGAAGTCGCTCGACCGGGAGCATTTCGCGGCGGCCGCACGGGCCGCCCTGGCCGGGCTATCGCCGGCGGACGGCGCGGCGACGCTGGTCGCCTTTACCGCCGCGGCGGTGGCCCGGGGCCATGCGCTCTTTCCCGCCCCGGTGCGGCGCTGGATCGTGACCGGCGGCGGGCGGCGCAACCCGGCCCTGATGGAGGCACTGGCGCAAGCGCTCGACCGGCCGGTCGAGGCCGTGGAGGCGGTGGGCTGGGACGGCGACCATCTGGAGGCGCAGGCCTTCGCCTATCTGGCCGTGCGCGCGCTCAAGGGGCTGGCGCTGAGCCTGCCTTCGACGACAGGCGTCAAGCGGCCGATGCCGGGCGGCCGGCTGCACCGTCACGCCGCCGCGCAGTGACGCCAGACAGGCCGCGCGCCCCGTGCCGCGGGGACGGGCGAGCGGGGAGCGGGCGCTCGCCTCAGCGTGCCGCGGCGCGGCTCTTCGCCTTCGGCCTTGCGGTCGGATAGATGGATTCGAGATATTCCTCGACCCGGTCGGCCACCTGATCGAGGTGCTCGGTGAAGAAGTGCGACGCGCCCTTGATCAGCTTGTAGTCGATCGTGATGTCGCGCTGGTTCGACAGCTTTTGCACCAGCTTGGCGACCGCCTCGTGCGGCACCAGCTCGTCCTTGTCGCCGTGGACCATCAGGCCCGAGGACGGGCAAGGGGCGAGGAAGCTGAAGTCATAGATGTTGGCCGGCGGCGCCACCGAGATGAAGCCGCTGATCTCGGGCCGGCGCATCAGCAGCTGCATGCCGATCCAGGCGCCGAAGGAATAGCCGGCGATCCAGCAGGCCTTGGCGTTGGGGTTGACGGCCTGCAGCCAGTCGAGCGCGGCCGCGGCGTCGCTGAGCTCGCCCTCGCCGCGGTCGAAGGAGCCCTGCGAGCGGCCGACGCCGCGGAAATTGAAGCGGAGCACCGAAAAGCCACGTTGCGCGAACACCTGGTACAAGGTGTAGACGAGCTTGTTGTTCATCGTTCCGCCATGCTGCGGGTGGGGATGCAGCATGAGGGCGATCGGTGCGTCGTGGCCTTTGCCCGCCTGGTAGCGCCCCTCGAGGCGTCCGTCGGGTCCGTTCATGATCACTTCCGGCATGTCACAACTTCCCTGGGGCCGTGCCGCTACCGCAGCGCGGGCCTTCGCTGGACCGTCAAATCCGATGAAACAAGTCGGCTATCGCAGATCGGATGTCCCGCCGCCGCTAATTCCATTCTTGACTGAACTAGTTGGTTATCCTATATCGATGATCGCAGAACGCTGCGGCGCCGAAGGGACCTGCCCCGGTCAACGCGCCGGGATCATATCACGACGCTGCGCGCGACTTTCAAGGATAATGGGAATATGTCGATGTTTCAGAGCCTTAAGGTCGAGCTCGACAGCATTATCGCACGCGACCCTGCAGCCCGGTCCCGCATCGAGGTGGCGCTGACCTATCCCGGCTTTCATGCCGTCCTGATCCATCGCCTTGCGCACGCGGTCTGGATCCGGGGATGGCGTTTCCTCGGCCGCATGCTGTCGCAGATCGGGCGGTTCCTGACCGGGATCGAGATTCATCCGGGTGCCACGATCGGGCGGCGCCTCTTCATCGACCACGGCATGGGCGTGGTGGTCGGCGAGACCGCCGAGATCGGCGACGATGTCACCATGTATCACGGCGTGACCTTGGGCGGCGTGGCGCCGTCGGTCAACTCGGCCGCGCAGGTCAATCGCAAGCGCCATCCCACCATCGCCGACGGAGCCATCATCGGCTCCGGCGCGCAAGTTTTGGGGCCCATCACCGTCGGCGCGCGCGCGCGCGTCGGTGCCAACGCCGTGGTCGTCAAGGACGTGCCGGCCGGCTGCGCCGTGGTCGGCATCCCGGCCAGGCCGATTACGCGCGAATGCAGCGGCGAGTTCATGGCCTACGGCACGCCGACCGGCGACATGCCCGATCCCGTTGCGCGCGCGATCGAGGGCTTGATGGAGCAGGTGACCGCGCTCAAGGCGCGGGTCGAGGAGCTGGAGCGACGGGAAGCGGGCCACGACGCGGTGGCGCCGTTTGCGCGTTCCGGCGAACGGACCAGTCCTGTGACCGAGGGCGGCGAAGTCCAGCCGCTGCGTCGACGGGCGGAAAGCTAGAGAAAGAGGAGAGAGGCCGTGAAGCTCAGCACAAAAGGCCGTTATGCGGTCATGGCGCTGGTGGACCTGGCGAGCCACAGCCAGGGCCGGCCGGTGGCGCTGGCCGATATCGCGGAGCGGCAGGAGATCTCGCTCTCCTACCTCGAGCAGTTGTTCGCGAAACTCCGGCGCGGCGGGCTGGTGAAGAGCGTGCGCGGGCCGGGCGGCGGCTATCTGCTCGCCCGCACCGCCGCCGAGACGCGCATCTCCGATGCGATCCTGGCGGTCGACGAGCCGATCCGCGCCACGCGCTGCACGCCGGGCTCGCCGACCGGCTGTCGCACCAACAAGAGCCGCTGCCTGACCCACGATCTGTGGGAAGAGCTCGGCAATCAGATCCATCTCTATCTGAGCTCGGTATCGCTGGAGGATGTCTGCCAGCGGCGCGTGCTCGGCACCAGCCGGGTGATCGCTCACGATCAGGCGGCCAACGGCTCCCACGACGAAGGCTCGGTCCAGGCACCGCAGGCGGCGGACCAGCCGGTGTCGGCGCTTCAGCCTGCGACGCCACGGACGGCCGCGGCGCAGTAAAGGTGCTCCCGTACCGAAAGAAGCAAGGACGGAACAGCGCTCGATGACGCGCCAGATCTACATGGACCACAACGCGACGACGCCGATGCGACCCGAAGTGATCGAGGTCGTGACGGCGGCGCTGGCGCGCGTCGGCAACCCGTCCTCGGTGCACCGCTTCGGCCGTCTCGCCCGGCGTGCGGTCGAGGAGGCGCGCGAGCGGGTGGGGTCTGCGATCGGCGCGGCGCCGGCCGAGATCGTCTTCGTCAGCGGCGGTAGCGAGGCCAACAATCTGGCCGTGCGCGGCAGCGGACGGCCGCGTCTCGTGGCCTCCGCGATCGAGCATGATTCGGTCCGGGCGGCGGGCGAGTTCGAGCCCGTGCCGGTGGATGCCGGCGGCGTGATCGATCTCGGGGCGCTCGACGCCATGCTGGCGGGCGATCCGCGGCCGGCCCTGGTGTCGGTCATGCTCGCCAACAACGAGACCGGCGCGATCCAGCCCGTCGCCGAGGCGGCGCGCATCGCGCATGCCCACGGCGCCATCCTGCACTGCGACGCGGTGCAGGCGCTGGGCCGTATCCCGCTCGATGTGCGCAGGCTCGGCGTCGATCTCCTCAGCCTGTCGGCGCACAAGATCGGCGGGCCGCAGGGCACGGGCGCGCTTTTTGTTCGCGACGGCCTCTCGCTCGCCTCGCAGATCAAGGGCGGCGGCCAGGAGCGCGGCCGTCGTGCCGGGACGGAGGCCGTGGCCGCGATCGTCGGGTTCGGCCTTGCAGCGAGCGCGGCGGCAACCGAGATCGAGGATATGGCTCGCATCGCAACCTTGCGCGACCGGCTCGAGGCCGGCGTGAAGCGCCTGGCGCCTTCCGTCAGGGTGTTCGCAGAGGGCGCGCCGCGCCTGCCGAACACGAGCTGCTTCGCCGTCACCGGCCTCGGCGCCGAGACGCAGGTGATGGCGCTCGACCTGGCCGGCATCGCGGTCAGCGCCGGCTCGGCCTGCTCCTCGGGCCGCGTGCGCGCTTCGCATGTGCTCGAAGCCATGAGCGCCGACCCCGAGACGGCGGCAAGCGCCATCCGCGTCAGCCTCGGCCGGCAGAACGATGCGGCCGATATCGACGAGTTTCTGGCGGCCTGGGGTGCGCTCCTGGCCCGCCATGCAGCCGGCGCCTCGCGCGCCGAAACCGCAGCTTGACGCTCGCATACGCGACCGGACAGGGATCGATATGAGCCTCGAATTGAACGCCAACCTTCCCGAGATGAACGGCAGCGCGGCTGCCGGCCCCAACCGGGGCAGCAACCTGCCGCATCTGCCGATCTATCTCGATTATCAGGCCACCACGCCTTGCGACCCGCGCGTGGTGGAGGCGATGCTGCCCTATTTCACCGAGAAGTTCGGCAATCCGCATTCGCGCAATCACAGCTACGGCTGGGAGGCCGAAGCGGCGGTGGAGAAGGCGCGCGGGCAGCTGGCTTCGATCATCGGCGCCGACGAGCGCGAGGTGATCTACACCTCGGGCGCCACCGAATCGAACAACCTCGCCATCAAGGGCGTGCTGCGCTTCCAGAAGGGCCGGCGCAACCATCTGGTCACGGCCGTGACCGAGCACAAATGCGTTCTCGACAGCGCGCGCCACATGGAGATGGAGGGCGTCGAGGTCACCTATCTGCCGGTGCAGAAGAACGGCCTCGTCGACCTCGACCGGCTCAGGGACGCCATCACCGACAAGACGGCGCTGGTGTCGATCATGGCGGTCAACAACGAGATCGGCGTGATCCAGCCGCTGGCGGAGATCGGCAAGATCTGCCGCGAGAAGGGCGTCTATTTCCACACCGACGCGGCGCAGGCGATCGGCAAGATCCCGCTCGACGTCAACGCCATGAACATCGACTTGATGAGCATCTCGGGCCACAAGATCTACGGCCCCAAGGGCATCGGCGCGCTCTATGTCCGGCGCAAGCCGCGCGTGCGGCTCGAGGCGCTGATCCATGGCGGCGGGCAGGAGCGGGGCCTGCGCTCGGGAACCTTGCCGACACCGCTGTGCGTGGGCATCGGCGAGGCCGCGGCGATCGCCCAGCGCGAGATGGGCGCGGAGGCCGAGCGGCTGCGCTTCCTGCGCGACAAGCTCTTGAAGGGCATCACGGGGCAGCTCCCGGAGGTCTTCCTCAACGGCGATCTGGAGCGGCGCATCCCGGGCAATCTCAATCTCTCCTTCGCCTATGTCGAGGGCGAGGGGCTGATGATGGGCATCAAGAACTTGTCCGTCTCCTCGGGCTCGGCTTGCACCTCGGCCTCGCTCGAGCCGTCCTACGTGCTGCGGGCGCTCGGCGTCGAGGAGGAGCTGGCCCATACTTCGATCCGCTTCGGTCTCGGCCGCTTCACCACCGAGCAGGAGATCGACTATGCGATCGAGCAGGTGGTCGACGCGGTCAAGCGCCTGCGCGCGATGAGCCCGCTGTGGGAGATGGCGCAGGAAGGCATCGACCTGAAATCGATCGAATGGAGCGGCCATTGACGGCCGCGGGGACGACGGAGCAGAACGGCATGCGACCCAGGGAGTATGAAAGATGACCTACAGCGCGAAACTGCTCGAGCATTACGAGAACCCGCGTAATGTCGGCGCGCTCGACAAGAACGATCCGAATGTGGGCACCGGACTGGTCGGTGCGCCGGCCTGCGGCGACGTGATGAAGTTGCAGATCAAGGTGGGCAAGGACGGCGTCATCGAAGACGCCAAGTTCAAGACCTTCGGCTGCGGCTCGGCCATCGCCTCTTCCTCGCTCGCGACCGAATGGATCAAGGGCAAGAAGATCGAGGAGGCGGAGACGATCCGCAACACCGACATCGCGCAGCATCTCTCGCTGCCGCCGGTGAAGATCCATTGCTCGGTGCTGGCCGAAGATGCGATCAAGGCCGCGATCAAGGACTATCGCGACAAGAACGGGCACGAGAAGACCGGCCATCGCGCGGCCGAAATCGAAGCGGCGACCAAGTCGGCATGAACGAGCAGCATCCCATCGAGAGCGCCGCGTCCCAGGTCGCCAGCCCGGCCGGCGCTGCGGTAGCGAGTACGGCCGCCTCTCCGGCGGCGGTGAAGGGCGAACGGCGCGCCGCGCGTCCCCGCCCCAAGGCGATGACGCTGACCGAGCGTGCGGCCGAGCGCGTGAAGGCGCTGCTTGCCGCGCGCGGCAAGCCCTCGCTCGGCATTCGCATCGGAATCCGCACCAAAGGCTGTTCGGGGCTGTCCTACACGCTCGAATATGCCGACGAGAAGGGGCCGATGGACGAGATGGTCGAGGAGCACGGCGTCACGCTGCTGATCGACCCCAAGGCGACCATGTTCATCCTCGGCACCGAGATGGACTATGTGGAAGAGAAGCTGCAGTCGGGCTTCGTGTTCAAGAACCCGAACGAAAAGGGCCGGTGCGGCTGCGGCGAATCGTTCCACGTCTGACGGCGGCGAACGAAGCAAGATCGGGGGCGCGGGGCCGGGGACCGGTCCGCGCCCCGTTTGATAGATGGAAGGCTCGGCGAAGAACGATGGCGGACACGACCCAGGCGGATGGCGTCGCCAATGCGGCGGGCGCGCTCGCGGCTTGCTGGTCCTGCCAGGGGCCGGTCGCCGCCGCAGCGCTGTTCTGTCACGTCTGCGGCGCGGTGCAGCCACCGCGCGAGGCGGACGCCTTCACGCGGCTGGGGTTCGAGCCGCGCTTCGACATCGATCCGGCCGAGCTCGACAGGCGCTATCTGGGCTTCCAGCGCAACCTCCATCCCGACCGTTTCGCGCGCAAAGGGCCGCGCGAGCGCACCATCGCCGAACGCCAGGCCATGAGCCTCAACGAAGCCTATGAAACGCTCAAGGACGCGGTGAAGCGGGCCCAGGCGCTGCTGGCGCGTGCGGGCCTGCCCTCGCCCACGGCCGAGAGCCGCACCATCGAGGACCCCGAGTTGCTGATGGAGGCGATGGAGGCGCGCGAGGCATTGGCCGAGGCGGCCGATCTCGGCGCAGTCGAGGCGCTGGCGGACCGGGCCCGCGCCGAGGAGGCGGCCTGCCTCGAGGCGCTCGCGGCGGCCTTCGCGCGTCGCGCCTGGGAAGAAGCCAGCCGTCAGACGACCCGGCTCAAATATTGGCGCAAGTTCGCCGAAGAGGTGCGCGGTCGGCGCGCCGTCCTGGCGGGAGCGGCACCGTGATGTTGTTGCAAATCCACGAACCCGGCCAGACGCCGGCCCCGCATGCCGAAGAGCGCGGGATCGCGGTCGGCATCGATCTCGGCACGACCAACTCGGTCGTGGCGGTTGCCGTCGGCGAGAAGCCCGAGGTGCTGCGCGACCAAGCGGGCCGCGGCCTGCTGCCCTCGGTGGTGGCCTACGGCGCCGACGGCACCGTCACGGTCGGCGAGGAAGCGCGCCGCCAGTTGCTCGATGCGCCCGAAGGCGTCGTCGGCTCGATCAAGCGGCTGATGGGGCGCGCGGCGGGCGAGCTCGCGCAGCTCGGCGGCACGCTGCTTTACGACGTCGACGAGGCGGCGGGCGGCGGCATGGTGCGGCTCAAGATCCGTGGCCGCAGCCTGACGCCGGTCGAGATCTCGGCCGATATCCTGCGTGCGGTCAAGGCGCGGGCGGAAGCCGCGCTGGGCCAGGCGGTGACGCGCGCCGTGGTCACGGTGCCGGCCTATTTCGACGATGCGGCGCGCAGCGCCACCAAGGATGCGGCCAGGCTCGCCGGCCTCGACGTCCTTCGTCTCGTCAACGAGCCCACCGCGGCCGCACTCGCCTACGGTCTCGATCAAGGAGCCGAAGGCATCTACGCGGTCTACGATCTGGGCGGCGGCACCTTCGACATCTCGTTGCTCAGGCTCGAGAAGGGCGTGTTTCAGGTGCTGGCCACCGGCGGCGACGCGGCGCTGGGCGGCGACGATTTCGATCATTTGATGGCCGATCGCTTCCTGGCCGAGCGGCGCGCGGCCGGGATCGCCGAGCGGATCACCAGTGCCGAGGCCAAGATGGTGTTGGCCGCGGCGCGGCTTGCCAAGGAATGCCTCACGGCGCAGGAGAACGGCGCGTGGCAGATCGAAGTCGGCGGCAAGGCGACGCGCCACCGGCTCACGCGCGCCGAGCTCGAGGCGATGATACGCCCGCTGGTGCGTCGCACGATCGATCTGGTGCAAGGCGTGCTCGAGGACGCAAAGGTCTCGCCCGCGGAGGTCAAAGGCGTCGTGCTGGTCGGCGGTTCGACCCGCGTGCCGTTGGTGCGCCGCGAGGTGGCAGCCCTGTTCGGCCGCGAGCCGCTCGGTGACATCGATCCCGACGAGGTCGTGGCGCTGGGTGCCGCGTTGCAGGCGCAGGCGCTCACCCGCGGCGAGGGCGCGCTGCTCCTCGACGTGACGCCGCTCTCGCTCGGCATCGAGACCATGGGCGGCATCGTCGAGAAGGTGATCCCGCGCAACACGCCGATCCCGGTGGCGATGGCGCAGGACTTCACCACCTATCAGGACGGCCAGACCGGCATGATGATCCATGTGGTCCAGGGCGAGCGCGAGACGGTCGACGAATGCCGCTCGCTCGGCCGCTTCGAGCTCAAAGGCATCCCGCCGATGACGGCCGGGGCCGCGCGCATCCGCGTGACCTTTTCGGTCGACGCCGATGGTCTCCTGACCGTCAGCGCCGAGGAGAAGACCACCGGCGTCGAGGCCCATATCGAGGTCAAGCCCTCCTACGGCCTCGGCGAGGAGGAGATGGCGCGCATGCTGCGCGAGAGCCTCGAGAACGCGCAGGAGGATATGGAGCGCCGGCTCTTGATCGAGGCCCGGGTCGAGGCCGAGCGCGTGCTCATGGCGCTCGATGCCGCGCTCAAGGCCGACGGCGCCCTGGCGCCGCCAGCGGAGCGACGCGAGATGGAAGCGGTTGCGGCGCGGCTAAAGGCCGCCGCCGCCGGCACGGATCGCGATCTCATCAACGGTCTGGTGGAAGCGCTGGAGCGGGCCGGCAGGCCCTTCGCGCAGCGCCGTATCGACCGCGCCATCCAGCAGGCTCTCGGCGGGCACAGGCTTGACGAGATCGAGGCCGATATGGCAGGCGATCGCGTCCCGCCGCCCTAGCGCGGGTTTCGATGAGGTGGAAGCGTTTCTTTTCTCTTGTCATTGCCGGGCCTGACCCGGCAATCCATCGATGGACCCCGGGGTCAAGCCCGGGGGTGATGGCAGAAAGAGTGATTCCGCTCGAGCGATATTGACTCTTGCTTTCGCCCCGGCCGTGGATGGCCCGCCCGTTTGGAACGGGCGCTGACGAGACTGCAACGGAGACTGGCTCCCATGCCCAAAATGACGTTCATCAAACCGGATGGCACGCGGGTCGAAGTCGAGGCCCCGATCGGGCTGTCGGTGCTCGAGATCGCGCATCGCAACAACATCGATCTCGAAGGTGCGTGCGAAGGCTCGCTCGCCTGCTCGACCTGCCATGTCATCGTCGACCCCGAGTGGTACGACGTGCTGCAGGAGCCGTCCGAAGACGAGGAGGACATGCTCGATCTCGCCTTCGGGCTGACCCACACCTCGCGGCTCGGCTGCCAGATCCGCATGACCGAGGAGCTCGACGGCCTGACCGTCTCGCTGCCCGCGGCCACGCGCAACATGATGCTCGAAACGTCCTCCAGCAAGGACTGAGTCGGGCTTTGGGCTTCGGGGTATCCGCCATGGGGCTGCGCTGGACCGACATACACGAAATCGCCGCTCAACTGGAGGAGCGGCATCCCGACGCGGACGTGGTTAACCTGCGCTTCACCGATTTGTGGAAATGGGTACAGGCGCTGCCGGAATTCGCGGACGACCCGAACCGGTCGAACGAAAAAATTCTGGAAGCCATTCAGATGGCTTGGCTCGAGGAGCGCAGATAACGCAGGGGTACCGGTCCCGGCGCCCGCATTGGAGCTGCTGCCATGACTGCTCTCGCTGCGCCGACCGCGTCCGCTCCGATGGGCCACATCGCACCGATCCTGACCTCGCCCGTGGCGACGGCGATTGCGCGGCCGTGGCTCGACTGGGTCATTCTGCACCTGATCACCCGTTTCTATTTTCCGTTGTCGCGTGCCTGGGCCGCGGCGCTCGTCGCCGAGGGCGACGCACACCATTTCCGCACGGAGCTCGGCTACGATCTTCCGCCTGCGGCGGTGCCGGCGCGCGCGCTGGCGAAGGTGGCGCGGCTCAAGGCGGCCTATCGGGCGGCCGATGCGGCCTGGATCGAGGCCTTCTTCGGGCCGGCGGACCCGGGGCCCCAGGCCCTGGCCGCGGCCGAGCGGGCTTGGCGCGAAGCGAGCCACCGGCTCATGAGCGCGCGCGGCTTTTTCTTGCCGTTGATCTTGCGCCACCGCGTGCCGGCCGTGCGCTTCCGCATCCCCGACCGCGACGAGGTCGATGCGACCTACAAGCCCTTGCTGGCCGAGCCGGAGCGCGCCTATGCGCTACCGGAGGGCTTGCCGCCGGTCGAGCGCTCGCGCGCGATCGAGCGGAGCTGGGGCCGCGAATACTGGCTCCGCTTTCCTTCGCCCGGTCCCGACCGCGACACGGCCTGGGCGCATGTGATGGAGCCGGTCGCCGCGGCCGGTGCGCCGACCTTGGTCTATGGGCACGGCCTCGCGGTCGAGCTCGAGGCCTACGACCAGATCGCAGACGGTCTCGTCTGTCTCGTGCCGCAGGGGGTCCGGGTCATCCGTCTCGAGGCGCCGTGGCATGTGCGCCGTGCCAAGCCCGGCTGGTATGGCGGCGAGCTGTTCATGGCCACGCAGCCCTTGGGTGCGCTCGACCTGTTTCAGGCGGCAGTGCGCGAGATGGCCATCGTCGCCGGCTGGGCGCGCGAGCAGGGGCCGGGGCGCGTCGCTTTCGGCGGCATGAGCATGGGTGCCTTGACCGCGCAGCTCGCAGCCGCTCGTGCACGCGTCTGGCCCGAGCGCCATCGCCCCGACGCGCTCTTCCTCGTCACCACCAGCGACAGCGTGGCGGCGCTCGCCTTCGAGAGCGGCATCTCGCGCGGGGTCGGGCTGCCGGAGGCGCTCGAGGCGGCGGGCTGGAACGCGCCCACGCTCGATGAATATGGCGCGCTCACCGATCCGGGTCTGATGGCGCCGCTGCCGCCGGCCGATATCGTCATGGTGCTGGGCCGCGCCGACAAGATCACGCCCTGCCGGCGCGGCGCCTCGCTCGCCGACCACTGGCATCTGCCGGGCCGCAACCTGTTCGTCTATGACCGCGGCCATTTCTCGGTGCCGATCGGGCTGTTCCGCGATCGGGCCCCGCTCGAGCGGTTGGCCGAACGGCTCAAGCAGGGCGCCGCCGCCTCGCCGACCGAGACCGCGGCCACGGCCGCCTGATTTGCGAGGAGGCGGGGGCGCCGCCGCAGCCCCTGGGGAAGCCGGCGCTGGAATCCGCTATTCTTCCGGGCATCGAGCCGGGCGGGAGCCGTTTTATCGGCCGGTTCCGGCTTCGGGGAGGGATTGCAGGAAATCTCCCATGTCTGGCGCGGACGCCGCTGCGACGCCGATCTTCGTGATTGCGGACGACCATCCGATGGTCCGCGAGGCGTTGGCGCTGGCGCTGCGCAGCGCCTTTCCGGAAGCCGCGACCGAGCTCGCGGGCTCGCTCGACGAGACCCGTGCCGCGATCGAGCGGCAGCCGGCCACGGACCTCGTCATTCTCGATCTCGACATGCCGGGCATGCAGGGACTGGCGGGGCTCGCAAGCTTGCGGGCCGCCTATCCGACGACGCCGATCGTGATCGTCTCTGCCGCCAAGAATCCCGCTGTCATGCGCCAGGCGGTGGAGATGGGTGCGGCCGGCTTCATCCCGAAATTCATGCCGTCGGAGCGGATCGTCGCGGCGATCCGCGCAATCCTCGCGGGCGAGGTCTGGCTGCCGGAAGAGGCGCAGGACGGCGTGCTGGCGCCGAGCGATGCCGAAATCGCGGCGCGCGCGGCCCAGCTCACGCCACAGCAGCACCGCGTGCTGGCTTTGATGGCCGAGGGCAAGCCCAACAAGGTCATCGCCTTCGAGATGCAGATCAGCGAGCCCACGGTGAAATCCCACGTGACCGAGATCCTGCGCCGGCTCGGCGTGCATTCGCGCACCCAGGCGGTGATCCTGGCGCAGCGTCTCGGGCTCGAGCCGTAGCGATCGCCGGTTCAGGCCGGCTGGTCCAGCGCCGTGCGAAGCTTGCGCGCCAGATCCTGCCGCTTGTAAGGCTTCGAGAGGAAATGCACGCCCGGATCGAGCCGGCCCTGGTGCACGACGGAGTTTTCGGTGTAGCCGGAAGTGAAGAGCGTCTTCAGGTTCGGCCGGCGAAGCTTCGCCTTTTCGGCCAATTGCCGGCCGGTCATTCCGCCCGGCATCACCACATCGGTGAACAGCAGATCGATCGACGCATCGCTATCGAGAATTTCCTGTGCCTGCGGTCCATCGGCGGCCTCGATCACGCGGTAGCCGAGATCCTGTAGCTGCGCGATCACGAAGGCGCGCACGTCCTTGTCGTCCTCCACCACCAGGACCGTCTCGCCGCCGCGCGGATAATCGGCGGCGACGGTCTTCGAACGCGCCGCCAGCTCGGCCTGCGCGGACAGGCGCGGCAGATAGAGGCGGACGGTGGTGCCGTGGCCGACCTCGCTATAGATTTTCAGATGCCCCCCCGACTGCTTGGCGAAGCCGTAGATCATGCTCAAGCCAAGCCCCGAACCCTTGCCGACTTCCTTGGTGGTGAAGAACGGTTCGAAAGCGCGCTCGACGATCTCGGGCGGCATGCCGCTGCCCGTGTCGGTGACGGCCATCATCACATAGTCGCCGGCCGTCACCTCGGCATTGCGGGCGGCGTAGTCCTCGTCCAAATGCACGTTGCCCGTCTCGATCGTCAGCTTGCCGCCGCCGGGCATGGCATCGCGCGCATTGATCGCCAGGTTGAGCAAGGCGTTCTCGACCTGTCCCCTGTCTGCCGACGCCAGCCAAAGCCCGTGGCTCAGCTTCAGTTCAATTCCGATGTGCTCGCCCAGCGTCCGGCGCAGCAGATCCTCCATGCCGGCAACGAGGCTGTTGAAATCGAGCGCCTCCGGAACCAGCGTCTGCCGGCGCGAGAAGGCGAGCAGTCGCTGGACCAGGGCGGCTCCCCGTTCCGCCGCCTGCAAGGCGCCGTCGATCGCCGGCCGCATGGATCTCGGAACCCGGTCCACGGCCAGATCGAGATTGCCGATGATGACGGTCAGCAGATTGTTGAAGTCGTGGGCGATCCCGCCGGTGAGTTGGCCGACCGATTCCATCTTCTGGGCTTGCAGGAGTTGAGCCTCGGCTTCGCGCTGCTCGGTCACGTCGCGCGCCGATCCCATGACATAGAGCTTGCCGTCCTGGACGATCGGAAGCGCTTGCGCCGCCGCGACCCGTGTGCGCCCGTCGAGCCCCACCACGCGCATATAGGCGAGCGGAACCCGGCGGCGCTCCGACACGATCACCCTTATACGCTCCATCACGCGCGTCCGATCGTCCGGGTGGAACAGCGAGAGTATCGATCGGCCGATCAGCGCATCCGGTGTGTCCGCGCCCATCAATTTGGCTGCCGCGGGGTTGGCGAACGTGATCACGTCGTCGAGAAGAATCCAGATCGCCTCTTGAACGAGATCGACCACCTGGTGATAGCGCTGCTCGCTCGCCTGCAGGGAGACCAGCGAGCGTCGTCGTTCGGCGTCGAGGCGATTGGCGTAAAGGCTGGCATGCCAGACGATGGCCGTGAGCATGACGACGTTGGCGACCGCGAACAGGGCAAGGCCCGTCAGGCTGTCATAGAGGCCCGCCCGTTCGCCTTGGAGCCTGATCCAGCCGACGAGGGGCGGAAGCAGGAGGACGGCCGGCAGCAGCCGGCGGGCAATCACGCCGCCGGCGCCCTCGGCGAACAGCAGCGCAACCCAGCCGATATCCGGCCGCGTCATTGCCGTTCCGGCGAACAGCACGAAGAGCCCGGCCGCCGTACTCAAGGTCAGCGTGATGTAGGGTTCGGGCCGATAGAGCCAAGGGGTGCCGTAGGCGTGGCCAATCAGCGCCAGGAACGAAACGAACAGGCCGGCGGCGCAGAGCGCGACGAAGATGGCGTCGGCCAGTGCCGAGCGGCGGCGCCCCAGAAACATGGCCGTAGCAAAGACCACAAAGCTCGTCGCCGTAACTGGCGACATTTGCCCGGGAAATATCGCCGCGCTGTTGCCCTGACCGATGAGCGATGTTCGAGCGATGCCGACCGCATATCCGATCAGGGCCAGGAGCCCGAAGGCGGCGACCGCGCCAGCGACGATCCCGATTGCTCTCGGCCCGTTGGCAGCCGTGTCATCGGTTAGGCTGGCGAGCCACAGGCAGATCCCACAGAGCACGAACGATAGCGCCGTGCTCGGCTTCATTGCCGGATAGCCTGGCAAGAAGGACCTGAGAATGTCGATGTCTGCCGCCCAGCCGAACAGCACGACGGCGCCGATGGCGCCGACGAAGAGTGCCGCAGCTCGAGCAATCATGATCGGGACACGGAGATCGCCCCCACGCAATTCCGTGGCTGCCATTTTTTCGACTCGTGGCCAACGCCGCTGCTGGCGCTCCTCAGTCGATGGCGGTGCCAGCCCTGGTTGTGCCCCTCCTAGCTTTTTGCTCCACGATCGAGCCGGCTCGACCCGATCGGTCTCTCGGACAATGGCTTGTCCATCACCCTCGGCTATTTTTGAATCAGCCCGCTAAAAGTGTATCGCCGGGCCGCGCCGGCTTCAACCGTGGCTGGCGCCGCGTTGCGGCGAGCGACCGGCCGGTCGAGGCTGCCCGACGCCTCATGTCGCGAGGATCGGCCCGCGGCAAGGGCGCTCACGCCGCACGAGTCGGGCCGTAGCGGGCGATGAGGGCGCGTAGCTGCGCCGGCTTCACCGGCTTCAGCAAGATATCGAGACCGAGCGCCCGGGCGCGGGCGATGATCGCCGGATCCCGGTTGGCGGTGACGATCGCGGCCGGCATGGTTGCGCCCCAGGCCGCGCGCAGACGGTCGATTTCCGCGAGGCCGTCGGGTCGGCCGTCGCCCAGGTGCAAATCGATCAACAGAAGGTCGGGTGTCCGCCCGTCGACGGCGCTCAGCGCCTCGTCCGCATCGGCGCCCGTCAGCACTTCGCAGCCCCAGCTTCCGAGCAGCGCCGACATGGCCTCGCGCACGGGCGCCTCGTCGTCGACGCAGACGATGACCGGCGCGCGCGTCGCCGAGCGCGTGACCGCCGGCAGTGCGGGCAGCGCCTCGATCTCGCCCCTTGGCAGGGTTAGGGCCAGCGGAACCTGGATCGAGAAGCGGGCGCCGCGCCCCGGCTCCGAAACGAGACGCACGCGATGGCCGAGCATGCGCGCGATGCGGTCGACGATGGCCAGCCCCAGGCCGAGGCCGCGCTCGTCCGGTGCCTCGGTGCGGTCGAGACGCGTGAATTCCTGGAACACGGCCGCTTGCAGTTCCTTCGGGATACCGGGACCGTTGTCGCACACTTCGATCTGCAAGCTGTCGCCGCTGCGCCGGCAGCCCAGGAGCACCCGCGCCGGCCGTCCGGGCTTGCGCCCGTAGCGGATCGCGTTCGCCAGGAAATTCTGGAGCACCCGGCGGAGCAGGGCGGGGTCGGTATCGACCACCAGATCGCTCGGCACGACCTTGAGCTGGACGCCATTGCGGGCAGCGAGGGGCGCGAAGGCTTCGGCAAGCGCGCGCATGAGCGGCCCGATCGCGACCGGCTTGGGCTCGGGCCTGACCGCGCCGCTGTCGAGCTTGGCGATGTCGAGAAGCGCGTCCAACAGCGCCTCGACCGCGCCCAAGCCCAGCTCGACCTTGCCGACCAGCTCGTCGCCCGGGTGGCGCTCCGCCAGCGCCGCGGCGAACAGGCGCGTGGCGTGGAGCGGCTGCAGCAGATCATGGCTGGCGGCGGCGATGAACCGCGTCTTGCCGATATTGGCTTCCTCGGCGCGGGTGCGTGCCGCGTCCAGCTCGGCGGTGCGCTCGACGACGCGCCTTTCGAGCGATTCGTTGGCCAGCTGCAGCGCGACCTCGGCACGCCGTCGCTCGGTCATGTCGACATAAAGCAGGAAGAAGCCCAGCACTTCGCCGCGCTCGTCGCGGTGCGGGATATAGGTGCCGCGGGCGACCTCGATATTCGTGTCGTTGGTCGGGAACTCGATCTCGAAGGTCTGCGGGCGGCCCGCCAGCACCGCGTCGATATAGGGCTTGAGGCGGGCATAGCGCTCGGGCCCCAGCACCTCGCCGACCCAGCGGCCCTCGATCTCGCGCTCGGCGAGCCTGAGTGTCGCCTGATAGGGACGGTTGGCGAAGCGGTAACGTTCATCGCGATCGACATAGGCGATCAGCGCCGGCAGGTTGTCCGTGACGATGCGGATGCGCCGCTCGCTGTCGCGTAAGGCCTCCGCCGCCCGCACGCGCGCCGTCACGTCGTTGGCGGTGACGACGACCCCGCCGTCCGAGCGCGGGTCGGCGCGCAGCTCGGTGACCCCGCCGCCGGGCAGACGGAGCTCGCGAAAGGCCGGGCCCTGACGCGCCGCGAGATCGGGCAGAACAGCCACATAGGGCGCCATGTCGAAGACCGTGGCGCCGCTGCGCAACTGCTCGACCGGCAGGCCGGTCAGGCTCGCGAAGCGCTCGTTCCAAACCTCGAGGCGACGGTCGGCGTCGAAGACCGCGATGCCGAGGCCCATATGGTCCAAGGTCTTGCGCAGCAGGTCCGCATTGTAGCGGATCGCCGTGGTGGCCTCGGCGAGCATCTCGCGGAAGGTGCTCGGCAGCCACAGGCCCTTGCGCCTTGCGGCCGAGACCACCACGCGCGCCGACGCGGCGCCGATCGTTCCGGACAGCAGGCGCTCGGTGAAGTCGAGCGCGGCCGCCCCCGAGAGCTGCAAGCCGGCGAAGGCCTGCGCCGCGCGCTCGGCGCCGATGAAGCGGGCGGCCAGCTCGCGCAGCTGATCCAGCTCCGGGTTGGAGGCGTCGACAGGCGCCGCCGCGCGCTGGACGTCTGCGCCGTCGACGAAGGCCATGGCCTGCCGATGATCGCGCTCCACCGGCCGCGCGAGCAGGGAGCCCACGATCGTGAGCGCGCAGTTGACGACGAGGCCGACGATGAAGCCGCGCATGATCGGCTCGAACGCGGCAAGCGGGCCTGCGGCGGGCAGGGCGGTGGCGGCGCCGGGCTCGATCGTCGGCCACAGCACGGCCCAGGCCCAGACCGCGAAGCCGCCGGCCAGGCCGGCGATGACGCCGTAGCGGTGCGCGCGCCGCCAGTAGAGGCCGAGCAGAAGAGCCGGCGCGAAATTCGAGACGGCGCAGAACGAGACCATGCCGATCGTCGCCAGCGGCAGGATGCCGGAGATGGTCTTGTGATAGGCGAAGGCGGCAAGCAGGATGACGACGACCGCGACGCGGCGCACCAGCAGCGCAAGTTGGCCGATGTTGTCGTCGGGCTCGACCGGGCGGCGCAGCAGCAGCGGCATCACCAGCTCGTTGCCGACCATGCCCGAGAGCGCCATGCAGGCGACGGCGACCATGCTGGTGGCGGCCGACAGGCCGCCGATGAAGACCAACGCCGTGAGCCAGTCGGCGCCGGCGCTCATCGGCAGCATCAGCACATAGAGGTCGGGGTTGCTGCCGATCCCCAGCAAGCGCAGCCCCGCCAGTGCAATCGGGACGACGAAGATGTTGGTCAGCAGCAGGTAGAGAGGAAACAGGAGCTGCGCGGCGCGCAGGCTGCGCGGATGGTCGTGCTCGACCACCGCGACATGGAACTGGCGCGGCAAGCAGAGAAAAGCGAGGCCCGACAGCGCCGTGATCGCCGCCCAATTGGCGGTCGGCGCCAACGCCGCCGGATCGACCCCCGCGGCCGCGGTCGCCGCCCGGGTCTGGGTCAGCAGGTCGCCAAGGCCCCCGAACAGGTGCCAGACCACGAAGATGCCGGCGCCGAGCAGCGCGCAGAGCTTGACCAGCGATTCGAAGGCGATCGCCAGCATCATGCCCCGGTGTTGCTCGCTGGCTTGCGCGTGGCGCACGCCGAAGAGGATGGTGAAGACCGCCATCAGCAGCGTCACCATCAGCGCCGTGTCCTGCCACGGTGGCACATGACCGGTGGCCCCGACCGGCCCCGGCCGCCCCGATAGCGCCGCGAAGCTGAAGGAGACGGCCTGGAGCTGCAGCGCGATATAAGGCATGGCGCCGACCACGGCGATCAAGGTGGCGAGCACGGCCACGGCGCGGCTGCGGCCGTAGCGCGCACCCAAAAAGTCTGCGATCGAGGTGACGTTCTGGCGCTTGGCCACGCGGACGATCTTGGCCAGGAGCGGCGAGGCGAGCAGGACGACGACCGCCGGCCCCACATAGATCAGCGCGAAATCGAGACCGCTGTGCACGGCGCGGCCGACCGCGCCGTAGAAGGTCCAGGAGGTGCAGTAGATGGCAAGCGACAGGGCATAGATGACGGGCCCCAACCGGCTCGCCGACCAGCGGCGAGCGTGCCGCTCGCCGAAATGGGCGACGACGAAGAGCAGGCCCAGATAGGCCAGCGACAGCAGAAGGATCAAGCTGTCCTGCGACATGCGCTTTCCAGGGCCGGTTCGGCACAGGCGGCGGCCGGCTTCCGACCAAAGTATAGGGTCAATTTTCTTTCTCGCGCAGCTAACAGTCCCGCACTGGCCCTGAAAAGAGGGGCGCGTGCCGGGCGAGGGCCGCGCCGCCTGTGCGGGGCCGGGGGGAAATGGGAGGGAAACGATAATGAGCGTTCAGGAAAGCGTTGCCGGCCGCATCAGTGGTGGTGGCGGCGGCTTGAGCTTGGCCGACAAGAGGGTGGTGGTTTTCGCCTCCTCGCTCGGCACGGTGTTCGAGTGGTACGACTTCTACCTCTACGGGTCGCTCGCCGCGATCATCAGCAAGCAGTTCTTCTCGGCGGTCAACCCGACGGCGGCCTTCATCTTCGCACTGATGGCCTTCGCCGCCGGCTTCGCGGTGCGTCCCTTCGGCGCGCTCGTGTTCGGCCGGCTGGGCGACCTGGTCGGGCGTAAATACACCTTCCTGATCACGATCGTGATCATGGGCCTCTCGACCTTCCTGGTAGGGCTGCTTCCGAGCTACGCCTCCATCGGCATCGCGGCACCGGTCATCCTGATCGCGCTCCGGCTGCTGCAGGGCCTGGCGCTGGGCGGCGAGTATGGCGGTGCCGCCACCTACGTCGCCGAGCATTCTCCCCACGGGCGGCGCGGCTACATGACGAGCTGGATCCAGACCACGGCGACGCTGGGCCTGTTCCTGTCGCTGCTCGTCATTCTGGGCGTGCGCACCGCGATGGGCGAGGAGGCGTTCGGCGCCTGGGGCTGGCGCATTCCCTTCCTGGTCTCGATCATCCTGCTCGGGATCTCGGTCTGGATCCGCATGAAGCTGAGCGAGACGCCGACCTTCCAGCAGATGAAGGCCGAGGGCAAGGGCTCGAAGGCGCCGCTGACGGAATCCTTCGCACGCTGGTCCAACCTCAAGCTCGTGCTTCTGGCGCTGTTCGGCCTCACGGCCGGGCAGGCGGTGGTCTGGTACACGGGCCAGTTCTACGCGCTCTTCTTCCTGACCCAGACGCTCAAGGTGTCGGGCACCACGGCGAACCTCCTGATCGCGCTTTCGCTCGCCATCGGCACGCCCTGCTTCATCCTGTTCGGCTGGCTCTCGGACAAGATCGGGCGCAAGCGCATCATCATGGCCGGCTGCCTCCTGGCCGCGGTCACCTACATTCCGGTGTTCCACGGCCTCGCCTACTTCACCAATCCGGCGCTCTACGCGGCGCAGGCGAGCGCGCCGGTGACGGTGGTCGCCGACCCGGCCGAATGCTCCTTCCAGTTCAATCCCGTGGGCACGGCGAAGTTCCTGAGCTCCTGCGATATCGCCAAGAGCTTCCTTGCCCAGCGCTCGGTCAACTACGAGAACGAGGCGGCGCCGGCCGGCACGACGGCTCAGGTGAAGGTCGGCAGCACGGTGATCGACAGCTTCGAGGGCCGGGGGCTCGCGGGCGACGAGTTCAAAGCCAAGTCCGAAGGCTTCACCAAGGCGATGACCGACGCCATCACGGCGGCCGGCTATCCGGCCAAGGCCGATCCGGCGCAGATCAACTATGTGATGGTCACGCTGCTGCTGGTCTATCTGGTGGTGCTCGTGACCATGGTCTATGGGCCGATCGCGGCCATGCTGGTCGAGCTGTTCCCGACCCGCATCCGCTACACCTCGATGTCGCTGCCCTACCATATCGGCAATGGCTGGTTCGGCGGCTTCCTGCCGACGGTCGCCTTCGCCATGGTGGCAGCCCAGGGCGATATCTATTACGGTCTCTGGTACCCGATCGTGGTGGCCGCCATGACCTTCCTGGTCGGGATCTTCTTCATTCACGAGACCAAGGACCATCGCATCGACGTGTGGTGATCGTCGAAGGGCTCTGCGACGGATAACTCACGCAGCTAGGGGCTTCCTCCCGTGGAGGAAGCCCCTTTTGCTTGGGGCAAATCCGCAAGAGCGCGGCTTTTCAGGGCCTTTCCGGCGCACCTGACAAGGCCGCCCGTCGCCCCTATATTCCCGGCCATGCTTGCGAGCCCCGCCATCGCCGATCTGGCCCCGCCGCTCGCCCTCGAGGGCGTGGCCCCCGGCGCGCGCGTGGTCGCCGCCATGTCGGGCGGCGTCGACAGCTCGGTCGCGGCCGCGCTCCTGGTCCAGGCCGGCTACGAGGTGGTGGGCGTCACGCTGCAGCTTTACGACCACGGGCTCGCAACGGGGCGCAAGGGCGCCTGCTGCGCCGGGCAGGACATTTACGACGCAAGGCGCGTCGCCGACCGGCTCGGCATCGACCATTACGTGCTCGATTACGAGGCGCGCTTCCGCGCGGCCGTGATCGACGATTTCGCCGACAGCTATCTGGCGGGCGAGACGCCGATCCCCTGCGTGCGCTGCAACGAGCGCGTCAAGTTCGGCGACCTGCTGGCGACCGCGCGCGAGCTGGGCGCGGCGGCGCTCGTGACCGGCCATTATGTGCGCCGGCTCGAAGGCCCGGATGGCCCCGAGCTCCATCGCGCGGCCGATCCCGCGCGCGACCAGAGCTATTTCCTCTTCGCCACCACGCGGGCGCAGCTCGAGTTCCTGCGCTTTCCGCTGGGTTCGATCGAGAAGCGGGAAACCCGCGCCATCGCCGACCGGCTCGGGCTGGCCGTGGCGGCCAAGCCCGACAGCCAGGACATCTGCTTCGTGCCGAGCGGGCGCTATGCCGAGGTGGTGGAGAAGCTCAGGCCCGGTGCGGCCGAGCCCGGCGAGATCGTGCATGTGGACGGCCGCGTGCTGGGCCGCCATGCCGGCCTGCTGCACTACACCGTGGGGCAGCGGCGCGGCATCGGCGTGCCCGAGAGCCAGGCCGGCGGCGAGCCGCTCTACGTGGTGCGGCTCGATCCTGAGCGCCGGCGCCTGGTGGTGGGCCCCAAGGCGGCGTTGGCGGTGTCGGCGATCCGGCTCGAGGGCGTGAACTGGCTGGGCACGACGGCGCCCATTCCTGAGGGCGAGGTAGCAGAGGTCAAGCTGCGCTCGGTGAGCGAGGCCGTCCCGGCAAGACTGCTGATCGACGGCGTTGGCGGCGCCGAGGTCCGGTTCGACGAGCCGCAGGCCGGTGTCGCGCCCGGGCAGGCTTGCGTGCTCTATCGCGGCAGCCGCGTGCTGGGTGGCGGCTGGATCCGGCGGCAGCGGAGCCTGGCGGAGACGGAGGCGGCATGAGCGAGATCGAGGAGCTGACCCGCACCCTGACCGAGAAGGTCAAGCTGATGCAGCCCCTGGGCTACCGGCTCAAGATCGAGCTCGAGGAGGGCGGCCTGCTGCTGTGGGACGGCACCGGCCCGATGGCCGTCATCGGCAACGAGGATGGGGATGCCGACACCACGCTCAAGATGACCGCGGCCAACGCCAAGGCGCTGCTCGAGGGCCGGCTCGATCCGACGCTCGCTTACATGACCGGCAAGCTCAAAGTCGAGGGCAAGCTCGGCGTGGCGATGAAGCTGGCCTCGATGCTGGGGGATTGAGGCCGGCGCCGAGCCCTCCGGCGACCTTCCGGTCCCTGCCGAACGGCTTGATTCGCCAGGGATAAGCGCAGTCGCGCGCACCGGTTGACAGAGGCTCGGGCCAGACCCTATACCCTTGCGTCCCACGGCCGGCCCTTAGCGCCGGCCGCTCTCGTTCCGACGGACATGGCGGCGTAGCTCAGCCGGTAGAGCAGGGGAATCATAATCCCTGTGTCGGGGGTTCGAATCCCTCCGCCGCCACCATCCTCCTGTCGTCGAGTGGGATCCCAAATGCAACCTGCCGCGCTGGCAAGCCGTCGAGCGGCTCGCGCCTCCTTGTCAGCCCGCGATACCGATGGTCGCGATCTTGACCGCCAGATCCTCGTCGCTGAGCGCCGGATCCAGAATGGTCGTCGGCCCGTCGGTGGACCATCCGGAGCCGTGCAGCTCCTCGCACCGGGCGAGGCGCGACTGAAGCCAGGGGGCGTGCGAGGTCCTCGTGCCGGGATTGCGCTCGACGGCGATGCCGAAGGCCCACATGCAGGCGAACCGCGCTTCGATGTCATCGGGCGCCCGCACGGTGACGGGTTCGTGGCATGTGCTCGCGCGCCAGTCCGGATCGGCCAGCTCGACCGGCGTCAGGCGCCAGATCTTCATGGCAGGCTTGCTCATCGCGCCCTCCTCCTTATCTGGGGCGACGACCGGCACGCCAAGCGGTTATCGCTCCCGACATTTCGGACACCCGCCGGCAAGCCCGCCTATCTTGAATCGCAAGAACGGGCGCATCAAGCGCCATTCGGTTCGCCGGCCGGCCCCTCCGGGCCGCGTCGCGCGATCAGTTGCCGGTCGCTGCGCGCTGCGCCACATGGAGAGCGTGAAGCGGCACCGCGCTTTCGGCCGGCAGCGACAGCTCGGCCGCGAGCAGCGGCGTCGGCGGCTTCTGCGCCGGGATCGGCAATGTCGGTAGCGGCGGATTGTCCAGCGCGTCGAGCGCGTGGGCTTCTCCTTCGAACAGGTCGCGCTCGAGCAACTCCACCCTCGCCAGCCAATCGGCGGCGCGGCGGCATTCCGGCGTAGGCGAACCGGCGCGGCAAACTTCCGTCACCGCATCGCCGTCATAGATGAGGGTCGCTTCCGGCAGCGGGCGGTAGAGCCGATCGCCCGGCGCGCGCGACAGGTCGAACAGCGTCGGCCGGTCGTTGCCCAGCAGATCCATGACCAGGCGCGGCAGCTCGAACATCGGCACCGGACCTAGCCGCAGCGGCCCGCGCCGTCCGTCGATCACGATAAGGGGCGTGGCTGCCGAGATGCCGTACTGCCGCGCGGTAAAGCGGCCGAAACGGTCGGCAAGCAGGCCCGATTGCACGTAACCGCCGAAGCTCGGGCCCAGGGCCGGCAGATGGTCGCCGAAGGCGATGACGATGGCGTCGGGATCCACCGCGACGATCCGCTCGATCTCCTCGACCAGCTCGCGCGATTTGTGCCGCATCACGCTGCCATAGCGGGCCACGAGCGGATTGGTCGATGTCGCGGTCAGTACGGCCGGGCGTTGCGGGCTCAGGTCGTAGGCCCAGTGGCCGTAATAGGTCATGACGTAGCTCAAGGTGGGACGGCCGTCCGCCTCGGCCCCGAGCCTTGCCGCCACTTGCCGATAAAGCGAGCGGTCCGACAAGAACGGGCCGTTGAGGTCGTCGAGATCGAAGTCCTGGCTCGACCAGAACCGCTCGAAGCCGGCATGGCGGTAGGCGGTCTGGCGGTTCCAGAAACCGGGGCTGTTGGGATGCGAGGCGACGGTGCGATAGCCGCGCCGGCCCAGCAGGCGCGGCAGGCAGGGCAGATCGTTGTCGAAGCCGCTTTCGAATTTCACCGTGAAATCTTGCACCGGAAAGCCGCACAGGAACTCGAACTCGGCGTTGGCGGTTTGGCCGCCGAAGGCCGGGCTCAGCGCGGTCGAGCGCCCGGTCTGGTCCCACAGCGCGACAAAACGGGGGTCGAGGGGCGGCTCGCTGTAGCCTGCGGCCGCCAGCAGCGAAGGGTCCCAGAAGCTTTCCAGCACCATCACATGGATGTTGCGCGCTCGGCGCGGCACAGCGAGGCTCACGAACCAGGGTCGCGCCAGCGCCTGCTCGGCGGCCGCGAGGGCGTCGTCGCGTTCGGGCGTCGGCCGGCGGTAGGCCAACTCGCGCGCGGTCTCCTGCAGGCTGTGGATCGCCGCTCCGCGCCAAACATAGTTCTCGCGCTGGTCCCAGGTCGTGTTGCCGAACACGCCGTCCATCCAGCGCACGATCGGTCCGGGCAGCGTCAGGAGGGCCAGCGCCATCGCCGTCAGGCCGCAAAGGCCGAGCTTGGCGCGCCGTCTGCGCCAGGTCAGGTTTGCGAAGACCAGTCCCGCTATCGCAGCCAACGGCAGCACCACCCCGGCCCAGCCGAGCGGCCCCAGAATCTCCACCAGGGCCGCCACCGAATCGACGTCGTCCGGCATGATGGGACGGCCCAGCATCGCGATCTTGGCGGCATTGCCGATCCAGAGTGCGGCCACCAGCAGCGCCTGCGCCGCCAGGAACATCCAGAGGCGCCGCGAAGCGAGGAACAGCAGCCAGGACGCCGCCAACAGCAACCCGCCGTCGGCGAGCATGCGAATGCGCACGATCCGAACCTGGAACAGCCACTGCGCCAGCAGATCGGCCAGCAGATACAGGACCGCCGTCGAGGCGAGCGGCAGCAACCAGCGCAGGCGCGCGAGGCGGCCGACAACGGCGTAAGCGGGGAGGCTGAACATGCGAATGCGATTTGGCGGTTGTCGTTGAGTTGCAACCGGTTTGCAGTGCAGCCGTCATAAAGGAGCCATGGCAAACCCGCCAGAGCGCCAGATGGGGGAAACCCGTGGCTCGGGCGGCTAGCCCGGATTTCTCACAAGGATCACGATGTCGCGGCGGCGAAAGGGCCGCGAGCGCAGGACGGGGCCCTGGCGGGGCAGGCATTCAACATATTGAAGATGATTAGTTATTTATCTCGGAAAGGCGATCCTAACCTTCATGCGAGACAATGGGTCGCCTTGGCCTTTGCGGCGGGAAAGGCTAGCGTGCCCATGAATTTGGCCCAATGAATCGGCGCCTAGCCGGGGGCGCGGGAGACGATCATCGACGAGGGTTCGGCAGGCCCGGTGCCGCTCAAGGTGGCGGTACTGGTGACACTGGAGCGGGGGGAGCAGGCCGGCGGCCACGTCAAGTGCTGGGAGCGCTTTGCCGAGGCGGCGGCGACCCTTCCCGAGACGCTCGATCTCACCTTGCATTTTCTGGGCGAAACGGACCGAACCGAGGCCCTGAGCTCTCGCGTCCGGTTCCGCCATCACCCGGCCGCCTTCGGCACGCGCCGTCTCGGGTTCGTGCGGCATGGCGGCGCGCACACCGACCTGGCCCGCCATCATGCCGCGGTGCGGCGGGAGTTGGCGGGCATGGACGTCGTCCATGCGACCGACTTCTTCAGCTTCGGCTACACGGCGATCAAGCATGCGCGAGCCTCGGGCTGCGGAATGGTGGCGTCGATCCATACCGACGTGCCGCGCTTCACCCGCGTCTATGCGGCCGATGTCATCAGACGCGTCGCGGGCTCTTGGGGCTCCCGGCTGCTCATCGACACGCTGCAACTGCCCGAGCGGATCGCCCGGCATATCGCCCGCAGCACCGACCGCTGCCTGAGCTGTTGCGATCACGTCCTGGTCTCGAAGCGGGAGGATCGGGAGCGGCTGTCGATGTTCCTGCCGCCGGAGCGCGTGCATCTGCTGCGCCGGGGCATCGACCATGACCGTTTCGCGCCTCGCCACCGCGACCGGGCGCGGCTGGTGCGCGAGTTCGGCATCCCGCCCGAGCGGCCGGTGCTTCTGTTCGTCGGCCGCATCGACAACACCAAGAGCGCGCTGGTCATGGCCGAAGCGGCGCGCCGCCTGCTCGATGCGGGGCTCGATCTGCAGGTGCTGGCAATCGGCGAGGGCGACGACCGTGCGGCGATCGAGCGCCTGCTCGGCGATCGCGCGACCCTGCCGGGCGCCTTGCCGCAAACGGAGCTGGGGCGGCTCTATGCCAGCGCCGATCTGTTCGTCTTTCCGTCGATGACGGAGGTTTCACCGAACGTGGTGTTGGAGGCCAAGGCCAGCGGCTTGCCGGTGGTCGTGGCGGCGCGTCATGGCGGCGGCCAGTTCGTCGCCCGCTCCGGCCAGGACGGGGTCGTGCTCGACAGTCAGGAGCCGGCGGCCTGGGCTGCGGCCATCGCGCCGCTGCTGCGCCAGCCGGAATTGCGGCACGCCATGGGATCGGCGGCCCGCCAATGGGCCGAAACGGGCTGGCCGAGCTGGCGGGGGGTCCTGCTCGAGGATCTGTTGCCGGTCTGGCGCAAGGCGGCCGCGACGCTCGTCACGCACAGCCGGCTGCCGGGACGCAGCCGCAGCCCCTCAGCCCTTCAAGGCGCGACGTAAGGCACCGCGTTCGGCCAACAGCCAAGCCGCGAGGCCCAAGCCGCCGACAGCCAGCTCGCGGCCGCGCTTGAGCAGCGCCATGGCCAGGGCGAGGTCGGGCCCGACGCCGATCCAGCCGCAGAGCAACAGCAACGCGCCTTCCTGAACGCCGAGGCCGGCGGGGAGCAGGAACGCCGCGGTGCGTGCCGCATTGATCAGGCCTTCGATCATGATCGCGTCGATGACGGGGATCGGGTGGCCCAGCAGCATCAGGATCAGCCAGACCTCGCCGGCGCGGCAGACCCAGGCGGCGAGATGCCAGAACAGGGCTGCGGCCACGGCCGGCCCGCGCCGGTAGATCGCGCTGATGCGCCGACGCAGGCTCTCGCCGATCACATGCGGAGGGCCCAAGAGCCGGGTCAGGCCCATGCGGCCGACCAGCGCCGCGCCGCCGCTGAGCATCCGTCTGCGCTGCGCCGCCGCCAGCAGGAGCAGCGGCAGGCAGGTGACCGCGAAGGCGGCGATCAGCTGCGCCAGGCCGATGTCGGGCAGTTGCGCCACGCGCCACAAGCCCGGCAAGGCGAACAGGGCCTGAGCGCCCAGCGCCACCGTCATGTCGACGATCACGCTGGCTGCCGCGCTGACACCCATGACCGTGCCGCCGCCCGGCAGCGGGATGCGGTGAGCGAGACGCGTGCGCACGACATCGCCGCCTACCTGGGCGACCGGCAGCAGCGAGTTCACCGCCTCGCCGATCCATCGCGCCACCGCCAGGCGCGGCAGGAGGGGTCGCTCGATCGGGCGCAGCAGCAGGCGCCAGGCCACGGCCGCGGCCAAAAGCGAGGTGAAGCGCCAGCCGACGACCGCGGCAAAGCCGCCGCCCGCCAGCGCGGCCGCCTTCGTCACGGCGCCGAAATCGTGCATGGCGAAGATGCCGACCGTCGCCGCGACGCCGATCGCCGTTCCGATCAGGGCGCGCAGAGAGAGATAGCGCGGCCGGTGCGGATGGCCGGCGCCCGGGGGGTCAGCGGAGGTAGCCATGCTCGCGGAACCAGGCGATGGCATCCGCGATGGCTTCTCGCGGAGGGCGCGGACGGTAGCTCAGTTCCCGGATCGCGCGCTCGCTGCTGTAGAACATCTTCTTGCGCGCCATCTTCACGCCCTCGCGGGTCGCGAACGGCTCGCCGCCGCTCACCTTCGCCCATAGCTCGGCAATGGCGGCGAGCGGCAGAACCGCGCCATGCGGCATCTTGAGGCGCGGCGCGGGCCGGCCGCTCAGCTCGGCGACGATGGCCAGGATTTGGGCCAGGGTCAGATTGTCGCCGCCGAGGATGTAATGCTGGCCGGCCCGGCCACGCTCGAGCGCCAGGATATGGCCGTCCGCTACGTCGTCGACATGCACGACATTGAGCCCGGTGTCGACGAAGGCCGGCATGCGGCCGCTCGCCGCCTCGACCACGAGACGCCCCGTGGGCGTCGGCTTGATGTCGCGGGGCCCGATCGGTGTGGAAGGATGGACGACCACCGCGGGCAGGCCTTGGCGGGCCACCATCTCGCGCACCAGCGCCTCGGCGGCATGTTTCGATCGCTTGTAAGCGCCGATCATGTCGGCGGCCGTCGCCGGCGTGTCCTCGGTCGAGGGCGTTCCGTCCTTCGAGGTGCCGAGCGTGGCGACGCTGCTGGTATAGACGATGCGCGTCACACCGGCCTCGGCCGCCGCCTCCATCATGTGCCTTGTGCCCTCGACATTGATGGCGAACATGCGCTCCGGATCGGGCACCCACAGCCGGTAGTCGGCCGCGACATGGAACAGAACCTCGACGCCGCGCATGGCGTGATCGACGGAGGCCCGGTCGGTGAGATCGCCGATCATGACCTCTGCCGCCACCTCTTCGAGGTTGCGCCGATCGGCGGTCGGCCGCACCAGCACCCGGACATGGTGGCCGCGCTCGAGCAGCTTGCGGACGAGCGCCGATCCGACAAAACCCGTGGCGCCGGTTACCAATGTGGTCATGGGGCTGGCGTGCTTCGTTGGGACGGCAAAAGACCGCCGTTTCTTCGCGCGGCATGGTGGCCGCGGTCAACTATCGCCTTCGCCCGCGGCGGACGCCAGAGAATGTTGAAGGCCGGCGTTCCCGGTGCTTGGCTCCCATGCCCATGCCCATGCCCATGCCCATGCCCGGGCCCGGCCGTCCGGCGCGCGCCGCCTCACCGGGCTTGGCCCGCCAGGTCGTCGATGATGGGGCATTCGGGCCGGTGATCGCCGTGGCAGTGGCGGGCGAGATGGTCGAGCGTGCGGCGCATCGCCTTCAGCTCCGCGATCTTCTGGTCGAGCTCCTCGATATGGGCGAGCGCCAGCGCCTTGACCTCGGCGCTGGCGCGGCGGCGGTCGCGCCAGAGCTCCAGCAGTTTCGCCGTCTGGTCGAGCGAGAAGCCGAGGTTGCGCGCGCGGCGCACGAACCGCAGCGAATGGATGTCGCTCTCGGTGTAGTGGCGATAGCCGGCCTCGGAGCGCGCCGAGGGCTTCACCAGCCCGATCGCGTCGTAATGCCGGAGCATCTTGGCCGAGATGCCGCTCTGGCGCGCGGCCTCGCCGATGGTCGTCATGGTCGTCACGGGATCGTCACTCCTCGAAACGGGGGCGCCAGCGGCCGAGCGTCAGCGCGTTGGCGACCACGCTGACGCTCGACAGCGCCATGGCCGCGCCGGCGGCGACCGGGCTCAAGAGCCCGGCGGCCGCGAGCGGGATGCCCAAGAGATTGTAGATGAAGGCCCAGAACAGGTTCTGCCGGATCTTGGCGTAGGTGCGCCGCGACAGCTCGATCGCGGCACCGGCAAGCCGCGGATCGCCGCGCATGAGCGTGATGCCGGCCGCATTGAGCGCCACGTCGCTGCCGCTTGCCATGGCGAAACCGATGTCGGCGGCGGCCAGCGCCGGCGCATCGTTGATGCCGTCGCCGACCATGGCCACCACGCGGCTCGGCGCCTTGAGGCGCGCGAGCGCGGCCGCCTTGTCGGCCGGCAGCAGCTCGGCCTCCACGCCATCGATGCCGAGCGTGGCCGCGACCGCCTCGGCGGCGGCGCGCCCGTCGCCCGTCAGCATCACGGTCTCGATGCCGGCGCGCTTGAGCGCCGCCACGGCCGCCTTCGCCTGGGGGCGCGGCCGGTCGGCGAAGGCGAGCGCGCCCAAGAGGCGCGGTTTCGTCGCGGGCTCGCCGGCTTCGGCCAGAAAAGACAGGCTGCGCCCGGCGCCGGCCAGCCGCGCGGCCAAGCCGTCGAGCGCCGCTTCCCCGATACCGCTCTCGCGCATCAGCCGCCGGCTGCCGAGCAGGAGCGCGCGCCCCTCGACATGGCCCGCCACCCCGCGCCCCGGCAGCGCGCGCAAGTCGCCGGCCGCCGGCACCGCTACGCCCTTCGCCTCGGCAGCCGTGAGCACGGCATGGGCCAGGGGGTGCTGGCTTGCCGTCTGCAACGCGGCCGCGAGACGCAGCAGCTCGCTGTCCTCGCCGGTCGCGGGCGCCAGGCCGACCAGTTCGGGCCGGCCCTCGGTCAGCGTGCCGGTCTTGTCGAACACCACCGTGCCGACGCGATGCGCCAACTCGAGCGCCTCGCCGTCGCGAATGAGAATGCCGTTGCGCGCGCCGATGCCGGAGCCCACCACCACGGCGGTCGGCGTGGCCAGCCCCAGCGCGCAGGGGCAGGCGATGACCAGCACCGTGACGGCACTGATGATGCCGGCCTGGAGATCGCCGAAGGCCAGCCACCAGACGAGGACCGTGGCGAGCCCGATCACGAGCACGATCGGCACGAACACCGCGCTCACGCGGTCCACCAGCCGCTCGATCGGCGCCTTGCCGGCCTCGGCCGCCTCGACCAGGCGGATGATGCGGGAAAGCAGCGTGTCGGTTCCGACCGCGCGGGTCTCCAGCAGCAGAACGCCTTCGCCGTTGATGGCGCCGGCCGCCACGCTGTCGCCGGGGTTCTTCTCGACCGGCAGGCTCTCGCCCGTCAGGAGCGACTGGTCGAGGCTGCTCGCCCCCTCGATCACCTGGCCGTCGACGGGCACGCGCTCGCCGGGCCTCACCTGCACCCGGTCGCCGAGCGCGATCGCTTCGACCGGCAGCTCGACGAAGGCGCCCTCGCGCCAGACCCGCGCCCGCTCGGGCCGGAGCGCCATGAGGCCTCGGATCGCCGCCAGCGTGCGCCGCTTGGCGCGGCTCTCGAGCCACTTGCCGAGCCGCACCAGCGTCGTCACCAGGGCCGAGACCTCGAAATAGAAATGGGGCATCGTGCCGGCCGGTGCCGTCGCCATCAGCCACAGGCTCAGGCCGAAGGCGGCGCTGGTGCCGATCGACACCAGCAGATCCATGTTGCCGGTGCCGGCCCTGAGCGCGCGCCAGGCAGCGGCATAGAAGCGCGCGCCCACGCCGAACTGGATCGGCGCCGCCAGCGCCAGCTGGACCCAGCCCGGCAACATCCATTGAAAGCCGGCGACCTGCAGCACCATCTGGACGACCAGCGGCAGGCTGGCGAGGCCGGCCAGAGCGAGGATGACCCGCTCGGTGCGATCGCGCCCCGCCTCGTCGGCGGGCGGACCGGCGGCATCGGCGATCCGCGCCTCGTAGCCCGCCTCCATCACGGCCTCGATCAGGTGCCGAGGCTGCAGCGCGCCCGCGGCGAACCGCACGCGCGCATGCTCGCTCGCAAGATTGACCTCGGCGGCCGTGACGCCCGGCACCGCCTTGAGCGCGCGCTCGACCCGGCCCGCGCAGGTGGCGCAGCTCATGCCCCCGATCTCGAGCGCAATCTCCTCGGCGGCTGCGCCGGAGTTCGGGCTCTTCGGCGCCGACCGCTCTGCATCGGGGGCCGGCAAACCGCCGGGGCGCTGGGCGTTCGGGGCCAAAGGCACGGCGGCACTGCTCATTGTCATGAATCGATCTCCTCCGTGCCCATGTAAGTAACCTTTCCCATCATGGGAAGGTCAAGGATGCGAGAACCGCATGGCCGCCCGCCGATCGGTTCGCTTGACCCGCTGCCGGCTTGGCCGCCAGATGCGTCGGGGGCGGAAGGAGAGTGTCCATGCGTTTTCGTGTCTCCGGCATGAGCTGCGAGGGCTGCGTCCAGGCAATCACGCGGGCCATCAAGAAGGCGGCGCCGGACGCCAAGGTCGAGGTCGATCTCGCCAGCGGCGAGGTCACGGTCGAGGGCCGCGCGGCCGAGGCCGCGGTGGCCGCGGCGATCGAGCGGGCCGGCTATACCAACGAGGGGCGGCTGGACTAGCGCGGATTTCGATGGGTGGAACACTTTCCCGTCGCCCCCGCTTTCGCGGGAACGACGAAGAGTTTTTCGATCCCGGTCGAGCGGAACCTGCTCTAACCGAAGCTGGCGCCGAGCTTCCGGCGTTTAGACTCGGTCAAGCAACGCCGGGCAAGCTGGCGGGACAAGAACGGCCGCTGGAGCCGGTTGCCGCTGCGGAGTCCGGTTCTTAGACTGACGTGGGCGTGAAGCCGGTGTTCTTGCCGGCTTCATCTTCTCTATCCCGTCTCCCGTCATGGCAACGCCTCGCTCCAAGACCGCGCCCATCTCTGCCGCAAGCGCCGATCGCACGGACCGCCACGAAGCGCCGGCTCCCGCCCCCGCGCGCGCAGGCGCGCCCAACGCCGCCTTCGTCTATGCCGGCGGCAATTACAACACCCAGCAGCAGAAGCTGATGGGCCGCATGTCGGCGAGCGAGAGCTTCCTCAAGGGCTTCGCGCGCCATAGCGGCGTCGAGCGCTTCTATTGCTACGCGCTGCGCCCGCAGGACCTGGAGGACTTCACCCGACGCGTGCAGGAAATCGCCGGGGCCGACCGCCCGGTGACGCCGGTGCCGCCGCTCGATCTCACGCTGGCGGGCGAGCCCGGCACGCTTTACCGCCCCGGCCCCAATATCGGCTATTTCGCCTGGCAGCGGCGGGGCCTGGGCCAGCGCCGCTTCAGCCTCTGCGGCGTCACCCACACCACGGCCGAGCATGTGGTGATGGACGGCATCGCCGAGGCGGTGCTGGGCCCGACCCAGGCCTGGGACGCGCTGGTCTGCACCTCGAGCCAGGTGCGCGCCATGGTCGAGCGGCTGGTGGAGGAGTGGAGCCACTATCTGGCCTCGCGCTTCGGGGCCAAGGGGGGCGGCGGCGGAGCGGGAAGCGGCAAGGGCGGACCCTCCCGCTTCAAGCTGCCGCTGATCCCGCTCGGCGTGGATTGCGACGCCTTCGCGCCGACGCCCGAGCGCCGCCGCGAGGGCCAGGCGCTGAGGCAGGCGCTCGGCATCGCACCCGAGGACGTGGTGGTGCTGTTCGTGGGCCGGCTCACCCACATCGAGAAGGCGAACCCGCTGCCGATGTATCTGGCGCTCGAGGCCTCGTCGAAGCGCACCAAGACGAAGCTCCATCTGCTCCAGGCCGGCTGGTACGCCGCGCCCGAGATCGAGAAGATCTTCACGGCCGCCGCGGCGCGCCTGATGCCCTCGGTGCGCTATCACCATGTCGATGCGCGCGAGCCGCAATACCGCTGGAGCGCCTGGCATGCGGGCGACATCTTCACCTCGCTCTCCGACAACATCCAGGAGACCTTCGGCCTGACGCCGATCGAGGCGCAGGCCGCGGGCCTGCCGGTGGTGGTGAGCGACTGGGACGGCTATCGCGACACGGTCAAGGCGGGCGAGGTCGGCTTCATGGCGCCGACCTTCATGCCGCCGCCCGGCACCGGCGCCGACCTGGCGCTGCGCTATGCGAGCGCCGTCGACGGCTATGGCCGCTACTGCATGAGCACGGCGCAGAGCATCGCGGTCGATGTCGCGGCTTGCGCCTCGGCCTATCTGAAGCTGATCGAGGACGAAAGCTTGCGCCGGCGCATGGGCGAGGCGGGGCTGGCGCAGGCGCGCGCGCGCTTCGACTGGCGCGTGGTGGTGGGCGCCTATCAGGCGCTGTGGCAGGAGCTGGCGGAGATACGGCAGAGCGCGGAGGAGATCGTGCCGCCCGAGCCCGGCCGGGCGGTCCACCCCTTGCGCGACGATCCCTTCAGCCTGTTCTCGACCTATCCGACCGGCTTCATCGACGGCGACACGATGGCGGCGGCCACGCCCGGCGGCAGCCGCGCGCGGCTCGCCGCGCTGCGCGCGACACCGCTCGCCGCGATGATGCCGAGCCTGCTGCTGCCGGAGCCCGAGCTCGCGGCGCTGATGGAGAGCCTCGCCAAGGCGCCGGCCACGGTCGAGACGATCCTCGCGGCCGCACCCGAGCCCCAGCGCAACAGGGTCCGGCGCAGCCTCGGCTGGCTCGCCAAGGTGGGGCTGGTGCGGTTGGGGAGGAAGGGGTAGGGGGCGGAGATGGAAATCCGCCAATGCTGCAACTCCACTATTGGGTTCAGCTATCGATGGGGACTTTTTCGCATCTTTTGTCCTGAGAGGGTAATCACCTGACAGTTGAGGCCACACCGGGCGGGCGCGGGGCCATGAGAGTCCTAAGCGCCCGAGCCGGTGTGGCCATGCCGCCTCTGGACGAGGGTAGGATGAAGTTGCAGC